>NZ_CP080332.1:2999251-4498877 GCF_019456655.1 Mycolicibacterium diernhoferi | reverse complement strand
CTGGGTGCAGCACCCCGAACCGTGGTACCTGGAACCCAAGTTGGTCAAGGCACTGCTGCTGCCGCTGAACTTCCAGGACAACGAGCGAAATCCGTTCGCCGCGGAACTCAAACGGCGCCGCCGCGACGCCGCGGTGAAGGCCGGCAAGCTGCGGGTGCTCGCGGAGTGGTCGTAAAGGGCGTTTGGTGTCGACGACCGCAGGGTAGATCTAGCCACACCCATCCTGGTGGGCAGATCTTCATCATCACGGTGCCGGCAGCGGTGCCGAGATGACCCACATCGCGATCCCCACGGCGGACGACGCACGCAACGTCGAGTGGATGGAAAAGGTCAGCGACGACCGATGCCGCGGCTGACCACCGTCATCGGTGGATCCGGACCATGACCGGCGACCCGGAGGAGCACGGCAGCATGCGTCAAGTAATCATGTACAGCGCCGGGGACGTCCGGGTGGAGCAGCGTGCCGACCCGACGATCATCGAGCCCACCGACGCGATCGTCCGTCTCGTGGCGACCTGCATCTGCGGATCGGACTTGTGGCCTTATCGGGGTCTCGAACCCGCCGACCACCAGGTGATGGGCCACGAGTATGTCGGAATCATCGAGGAGATCGGCGCCGATGTGAAGAACATCAAGGTCGGCGACTTCGTCGTCGGATCGTTCGTCATCTCGGACAACACCTGTGAGATATGTCGGTCCGGTTATCAATCCAAGTGTGTGAATGCGGCCTTCGTGTCTGTGGCGATCGGCACCCAGTCGGATAAGGCCCGCATCCCCTACGCCGACGGCACCCTTGTCCCGACTCCCGGTCAGCCGGACGAAGATTTGATCCCCTCACTGCTGGCCGCCTCTGACGTGCTCGGCACGGGCTGGTTCGCCGCCGTCGCCGCGGAGGCGGGGCCGGGTAAGACCGTTGCGGTCGTCGGCGACGGCGCGGTCGGATTGATGGCGGTTCTCGCGGCCAAGCAGCTCGGGGCGGATCGGATCATCGCAATGTCGCGGCATCCCGACCGGCAACAGCTCGCTCTCTTCTACGGCGCGACCGACATCGTCGTAGAACGCGGCGACGAGGGCGTGGCGAAGATCAAGGAGCTCACCAACGGGCTCGGCGCGCATAGCGTGATCGAGGCTGTCGGCACGCAGGAATCGACCATGCAGGCCATCCGCGCGACCCGTCCCGGCGGGCACATGGGCTTCGTGGGCGTCAGCCACGACGTCGCGATCCCCGGCCCGGAGCTGTTCTTCTCCGAGATCCACCTGCTCGGTGGTCCTGCCCCCGTCCGTCGGTTCCTGCCGGACCTGATCGAGCTGATCTGGGACCGCAAGATCGACCCCGGCAGGGTTTTCGACCTCACGCTGCCGCTCGAGAAGGCCGCTGCGGGGTATGCAGCGATGGACGAGCGTCGCGCCACCAAGGTGCTGCTGCGGCTCTGACTTCCGACCGCCGGTAGCCGGCAGGGTCGGGCGCGCGCCGGTCGGGCCCACCGCCCGGTCACGGATCGATGTGCAGCAGCCGCTCGGCGTTGCGGTGACTGATCTTGGCGCGATCGTCCACGCCGATCGGTGCGCCGGCCAGGAAGGCGGTCGCAGTGCGGATGTCCTCATACGGGTAGTCCGTGGCGAACAGGACGTGCTCGGGGCCCAACGCCGACAGGGCACAGAGCAGGGGCGCGTCGTCACACACCCCGCTGGTGGTGACGTAGAGGTTGCGGCGCAGATACTTCGAGGGATGTTCGAGCTCGAGTTCGATGCCGTGGTGGCGGTGCCAGTCCCAGCGCGAATCCAATCGCCACAGCGAATAGGGCAGGCTCTCGCCCATGTGCCCGAGCAGCAGCTTGGCCCCGGGAAAGTCGTCGAACACCCCGCCGAAGATCAGCCGCAGTGCGTGCGTGGCGGTATCGGTGCCCCAACTCCACATCGGTCCGATCAGCTCGGGATGGCCGCCGATGACATGCGGAGTGTCGAACCCGTTCGCCGGATGCAGATACAGCGGCACGTCCAGGGCTTCGGCGCGCTCCCAAACCACCCGCAGCGGCGGCGCGTCCAGGTAGCTGCCCAAGGTGTGCGCATTGACCAGCGCGCCGCACAGCCCGAGTTGCTCGACGGCGCGCTGCAGTTCGTTCGCCGCGGCGTCCGGGTTCTGCAGTGGCAGCGCGGCGAACCCTCGGTACCGGGTCGGGTTGGCGGCGATCAGCCCGGCCAGGAAGTCGTTGGCCTCGGCGGCCCTGGCCACCGCCACCTGCGGATCCGGCTCGGCCTGAATCCCCGGCGCGGTCAACGACAGGACCGCGACATCGACACCGGCGGCGTCCATATCTGCCAAGCGTTGTTCGGCGAGGTCGGTCAGCCGCTTGGAGGCGTCCTGCCAGACCTGGGGCTGGGCCAGTTCACGGGTGGCATCGCTGTAGTGGGCGAGGTCGCCGGTGAGAAAATGCTCCTCCAGTGCGATGGTGCGCATCTCGTCTCGCTTTCACCGAATGCCCGTGGTGTCGACGCTACGCGCCTCATCGGCACCAGTTGGAGCAAATGCGGGGCCGGGGTCTCGGGGAGCGAAACCGGGGCCGACGTGCCGCCGGGCACTCGCAGGCTCGCCCGCGGCCGTCCACCTCCATCGGAGTGAATTGAGGTTAGCCTAACCTTCTGCTAACTTGCCCCGCAGGAGCTGCGCGGGCGGTTCACGGGTAGCAGAGGCAGGGCTGGTGGCGGTTGCAGTCGGTGCCGTTCGCGGTGCACAGCCCGCCCCGTCATACGGCCACCGGCGCGCCGATGTTCAGGGCCTGCGCGCGGTCGCGGTCCTGGTGGTCATCCTCGACCACGTCGGCATGCCGGGTTTCTCGGGTGGATTCGTCGGAGTCGACGTCTTCTTCGTGATCTCCGGTTATGTGATCACCCGGATGCTCCTGCGCGAGTCCCCGCGGTCGCGCGGTGCATGGTTCCTCGACTTCTACGCCAAACGCGCGCGACGGATCGTCCCCGCCGCGACCCTGGTGATCACCCTCACCGTCATCGCCACGTTCGAACTCACCAACTTCCTCCGGGGCGCCCGGGTGCTGCCGGACGCGACGGCCGCGTCGCTGTTCCTCGCCAACTTCCACTTCATCGAGACCGGCACCGACTACGCCCGGCTGGGCAGTGATCCGTCTCCGCTGCAGCACTATTGGTCGCTGGCGGTGGAAGAGCAGTTCTATCTGGTGTGGCCACTGCTGGTGATCCTCGCGATCGCCGTCGCGGCCCGGGTGCGCCGGGCCGCGCTGCGGCCGGTCCTGTTCGGGACGCTGATCGCGATCGTGGCAGCCAGTTACGCGTATTCGATCGTGTTGACCTCCGGCAACGGGGTCGAGGCCTTCTTCTCGCCGCTGACCCGGGCGTGGGAGTTGGCGATCGGCGCCCTGTTGGCGGTGGCCCAACCGTGGTTGGCCACCAGGATCTCGGCCGTGCCGGCCGCCGTCCTCGGCTGGTCCGGTATCGCGGCGATCGTGTGGTCGGTCCTCACCCTCGATCACACCAGCCGTTTCCCGGGGTGGGTCGCCGCCGTGCCGGTGCTCGGCGCCGCGGCGATCCTCACTGCCGGGATGTGCGTGCAGCGCACGGTCCCGACGACCGCGCTGAGTGGCCGCGCCGCCGTCTACATCGGCGATATCTCGTACTCGCTCTACCTGGTGCACTGGCCGGTCTTCGCCATCACCGCCGCGCGCATCGGCCAGGATTTCTCCCTGCCGATGCAATGGCTGCTCATCGGTGCGACCTTCGCGGGTGCGGCGGTCATGTACCACGCATTCGAGGATCCGATCCGTCGCTCCCGGGCACTTGCGATGCGTCCCTGGCTGAGTCTGGCCATCGTCCCGGTGAGCATCGCCATCGTGTTCGCGGTCGTCGCCTTCGAGCGTCACCGGTGGTCCCTGCCGGTTCCCCTTGTCCAGCAGTTGTTTTGATTCTCTGCGAAAGGATTGTTGAATGACGATGCGCTTGACCGCCAAGACCGTTGCGGGCGTGGCGATGTGCGCAGCACTGATGTCGGCCGGATGTCAGGCGGGGATTGACACCCCGGTTGCGGCCCCGGATTCGGGATCGGCGCCCGTCCCGGCTGCGGTGCCCCAGGCCGAGGTGTTGCAGGCGGTGCAGGCCGCCGCCGATCTGCGCGACCTCCCCGCGAACATCACCACCGACGAGTTGTTGGCCACCAGCGGCGACTACGCCGAGCAGTGGTCGATCGAGGGTTGCGAACCCGCGCTGGCGCAGACCCGGCTCGACGACATCGGCCCGTGCACACTCGGTGACACCGCCGGCGACCGAACCATGGTGCTGATCGGTGATTCCGCCGCGTCGATGTGGCATGGAGCCCTCGACCTGATCGGCAAGCGCAATGGGTGGCGGGTGATCGCCTTGACCAAGAGCAACTGTGGTCCCGCGGCGCTGACCTATTACCAGTGGCAACTCGAGCGCGCCTACACCGAGTGCGATGACTGGCAGGACTGGCGGATGGAGATCATCGGGCAGGAGAAGGCCGAGATCGTGGTGATGGCCGGGTTTTTCGACGGCGGTAATCAGGGGCCCGGTCGTGACACGACCCCGCGGGTGTGGCGCGACGCCCTGGTGAAGACCATCGCCGAACTGCCCGAGGGCACGCAGGCCTTCCTGCTCGGCAACATCCCGCGCCCGGCCGAGAGCCCGTCGGAGTGCGTGGCGAGCAACCCGGCCGATCTCACCCGGTGCGCGGTGCCGGCGGCCGAGGCGCTGCCCGATCAGGCGGGCTGGTCGGGTGCCGCCGAACTCACCGGCCAGACCTACGTCGACGTCGATCCGTGGTTCTGCACCGAGGTCTGCCCGGCCGTGATCGCCGATCAACTGGTCTACTCCGGGAAGTACCACCTCACGGCGGAGTACGCCCGATACCTGTCGGGATCGCTCGAGGAGATCATGGTGCCGGCGCTGACCGCGCCGCGCTGACCGGGACCGCCCGAAATGTGTCGGGTCACACACGCCCGCATGGCGATCAACGGCCCCACCGTGTTCCTCAACGACGACTTCTCCGAGTTCAACGACGGCAGGTCGAGTACACCCACCGCGCCACCGTGGTCCAGCCGCGCGAGGACCAGTTCTGGGGTGACCGTTACGGGGTGTTGCGGGATCCGTTCGGCCATCAGCGGTCGCTGGCCGAGACCGTGCGCGAGGTCGACGTGGACGAGGTGCTGTCCCGGATGGCGAGCGGCGGCCGGCCTGCTACGGCCGTAAGACCCTAAGAGGTGGTCCGGATGGCTCTGCCCGGCCGTCCCGGCGCGGATCACCATCAAGAGCAAACCGCTCGGCCGATGCGGTGAGCACTGAGAGAGGGGCCGCCGACCATGCTCGGAACACTCGCGCCAGACGAGATCGAGGAACTGCTGAGCACCGAGGCAGTCGGGCGCATCGGGTGCATTCACCAGGGACGCCCGTATGTGGTGCCGGTCTGCTACGTGTACCAGGACGGCGCCGTCTACGGGCACACCACCGAGGGCATGAAATGGCAGGCGATGAGAGCCCATCCCGACGTGTGCTTCGAGGTGGAGCACGTCGACACCTTGAACGCCTGGCGCAGCGTGATCGCCTGGGGCCGTGTCGAGGAACTCGACGGCGCGGACGCCGAGCACGGCTTGCGACTGCTCATCGACCGGCTGATGCCGCTGCTGCGCCCGGGTGGGTCCGGCACACCGCCGCCCGCGCACGGCACCGCGGGACACGCCGCGGTGTATCGCATCCGGCTCGGCGAGAAGACCGGACGGTACGAAAGCCCGGATGCCGGTGCCCCCGCCGCGACGTCATTCCGGTAGGTAGGCCTACGGCAGCGACGCCGGCAGTCCGTTGGCGGTGCGTCCATGGGCTTGTGATCGATTGCTCGATCGACGACCTGGTGCCATGACGCGGCGTAGCTTCGAGACAGGGCAGAGATCGGGGGTGATCGTGGCATCCACCATCGACGACACGGCGTCCACCGACAACGCCGACGCGGGTCACGAGGTGGCTCGCGGCCCGATGCGGCAGCGCGGCGAATGGCGGTGGCGCACCCAGCCCTCATCTGTGACGCTCAAGCTGACCATGGTGGTCACGGGTGTGGTGTTCGCCTTGTTCGTCCTCGTGCACATGATCGGCAACCTGAAGGTGTACACGGGCGCAGCGCATTTCGACGCGTACGCGCACTGGCTGCGCACGCTCGGTGAACCGCTGTTGCCCTATGAGGGCGCGCTGTGGATCTTCCGGGTGGTGCTGCTGACTTGTCTCGTCGCCCATGTCGGTGCGGCGACGATGCTCACCGTCCGCGGACATCGCGCACGGGGCCGGTTCCGGCGCGCCGGTATGCGGTCATTGCGCACCTTCACCGCGCGAACGATGTTGACCGGGGGCATCGTGCTCCTGCTGTTCATCGTCTTTCACATTCTCGACCTCACGACGGGCACCCGACCGGCGGCCAGTGCTGCGTACCGTCCCGGCCACGCGTATGACAATTTGATCGCCAGCTTCGAGCGGCCTGCGGTTGCGCTGTTCTACTTCCTCGTGATGGCGGTGCTCGGTGCGCATCTGGTGCACGGCCTCTGGACGGTGGTCAACGATCTCGGGGTCACCGGCCACCGCGCCCGCCAGGTGCTGGTCGCCCTCGGTGCTCTGCTTGCACTGTCGGTGGCCGTCGGCAACATGTCCATCCCCGTCGCCGTCCAACTGGGCCTGCTGTGACCGCGCCCGGTTCGCTGCGCGTCGTCGGCGGCCCCGTCGACGGCGGGGTTCCCGCAGGTGACCCCGCCACCGCCTGGGAGCGCCGCCTGCTGGACTACCGGCTGGTCAGCCCGCTGAACCGCGGCAAGTTCACCGTGATCGTCGTCGGCACCGGACTCGCCGGCGCCGGGTGCGCGGCGGCGCTGGCCGAACTCGGCTACCGCGTCGAGTCCTTCACCTTCCACGACACGCCGCGGCGCGCGCACAGTGTGGCCGCTCAGGGCGGAATCAATGCCGCGCGCGGACGCAAGGTCGACAACGACAGCGTCCGCCGCTTCGTCAAGGACACCGTCAAAGGCGGCGACTTCCGCGCCAGGGAGGCTGACTGCTTCCGGCTGGCTCAGGAATCCGCCCGGGTGATCGACCACATGAACGCCATCGGCGCACCGTTCGCCAGGGAATACGGCGGCAGCCTGGCCACCCGGTCGTTCGGCGGTGTGCAGGTCTCGCGGACCTATTACACGCGGGGACAAACCGGTCAGCAGCTGCAGATCGCCGCGACCCAGGCGCTGCTGCGCCAGGTCGACGCCGGCGCGGTGAACCTCCACACGCGCTGTGAGATGTTGGACCTGATCGTCGAGGACGGGGTGGCCCGCGGAATCGTCACGCGCAACCTGATCACCGGCGAGGTGCGGGCGTTCACCGGGCACGCGGTGGTGCTGGCCACCGGGGGTTACGGGAACGTGTTCTTCCGGTCGACGCTGGCGAAGAACTCCAATGCCAGTGCGACGTGGCGCGCCCACCTGCGCGGCGCGCTGTTCGCTTCGCCGTCATTCATCCAATTTCATCCCACCGCGCTGCCGGTGAACTCACAGTGGCAGTCCAAGACCATTCTGATGAGCGAGTCGCTGCGCAACGACGGCCGGATCTGGGTGCCGAAGAAGTCCGGAGATGACCGCCCCGCCAACGACATTCCCGAAGCCGAGCGCGACTACTACCTGGAGCGGATGTACCCGGCCTACGGCAACCTGGCGCCGCGCGACGTCTCGTCCAGGGCGGCACGCGCTCAGATCGAAGCCGGCCACGGCGTGGGTCCGCTGAAAAACAGCGTGTATCTGGACTTTCGCGATGCGCTGAGGAAGCTGGGGCGGGACAAGATCGCCGAACGGTACGGCAACCTGTTCTCGATGTACTCGGACGCCACCGGCGAGGATCCCTACCAGGTGCCGATGCGCATCGCGCCGGGGGCGCATTTCGCGATGGGCGGGCTGTGGAGTGACTTTGATGAAATGACCTCTATACCAGGTCTTTTCGTGGCCGGTGAGGCGGGATGGACCTATCACGGCGCGAACCGGCTCGGCGCCAACTCGTTGCTGTCGGCCTGCGTCGACGGATGGTTCACCCTGCCCTATGCGATTCCGAACTACCTCGCAGGACTGCTCGGCACCACCGCGCCGGGCTCCGACCAGCCCGCGGTGAGAGCGACGCTGGCCGACGTCGAACGGCGGGTGGACGCGCTGCTGTCCATCGACGGCACGCAGGGACCCGACCGCTTCCACCGCCGGCTCGGCGAAATCCTCTACCGGGGATGCGGCGTGTCGCGATCGGAGTCCGGACTGAAGGCGGCGATCGTCGACATCGACGCGCTGACCGCCGATTTTTGGGCGGACCTGCGCGTGGCCGGAACCGGTGCGCAGTTCAACCAGGAGTTGGAGAAGGCGGGCCGGGTGGCCGACTTTCTCGGGTTGGCGCGGTTGATGTGTGTCGACGCGCTCGACCGCGACGAATCCTGCGGAGCGCACTTCCGGGTGGAGCACCAGACCAGCGGTGGAGAGGCCCAGCGCGACGACCGGCACTGGTGCTTCGTGTCGGCCTGGGAGCACAACGGCGACGGGCCCCCGGTACGCCGCGACGAGCCCCTTGCCTTCTCCGCGGTGCCGCTGCAGACCAGGAACTACGCCTGAAAGGTGCCGCGTGAAGCTGATATTGGACATCTGGCGCCAAGCCGAACCCACCGCGCCCGGTGGTTTCCAGTCCTACGTCGTCGAGGATGCGGCCCCGGAGATGTCCCTGTTGGAGCTGCTGGACCGGCTCAACGACGACCTGGTCGCCGAGGGTCACGACCCGGTGGCCTTCGACTCCGACTGCCGCGAGGGGGTGTGCGGGTCGTGTGGGATCACCGTCGACGGCCGCCCGCACGGTCCGCTGGCCAACACCCCGTCGTGCCGCCAGCACGTGCGGTCGTTCACCGACGGAGCACGGGTGCGGCTGGAGCCGTTCCGGTCGGCGGCGTTCCCGGTGGTGCGGGATCTGGTCGTGGACCGCTTCGCGCTCGACCGGATGATGGCGGCGGGTGGTCACGTCGCCGTGGATGCCGGCACCGCAGGCGACGCCGACGCCGACCCACTTCCCCACGATGACGCCGAGTACGCGCTGGACTTCGCCGCGTGTATCGGGTGCGGGGCCTGTGTGGCGGCCTGCCCCAATGGTGCCGCGCATCTCTACGCCGGGGCGAAGCTCCTGCATCTGGCGGTGATGACCCGCGGCCGTGAGGAACGCGGTAGGCGGGCCAAGACGATGGTGGCCCAGATGGAGGAGGACTTCGGGCCCTGTTCGAGTTATGGCGAGTGCTCGATGGTGTGCCCCGAGAGCATCCCGCTGACCGCCGTCGCGGCGGTGAACCGGGAAGTTGTGCGGTCCCGGTTGCGCGGCAGAGCCGACTGAGGGCGGAGGGCGCCGGTGAGCAGACCATGGGTGCCGTATCTGTGGAAGGCCGGTGTTCCGGTTCTGGTCGCCGCCGCGGTGTACTTCCTGCCGGTGCCCGGCGGGGTGGACCCGACGGGCATGCGCATGCTGGGCATCTTCCTGGGCACCATTTTGGGGCTGATCCTGCAACCGCTGCCGACCGGGGCGGTGGCGCTGATCGGTATGGCGGCGGCGATGTTGACCAAGACCGAGTCGGCCGCCAGGGCTCTGGCCGGATTCGCCAATACGACGGTGTGGCTCATCGTCGCCGCGTTCTTCATCGCCGAGGGTTTCCTGATCACCGGTCTGGGGCGGCGCATTGCGTTGCTCTTCGTCACCCGCCTGGGGCGTTCTACTCTGGGACTGTCCTACGGCATGGCGTTGACCGATCTGATCCTGGCGCCCGCCACACCGTCGAACACGGCACGGTGCGGGGGAGTGGTGTTCCCGGTGGTGGCCTCGCTGAGCCGGCTGGAGGACTCCCATCCCGAACCCGAGGAATCGCGCAAGAGGCTCGGTGCGTTCCTGACCCTGACCGCATTACAGGTCAACGTCGTCACGTCGGCGATGTTCCTGACCGCGATGGCCGGCAATCCCGTCGCACAAGCGGCAGCCCGGGATTTCGGTATCGAGATCTCCTGGGGCCGATGGGCATTGGCGGCGATGGTGCCGGGAGCGGTCAGCCTGATCGCCGTGCCGTGGGTGATGTCGAAGATCTACCCGCCGACGGTCGACAAGACGCCTGAAGCGCCCGACGAAGCGCGAGCCCAGCTGCGCGAGGCCGGACCCATGTCGCGGCACGAATGGATCATGGCCGCCACGTTCGTGCTGCTGTTGCTGTTGTGGTGCCTCGGCGACTTTCTCGATATCGACGCCACCACCGCCGCATTCACCGGGATCGCGGTCCTGCTCATCACCGGCGTGCTGTCCTGGAAGAACCTGGCCGACAACACGTCTGCGTGGAGCACGCTGGTGTTCTTCGGTGTCCTGGTCGGCATGGCCGCCGAACTCAACGAACTCGGGGTCATCGACTGGATCGGAGAGTCGGTGGCCGGATCGGTGGACGCGCTGCCGTGGCTGGCGGCGTTCGCGATCCTGACGACGGTCTACTTCTACTCGCACTACCTGTTCGCGTCCAACACCGCGCACATCGTGGCGATGTACGGCGTGTTCGTCGGCGCCGCGATCGCCACCGGGGCGCCGCCGCTGTTCGCCGCGCTGGTGTTCGGCTTCATCGGCAGCCTGTTCGGCGGGCTGGCGCACTATTCGTCCGGGCCGGCCGGTGTGATCTACGGATCGGGCTATGTCAAGACCGCGGAGTTGTTCCGCATCGGCTTCCGGATGAGCGTGCTCAACATCGCGATCTGGACGTCGATCGGCGGGCTGTGGATGAAGGTCCTCGGCATCTGGTGACGTGCCCCGGACGAACGGCAAGCGCGTCGGAACCGGCTTTCATCTGAGTGTCCAGGTGCGCGACCTCCCGGGGGCAGCCATGTGCTCTGATCCGTCCCGAAAAGGGTCAACGGCTCGCGCACTGTGCGAATTGGGCGGAGATAGCCCATTTGTGAGAGCCGCCCGGCGCGGCCCCTCAGTGGGCCAGGTGGGCATCGAATCGGGACGGTTGGCACCGCCGGCGGAGACCGGGTTGTGGGAACGAGCCAAGGCGGCGCGGTGCGCGGGGCGTAGCTGCCCAGCAACCGAAAACGGGCAGGCCGAACCAGCAGCGAACGGATAGATGAGGGGTAGGCTTCCCCAAATTGGGGTGTTTTGCCTGGTCGGCGTGGTGCCCCCGGCAGGATTCGAACCTGCGGCCTTCTGCTCCGGAGGCAGACGCTCTATCCCCTGAGCTACGGGGGCGCAATCAGATGAAGCTGCGCCGTTGGGCGTGCACAGCGTAACGCATCATCGAACCGGTAATGGATTCGGGACCTGGGGACCGCGCGTCATAGGATGGTCCCTCGTGACACCTGCCGATCTGGCTGCCCTGCTCAGAGCCACCGCCGCCGCGGTCCTGACCGAGCACAGCCTCGACACCAGCGCGCTGCCCGAGACGATCACCGTCGAACGCCCGCGCAACCCTGAGCACGGCGATTACGCCACCAACGTGGCCCTGCAGCTCGGGAAGAAGGTGGGGGTCAACCCGCGCGAACTGGCCGGCTGGCTGGCCGCCGCGCTCACCGACGCCGACGGGATCGCCGCCGCCGAGATCGCCGGGCCCGGGTTCGTCAACCTGCGTATCGAAGCGTCGGCTCAGGGTGTCGTCGTGGCCAACGTGCTCGACGCCGGTGCCGAGTACGGCCACGCCGCCGACCTGGCCGCCCAGAACATCAACCTGGAGTTCGTGTCGGCCAACCCGACCGGCCCGATCCACATCGGTGGGACCCGCTGGGCCGCGGTGGGCGATGCGCTGGGCCGGCTGCTGGCCACCCAGGGCGCCCAGGTGACCCGGGAGTACTACTTCAACGACCACGGCGCCCAGATCGACCGGTTCGCCCGGTCGCTGATCGCCGCCGCCAAGGGCGAGCCGGCCCCCGAGGACGGCTACGCCGGCGCCTACATCAACGACATCGCGACCGCCATCCTGGCGAAGGCGCCGGATGCGCTGAGCCTGCCGCCCGATCAGCAGCAGGAGACCTTCCGGTCCATCGGTGTGGACCTGATGTTCGCCCACATCAAGGAATCGCTGCACGAGTTCGGCACCGATTTCGACGTGTACACCCACGAAGATTCGATGCACACGTCCGGCCGGGTGGACCAGGCCATCGCCAAACTGCGCGACAACGGCGCCATCTACGAGAAGGACGGCGCGACCTGGCTGCGCACCACCGACTTCGGTGACGACAAGGACCGGGTGGTCATCAAGAGCGACGGCAACCCGGCGTACATCGCCGGTGACCTCGCCTACTACCTGGACAAGCGTGCGCGGGGATTCAACCTGTGCATCTACATGCTCGGCGCCGACCATCACGGGTACATCGCCCGCCTCAAGGCCGCCGCCGCGGCCCTGGGCGACGATCCGGCCACCGTCGAGGTGTTGATCGGGCAGATGGTCAACCTGGTCCGTGACGGGCAGCCCGTGCGGATGAGCAAGCGGGCCGGCACCGTCATCACCCTCGACGACCTGGTGGACGCGATCGGTGTGGACGCCGCCCGGTACGTGCTGATCCGGTCCTCGGTGAACAGCCCGATCGACATCGACCTCGGGTTGTGGGCGAGCGCGTCCAACGAGAACCCGGTCTACTACGTGCAGTACGCGCACGCGCGGCTGTCGGCGTTGGCGCGCAACGCCGCCGAACTCGGGTTGACCGCGGACACCGCGCACCTGGACCTGCTCACCCACGACCGGGAAGCGACACTGATCCGCAACCTCGGTGAGTTCGGCCGGGTCCTCAAAACCGCTGCCTCGCTGCGCGAACCGCACAGGGTGTGCCGCTACCTGGAAGACCTGGCCGGCGATTACCACCGCTTCTACGATTCCTGCCGGGTGCTCCCGCAGGGCGACGAAGAGGCCGGCGATCTGAACCGGGCCCGGTTGGCATTGTGCAAGGCCACCCGCCAGGTCATCGCCAACGGTCTGGCCATCCTCGGTGTCAGCGCTCCGGAGCGGATGTGAGCGGCCAGCACGCCGCCGGTACCGTGCCGGCCCAGCCGCGCACCACCGACGAGATCATGCTGCTGGCCCCGAACGTGTGGCCGCGCAACCTGGTTCGCGGTGACGACGGTGTGGTGTCGGTTGCCGGCGTGTCGGTGACAGACCTGGCCGAGCAGTTCGGCACCCCGCTGTTCGTCATCGACGAAGACGACTTCCGCGGGCGTTGCCGCGAGATCGCCGACGCGTTCGGCGGCGGGGAGCATGTGCACTACGCCTCCAAGGCGTTCCTGTGCAGTGAGATCGCCCGCTGGGTGCACCAGGAGGGCCTGTCGCTGGACGTGGCCACCGGCGGTGAACTGGCCGTGGCGCTGCATGCGGACTTCCCGGCCGAGCGGATCACCGTGCACGGCAACAACAAATCGGTCGAAGAACTGACCGCGGCGGTGAACGCCGGAGTCGGGCACATCGTGATCGACTCGGAGATCGAGATCGAACGCCTGGAGGCCGTCGCCGGAGCCGCGGGTGTCGTGCAGGACGTGCTGGTACGCGTCACCCCGGGTGTGGAGGCGCACACCCACGAGTTCATCTCGACCGCGCACGAGGACCAGAAGTTCGGCCTCTCGCTGGCCAGCGGTGCAGCCATGGAGGCCGTGCGCCGCGTCTTCGCCACCGACAACCTGCGCCTGGTCGGTCTGCACTGCCATGTCGGCTCGCAGATCTTCGACGTGTCCGGATTCGAGATCGCCGCGCGTCGCCTGCTCGGCCTGCTGGCCGACGTGGTGGCCGAGTTCGGTGTCGAGAAGACCGCGCAGATGAGCATTCTCGACCTCGGCGGTGGCCTCGGCATCTCGTATCTGCCGCAGGACGATCCGCCACCCATGAAGGAACTGGCCGACAAACTCAAGGCCATCGTCACCAACGAGGCGGCCGCGGTCGGGCTGCCCACCCCGACCCTGGTGGTGGAACCGGGACGCGCGATCGCCGGACCGGGCACCATCACGCTCTACGAGGTCGGCACCGTCAAGGACGTGGCGACCAGCCCCACCGCGCACCGGCGTTACGTCAGCGTGGACGGCGGGATGAGCGACAACATCCGGCCCGCCCTCTACGCCGCCGAGTATGACGCCCGGCTGGTGTCCCGGGTCAGCGACGGATCCGCAGTTCTGGCCCGCATCGTCGGAAAGCACTGCGAGAGCGGCGACATCATCGTCCGCGACACCTGGGTGTCCGACGACCTCGGGCCGGGCGACCTGCTGGCGGTCGCCGCCACCGGTGCGTACTGCTACTCGATGTCGAGCCGGTACAACATGCTGCGCCGCCCGGCGGTCGTCGCGGTGAAGGACGGAACCGCGCGGCTGATCCTGCGCCGGGAGACGATCGAGGACCTGTTGAGCTTGGAAGTAGGGCAGTAACGATGTCGAAGGAGGTTCGCGCATGACAGACCAGAAATCGATCGGCGTGGCGGTGCTCGGACTGGGCAACGTCGGCACCGAGGTGGTCCGGATCATCGAGGAGAGCGCCGCGGACCTCGAGGCGCGTATCGGCGCCCCGCTGGAACTGCGCGGCATCGGCGTTCGCCGGGTGGCCGAGGACCGTGGTGTCCCGGTGAGCCTGCTCACCGATGACATCGATGCGCTGGTGTCCCGCGATGACGTCGACATCGTGGTGGAACTGATGGGGCCGGTGGAACCGGCCCGCAAGGCCATCATGACCGCCCTGCAGCAGGGCAAGTCCGTCGTCACCGCCAACAAGGCGCTGATGGCCCAGTCCACCGGTGAGCTCGCTCAGGCCGCCGAAAAGGCGCGCGTTGACCTGTATTTCGAGGCGGCGGTGGCCGGTGCGATCCCGGTCATCCGGCCCCTGACGCAGTCGCTGGCGGGTGACACGGTGCTGCGGGTGGCCGGCATCGTCAACGGCACCACCAATTACATCCTCTCGGCGATGAACGACACCGGCGCCGACTATGCCGACGCACTGGCCGACGCGAGCGCGCTCGGCTACGCCGAGGCCGACCCGACCGCCGACGTCGAGGGTTACGACGCCGCGGCCAAGGCGGCGATCCTGGCGTCCATCGCCTTCCACACCCGGGTGACCGCCGACGACGTCTACCGCGAAGGCATCACCAAGGTCACCGCCGCCGACTTCGAGTCGGCAAAGGCGTTGGGCTGCAACATCAAACTGCTCGCCATCTGCGAACGCCTCACCACCGGCAAGGGTAAGCAGAAGGTCTCGGCGCGGGTGTACCCGGCGCTGGTCCCGCTGGATCACCCGCTGGCGGCGGTCAACGGCGCCTTCAACGCGGTCGTCGTCGAAGCCGAGGCGGCCGGCCGGCTGATGTTCTACGGCCAGGGCGCCGGCGGTGCGCCGACGGCCTCGGCGGTGACCGGCGATCTGGTGATGGCGGCCCGTAACCGGGTGCAGGGCGGCCGCGGCCCCCGAGAGTCCAAGTACGCAAAGCTGCCGATCGCTCCGATCGGCGCCATCCCCACCCGGTACTACGTCAACATGAACGTCAAGGACCGCCCGGGCGTCTTGTCCGCTGTGGCAGCGGAATTCAGTAAGCGTGAGGTGAGCATCGCCGAGGTGCGCCAGGAGAGTATGACCGACGACGAGGGCGAGCTGTCCGGCGCCCGGATCGTCGTGGTAACCCACCAGGCCACCGATTCGGCGTTGTCGGAAACCGTTGAGGCGCTGGCCGATTTGGACGTGGTGCAGACCATCAACAGCGTGCTTCGTATGGAAGGGACAACAGCATGAGTGGCACAGCGGCCGCCGGGCCGGTGCACAAGGCGTGGCCGGGCCTGATCGAGGCCTACCGGGATCGGCTGCCCGACGCGAAGGACTGGACTCCGGTCACCCTGCTGGAGGGCGGTACCCCGCTGATCCACGCCAAGCGGCTGTCCGAGCAGACCGGCTGCACCGTGTATCTGAAGGTGGAGGGTCTCAACCCCACCGGTTCCTTCAAGGACCGCGGCATGACGATGGCGGTGACCGACGCGATCGCGCGCGGTCAGCAGGCCGTGCTGTGCGCATCCACCGGAAACACCTCGGCCTCGGCGGCGGCCTACGCCTCCCGCGGCGGGATCACCTGCGCGGTGCTGATTCCGCAGGGCAAGATCGCCATGGGCAAGCTCGCGCAGGCGGTCATGCACGGCGCCAAGATCATTCAGGTCGAAGGTAACTTCGACGACTGCCTGGAACTGGCCCGCAAACTGACCGCGGACTACCCGACCATCGGGCTGGTCAACTCGGTGAACCCGGTGCGCATCGAAGGGCAGAAGACCGCCGCGTTCGAGATCATCGACGTGCTGGGCACCGCGCCGGATGTGCACTCGCTGCCGGTCGGCAACGCCGGGAACATCACCGCCTACTGGCGCGGTTACCGCGAATACCACCGCGACGGTCTCTCCGATCGCCTGCCGCGCATGCTCGGAACGCAGGCCGCCGGAGCCGCGCCGCTGGTCAGTGGTCAGCCGGTGCGTAACCCGGAGACCATCGCGACCGCCATCCGGATCGGGTCGCCGGCGTCCTGGAACTCGGCGGTGGAGGCTCAGGAGCAGTCCGGGGGCCGCTTCCTGGCCGCCACCGACGAGGAGATCCTGGCCGCCTACCGGCTGGTGGCCGCGGCCGAGGGTGTGTTCGTCGAACCGGCGTCCGCGGCAAGTATTGCCGGCCTGCTCAAGTCGATCGAGGACGGTTGGGTCAAGCCGGGTTCCACCGTGGTGTGCACCGTCACCGGCAATGGCCTCAAGGACCCCGACACCGCGCTCAGGGGCATGCCCGAGGTGACTCCGATCCCGGTTGATCCGGCCGCCGTGGTGGCCCACCTGGGTCTGGGCTGACGGTCGGAACATTGGTGAATCGAACTCTGCCGGCTGGGCTGCGAGCCAGCGCCGTCGTCGCGGCCTCCAGTGCCAACCTCGGTCCTGGCTTTGACAGCCTTGGTCTCGCACTGAGCCTGTACGACGAAATCATCGTCGAGACAACTGATTCCGGCCTCACCATCGAGGTCGAGGGGCAGGGTTCCGGGCAGGTGCCGCTGACCGCCGACCATCTGGTGGTGCGCGCGATCCGGCGCGGCCTGGACTCGGCCGGGCTCAGCGTCGACGGGCTGAATGTGGTGTGCCGCAACGTGATCCCGCACTCGCGGGGGCTCGGATCGTCTGCGGCGGCCGTGGTTGGTGGACTGGCCGTCGTCAACGGCTTTGCCACGCAGGTGGATTCGCCGGAGCTCACCGTCGCTCAGCTGGTGCAGTTGTCCTCGGAGTTCGAAGGTCACCCCGACAACGCGGCGGCCGCCGTGCTCGGCGGGGCGGTGGTCTCCTGGACCGTGGCCGGCAGCGACCCGGCCCGCTACGACGCCGCGCATCTGCAGTTGCATCCGGATATCCGGCTTTTCCCGGCGGTGCCGGAGACCCGGTCCTCGACCGCGGCCACCCGGGGCCTGCTGCCCGAACAGGTCAGCCACGCCGACGCGCGGTTCAATCTGGCGCGGACGGCGATGCTTGTGGTGGCGCTCACCCAGCGGCCGGATCTGCTGCTGGAGGCCACCGACGACCGGCTGCACCAGGCGCAGCGCGCGCCGGCGATGCCGGCCTCGGCGGAATATCTCACGCTGCTCCGGCGTTCTGGGGTGGCAGCGGTGCTTTCCGGTGCAGGACCAGCGGTGATTGCTCTCACCGACGGTTCGGACCTACCGCCCGAAATCCTCGAGTACGGCGCCGCGAATGGATTCACGGTGACCGAGATGTCGGCGGGAGACGCGGTTCGGTGGAACGCGGAAACCCCCGCCCAGACGGTGTCGGGGTAACACGCGAGAACCGGGGGCTCCTTGCTTCCAGCACTGATGCGGGTTATTCTCGCTTTCGTCCAGCAATCACAGCGGCTCTACCTGCGCTGACACTTAGGACGACTACCCAATCTTTCGTTTCACTCGTGGACTGATGGTCTGCCGCGCAGCGGCGGACCCTGGCGTTCACCGTTGCTCCGGCGATGGTGACGCCGCGGAAGAACGCGCGCTCGGCTCTTCGGCTGGGCGCAGATGACCTTCGGGGAACCCCTCGCGAAAACGTGATAGGCGAGGGAAAGAAAGGAAATCCGTGACTGATACGGACCTCTTCACGGCAAGCGAGAGCGGCGAGACCGCCGCGCAATCTGCCGCCGTGACCACAACCAAAGCCGCGCCGAGCGCAGGCGTCACCCGCGGTGGCCGTTCCGGCTCGCTGACGTCGATGCTGCTCCCGGACCTGCGCGCCCTGGCGGGTGAAGTGGGTGTCAAGGGCACCTCGGGCATGCGTAAGAGCGAACTGATCGCCGCGATCAAGGAGCACCGGGGCGAGGGCGGTGCCGCCGCGAAGGCCGCACCGGTCAAGGCGGCCGAAGCGCCGGCCGCCGCCGAGGCTCCGGCCGCAGCGCAGGCCGATTCCGGCGAGGCCCCGCAGCGGACGGCCGCGCCACGCCGCGAGCGCCGCGGCGCCGCCCGCCAGTCGGGTGCACCGGAGAGCCAGAAGGCGCAGGCCGGCAGCGACAAGGCCGCCGGTGACAATGCCGACGCCGCCAAGGGCGGGGAGAGCAAGGCCGACGAGAACAAGGCCGAGAACAAGGCCGACGCGAACTCCGGAAGCTCCGCGAACGACGCCGCGCAGGAATCTCCGCGCACCGAGCGTGCCGAGCGCACCGAGCGTGCCGACAATGCCGGCGGTGGCTCCGACAACCGCGAGAACCGGTCCCGGAACGCCGACGGCGGGGATCAGCGTGACCGCAACAGCGATCGCAACAGCGGTGACCGCAACAGCGGCGGCAACAACCCGAACGCGAACAACGCCAACAACGATGACGACGAGGGCCGCCAGGGCCGTCGCGGCCGGCGGTTCCGCGACCGCAAGCGCCGCGGCGAGCGATCCGGTGGCGACGGCGGCGGGGGTGGCGACCGCGACACCGAACTGCGCGAAGACGACGTCGTCCAGCCGGTCGCCGGCATCCTCGACGTGCTGGACAACTACGCGTTCGTCCGGACGTCGGGCTACCTGGCCGGGCCGAACGACGTGTACGTGTCGATGAACATGGTGCGCAAGAACGGCCTGCGCCGCGGTGACGCGGTCACCGGGGCCGTGCGGGTGGCCCGGGACGGCGAGAGCAGCGGCGGCGGTAACAACCCGCGCCAGAAGTTCAATCCGCTGGTCCGGCTGGACACCGTCAACGGTGGCCCGGTCGAGAACGCCAAGAACCGGCCGGATTTCCAGAAGCTGACCCCGCTGTACCCGAACCAGCGGCTGCGCCTGGAGACCACGCCGGATCGTCTGACCACGCGCGTGATCGACCTGATCATGCCGATCGGTAAGGGTCAGCGCGCGCTGATCGTCTCGCCGCCCAAGGCCGGTAAGACGACGATCATGCAGGACATCGCGAACGCGATCACCAAGAACAACCCGGAATGCCACCTGATGGTGGTGCTCGTCGACGAGCGTCCGGAAGAGGTCACCGACATGCAGCGCTCGGTGGTCGGTGAGGTCATCGCCTCCACCTTCGACCGGCCGCCGTCAGATCACACCCAGGCCGCCGAGCTCGCCATCGAGCGGGCCAAGCGCCTGGTGGAGCAGGGCAAGGATGTCGTCGTCCTGCTCGACTCGATCACCCGACTGGGCCGCGCGTACAACAACGCGTCGCCGGCGTCGGGGCGCATCCTGTCCGGTGGTGTCGACTCGACCGCGCTGTACCCGCCCAAGCGGTTCCTCGGCGCGGCGCGCAACATCGAGCACGGCGGGTCGTTGACCATCATCGCCACGGCGATGGTCGAGACCGGTTCCACCGGTGACACCGTCATCTTCGAGGAGTTCAAGGGCACCGGTAACGCCGAGCTCAAGCTCGATCGCAAGATCGCCGAGCGCCGGGTGTTCCCGGCCGTCGATGTCAACCCGTCCGGTACCCGTAAGGACGAGCTGCTGCTCGGTGCCGACGAGTTCGCCGTCGTGCACAAGCTGCGCCGCGTGCTCAGCGGGCTGGATCCGCATCAGGCCATCGATCTGCTGATGAGCCAGCTGCGCAAGACCAAGACGAACTACGAGTTCCTGGTGCAGGTTTCCAAGAACACCCCCGGTGGAAACAGCGACCACGACTGACCCGCTGCACCTGCGATTTCGGCGCGGTTTCGTACGCTCAGCGTACGTTTCCGCGCCGAAATCGCTCGAGGGTGCTCAGGCCGCCGGATCGGTGCGCAGCGCCGGGATCAGATACCGCCGGATGTGGCTGAGCAACTGAGCGGGATCGTTCGGATCGAGCGTGTCGCCCGGCACGGTCGCCAGTGAGATCACCACGCGGGCAACCCATTCCGACGCCTCGGCGATGACGGTGTCGGGGTGGATCTCGCCGTTGTCGCGGGCCGCGATGAGGTAGCCGGTCCAGAAGTTGGCCAGATCGGGCACCAGGCCCTGCACGCCGGCGCCCGCGCAGGCCGCGAACTCCTCGGGTTCGGCGATCCGCAGCTTCATCAGCAGCGCGCCCGGGTCGTCGTAGGCGGTGCGGCCGTGCCTGATGCCCGCGACGATCTGGTGGTCGAGGCCCTGTATATGCCCCAGGACTGCGTGCGCCTGCGACCAGTAGGCCTCGTTGAGGCGCACGATGGCCGCGCCCAGCAGCGTCACCTTGTCCGGGAAGTGCCGGTACAGCCAACCCCGGGACACCCCGGCCGTCTCGGCCACCTCGGAGACGGTGGTGGCGCGGATGCCCTTGGCGTGCAGGCACACCTCGGCCGCATCGATCAGGCGGTCGCGGACGGTGGCCGTGCGGGTCGGCACAGGATGGCTCCTCGGCTTGAGAACTCGGTGAGTTGCATTCTGCCAACAAGTCGCGCCGGGGCGGGGGACGGGCCGCCGCCGATGGTAGACAGTATCGAGGATCTGTTCACTGACGGAGGTGCCGCGGGAATGCCGGACACACTGCAACAACTGCTGCGCACCCGGGCGGACGGCGACACCCCGGCGGTCAAATTCGGCGACGACGTCTGGACGTGGCGCGAACACATCGCCGACGCCCGCCGCCAGGCCGCCGCACTCATCGCGCTCGCCGATGCCGCGCGGCCGTTGCATGTGGGGGCCCTGCTGGGGAACTCGCCCGACATGCTCACCGCGCTGGCCGCCGCCGGCCTGGGTGGCTACGTGCTGTGCGGCATCAACACCACCCGCCGCGGCGAGGCCCTGGCCCGGGACATCGCCAGGGTCGACACCCAGATCCTGCTCACCGACGCCGCACACCGCCGGCTGCTGGACGGCCTCGACCTGCCCGGCGTCACGGTGCTCGACACCTCCGGCGCTCACTGGGCGCAACTGCTGGCGCAGGCCCCCGACCTGGCGCCGCACCGCGAATGCACTCCCGACGACACCTTCATGATGATCTTCACCTCCGGCACCAGCGGTGAGCCCAAGGCCGTCGAGGTGCCGCACTCGACCGTGCTGTTCGCCGGCAGCGCTCTTGTCCAGCGCTACGGCCTCGACAGCCGGGACACCTGTTACCTGGCCATGCCGCTGTTCCATTCGAACGCCGTCTACGCGGGCTGGAGCGTCGCCGTCGGCGCCGGCGCCGCCATGGCGCCCGCCAGTTTCTCCGCCTCCTCGTTCCTGCCGGACATCCGCCGCTACGGCGCGACCTACATGAACTACGTCGGAAAACCGCTGGCCTACATCCTGGCCACCCCCGAACAACCCGGTGACGCCGACAACCCGTTGCGCGTCGCATTCGGCAACGAGGCCGCCGACCGCGACATCGAGGCCTTCGGGCGGCGATTCGGCTGCACCGTATGGGACGGATTCGGGTCCACCGAGACCGCGGTGATCATCACCCGGCCGGACGACTGCCCGCCCGGCTCGATCGGCCAGGGTTTCCCGGGCGTGGCCATCTACAACCCCGAGACCCTGACCGAGTGCGCTGCCGCAAGGTTCGATGCCCACGGCGCGCTGCTCAACGCCGAAGCCGCGACGGGGGAGTTGGTCAACACCAGTGGGAGCGGACTGTTCCGCGGGTACTACAACGACCCCGCCGCGACCGGCGAACGGATGCGCGGCGGCATCTACTGGTCCGGCGACCTGGCCTACCGCGACGAACAGGGCTGGATCTACCTGGCCGGACGCACCGGGGACTGGATGCGGGTGGACGGGGAGAACCTGACCGCGGCGCCCATCGAGCGGATCCTGCTGCGCCTGCCCGAGGTCGCCGTGGTCGCCGTCTACCCGGTCCCCGACGAGCACGTCGGCGACCAGGTGATGGCCGCGATGGTGCTGCAGGACGGGGCCGAACTCACCCCCGCCGGCTTCGCGGAGTTCATCGCCGCCCAGCCCGACCTGTCACCGAAAGCGCGGCCACGCTACGTCTGGATCGCCGAGGAGCTGCCCAGCACCGCGACCAACAAGATCCTCAAGCGCGAACTCATCGCCCGCGGCACCGATCCGCGCGGACGCAGCCTGTGGGAGTGGTCCGGTCAGGATTACCGTCCGGCCCGCTGAGTGGGGAATACCTGCCGGTCCTGGCGCGTTTTCGCATTCGACGGTTGACCTGGCATAATGGACCGTCGACCCTCGGTTCCGGTTCACGCTCGAAGACTCCCAGGTCTGGGCTCGGGCGACCCGGCGGCCAACGATTGCAGAGGAAAGCCATGAAATCGGGTATTCACCCCAACTACGTCGAGACCACTGTGGTCTGCGGCTGTGGTCACAGCTTCACCACCCACAGCACCAAGGAGAGCGGCCACATCGTGGTCGAGGTCTGCTCGCAGTGCCACCCGTTCTACACCGGTAAGCAGAAGATCCTCGACAGCGGCGGCCGCGTGGCGCGCTTCGAGAAGCGCTACGGCAAGCGCAACACCAAGGCTGCTGCCGACAACTAGCTGCACCATCGGCGCCCGTGCCTGGCATCCGTGCCAGGATCGGGCGCCGATTTGCGTTCACAGGTCGATTTGCGCTCATTGGAGACCACGATGACGGACACCGCCCCCGCGATCGAGGCGTTGCTGGCCGAGCACGCGGACCTGCAAACCCAGCTGTCCGATCCCGCCCTGCATTCCGATGCCGGTGCCGCCCGTCGGGTCGGGCGCCGGTTCGCGCAGATATCGCCGATCGTCTCGGCGTACCGCAAGCTGGAAGCGGCCCGCGGGGACCTCGAGGCCGCCCGCGAGCTGGCCGCCGAGGACGCCGCGTTCGCCGCCGAGGTGCCCGAGCTCGAGGCACAGGTGGCCGAGCTGGACGCCCGGCTGACCGACCTGCTGGCACCCCGTGATCCGCACGACGCCGACGACGTCGTGCTCGAGGTGAAATCGGGGGAGGGCGGCGAGGAATCGGCGCTGTTCGCCGCCGACCTGGCCCGGATGTACATCCGGTATGCCGAACGGCACGGCTGGACGGTCACCGTGCTCGACGAGACGTGGTCGGATCTGGGCGGCTACAAGGACGCCACGCTCACCATCGCGAGCAAGGGCGATTCCGCCGACGGGGTGTGGTCGCGGATGAAGTTCGAGGGCGGCGTGCACCGCGTACAGCGGGTGCCGGTGACCGAATCCCAAGGGCGCGTTCATACTTCGGCCGCGGGCGTGCTGGTCTACCCGGAACCCGACGATGTCGAGGCGGTCCAGATCGACGAATCGGATCTGCGCATCGACGTCTACCGGTCCTCCGGCAAGGGCGGTCAGGGCGTCAACACCACCGACTCGGCGGTGCGCATCACCCACCTGCCCACCGGCATCGTCGTCACCTGCCAGAACGAGCGCAGCCAGCTGCAGAACAAGGCGCGCGCCATGGTCGTGCTGGCTGCCCGCCTGCAGGCGTTGGCCGAGGAGCAGGCCGCCGCGGACGCCTCGGCGGACCGGGCCAGCCAGATCCGCACGGTCGACCGCAGTGAGCGGATCCGCACGTACAACTACCCGGAGAACCGGATCGCCGATCACCGGATCAACTTCAAGGCGCACAACCTCGACCAGGTGCTCGACGGCGACATGGACGCGCTGCTGGATGCCTTGGCCGCCGCCGACAAGCAGTCCCGCCTGCAGCAGGCGTGACGCCCAGCGAGGAGCCGAAGGCGGATCGCGCATGACCGACGTCGGGCAGGCGATCGCCGATGCGGCTGCTGCGCTCGCGGCGGCCGGGATCGATTCGGCGCGCGCCGACGCCGAACTGCTGGCCGCGCACGTCGCCGGCGTCGACCGTGGACTGCTGCGGTTCACCGAGCCCGCGCCGGATTTCCTGGACCGTTACCGCACCCTCGTCGGGCAACGGGCGCTGCGGATTCCGCTGCAGCACCTGGTGGGCAGCGCCGCCTTCGGCCCGCTGACCCTGGCGGTCGGCCCCGGAGTGTTCATCCCGCGCCCGGAGACCGAGGCGCTGCTGGAGTGGGCGCACGCCGTGCCCGTCCCGGTCGACGGGTTGATCGTGGACCTGTGCACGGGTTCGGGCGCGCTGGCCCTGGCGCTGGCCACCTACCGCCCGGATGTCCGCGTCATCGCCGTCGAGCAGTCCGGGGATGCGCTGCGCTACGCCCGCGCCAACGTTGCGGGATCGCAGGTGCAACTGATCCAGGCCGACGTCACCGCACCCGATGTGCTCGGCGATCTGGCCGGCAGCGTGGACCTGGTGGTGTCCAACCCGCCCTACATCCCCGAGGGTGCGGACCTGGAACCCGAAGTGGCAGATCATGATCCGCACGCTGCGCTGTTCGGTGGCCCGGACGGCATGGCCGTCATCGCGCCCATCGTCGATCTGGTGGCGCGGTTGCTGCGCCCCGGGGGACAGGTGGGGGTGGAACACGACGACACCACCTCGGCGGCCACCGTGGACCTGTTCGGTGCCGCCGGGGTCTTCACCGACATCACGGCACGCCGCGACCTGGCCGGTCGGCACCGCTTCGTGACCGCGGTGAGAAGCTAGGCCCATGCGCGACGCCTGCGAGCGCATCATGTGGACCGAACCCGACGAGCGCCTGAGCGAGGAGCCATGACCCAGCTGTTCGACTGCTCCGACCCCGACCAGCGGGCCACCGGTCTGACGTCCGCGGTCAGCGCCGTCAAGGGTGGGGGACTGGTCGTGCTGCCCACCGACACCGTGTACGGGATCGGTGCCGACGCCTTCAACAGCGAGGCGGTCGGCGCCCTGCTCGCCGCCAAGAACCGGGGGCGGGACATGCCCGTCGGTGTGCTCGTCGGGTCCTGGCACACCATCGACGGGCTGGTCTACACGGTGCCGCCCGCCGCACGCGAACTGATCCAGGCGTTCTGGCCGGGGGCGCTGAGCCTGGTGGTCCGGCATGCGCCGTCGTTGCACTGGGACCTCGGCGACGCCAACGGGACCGTCATGCTGCGGATGCCGCTGCACCCGGTGGCCATCGACCTGCTGCGCGAAGTCGGTCCGATGGCGGTCTCCAGCGCCAATATCTCCGGCCACCCGGCGGCCGTCACCGCCGCCGAGGCCCAGGCTCAACTGGGCGCGCGGGTCGAGGTCTACCTCGACGGCGGTCCGTCCCCGCAGGGCGCCGCCTCGACCATCGTGGACGTCTCCACCTCGCAGCCGCGGGTTCTGCGGGAGGGGCCCGTCTCGGTCGCGGATGTTGCCCGGGTCCTCGGCGTCGACGCCGCGACGCTCGCGCCCGAGGGCCCGGGTGAGGCCTGACACGCCGCCCCCGGCGGCACCCGCCACGCACCGCCGCGCTCAGTCTCTTCGCGTACGGTTCACCGGGTGGTGAGCGAACCGGTCTTCCTGGCTGAGGGTCTGCTCGCCCTGTCCGACCGCGGCGCCGGCGTACCGCTGCGCGAACTCGCGCTCGTCGGGCTGGCCGCCGCGATCATCACCTACTTCGCCACCGGCTGGGTGCGGGTGCTGGCCCTGCGCATCGGTGCGGTGGCCTACCCGCGCGAACGCGATGTGCACGTGCAGCCCACACCACGGATGGGTGGGCTGGCCATCTATCTCGGGGTGGTCGTCGCGGTGGTGCTGGCATCGCAGCTGCCCGCGCTCAACCGGGGCTTCGTGTACTCGACCGGGATGCCCGCCGTGGTGGTCGCCGGCGGGCTCATCATGCTGGTCGGCCTCATCGACGACCGGTGGGGCCTGGACGCCCTGACCAAATTCGCCGGTCAGATCACCGCTGCCAGCGTGCTGGTCACCATGGGCGTCGCGTGGAGCGTGCTCTACATCCCGATCGGTGGGGTCGGCACCATCGTGCTGGACCAGGTGACCTCGATCCTGCTGACACTGGCGTTGACGGTGTCGATCGTCAACGCGATGAACTTCGTCGACGGCCTGGACGGGTTGGCCGCCGGGTTGGGCCTGATCACCGCGCTGGCCATCTGCATCTTCTCCGTCGGCCTGCTGCGCGATCACGGCGGCGACGTGTTGTTCTACCCGCCGGCGATCATCTCGGTGGTGCTGGCCGGCGCCTGTCTGGGCTTCCTTCCGCACAACTTCCACCGGGCCAAGATCTTCATGGGGGACTCCGGCTCGATGCTCATCGGGTTGATGCTCGCGGCGGCGTCGACGACCGCGGCGGGCCCGATCTCGCAGAACGCCTACGGCGCCCGCGACGTCTTCGCGCTGCTGTCCCCGTTCCTGCTGGTGGTCGCGGTGATGTTCGTGCCCGCGCTGGACATGCTGTTGGCGATCGTGCGCCGGACCCGCGCCGGCAAGAGCCCGTTCAGCCCGGACAAGATGCATCTGCACCACCGGCTGCTGCAGATCGGGCATTCCCACCGCCGCGTCGTCCTGCTGATCTACCTATGGGTGGGCATCGTCGCGCTGGGCGCGGCGAGTTCCATCTTCTTCGATCCCCGCCAGACCTTGGCCGTGATGCTCGCGGCGATTCTGGTCGCCGGGGTGGTGACACTGATCCCGCTGTTGCGAGGCCGGAACCGTCCGGTCCAGGAACCGTAGAGCCGGTGTACGACCGAAAGTAGTAGGCCAGTTTTTGTGCCTCCTACCTTGTGGTACGGTTCCGTTCATAACCCGAGAAACACGCGGGTTGCCGGCTTGCTCAGCGGTCGAATCGACTGCTCGGCGCCGATGCATGACCGTCTGTATGACCGACAACAGGGAGCTACCCCTTGGGTGATTCCAGCGCGCCTGCTGCCCTCCGATACTCTCGTCGGGCAAGCACAGCAGTTTTCCAGTTCTATGTGTTATCGATCAGTACCCCCCTCGACGCCGCGGGATTGAGGTGAACGACGTGACGACGCCAGCGCAGGACGCGCCCTTGGTGTTCCCTTCCGTCGCCTTTCGTCCGTTGCGGCTCCTGATCGTCTGCGTGGCGCTCACCGCTGTGGCCGTTGCGGCCGCCGGTTTCGTCGGCAACATCTTCTTCGGTGTGTTCTTCGGCCTCGGACTCGGCCTCGGTCTGCTCAACGCGCTGCTGGTGCGTCGGGCCGTCGAGTCGATCACGATGCAGGACCACCCACTCAAGAAGAAAATGGCCATCAACTCCGCCACGCGACTGTTGGTGATCACCGCAGTCGCATTGGTGGTGGCCATCTTCTTCAAGGCACACGGCGGAATTGCGGTGCTGTTCGGGCTGGCTATCTTCCAGGCACTGCTGGTGATGAGCACCAGCATCCCGGTGCTGAAGAAGATCCGCTCCAACGGCTTGGACGTCGAAGACGTCTCCGCATCGGATTCGAAGGATTGAGCTGACCCTGATGACTGAGACTGTGCTCGCCGCCGAAGAGGGTGGCGCTGCCATCCACGTCGGACACCACACGATGGTGTTCGAGTTGTTCGGCATGACCTTCAACGGTGACACCATCCTCGCGACCGCGATCACCGCGCTGATCATCATCGGCCTGGCGTTCTACCTGAAGTCCAAGGTCACCTCGACCGGTGTTCCCGGTGGCGTGCAGCTGTTCTGGGAGGCGCTGACCATCCAGATGCGCCAGCAGATCGAGGGGTCGATCGGCATGAAGGTCGCCCCCTTCGTGCTGCCGCTGGCGGTCGCGCTGTTCGCCTTCATCCTGATCTCGAACTGGCTGGCGGTGTTGCCCTGGCAGTACGGCGGCGCCGACGGTGCGGCCGCCGAGCTCTACAAGCCGCCGGCCTCGGACATCAACTTCGTGCTGGCCCTGGCGCTGTTCGTGTTCATCTGCTACCACGCAGCCGGCTTCTGGCGCCGTGGTCTGGTCGGCCACCCGGTGGCCGTCGTCAAGGGCCACGTGGCCTTCCTGGCGCCGATCAACATCGTCGAGGAACTGGCCAAGCCGATCTCGCTGGCACTCCGACTTTTCGGCAACATCTTCGCCGGCGGCATCCTGGTCGCGCTGATCGCGATGTTCCCCTGGTACATCCAGTGGGCACCCAACGCCATCTGGAAGACCTTCGACCTGTTCGTCGGTCTGATCCAGGCCTTCATCTTCTCGCTGCTGACGATCCTGTACTTCAGCCAGTCGATGGAAGTTCACGACGACCACGACGAAAAAGCACCCGCGCACTAAGACCCTCAGTACGACCCGTATGAAGCAGTCCTGGTGGCACCGCCGCCAGTTACAAGGAGGAAGAAAGTAATGGAACTCGATCCCAACGCCATCATCACTGCTGGCGCGCTGATCGGTGGCGGTCTGATCATGGGTGGCGGTGCCATCGGCGCCGGTATCGGTGACGGCATCGCGGGTAACGCGCTGATCTCCGGCATCGCCCGGCAGCCCGAGGCCCAGGGCCGGCTGTTCACCCCGTTCTTCATCACCGTCGGTCTGGTGGAAGCCGCATACTTCATCAACCTGGCCTTCATGGCGCTGTTCGTCTTCGCCACGCCGGGCCTGCAGTAGTCCGAGAGCATGGACCAACTGACCGTATCTATCGTGGCCGCGGAAGAGGGCGGTGGGACCAGTAACTTCCTGATCCCCAACGGCACCTTTTTCGCTGTGCTGCTCATTTTCTTGATCACGCTCGCCGTGATCTGGAAGTGGGTGGTGCCGCCGATCAGCAAGGTGCTCGCCGAGCGCGAGGCCATGCTGGCCAAAACCGCTGCTGACAGCCGCAAGTCGGCCGAACAGGTGGCAGCCGCTCAGGCCGACTACGACAAGGCGATGGCGGGCGCGCGCGCCGAGGCATCGGCGCTTCGTGACGAGGCCCGCAGCGCCGGCCGTCAGGTCGTCGACTCGAAGCGGGCCGAGGCCAGCGGCGAGGTCGCCGAGACGGTACGCCAGGCCAACGAGAAGCTGTCCCAGCAGGGTTCAGCTGCTCAAGCCGAGCTTGCTTCGTCGGTGGATGGCCTGTCGGCCACCCTGGCCAGCCGCATCCTCGGCGTCGACGTGAATTCGGGACGGAACAAGTAGATGTCGACATTCATCGGACAGCTGATCGGCTTCGCCGTCATCGTGTTCATCATCGTCAAATGGGTGGCGCCCCTGGTCAAGGGGCTGATGGTCAAGCAGCAGGAAGCCATCCGTGTCGCCCTGGCCGAGAGCGCCGACGCGGCGAAGCGGCTCGCTGATGCCGATGCGATGCACGCCAAGGCGCTCGCCGATGCCGCCGCCGAATCCGGCAGCGTCACCAGCGAGGCCAAGCAGGACGCCGAGCGGATCAAGGCCCAGTTGGCCGAGCAGGCCGGTGTCGACGCCGAGCGGATCAAGGCGCAGGGCGGGCAGCAGATCCAGCTGCTTCGCCAGCAGACGGTGCGTGAACTGCGTCTGGGCCTCGGCGACGAAGCGGTGCGCAAGGCCGGCGACCTGGTCCGGGCCCACGTGGCCGACCCGGCCGCCCAAGCTGCCACCGTCGACCGCTTCCTGGACGACCTCGACCAGATGGCGCCCTCGGCTGCGGTCATCGAGACCGGCTTCTCCGCCGGACTGCGGGCGGCCAGCCGTGCGGCTCTCGACAGCCTGGTCACCGAGTTCGACAGCGCAGCAGGCGGATCGGATGCCAACGGTCTGACGGCCCTGGCCGACGACCTGACCGCGGTCGCCAAGCTGCTGATCTCCGAGCCCGCGCTGACCAAGCATCTCGCCGAGGCCAGCGATTCGGCGACGGCGAAGGTCGCGCTGGTCGACAAGCTGCTGGCCGGCAAGATCGGCGACCCCGCCCTCAAGCTGGTCCGCGCCGCCGCCTCGCAGCGCTGGTCCGTCGAGTCCAACCTGATCGACGGCATCGAGCACATCGCGCGCCTGGCTCTGCTGCAGCGCGCCAAGGTCGCCGGTGAGGTCGACGAGGTCGAGGATCAGCTGTTCCAGTTCGGCCGGGTGCTCGACAACGAGCCGCGACTGTCCACGCTGCTGAGCGACTACACCGCCGATGCCGCAACCCGAGTCGCCCTGCTGGACAAGGTGGTTGGGAGCGGCAGCAGCGCCAACGGCACCGCCGCCGCACTGCTCGAGCAGACCGTGACCCTGCTTCGCGGTGAGCGTGCCGACGAAGCCGTGATCGATCTCGCCGAGCTCGCGGTTGCTCGTCGCGGGGAGGTCGTCGCCCACGTGAGTGCCGCTGCGGATCTGAGCGACGCCCAGCGCGATCGCCTCACCGCCGTGCTCACGCGTATCTACGGGCATCCGGTGTCCGTCCAGTTGCATGTCGATCCGGAACTGCTCGGTGGTCTGTCGATCACCGTCGGTGACGAAGTGATCGACGGCTCCATCGCGTCCCGCTTGGCTGCTGCGCAGAACCAGCTGCCGGACTGACGAGACCGATCCCCACGACTCATCACCCAGATCAAAGGTAGGAAGACGAAAAACCATGGCAGAGTTGACAATCTCCGCTTCTGATATCGAAGGTGCCATCGAGGATTACGTATCCTCGTTTTCCGCCGACACCGAGCGGGAAGAGGTCGGCACCGTCGTCGATGCCGGTGACGGCATCGCCCACGTCGAGGGCCTGCCCTCGGTCATGACCCAAGAGCTGCTCGAATTCGAGGGCGGCGTGCTGGGCGTGGCGCTGAACCTCGACGAGCACAGCGTCGGCGCCGTGATCCTGGGCGAGTTCAACAAGATCGAGCAGGGCCAGCAGGTCAAGCGCACCGGCGAGGTGCTCTCGGTGCCGGTCGGCGACGCCTTCCTCGGCCGCGTGGTGAACCCGCTCGGGCAGCCGATCGATGGCCAGGGCGACATCGCGTCCGAGACCCGGCGTGCGCTGGAACTGCAGGCACCGTCGGTGGTTCAGCGCCAGGGCGTCGGCGAGCCGCTGCAGACCGGTATCAAGGCCATCGACGCCATGACGCCGATCGGCCGCGGCCAGCGCCAGCTGATCATCGGTGACCGCAAGACCGGCAAGACCGCGGTCGCCGTGGACACCATCCTGAACCAGCGTCAGGCCTGGGAGACCGGTGACCCGAACCAGCAGGTGCGCTGCGTGTACGTCGCGATCGGCCAGAAGGGCACCACGATCGCCTCGGTGAAGCGTGCGCTCGAAGAGGGTGGCGCGATGGAGTACACCACCATCGTCGCGGCCCCGGCCTCCGATCCCGCCGGCTTCAAGTGGCTGGCCCCGTACACCGGTTCGGCCATCGGCCAGCACTGGATGTACGACGGCAAGCACGTGCTGATCGTCTTCGACGACCTGAGCAAGCAGGCCGACGCCTACCGCGCAATCTCGCTGCTGCTGCGTCGCCCGCCGGGCCGCGAGGCGTTCCCCGGTGACGTCTTCTACCTGCACTCCCGTCTGCTGGAGCGTTGCGCGAAGCTGTCCGACGAGCTCGGTGGCGGTTCGATGACCGGTCTGCCGATCATCGAGACCAAGGCCAACGACATCTCGGCCTTCATCCCGACCAACGTCATCTCCATCACCGACGGCCAGTGCTTCCTGGAGTCCGACCTGTTCAACCAGGGTGTGCGGCCGGCCGTCAACGTCGGTGTGTCGGTGTCCCGCGTCGGTGGCGCCGCGCAGATCAAGGCGATGAAAGAGGTCGCGGGCTCGCTGCGTCTGGATCTGTCGCAGTACCGCGAGCTGGAGGCCTTCGCGGCCTTCGCCTCCGATCTGGACGCCGCGTCGAAGGCACAGCTGGACCGCGGTGTGCGTCTGGTCGAGCTGCTCAAGCAGGCCCAGTACAGCCCGATGGCCGTCGAGGACCAGGTCGTCGCGATCTTCCTCGGCACCCAGGGCCACCTGGACTCGGTCCCGGCCGAAGACGTTTCGCGCTTCGAGGCGGAACTGCTGGAGCACGTCAAGGCCAGCCACGCCGAGATCCTCACCGGCATCAAGGAGAGCAAGAAGCTCTCCGAAGAAGCCGAGGAGAAGCTCGTGACCGTCATCAACGACTTCAAGAAGGGCTTCTCGGCCTCCGACGGCAGCTCTGTGGTCGCGACCGAGCACGATGCCGACGCTTTGGATCCCGAGGATCTGGAGAAGGAATCGGTCAAGGTCCGCAAGCCTGCTCCCAAGAAGGCCTAGGTAACCAATGGCAGCCACACTGCGTGAGCTACGCGGCCGCATCCGTTCCGCCGGGTCGATCAAGAAGATCACCAAGGCCCAGGAACTGATCGCTACGTCGCGAATCGCCAAGGCACAGGCGAGGGTCGAGGCTGCTCGGCCCTACGCCACCGAGATCACCAGCATGCTCACCGAGCTTGCCGGGGCCAGCGCGCTGGACCACCCGCTGCTGGTCCCGCGGGACAACCCGAAGCGGGCCGCCGTGCTGGTGGTGTCCTCGGACCGCGGGCTGTGCGGCGGGTACAACGCCAACGTGCTGCGCCGCGGCGAGGAGCTGTTCTCGCTGCTTCGCGAAGAGGGCAAGGACCCGGTTCTGTACGTCGTCGGACGTAAGGCGGTGGGTTATTACAACTTCCGTCAGCGCAAGGTGTCCGAGGCGTGGACCGGCTTCTCCGAGCGGCCGACCTACGAGCACGCCAAGGAGATCGCGGACACGCTGGTGACCGCGTTCATGTCCGGCGCCGATGACGAGGGAGACGACGCGGGTGCCGACGGCATCCTCGGCGTGGACGAGATCCACATCGTGTCCACCGAATTCCGCTCGATGCTGTCGCAGACCGCGGTCGCACTGCGGGTCGCCCCGATGGTCGTCGAGTACGTCGGTGAGGCCGAAACCGGTCCGCACACGTTGTTCTCGTTCGAACCGAACGCCGAGACCCTGTTCGACGCGCTGCTGCCGCGCTACATCGCGACCCGTGTGTACGCGGCACTGCTGGAGGCAGCCGCCTCGGAGTCGGCCTCGCGCCGACGCGCCATGAAGTCGGCCACCGACAACGCCGACGATCTGATCAAGGCACTCACGCTGGCGGCCAACCGCGAGCGTCAGGCGCAGATCACCCAGGAAATCAGCGAGATCGTCGGCGGCGCCAACGCGCTGGCCGACTCGAAGTAAGCCCCGTAGGAAGCGAAAAGGAATATGACTGCTGTCGCAGAAAAGACCACGACGGGTCGCGTAGTTCGTATCACGGGCCCCGTGGTCGACGTCGAGTTCCCGCGTGGCGCCGTGCCCCAGTTGCTGAACGCCCTGCACGCCGAGATCACCTTCGGTGCGCTGGCCAAGACCCTGACCCTCGAGGTCGCCCAGCACCTGGGTGACAACCTGGTGCGTTGCATCTCGATGCAGCCCACCGACGGCCTGGTCCGTGGCCAGGACGTCACCGACACCGGTGCCTCGATCTCGGTGCCCGTCGGTGACGGCGTCAAGGGCCACGTGTTCAACGCCCTGGGTGACTGCCTCGATGAGCCCGGTTACGGCAAGGACTTCGAGCACTGGTCCATCCACCGCAAGCCGCCGGCCTTCGCCGACCTGGAGCCCCGCACCGAGATGCTGGAGACCGGTCTGAAGGTCGTCGACCTGCTCACCCCGTACGTGCGTGGCGGCAAGATCGCCCTGTTCGGTGGTGCCGGCGTGGGTAAGACCGTTCTGATCCAGGAGATGATCAACCGCATCGCCCGCAACTTCGGTGGCACCTCGGTGTTCGCCGGCGTGGGTGAGCGCACCCGTGAGGGCAACGACCTGTGGGTCGAGCTCGCGGACGCCAACGTGCTCAAGGACACCGCCTTGGTGTTCGGCCAGATGGACGAGCCGCCGGGCACCCGTATGCGCGTCGCCCTGTCCGCACTGACCATGGCGGAGTTCTTCCGCGATGAGCAGGGCCAGGACGTGCTGCTGTTCATCGACAACATCTTCCGGTTCACCCAGGCCGGCTCCGAGGTCTCGACCCTGCTGGGTCGTATGCCTTCGGCCGTGGGTTACCAGCCGACGCTGGCCGACGAGATGGGTGAGCTCCAGGAGCGCATCACCTCGACCCGTGGTCGCTCGATCACCTCGATGCAGGCCGTCTACGTGCCCGCCGACGACTACACCGACCCGGCCCCGGCCACCACGTTCGCCCACCTGGATGCCACCACCGAGCTGTCCCGTGCGGTGTTCTCCAAGGGCATCTTCCCCGCGGTGGATCCGCTGGCATCGTCCTCGACGATCCTGCACCCCAGCGTGGTCGGCGACGAGCACTACCGCGTCGCCCAGGAAGTCATCCGGATCCTGCAGCGCTACAAGGATCTCCAGGACATCATCGCCATCCTCGGTATCGACGAGCTGTCCGAAGAGGACAAGGTGCTGGTGTACCGCGCCCGTAAGATCGAGCGCTTCCTGAGCCAGAACATGATGGCCGCCGAGCAGTTCACCGGTCAGCCCGGTTCGACCGTGCCGCTCAAGGAGACCATCGAGGCCTTCGACAAGCTGGCCAAGGGTGAGTTCGACCACCTGCCCGAGCAGGCGTTCTTCCTCATCGGTGGTCTCGACGACCTGGCGAAGAAGGCAGAAACCCTCGGCGCCAAGCTGTGACCCGGTTTCTAGTACGAAAGGTGGTGTGCCATGGCTGACCTTGACGTCGAAATCGTCGCCGTCGAGCGAGAGTTGTGGTCGGGCAAGGCGACATTCGTCTTCACCCGCACCACCGCCGGTGAGATCGGCATCCTGCCGCGGCACATCCCGCTGGTGGCCCAGCTCGTCGACGACGCCATGGTGCGCGTCGAGCGGGACGGTGAGGATGACCTTCGCATCGCGGTGGACGGTGGATTCCTGTCGGTGACCGAGGGCAAGGTGAGTCTCCTCGTGGAGAACGCTCAGTTCGAGTCCGAGATCGACGCCGACGCCGCCAAGCGCGACGCCGAGTCCGACAACGCATCGACGGCCGCCTGGGGCCGCGCGCGGCTGCGTGCGGTCGGGCAGCTCGACTAAGTAAGTAGGCAACGCCGATGAGCGCGTCCATGATGTTCATGGTCGCGCTCGTCGGCGTTTTGCTGTTGGCGGTCGTCGCGCTGGGCTACCGGTTGTGGAAGTTGCGCCAGGTCGGTGGGACGGCGGCCATCCTGCGCGACTATCCGGCCGAGGGCGGCCACGGTTGGCGGCACGGGGTGCTGCGCTACCGGGGTGGCGAGGCCGAGTTCTACCGGCTGTCGAGCATGCGCTGGTGGCCCGATCGCCGGTTGAGCCGGCTGGGGCTGGAGGTCGTCGCGCGGCGTTCCCCGCGCGGGGACGAGTTCGACATCATGACCCATGAGATCGTGATCCTGGAGCTGCGCGACGTCAGTCCCGAACGCGGTCGCGGCTACGAGGTGGCGCTGGACCGCGGCGCGCTGACCGCGTTCACATCCTGGCTGGAATCCCGGCCGTCCCCGCGGGCGCGACGCCGGCGTTCGGCCTGACCGGCAGGGCGCTCAGTCGCCGGCCTTCTGCCGATCACCGCCGGGCTTCCACTTCACGTCACCGTCCGGATTGGCCACCCGGGACAGGATGAACAGCAGATCCGACAGCCGGTTCAGGTACTTCGCCGGGAGCAGGCTCACCGAATCCCCGTACTGATCCACCGCCCGCCAGGCGGCACGCTCGGCGCGGCGGGTCACGGTGCGTGTCACGTGCAGCAGCGCGGACAGTGCGGTGCCACCGGGCAGGATGAACGAGTCGAGGGTCGGCAGATCCTCGTTGAACTCGTCACACCATGCCTCCAGGCGATCGATGTAATCCTGGCGCACCCGCAGCGGCGGGTATTCGGGGTTCTCGACCACGGGTGTGGACAGGTCCGCGCCGGCGTCGAACAGGTCGTTCTGGATCTGCAGCAGCACCTGACGGATGCGCTCGTCGGGCTGCCCGAGGGACAGCGCGACGCCGATGGCGGCGTTGGTCTCATCGCAGTCCGCATAGGCCTCCAGGCGGGCGTCGTTCTTGGAGACGCGGCTGAAATCGCTCAGCCCGGTGGTGCCGTCGTCGCCGGTCCGGGTATAGATGCGGGTCAGGTGCACAGCCATGGTTAGACCGTACCGGGGGACTGCGGGGGATCGTCGCCGCAGTGTTCTCCAACTGGTGCCGCGGGTGCATACACTGGCCCGCGTGAGCGATCGTTTCGTGGTGACGGGCGGGAGCCGGTTGTCGGGCGAAGTCGCCGTCGGGGGAGCAAAGAACAGCGTGCTCAAACTGATGGCGGCAGCGCTGTTGGCCGAGGGCACCAGCACGATCACCAACTGCCCGGACATCCTGGATGTTCCGTTGATGGCGGAGGTACTGCGGGGACTGGGGGCGACCGTCGAACTCGACGGGGCGACCGTCCGGATCACCTCCCCGGACGAGGTCAAGTACGACGCCGACTTCGCCGCGGTCCGGCAGTTCCGGGCCTCGGTGTGTGTGCTCGGCCCACTGGTGGGCCGGGGCAAGCGGGCGAAGGTGGCGTTGCCGGGTGGCGACGCCATCGGTTCGCGCCCGCTGGACATGCACCAGTCCGGGCTGCGCCAGCTCGGCGCCAGATGCAACATCGAGCACGGCTGTGTGGTTGCCGAAGCCGATCATCTGCGCGGCGCGGAGATCCAGCTCGAGTTCCCGTCCGTCGGGGCGACCGAGAACATCCTGATGGCGGCGGTGCTGGCGGAGGGTGTGACGACGATCTACAACGCCGCCCGCGAGCCCGACATCGCCGACATCTGCACGATGCTCAACGAGATGGGTGCGCAGATATCCGGTGCCGGCTCGTCGACGTTGACGATCACCGGGGTGGATCGGCTGTACCCGACCGAGCACCGGGTGATCGGCGATCGGATCGTGGCGGCGACCTGGGGGATAGCCGCGGCGATGACGCGCGGCGACATCTCGGTGACCGGGGTGGACCCCGCGCACCTGCAGCTGGTGTTGCACAAGCTGCATGACGCGGGTGCCACCGTCACCCAGCACGACAACGGTTTCCGGGTGGTGCAGTACGAGCGACCCAAGGCGGTGAACGTGGCGACGCTGCCGTTCCCGGGTTTCCCCACCGACCTGCAGCCGATGGCCATCGGGCTGGCCTGTATCGCGGACGGCACGTCGATGATCACCGAGAACGTGTTCGAGGCGAGGTTCCGGTTCGTCGAAGAGATGATCCGGTTGGGTGCCGACGCCCGTACCGACGGTCACCATGCCGTGGTGCGTGGTCTGCCGCAGTTGTCGAGTGCGCCGGTGTGGGCCTCCGACATCCGGGCCGGTGCCGGCTTGGTGCTGGCCGGCCTGGTCGCCGACGGCGATACCGAGGTGCACGACGTCTACCACATCGATCGCGGTTACCCGTTGTTCGTGGAGAACCTGGTCAGTTTGGGCGCCGAGGTCGAGCGGGTAAGCTAGGGAAATCGCCTCAGATGCCGCTTTTAAGCCTCTGACCAGCGGATTTGACTTCGGGGTGCACCTAGATCTAATCTTTTGAAGTCGCCGCGGAGACGCGAGACAGAGAAGCTTGACTCGCCAGACAAGATAGTTTAAGCTGGCAGGGTTGCCCTGGAAGGGGAGACTTCTTCACAATCTGGTCTGTTGTTTGAGAACTCAATAGTGTGTTTGGTGGTTTTTGTTTGTTGTTTTTGGCCATCTTGGTGGGGGACTCCCCGTCTTCCTGCCACATGGGATGGTTGTTTTTTTGATGCCAGTTTTGGTGTCTTTTGTTTGATCGAATTTTTCTGATTCGAATTCACCTGTCTTTGGATGGGTTGTTTTTGTTTGGAGAGTTTGATTCTGGCTCAGGACGAACGCTGGCGGCGTGCTTAACACATGCAAGTCGAACGGAAAGGCCCTTCGGGGTACTCGAGTGGCGAACGGGTGAGTAACACGTGGGTGATCTGCCCCGCACTTTGGGATAAGCCTGGGAAACTGGGTCTAATACCGAATATGACCGCGCTCTTCATGGGGTGTGGTGGAAAGCTTTTGCGGTGTGGGATGAGCCCGCGGCCTATCAGCTTGTTGGTGGGGTAATGGCCTACCAAGGCGACGACGGGTAGCCGGCCTGAGAGGGTGACCGGCCACACTGGGACAGATACGGCCCAGACTCCTACGGGAGGCAGCAGTGGGGAATATTGCACAATGGGCGCAAGCCTGATGCAGCGACGCCGCGTGAGGGATGACGGCCTTCGGGTTGTAAACCTCTTTCAGCACAGACGAAGCGCAAGTGACGGTATGTGCAGAAGAAGGACCGGCCAACTACGTGCCAGCAGCCGCGGTAATACGTAGGGTCCGAGCGTTGTCCGGAATTACTGGGCGTAAAGAGCTCGTAGGTGGTTTGTCGCGTTGTTCGTGAAAACTCACAGCTTAACTGTGGGCGTGCGGGCGATACGGGCAGACTTGAGTACTGCAGGGGAGACTGGAATTCCTGGTGTAGCGGTGGAATGCGCAGATATCAGGAGGAACACCGGTGGCGAAGGCGGGTCTCTGGGCAGTAACTGACGCTGAGGAGCGAAAGCGTGGGGAGCGAACAGGATTAGATACCCTGGTAGTCCACGCCGTAAACGGTGGGTACTAGGTGTGGGTTTCCTTCCTTGGGATCCGTGCCGTAGCTAACGCATTAAGTACCCCGCCTGGGGAGTACGGCCGCAAGGCTAAAACTCAAAGAAATTGACGGGGGCCCGCACAAGCGGCGGAGCATGTGGATTAATTCGATGCAACGCGAAGAACCTTACCTGGGTTTGACATGCACAGGACGCTGGTAGAGATATCAGTTCCCTTGTGGCCTGTGTGCAGGTGGTGCATGGCTGTCGTCAGCTCGTGTCGTGAGATGTTGGGTTAAGTCCCGCAACGAGCGCAACCCTTGTCCTATGTTGCCAGCGGGTTATGCCGGGGACTCGTAGGAGACTGCCGGGGTCAACTCGGAGGAAGGTGGGGATGACGTCAAGTCATCATGCCCCTTATGTCCAGGGCTTCACACATGCTACAATGGCCGGTACAAAGGGCTGCGATGCCGTGAGGTGGAGCGAATCCTTTCAAAGCCGGTCTCAGTTCGGATCGGGGTCTGCAACTCGACCCCGTGAAGTCGGAGTCGCTAGTAATCGCAGATCAGCAACGCTGCGGTGAATACGTTCCCGGGCCTTGTACACACCGCCCGTCACGTCATGAAAGTCGGTAACACCCGAAGCCGGTGGCCTAACCCCTTGTGGGAGGGAGCCGTCGAAGGTGGGATCGGCGATTGGGACGAAGTCGTAACAAGGTAGCCGTACCGGAAGGTGCGGCTGGATCACCTCCTTTCTAAGGAGCACCACGAGACCTGTTGCCCGCCCACATCGTGTGGGAGTTCGGTGACTCAGGCGATTCGTTGGATGGCCTCACACCTGTAGTGGGTGGGGGTCTGGTGCACAACAAACTTTGAGAAACTGCCAGACACACTATTGGGCTTTGAGACAACAGGCCCTGCGGTGCCGGACTCGTTGGAGTCCTGGTTGCCGGCCGCGAGTCCCGGAAGCGATTCTGGTTCGGACGGTGTCTGTTGTTGCTCCATCTTTGGTGGTGGGGTGTGGTGTTTGATTTGTGGATAGTGGTTGCGAGCATCTAGCACGCAAGAGGAGTCTGGGTTTCCTTCGGGAGCCCGGGTTTTTGTTGTGTGTGTTTGATGTGCAATTTTTTTCTTCTATTTGGTTTTATCTGTGTTGTAAGTGTTTAAGGGCGCATGGTGGATGCCTTGGCATTGGGAGCCGATGAAGGACGTAGGAGGCTGCGATAAGCCTCGGGGAGCTGCCAACCGAGCGTTGATCCGAGGATGTCCGAATGGGGAAACCCAGCACGAGTGATGTCGTGTTACCTGCATCTGAATATATAGGGTGCAGGGGGGAACGCGGGGAAGTGAAACATCTCAGTACCCGTAGGAAGAGAAAACAAAAGTGATTCCGTGAGTAGTGGCGAGCGAAAGCGGAGGATGGCTAAACCGTATGCATGTGATACCCGGCGGGGGTTGTGTGTGCGGGGTTGTGGGGCGTTTCTTCTCTCATCCGCCGATGAGGGCAACAGTAAAAAAAGTTTGTGTTAGCGGAAGTGGTCTTGGGATGGCCTGCCGTAGACGGTGAGAGCCCGGTACGTGAAAACATGAACTCTGTTGTGAGACTGTCCCCGAGTAGCAGCGGGCCCGTGAAATCTGCTGTGAATCTGCCGGGACCACCCGGTAAGCCTGAATACTTCCCAATGACCGATAGCGGATTAGTACCGTGAGGGAATGGTGAAAAGTACCCCGGGAGGGGAGTGAAATAGTACCTGAAACCGTGTGCCTACAATCCGTCAGAGCCCTCGACTTGTCGTGGGGTGATGGCGTGCCTTTTGAAGAATGAGCCTGCGAGTCAGGGACATGTCGCAAGGTTAACCCGTGTGGGGTAGCCGCAGCGAAAGCGAGTCTGAATAGGGCGTATCCAATCCAGAGGGGTTGGTGTAGTGGTGTGTTCTGGACCCGAAGCGGAGTGATCTACCCATGGCCAGGGTGAAGCAGCAGTAAGATGTTGTGGAGGCCCGAACCCACTTAGGTTGAAGACTGAGGGGATGAGTTGTGGGTAGGGGTGAAGGCCAATCAAACTCCGTGATAGCTGGTTCTCCCCGAAATGCATTTAGGTGCAGCGTTGCGTGTTTCTTGCCGGAGGTAGAGCTACTGGATGGCCGATGGGCCTCACAAGGTTACTGACGTCAGCCAAACTCCGAATGCCGGTAAGTGAAAGCGTGGCAGTGAGACGGCGGGGGATAAGCTCCGTGCGTCGAGAGGGAAACAGCCCAGATCGCCGGCTAAGGCCCCTAAGCGTGTGCTAAGTGGAAAAGGATGTGCAGTCGCGAAGACAACCAGGAGGTTGGCTTAGAAGCAGCCACCCTTGAAAGAGTGCGTAATAGCTCACTGGTCAAGTGATTGTGCGCCGATAATGTAGCGGGGCTCAAGCACACCGCCGAAGCCGCGGCATCGAAACTTGTTTTCGATGGGTAGGGGAGCGTCCTGCATCCAGTGAAGCAGCGGAGTGATCCAGTTGTGGAGGGTGTGGGAGTGAGAATGCAGGCATGAGTAGCGATAAGGCAAGTGAGAACCTTGCCCGCCGAAAGACCAAGGGTTCCTGGGGCAGGCCAGTCCGCCCAGGGTGAGTCGGGACCTAAGGCGAGGCCGACAGGCGTAGTCGATGGACAACGGGTTGATATTCCCGTACCCGTGTGTGCGCGCCCATGATGAATCAGAGGTACTAACCGCCCAAAAGGTGGCCTATCCAATCCTTCGGGAGCGGAAAGTCGCCGGCTGCGCGGGACCTTCTCTGGTAGTAGTCAAGCGATGGGGTGACGCAGGAAGGTAGCCGTACCGGTCAGTGGTAATACCGGGGTAAGCCTGTAGGGAGTCAGATAGGTAAATCCGTCTGACATATATCCTGAGAGGTGATGCATAGCCGATTGAGGCGAATTCGGTGATCCTATGCTGCCGAGAAAAGCCTCTAGCGAGCTCACACACGGCCCGTACCCCAAACCAACACAGGTGGTCAGGTAGAGAATACTAAGGCGTACGAGATAACTATGGTTAAGGAACTCGGCAAAATGCCCCCGTAACTTCGGGAGAAGGGGGACCTCCTACTGTCATGGCCCTTGCGGCCGGCAGCGGTGGGGGGTGGCACAAACCAGTGAGAAGCGACTGTTTACTAAAAACACAGGTCCGTGCGAAGTCGCAAGACGATGTATACGGACTGACGCCTGCCCGGTGCTGGAAGGTTAAGAGGACCTGTTAATCCTTCGGGGTGAAGCAGAGAATTTAAGCCCCAGTAAACGGCGGTGGTAACTATAACCATCCTAAGGTAGCGAAATTCCTTGTCGGGTAAGTTCCGACCTGCACGAATGGCGTAACGACTTCTCAACTGTCTCAACCATAGACTCGGCGAAATTGCACTACGAGTAAAGATGCTCGTTACGCGCGGCAGGACGAAAAGACCCCGGGACCTTCACTACAACTTGGTATTGGTGCTCGATACGGTTTGTGTAGGATAGGTGGGAGACTGTGAAGCATGCACGCCAGTGTGTGTGGAGTCATTGTTGAAATACCACTCTGATCGTATTGGGCCTCTAACTTCGAACCGTATATCCGGTTCAGGGACAGTGCCTGGTGGGTAGTTTAACTGGGGCGGTTGCCTCCTAAAATGTAACGGAGGCGCCCAAAGGTTCCCTCAACCTGGACGGCAATCAGGTGTTGAGTGTAAGTGCACAAGGGAGCTTGACTGCGAGACATACATGTCGAGCAGGGACGAAAGTCGGGACTAGTGATCCGGCACCTCTGAGTGGAAGGGGTGTCGCTCAACGGATAAAAGGTACCCCGGGGATAACAGGCTGATCTTCCCCAAGAGTCCATATCGACGGGATGGTTTGGCACCTCGATGTCGGCTCGTCGCATCCTGGGGCTGGAGCAGGTCCCAAGGGTTGGGCTGTTCGCCCATTAAAGCGGCACGCGAGCTGGGTTTAGAACGTCGTGAGACAGTTCGGTCTCTATCCGCCGCGCGCGTCAGAAGCTTGAGGAAACCTGTCCCTAGTACGAGAGGACCGGGACGGACGAACCTCTGGTCCACCAGTTGTCCCACCAGGGGCACGGCTGGATAGCCACGTTCGGACAGGATAACCGCTGAAAGCATCTAAGCGGGAAACCTTCTCCAAGACCAGGCTTCTCACCCATTAAGTGGGATAAGGCCCCCCGCAGACCACGGGATCGATAGACCAGACCTGTACACCTAGCAATAGGTTTAGGGAACTGGCACTAACCGGCCGAAAACTTACACACACCCACCACGCGTGGGTAGCAGATAAAACACGTGTAAGAAAAAAGACGCATTCAAACAACGCCCGCAACCACACCACACTCGGACACATCAACCAGCAATGGTTGACACACTCCACCACCAAAACACACTTCCCCCACCATCGGTGAGGGACGCCCAGAAACGGGTGAATAAAGTTACGGCGGCCATAGCGGCAGGGAAACGCCCGGTCCCATCCCGAACCCGGAAGCTAAGCCTGCCAGCGCCGATGATACTACCCAAAAGGGTGGAAAAGTAGGACACCGCCGAACACACATTAAGCCCGCGGCCCTCCAAACCCAGTTTGGAGGGCCGCGGCATTTGTGCATTCTGGACGAAAAAAATGGCCGAAGAATATCCGGCTATTCTTTTTCTCTAATCGAAAAGGGCCAATTCCGACGCGCTCTTTTCCATATTCAGAAGCTTTCTCTTGCGGTCTAGTCCGCCGCCGTATCCGGTCAAACTGCCATTGGCGCCGATCACACGATGGCACGGCACGATGATGCCGATCGGGTTATGTCCGTTCGCAAGACCGACGGCGCGGAATGCCGTGGGAGCACCCACCTGCTGCGCGATCTGGCCGTATGTCCGGGTCTCGCCGTAGGGGATGGTCAACAGCGCCTCCCACACCCTGCGCTGGAACTCGGTCCCGCCGAACTGTAGATCCACGCTGAATTCGGTGAGCGATCCGTCGAAGTAGGCGACCAGCTGTTCCACGGCGTCCGGGAAGGCCGTGTCGTCGAGCTGCCAGCCGGCCCGGCTCGGCTCATAGGTCTGGTCCTCCATCCGCAGATGTTGCAGGCGACCGTCGACACCGGCCAACGTCAGTGTCCCGACGGGACTCTCCATCACCCGGAATTGCATGCCCGCCATCATTTCTCCTGCCGATTCGTGCGGGGCGGCCACTCGTTGACCGCATGGTCGAGCGCCGTCCACAGATGCTGTGTCACGTAGGCCCGCCACGGGCGCCAACGTGCGCTTCGCGTGAGCAGGGTATCCGCGGCTGCCGGTAGCCCCACGGCCTCCGCCGCGATCCGGACTCCCAAGTCGGTCACCGGGAAGGCATCCGGATCGCCGAGACCCCGCATGGCGATCAGTTCGGTGGTCCACGGCCCGACGCCCGGCAACGCGGCCAATCGCGTTCGCGCCCGATTCCAGTCGGCTCCCGCGCTCAGGTCCACGTCGCCGTCGGCCATCGCGGCGATCAGGGTGCTCAGCGTTCGGCGCCGCGTGGCCGGCATGGCCAGGGTGGTCGGATCCAGCCCGGCCAACTGATCGACAGAGGGGAAGACGCGGGTCAGTCCGCCCCCGGTATCGGTGAAGGGCGTCCCGTGCGTCTCGGCGAGCCGGCCGGCGTGGGTGCGGGCGGCCTTGATGGAGACCTGCTGACCGAGAACCACTCGCACCGCCAATTCCTGCTCATCGACCGTGCGCGGGATGCGTTGCCCCGGGGCCTTGGCCACCAGGGGACCCAGGTGCGGGTCCGTACCCAGCGCATCGATGATCGCGGCGGGATCGGCATCGAGGTCCAGCAGGCGGCGGCAGCGGGCGATCGCCGCGGCGAGGTCCCGGAAGTCGTCGACAACCAGGCGGCATCGCACGTGGTCGGGATGAGGGGTCAGCGCCACCACACCGGACCCGGACGGCAGCCGCAAGGTGCGACGGTAGGCCCCGTCGCGGACCTCCTCCACCCCGGGCACTGCGCCGGCCGCCAGATGACCGAAGACACCTTCGTAGGCGAACGGGGCGCGCACCGGCAGCCGCAGGGACAGCGCGTCGGGGCCGACGGCCTCGTCGCGGCTGCGGGCGCGGGCGCGTCGGCGCAGGGCGGTCGGGGTGAGGGCGCAGACGGACCGCACGGTGTCGTTGAACTGCCGGATGCTGCTGAACCCGGCGGCGAATGCGACATCGCTGAACGGCAGATCGGTCGTCTCGATGAGCACCCTCGCGGTCTGGGTGCGCTGGGCGCGGGCCAGCGCCAGCGGGTTGGCCCCCACCTCGGCCTGCAGGAGCCGTTCGAGCTGACGGGTGGTGTACCCCAGCTGGGCGGCGAGCCCGGTGACACCGCAGCGGTCGACCGCGCCGTCGGCGATCAGCCGCATCGCGCGGGCCACCACGTCACCGCGGACATTCCATTCGGGCGAACCGGGGGACGCATCCGGGCGGCACCGTTTACAGGCCCGGAAACCGGCCTTCTGGGCCGCCGCCGCGGTCGGGTAGAACCGCAGGTTCTGGGCCAGCGGCGGGCGCACCGGGCAACTGGGCCGGCAATATATGCCCGTGGTGAGCACGGCGGTGACGAACCAGCCGTCGAACCGGGCGTCCTTGGACTGGACGGCTCGGTAACAGCGGTCAAAATCGTCGTGCATGCCTTCACCCTTACACCCACCGGCGGACAGTACTGGCGGGAAACCGACATCGATGTGGCAGGCGGGGTTCACCCGGGGTGCCTGCGTGGGTACAGGGGTCAGGTGGCGGTGCGCCGCGCCGATCCCATGCTTCCCGACGAACCAGGAGTGACTGCCGCATGACCTCCCCAGACGAGGCATACCAGCTCGAGGGCCCGGCCGGTTGGGCCGTCGAACTCATGGAGCACCTCGGCGGTCCGGGCGCGGGCCTGGCCATCCTGGTCGAGAATCTGTTCCCACCCGTCCCGAGCGAAGTCATCCTGCCGATGGCGGGTTTCGCCGCTCGGCTGGGTGAACTGTCGCTGCTGGGGGCGATCGTCTGGACGACGGCGGGCTCGGTTCTGGGGGCTTGGATGCTGTACGCGCTCGGCGCCTGGCTCGGGCCCGACAGGATCCGGCAGATCGTGTCCAGGATGCCGCTGATGGACGGCTCGGACTTCGACAAGACCAAGGCCTGGTTCGAGCGGCACGGTCAAAAGGCGGTGTTCTTCGGGCGGATGCTGCCGTTGTTCCGCAGCTTCATATCCATCCCGGCCGGCATCGAGCGCATGAACTTCGCGGTGTTCACCGCGCTGACCATGGCCGGCAGCCTGATCTGGAACTCGGCCTTCATCCTTGCCGGATACCTGCTGGGTGCGAACTGGCACCGCGTCGACCCCTACGCGACCACGCTGCAGTACCTGGTGCTCGCCGTGGTGGTCATCAGTGTCGGCTTCTTCGTCCGGTCCCGGGTGAAGCGTCGCCAGATCTCGGCGACCTGAGGTCTCACACCCACCGCTGCGCGATGTGTCGGTGGCGTGCAGCAGTGCATCGCAGATGGCCGCCGACCGGAGGATCCGGCGTGGGCCCGCCCAGCCACAGCTGCAGAAGGACGGCCGACTGCGGCCGAGTTCGGCGGGATCGCCCCGATCTGCACCGGCCTGGCCGCCGGTCGAATCGGCCGATCGGCCCCTGCGCCGCAGAGGCGCTGCTATAACGAAGATCAGGTACCGGCAGAAGGCGGCTTCATGGTGCACAGTGCAGCAGTCATCGGACGGGTCGGCGCGCTTGCGGTGGCACTCGGCGTCGGGGCGACCATCGCGTCGGGCGCTGCATCCGCCGACAGTGGCGATCAGGGTTCCGAGTCGAGCGCGTCGAGCAGTTCGAACTCGGGGGAGTCCGCCGGCACGGATACCAGGCGGGAAGCGCCGCGAGAAGCGAGAAAGGCTCCACCACAACGGAAGGCGTCCGACCGGACGTCACTGTCGGTGCGGACTGCGGGCGACCCGGAACGCTCCTTGCGGACGCAGCGCCGACCCGCGGTGCGTGCGAACACCGAACCGGACAACGAACTGAGACAGGCCCCGGCCGCGACCCCCGAGGACCGCCGCTCGTCGGACGATCCGCCGGCGCCCGCCGAGAACCCGGCGGCGCTGACCGCGCTGGCGGCCGCGCGCCGGGAGGTCGGCCACGACACCGCGAAGATCGTGGAATCGGTGGCCGACGGTCAGACGACGAGCGTCACTGCGGCCCCGGTCAGCCCGTTGGGCACCCCGGACCAACTGCGGGCGGAGAAACTCGCGAAGCGCATCGTCAACTCCCTGCCGGTCAAGCTGGTGAAGGTGGTGCTGCGGGCCGGCTTCCTGCGCGCCGCGCAGCAGCAGTTCGATCGCGTCAACGGCCCGGACCAGGAGAACATCGATCGCCTCGATGCGGCGGTCAACGCCTACGCGATGGCCTCGGCTTTCCAGCAACAGCTGTTGAACTCCGCCAAACCCACGGTGGTCATGCAGGTCGCTCCGCCACACGCCTGGTACGGCCAGACGGTGGGGGCATCGCGCATCCTCTACGACAACCCCGACACCATCTACCGCTTCATGGGGGTGAACGGGGCATCGTCGTACGTGATCACCGGCCGATTCGACGATCTGGACAATCTGCCCGCCGATACCACGTTCAGCGTGCTGACCGGTCTCACCGGCAACACCGCCGCGGTGCTGACCAAGGACAAACTGGTCATCAACCCCGACGGCACCTTCACCATCACCGCGGATTCCAGGCCGGCCGACGGGCGGCAGAACCACCTGCAGCTGACGGCCGACACCACGTTGATCGCCACCCGGAACACCCTGTCGGACTGGACGAATCAGCATCCGATGAGCTTGGAGATCGCCCGGGTCGGCGGCCCGCCGAACAGTTTGTTCAGCCAGTTGGGCGGTTTCGCGATCCCCGGGATCGGCCCCGCGGTGGTGCGCAGCAAGCTGCTGACGGCGCTGGTGTCGGTGGTGCCGCCGCTGCCCTTCGTGCCGACGGTGCTCAGAGGCGCGGTCACCGCCGTCATCATGGCGCTGGGCATCCAGCGCGAGGCGCAGTACATGGCCGTCGCGACCAAGGACCCGACCACCGGGCAGCGCATCGAACCCAACGTCTTCAAGGACCCGACGCGCAATGCGGAATTCCTTGCCACCCAATTGCAGAGCGCGGGGTACTTTCAGCTCGCCGACGACGAGGCGCTGGTCATCACCATCAATCGTGCCGGCGCCGGCTACTTCATCGTCCCGGTCACCGATGACTGGACCATCACCAAGGACTACTGGAACGAGCAGACCAGTCTGAACAACGTCCAGGCGGTGGCCGATGACCCCGCCGGCAGCACGTACACGATCGTCGTCTCGCCCAGCGATCCCGGCGTGGCCAACTGGGTGTCCACCGGCGGCCTGAACCAGGGCACCATCTCGATCCGCTTCCAGGACATCGACCCCGAGGCGGCGCACCTTCCGACGGTGAGCGCACAGGTGGTCCGCCGCAGCGAACTGGGTTCGGTACTTCCGCCGGGCACCCGGTATGTGACGGCGGCCGAGCGGGCGGCCCAGATCGCCCTCCGCAAGTCGGGGTTCAACCAGCGCTTCGCGCCGTACCCGCAGGCGTAGCAGCCGGGTTGCCTAGAATCTTGTTGTGTCCCACCAGGTGCAGCGCTACCTCGATCAGGTCCGTGGCGAGTTCGCCGGCGTCGACGACGGTGAGTTGGCCAGCTACATCCCCGAGCTGACCCGCGTCGATCCCCACGGTTTCGGTGTCGCACTGTCTTCATCGGACGGGTTCGTCTACGAGTCCGGCGATGCGGCAACCGAATTCACCATCCAGTCGATATCGAAACCGTTCACCTACGCGCTCGCCCTGGAAAGTGTGGGCTGTGCGGCCGTGGACGCGAAGATCGGCGTGGAACCCTCCGGCGAGGCGTTCAACGAGATCAGCGTGGACAAGGTGACCAAGCGGCCCAAGAATCCGATGATCAACGCCGGCGCCATCGCCGCGGTGTCGCTGGTGCCAGGGTCCTCGCCGGACGAGCGATTCGCGCTGATCCAGGACTACTACTCGGCCTTCGCGGGCCGCCGGCTGCACATCGATTCCGAGGTGTACGCATCGGAGAAGACCTCCGGAGACCGAAACCGCGCGATCGCCTACATGCTGGCGAGTTTCGGTGTGCTGGACGACGATCCCGATGAGGTCCTGGACGTGTACTTCCGGCAGTGCTCGCTCAAGGTGACCGCGACGGACCTCGCCCGGATGGCCGCCACCCTGGCCCGCAACGGGATGAACCCGCTGACCGGCCGCCGGGCCACCGACGCCCCCGTGGTGCGCCGAACGCTGTCGGTGATGGTGACCTGCGGCATGTACGACGCCGCCGGGGACTGGGTCAGTGCAGTCGGCATGCCGGCCAAGAGCGGTGTCGGTGGCGGGATCCTGGCGGTGTTGCCCGGCCAACTCGGAATCGGCACCTACTCGCCGCTGTTGGATTCCCGGGGCAACAGTGTTCGGTCGGTCTTGTTGTGCCGCAAGCTTTCTGAAGAGCTCGGCCTGCACTTCCTGACGGTGGCCCGCGATTCACGGTCCACCCTGCGGGCGATCTACGAGCCACGAGACGACATCCGGGTCTACGAGGTGCATGGCGATCTGTTGTTCTGCGGGGCAGAGCAGGTGGTGCGCACGGTCGACCGGGGATGTGACGAGTTCGCCGTGGGCATCCTGGACGTCACGAGGGTCGACGATATCGACGACGCGGCCAAACATCTGCTCTCGGGGATGGGCACGACGCTGCGCGAGCGGGGGAAGGTCGGCCTCATCGTCGACCCGGACCGCATGGTGATCGGTGCAGGATCGGAGTTCGAGGACTTCCGATTCAGTACCGTGCAGGACGCGGTCGATGCCGCTGCCGCGTTCCTCGGTGTGGAGGGCTCAGATCGGTAGGGCCAACCTGGTCGGCTGATCGAGGCCGCGAAGGATCACCTCGCCGCCCAATGCCCAATGCACGCTTTCGGATTCGCCGGCTTTCGCCAGCGTGTCCGAGGAGGCCACCAGATGCCCCGGGACGGACTTCGCGTGATCACACAGCCGTGCGGCTTCGTTGACCGGTTCCCCGATCACGGTGTACTCGAAGCGTTCCTTGGCGCCGACGTTGCCGGCCACCACCTGGCCCGCGGCCACCCCGATTCCGGCGTCGACCTCGGGCACCTCGCTGCGCAGTCGCGTCGCCATCGCCCGGGCGGCCGCGAGTGCCTCGTCCTCGGCATTGTCCAGCGAAACCGGTGCACCGAAGACCGCGAGCACGGCGTCGCCCTCGAACTTGTTGACCAGCCCGTGGTGCCGGTCGACCTCGTCGACGACGACGGCGAAGAACCGGTTGAGCAGTTCGACGATGTCGCGGGCGGGCATGCTGGTGACCAGCTTCGTGGAGCCGATGATGTCGATGAAGATGACCGCCGCGTGCAGTTCCTCGCCGCCCAGTTGCGGGCGTTGCTGTTCGGCCAGCGCCGCGACCTCACGCCCGACGTGCCGGCCGAACAGATCGCGCACCCGTTCCCGCTCACGCAGCCCGGCGACCATCGAGTTGAAACCGCGTTGCAGCTGACCCAGTTCGGTGCCGTCGAAGACCACCAGGTTGGTGTCCAGGTCGCCTCGCTCGACCCGGTTGAGCGCCGCGCGCACCATCCGCACCGGGGTGGCGGTCAGCCAGGCCAGGATCCACATCAGGATGAAGCCGAAGGCGAGCGCGAAGACCGCGAGGATCATCACGGCGACGGCGAACTGGGTGGGGGACACGATCTGCATGGAGAGCGTGATGACGGCGGCCAGCAGGATGCCGAGCACGGGCACACCCGAGCCCAGCGCCCATACCGTCAGGGTGCGTCCCATGATGCCCGGCGCGAATCGGCGTGGTGGCGAGCCGACCTCCAGGGCCTGCGCGGCGACGGGACGCAGCGCGAATTCGGTGAACAGGTAGCAGCTTGCGGAGACCACGATGCCGGGAAAGCTGATGCCCAGCAGGACTTTCGGGATGTAGTCGGTGTCCTGCAGCCCGTAGAGCAAGGTCAGCACCGCGGCGCCGCCACCCCACAGTGCGAGCAGGACCCGGCTCAGCCGCCAGGGCGCGAAGAAGGTGTTGAGCTGATCCTGCTGTGACGGCTCACGTTCGGCGAGGGCCCACCGGACGTTGTTGATCACCCGGTTGGTCGCCCAGATCACCCCGGCGACGAATGCCAGCACGACATAGGCCGGTGCCACCGCGAAGGTGATCCAGCGGACCTGGGGATCGAACACGCTCGGCACCGGGAAGGTGACGGTGACGACGAGGCCGGCCACCACGACCCCGACCAGGTTGGCGCCCAGCACCACCGTGGTGAGGATCAGCTGGATGCGGACGCGGCGACGCTGCTGGCTCTCCGAGACGCGTCCGAGAATCCACGACCCGTATTCCGGGGTCCCGGCGACGCGACCGGTCTGTCTCGTCATCCGTTCCAGGACCCGGCCGAGACGTTGGGCCGCGCTCTTCGTGTCCGTCATCGTGGCGTCAGCCTAGTGAACGCCGGCCGCAATCTAAGGTGGTTGCGTGCGTCTCGTCATCGCCCAGTGCACCGTCGACTATGTCGGCCGGCTCACGGCACACCTCCCGTCCGCCCGCCGCCTGCTGCTGTTCAAGGCCGATGGATCGGTGAGCGTGCACGCCGACGACCGTGCCTACAAGCCGCTGAACTGGATGACCCCGCCGTGCTGGACGACCGAAGAGCTGTCCGATGAGGCGGCGGTGTGGGTGGTGGAGAACAAGGCCGGCGAGCAGCTGCGCATCACCGTCGAGGACATCGAGCACGACTCGAGTCATGAGCTCGGCGTCGACCCCGGGCTGGTGAAAGACGGTGTGGAAGCACATCTGCAGGAGTTGCTCGCCGAGCACGTCGAACTGCTGGGCGCCGGTTTCACCCTGGTCCGCCGGGAGTACATGACCGCGATCGGTCCCGTCGACCTGATGTGCCGGGACGAGACCGGCCGGTCGGTGGCGGTGGAGATCAAGCGCCGCGGCGAGATCGACGGTGTGGAGCAGCTGACCAGGTACCTCGACCTGTTGAACCGGGACACCCTGCTGGCTCCGGTCAGCGGTGTCTTCGCCGCCCAGCAGATCAAGCCGCAGGCGCGCACGCTGGCCACCGATCGCGGAATCCGTTGTGTGATCCTGGATTACGACAAGATGCGTGGAATGGACAACGCCGAGTTCCGGCTGTTCTGATGGGCCGGCCGTTCTAGTGGGCCGTAGACGTCCCGGCCGTCGGGCCCCGACCCCGCTGCCACCGTGGCTCGGTCAGCGGCGGGTGGAGGCGGGCCCGGACGGCTACGACTACGAGGTGAAGGTGGTCCCGGCGGCGCGGGCGACCAAGCCCTACCGGTGCCCCGGATGTGACCACGAGATCCGCCCGGGTACGGCCCATGTGGTGGTGCTGCCGGTGGACCACGGCGATATCGAGGACCGCAGGCACTGGCACACGGCGTGCTGGAACAACAGGGCCAACCGGGGGCCGACCCGCCGGTGGTCTTAGCGCAGCGTCAGTGCTCTGCGTTCGGGTTCGGCTCGACGAGCTCGACCAGTACGCCGCCGGCGTCCTTCGGGTGGATGAAGTTGATCCGCGAGTCCGCGGTGCCCCGACGCGGGGCGTCGTAGAGCAGACGGACGCCGTCGGCCCGCAGCTTCTCGGACAGGGCGTCGATGTCGCTGGTGCGATAGGCCAGCTGCTGCAGGCCCGGACCGCTGCGGTCGATGAACTTGGCGATCGTGGAGTTCTCGTTCAACGGAGCCAGCAGCTGGACCTGCACGCTGCCCTTGGCCGCGCCGCGCACCGAGAGCATCGCCTCGCGGACGCCCTGCTCCTCGTTGATCTCCTCGTGCAGCACGATCATGCCGAGGTGGTCGTGGTACCACTTGGCGGCCACGTCGAGATCGGGCACCGCGATGCCGACATGATCAATCGCAGTCACCAGGGCGCTGGACAGCGCCGGACGGGCATCGACGTGCTCGGTGGTCATACGGTAAAGGTAACCTGATACCGCACTTTTTATGCCTGTGGGATCTGCCACATTGCGGCTCCTCGGACTGGCTACTCGATTTTGGAGGTTGGACATGACGACATCGGTGATCGTGGCCGGAGCTCGTACCCCGGTCGGCAAGCTGATGGGCTCGCTGAAGGACTTCTCGGCCAGTGACCTCGGCGGGATCGCCATCAAGGCGGCGCTGGAGAAGGCCAATGTCCCCGCATCCCTCGTCGACTACGTGATCATGGGCCAGGTGCTGACCGCCGGCGCCGGGCAGATGCCCGCCCGCCAGGCCGCCGTCGCCGGCGGTGTGCCGTGGGACGTGCCCTCGCTGAGCATCAACAAGATGTGCCTGTCCGGCATCGACGCCATCGCGCTGGCCGATCAGCTGATCCGCGCCGGGGAGTTCGAGGTCGTGGTCGCCGGTGGCCAGGAGTCGATGAGCCAGGCCCCGCATCTGCTGCCCAAGAGCCGCGAGGGCTACAAGTACGGCGACGCCACCCTGGTGGACCACCTGGCCTATGACGGTCTGCACGACGTGTTCACCGACCAGCCGATGGGCGCGCTCACCGAGCAGCGCAACGACGTCGACCAGTTCACCCGGGCCGAGCAGGACGAACTGGCCGCACAGTCGCACCAGAAGGCCGCGGCGGCGTGGAAGGACGGCGTGTTCACCGACGAGGTCGTGCCGGTCAAGATCCCGCAGCGCAAGGGCGACCCGATCGAGTTCAACGAGGACGAAGGCATCCGCGCCAACACCACCGCGGAGTCGCTCGGCGGTCTGAAGCCGGCTTTCCGCAAGGACGGCACCATCACCGCCGGTTCGGCGTCGCAGATCTCCGACGGGGCCGCTGCCGTCGTGGTGATGAGCAAGGCCAAGGCCGAGGAGCTGGGGCTGAGCTGGCTGGCCGAGATCGGTGCGCACGGTGTGGTCGCCGGTCCGGACTCGACGCTGCAGAGCCAGCCGGCCAACGCCATCAAGAAGGCCATCGGGCGTGAGGGCATCACCGTCGAACAGCTCGACGTCATCGAGATCAACGAGGCGTTCGCTGCAGTGTCGCTGGCGTCCACCAAGGAGCTCGGCGTCGATCCGGCCAAGGTGAACGTCAACGGTGGCGCCATCGCCATCGGCCACCCGATCGGCACGTCCGGCGCGCGGATCACTCTGCACGCGGCCCTGGAGCTGGCCCGCAAGGGGTCCGGCTACGCCGTCGCCGCCCTGTGCGGCGCCGGGGGACAGGGTGACGCGCTCATCCTGCGCCGCCCCTGACCGCTGAGAATGCACTCAGTTTGATCAACGACGCAATGTAGTAGCTGGCCGCCCGCTGCGGCACAATGGCGTCCATGGCTAACAACTATGACGTCCGCAGCGTGGCGGGCTGGTTCCGGTTGATCGCGATCGCGGAGGCGTTCAGCTGGGCGGGGCTGCTGGTCGGCATGTACTTCAAACACCTGGCAGGGACGACCGAGATCGGCGTGAAGATCTTCGGGCCCCTGCACGGCGGCATCTTCGTGGCCTTCCTGGCGGCCGCACTGCTGGTCGGGATCGCACGCAAGTGGAGCGTCCTGACGTGGGCCTTGGCGTTGCTGGCCAGCATCGTGCCGCTGGGAAGTGTGATCTTCGTCATCTGGGCCGACCGGTCCGGTCGCATCGATGGACGCACCGTCGCTGCCAACCGCGGCGAAGACATGCCAAACTTGGTGGCGTGACGCGTCCACGCCCCTCCATCGGGCCGGCCCTGGCCGGCGCATTCGACCTGTCCGCTCTCAAGCAGCCGCCACCACCCCCACCCGGCGCCGCCGAGCCGTCCGAGGTGGCGGGCGCGGTGCACGTCACCGAGGCCAACCTCGAGGCCGAGGTCCTGATCCGTTCCGGTGAGATCCCGGTGGTGGTGCTGCTGTGGACGCCGCGCAGTGACGCCAGCGTGCAGCTCGCCGACACCCTGGGCGCCCTCGCGCAGGAGGACGGCGGCACGTGGTCGCTGGCGCTGGTCAACGTCGACACCACGCCGCGGGTCGCGCAGATGTTCGGCGTGCAGGCGGTACCCACCGTGGTCGCGCTGGCCGGTGGTCAGCCGATCTCCAGCTTCCAGGGTCCGCAGCCGGCAGATCAGCTGCGGCAGTGGATCGATTCGCTGCTCAGCGCGACGGCCGGCAAGCTCAGCGGGGTCCCGGAGCAGGCCGAGCAGGTCGACCCGGCGCTGGAACAGGCTCGGGCGTATCTGGACAACGGCGACTTCGATGCGGCGCTGACCGCGTACCAGGACATCCTGGCCGCCAAGCCGAACGACACCGAAGCGGCCGGCGCCATCCGGCAGATCACCTTCCTGCAGCGTGCGACGACCCGCCCGGCCGACGCTCCCGCACTGGCCGACGCCGCCCCCGGCGATGCCGAGGCCGCGTTCGCCGCCGCCGATGTGGAGATCCTGCAGCAGAACATCGAGGGTGCCTTCGACCGGTTGATCGCATTGATCAAACGCACCGCCGGTGACGAGCGCACCGCCGCGCGCACCCGGCTGATCGAGCTCTTCGAACTGTTCGACGCGGCCGACCCGGAGGTGCTGGCGGCCCGCCGTAAGCTCGCCAACGCGCTGTACTAGGCGCCGAGATCGACGAAATGGCGTAATTTCGCTCGACTTTCGGCGCCCGTTTGTTCGTTTGGGCGGTCATGGATCCAGCTCGAACCAGAGCGCGGCCAGTGGCGGCAGCGCCAGGACCGCCGAGGCGGGGCGCCCGTGCCAGGGCTCGGCGGTGGCCTCCACCGAACCCAGGTTGCCGATCCCGGACCCGTTGTAGATGGTGGCGTCGGTGTTGAGCACCTCACGCCAGGTGCCGGCCTGGGGCAGGCCCAACCGGTATCGGGCGTGCTCGGCGCCGGAGAAGTTGAACACGCACGCCAGCGCGGTGCCGTCGTCACCGAAGCGCAGGAAGCTCAGCACGTTGTTCGCCGAATCGTTGGCGTCGATCCAGGAGTAACCCTCGGGCACGGTGTCGCGTGACCACAGGGCCCGCCGGCTGCGGTAGAGCGCGTTGATGTCGGTGACCAGTCGCGCGATCCCGGTGGAGAAGCTCTGCTCGGACAGTTGGTACCAGTCCAGGCCACGCTCCTCGGACCATTCGGCGCGCTGGCCGAACTCCTGGCCCATGAACAGCAACTGCTTGCCGGGGTGCGCCCACTGGTAGGCCAGCAGCCCGCGCAGACCCGCCGCCTTGTTGTGGTCATTGCCCGGCATCCGGCTCCACAGCGTGCCCTTGCCGTGCACCACCTCGTCGTGGCTGATGGGCAGTACGTAGTTCTCGCTGAACGCGTAGAGCATGGAGAAGGTGATCTCGTGATGGTGGAAACTGCGGTGGATCGGGTCGCGCTTGATGAACTCCAGGGTGTCGTTCATCCAGCCCATGTTCCACTTCATCGAGAAGCCAAGGCCGCCAAGGTTCGTCGGGCGCGTGACGCCGGGCCACGAGGTGGATTCCTCGGCGATGGTGACGATGCCGGGCGTCACCTTGTGCACCGTCGCGTTCATCTCCTGCAGGAACTGCACCGCTTCCAGGTTCTCCCGTCCGCCGTAGATGTTCGGCGTCCAGCCACCCTCGGGTCGCGAATAGTCCAGGTAGAGCATCGAGGCCACCGCATCGACCCGCAGGCCGTCGACGTGATACTCCTGCAGCCAGTACAGCGCGTTGGCGACCAGGAAGTTGCGCACCTCGGGGCGACCGAAGTCGAAAACGTAGGTACCCCAGTCGAGTTGCTCGCCGCGGCGCGGGTCGGAGTGCTCGTAGAGGGCGGTCCCGTCGAACCGGCCGAGCGCCCAGGCGTCCTTCGGGAAGTGCGCGGGCACCCAGTCGACGATCACGCCGATGCCGGCCTGGTGCAGCGTGTCGATGAGATGGCGCAGATCATCGGGGCTGCCCAGCCGTGGAGTCGGGGCGTAGTAGGAGGTGACCTGGTAGCCCCAGGATCCGCTGAACGGGTGCGCCGCCACCGGCAGCATCTCGACGTGGGTGAAGCCGTGCTCCACGACGTATTCGGTGAGTTCGACGGCCAGCTCGCGGTAGCTCAGCCCCGGCCGCCACGACATCAGATGCACCTCGTAGGTGCTCATCGGTTCGAACACCGGATTACGCAGCGCGCGTGCGGCCATCCACGCGTCGTCGTTCCAGGTGTAGTTGCTGTCGGTGACCCGCGAGGCCGTCGCCGGCGGGATCTCGGCGGCGAAGGCGAACGGATCGGCCCGGTCGGTCACCGAACCGTCGACCCCGTGCACGCGGAACTTGTAGAGCCCGTCTTCGGGGAAGTCAGGCCAGAACAACTCCCAGACTCCGGTCGATCCCAGCACACGCAGCGGTGCCTGACCACCGTCCCAGTGATTGAACTCGCCGATCAGGCTGACGCCCTTGGCGTTCGGCGCCCACACCGCGAACGAGTACCCCTGCACCTCGCCGTCGGGGGTGGTGAAACTACGACGGTGCGCCCCCAGGATCTCCCACAGCCGCTCGTGACGGCCCTCGGCGAACAGGTGCAGGTCCATCTCGCCCAGGGTGGGCAGGAACCGGTACGGGTCGGCGACGGTGAACGCCGGGACGCCCGGATACTGCACCTCCAGGCGGTAGTCCATGAGGCCGGTGAACGGCACCGCGCCGGCGAACAGGCCGGCCTCCAGGTGATTGAGCGGGTAACGCTGCCCGCCGATCAGCGCGGTCACCGACTCGGCGTGCGGGCGCAGCGCCCGGATGACGGTGTGGTCGCCGTACTCGTGCGCGCCCAGGATGGAGTGCGGGTCGTGGTGTTCGCCCGCCGCGAGCCGGTGCAGGTCGTCCACGCCGGGGCGCAGATGAATGCTGGTGTTCGTGTTGGTTCGGGTCAACGTCGTTCACTCCCTCCGCAAGAGGTTCAGTCGAGAGTCGTAGGGGATCAGCGGCATGTTGAGAATGTGCGCGACCGCTCGGGCCGGGTCCAGGCGTACGTAATTGGACTGGCCCCAGTGGAATTCGTCGCCGGTGACCTCGTCACGCACCCAGAAACGGTCATAGGGCTCCATGCCGAGCGCATCCATGTCCAGCCACAGCGTGCCCTCCTCGGCGCCGAACGGGTTGAGGGTCACCACCACCAGCACGCAGTCCCCGGTCACCGGGTCGAACTTGCTGTAGGCCAACAGCGCGTCGTTGTCGACGTGGTGGAACTTGATGGTGCGCAACTGCTCCAGCGCCGGGTGCAGGCGCCGGATCTCGTTCAGCCTGGACAGGAAGGGTTCCAGGGACTGCCCGGTGGCGACCGCCGCCTCGAAATCGCGCGGGCGCAGTTCGTATTTCTCCGAGTCCAGGTACTCCTCGCTGCCCTCGCGTACCGCCCGGTGTTCGAACAGTTCGTAGCCGGAATACACCCCCCACGCCGAACTGAACGTCGAGGCCAGCACGGCCCGGATGGCGAACATGCCCGGGCCACCGTGTTGCAGGCTCTCGTGCAGGATGTCGGGGGTGTTGACGAACAGGTTCGGCCGTGCGACGTCCGCGTACTCGGCGATCTGCTGGCCGTACTCGGTCAACTCCCATTTCGCGGTGCGCCAGGTGAAGTAGGAATACGACTGGGTGAAACCGAGTTTGGCCAGACCGTAGAGCCGGGCCGGGCGGGTGAAGGCCTCGGCGAGGAACAGCACATCCGGGTCCTCGTTCTTGACCTTGCCGATCAGCCAGGCCCAGAAGTTCGGCGGTTTGGTGTGCGGGTTGTCGACTCGGAAGGTCTTGACGCCGTGCGAAATCCAGAACCGCACCACCCGCAGCACCTCGGCGTAGAGTCCGGCCGGGTCGTTGTCGAAGTTCAGCGGGTAGATGTCCTGATACTTCTTCGGCGGGTTCTCGGCATAGGCGATGGTGCCGTCGGGCAACACGGTGAACCACTCGGGGTGTTCCTTGGCCCACGGGTGGTCCGGCGCGCACTGCAGCGCCAGATCGAGTGCGACCTCCAAGCCCTGATCGGCTGCCGCAGAGACGAAGTCGTCGAAGTCCTCGATGGTGCCCAGATCGGGGTGGACGGCGTCGTGGCCGCCCTCGGCGCTGCCGATCGCCCACGGTGAGCCGACATCGCCCTCGCTCGCGGTCACGGTGTTGTTCCGGCCCTTGCGATGCACCTTGCCGATCGGGTGGATGGGTGGCAGGTAAACCACGTCGAAACCCATCCGGGCGATGCGCGGCAAGTCCTTGGCCGCCGTCGCGAACGTCCCGTGTACCGGCCGGCCGGAGCTGTCCCAGCCGCCGGTCGACCGGGGAAACATCTCGTACCAGGAGGCGAACCGGGCCGCCGGGCGGTCCACCCACACACCGAACTGCTGACCGCGGGTCAGCAGTTCACGTAACGGGTAGTGCCGCAGCAGGTCGGCGATAGAGGGGGAGAGCGCCGCCGCCGCACGGGTCAGCGGGTCACCGGGCTCGCGGAGTGCGGCCGCGGCCTCCAACAGCGGATGGCGCTGCTGACGGGGCACACCGGCGGCGGCCCGCTCCAGCATCTGGGCGCCGATCAGCAGGTCGTTGGACAGCTCGGTCTCGCCCTGGCCCGCGTCCAGCTTGGCCGTGACGCCCTTGCGCCAGGTCGCGAACGGATCGCCCCAGCCGTCGACCCGGAACGTCCAGAGCCCGACCTGGTCGGGGGTGAACTGGCCGTGCAGGACATCCGGGGTGTGGCCCGGGCTCATAGGCAACAGCAGTGGTTTGATGCGCGGCGCGGGGATCGTCGCCCGCGGTGTGGGCGTCATCCCCGGCGGGTCCGGCGTCAGCGGAGGGTAGGAGGTGCCGTGGTAGCGCACCACCAGGGTGGCGGATACCGCTTCGTGGCCTTCGCGCCATACGGTCGCCCGTACCGGCACAACCTCACCCACCACCGCCTTGGCGGGGAACCGTCCTCCGGACAGCGCGGGCTCGACGTCATCGATCTCGATACGACCGGTCACGCACGAATCTCCTCACTCGGTGCGGCCGCCGCCTTCGGTGACCGCGGTCCGTCTGGTCTCTGGGTTCTGCCTCGACGCGCTCGTTACCGACTCTGAGTACCCAACCTAGTGGCCGGGACACATAGTTGTGCGGGTTGGTTGCTCGAAGCGACCCCGATCACCGTTGCCGGGTGCCGACGGCCGATCGGTCAGTAAGGTTGACTCGTGTGAAGGCTCTCCGCAGGTTCACCGTCCGGGCCCATCTTCCAGAGCGGCTCGCCGCCTTGGAGGAGCTGTCGGTCAACTTGCGTTGGTCGTGGCACAAACCGACACAGGAGTTGTTCGCGGCCGTCGACCCGGCGCTGTGGGCCCAGGTCGGTGCCGACCCGGTGGCGCTGCTCGGAGCGGTCAATCCGCGACGGCTCGACGACCTCGCCGGCGACGAGGGTTTCCTGCAGCGCGTGGACAGCCTGGCCGCCGAGCTCGCCGATTACCTCGGCAGGCCGCTGTGGTACCAGGAGCAGGCGGCCGACGGCGTCGAACTACCCAACGGCATTGCGTACTTCTCCATGGAATTCGGGGTGGCCGAGGTGCTGCCCAACTACTCCGGTGGCCTGGGCATCCTGGCCGGCGACCACCTCAAGTCCGCATCGGATCTCGGCCTGCCGTTGATCGCGGTCGGGTTGTACTACCGGTCGGGCTATTTCCGGCAGTCGCTGACCGCCGACGGCTGGCAGCACGAGACGTACCCGTCCCTGGATCCCCAGGGGCTGCCGTTGCGACTGCTGACCGACGCCGCCGGCGATGCGGTGCTCATCGAGTTGGCGATGCCCGACGATGCGCAGCTGTTCGCACATGTCTGGGTGGCGCAGGTGGGCCGAATCCCGTTGCTGTTGCTGGATTCCGACATCGGCGAGAACGAGCACGAGTTGCGCGGGGTGACCGATCGGCTCTACGGCGGCGATCAGGAGCACCGGATCAAACAGGAGATCCTGGCCGGGATCGGCGGCATCCGGGCCATCCGGGCGTACACCGCGGTGGAGGGGCTGCCGGCACCGGAGGTGTTCCACATGAACGAGGGGCATGCCGGCTTCCTCGGTGTCGAGCGCATCCGCGAACTCATCGACGCCGGACTGGACTTCGACACCGCGCTGACCGTGGTCCGTTCGTCCACGGTGTTCACCACGCACACACCGGTGCCCGCGGGGATCGACCGATTCCCGGTGGAGATGATCCGGCGCTATTTCGCCGATGAGCGCCCGCGCGAAGAGCATGAGTCCGATGAGCGCCCGCGCGAAGAGCATGAGTCCGATGAGCGCCCGCGCGAAGAGGATGGTTCCGGCAGGCTCCTGCTGCCCGGAGTGCCGTTGGACCGGGTGATCGCTTTCGGCGCCGAGGACGATCCCTCGAAGTTCAACATGGCCCACATGGGTCTGCGGCTGGCGCAGCGGGCCAACGGCGTGTCGCTGCTGCACGGCCGGGTCAGTAGACAGATGTTCCAGGAGCTGTGGCCGGGTTTCGACCCGGAGGAGGTGCCGATCGGCTCGATCACCAACGGCGTGCACGCACCGACCTGGGCGGCGCCGCAGTGGCTCGACCTCGGCCGGCAGTTGCTCGACAGCGAGGATCTGACCCTGCTGCGGGAGCCCGAGACCTGGCGGGGATTGCGGCAGGTCGGCGCCGATCAGCTGTGGCGCATCCGCTGCGAGTTGCGGGCTCTGCTGATCGAGGATGTGCGCGCCCGGTTGCGCCGGTCCTGTCTGGCCCGCGGTGCGACGGAGGCGGAACTCGGCTGGGTCGCAACCGCTTTCGATCCGGATGTGCTGACGGTCGGGTTCGCCCGCCGGGTGCCCACCTACAAGCGGCTGACGCTGATGCTGCGGGACCAGGACCGCCTGCAGAAGCTGCTGCTCGACGCCGACCGGCCGGTGCAGTTGATCGTGGCGGGCAAGTCGCATCCGGCGGACGACGGCGGCAAGGCGCTGATCCAGCAGATCGTGCGGTTCGCCGACCGCCCGGAGGTCCGGCACCGCATCGCGTTCCTGCCCGACTACGACATGTCGATGGCCCGGTTGCTGTACTGGGGCTGCGATGTGTGGTTGAACAACCCGCTGCGCCCGCTGGAGGCCTGCGGCACGTCCGGGATGAAGAGCGCACTCAACGGGGGACTGAATCTGTCCATCCGGGACGGCTGGTGGGATGAGTGGTACGACGGCGAGAACGGTTGGGAGATCCCGACCGCCGACGGCCTCGCCGACGAGGGCCGCCGCGATGACATCGAGGCCGCCGCGCTGTACGACCTGCTGGAGTCCTCGGTGACCACCAGGTTCTACGACCGCGACATCGACGGGGTGCCGAGCCGGTGGGTCGAGATGGTGCGGCACACGCTGCAGGCGTTGGGGCCCAAAGTGTTGGCGTCGCGGATGGTGCGCGACTACACCGAGCAGTACTACGCGCCGGCCGCGCGGTCGCTGCGGGCCACCATCGAACCCGACAACGATTCCACCGGGGTGCCGTTCGGTGCGGCGCGTCAGCTGGCCGCCTATCGGCAACGGGCACAGCAGGAATGGCCGAAGATCCAGATCACCGATGTGGACAGTTACGGTCTGCCCGACACCCCGCTGCTCGGCAGCGAACTGACCCTGACAGCGTCGGTGTACCTGGCCGGGCTGACGCCCGACGAGGTCGTCGTCCAGGCGGTGCTGGGACGTGTCGATGCGGCCGACGTCCTGCAGGATCCGGTCAAGGTGCCGATGACGCACACCGGCACGGCGGGGGGCAATCAGATCTTCTCGACGACGACGCCGCTGCCGGTGGCCGGTCCGGTCGGTTACACGGTGCGGGTGCTGCCGCATCACCGGCTGCTGGCGGGGGAGACCGAACTCGCCCTCGTCACACTGGCATGAACCAGATCCTGGAGGTCGCGGTCCCCGGCGGGCCCTACGCGCTGGCGGCGGGTCCCGACCGTGCGACCTGGGTGACGCTGGTGCGCAGTGGGCAGATCGCCCGCGTCACCGACAGCGGTGAGCTGACCGTCTACGACGTCGCGCCCGACAGCTTGCCCTCGATCATCACCACGGGCGCGGACGGTGCGCTGTGGTTCACCCGGGCCGGCGATGACCGGATCGGCCGGATCACCACCGGGGGCGTGCTCAGTGAGATCGAATTGGCCTCCGGCGCAGCTCCATTCGGTATCACCGCGGGACCGGGAGGTACGCTCTGGTTCACCGCGATGAATGCCGGCACCATCGGCCGGATCGACCTCGACGGTACGGTCACCGAGGTGGCGGCGCCCGGCGGCGGGCCGTCGATGATCGCCGCGGGCCCGGATGGCGCGCTGTGGTTCACGATGAACCAGAAGAACGCGATCGGCCGCCTCGAACCCTCCGGTGCGCTGCGGGTGCGCGAGGTCCCGACCCCGCGGTCGGGTCCGGTGGGCATCGCCGCCACCCACGACGACGCCGTCTGGTTCACCGAGTTCCTCGCCGAGAAACTCGGCCGCATCCCGACCGACGAGGCGATCCAGGAACTCGACCTGCCCGGCAAGCCGCACGCGGTGGTGGCCGATCCGTCCGGCGGGGTGTGGGTCAGCCTGTGGGGCGCCGACCAGATCGCCCGGGTCGGCGCCGACGGTGGGGCGACGGTCATCGATCTGCCGCCCGGCAGCGAACCGCACGGGATGGCCATCGCTGCCGACGGTGCGCTGTGGGTGGCGCTGGAGGCGGGGTACGTGTGGCGGCTGCCGGTGGGCTGAGCGCAAACCCGCACGGCCCGTGTCCTTGTCGTGGCCGGACAGTTACATAGGCCACGTAAGTTCCTCGAGGTGCCTACTGAGGGGTTTGCCGTACCACGACCCTTTGCCCTGTTGACCGTGGTGATGACGGCCGCCGTGTTGTGCGTGCCGGCCGCCGCCGCCGATCCGGGGATCGACCCCGCCGAGCCCGACGTGGATCCGGTCTTCGCCCCCGCCATCGACCCGGCGCTCGAACCTCCGCTGGGCCCCGTCATGCAACCGGTCGCCGCCGCGATCCCGCCCCCGGCCGGGCCGAAGCACGGTCTGGTCTTCTCCCCGCCGCCGGTCAGCACCGAAACCCCGGACGGCTGGCGGCTCACCCTCTCGGCGAGCGACGAGACCCAACTCGTCTCGGCGCCGTTGACCACCGCGCTGTCCTCGCGCAGCTACGTCGTGGGAGGCACATTCCGCGGGAACATCAGCGGCCCGGGGACCGACATTCCCGAGGGCGTGCTCGAGGTCGGCTACCAGATCGGCTGCGGCATCGACATGAGCACCTCCAACGGCGTGACCATCACCGGCACCGCCGGCGCGTCCCCGTCGGTAGGGCTGGCCGGCGTCGACGTAGGCTCACCGGCGCTGGACGGGTTGATCCCGGTGCTGACCACACCGGTCACCGGCGGTGTGGCGATCGGGCTGAAGCCGGGCATCGTCAACATCGTCCCGGTGACCGAGAAACAGTTCAAGGGATCCAACCCGTGGGTGCTGATCAGCAATTTCCAGGTCAAGATCGACGGCTGCGTGGGTCAGTCCTTCATCCGCTCGTTTGCCTTCCTGACCCGGTCCACCGACGAATCCGATTCGGTGCTGGCCTATTACGGCGAGACGAAGGTGGTCTGAGCGCCGGTCACGGGAAGCGCTTGAAGCAGCGGTCCGTCTCGCCCAGCACGCCGACCCGGAACGCGTCGATGCGCGAGAAGCCGGACGGCACCGATTCACCGTTGACGTCGCTGGCCACCAGACCGTTGAGCAGGATGCCCGACACCGCCTCGTCGACATCGCCGGCGGTGAGCTGGATGGTGTTGCCGTCCGGGGTGCCGACCTCCTGGGTCAGCTTGGCGGTGGCGACACCGGTCAGGCAGGCGGTACGAAGCGCGGCCTGCGCGGTGTCCAGCGCGACCCCGTCGCGCTGATGCTGAAGTGACTGCATGTACCGCGACATCAGCACCGAGTAGCCGGTGTTGTCCCCGGTGGTCAGTCCGGTGTCATCCTCGGATTGCGTCCCCAGCTGCTCCAGCGCCGGGAGATCCACCGCGATGGTGTTGGTGGCTGGACAGAATGTCGCCGCGGCGTCGGAGTCGGCGTCCGGGCAGTCCTGCGGTTCGAAGGTCAGCGCGGGCGGCTCGGCCGGCTCGAACAGGATGTTCATCGCGTCGATGATGGACCGCACGGAATCCTCGGTGATCTCCAGTTCACCGGACTGGTTCTCCGGCAACAACACCGGGAGATCGCCGCGGCGCTGTTCGATTTCGGCCGGGTCCATCGAGGCGCAGGATGCGGCGTCGTCGGTGAAGCCGAACTGGAAGGCCGACACCCGCTCGAATGCCGACCCGTGTTCGTCTTCACCGGCGGCCACATCGCTCTCGCTGAGCAGCGGGTCGCGGAACGCGATCATCGCCGCCAGCAGATTGTTCAGCCCGTCGGCGGTGGACAGGGTGAAGCGTGGCGAATTGCCTTCGGCGACCCAGCGCATGTAGACCCCGGCCAGGCAGTCGGCCTGCTGCTCGGACACCAGGGTGGGCGTCGACCGGGTGAGCAGCCCCGCCTGCTTCTGCACGGCGTGGCCGTACTCGTGGGCGAGCACCATCGTGACGGCCATATCGCCGTTGGCGTCGCGCAGGGCGGGCAGCAGCACGCCGCGATCCCAGCCGATCGTCAGGTCATCGTGGCAGAACGCGGCATTGACCAGGTTGTAGGTGTCGACGCCGCAGAAGACACCGTCGAATCCGTCTGCGTCCCAAGAGATCACATCCGTCACCGGGGTGAAGTCCTCACCGAATGTCTCCGGGTAGGCGGTCGCCCAGAACTCCTCGATGTCGCTCACGGAGCTGATCGCGAGATGGTCGATCTCGCCGCCGTCGGTGTCGGTCACCTCGCGGGTCGGCTCGGCCGCGTCATCGCGCAGGCCGGTCGGGCCGTCGGTGGCGGGCATGCCCGCCACCCGGAACGGGTCGGCGAACACCGAGACCGGCGTGCCCTGCAGGGACTGCCCGCAGGAACTGACCAGCAACACGATGCAGGCGGCCAGCGCCGTTCTCGCCAAGCGCCGCGCCGAGCCGTTTGCCCGTCGCTCCGCTCGCCCCGAGTTGTTCTCCCGTCGCATCACTCGCCCCGAGCGCCTCATGTGCCCCCGCCTTTCGGTGCGCCCGGCCGGGCATGCCGCATCGGCTCTCAGAATAGTGAACAAACCGGGCCCGCCGGGCCCGACCCGTCCGCTCAGGCGCCGCGCAGGCGTTTGAGGGCGGCGATCACCCGTTCGGGATCGGTGGTCGCCCAGAACGGCGGCAGCGAGGACCGGAGGTAGCCGCCGTAGCGGGCCGTCGCCATCCGCGAATCGAGCACCGCGACCACGCCACGATCATCCACGCGGCGCAGCAGTCGGCCGGCCCCCTGCGAGAGCAGCAGCGCGGCGTGGTTGGCCGCCACCGCCATGAACCCGTTGCCGCCGCGCGCGGCGATGGCCCGCTGACGCGCGGTCAGCAGCGGGTCGTCCGGGCGGGGGAACGGAATCCGGTCGATCAGCACCAGCGACAGGGTCGGGCCGGGGACGTCGACGCCCTGCCACAGCGACAGCGTGCCGAACAGCGAGGTCTGATCGTCGTCGGCGAACCGCTGGACCAGTGCGGCGGTGGTGTCCTCGCCCTGACACAGCACCGGCGTCGACAGCCGTTCGGACATCACCTCGGCGGTCGCCCGGGCCGCGCGCATCGAGGAGAACAGACCCAGCGTGCGGCCGCCCGCGGCGGTGATGAGCGCCTCGATCTCGTCGAGTTGGGCGGGGGAGCCGGTGCCGTCACGGCCCGGCGGGGGCAGATGCTTGGCCACATAGAGGATTCCGGACTTGGCGTGATCGAACGGTGAACCGACGTCCAGGCCGTGCCACTTCGGCGGTGGATCCCCGCCATTGAGCCCCCAGGCCCCGGCCATCGCTTCGAAGTTGCCGCCGATGGTCAGTGTCGCCGACGTCAGCACCGTCGTGCAGTGCTGAAAGAGCCTGGTGCGCAACAACCCTGCGACCGACAGCGGCGCCACCCGCAGGATGGCGCGCTTCGGCCCGCCGCGGTTGTTCTCGATCTGGTCGAGCCACACCACGTCGTGGCGGTCCGGGATCGCCGGCCCGAACGAGTCCAGCATGCGCGCCGCGATGTCACCGACCTCGGTCACCGCGGTGACGGCCTCGGTGCGGGCGGCGGCGGCCTGCGGGTCCGACGGGGTGGTGTCGATCGCCGAGCGGATGACGAACGCCGCATCGCGCAACGCGGTCAGATAGGTGGCCAGCTCTTCGTCGAGGTGGTCGATCCGCCCCGGCTCGGCGTCGAAGATCGCCGCGGACAGGTTGGCCCCGGCCGCCTCGAACCGCTCGGCGAGTTCGTCGGCGACCAACCGTCCCAGCCGGCGCTGCGCCGCCCCGAGCACCGCCGCAGACAGTTCGCCGGTGGCCACGCCGGTGACCCGGTCGGCCAGTTCGTGGGCCTCGTCGACCACCAGCAGGCTGTGTTCGGGCAGCACCGAGGCGTCCGCGATGGCGTCGATCGCCAGCAGTGCGTGGTTGGTGACCACCACGTCGGCGGTGCCCGCCTTCGCGCGTGCCTTCTCCGAGAAACAGTCGGTGCTGAACGGGCACCGGGACACCCCGATGCATTCGCGGGCCGACACGCTGACCTGACTCCACGACCGGTCCGGCACCCCGGGGACCAGCTCGTCCCGGTCACCGGTCTCGGTGTCCGACGACCAGTCGGTCAGCCGTTTCACATCGCGGCCCAGCGCGGTGGCGGCCACCGCGTCGAACAGTTCCTCCTGCGGCAGTTCGTCGGGTTCTGCCGCGCCGTTGTGGATCTTGTTCAGGCACAGGTAATTTCCACGCCCCTTCAACAGTGCGAAGGTGGGGCGCCGCGGAAGGTGGGCGGCCAGCGCATCGGCCAGTCGGGGCAGGTCGCGGTCGACGAGTTGGCGTTGCAGGGCGATGGTGGCGGTGGACACCACCACCGGCTCATTGGCCGACACCGCCCGCGCGATGGACGGCACCAGATAGGCCAGCGATTTGCCGGTGCCGGTGCCGGCCTGCACCGCGAGATGGCGGCCGGTCTCGAAGGCCTCGCTGACGGCCTCGGCCATCTGAACCTGCCCGGGGCGCTGTGCGCCGCCGAGTGCGGAGACCGCCGAGGCCAACAGTTCGGTGACCGCGTCCGGACGCGCGGAGCGGCGCGGCGACGAACTCTTGGTCACGACGGGCCGGCGGCGATGACGCGGGTCGGGATGGCCGGCTCGCCCTTGGACAGCTTCAGCCCGTCCCAGGGCAGACTGTGCAGCCCGGCCGCGACCCGGGCCCGGGCGGCGTCGAGGTCGGGATCCTGGACCGGTTCCCCGCCGCGGACCAGTGCGACCGACAGCGGCCGCGCGTGATAGCCGTTCTCGGGCTGCGGTGGCTGCCCGACGGGGTACACCACCTCCTCGACCACGGTGCCCGACGGTTTGGCCAGTCGCAGGGCCTGCTTGGCGCCGCCCTGCGAGGCCTTGTGCGCGCTGCGCTTCTGCACGGCGATGCCGTCGACCTCGACGAGCTTGTAGACCATGCCGGCGGTGGGCGCCCCGGATCCGGTGACCAGCGAGGTCCCCACCCCGTAGCTGTCGACGGGTTCGGCGCGCAGCGCCGCGATGGCGAACTCGTCGAGGTCGCCGGAGACCACGATCCGGGTCTTGTCCGCGCCGAGATCGTCGAGTTGTTTGCGGACCTGTCTGGCCAGCACCCCCAGATCCCCCGAATCGATGCGCACGGCGCCCAATTCGGGTCCGGCCACCGCGATGGCGTTGGCCACACCCGCGGTGATGTCATAGGTGTCCACCAGCAGGGCGGTGCCCACGCCGAGGGCCTGCACCTGCGCGGCGAACGCGGCGCGTTCACTCAGGTCCCGGGCGGCGGGGTCGCCGGTGCCGTCGGCCGTGGTGTGCAGCAGGGTGAACGCGTGCGCGCTGGTGCCCAGAGCGGGCACGCCGTAGCGCTGCTGGGCGGCCAGGTTGGAGCTGCCGGAGAACCCGGCGATCCAGGCCGCCCGGGCCGAGGCGACGGCGGCCTCCTCATGGGTGCGCCGTGAGCCCATCTCGATGAGCCGGCGGCCGCCGGCCGCCGAGACCATGCGGGCCGCGGCCGAGGCGATGGCGCTGTCGTGATTGAGGATGGACAGCGCCAGGGTCTCCAGCAGGACACATTCGGCGAAACTGCCGCGCACCGTCAGCACCGGCGAGTGCGGGAAATACAGCTCACCCTCGGGATAGCCGTCGATGTCGCCGCCGAACCGGTACCCGGACAGGAACGCGCACGTGTCCGCGTCCAGGAACCCGGCCACCGAGGCCAGCGCCTGCTCATCGAAGGTGAACTGCGCCAGGGTTTCCACGAGCCGGCCGGTTCCCGCGACGACGCCGTAGCGGCGACCCTCTGGCAGCCGGCGTGCGAAGACCTCGAAAGTGCACCGTCGGTGCGCCGAGCCGTCCCGGAGCGCAGCCGCCAGCATGGTCAGCTCGTACTTGTCGGTCAGCAGTGCGGTACCGGTCATCCGATCGCCCCGCAAGCGTCGCCCACGCCGTCGTTCACGGTCTCACCGTATCGGTACCGTTCGGATTCGGGCGCGCGGTCGCGCCCCGGTATCCTGTGCCTCATGGTTACCCCAGCGCGGACAAAGCCGGGTACTCGGGAGGACCACGCGGCCGATGTGGACCGCCACGAAGACGCCGCCGCCGACACTCCCTGGGTGACGATCGTGTGGGACGACCCGGTGAATCTGATGTCGTACGTGACCTACGTCTTCCAGAAACTGTTCGGGTACTCCGAACCGCACGCCACCAAACTGATGATGCAGGTGCACACCGAGGGCAAGGCCGTGGTCTCGGCCGGCAGCCGTGAGTCGATGGAGGTCGACGTCACCAAGCTGCACTCCGCGGGGCTGTGGGCCACCATGCAGCAGGATCGCTGATCACGTGCGCAAATGGAAGCGGATCGACGGTGTCGACGGCCCACGGTTCCGGTCCTCGCTGGCGGCGCACGAGGCCGGGCTGCTGCGTAACCTGGTGTCCTCGCTGACCGGCATGCTCGACGACCGCCAATCTGGCGCTCCGGCTGACGAACTCAGCGAGATCACCGGGATCCGCACCGGCCACTCGTCCCCGCCCGAGGACGAGACGATGAAGCGGTTGTTGCCGGATTTCTTCCGGTCCCGCAACGGGCATCCCGCCGGTTCGTCTGCCGCGGACAGTTTGAACAGCGCCCTGCGCAGCCTGCACGAGCCGGCCATTATCGATGCGAAACGTCAAGCTGCGCAACGGCTTCTGGACACCCTGCCGGAGAACGGTGGCAAGTTCGAGCTCTCCGAGGACGATGCGCACGCGTGGGCGTCGGCGGTCAACGATGTGCGCCTGGCGCTCGGGGCGATGCTGGAGATCGGCCCCGAGGGACTCGATCAGCTACCGCCCGGACATCCGATGGCCGGGCACCTCGACGTCTACCAGTGGCTGACCGTGCTGCAGGAGTATCTGGTGCTCAGCCTGATGGGATCACGATGAGCGCTCGCGCGAAGAGCCGGGGTGCCACGTGAGCGCCTTCGGCTCCATCACCGATGTCGCCGGCATCCGGGTCGGCAACCACCACCGCATCGACGACGACGCCACCCTGGGGTCGGGGTGGGCGTGCGGGAGCACGGTGGTGCTCGCGCCCGAGGGCACCGTCGGCGCGGTGGACTGCCGCGGTGGCGCACCGGGAAGTCGGGAAACCGACCTGCTGGATCCCGCCAACAGCGTGCGCCACGTCGATGCGGTGGTCCTCACCGGCGGCAGCGCCTACGGGCTGGCCGCCGCCGACGGGGTGATGTCCTGGCTGGAGGAACAGGGCCGCGGGGTGAAGATGGACGGCGGGGTGGTGCCGATCGTGCCGGGCGCGGTCATCTTCGACCTACCCGTCGGCGGCTGGGGCTGCCGGCCCACCGCGGAGTTCGGGTACGCCGCGGTGCAGGCCGCCGGTGCCGAGATGGTCGAGCGAAGCGACGGGGGACCGACTTTTGCGATCGGCAGCGCCGGCGCCGGCGCCGGTGCGCGCGCCGGGGTGCTCAAGGGCGGGCTCGGTACCGCCTCGATCAGGCTGGACGATCTCGGGGTGACCGTGGGCGCCGTCGTCGCGGTCAATTCGGGCGGCAACGTCGTCGACCCGGCCACCGGGCTGCCCTGGATGGCGGATCTGATCAAGCTGTTCGGCCTCCACGCGCCCCCGGCCGAGCAGGTGGCCGAATTCGCCCGCCTCGACAAGGAGAGCGGCCCGCTGAACACCACCATCGCGGTGGTGGCGACGGACGCCGCGGTCAGCCCGGCGGGCTGCCGCCGCATCGCGATCGCGGCGCAGGACGGCCTGGCACACAGCATCCGGCCGGCGCACACCCCAGTCGACGGTGACACGGTCTTCGCCTTGGCCACCGGCGCGGTGACCCTGCCGACCTCGGAGAAGACTCCGACGGCGATGTCCCCGGAGACCGCGGCGCTGACCGCGATCGGAGCCGCCGCGGCGGACTGTCTGGCCCGGGCGGTGCTCGTCGGAGTGCTGGCCGCTCAGAGCGTCGCCGGAATACCCACCTATCGTGACCTGTTGCCCGGTGCATTCGCATGACGGCGACCGACCCGAGAAACCCGACCGAGAACATGGAGCCCTGACGTGCTGGTGATTCGCGCCGACCTGGTGGATGCCATGGTCGCCCACGCGCGTGCCGACCATCCCGACGAAGCGTGCGGGGTGATCGCCGGACCGGAGGGTTCCGATCGCCCCGAGCGCTTCATCCCGATGGTCAACGCCGAACGTTCGCCCACCTTCTACCGGTTCGATTCCATGGAACACCTCAAGGTGTGGAAGGCGATGGACGCGGCCGACGAGGTGCCGGTGGTCATCTACCACTCGCACACCGGCACCGAGGCTTACCCGAGCCGTACCGACGTGGCCATCGCCGCGGAACCCGACGCTCACTACGTGCTGGTGTCCACCCGCGATCCCGAGGTGCACGAGCTGCGCAGCTACCGCATCGTCGACGGCGTCGTCACCGAAGAACCTGTCAGCATCGTCGTAGCGTACGAGCAGTAAGAAAGAGGACCAGCAGTGGCTGTAGAAGTTTCCATCCCGACCATCCTGCGCACCCACACCGGTGGGGAGAAGCGCGTCAGCGCCGCCGGGGACACCTTGGCGGCCGTCATCGCCGACCTGGAATCCAGGTATTCCGGGATCAGCGAGCGGCTGGTGGACCCCGACAAGCCGGGCAAGCTGCACCGCTTCGTCAACATCTACGTCAACGACGAGGACGTCCGGTTCTCCGGCGGTCTGGAGACGGTGATCGCCGACGGCGACTCGGTCACCATCCTGCCTGCCGTCGCCGGAGGCTAGCGTGCGCTACGACTCGCTGCTGGAGGCGCTCGGGAACACCCCGCTCGTCGGACTGCAGCGGCTGTCCCCGCGCTGGGACGCCGACGAGAACGGTCCGCACGTCCGGATCTGGGCCAAGCTCGAGGACCGCAACCCGACCGGTTCCATCAAGGACCGTCCGGCGTTGCGGATGATCGAGCAGGCCGAGCGCGACGGGGTGATCAAGCCCGGCGACACGCTGCTGGAGCCCACCAGTGGCAACACCGGTATCTCGCTGGCCATGGCGGCCCTGCTCAAGGGCTACCGGATGATCTGCGTGATGCCGGAGAACACCTCGATCGAGCGGCGTCAGCTGCTCGAACTGTACGGCGCGAAGATCATCTACAGCCCCGCCGAGGGCGGCTCCAACACCGCCGTCGCCACCGCGAAAGAGCTTGCCGCCCAGAATCCTTCGTGGGTCATGCTGTACCAGTACGGCAACCCGGCGAATGCCGCGGCACACTACGAGGGCACCGGCCCCGAACTGCTGGCCGACCTGCCCGAGATCACCCACTTCGTCGGCGGCCTCGGCACCACCGGGACCCTGATGGGCACCGGCCGGTTCCTGCGCGAGCGCGTCCCCGGCATCCAGATCGTGGCGGCCGAACCCCGCTACGGCGAGGGGGTGTATGCGCTGCGCAACATCGACGAGGGCTTCGTCCCCGAACTGTACGACCCGGAGATCCTGACCACCCGGTTCTCGGTCGGCGCCTTCGACGCCGTCAAACGCACCCGCGAACTGGTCGAGGTCGAGGGCATCTTCGCCGGGATCTCCTCCGGGGCGATCCTGCACGCGGCACTGGGGATGGCGACCAAGGCGATCAAGGCCGGTGAGCGGGCCGATATCGCGTTCACCGTGTGCGATGCGGGCTGGAAGTATCTGTCGACCGGCGCGTACGCCGGTAGCCTCGATGACGCAGAGGATGCGTTGGAAGGCCAGTTGTGGGCCTGAGACCAGGGGACTGGGTATGGCGATGAATCTCCCGGGCACCCCGGAGCAGAAGAACAAGCCGGCCTGGCTGGTCGGCGGTATCACGATCATCAGCTTCGTGGCGCTGCTGTACGTCATGGAGATCGTCGACACCGTCCTGGGGCACCGCCTCGACCAGGACGGCATCCGGCCGCTGCAGACCGACGGGCTGTGGGGCATCCTCTGGGCGCCGCTGCTGCACGGCGGCTGGCCGCATCTGATCGCCAACACCGTCCCGGCGCTCGTACTCGGCTTCCTGATGACGCTGGCGGGGATGGGTCGGTTCATCGCCGCCACCGCCATCATCTGGCTGCTCGGCGGGTTCGGTACCTGGTTGATCGGCAACATCGGCGCGCACTGCCCGTACATCGGTGTGCAGTGCACCACCAACCACATCGGCGCTTCCGGGCTGATCTTCGGCTGGCTGACCTTCCTCATCGTGTTCGGGTTCTTCACCCGCACGGCCTGGGAGATCATCGTCGGCGTCATCGTCGCGCTGGTCTACGGCGGCATCCTGCTCGGCGTGGTGCCGGGCACCCCGGGGGTGTCCTGGCAGGGGCATCTGTGCGGGGCGATCGCCGGTTTCATCGCCGCGTACGTGTTGTCCGGGCCCGAGCGCAAAGCGCGGGAGCGACGCCGGACCGTGGCCCCGTCGGGGATCTGACGGTTCGTTTGCTGCTGTGGTTCGAGCCACGCCGCCGGGTCGATTGATAGGTGAGAGACCGACCGTTCCGGTGCTGCTCCGCGTCACGGCGAGGACACAAAATGAAACTTGTCGCGCAATGCGGTGATGCCTTCGCCGCCGTGCTGGGGGGCATGGCAAGCTAGACCTGTGCGAGTCACCGTACTGGGTTGTTCCGGCAGTGTTGTCGGCCCCGATTCGCCCGCGTCCGGATATCTGCTCACCGAACCCGACACCGCGCCGATGGTGCTCGATTTCGGCGGCGGCGTGCTCGGCGCGCTGCAGCGACATGCCGACCCCGGTTCGGTGAACGTCTTGCTCTCGCACCTGCATGCCGACCACTGCCTGGACATGCCCGGCCTGTTCGTCTGGCGCCGGTATCACCCCACCCCGCCCAAGGGGCGTGCGTTGCTGCTCGGCCCGACGCACACCTGGGAGCGGCTGGGGGCGGCGTCCTCGCCGGAGGGCGGCGAGGTCGACGACATCTCCGACATCTTCGAGGTGCAGTCCTGGGTCGACGGGAAGTCGCTGCGACTGGGCGCGCTGACGGTGGAGCCCCGGTTGGTCTGCCATCCCACCGAGTCCTACGGCATGCGCTTCACCGATCGGGACGGCGTCACGTTCGTCTACAGCGGTGACACCGGAATCTGTGATGCGGTGGTCGAATTGGCGCGCGGTGCCGACGTCTTCCTCTGTGAGGCGTCCTGGACGCACTCCCCGGACCGCCCGCCCAACCTGCACCTGTCCGGGACCGAGGCCGGCCAGATCGCCGCCCGTGCCGGGGTGGGGGAGCTGCTGTTGACCCACATCCCGCCGTGGACCTCACGCGAGGACGTCATCACCGAGGCCAAGGCCGAATTCGACGGTCCGGTGCACGCGGTGGTGTGCGGCGAGACGTTCGACATCACGCGCCACTGAGCCTGAGGCGCTGCCGCGCGGTGTTCGAGGCGCTGCCGCGCGGTTCGACGACCGCCCCGCGCGCTAGGGTTGGCCGGTGTCCAGACGAGAAGACGGCCGGCTCGACGACGAGCTGAGGCCAGTGGTCATCACCCGTGGTTTCACCTCCCATCCCGCCGGTTCGGTGCTGGTCGAGTTCGGCCAGACCCGGGTCATGTGCACCGCATCGGTGACCGAGGGCGTCCCGCGCTGGCGCAAGGGCTCCGGGCAGGGCTGGCTGACCGCCGAGTACGCCATGTTGCCCGCGGCCACCCACGAGCGTTCCGGCCGAGAATCGGTCAAGGGCAAGGTGGGCGGGCGCACCCAGGAGATCAGCCGACTGGTCGGCCGGTCCCTGCGCGCCTGCATCGACCTCGGTGCGCTCGGGGAGAACACCATCGCCATCGACTGCGACGTGCTGCAGGCCGACGGCGGCACCCGCACCGCCGCCATCACCGGTGCCTACGTGGCGCTCTCGGATGCCGTCAGCTATCTGGCCGCGGCCGGTCGGCTGTCCGATCCGCGCCCGCTGTCCTGCGCGATCGCGGCGGTATCGGTCGGCGTGGTCGACGGCCGGGTCCGGGTGGACCTGCCCTACACCGAGGACTCCCGCGCCGAGGTCGACATGAACGTCGTCGCCACCGACACCGGCACCCTGGTCGAGATCCAGGGCACCGGCGAGGGCGCGACCTTCCCGCGCTCCACCCTGGACAAGATGCTGGATCTGGCGCTGGCCTCCTGCGAGGAACTGTTCGCCATCCAGCAGGCGGCCCTGGAGTTGCCCTACCCGGGCGTGCTGCCCGAGCCGCCCAGCGGGTCGGCGAAGAAGGCGTTCGGAAGCTGACCGAGTTACTGGTTGCCTCGCGCAACGCGAAGAAGCTGGCCGAACTGCGTCGGGTGCTCGATGCGGCCGGGCTGACCATGACGCTGTTGTCTCTCGGCGACGTGCCCGCGTTCGACGAGGCTCCCGAAACCGGCGCGACCTTCGAGGAGAACGCGCTGGCCAAGGCGCGCGATGCGTACACCGCGACCGGGTTGCCCGCGGTGGCCGATGATTCGGGGCTGACGGTCGAGGCACTGAACGGGATGCCCGGCGTGCTCTCGGCGCGCTGGGCCGGGGCGCACGGCGACGACCTGGCGAACCTGGAACTGCTTTTGGGCCAGTTGCGGGACGTGCCCGACGAGCGGCGCGGCGCGGCATTCGTCTCGGCGTGTGCCCTGGTGTACGGGCCGGGGGAGCAGGACGCGGTGGTGGTCCGCGGCGAATGGCCCGGCGTGATCGCCCGCGAACCCCGCGGCGAGAACGGGTTCGGCTACGACCCGATCTTCGTGCCCGACGGGTCGTCGCGTTCGGCCGCTGAACTCTCCGCGGCCGAGAAGGATGCGGCCTCGCACCGCGGCCGGGCGCTGGCGTTGTTGGTGCCGGCGCTGCGCAAGCTCTGCTAGCGCCGTCACCTGGTGCACTCACCCGACTCTGGGCGCCCTGACTCCCGGCGACCTGACTCCCGGCGAAACTCGCGTACCCGTCGTGATTTCCGCCTTGGGCGCGACCGGTACGCGAGTTTCGCCGGGGTCCCGGCGGGCGGGACGAGAAATTTTGCATAGCGCAACTAACGTGTAATGCTCGCGGCCGTGGATGCAACCGAGCCGCGGCGGCCTCTGCGGGAAATGTCAGCCCATCCCGGCGTGCTCATCGCCGTCCTGTGCGCCGCCGGTATCAGCGTCTCGCTGATGCAGACGCTGATGATCCCGCTCATCCCGGAACTGCCGAAACTGCTGCAGGCCAGCCCGTCCAATGCATCCTGGGCGATCACGGTCACGCTGCTGACCGCCGCCGTCGCCACACCGGTCTTCGGGCGGCTCGGTGACCTGTACGGTCCCAAACCGATCCTGATCGTCTGCGCCGCGGTGCTGATCGCCGGATCGCTGGTCGCGGCGCTGAGCAGCACCCTCATCCCGTTCGTCGTCGGCCGCGGCCTGCAAGGCGTGGGCATCCCCATCATCCCGCTGGGCATCAGCGTGCTGCGGGCGTCGGTGCCCGCCGAACGGGTCGGCAGCGCGATGGGCCTGATGAGCTCCTCGCTCGGCGTCGGCGGGGCGCTCGGGCTGCCGTTGTCGGCCGCGATCGCCCAGCAGTTCAGCTGGCACGCGCTGTTCTGGTTCGCCGCGGGCCTCGGCGCAGTGCTGCTGGTGTTGTTCGTGGCGCTGGTGCCCGCGGTCCCGGCCACCTCGACCGACCGGCTCGACCCACTGGGGGCGCTGCTACTCGCCGCGGGGTTGATCACCCTGCTGCTGGGCATCACCAAGGGCCGGGACTGGGGTTGGACCTCGGCCACGACGGTGGCGATGTTCGGCGCTTCGGTACTGGTGTTCGCGGTCTTCGTGTTCTGGCAGCTGCGGTTCGACTCACCCGTGGTGGACCTGCGCACCACGGTGCGCCCGCCGGTGCTGATCACCAACATCGCCTCGGTCGGGGTGGGGTTCGCCATGTTCGCGCTGACGCTGATCGCGCCGCAGGTTCTGGAGTTGCCCGAAGAGACCGGCTACGGCCTGGGCATGTCCATGCTGGAGGCGGGTTTGTGGATGGCGCCCGGCGGCCTGGCGATGATGGTGATGGCACCCATCGCGGCCCGGGTGTCGGGCGCCCGCGGTCCGCGCTTCACGTTGTTCGTCGGCTGCGTCATCATCGCAGGCTCGTATCTGTCGGGGCTGTGGCTGCTCGGCAGCGGCCCGCAGGTGCTCGCGCTGAACGTGCTCATCAGCATCGGGGTGGGCTTCGCTTACGCATCCATGCCCGCGCTGATCAACGCCGCGGTGCCGCTCTCGGAGACCGCGGCCGCCAACGGTCTCAACGCACTGGCGCGCTCACTGGGGACCTCGATCTCCAGCGCGGTGCTCGGCGCGATCCTGGCAGCGATGACGATGACGGCGGGTGGGCACGAGGTGCCGACGCTGGACGGTTTCCGGGTGGCGCTCATCGTCGCGGCCGTCATCGCGGCTGTCTCGGCCGTGCTGACGCTGCTGATCCCGTCGGTGCGTCAACCCGGTGAGACGGAGGTCAGAGACCGAAGCGCTTCTTCACGTCCAGCGTCTGAAAGTGTTCGACGATGAGCCCCAGCACCGGGACCGTTCCGGAGATCAGGGTGCCGATCGCACGGCCCAGCGGCCAGCGGACCTTCACCGCGAGGTTCGCGGTGGCGATCAGGTAGGCGAAGTAGACCCAGCCGTGCACGACCGCGATCCAGCTCAGCGAGTCGTCGCCGAAGCCGTACTTGCGCACCATCTCGTAGCAGAGTGCGATCAGCCACAGACCGGTCGCCCAGGCCAGGACCCGGTAGCTGGCCAGCGCCTTCTGAATGGATGCCAGTGGCACCAGCGGCCCGTCGGTCTGCTGGCTCTCGGCTCCGGTCGGCGTTTCGGGCGTGCTCATCGGGTGGTCCTGTCGTCTGGGTTCTTATCGGGGTCGGACTGGGCTAAGCCGGCGAGGTAGGCGTTGTACTCGCGCAGAGTCGGGTCGTCGTCGCCGGCCGGGGTCACGGCCTTCGGGCGGTCGGGGAGCAGGCCGTCGGGGATCGCGGTCACCTTGCCGGACTCGTTCTGCTCGTATTCCGGCGGGGCTTCCTCCAAGCGGACGAACTTGAAGTAGGCGTACACGCAGAATGCGGCGAACATCGGCCACTGCAGGGCGTAGCCGAGGTTCAGGAAGGTGCCGGCGGTCGACTCGTAGCGGGTCCACTGCCACCACGCCAGCAGCAGGCAGCCGCCGGCGGCGACGGCGGCCAGCGCGAAGAGCGCTGGTCTCCTACGTCGTGTAGTGGACATGGGTCAACTTTACCGTCTGCCTCGATCAGGTCTTGGGGCCGATGAACTCATCGAGGCGGGCGGTCGCCGCTTTTCGGTATATCGGCGGGCAGGAGCGCAGCGACCGGGGGATCAGTTCAGCGATCATGTAGCGACTGTTCTGGGTCCACGGGATGTCGAGTTTGTCCAGGGCCGCGCAAAACAGGTTGCGGATATCGGTGGAGTGGTTGGTGAAGTGATAGCGGACGCTGGCGACCCCACGGTCGTTGGCCACCACGCGGCACCCGTCGCTGTGGATGAGGCCGCGGACGAAGTCCTCGGTGGCGGCATCGACGTGCGCCTGCTGCCAGGGTTCCAGGACGATTGGGCGGAGGTGCTTGGGGCCGGGTCCGTGTTGAGGAAACAGGCAGGCCCAATGTTTGGAGAACAGGGACACGTCCACGCAGCCGGTCTTGCGAGGGAATACCGTCGCGCTCTGACCGAGCATGATCTTGTCGATGGCGGCGCAACAGCTCGCGATGATCCCCGGGTACTTCTTGTCGAGGGTGACCCGGAGTCGCCACACGGAGCGAGCGCGGCTGATGTATCCGTCGCCGAGGTACATACCGAGCAGGTAGCTGTATGCGTCCGACGGCAGCAGGCTGTAGTCGTGCTTCTTGCAGCCGTCGCGGGATGTGATCGGTTTGGGGCTGTGTCGCCAATCGCACACAGTGCGCCGTGGGATTCCCGTTCGGCGCGCAATTTCACAGTCGTTCAGCCCACTTTCGATGAGCTGTCGTACGGCTTCGAACTCCTCGACCGAGCGCATCGGGCCTCCCGCTGTTGCGGTCGACGCTAGTTGCTCCCACCGACAACCAAATATGTGCAGCGAGGCGGTACCCTGAACCCCGCTTGCGGGCGTGATGGAACGGCAGACATGCCGGCTTTAGGTGCCGGTGCTCGAGAGAGCGTGTGGGTTCGAATCCCACCGCCCGCACCAGAATGTGTATTGCCGATGCTGCGGTGGCTAACCTGCAGCCGGTGGCGTCCCCCAGCACTCGATGACCTCACCGAGCTGGCGCAACAGCACGTAGCGGTAGTCCGCCTGCGCAGCCTGGGCGGACCGTTCGGCGTACGCGGCTCGAGCGCCGTCCTCGTCACCCGAATAGACGTCGGCCGGAACCGGCGGCACCCCGTCGGTGGTCGGATCGTCGACCACACCGATCTGGACCGTCCAGGAATCCTCAGCCATGGCATCCACGTACCCACCGTGGGCCGGACGTAAGCCTGTTCCGCTATCGGGGTCCGTCGACGGCGAAGGTGCCCTTGTCGTCCTGGAACTCGACGTAGACCTGGCGGATGGCTCCGTCGATCTCCACCGCGCAGGTGAAACTGTCGCCCTTGGCGGCGGACGGGTCCTTGCCGCCGTTGCAGCGCAGCGCGCTGATGTTGTTGGCGCCGTACCCGTTGATCGGGTCGGACAGGATCTGCCGGACACCATCCTCGGCCTGCTCGACGCGGATGACGGTGGCATCGCGGAACGCGAACTGCCACACCCCGATTCCAGCGACGAGGACGGCGATCGCAGCGGCTCCCACGATCAGCCATTTCCGGCCGTCGGCGGACTGCGGGGCCGCCCGGTGCGGTGCGGGCGTGCCCGGCGGCAGCTGGTAGCGGTTCGGGTCGATCACCGGTTTCGGGCGCTGCGCCTGCGGGGACGGCGGCGCAGGCCGTCGCGGTGGAGGGACGGGGCGCTGCGGTGGCGGGGCATAACCGGGGTGCGGCGGCCGATGCGGTTGCGGGGCAGCGGGATACGGCGGCCGTGGGGGAGGCCCGGACTGCCGTCCGGGCGGCGGCGCACCGCCGGGGCGCGTCCACCACGGTTGTTGTGGATCCGGCGGCCGGGTCACGACGCGAACCGTTGGTAGCACTGTTCCGGATCACCGGAAAGCCCGGCCCGGTAGGCCAGGATCCGGGTGAACCCGGCGGTGGCGGTCACCCCGTTGACGTCGCTCGCCGCCAGGCCATTGGTCAGCAGCCCGGAGATCGCCTCATCGGTGTCGCCTGCCGACAGGGCCAGCGGACTGCCGGGCTCGGCCATCCTGCCCTGGGCGACGCCGGTCAGGCAGGCGGTGCGCAGCGCCGTCACCGGGGACTCCAGCGGAAGACCGCGTTCCCGTTGTACCGCAAGGGCATAGCGTGATGTCACCACCGACAGCGCGGTGTTGTCACCCTGTAGCAGCACCCCCTGCTCCTCGGACTTCGGGGTGCCCAGCTCCTGCAGGGCGGGTAGGTTGACATTGATGGTGTTCGTCGCCGGACAATACGAGGCGGGCGAAATCGTCTCCGCGTCAGGGCAGTTGGCGAGTTCGAGGTTCAGGGCGGGTGGGTTCTGCGGGGAATAGACGTCGCCCAGGGTGGTCATCAGGTCCGCGAGCAGATCGGCGTCGATGGCGCTGTCGCCGAGGGACGGTGCTCCGTGAGCGTCGTAGGACAGGAACTGCGGAAGGTCGCCCTGACGCTCGACGATGTCGTCCATGTCGATGGCGGCGCACTGATCGGCGTTACCGCTGAAACCGATCTGGAAGGCACTGATCCGGTCCAGCGCCGATCCGTGCGCATCCCCGGTCAGGATCGCTTCCTCCTGCGTCATCAGCGGATCGCGGATGTAGATGGCGCCGGCCAGAACGTGATTGAGGCCGTCACCGGTACTCAACACGAAGCGCGGGGAGTTACCCGCCGCCACCCAGTGCAGGTACACCCCGGCGAAGCAGTCTGCCTGCTGCTCCTTGACCAGCACCGGGGTGGCCTTCTCGACCAGGTGTGCCTTGGCCTGTACGGCGTGGCCGAATTCGTGGGCCATCACGCCGACGACGCCCATCTCACCGAAGTACTGGGCGGCGCCCGGGATGAACTGGCCGCGATCCCAGGCCAGCACGTCACCGTCATAGCAGTAGAAGGCGTTGGACAGGCCGTAGAGCTCGTTACCGCACACTCGCGGTGCGGCGGGGTCGGCCGCGTCGTAGGACACCAGGCCGGCCACCGGGGTGAACGTCCCGGTGAGGGCGCCGTTCCAGTGCTCGGACCAGAACTGCTCCAGATCGTCGATGGCCGTCAGGGCCAGCCGGTCCACCGGGCCGTTGTCGCTGTGCGCCGCGGCGCGTGAGGGTGGGGGCGCATCCGGTCGCGGACCGCTGGGCCCGTCGCCGGCCGGCAGGCCGCCCGCCCTGGACGGGTCGAACAGCATCGATACCGCTCGGCCGTCGAGCACGGTGGTACCGCATCCGGCCAAGATCAGCGTTGCGGTGAGCGCAAGGCTGAGCCATCCGGCGAGGCGTCTGGCCCGTCGGTACATGCCGACAGGCTAACAAGATGGCGGCCGGCGGCCGCAGCCACGAACGTCATTGCGGTTGCTCGTCGACGGTGAAGTCGAAGGCCAGCTCGCCGCGGTCGACGGTCGTCACGGTCACGCCGTAGGTCTCACCGCGGTCGGTGAGCATGCACCGCACGGTGGCGCCCACATCCCCCTTGAGGTCGGCGGGGCAGGTCACCGACTCCGGAGCGCGACCGATCCGGCGGCCGATCTCCTCGGTGATCTGCCGCGCGACGGTGCCCTTGCCGATGCTCTGCACGATGAACAGATCCACCTGGTCACCCTGCGCGCTGCCCACCGTCACGCTGACCCGGCGGTGTTCACGCTGATCGACCAGGGTGCAGTCCAGGGTCGCGCCGACCACGGCGGCCAGACCGTCCGGGCAGTTCACCGAATCCGGGGCGGCCCCGGATTGTTCGGTGACCTCTTCGGTGATCTGTTCCTGCAGCCGTTCCTTGCTGACGGTCTTGTCGGTCGGCACCGAGCACGAGATCAACGTCGCCGCTGCGAGCAGTACCGACCCCACTGCCGACCATCGAGGCATACGCCACGATGGCACATGTCCCCGGTGGCGAGCGGCATTATCGGAGGCGCGCCGCCAGGACGCGCCGGTGCGCCGCCGGGGAACCGAACATGGACCGGTTCAGGGTGGCGCGCTTGAGGTAGACGTGCACCCCGCTTTCCCAGGTGTAGCCGATGCCGCCGTGCAGTTGCATGGCCTTGCCGACCACGGCGACCGCGGTCTCGGTCGCGTACGCCTTTGCCATCGAGGCCGCCACCGACGGGTCCTGTCCCGATCCGGGGTCCGCGGCCACCGCGTCGACGGCGGCGTCCACGAGTTGGCGCGCCACCCGGATCTGGACGAGCATGTCGGCACACGCGTGTTTGACGGCCTGAAACGATCCGATGGGACGGCCGAACTGATGGCGGATCCCGACGTAGTCGACGGTGGCGGCGAGCATCGCCTCGGCCAGGCCGAGACTGTCGACGGCGATGCTCACGGCCCCGCGCGCCGTCAGCCACCCGGCCGCGGGGAACGGCCACACCTGGCGGGGGCGCGCCCCGTCGGCGGTGACGGCGGCCAGCCGGCGGGTGTCATCGAGGGTCGGCCGGCCGGCGATGGTCAGCCCGGCACCGGCCGGGTCCAGATCGGCCAGCACCGGCGCGCCGGCGGTGTCGGTGGCGAGCACCAGCAGCCGGGTCGCCTCGGCGGCGTCGGGCACGAAATCGGCGGCACCGTGCAGACTGCCGTCGGAGGCCAGCGTGAACGCGGGGCAGGCGCCGACGGCCTCGGTGTCCACCACCGCGACGGGCAGGTCGGTGCCCTCGGCGGCCGCCGACAGCGCGGCGTCGCGATGCTCGCCGGCGGGCAGCGCCAGCAGTGCACCGATCCCGAGGCTGACGCCGAGATGGCTACTGCGGGCCGCGGCGCGTCCCAGTTCCTCGGCGACGACGGCTGTTTCGGCGAACGACACCTGCGCGCCGCCGAGTGACTCGGCGACCTCCAGACCGGGCCAGCCGGCCTGGGTCAGCACCGACCAATCCGGGTTGCCTGCGGCCAGCAGATCCCGCGCCACCGAGCGCAGATCCTGGTGCAACTCCGCGAATTCGCGTGTCATCATGCTCCCGCCGGTTCGCGGGGCAGGCCGAGACCGCGCTCACCGATGATGGTGCGTTGGATCTCGCTGGCGCCGCCCGGGATGGTCCATTCCCAGGAGCCGATGAAGTCGAGCACCCAGGCGCCGGACTCCCAGCCGCTGGAGATCGGTTTGGCCAACACCGTGTGGCCGGCCAGGCCGCTGATCTCGGCGCCGAAGTCGGTCATCCGTTGCAGCAGTTCGCTGTAGAACAGCTTCACCACCGAGGCGTCGGCGGGGGAGTTGGTCTTGCCTTCCACCAGGTCGCGGCACAGTCCGCGCAGCCCGGTGGTCTCGATGTCGAACTGCGCCAGCCGATCCGCGATCAGCGCATCGTCGAGTACGCCGGCGCGCGCGCATTCGTCGACCAGCCAGCGCAAACCCGCGTTGCCGAGCCGTTCGGCCAGCTCGAGCATGGTCATTCCGCGTTCGGCGCCCAGCGTCTCCTGGGCGACCTGCCAGCCCTTGTTCTCCGGGCCGACCAGATTGGCCGCGGGAATCCGCACGTCGTTGAGGAACACCTCGCAGAAATGCGATTCGCCGGTGGCCTGACGGATCGGACGTACCTCGATGCCCGGGCTGGTCATGTCCATCAGGAAGTAGGAGATGCCGTGCCGTTTCTTGGCATCCGGGTCGGTGCGGGCCAGCAGCAGACACCAGTCGGCGTGCAAACCGCCACTGGCCCAAACCTTCTGGCCGTTGACCACGAACTCATCACCATCCCGGCGGGCACTGGTGCGCAGCGCGGCCAGATCCGAGCCCGCCTCGGGCTCGGAGAAACCCTGCACCCAGATCTCGCCGTCCAGGATCGCCGGCAGATGGCGCTGCCGTTGTTCTTCGGTACCGGCGGCCAGCAGGGTCGATGCGGCATGGTGGATGCCGACGAAGGCGAGCACGAGTCGTGGTGCGTCGGCTGCGGCGAGTTCGGAGTACAGCACGATCTGCTCGGCCACCGACATACCGCCGCCCCACTCGGCGGGCCAATGCGGCACCGCGAAACCGGCCGCGTGCAGTTCGGCGAACCAGGCCTTCTGGAACCGGACGTACTCCTCGTCGCCGACGCCGGTCTGCGCGGCACGCCAGTCGGCGGGCACATGCTCGGCGCACCACTGCCGGACGTGGTGGCGGAACTGTTCGAGGTTTCGGGTCATATCCTGGGTCATCCCGCGTCGCTGTACAGTCCGGTCAGGCCACGGGTGCCCAGCAGTTCGGTCAGCTGTGCCCGTGTCGCGGACAGGCCGAGCGGCAGTCGGCGCAGGGGCTGGCTGTACCGCGACAGCCAGGACAGCACCGTCTCATCGCAGAACCCGACCGCACCGTGCAGTTGGTGGGTGACCCGGAAGACCACCTCGGCTGCCTCCAGTGCGGCCAGTCGCAGGGCCAGCGCATCGGCGAGCGCGTCCGGGCCGGTGACGGTGGACAGCGCATATCGGGCCAGCATCTCCAGGCCGCTGCGTTCGACCTCGGCGTCGGTGAGCTGGAATTGCACGCCCTGGAAACCCGACAGCGGCTGGCCGAACTGTTGGCGCAACTTGACGTGCGCGATGGTGAGTTCCAGGGCACGGTCCAGCATGCCGAGCAGCGTCCAGCAGGGCAGCACCAGTGCCAGTGCGACGTCCTGGTCGCCCGCATCGTCGAGGCCGGCCAGCTGCAGTGCGGTGACGAAGGCCGTCCGGGCGCCGGAGGTGCCCGTCACCCGCGCCCGATGACCGTCCAATGTGACGGTGGCCCAATGCCCGTCGACACCGGCAATGGTGCCGGCCGGTGCCGGCCCGGCGACCACGATCAGCCCGTCGGCGTCGATGTCGGTAGGCCGGGACAGGCGTTCGGCCAGCGGGTAGGGCAGCCCCCAGTAACCGGCGCTGCGGCACAGGGCGGCGGCCGCTTCGGCGGCGTCGGCGTCGGTGCGTGGTTCCAGATCCCAGGCGCCCAACCCGGCGAGCACCGGTGCGACGAGCGACTCCCGTTGCGATGGATCGGCTTCGGCACGTTGCAGCAGCGCGTCCCCGCCGGCGGACTCGAACGCCCGAAGCGCCTGTTCACCGAACTCCCGGGCCTCCGGGCTCAGATCGATGTTCACGACGCCGCCAGCAGGGTGCGGGCCAGCAGGATGCGCTGCATCTCGATGCTGCCGGAGGACACCGTGGAGGGCTGCGAATACCGCCAGTGGTCCTCGACCTCTGCCTTGAACACCTCCGACTTCCCTTCCGGCAGCGCGGCGGTGATCTCCATGAGCACCTCGGCGCTGTCCTGGTCGAGTTTGGTGACCGCGATGCGGTAGGCCGCAGAATCGGTGGGGCGCACCTGCCCTTCGGCCTGCAGGGCCACCAGGCGGTAGGCCATCAGCCGGGCCCGGCGGCAGTGGGTCAGCATCCGGGCCCACCGGCCGCGCAGTTCGTCGGGTAGATCGGACCAGCACTCGCCCAGTGCTTTCGGGGCCAGTTGCAGCAGGCGCTCGCAGCGGGCGTAGCGGGCGATGCCGACCCGCTCGAACGCCAGCACGCTCTGCACCACGGTCCAGCCGTCGTCGACGGTGCCCAGCACATCGGCGTCGGTGACCCGCAGATCGTCGAAGAACACCTCGTTGAGATGGTGCGGGCCCATCATGGTCTGGATCGGTCGCACGGTGATCGCCGGATCCGACATGGGGACCAGGAAGATGGTCAGGCCCCTTTGCTTCTTCTCCTGCTTGGACGTTCGTGCCAGCAGGAAGCACCACTGCGCCATCGTCGCGTAGGAGGTCCAGATCTTCTGCCCGTTGATCAGCCAGCCGTCACCGTCGCGGACCGCCGAGGTGCGCAGCGAGGCGAGGTCGGATCCGGCCTCCGGCTCGGAAAAGCCTTGGCACCAGATCACTTCGCCGCGCGCGATGGGCGGCAGGTGGGTGCGCTGCTGTTCCTCGGTGCCGTGGCGCATGATGATCGGCCCGACCCAGTTGACGCCCATGTATTGCGCGCCGCGGGGTTCGTGGTGGGCCCACATCTCCTCGCGCACCACCGTCTGTTCCCAGGGGGAGGAGGCCCGCCCGCCGAACTCCTCCGGCCAGGACATGCACAGCAGCCCGCGTTCGGCGAGCAACCGGCAAAAGGCCTGCGCGGTCTCCAGGTCGGCCGGGTTGTGGGTGAAGGCGCCCAGATAGTCCTCGGGGATGTGCGTTCTCACCAGGTCGCGCAGTTCGCCGCGCAGCGCTGCGGCGTCCGGCCCCATTTCGAAGTCCACGCCGCCGATGGTAGGTCAATCCTTACAAGGATTGCTAGTATTTCGAGAATGAGCGCGGCCCGCCGTACCCCGCAGCACCGCATCGCCGAGACTGTCGCCGGTGAACTGCGCGACCGGATCCTGGCCGGAGCGGATCGGTTGCCCACCCAGGACCAGCTGGTCACCGAGTTCGGTGTCAGCTATCCGTCGGTCCGTGAGGCGCTGCGGATCCTGGAGACCGAGGGCCTGGTGACGGTGCGCCGAGGCAGCGTCGGCGGGGCCGAGGTGCACCGGCCCGACGAGTCCTCGGCGGCGTATCACCTGGGCTTGGCACTGCAGGGCGCGGCGGTGCCGCTGGGTGATCTGGCGGCGGGTCTGCAGCTGCTCGAACCGCTGTGTGTCGCCGAGGTCGCGCGCCGTACCGACCGGCTCAAGGTGGTGGTGCCGGTGCTCACCCGCAATGTCGACGCATCCGCGGAGGCGGTCGCCGACGGCGCGGCGTTCACCCGGATCGCACGCGAATTCCATGACCTCGTCGTCGAATACACCCCGAACGCCACGGTGCGCCATGTGGTGGGAAGCCTGGTGGCGCTGTGGTCGGCGCAGGAGGAGAAGTGGGCCGACTACGTCGCCAAGCGCGGTGAGTATCCGTCACCGGCCGAGGCCCGCGGTGCGGTGCGCACCCACCGCAGGCTGGTCGACGAGATCGCGGCCGGCAACGCCGCCGAGGCCGAACGGATCGCGCGCAAGCACCTGGCCGCCACGCAATCGCTTCTGCTGGAACGTTTCACCGACGATGTGGTGCGGGCCGCACGCGGCGCGAAGCCGCACGAGCGACGCACCTGCTGACCGTCTACAGGCTCGATGACGCAGATCACAGCCGGGGCAGGTTTGCCCGCCGTGGCTGCGCGGTACACAGCGCCACGTCAGGTTGCAACGAGGCAACCGCTTTCGTAGGTGCTCAGGAAGAGGATCACGTGATCAATGTGAAGAAGATGCTCGTCGGGTTCGCAGTCGCCGGTGGCCTTTTCGTCGGCCCGTTCGCGATGGCCGGTACCGCCGGCGCCGAACAGGCCCCTGTGCCTCTGCCGCCGGCCGGCCCCGCGGTGAGCACCGCGCCGGCCTGGGCGCCGCCGAAGCCGGCCGACCCGATCTGGGCGCAGGGCAACCCGCAGGTCTGGGACTCCGGTTGGAATCACTGGGGTGTCTGGATCAACGGGACGTTCGTGCCCACCTTCTGATCCCCCTGAAACGAAACGGCTGCTCCTGCGGGAGCAGCCATTTCGTTTCTCCGGGGAATCAGTCGCTGGCCGGCAGCGGCTTGGCTTCCTTGATCGCCAGCGGGGTGTCACCGATGCTCAGCGTGCCCTTGCCGGCCTTGGTCACCAGGATTTCGGCGCCGGCATCGTCGACGTAGCGCTTACCCATCAGGTTGCCGTCGGACAGTGCGGGATCGAGCGTCAGGCCCTCGGTGACCGCCTCGCCGACCGGGACCAGCGGTGCGCCACCGGCGCGCAGGTCGTCGAGACCTTCGGAGGCGCGCACCACGATGACCTGGGTGTCGCAGACCTGGCTCTGCAGGCGGGTGCCGTTCTTGATCATGCGGGCTCCTTTGCGGCTGGACTCAACTCGCTGACGAGTTCGCGGCGCAGCACCTTGCCGGTCGCGTTGGTGGGCAGCTCGTCTCGGAAGACGACCCGGTCCGGGGTGCGGGATCCGCGCAGTTGCGCCCGCACGAAGTCACGCAGGTCCTCCGGCCGCGGGTCGGCGCCCGGAACGGGGACCACGACGGCCACGATGATCTGTCCCCATTCGGGGTCCTCGGGGCCGACCACGGCGCAGTCGTGGACATGCGGGTGCTCGACGAGCACGTCCTCGATCTCGGCGGGAGCGATGTTCTCCCCGCCGCGGATGATGGTGTCATCGGAGCGTCCGCCGATGTACAGGTAGCCGTGTTCATCCAGGGTCGCCACATCCTTGGTGGGAAACCAGCCCTGGTCGTCGAGCACCGAACCGATGCCGGTGTAACGGCCGGACACCTGCTCGCCGCGGACGAACAGCTCACCGGTTTCGCCTGCGCCGAGCACGGTTCCGTCCTCGCCGCGGATCTGTACCTCGATGCTGGGAACCGGCTGGCCGACCGACCCGAGCCGCTTGGCCACCGCGGCATCGTCGGAGCCCAGTGCGACCCGGTGATCATCGGGGGTGAGCACCGCGATCGTCGAACTGGTCTCGGTGAGACCGTAGGCGTTGACAAACCCGACGCCCGGCAGCAGCTCGAGGGCCTTGCGTACCAAGGGCAGCGCCACCTTGGAGCCGCCGTAGGCCAGTGTGCGCAGGGTGGGCAGGGTCGCGCCCTGCTCGTCCAGCACGGTGACGATGCGGTCCAGCATGGTGGGCACCACCGTGGCCGAGGTGACGTTCTCGGCTTCGACCAGCCGCACCCATTCGCGGGCGTCGAACTGCGTGAGGTAGACCATCTTTCGGCCGGCGTACAGATTCGACAGCGCCGCCGACACACCGGCGATGTGATAGGGCGGCACACAGATCAGCGCCGCATCCCCGGGTTCGGCGGACGCGAACTCGACCGTGCCGGTGATGTAGCTGGTCAGGTTGTTGTGGGTCAGCTCAACGGCTTTCGGAGCCGATGTGGTGCCCGAGGTGAACAGCACCACGCCGACCGAGTCAGGATCGGGGAATTCGGCCGCCGGCTCGGCGGTACGCGCCTGCGTGAGGAACTCCGCCGAGCCGAGCACCCGGAACCCGTCACCCACGGCGTCGCGGTACTCGTCGTCGACCACCACCAGCGGATCCGGCAGCCGGGAGATCAGGGCGCGCAGCCCGTCGGCCGAGAGCCGGTAGTTCAGTGGGGTGACCGGCACCCCGGCACGCGCCGAGGCGAACAGCAGCAGGGGCAGCATCGCGCCGCCGGCACCGACATAGGCGACATGCGCAGCGCCGGAGGCGGCCACCACACCGGCTCCGCCGTCGGCGAGTTCGCTGAGTTCACCCGTGGTCAGACGCAGGTCACCCGCGACGATCGCGGTCCGGTCCGGATCGGTCGACGATGCCATTTCCAGCAGCAGCGAGATACTCATGTCTGTTGATCACTCCTTGTCGACGAAGATATCCCAGATGGGATCCTCGCCACCGCCATAGCGGGACAGGTCGGTGATCCCGCCGGCGGCCAGCACGTCGGCGTCGATGTAGGTCTGGCCGTTGGCTTCCTTGGCCGGTCCGGTCAGGATCTGCACCGCGGCGTCGGCCATGATCTCCGGGCTGCGCGATGAGGAGGCCAGGCTGTCGCCGTCGGCCAGGTTCGCCACCGCCGATGTGGCGATGTAGGTCTGCGGCCACAGGCAGCTGAAGCCGATGCCGGAATCCTTGTACTCCTCGGCCCAGCCGAGCGACAGCAGCGTCATGCCGTACTTGGACACCGTGTAGGTCGGGTGCGCGCCCAGCCAGTAGGGATTGAGGTTCAGCGGCGGCGCCAGGGTGATGACGTGCGCGCCCGGGGACTGCTTCAGGTGCGGCAGCGCGGCCCTGGTCAGCAGGAAGGTGCCACGCACGTTGATGTCCATCATCAGATCGAACTTCTTGGCCGACAGGGACTCGGTGGGCTCGGTGGCGATCGCGCTGGCGTTGTTGATGACGATGTCGACGCCGCCGAAGGTCTGCACCGCGGCGTGGACGGCCCGCTGCACGTCCTCTTCCTTGCGGACGTCGCCGACCACGGCCACAGCCCTGGCGCCGACGGCCTCGACCTCGGCCACCGCGGTGTGCACGGTGCCGGGCAGCTTGGGGTGTGGTTCGGCAGTCTTGGCCAACAGCACCACGTTGGCGCCCTGGCGGGCGGCGCCTAGGGCGATGGCCAGGCCGATGCCGCGGCTGCCGCCGGACACCACCAGGGTTCGATCGGCGAGCGGCCGTTGCGCGCTGGACATAGGGACTCCTCGGACGGAAGGGGTCTTGCTTCCCCTGATGGTATTGGCATTCTCATTTTCAGCAAGTGTCATACTCGCTCATGTCCAGCGGCGACGCGGCGGTGGGGGTTCGCCGGGGGATGGCCGCCACCTGGTTGAGTGCCTGTCGTGGCTGATCTGGGTGCATATTTCCTGTCTGCGGTATTGGCATTCTCATTTTTTGCAAGTACGTTATCCAGTGATGAACGACCAAAGCGACCCCCGGGTAACGACTCCCTCTGGCATCCCGCTGGCTCCCGTGTACGGTCCCACCGACCGCGCGGGCGACCCGCCCGCGCCCGGTGACTACCCGTTCACCCGCGGCAACTTCGCGTCCGGTTATCGGGGCAAGACCTGGACCTTCCGGCAGTACTCCGGGTTCGGCACGGCCGAGGAGTCCAATCAGCGCTACCGGTACCTGCTGGATCAGGGCGGCACCGGGCTCAGCGTGGCGCTGGATCTGCCTACGCAGTGTGGCTACGACTCCGATGACCCGGAGTACGGGGAAGAGGTCGGTCGCGTCGGCGTCGCCGTCGACACGTTGGCCGACGCCGAAATCCTGTTCGACAGCATCCCGCTGGACAAGATCAGCACCAGCTTCACCATCAACGGCACCGCCGCCATCCTGCTGGCGTTCTACGTGGCCGCGGCGGAGAAGAAGGGTGTGCCGCGGGAGAACCTCACCGGCACCATCCAGAACGACATCCTCAAGGAGTACGCCTCGCGCGGCACCTGGATCTGGCCGCCGGAGCCGTCGCTGCGGCTGATCGCCGACACCATCGAGTTCTGTGCGGCCGAGGTGCCGCGGTTCAATGCGATCTCGGTGGCCGGCGCGCATTTCCGCGACGCCGGCGCCAATGCGGTCCAGGAGATGGCGTTCACCCTGGCCGACGGCGTCACCTACTGCGACACCGTGGTCGAGCGCGGCCGGATGACGATCGACAAGTTCGCGCCGCAGATCTCGTTCTTCTTCTATACCCATGGCGACTTCTTCGAGGAGATCGCCAAGTACCGGGCCGGCCGGCGGCGCTGGGCCACGATCGTGCGGGAACGCTACGGCGCCACCTCGGACAAGGCCGCGATGTTCCGGTTCGGCTGTGTGTCGGGCGGGGCGTCGCTGTACGCGCCGCAGGCCCAGAACAACCTGGTCCGGGTCGCCTACGAGGCGCTGGCCTCGGTGCTCGGTGGGGTGCAGTCGATGTTCACCGCGGCCTGGGACGAGCCGTTCGCGCTGCCCAGTGAGGAATCCGCCACCCTGGCACTGCGCACCCAGCAGATCCTGGCGTACGAGACCGGTGTGACCAAAGTGGCCGACCCGCTGGGTGGTTCGTACTTCGTGGAGGCGCTCACCGACGCCACCGAGGAGAAGATCATCGAGATCATGCGCGATCTCGAGGAACACGGCGGCATGGTCCGCTGCATCGAGGACGGCTACCTGCAGGGCCTGATCGCCGACGAGGCGTACAAGATCCATCAGGAGGTCGAATCCGGTGTCCGTCCCGTCGTCGGGGTGAACAAGTTCGTCGTCGACGAACCGGCGCCCGATCTGGCCACCTATGAACTCGACGCCGAGGGACGCGACAAACAACTCGCGAGACTGGCCAAGGTGAAGGCCGAACGCGATGACGTCGCAGTGAAAGAGGCGCTGGCAGCACTGGCCCGGGCCGCCGAGGGTGACGACAACCTGATGCACAAGCTGATCGACTGTGCCAACGCCTATTGCACGGTGGGCGAGATGGTGTCCGCGCTCAAGGCCGTCTGGGGCGAGTTCCAGCAGCCGGTCGTCTTCTAAGAAGGGGAGTGTTCTAGACCATGGCCACTCGAGTACTCGTCGCCAAACCCGGCCTGGACGGCCACGACCGGGGCGCCAAGATCGTCGCGCGCACCCTGCGTGACGCCGGCTTCGAGGTCATCTACACCGGTATCCGCCAGCGCATCGAGGACATCGTGTCCATCGCCCTGCAGGAAGACGTTGCGCTGGTGGGACTTTCGATCCTGTCCGGTGCGCACGTCGCAATGACCCAGCGGACGGTGGACGCCTTGCGTGCCGCCGACGCCGGCGATATCGCGGTGGTGGTCGGTGGCACCATCCCGGAGTCCGATGTGCAGAAACTGCTCGATGCCGGTGCGGCAGCGGTGTTCCCGACCGGGACCGCGCTGGAAACCCTGGTGACCGAGGTGCGCGCACTGACCGAAACGGCAGGGGAGTCCGTCTGATGAGACTGGGCGTGATGATCGGGGCCGAGCGGGGCGATATGTCCCGCAAGGTCAAAAAACTGATCTCCGACATCGAGTGGGCCGACTCGGCCGGGTTGGCCACCGCGTGGATGCCACAGGTACCCGACGATTTCGATCTGCTGACGATGGTGGCCCTGATGGCCTCGCACAGCACCCGGATCGAACTCGGCACCGCCGTGGTCCCGCTGCAGGCCCAGCATCCGATCGCGCTGGCCCGCCAAGCGCTTTCGGTGCACGCGGTCGCGGGCGGGCGGCTCGCACTGGGCGTGGGCCCGTCGCATCACTGGATCATCCGCGACATGCTGGGCCTGCCGTATGACAAGCCGGCCGCCTACACCCGCGACTATCTGCAGGTGCTCAACGCGGCGATCGCCGGCCCGGGCCCGGTGGATGTGGAGAACGACACCTTCACCGTGCACAACCCGACCGCGCTCGGCGCCGAGACCCCGATGCCGGTGCTGGTCGCCGCGTTGGGCCCGGTGATGTTGCAGATCGCCGGTGAGCACGCCGACGGCACCTCACTGTGGATGGCCGACGAGAAGGCCATCGGTGAGCACATCGCCCCGAAGATCAACAAGGCCGCCGCCGAGGCCGGCAAGCCGCCGCCGCGCATCGTGGCGGGCATACCGGTCACGCTGTGCGCCAACTCCGAGATCGAGGAGGCCAAGGACCGGGCCAACCGGATCCTGGCCGAGGCCGAGACGTCACCGAACTACCAGCGGTTGCTCGACCGCGGTGACGCCCGGACCGTCGGTGATCTGTGCGCCGCCGGCGACGAGGAGTCGATCCTCAAGCGGTTCAAGGCGTTCGCCGACGCGGGGGTCACCGACCTGTCGGTGCGGCTGCTGCCGATCGGGGACAACCGAGACGAGCTGATCGCGTCGAAGTACCGGACGCGTGAGGTGATCGCGGAACTCGCCAAGCAGGTGTCGTGATGAGCGCTTGCGCGAAGAACAGAGTGGTTGGGTGAAGGGTCCTTTATCCGGCATCCGGGTCATCGAGGTCGGCGTGATGCTGGCCGGCCCGTACGCCACCATGCTGCTGGCCGATCTGGGCGCCGATGTCATCAAGGTCGAACCCCCCGGCGGTGAGATCTCCCGGCAGGTCAGCGACAGCTACTTCGCCAGCCTCAACCGCAACAAGCGCAGCGTCTGCCTGGACCTGGCGTCGGAGGCAGGACGCGCTGAACTCGGTGCGCTGGTGGCCGATTCGCACGCGCTGCTGGTGAACATGAAGCCGTCGGCGATCAAGAAGCTGGGCCTGACGTATGAGAATCTGCGCCGGTACAACGAGAAGATCGTGTGCGTGGCGCTGACCGGATACGGGCTGCACGGCGGGGACGATCCGGCGTTCGACTACGTCATCCAGGCGGCCACCGGCGTGGCGGCGATGACCGGTGACCCGGACGCGCCGCCCACCCTGCCCGGCTACTCGGCGGCCGACAACTCCACCGGCCTGACCGCGGCACTGGGGTTGCTCGCCAAGATCGTCTCCGGTCACGGCGGCCAGGTGGACGTGTGCCTGCGCGACGTCATGCTCTCGCAGTTGAACTACCGGGCGGCCGCGTATCTGAACGACGGCGCCGAACCTCGCCGATACCCGTACGGGGCGCACTCGTACTACGTTCCGGCGCAGCTGTTTCCGACCGCCGACGGGTACCTGGCGCTGTTCATCACGCACGACGGTTTCTGGCGGTCCTTCGCCGGTGAGGCCGGCATCGCCGGGTTCGGGACGATGGCCGAACGGGCCGCCCGCCGGGAGGAACTGCTGGCCCTAGTCTTCGCGGCGCTGGCCACCGACACCGCGGTGAACTGGGAGGCCCGACTGAAGCCGCTGGGGATCCCGGCGGCAGCGGTGCGTTCGCTGCCGGAGGCACTGGAGGACACCCCGGAGATGGTGGTGACCGCGGGTGATTTCCGGCTGGTGGCCAGCCCGATCAGGATCGAGGGCTACGTGCCGGAGTACCGCCCGGCGCCGGTCTTCGAGAGTCAGTCGACCCTGTAGTCAATCGGCCTCGTGGTCAGTCGTCGTAGTTGACCGTCAGCGGCCCGGGATCGGGAATCGCCTGGCAGGTCAGCACATAACCCTCTTCGACCTCGTCCTCGTCGAGGGCATCGTTGACCCGCATGGTGGCGCTGCCCTCGGTGAGCTTGGCGATGCAGGTGCCGCAGTTACCGGCTTCGCAGGCGAATGGCGGGGTCAGTCCGGCCCGCCGAGCGGTCTCCAGTAACGTGTCGCCGGCGACCGGCAGCGTCGTGGTGCTGGCGCCGTCGAGGACGATGGTCACTTCGTCGGCGGGCACTGGTTCGGCCGTCATCACATCTCCCGGGCATCGTATTCTGGCAAAAAGAGAATATCATTCTCCGTTGGGGATAGGGTAGTGGGCTGATGGTTGCAAACAGTCGCCCCGTCCTCGCGTTCGAGGATCGCGAGTACACCCTGGCCGAGTTGGACGCCCTGACCAGCGGGATGGCTGCCGCGCTGGCGGCCCGTGGTGTGACCGCCGGTGACCGGGTCGTGCTGATGTCCTCGAACCGGCCCGAGTTCGTCATCGCGCTGCGGGCGATCTGGCGGGTCGGTGCCGCGGTGGTGCTGGTCAGTTCGGGCTGGAAACGGGCCGAGGTGGCGCATGCGCTGGCGTTGACGAACCCGGTTCTGGGGGTCGGCGACGCACCCCTGCTCGCCGAGTTGCTCCCGACGCTGCACCTCGACGAACCGATCATCCCGGGTGCCGGCGTGTGGCCGGCGGCCCCGCCGGATGCCGACGCGCTGTTCGTCTTCAGCTCCGGCACCACCGGGATGCCCAAGGCCGTCCGGCACAAGCACGCCGGGTTCGCCGCAGCGGTGCGGCACTGGCGCACCGCGCTGGGACTCACCGCCGAGGACCGCATGCAGATCATGACGCCGCCGTCGCACATCCTGGGGCTGCTCAACATCGCCACCATTCTGGATACCGGCGCGTGGATGCGCCTGCACCCCCGGTTCGACATCGACCGGATGCTGACCCACATCCAGGACGACCGGATCACCATCGAAATGGCGGTCGCCCCCATCGCGTTGGCGATCGCCGCGCATCCGGATCTGGAGCGTTACGACCTGTCCTCGCTGCGCTACATCATGTGGTGCGCCACCCCGGTCACTCGGAGCGTGGCCGAGGCGGTCACCGATAGGGTTGGGGTGCAATGGGTCTCGGCATACGGCGCCAGCGAACTACCGGTGATCGCGTGCTGCCCGATCGGTGACGCACGGTTGGACACGGTGGGCAGGCCGGTCCCCGGGGTGCAGGTGCGCATCGCCGCCGACGGGGAGATCCAGGTGCGGTCGCCCTCGGCCATGGTCGGCTACCTGCCCGAGGGTGACACCGGTGCGGCATTCGATGACGGGTGGTACCGCACCGGCGACATCGGCAACCTGGACGAGGAGGGCTGGCTGCGCATCACCGACCGGCTCAAGGAGATGGTGAAGGTCCGCGGCTTCCAGGTGGCCCCGGCCGAGGTGGAGGCGGTGCTGCACGGACATCCGGCGGTCACCGACTGTGCGGTGTTCGGGGTACCCGACGGCGCCGACGGGGAAGCGGTCATCGCGGCGGTGACGGTCGCCGAACCGGTCGCCGAACAGGAACTGATCGATCTGGTGGGCGAGCGGCTGTCATCCTACAAACGGCCGCGCCGGGTGATCGTCGTCGATGCGATCCCGCGGCTGCCGTCGGGCAAGGTGCTGCGCCGGGTGTTGCGCGACGAGTTCGTCAGAAGGTGAGTTCCTCGGAGCGTTGCACGGTCCCGGTGACCCCACCCGCGTCCTGACCGGCCAGCCGTACCGCGGCCCGGCCCATCGCGTCGGGCGGTTCCACCATCTCCGGGGGAATCTCGAGGCCCATGCCGCCCGCCTGCCAGCCCTCGGTGAGCACCACCCGCGACGGACTCAGACAGTTCACCGCGATGTTGTCGGCCTTGAGGTCCTCGGCCAGGCCCAGATAGAGCCGTTCGGCGGCGGCCTTGGACACCCAGTAGGCGTTGGCGCCCGGCATCCCGACCCCGGTGGTGGTGATCGCGATCAGCGAGCCGCCACCGCGGGTCCGGACATGCGGGATGACGGCCTTGGTCACCAGGAACACCCCGGTGAGGTTGACGTCCAGGCACAGTTGCCAGCGCTTCAGCGGCGTCGTCTCCACCGGACCGAGCCACAGCACGCCGGCGTTGGCCACCAGGATGTCGATCCCGCCGAATTCCGAGACCGTCTGGGCCACAGCGTCATCGACGGAGGCTTCGCTGGTGACGTCACACGGCACCGCCAGGGCGGTGCCGCCTTGCGCGCGGATCGACTCCGCCACCGAACCGATGGTGCCGGGCAGTTTGCCCTGTTGCTCGGAGCGGGCCGCCACCGCGACCGAGGCGCCCGCGGCGGCGAGCGCGTGGGCGATGGTCGCCCCGATGCCGCGGCTGGCACCGGCGACGAACGCCGTCTTGCCTTCGAGTGTGCGGGTCACTTGGGCGGGAACCGCAGTGCTCCGTCGAGGCGGATGATCTCGCCGTTGAGGTAGTCGTTCTCGATGATGCTCTGGGCCAACTGGGCGTACTCGCCGGCGCGGCCCATTCGCTTGGGGAACGGAATCTGCGGCGACCAGTACTGCTCCAACTGATCGGCGGCCTTGCCGTACGCCGGGGTGTTGATGGTGCCGGGTGCGATGGTGTTGACCCGAATCCCCAACGGGGACAGGTCGCGGGCGGCGACCAGCGTCATACCGAGCACACCGCCCTTGGCGGCGGCGTAGGGCAACTGGCCGATCTGGCCCTCGTAGCCGGCGATGGAGGCGGTGTTGACGATGACGCCGCGGGCGCCCTCCTCCAGCGGTTCGGTCCGGGCGATCGCCGCGGCGGCCAGGCGCAGCACGTTGAACACGGCGGTGAGGTAGAACTTGATCGTCGTCTCGAAGCCGTCCAGGGCCAGCGGCGATCCGTCCTTGCCGATCAGACGACCGCCGGTGGCCGGGCCGCCGTGGGTGTCCACCGAGATGCGCAGCGGGGCAAGCGCTTCGGCTTCGGCGATGGCGGCGTTGACGGACTCTTCGGAGGTGGCGTCGGTGCGGACGTAACGCACGCCGAGTTCGTCGGCGAGCTTGGGTCCCTTCTCATCGGCGAGGTCGGCGATGACGACTTTGGCCCCGGCCGCGTGCAGTCGGCGGACGGTCGCTTCCCCCAGTCCTCCCGCGCCGCCCACGACCAGTGCGGAGCTACCGGCGATGTCCATGTGTACCTGCCTCCTTGCAACTAGCGCTCTCTGCAGGGGAGAATAACATTCTCATACCCGTCTGAAAGGGGCAGATTCGATGCCTGAGGCCGTACTCGTCGCCCCGGTGCGTGAATCGCCCAGGCGGGCCTAGGGTCTGAACCGATGGACATCGATGAACTCCTGCGGGCCGCGCGCGGTGGCTCGGTTCGGGCCGCCGGCAGGCTGTTGAGCCTGGTCGAGAGTGACCGCCGCGACGAGGTCCTTGCCGTCCTCGCCGCACAGCCGCCGGTGACCGTGCGCACCGTCGGTATCACCGGACCGCCGGGCGCCGGGAAGTCGACCACCGTCGCGGTGTTGGTGTCGGCATACCGCGCGGCGGGCCTGCGGGTCGCGGTGCTGGCCGTGGACCCGTCCTCGCCGTACAGCGGGGGAGCCCTGCTGGGGGACCGGATCCGGATGGCTGCGCACATCAACGACCCCGACGTGCTGATCCGGTCGGTGGCCACCCGCGGGCATCTGGGCGGGCTGGCCGCTGCGGTGCCGGCCGCGATCCGGCTGCTGGCCGCTCTGCGGTATGACGTCGTCGTGCTCGAGACGGTAGGGGTGGGCCAGTCCGAGATCGAGATCGCCGCGGTGGCGGATCCGACGGTGGCCATCCTGAATCCCGGTGCCGGCGACGCGATCCAGGCCGCCAAGGCCGGTCTGCTGGAGATCGCCGACATCCTCGTGGTCAACAAGGCCGACCGCGAGGGTGCGGACCAGACCGCCCGGGATCTGCACATCGAGACCGGGTTGCCGATCCTCAAACTGATCGCCGCCCAGGGTGCCGGCATCGACGATCTGGTCGCGGCGATCGACGCCCATCACCGGGCCGACTCCGCCGAACGCCGGGCCGTCCGGGCGCGGTTGCAGATCCTGTCGCTGGCGCAGAGTGCGCTGCAGTCCCATCCGGGGCTGGCCGACCTGGCCGCCGCGGTGGTCGACGGCGAGGTCGACGTGTACTCGGCGACCGCCCGATTGCTGGACGGGGCCCAGGTCAAACCTCAATGAGAATATGGTTTCCAGTTACCAGAAATGTTATTGTTCGAATTCGTTAATGAATTCTTCCTGGTAGCCGAGGAGCCTGATGCAGAAGGCGCTAGCCCCCGAGATCTCGACCTGGCCCGATGAGGATCCACAGCTCATCGGCAGCCAGTGCGGTGCCTGTTCCGCGACGACGTTCCCGCGTCAGCAGCACTGCCCCAAGTGCAGCAAGTCCGAGATGTCGGACCTGCTGCTGCCCAGGCGCGGCACCGTCATCGCCTGGACCACGCAGGGATTCCCGCCCGGGGCGCCGTACGCCGGACCCACCGGCAAGGACTTCGTGCCGTTCGGCGTCGGGTTGGTGCAACTGGGTGACCTGATCCGCGTCGAGGGCCGGCTCACCGAGAACGATCCCGCCAAGCTGAAGTTCGGCATGGAGGTCGAGCTGACCATGGAGCCGTTCGCCACGGACGCCGACGGCAACGAGCTCGTCACCTTCTGGTTCAAGCCGGTCTAGAGAGGCTGTTACACATGACGAATGACGTAGCCATCATCGGCGTCGGTATCCACCCGTTCGGCCGCTTCGACAAGACCGCGATGGAGATGGGCGCCGAGGCGATCCAGGGCGCGCTCCAGGACGCCGGCGTGGAGTGGAAGGACATCCAGTTCGGCTTCGGCGGCAGCTACGAGGTGTCCAACCCCGACGCCGTGACGCGCCTGGTCGGGCTGACCGGCATCACCTTCACCAACGTGTTCAACGCGTGCGCCACCTCGGCCAGCGCCATCCAGCAGACCGCGGACACCATCCGGCTGGGCAAGTACGACATCGGGATCGCCGTCGGCCTGGACAAGCATCCGCGTGGCGCGTTCACCGACGATCCGGCCAAACTCGCGCTGCCGCAGTGGTACGCCAACAACGGTCAGTTCGTCACCACCAAGTTCTTCGGCATCAAGGCCAACCACTACATCCACAAGCACGGAATCTCCGAGGAGACGCTGGCGCGAGTGGCCAACAAGAACTTCCGCAACGGTGAACTCAACCCGAATGCGTTCCGACGCAAGGAGATCTCCGTCGAGGAGATCATGGCGTCCCCGGTGCTGAACTACCCGTTGCGTCAGTACATGTTCTGCGCGCCCGACGAGGGGGCCGCGGCGGTCATCATGTGCCGCGCGGATATCGCGCACAAGTACACCGACAAGCCGGTCTACGTGCGCGCCAGCGAGATTCGCACCCGTACCTTCGGTGCCTACGAGGTGCACGCCACCTCCGCGCCGCTGGACGAGGATCCCTCGCCGACGGTGTTCGCCGCCAAGGCCGCCTATGAGGCCGCCGGCATCGGCCCCGAGGACGTCGACATCGCGCAGCTGCAGGACACCGACGCCGGTGCCGAGGTCATCCACATGGCCGAGACCGGGCTGTGCGCCGACGGCGATCAGGAGAAGATGCTGATCGACGGTGCCACCGAGATCAACGGCCGGATCCCGGTCAACACCGACGGCGGTCTGATCGCCAACGGCGAGCCGATCGGCGCATCCGGTCTGCGCCAGATGCACGAGCTGGTCCGGCAGTTGCGCGGCGAAGCAGGCGAGCGCCAGGTCCCCGGTAATCCGCGCGTCGGGCTGGCTCAGGTCTACGGCGCGCCCGGCACCGCGTCGGCCACCATCCTCTCGCTCTGACGTAATCGATGGGCCGTCGTCCGCGGGGCCCATCGGTAATGCCATTCTCATAGGAATAGAGTCCGATTCATGGCTGACGACTACCGCTTCGTGACGTACGAAACCCTCGATGAGGGCACCATCGCCCGGATCATGCTCAACCGGCCGGAGGCCCGGAATGCGCAGAACCGCGGCATGCTCGTCGAGTTGCACGATGCGTTCCTGCGGGCCGAGGCCGACGACACCGTGCGGGTGGTGATCCTCGGCGGCAACGGCCCGATGTTCTCCGCCGGCCACGATGTGGGCTCGAAGGTGCAGCGCTCGGAGTACATGCCCGGGCCGGATCAGCATCCGAGCTTCACGGTCAACGGCGGGACCCGCAAGGGCGCGGAGAGCCTGATGCTGCAGGAATGGCATCACTACTTCGAGAACACCCGGCGCTGGCGCAACCTGCGCAAGATCACGGTCGCCTCGGTGCACGGTGACGTCTACGCCGCCGCACTCATGCTGATGTGGTCCTGCGACCTGATCGTCGCGGCCGACAACACCCGGTTCACCGACGTCGTCGGCACCCGCCTGGGCATGTGTGGTGTCGAATACTTCGCGCACCCATGGGAATTCGGGGCCCGCAAGACCAAGGAACTGATGCTCACCGGCGACACGCTGTCGGTCGAGGAGGCACATCAGCTGGGCATGGTGTCGAAGATCTTCCCGAGCGACGAGTTGGCCGACAAGACACTGGAGTTCGCCCGTCGCATCGCCCAGGTCCCGACCATGGCCGCGTTGCTGATCAAGGAGTCGGTGAACCAGACCCAGGACAACCAGGGTTTCTACAACTCCCTGAACGCCTGCTTCACTCTGCACGAGCTGAACCACAGTCACTGGGCGCAGGTGCACGAGAACGGATTCCCGGTCGGTCTGGCCGAGGACGGGCTGATCGACTGGCGCACCGCCGAGCCGCCGAAGCCCGCCCTCAAAGACCAGCCCTAGCCCATCTCTGCGATTTCGGCGCGCTGACGTTCGCAGCCGCCGAAATCGCTAGGGGATGGGGGCGGATTCGCCGGTGGCGGCGGTGTACCCGCTGCGGTAACCGAAGGTCATGGCCGGCCCCAGCGTGCCGCCGGCTCCGCCGTAGGCCTTTCCGGTCACCCCGGCCATCGCGTTGCCCGCGGCGAACAACCCGGGGATGACCTTTCCGTTGACGTGCAGCACCCGGCCGTCGCGATCGGTGCGCGGGCCGCCCTTGGTGCCCATCGCGCCGACGGCCACCGGGACCGCGTAGAACGGTGCGGTGTCCAGCGGGCCGAGGGTCTGCAACGCCGGGGTCGGTGCCGACGTGTCGCCCCAGTAGCCGTCGTATGCGCTTGCGCCCCGGCCGAAGTCGGGATCGACCTCGTCGGCCACATTGGCGTTCCAGGTGTCGACCGTGCGGCGCAGCCCGTCGGCGGCGACGCCGATCTTGGCGCTCAGTTCGTCCAGGCTCGCCGATTCGTTGAACCAGTCCGGTGCCGGTGCGTCCGGTTCCACGCCGAGGAAGCCGTAGCGCCTGAGGTGGCCGGAGTCGAACACGATCCAGGCCGGGTCGTTGAGGTACCCGGCCCGTGGATCGAGGTGGTGGAACGGCCCGGCCATCGAGTTGTATTCACCGGCCTCGTTGAGGAACCGTCGACCGGCGCGGTTGACGATGATGCTGCGTGGCCGGGTGCGCTCCAGTCGCACGCTGCGACTGCGGGGGTGCCCGCCCAGAGTGTCGCCGGGGATCTGCACGATCGGCACCCACCAGGCTTCGCCCATGTTCGCCAGGTCGGCGCCGTGCGCCATCGCCATCCGCAGGCCGTCGCCGGTGTTGTTCGGTGGGGACACCGCACCGCGCATCGGCCCGCGCAGATAGGCGTCGACGAGCCGGGCGTCCCATTCGAAGCCACCCGTGCCCAGGACGACCCCGCGTCGGGCCCGGACCCGGATGTCCTTGCCGTGCTGCTGGATCCGCACACCGGTGATGCCCTCGGCCGAGCCGAACAGTTCCACCGCGCGGGCCTCGGTCGCCGGGGTGACGCCGCGGTCCAGCAGTCCCTTGAGCAGTCCGGCGATGAGCGCGGCCCCGGCCACGCAGTAGTCACCGTCGAGGTCGTCGGCGGCGGCGTGGATGCGGGCGCGGGTCTCGGCATCGATTCCGACGTTGCTGAAGTCCACCGGGAAGGCGGTGACGCGGTCGGCCCATTCGCCGAGCTTGGCCAGGTCGAACGGGGCGGCCGCCAGCGACCGTCCACCCCCGGGTCGTCCGCCGGGCAGCTCGGGCTTGTAATCGGGGAAACCCTCGGCGATCTCGAACCGCAGATCGCTGTGCTGTTCCAGGTAGTCCAGCATCGCCGGGCCGGTACGCACGAACGTCTCGACGAGTTCGCGGTCCATGGCCCCCAGGGACTGCGCCTCCAGGTAGGCCAGCGCATCCTCGACCGACAGTTCGGTGCCGGCCAGCCGGTTGTGCGAGGGAATCCAGGTGATGCCGCCCGAGACCGCGGTGGTGCCGCCGACGGTGGGGGCCTTCTCGAAGATCGCGACCCGGGCGCCGTTGGTCACGGCGGTCAGCGCGGCGGACAGTCCGGCGCCGCCGCTGCCGAGAACGACGACGTCGTACTCCTGGTCCCAGGAGACTTCTGAATCGGGAGTTTCTGAATCGGACACTGCCACAGTCCTTCCGGTCAGCTGAGGATGTCGGAGAGTTGTCTGGCCGCACGCACCACCGCGTCGCGTCCGTTGAGGACGACGTCTTCGCGGTGGGAGATCAGGTTGATGCAGGTCGGCGGGGACGGTGGGCGGCGGCGGACCGGCACGGCCAGACCGTAGGTGTCCGGTTCGATCTCACCGTGGGTGATAACCCAGCCCTGCTCACGGGCTTGGCGCACGAGGTCGCGTTCGCCGGGTCGCGGCGGCATGCTGGCCAGCAGTGCCGCGCCCGCCGCCCCGCGTTCCAGAGGATGGCGGCTGCCCTCGTGGAAGGACAGTTGGTAGAAGACCAGCGTCGGCACGATGACGGCGATGGCGACCTGTTGATCGCCCTCGGCGACCAGTAGCGACACCGTGGTGCCCAGGTCGTCGGCCAACAGCCGCAATGTCGGGACGGCCAGTTGGCGCACGTTGTTGTCGAAGGAGGCGCCGAGGACGGCCAGCGCCGCGGCCGGCCGGTATTTGCCGTCGGAGCCCTTGGTGACGAAGCGGGCTTGAGCCAGGGTGCTGAGCAGCCGGTAGGCGATGGTCCGGTGCACGCCGACGAAGTCCGCGACTTCGGCGGCGGTGACGCCCGAGGGGGCGCTGGCCACCGCCTGCAGTGCGGAAAGGCCCCGGGCGAGCGTCTGCGAGCCGGCCGCGGGACGGGTGGTGGTCGCGGTCTCCGATTCCGGCCCTGAGCTTGGGCCCAGTCCCTTGACAGACGTCATCGCGAGAGTGATGCTCTATAGATAGTGCACATTGATGTTCGATATTAGCACACTGCATTGCGCGAGAGCGAGAATGGCATTTCCGCCGAGGCGGAAGCGGGAGGAGTGGGATGGCGGCGGCGCCGGTTCATGAAAGCGTGTGGAGCGATCTGCAGGGCGTGCCCTTCTCTCAGGGCTACCTCGACGCGGGCGGGGTGCGGACCCGGTACCTGCACGCCGGCGACACCAGCAAGCCGGCCCTGGTTCTCCTGCATGGATCCGGCGGTCACGCCGAGGCGTACGTGCGCAATCTGGAAGCCCACGCCGAGCACTTCTCCACCTGGTCGATCGACATGCTCGGGCACGGATACACCGACAAGCCGGGCCATCCGCTGGAGGTGTCGCACTACGTCGATCACCTGCTGGCGGTGTTCGACACCATCGGCGCACAGACGGTGTACCTGTCCGGGGAATCGCTGGGCGGGTGGGTCGCCTCGCGCGCGGCGGCCGATCACCCGGACCGCATCGAGCGGTTGGTGCTCAACACCGCCGGCGGCTCGCAGGCCGACCCCGAGGTGATGAAGCGCATCATCACGCTGTCCATGGCGGCCGCGGAGAATCCGGACTGGGACACCGTGGCGGCCCGGATCAAATGGCTGATGGCCGACAAGTCCAAGGGTTACGACGACATCGTCGCCAGTCGCCAGAAGGTGTACCGGCAACCGGGTTTCGTCGCCGCGATGAGCGACATCATGGCGTTGCAGGACCCACAGATCCGGGCCCGCAACCTGATCACGCCCGCTGACTACGGTGCCATCACCGCGCCCACGCTGGTGTTGTGGACGAGCGACGATCCGACCGCCGACGTCAGCGAGGGCAGACGTATCTCGCAGATGATTCCGGGCGCGCGTTTCGAGGTGATGGCCGGCTGCGGACACTGGCCGCAGTACGAGGATCCCAAGACGTTCAACCGTCTGCACATCGACTTCCTGCTGGGCCGCTCATGAGTGACGTGGACGTCGTGATCGTCGGGGCCGGTCCGGTCGGACTCACCCTGGCCAATATCCTTGGCCTGCAGGGGGTGCGGACCCTGATCGTGGAGGACCGCGACACCCTGATCGATTATCCGCGCGGAGTGGGGCTCGACGACGAGTCGCTGCGGACCTTCCAGTCCATCGGGCTGGTCGAGGCGATCCTGCCGCACACCGTGCCGAACCAGATCCTGCGGTTCTTCGACGGCAAACGACGGCTGCTCGCCGAAATGGCGCCCCCGGACGCCCGATTCGGCTGGCCGAAGCGCAATGGATTCGTCCAGCCGCTCGTGGACGCCGAGTTGCTGCGCGGACTCGACCGGTTCGACCATGTCGACGTGCGGTGGAGCACCCGGATGGAGAACTGCGTCCAGGACGCCGACGGCGTCACCGTGGATGTGGTGACCGCCGGCGAGCTGTCGAGCGTGCGCGCCCAGTACGCGGTCGGCTGCGACGGCGGCCGCAGCGCCACCCGGCACCTGATGGGGGTGTCCTTCGAGGGCACCACCTCGGCAACGCGCTGGCTGGTCGTCGACCTCGCCTCGGATCCGCTCGGCCATCCCAACAGCGAGGTGGGCGCCGATCCGCGCCGGCCGTACGCGTCCATCTCGATCGCGCACGGAATCCGGCGCTTCGAGTTCATGATCCACGCCGACGAGACCGACGAGCAGGTGGAGCGGCCGGAGTTCATCGCGCGCATGCTCGCCCCGTTCGTGCCGCATCCGGACAAGGTGGACATCATCCGGCACCGGGTCTACACCCACCATTCCCGGATCGCCGGCGCTTTCCGCAAGGGTCGCATGCTGCTCGGCGGCGATGCCGCACACCTGATGCCGGTCTGGCAGGGGCAGGGCTACAACAGCGGTATCCGGGACGCGGCCAACCTGGGCTGGAAGCTCGCCGCGGTGGTCAAGGGCGAGGCCGGCGACGGCCTGTTGGACAGTTACGACGCCGAGCGCCGCAAGCACGCGCGGGCCATGATCGACCTGTCCACCCTGGTCGGGCGGGTCATCTCGCCCACCAATCCGCGGATCGCCACCCTGCGCGACAAGGTGATCCGGGGTGCTTCGGTGGTTCCGACGCTCAAGCGCTACGTGCTGGAGATGCGGTTCAAACCCATGCCGCGTTACGACACCGGCGCCGTCGTGCACGACGGTGAGCCGACGACGACATCGCCGACGGGCACCCTGTTCATGCAACCGAACGTGGATACCCGGGCCACCCAGAACATCCTGCTCGACGAGGTGCTGGGCGCCGGTTTCGCGGTGCTGGCCTGGAACAACAATCCGCGGGCCCTGCTCGGCGACGAGACCGCCGCCCGGTGGAAGGCGCTGGGTGCCAAGCTGATCGAAGCCCGGCCCAACACACAGCTGCACTGGACCGGACACGACGACCCGGACGTCACCGTGGTGGGCGACCGGACCGGCGCGCTGAAGAAGTTCTTCGATGCGCACGCCGAATCGGTGCTGTTCCTGCGACCGGACCGGTGCATCGCGGCGTCCTGTATCGCCCAACTGTCCGATGAGACCAGCGCCAAACTGTTCGACGCCCTCTACCTGACCGAGGGAGGTGAAACCCATGTCCCCAGTCGCCCTCTGCTGCATGTCGCACAGCCCCCTGCTGAATCTGCCCGGACCGTCGGCGGAGCTTCTTGACGACATCAATGCCCAACTGGCGCAGACCCGGACATTCGTGCGGGAGTTCGACCCCGAGCTGGTGGTGGTGTTCTCCCCGGACCACTACAACGGGTTCTTCTACCGGCTGATGCCACCGTTCTGCATCGGCACCGCCGCCACCGGTGTCGGTGACTACGGCACCCTGTCGGGCCCGCTCGACGTGGACGCGCAGATCGCGACCGACATCGCCACCGCGGCCTGGGACGCCGGGGTGGACGTATCGCTGTCGGCGGCCATGGACGTCGACCACGGCACCGTCCAACCGCTGGAGATCCTGTTCGGCGACGGAGCATCCGGGCTGGACGCACCCCCTATCGTGCCGGTGTTCATCAACTCCGTGGCGACACCGCTGGGCCCGCTGAAACGGACCCGGGCGCTCGGCACCGCGATCGGGCACCATCTGGGAGCCCTGGGCAAGCGGGTCCTGTTGCTCGGTTCGGGTGGGCTGTCGCACGACCCGCCGGTCCCGACGCTGGCGACCGCGCCCCCGGCCGCCCTGGAACGCATCGTCGGCGGTAAGCCGATGACCCCGCAGGCCCGGGCGGCCCGTCAACAGGCGGTGATCGCCGCCGCGCAGGACTTCGCGCACGGAAAGAGTCCGCTGCAGCCGCTGAACCCGGACTGGGATCACGCATTCCTGGATCTGCTCGACAGCGGCCGGGTGACCGAGGTGGACGGCTGGACCAACGAGTGGATCGCCGGTGAGGCCGGCAACTCCGCGCACGAAATACGGACCTGGGTGGCCGCTTTCGCGGCACTGTCGGCCCAGGGCAGCTATCGGACCGAGCAGCGGTACTACCGCGCTGCTCCAGATTTGATCGCGGGCTTCGCGATCCGGACGGCGGTGCTCACATGACTGAAGCGGGCGGGCAGTACGACCACACCGTCGACGTTCTGGTCGTCGGGTCCGGTGGCGGCGGCATGACCGCGGCACTGAAGGCCAAGGCGGCCGGGCTGTCCACCCTGATCGTGGAGAAGTCGGCCAAGTTCGGTGGTTCGACGGCCCTGTCCGGAGGCGGGATCTGGGTTCCCGGAGCGCCTTCGCAGCGCCGGGCCGGCTACACCCCGGACCCCGACGGGGTGTTCGAGTACCTCAAGACCATCACCGGTGGGCTGGTCAGCGATGCCCGGCTGCGCACCTACGTCGAGGCCGCGCCGGAGATGATGGATTTTCTGGAGCGTTCCAGCGACTGGTTCGAGTTCGTCTGGAAACCGGGCTATGCGGACTACTACCCGGAACTGCCCGGCGGGTCCGAGCGTGGCAGCACCATCAACGTGCCCGAGATCGACCTGCGCAAGCTCGGCGAGGAGGAGCAGAATCTGCTCGCCCCGCTGGCGCTGGCTCCGAAGGGAATCTGGTTCGCTCCCAAGGATCTTCGACTGTTCTATCAGGTCCGGCAGAACTGGCGCGGCAAAGCGGTGCTGGTCAAGCTGATCTGGCGGATGTTCCGGGCCCGGGTGTTCGGAGACCGGATGGCGGCGATCGGCCAGTCGCTGATGGCCCGGATGCGGCTGGCACTCTCCGAGCACGACATCCCGCTGTGGCTGTCGGCGCCGATGACCGAGTTGATCACCGATGTCGACGGGACCGTGGTCGGCGCCGTGGTGGAACGGGACGGCAAGCCGATCCGCATTGCCGCGCGCGGCGGCGTGGTGCTGGCGACCGGCGGGTTCGACCACGATATGCAATGGCGGCGCCAGTACCTCCCGCTGCTGGACAAGGACTGGAGCTTCGGTAATCCGGCCGCCACCGGGGACGGGATCCGCGCCGGTGAAAAGGTCGGTGCCGCCACCGATCTGCTGGACGAGGCCTGGTGGTTCCCGGCGATGTGCTGGCCCGACGGCCGGCTGCAGTTCATGCTGAACGAACGGATGATGCCCTCGCAGTTCGTGGTCAACGGTGCGGGTAAGCGCTTCATCAACGAGGCGGCGCCCTACATGGACTTCGCGCACGCCATGATCGAGGGCCAACAGGACTGGCTGGGCGAGCGAAGCGACGGGAAAACTGCCGCCGAGCACATACCGTGCTGGCTGGTCACCGACATCGGCTCGTTCCACCGCTATGTCGTCGGCGGGCACCTGCCGATCCCGAAGGTGCCGTTCGCGCCGGTGCCCACCGGCCGCAAGATCCCGCAGGCCTGGCTGGACTCCGGGATCGTGAAGACCGCAGGCAGCTTCGAGGAACTGGCCGCCGAGATCGGCGTGCCGGCGGCCGAACTGCGCAGCACCGCCGAGCGGTTCAACCAGTTGGCCCGCCAGGGTCACGACGACGACTTCAACCGTGGCGACAGCGCGTACGACAACTACTACGGCGACCCCACCCTGCCCAACCCGAACCTGGCCCCACTGGGTAAGCCGCCGTACCTGGCGTTCCAGATCATCCTCGGGGACCTGGGCACCTCCGGCGGGTTGCTGACCGACGAACACGCCAGGGTCCTGCGCGCGGACGGCAGCGTCATCACCGGTCTCTACGCCACCGGTAACACCTCGGCCGCGGTGATGGGACGCAGCTACGCGGGCGCCGGCGCCACCATCGGACCTGCAATGACATTCGGTTACGTTGCGGCACAACACATATCTGAGAACTCCAATAGAGAGGTAACCGCATGAAGATCTCGCTGTTCTACGAATTCCCGTTGCCGCGCCCGTGGTCCGAGGACGATGAGCACCAGCTGTTCCAGCACGGTCTGGACGAGGTGGAGGCGGCGGACAAGGCGGGGTTCTCGACGGTCTGGCTCACCGAGCACCACTTCCTGGAGGAGTACTGCCATTCCACCGCGCCGGAGATGTTCCTCGCCGCGGCGAGCCAGCGCACCAAGGACATCCGCCTCGGCTTCGGCGTCATGCATCTGCCGCCGCCGATCAACCACCCGGCGCGCATCGCCGAGCGGGTGGCCACCCTGGACCACCTGTCCAACGGGCGGGTGGAGTTCGGCACCGGTGAGGGTTCCTCGGTCGCCGAGCTGGGCGGCTTCGACATCGACCCGGCCGACAAGCGCACCATGTGGGAGGAAGCCCTCGAGGTGTCCATCCGCTGTATGACCGAGGCGCCGTTCACCGGGTTCAAGGGTGAGCACGTCGAGATGCCGGCCCGGAACGTCATCCCCAAGCCGCTGCAGTCGCCGCACCCGCCGGTGTGGGTGGCCTGCACCCGCCCGTCGTCGGTGCAGATGGCCGCTCAAAAGGCCATCGGCGCACTGAGTTTCGCCTATACCGGGCCGGAAGCGCTCAAGGACCGGGTGGACGGCTACTACAAGGAGTTCGAGGAGGCCGGCGCCCCGGTCACCCCGGCCATCAACCCGAACATCCTGGCCATCGGCGGGGACCTGTCGATGATGGTGGCCAAGACCGACGAGGAAGCTCTCAAGCGGCTCGGCACCGGCGGCGGCTTCTTCTCGTTCGGCATCATGCACTACTACCTGACCGGTATGCACACTCCCGGGCGCACCGGGGTGTGGGACCTTTACCAGGAGGCGGTCAAGGAGGATCCGACCCTGGCCTACGGTCCGGGACGCGGCGCCATCGGCTCCCCGGAGACCGTGCGCGAGTTCCTGCGCGGCTACGAAGCCAGCGGCGTCGACGAGATCATCCTGTTGCTGAACCCGCGCAGCCACGAGGGCACCATGGAATCCATCGAGATCATGGGCAAGGAGATCCTGCCCGAGTTCATCGAGCGGGATGCAAAGGCGGTGGCGGCCAAGGCCACCCGGCTGGCCCCGGTGATCGAGAAGGTCGAGGCCCGGCGGCAACCGTCGGAGGCTCCGCTGTTCGACGAGACGTACTCCTTCGGCGGTCTGCCCACCGGCCGCGGCGGCAAGTTCACCGCGGGGGAGATCCCCGAGGCCATGGCCGAGATCAACGAGGGCCGCGTCAAGGCCGCCCAGTTGGAGAAGGAACAGCGCGAGGCCGGCGGCTGAGCGACGCTTGCGGAGCGAACGATAGACACAGTGCGATGAACGAACGACTCTGGCGGTATGACGGCCGCCGGGCGGTGGTGACGGGGTGCGCTTCCGGGATCGGCGCGCACCTCGCCACCCAGCTGGCCGACCTCGGCGCCCACGTCACCGGGCTCGATCTGCGCCGGCCCGAACGGTCTCCGGCGGAGTTCGTCGAGGTGGACTTCGCCGACCCCGCGTCGATCGATCGCGCCGTCGGGGCCATCGAGGGCCCGGTCGACGCGTTGTTCAACGTGGCCGGGGTGTCCTCCGGGATCGGCAACCCCCTGCTGGTGGTGACGATCAACTTCCTCGGCATGCGGCACTTCACCGAGGCTCTGCTGGACCGGATGAAACCCGGTTCGGCGATCGCCAACGTGTCGTCGTTGGCCGCGTCCAACTACCTGGCCAATGCCGCGGTGACCGCGGGGCTGCTGGCGACCGGCTCGATGGCCGAGGGCATCTCGTGGTGTGAGGATAACCCGGCCGCGCTGGCCGACGGCGGATACCGGCTGTCCAAGGAGGCCGTCATCCTCTACGGCATGACGCGGGCGCTGGACCTCGGCGAGCGCGGCATCCGCATCAACTGCACCGGGCCGGGCGTCACCGAGACGCCCATCCTCGACCAGTTGAAGTCGGCCTACGGCCAGGACTATCTCGAGGCGTTCCCGACGCTGTTGGGCCACGTGTGCGGCCCCGACGAACAGGCGTCGGTGCTGGCATTCCTGAACAGTCCTGCTGCCAGTTACATATCCGGACAAGTGATCTGGGTGGATGGCGGTAGTGTCGCCAACAAGATCGCCGAGGGACTGGAGGTTCCCCGATAGTGGCCAACATGAACGATTTCCGTCGTGTCGCCGACGATGTCCGCAACTGGGGACGCTGGGGCGACGACGACGAACTCGGCACCCTGAACTTCATCACCGCCGACAAGGTGGCCGAGGCGGCCGCAACGGTCAAGAAAGGCACCGTCATCTCGCTCGGTGGTGACTTCGGTGCCAACGGCCCGCAGGGCGCGTTCAAGTTCCGGCAGAACCCGGTACACGTGATGACCGTGGACGGCGGGGATGCGCAGACCTTGGTCGAGTACGCGCCGGGCTGGGCCCGCAACTCGGTTGCGCAGGAACTCAGCTCGTTCTTCGTCGACAACCCGTTCCGGTTCAACGACGACATGATCGTGATGCCGCTGCAGGCCGCCACCCAGTGGGACGCGCTGTCGCACGTCTACTACGAGGACAAGCTGTACAACGGATTTCCGGCCGACTCGGTGACCAGTTTCGGGGCGTATCACTGCGGCATCGACAAGGTCGACGTCAAGGGCATCACGTCTCGTGGGGTGTTGCTCGACGTGGTGGCCCACCGCGGGGCCGAGGTGTTCTGCGAGCCGGGCAACCCGATCACCCCGGCCGAACTCGACGACATCGTGGCCGAGCAGGGCATCGAGATCCGCCGCGGCGACGTCGTGGTGGTGCACACCGGTTGGTGGACGCGGTTCCTGTCCACCGGTGACGGGCAGGAGGCCGGCTCGGGCCTGGACTGGACGTGTGCGTCGTGGCTGCACGATCACGAGGTGGCCGCGGTGGCCGCCGACAACCTGATGGTGGAGGACCCCGATCCGGCCAACGGGGTCGAGGGCACCTTCCTGCCGATGCACATGCTGTGCCTGCGCGATATGGGTCTGATGCTGGGTGAGTACTGGGATCTGGGCGCGCTGGCCGCCGACTGCGCGGCCGACGGGGTCTACGAATTCCAGCTGATCGCACCGCCGCTGAAGGTGGTCGGCGCGGTCGGGGCCCCGGTCAGCCCGATTGCGATCAAATGAGCGTTGACCGCAAGACCGTCAGCGTGGACGGCTTGAGCACCAGCTATCTGGAGGCGGGCGTCGGCGATCCGGTCGTGCTGCTGCACGGCGGTGAGTTCGGCGGCAGCGCCGAGATCGCCTGGGAGAACACCATCGCCGCGCTGGGGCAGCACTACCGGGTGATCGCACCGGACATGCTGGGTTTCGGGGAGTCGGCCAAGGTCGTCGACTTCACCGACGGGCGCGGCATGCGGATCCGGCACATCGCCCGGCTCTGTGAGGTGCTCGGTGTGACCTCGGCGCACTTCGTGGGCAACTCGATGGGCGCGATCAACCTGCTCGTTGACACCACCTCCGAGCGTCCGGTACTGCCGGTGCGGTCACTGGTGGCCATCTGCGGGGGCGGGGACATCCAGCGCAACGAACACGTCGGCGCACTGTACGACTACGACGCCACCTTCGACGCGATGCGCGCGATCGTCGCAGCTCTGTTCGCCGATCCGGCCTACCCGGCCGACGACGCCTACGTGCAGCGGCGCTACGAATCCAGCATCGCGCCCGGGGCCTGGGAGTCGTTGGCGGCGGCGCGGTTCCGCCGGCCGGGACTGGAGGCCCCGCCCACCCCGTCCAGTCAGCGGGCGTACGAGCGGATCAGAGTGCCGGTGCTGATGATCGAGGGCGGTGCCGACAAACTGCTTCCGGCGGGTTGGGCCGCGCAGATCGCCGGCCAGATCCGCGGGGCCACCTCCGCCGTGGTGCCCGACGCCGGGCACTGCCCGCACATCGAGGCACCCGAGGTCGTCAACGAACTGCTGCTGGACTTCCTGAAAGGCGTTTCATGAGTGACGAACTGGCAGGCAAGGTCGCGGTCATCACCGGCGGGGCCTCCGGGCTCGGTGAGGGTCTGGTGCGCCGGTTCGTCGCCGAGGGTGCCCGGGTGGTGTTCGGGGACGTCGACGCCGAGGGCGGGAAGGCGCTGGCCGAGGAACTGGGCTCGGCCGCAAGGTTTCTCGTCAGTGATGTCACCGATCTGAGCCAGGTGGCGGCCCTGGTCGACACCGCCGTCGGGGACTTCGGCGGGTTGCACGTCATGGTCAACAATGCCGGCGTGTCGGGCACCATGCACCGCCGGTTCCTCGACGACGATCTCGCCGACTTCGACTCCGTCCTGCGTGTCAACCTGCGGGCGGTGATGGCCGGCACCCGCGATGCCGCCCGGCACATGGCCGACCATGGGGGCGGTTCGATCATCAACCTGACCTCCATCGGTGGCATCCAGGCCGGTGGGGGAGTGCAGACCTACCGGGCGTCCAAGGCCGCAGTCATCCAATTCACCAAGTCGGTGGCAATCGAGTTGGCGCACTATGAGATCCGGGTCAACGCGATCGCGCCCGGCAACATCCGCACCGCGATCGTGCGCAAGAGTGCGGCCGCCGAGGACCGCGAACGTCTCGAGGAGTTCGAGGCCAAGATCCGTGCCCAGATGCGCAACGACCGCCCGCTCAAGCGGGAAGGCACCGTCGATGACGTTGCCGAGGCCGCCCTGTATTTCGCCACCGACAAGTCCCGCTATGTCACCGGGACGATCCTGCCGATCGACGGCGGCACGGTGGCCGGCAAGGTGATCCCGCGCAAGTCCTGAGGGACCGCCGAGACGAACGTTTCGGGCGATTCTTCTCGTACTTCCCGGCCGGTTTGTTCGCTTCGGCGGGGATTAAATCAAGTGCTTGACTTAATTACAGGAAGGGCGTTGACTGTAACGGTGACGGCAGCCAGACCTCTGCGCACCGACCGGGCCAGCACCACCCGGGAGGCCATCCTCACCGCTGCCGAACGGCTCTACGCCGAACACGGCGTCTTCGCCGTTTCCAACCGTCAGGTCAGTGAGGCTGCCGGACAAGGGAACAACGCCGCCGTCGGCTATCACTTCGGCACCAAGACCGACCTGGTGCGGGCCATCGAGCAGCGGCACCGGGAGCCGATCGAGGAGATCCGCGAACGCCTGATCGCGCAGACCGATGCGCACACCGACCTGCGTGGCTGGGTGGGGTGCCTGGTGCGCCCGCTCACCGACCACCTGGACGCGCTCGGCAACCCCACCTGGTATGCCCGGTTCGCGGCCCAGGCCATGACCGACCCGGCCTACCACGGCATCGTGGTCAAGGACGCGCTGAGCTCGGCATCGCTGGTTCAGGTCATCGAGGGCATCAACCGGTGCCTGCCCGATCTGCCGGCGGAGGTCACCTATGAGCGCAACATCATGGCGCGAAACCTGCTGATGCACAGCTGCGCCGACCGGGAGCGGGCGCTCACCGCGGGCGCGGCGCCGGCGGGCCGGACATGGGCCGCCGCCGGTGCCGGGCTGATCGATGCGATCGTCGGGTTGTGGATTGCTCCGGTCACCGGGGGGCCGGCATGAGAATCACGGTGAACCAGGACAAATGCGTGTCATCGGGACAGTGCGTCCTGAACGCGATGGACCTGTTCGACCAGCGCGACGAGGACGGTGTCGTCGAGCTCCTCGTGCCCGAGCCCGGCCCGGATCAGGCCGACAATGCCCGTGCCGCCGCGGCGGCCTGCCCAGCCCTTGCCATCGATCTCGAGGAATGAGACAGCTCGCATGACCGAAGCACTGACCCAGACCGAAATCCCCGACTATCCGATGGAGCGCGATCTGCGCTGCCCGTTCGCCCCGCCGCCACAGATGCTGGGCAACGCCAAAGGCCTGTCCCGGGTGAAGATCTGGAACGGCGACACCCCGTGGCTGATCACCGGCTACGAGGAGGCCCGCACCCTGTTCGCCGACTCCCGGGTCAGCGTCGACGACCGCCGCTCCGGCTTCCCGCACTGGAACGAGCACATGCTCGCCACCGTGGACAAGCGGCCGCGCTCGGTGTTCACCTCCGATGCCGAGGAGCACACCCGCTTCCGCCGGATGCTGTCCAAGCCGTTCACCTTCCGGCGGGTGGAGGGGCTGCGCCCGGTCATCCAGAAGATCACCGACGAGTGCATCGATGAGATCCTGGCCGGGCCGCAGCCCGCCGATATCGTGGACAAGCTCGCCCTGCCGGTGCCGACCGTGGTGATCAGCGAAATGCTCGGCGTGCCCTACGAAGACCACGAGTTCTTCCAGGAGCACGCCAATGCCGGCCTGGCCCGCTACGCCGCGGCGGACGCCATGCAGAAGGGCGCGATGAGTCTGCACCAGTATCTGATCGACCTGATCGAGAAGAAGCAGGCCGAGCCCGCCGAGGACGCGGTGTCCGATCTGGCCGAGCGCGTCACCGCCGGGGAGATCAGCGTCAAGGAGGCCGCCCAGCTGGGGACCGGCCTGCTGATCGCCGGCCATGAGACCACCGCCAACGTCATCGGTATCGGTGTGCTTGCGCTGCTGGAGAATCCGGAACAGGCCGACTTCCTGCGCAACACCGAGGATCCCAAGGCCATCGCGAACGCGGTCGAGGAACTGATGCGCTATCTCTCGATCATCCAGAACGGCCAGCGCCGGGTCGCCATCGAGGACATCGAGATCAGTGGCGAGACCATCCGCGCCGGCGAGGGCATCATCATCGACCTGGCCCCGGCGAACTGGGACGCCAAGGCCTACCCGGAGCCCGACAAGCTGGATCTGAGCCGGGATGCCGGCCAGCAGCTCGGCTTCGGTTACGGCCGGCATCAGTGCGTCGGCCAGCAACTGGCCCGCGCCGAACTGCAGATCGTGTTCCACACCCTGTTGCGTCGTATCCCCACCATGCGCCTGGCCATCCCGTTCGACGAGGTGCCGTTCAAACACGACCGCCTCGCCTACGGCGTCTACGAACTTCCGGTGACCTGGTAGGTCCCCGACCCCTTCAGCCCACAGCCCGATCGGAGACATCGAATGTCTACAGCCACTGCTCTCTATCCGCCCGAGGGTTTCGGTGCACCCAAGCACCGTAAGGGGCACGCCGTCGGTGACCTCGGCTTACCTGCGGGCACCGAGATCTTCTCGGCCGACAACCACATCTCGGTGGCCGACGACATCTTCTACGACCGTTTCCCCGAGGAGCTCAAGGGCGCCGCCCCGCGGATCTGGTACGAGGACGGCGCCTACATGGTCGGGATGAAGGGCAAGGCCTGGACCGGCGGTGACTTCGGCCGGGTGCTCATGCAATACGACGACCTGGCCGGTGCCGCGTCGAACAACATCGAAGCCCGCATCCGCGAGCTCAAAGAGGACGGCATCGACAAGGAACTGGCCTTCCCCAACGCGGTGTTGGCCCTGTTCCACTACCCGGACAAGTCGTTGCGGGAGCGGGTCTTCCGTATCTACAACGAGCACATCGCCGAGCTGCAGGAGCGCTCCAACGGGCACTTCTACGGCGTCGGGCTGATCAACTGGTGGGACCCGAAAGGCACCCGCAGCACCCTGGCCGAGTTGAAGGCGCTGGGGCTCAAGACGTTCCTGCTGCCGCTGAACCCCGGCAAGGACGACGACGGCAACATCTACGACTACGGCAGCACCGATATGGACGCGGTGTGGGATGAGATCGAGGACGCCGGACTACCGGTCAGCCATCACATCGGTGAGACCCCGCCGAAGACGCCGTGCCAGAACAACAGCGTGGTGGTCGGCATGATGGTCAATGTCGACTCGTTCCGCGAGCAGTTCGCCAAGTATCTGTTCTCCGGCATCCTGGACCGGCACCCCAGCCTCAACATCGGCTGGTTCGAGGGCGGCATCGCCTGGGTGCCGACGGCCCTGCAGGACGGCGAACACATGCTGGCCTCCTACCGGCACATGTTCAACCACGAACTACAGCACGACATCCGGTATTACTGGAACAATCACATGAGCGCATCGTTCATGGTGGACCCGCTGGGACTGCGGCTGATCGACGAGATCGGCGTGGACAACGTGATGTGGTCCTCCGACTACCCGCACAACGAATCCACCTTCGGCTACTCGGAGAAGTCGTTGGCCACCGTCGTGGAGGCTGTCGGGCCGGAGGCGGCCACCAAGATCGTGTCCACCAACATCCAGAAGTTCCTGGGCCTCTCGTGACCGCATCCACGCAGTCCGGCGTCACGCAGATCGCCCGGACCGGCTACACCTGGCTCGACATCCCCGACGAACCGGACTTCGCCCGGCTGCGCCGCGAGGTCGGCGCCCGCCTGCAGGCGGCGATGGCCGAGCAGGGGGTGGACGCGCTGGTACTGCTGGGCAACAGCAATGTCATGTACGCCACCGGCATCAGCTGGCCGCTGGCTGACGCCGGGCTCTCGCACGTCGAGCGCCCGGTGGCGATCGTGCTGGCCGGCGACGAGCATCCGCACCTGTTCCTACCCTTCCGGGAGGGTGCGGCCTCGGAGTCCGGCCTGCCCGCGGATCACCTGCACGGACCCGTCTACCTCGAATTCGACGAGGGTGTCGCGCAATTCGGCAAGATCCTGGCCGGCATGGTTCCGGTGAACGCCACCCTCGGCGTCGACGAGCTGACCGGATCCATGCGCCGGGCCGGCACCGCGCTGTTCCCCGAGCCGCCGGTCGATGCCGCCCCGGTGATCGGCGCGGCGAAACTGGTCAAGACCATCGACCAGATCGCCTGCATCCGGCGGGCCTGCCAGATCACCGAGCAGGCCGTCGCCGAGATCCAGCGATCGCTGGCACCCGGCGCGCGCCAGATCGACCTGTCCGCCGAATTCGTACGCCGCACCTTCGAACTCGGCGCCACCACCAACATGTTCGACTCCATCTGGCAGGTGATGCCCACCTCGAAGGCCGAGGGCACCTGGACCACCACCGGCGATCTGGCGCTGCCGCTGCTGACCACCGAACGCGAGGTGGCCCAGGGGGACGTGCTGTGGACCGACGTGTCCATCGCCTACCACGGCTACTGTTCCGATCACGGACGAACCTGGATCGTCGGGCAGGATCCGACACCGGCCCAACAGGAACAGTTCGACAAGTGGCGCACCATCGTGGACGCCGTGCTGGCGGTGACCAAGGCAGGCGCCACCTGTGGTGATCTCGGGCGGGCCGCGACCGCCGCCGCGGGCGGGCACAAGCCGTGGCTGCCGCACTTCTACCTGGGCCACGGCATCGGCACCAGTGCCGCCGAGATGCCGATGATCGGCACCGACCTGGGCCAGGAATGGGATGACAACTTCGTCTTCCCGGACGGGATGCTGCTGGTGTTCGAGCCGGTGGTCTGGGAGGACGGCACCGGCGGCTACCGCGGCGAGGAGATCGTGGTGGTCACCGAGGGTGGCTGGATGCCGCTGACCGCTTATCCGTACGACCCCTATGAGGTGTCCGGTGGGAACTGAGATCGAGGCCGACGGCCGCGCGCTGCGCCTGAGCCGTCGAGCACGCGCACTCGCGCAGATGGAAGCACACGACCTCGACATGCTGGTGCTCGGCCGGCAGGCCAACGTCCGCTACATCAGCGGGGCACCGCAGCTGTGGGTGGTGGGCACCCGGCCGTTCGGGCCGATCTGCGAGTTCGTGCGGGCCACCGGCGAGATCCACCTCAACAGCACCTGGGACGAGGGCATCCCCGAGGAGATCCCACACGAGAACCTGTACGGCTTCGCGTGGAACCCGATGACCCTGGTCGGGATACTGCAGAACATCGAGGGGGCCGACACCGTACGACGGGTCGGAACCGACGCTCTGACACCGATGTTCGCCAAGCTGCTGCCGATGGCCTTCCCGAATGCGGAGTTGGTCGACGCCGAACCGGCCATGCAGGCCGCCCGTCGGGTCAAGACACCCGAGGAAGTTCAGGCGTTGCGACGCGCACTGGTGGTTGCCGAGGCGGGCCTGGCCGCAGGGGTCGCCGCGCTCGGCCCGGGCACCACGCAGGGCGCGCTCGCCGGTGCGGTGCTGGAGGCCGAGGCCGCCGGCGGGGTGAGCACCCCGGCGACCCAGGACGCTGCCTGGGTGACGTCCAAACAGCATCCGTGGCGGCGTGCCGACGGTGACGGCGCGGTCCGCGACGGTGATCTGGTCGCGCTGTCGGCCGGGGTGCTGGCCGAGGGATATGTCGCCGAGGTCGCCCGCACCCTGCACGTCGGCGAGCCGACCGAGGCCGTGCGCGCGCTGTACCGGCGGCGAGATGACCTGTGGGACAGGCTGCTCGGCGCCTGCCGACCCGGATCGCCGACCAGCGCGCTGCTGGATGCCTACCAACAGGCCGGCGAACCGCTGCCGGTGATCCCGGTGGCACATGGTCTCGGACTGGGCTTCGACCCACCGGTGGTGACACCTACTCTGCGGGCCACCGCGGAGGCAGACATTCTCGAGGAAGGCATGGTGATGGCGGTAACCGCCTATGTGTGGGAAGAGGGAGTCGGCGCGGTGTTCACCCGCGATGCGGTCCTGATCACTGCCGACGGCGCCGACGTGATGTCGGGCGCCCCGGCCTACGGCGAGGCCGTTCATGGCTGATGGGACCCAGCGCCCGGCCTCAGAGCGGCCCGCGCCTGAGGAGATCATCCTCTACGAGAAGGACCCGAAGACCAAGATCGCCACCATCACCTTCAACCGGCCGGAGTTCCTCAACGCGCCGACCTCGATGGCGCGGCTGCGCTACGCCGACGTGCTGCGCGCGGCCAACACAGACAACGATGTGAAGGTCGTCATCGTCCGCGGTGTCGGGGACAACCTGGGCAGTGGCGCGGATCTGCCGGAATTCATGGAGGGCAACGACAATCCGGCCGTGCGGCTGGCCGAGTTGCGCCTCGAGGACGACGGCGTCGGGGAGGTCACGTACCCACCCAAGGGCACCTTCCGCAACGGCGCCACCATCAGTTCCTGGTATGCCAACTCCCAGGCCGGCAACCGAGCGCTGCAGGACTTCAAGAAGATCAGCATCGTGGAGGCCAAGGGCTACTGCTACGGCTGGCACTTCTACCAGTGCGCGGACGCCGATCTGGTCATCTCCAGCGACGATGCGCTGTTCGGGCATCCGTCCTTCCGCTATCACGGCTGGGGCCCGCGGATGTGGACCTGGGTGCAGATGATGGGGCTGCGCAAGTTCCAGGAGATGGTCTTCACCGGCCGGCCGTTCACGGCGGCCGAGATGTATGACTGCAACTTCCTGAACAAGGTGGTGGCCCGGGATGAGTTGGAGGCCGAGACTCAGAAGTACGCGCTGGCGTGCGCCCGGAACCGGCCGGTGGACACGGTCTTTCAGCAGAAGATGTTCTTCGAGATCTTCAAGCAGCAGCAGGGCGAGTACATGGGCAGCCTGCTGTCCGCCTTCTTCGAGTCCATGGGCAACGGGGTGGCCAACGACGACGAAGACGACCTGGACATGATGGATTCGATCGACTCCGGACTGTCGGCCGCCGTCAACGACAACGACAGCAAGTTCCCGCCGGAATTCCGGCTGTCCAAGAAGAACCGGAGCAAGCCCGAGTAGATCATGAACGCACCGCTAACCGGTTACACCGTCATCGACCTGTCCACGGGGATCGCGGGTGCCTACTGCACCAAGATGCTGGCCGACGGTGGCGCCGATGTCATCAAGGTGGAGCCGCCCCAGGGCGATCCGCTCCGGCGGTGGTCGGCCTCCGGGGCCGACATCCCCGCCGGGGACAGCGGGGCGCTGTTCAAGTTCCTGGCCGGGGGCAAACGCAGTGTGGTCACCAGCGGTGCCGCGCTGGACCGGCTGCTGGCCGGCGCCGACGCGCTGATCTGGACCCCCGGATCCACGGTGGCCGACCAGATCTCACCGCTGGAGATGCACCGGCGGTATCCGCACCTGATCGTCACGGCGATCACGCCGTTCGGGTTGGACGGCCCGTGGCAGGACCGGCCGGCCACCGAGTTCACCCTGCAGGCCTGGTCCGGCGGAACGCTGGGCATCGGGCGAGGGTCTCAGGACCGGGCTCCGGCGCACGTCGGTGGGCAGGTGGGGGACTGGGTCACCGGTGCCTACGCCGCGGCGATGACCCAGGCCTTCCGGGTCCGCGGCTTGCGGGACGGGCACGGTGAGCTGATCGATCTGTCCGCCCTGGAAGCCCAGATCCTCTGTCTCACCTACTATCCGGTCACCTACTTCGAGATGCTCGGGCGTCCTTGGCGTACCGAGCGCAAACCGACGGTGCCGGGTGTCGCGCAGGCCGCCGACGGGCTCGTCGCACTGGGGTGCGGGACGGCCCAACAGTGGCACGACCTGTGCGCGATGGCCGGGCACGATGAATGGATCGACGAGAACACCACGCTGACCATCACCGAGCAGGCCAACCTGCACGCCGAGGAGCTCTACGCCTGGGTTCGCGAACAGCGGGTCGACGACCTCCGCGACCTCGCCTCGGCGTTCCGGATCCCGAACTCGCCGGTGGGCAACGGTGAGAACGTGACCGCCATGGATCATTTCGTGGAGCGCGGTGCATTCGTGGAACATCCGGGCGGCGGGTTCGTGCAGCCCGCGCATCCCTACCGGATATCCGGTGTCACGCTGCGGCCGGCCTCGCCCGCGCCCGCACTGGGGCAGCACACCGATGAGGTCACCGAGCAGGACCTGGCACCGCGTCCGGGCCCGGCCGGGGAACCGGACAGCGACCGGTTGCCGCTGAGCGGTCTGCGGGTGCTGGACATGACCACGTTCTGGGCGGGTCCGTCCTGCACCCACGTGTTGGCGATGCTCGGCGCCGAGGTGATCCATCTGGAGTCCACCGCCCGCCCCGACGGCACCCGGCTGATCGCGGGCATCCCGGCCGGCGAGGAGCTGTGGTGGGAGCGTTCGCCGATCTTCTCCGCGCTGAACACCAACAAGCTGGGGCTCACGCTCGACTTCCAGACCGATGAGGGCCGCGAGGTGCTACGCCGGCTCATCGCCACCTGCGATGTGGTGGTGGAGAATTTCACCCCCCGGGTGATCGACCAGATCGGGCTGGACTTCGAGTCCGTGCGCGAACTACGCGACGGCGTGATCATGCTGCGGATGCCCGGTTTCGGGCTGGACGGCCCCTGGCGGGACAACCCGGCCTTCGCCTACATCATCGAGGATGCCTCCGGCCTGAGCTGGCTCACCGGCTACCCGGACCGGACACCGTTCGAGCCCTACTCAGTGGGCGATCCGAACGCCGGTGTGCACGCGCTCAATGCGCTGCTGCTGGCCCTGGAACATCGCCGCCAGACCGGCGAGGCGGTGCTGGTGGAGGCGGCGATGGTGGACGCGGCGCTCAACATCGCCGCCGAGCAGGTGATCGAGCATTCCGCCTACGGCGCGCTGCTGCAGCGCGACGGCAACCGGGGACCGGCGGCCGCGCCGCAGAACCTCTACCGCAGCGCCGACATCGACGAATTCGACCGGGCCGACAGCTGGGTGGCCATCGCGGTGGCCACCGACACCCAGTGGGAAGCGCTCCGAGATGCGCTGGGGCAGCCGGCCTGGGCGATGGCCGAGGAGCTGGGCACCGCTGCCGGGCGCCGGGCACACCACGACCGCATCGATGCGGAGCTGGCCGCGTGGTGCCTGCCGCGCAGCAGCGACGAGATCGTCGAAACACTGTGGCCTGCCGGAGTTCCGGTGGCCAAGGTGATGCAGCCACACCGGCAGACCGAGCTGCCCCAGCTGCGACACCGGCGGTTCTTCGAGTTCGTCGGGCATTCGGTGAACAACGCCGCACCGCACAGCACGCTGCCGATCTCGGTGTCGCATGGGCCGGCGCACTTCCACCACAGCCCGGCGCCGCTGCTCGGCGAGCACAACCACGTGCTGCTGGCCCAGCTCGGACTGTCCGATGGGGAGATCGCCGACCTGGAGGAGCAGGGCGTCATCGGTTCCGCGCCGGGGGTCGGCGGCCGGGCGCGGGCTCAGCGACGGTGAGTCGCCCAGTGCCTCAACGTTTCGCGGCGTAGAACCGGACCGCGCGCCGGATCGACTCCTCCGTCGGTTCGGGTGTCCAGCCGAGTTCCCGGGTCGCCTTGGAATGGTCGAGCGGACCCATGTTCTCCACGATGCGCATGCCGACGGCGGCGAACTTCAGATCTCGGCGCAACAGTCCGGAGGCCACGTCGTTCAACCGGGCACCGGCGTGCAGGACCGGCATCGGGATACCGACCCGAGGCACCCGGACCCCGCCCGCCTCGGCCGCGACGCGGTGCACCTCTTGGGAACTCATGAAGCGATCCGAGATGATGTAGCGCTCGCCGCTGCGGCCGTGCTCACCGGCCAGCAGCATGGCGCGGGCGGCGTCCTCGATGCCCACCACCTCTTGCGAATAGCCGAAGTAGAACGGGAGCTTTCCCGCGGCGACCATGGCGAGCGCCCCGCCGTGCGGGGTGGGCTGCCAGTCGCCCGGGCCGTACGTGGTGGAGATACACAGCGCGACGCTGTGCAGGCCACGTTCGCGGGCATAGTGCAGCACCAGATCCTCGGCTGCCCTGCGTGATTCGATATAGGGACCGCCACCGTCCCAGTCTGCGGGGTCGTCCTCGGTGATCGGGCGGCCGTTGGGTGCGGCCAGCGTGCCCGCGGTGCTGGTGAAGATGAACCGGTCGACGCCGGTGTCCAGCGCGGCATCGAGGACGTGGCGCAAGCCCTCGACGTTGGTGGCGAAGAGCGTCGCCGGGTCGCGCACCCACATCCTGGCGTCCACCACGCAGTAATAGACGGCATCGCATCCGGTCATCGCGGTGCGTAACGCCTCGTCGTCGAACAACCCGCCGTAGTGACGCTGCACGGTGAGGTCGTCGATGCCGCGGGTGTCACTCGAGGTGCGCAGCAGCACCCGGACATCCTCGCCGCGGGCCACCAGCTGCCGGGTCACATGTGAGCCGAGGAACCCGCTGGCTCCCATCACCAATACGGTCATGATTGCGTGGTATCCAATCCGGTGTCACCGAGACGGGCACTGAGCACCCGCCACGGATCGGCGTAGATTCCCGGCTCCTCGCGGTAGGCGCCGAGGCGTTTGACGAAAACCCGGGCGAGCGGCGCGATCAGCCGGGCCGGCCGGCGTTGCCAGCCTGCCTGCGCACCGATCTCCTCGAGCATGTCCGGCCAGGAATGGTGCTGGAATCTCAGGGCTTCCTGCGCACGGGTGGTGTCCATCCAGTCGGTGATGAACCAGTCGTCGTCACTGTCGGGGTTCCCGGGGCGGCCCGGCGGCAGCACGCCTGGGAACCCGCGGGCTGCGGCCAGCGAGGACCCCACATCACCCTGACGCATCCGGTGGGTCTCGTCGCCGGCGATGAGCAGGATCTCCCCGGCCACGTCGGCGGTGGTGGCCGCGGCGAAAGCGGTTGCCACATCGCGGACGTCGACCATGTGGATGCGGCCGTCCACCGGCAGTGCGCTCTCGAAGAACAGGGCGTCGAGACCCAACGGCAACGCCGACAGGTCGGTGCTCATCACCCCGCCGAGGCGCAGGATCACCCAGTCCAGAGGCGAATTCCGAACGTAGGACTCGGATTCCAGCTTGTGTCCACCGTAGAGCTCGACGGGTCGCGGCGGCGTGTCGGCGGTCACCGGGTCGGGGTGGCGGTGTGGGTTGCGCGACCCGTAGACCGCATTGCTGGAGGCGTGGACGAACCGGGGAGGCCGTGGTGCGGCCGCAGCGGTATCGACCAGGGTCCGGGTGGCGTCCACGTTGACCCTGCGGGCGAGCGCTCGGACACGGTAGATGGCCGGCGCGATCACCGCGGCCAGGTGCACGATGGCGGCCGGCGCGACCTCGACGATCAGCTCCTGTACGTCGGTCGGCGAGGTGAGATCGGCCCAGCGCGCCTCGACTCCGAGCGGAAGTGCCCGAGCCTTGGCGCGATTGGCTTCATTGTCCAGATCGGTGGCCACCACCCGGTGTCCGGCGGCGGCCAGGGCGCGCACCGTCGCCGACCCGACGAGACCGAACGCCCCGGTGACCAGGACGGTGTCGGTCATCGGCTACTTCAGGCAGCTACCGGCGTCGACCGGCAGCGTGACACCGGTGACGTAGCGAGCCTCGTCGGACGCCAGGAACAACACCGCATTGCTGATGTCGACCGGGTCGACCCACGGGATGGGCAGGGTGTGGAACAACTGGCAGATCGGCGCCATATCGTCGGGACCCGGGTTTTCCAGATCGGGACGGAACATCTTGAAGGTGCCGTCGTTGTGCAGCATCGGCGTCGAGACGTGCGTGGGGTGCACGGTGTTCACTCGGATCATGTGCTGGCCCAACTCGACGGCGAAGGTCCGCATCAGACCGACCACGCCGTGCTTGGCGGCGATGTAGTTACCGCAGTGCGGGTAGGCCTTGAGCCCGCCGACCGAACTGGTCAGCACGATCGAGCCGCCGTTGCCACCGGCAATGAGGTGCGGGACAGCGGCTTTGACCGACTTCCAGACGCCGGTCAGGTTGATGTCGATCATCTCGTCCCAGTCCTGGTCACTGGTTTCGTGCAGCACATCGCCGCCGTTACCGATGCCGGCGTTGGCGACGATGATGTCGAGCCTGCCGAGTTGTTCGACGCCGCTGTCGACCGCGGCCTTGATCGCATCGAAGTCGCGGACATCCACCTCGGCGGTGACGATGCGGCGGTCAAGCCCCTTGACGAGGTTGGCGGTCTCGGCCAGATCGTCCGGAGTGGAGGCGGGGATGGCGGTTTCGACTCCCGGGCGGATGGGCCCGGCGATGTCGATCGCGATGATGTCGGCGCCCTCTTCGGCCAGTCGAACTGCGTGGCTGCGACCCTGTCCGCGCGCCGCGCCGGTGACGAAAGCGACCTTGCCTTCTACCCGCCCTGCCATGTGGTCCTCGATTCTGCTGAATGTTTGGCACTTGCTCAGCACTCTGTCACCGGCGGCCGCCCCGTGTCAATGACAGACTCAATTCGGAATACTTCAACTCTCGAAGCGGAAGAATGTGATTCTCAAATGAGCGCGAAGGCGACCACGGCGGGCATCACGGGCACCGTCGCGGAAGGCCGGCCTCAGCCGGCCGAGAACGTGATTCTCAGTCTTCGGTGGTGAAGCCGTGGGCGACGAAGTCCCACACTTCCGCGGCGCTGATCGGCTTGTTGGTGGCGTCATCGCCGCCACTGGATTGTGCGACGAACATCACCGTCTGCATGGTCATCGCGGCCATCCGGCGTGGATTGATGCTGGGGCGCAACCGCCCGGCGGCGGCGGCCTCTTCCATCAGGTCGGTGAGCAGCACCAACAGGGGCGCGTGGGCCACCTTGACCTCGGACGGGTGTGAGACGAGCAGGCGCGGCGCGAAGTCGGTGAACAGCGGGCGCTTGGCGGTCGGATCGGGTCGCGAGGACTCGAACAGCAGCTCGATGGCGACCTTGAGCCGTTCGATCGGGTCGGTCTGTCCGGCGACGGCGGCCCGGATCTGGTCCGCGGACCGGCTCAGGGCGTCCTCGAAGAGTGCGAGCAGGAGTTCGTGCTTACCGTCGAACTGCAGGTAGAAGCTGCGCAGCGACTGGCGAGAGCGGTCGACGACCTCTTGGACGGTGAAGTCGGTGCTGCCCTTTTCGATGATGATCGACTGCGCGGCGTCGAGAAAGCGCTGGACGCGTTGCGCGGCTCGCAGCTTGGCGGTCTTGATGGACCGTTCGACCGCGCGCTGCTTCCAGGCTGGTTCCTCGCTTGCGCTGGTCACCGGCGCCTCAGTTGCGAGCGGCGTGTGAAGGGCATGGATGGACTGTACCGGAGAATGCTTGGGCATCGCCCTGCTCCACCCCCTCGCGACGTGTGTGTCGGAGACTCTAGCTTTCCCATGGCGAGAATACTATTCTCATTTTCGCATTTTCAGAAGGCCCATCGGGAAACCATCTTTCCCTGCGAACTGAGCGCGCCGAGACTACGGTTTGTGCCCGATCTCGGGAGTCGGACGCAAACCGTAGTGCCGCGGGGGTGAGACGGTCAGAGGTGGGCGAGGCGCGGAGCCGAACCCCGGGCCCGTAGTCCGGCGCCCGCCTTCTTGGTGAGCTCGCGGGAGCTGCCCAGCAGCCCATCGAGGACCAGCGCCCGCTTCACATGCCGGTGCAGATCGTGTTCCTCGGTGAACCCGATACCGCCGAGAATCTGCTGGCAGTGTTTGGCCGCAGTGAGCGCGGCCTTGCCGGCGGCGGCCTTGGCCAGCAAGGAGGTCAGGTCGGGGCTGTCGGAATCGGGCAGGGTCAGCGTTGCCTCCGCGCCCTCGATGGCCACCAGGGTTTCGGCCAACCGGTGGCGTACAGCCTGAAATCCCGCAATCGGCTTACCGAACTGAACCCGGTCCAATGCGTGTTGGCGGGCCAGTGCCAGCATCGCGCGCGCCGATCCGACCAACCACCAACTCACCGCCACCCGGGCCTCGGCCACCCGGATGGGGTAGCCCTCCTCCTCGCGGCGCAGCGGCAGGCCGCCCAGCGTCGGGTCCGCGGATTCTGCCGAGATCCGGTCCCACACGACCCACGAGTTACCGGCGTAGGGCAGCGGAAGCTCGACGGTGTCGCCGATGGTGTTACCCGTGGCGTGCAACACGACATCGACGAGAACGGATGCATGCGAACCGGTTTCGCCGAGCAGCCGGAACACCAGCGGGACGGCGATCTCGGGCATGTCGGTGAGCATGTCGGCCCATCCGAGTTCGGTCAGCGCTGCGTCGAGGTCGGGGCCCGAGCAGCTCAGCATGGTCTTGCGCAGACCGTCTTCCAGCAGTTCGAGTGAATCGCGGTCCACCGTCACTCCTTCCCGAGATCCAGCAGGCGGCGGGCGATGATGTTGCGCTGCACCTCGGCGGTACCGCCGTAGATGGTGGCGGCGCGTGAGTAGAGGTACTCGGTGCGCCACGCCGTGTCTTCCAGCTCGATCACCCCCGGCAGCAGATCGTGCACGGTGTCGTACAGACGTTGTTCGGCGCCGGCCAGCAGTACCTTGTCGATCGAGGTGTCCGCGCCGAGTTTGTGCCCCTCGCCGAGGCGGTGCTGGGTGGCGCGGGACCGGCAGCGCAGGGTGTGCAGCGCGAGGTAGGCCTCGCCCATATCCGAATCCACCGCCTGGCCTTGGTTCTTGACCTCGTCGATCAGTGCGTCGAATCGCGAGTACAGGTAGGCGATGCGTTGCCAGAAACAGGTGGACCGTTCGTAGGGGAGCAGGTCCATCGCGAGCTGCCAGCCGTCACCCGGTTTGCCGAGCATCCGGCTCGCGTCGACGACCACGTCGTCGAAATAGACCTCGCAGAACTCATCGACGTCGTGCATGGTGTGCAGCGGTCGAATCGTGATACCCGGGGTGTCGGTGTCGACGAAGAACGCCGTGATGCCGGCGTGCCCCTCACCGGTGCGGGTGAGCAGGATGCATCGGTGCGAGAACTGGGCGAAGCTGGTCCACACCTTCTGGCCATTGATGATCCAGCGGTCGCCGTCCTGTACCGCGCGGGTGGTCAGCGAGGCCAGGTCGCTACCGGAGCCGGGTTCGGAGAAACCCTGGCACCACTGCTCCTCACCGGACAGCAGTTTCGGCACCATGTCGGCGGCGAGTTCCGGTGTGGCGTAGTCGATCATGGTCGGTGCCAGAACCTCGAGCATCGACCACGGCCCCGGTTCGGCCAACCGCCGACCCACGATCTCCTCACCGACGATGGCGCGCAGGATCGCCGGCCCGCCCAGTCCACCGGCGGGCTCGGGCCAGCCGTAGCGGCCGAAGTCCGCGTCGTACAGCGCGCGCTGCACGCGGCGGAACTGCGCCATGTGTCCCTGAAGTGTCTGGTCTTCCGGGGGAGTCAGGTCGGTTGCGTCCAGCCAGGACTGCAGCGCCGTGCGGAATTCGGCCGGATCATGCAACCCACTCATGCCGTTGCCTCGCGGGCTCGGCTCCGCCATTGCAGATCTATCATTCGCTCGCTGCGCTCGCTCATCCGGCCTCCGGCCTGCCGATCGCGTGCGGCCGGCCGTGGTCGTGATCACCGCTGCGCCGGATGAAGGTCATGGCACGGGTTTTCAGACGCCAACCGTCCGCGGTGCGCTCGTAGGTGTCGCGGTAGTAGCCGATCCGCATGTCGTGCTTGGAGTGTTCGATGAAGCACAACGGCTGGGTGCCGGAGGCGGTATCCGCGCCCTCGACGAGATCCACCAGTGCGGTGCCGGTCATGAACAGGCCCTTGGGTGCGGCATCCACCAGAACCGGGAACCGGTTGAGCGTGTAGGTGTCACCGAAGGCGCTGTATGTGCCGTCCGGTGTGAAGACGCTGACCAGTCCCTCGACATCACCCTGGGTGATGGTGACCGCGTATTTGGCCAGCAGCTGCTGGATTTCGACCAGATCGTCTGTTCGGCTAGGAGCCATCGGCGTACCCATTCTTGTAGACCTTACCGCCCTTCATTACAAATTTAACATCCTGTGTAACGGTGATGTCCTCCAGCGGGTTGCCTGGAACCGCGATGATGTCGGCGAGCAGGCCCTCGGCCAGTCGGCCCCGGTCGGTGACGTTGATCAGGTCTGCGGCGACCACCGTTGCCGCCCGCAGCACTGCGGCCGGCGGCATGCCCCACTCCACCAGGGTGACCAGTTCGTCGGCGTTGCGGCCGTGCGGGATGGCGGGCGCATCGGTGCCGACGGCGATCTTGACCCCGGCCTCATAGGCCGCCTTGAGCGACGTCTCGGCCTTCGGGAACATCATGGCGGCCTTGTCCTGCAGTACCTTTGGAGCCTTGGAGACGTCCATGGCCTGGGCCAGCCGGCGGGTCGTGACCAGGAACCGGTCGTTGTCGACGAGCGCCTGGATGGCCTCGTCGTCCATCAGGAAACCGTGCTCGATGCAGTCGATGCCGCATGCCACCGCATGTTTGACGGCCTCGGCGCCGTGCGTATGCGCGGCCACCCGCAGTCCACGGCGATGCGCCTCGTCGACGATCGCGCGCAACTCCTCGTCCGAATAATGTTGGGCGCCGGCCTCTCCGGTGAGCGACATGACCCCGCCGGAAACGCAGACCTTGATCAACTGTGCGCCGTGCTTGATCTGGTAGCGCACCGCCTTGCGAACCTCGTCCACACCGTTGGCGATACCCTCCTCGACCGTCAGCTCCAGCGCGCCGGGCATGAAGGCGGCGAACATCGTCGGGTCGAGATGTCCACCGGTGGGGGTGATGGCATGGCCGGCCGGCACGATGCGGGGGCCGTCGACCCAGCCCGCGTCGATGGCCTTGCCGAGCGCGACGTCGAGCAGGTATCCGCCGGTCTTGACGAACAATCCGAGATTGCGCACCGTGGTGAACCCGGCGCGGAGGGTGCGCCGGGCGTTACCCACCGCGCGCAGCACCCGGGTCGGCGGATCGTCCTGCACCTGGGACAGTCCGGGGTTCTCCCCGCGGCCGCCCATCAGCAGATTGACCTCCATGTCCATCAGGCCGGGGAGCAGGATGGCGTCGCCGAGATCGACGATCTCGCCCTCGGGTTCACCGCCGATGCCCACGATCCGGTCCCCGTCGACACGAACGATGCCGGGGCGAACAATCGCCCCGGCATCGACGTCGAGAAGACCCGCAGCTTTGAGGGTCAGCACGATCAGACCACCGGCTCCTTGATGAGTTGGATGTAGGCGGCGCCGCTGTCGAGCACCCGCGGCTGCTTCCACACCTCGACCGGGAAGCTCACCATCACGATCGACTGGCCAAGGTGCACCAGTGCCTTGGCGTCCTCGGGCATGCCCTTGAGCGGGAAGCGTGCGTCCACGTAGACCATGATGTCCTCGAGGCGTGCCATCCCGGCGTCGTAGAGCTCCTGCATCTCGTCCATCGTGGAGGCCAGCCGCTTGGCGTAGCGCTCCTCCTCGGTGGGCAGGCACCAATCGGAGAACCGCTCCAGATCGGCGAATTCCTCGGGCAGCTTAGACATTGGCGGCTTCCTTCTTGCTGGCGGCGGTGCCGTTGCTCGAACCGGCGGCCTTTGCTTCGAGTTCGGCCTTGTACCGGTCCACGTACTGGTGGGCGGTCATGTGCAGATGGCGGAGCAGGATCTCCTGGTCACACAGCGGGAACTCGGTGACCGCGCGGGTTCCGATCTGGGTCTGGGTGGCCTCCAGGGTGTTGGCGTCCTGGAACGCGTACTCCTTGAACGTCACCGCGGCCAACTCTTGAGAGAGCCGCTCGCGCAGGTTCTTCGGCGGCACGAAGTACAGGTCGGCCTCGAAGATGTGCTTGTCCACGGCGGTCGGCCAGTAGTTGTAGGTCAGGTACCAGCCCGGCGCCCAGAACAGCAGCGTCCAGTTCGGGAAGAACTCGAAAGAGTCGGTGCCCCAGCTCTTGTGGCGGCCCGGGTTGATGGCCGGCGGCAGCTCGTCGGGCAGGATGCCCTTGATGTCGGGGCGGTCCCACGGGCCGAACAGGCCACTGTGCAGGATGCGCTCGATGGGCTTGACCATGTTGAGGTCCTTCGGCGGCGACATTCCGCCCCAGGACGACACCATCGAGTGGTCACCCTTGATGTCGTAGGCAAGTGCCTCGAAACCGAATTCGGCGAGCTTCTCGGCTTCCTCCTTCGCGGCCTGCTTCATGTGCAGGATCGGTGCGTGGTAGAACTCGGTGAACGCGTCGATGAACAGCTTCCAGTTCGCGTTGACCTCCGAGCGGTAGCTGTAGTGCTCGGTCATCTCATGGAACGGGTAGCCCTTCAGGCCCTGCCCGAAGTCGCCGAGGAAATCCTCAAGGGATTCGGCGTCGTCGTCGAAGTTGACGAAGATGAAGCCTTCCCACACCTCGCAGCGGACCGGCTTGAGTGGGTAGTCGGCCTTGTCCAGGTCGAAGAACTCACCTTCCTGCTGGACGAAGGTCAGGTCGCCCTTGAGGTCGTAGCGCCAGGCGTGGTACTTGCAGACGAACTGGCGGCAGCTGCCGGAGACTTCTTCGCCCGGGTAGTCGTTCCACACCAGCTTGTTGCCGCGGTGGCGGCACAGGTTGTAGAACGCCCGGATCTCATCACCGTCGTTGACGATGATGATCGAGGTGCCGGGGCCGACCGAGGGCAGCTCGCGGGTGATGTATCGACCCTTCTTGGGGATCAGCTCCACGCGGCCCATCTGCAGCCAGGTCTTGCGGAAGATCGCCTGCTGCTCGAGCTTCCAGTGCTCAGGATCGATCGAGTCGGTGTAATCGACCGGGGCGGTGCCCAACTCCGGCCAATTCTCGGTCCAGCTTCCTGCTGCTGGTTTGGGGAAAAACGACACGGTGCAACCTCTCCTGGTTCGATTCTGCTTCGGGTCTGGCGGCGAGGGGCCGAATCGGCTCCCGTCGGTGTCCTCTCCGGTACGAGAATCATATTCTCATAACTGACTAACAGATTTCCAGTCTTTGGTCGTGAGGTCCATGGAAACGCAGGTCATCGATCCCGTCGGCACTGCCGGTGGCGGCCGAAAAACCACGGTCAGAGCCATGGACAACCGGTTTAGACGTTGATTCTCGTCACGTGAGAAGTTAGTTTGCAGGTATCGAGAATCGCCAGCGTTGACGATGGAACCCCGGAGGGACCGCCCATGCACCACGACGACATGATTCTGATCAGCGTCGATGACCACATCATCGAGCCGCCGGACATGTTCAAGAACCATCTGCCGGCGAAGTACGTCGATGAGGCGCCGCGGTTGGTGCACAATCCGGACGGCTCCGACACCTGGCAGTTCCGGGACACGGTCATCCCGAACGTCGCGCTCAACGCGGTCGCCGGCCGGCCGAAGGAGGAGTACGGCCTGGAGCCCCAGGGCCTCGACGAGATCCGCAAGGGCTGCTACGACGCCGGTGAGCGGGTCAAGGACATGAACGCCGGTGGCGTACTGGCCACCATGAACTTCCCCTCGTTCCCGGGTTTCGCCGCCCGGCTGTTCGCCACCGAGGACGCGGAGTTCTCGCTGGCGCTGGTGCAGGCCTACAACGACTGGCACATCGACGAGTGGTGCGGTTCGCACCCCGGCCGCTTCATCCCGATGGCCATCCCGGCGATCTGGGACCCGCAGTTGTGTGCCGACGAGATCCGCCGGGTGTCCAAGAAGGGTGTGCATTCGCTGACCTTCACCGAGAACCCGTCGGCGCTGGGCTATCCGAGCTTCCATGACCTGGACTACTGGAAGCCGATGTGGGACGCGCTGGTCGACACCGAGACCGTGATGAACGTGCACATCGGATCCTCGGGCCGGCTGGCCATCACCGCGCCGGACGCCCCGATGGACGTGATGATCACCCTGCAGCCGATGAACATCGTGCAGGCCGCGGCCGACCTGCTGTGGTCGGCGCCGATCAAGGCCTACCCGGATCTCAAGATCGCGCTGTCCGAGGGCGGCACCGGGTGGATCCCGTACTTCCTGGACCGGGTGGACCGCACCTATGAGATGCATTCGACGTGGACCCATCAGGACTTCGGCGACAAGCTGCCCTCCGAGGTCTTCCGTGAGCACTTCATGACCTGCTTCATCTCCGATCCGGTCGGGGTCAAGAATCGGCACATGATCGGTGTGGACAACATCTGCTGGGAGATGGACTACCCGCACTCGGACTCGATGTGGCCCGGTGCGCCCGAGGAGCTCGACGCGGTCTTCAAGACCTACGACGTGCCCGACGACGAGATCAACAAGATCACCCACGAGAACGCCATGAGGCTGTACCACTTCGACCCGTTCAAGCACGTCCCGCGGGAAGAGGCCAAGGTCGGTGCACTGCGCAAACAGGCTGAGGGGCATGATGTCTCGATCCAGGCGCTGAGCAACCACGATAAGCGTGGCGGGTCCAGCTTCGCCGATTTCACCGCGAACGCGCGCGCGGTCAGCGGCGTCAAAGACTAGCCAGAGCGCGTATCGGCGGACGGTGCAGGAGACGCCTGCACCGTGCCGTCGCGTGCACAGAATTCAGGAGGAACCGTGTCCGAGGGAATGAACTTCGAACTCACCGAAGATCAGCAGCTGATCCGGAAATCGGTGGCCGAACTGGCATCCAGGTTCGACGACCACTACTGGATGGAAAAGGACCAGGCGCACGAGTTCCCGCAGGAGTTCTACGATGCGATCGCCGCCGGCGGCTGGCTGGGCATGACCATCCCCGAGGAGTACGGCGGGCACGGTCTGGGTATCACCGAGGCCACCATCCTGGCCGAGGAGGTGGCCCGTTCCGGCGGAGCCATGAATGCCGCCAGCTCCATCCACATGTCGATCTTCGGTATGCAGCCGGTGGTGGTGTTCGGCTCTGAGGAGATGAAGAAGGCGACGTTGCCCCGGATCGTCAACGGCGATCTGCACGTCTGCTTCGGCGTCACCGAACCCGGTGCCGGACTCGATACTTCGCGGATCACCACATTCGCCAAGCGCGATGGTGACAGCTATGTCGTCAACGGCCGCAAGGTGTGGATCTCGAAGGCGCTGGAGTCGGAGAAGATCCTGCTGCTCACCCGCACCGAGTCCCGCGAGGACGTGGAGCGCCGCGGTGGCAAGCCGACCGAGGGGCTCTCGCTGTTCCTCACCGACATCGACCGCGACCATGTCGACATTCGGCCGATCAAGAAGATGGGCCGCAACGCGGTCAGCTCCAACGAGGTGTTCATCGACGACCTGCGCATCCCCGTCGAGGACCGCATCGGTGAGGAGGGCAAGGGCTTCTCCTACATCCTGCACGGGCTCAACCCGGAGCGGATGCTGATCGCCGCGGAAGCGCTCGGCATCGGGCGGGTGGCGCTGGACCGGGCGGTGAAGTACGCCAACGAGCGGGTGGTGTTCGACCGGCCGATCGGGCAGAACCAGGGCATCGCGTTCCCGCTGGCGGATTCGCTGGCGCGCCTGGACGCGGCCGAACTCATCCTGCGCAAGGCGACCTGGCTGTACGACAATGGCCGGTCCTGCGGCCGCGAGGCCAATATGGCCAAGTATCTGTGCGCGGACGCCGGCTTCGGGGCCGCCGACCGGGCGTTGCAGACCCACGGTGGGATGGGCTACTCCGAGGAGTACAACATCTCCCGGTTCTTCCGGGAGTCCCGCCTGATGAAGATCGCGCCGGTGAGCCAGGAGATGATCCTGAACTTCCTGTCCGCGAATGTCCTTGGCCTGCCGAAGAGCTACTGACGCGTGATGCCGCGATCAGCCGTCATCGGACGGCCCGCCCATGCTTTCCCGCGACCCGCGATCACCCGCCTCACCAGGCGCCGTCCCGGCATGGTTATGTGACCGGGTGAGCGAGTTCACGAGCGAACGGTGGTCATGTTGAGCGAGTCGACGCCTACGGGCCCGCTGGCCGGTATCACCGTCATCGCCATGGAGCAGGCGGTCTCCGCGCCGATGTGCACCCGGGTGCTCGCCGACTTCGGCGCCCGGGTGATCAAGATCGAGAATCCCAAGGGCGGCGACTTCGCCCGCGATTACGACGACGTCGTGCTGGGCCAGGCCGCGCATTTCGTCTGGGCGAACCGGGGCAAGGAATCGGTCACCCTGAACCTGAAATCTCCGGCCGGGATGGAAGTCCTGCACCGGTTGCTCGACGGTGCGGATGCGTTCGTGTCCAACCTCGCCCCCGGCGCGACCGCACGACTCGGGTTGGGGCCCGCAGATCTGCGTGAGCGCCACCCGCAGGTGATCCCGGTCGAGATCGACGGTTACGGCCCCGGTGGTCCGCTGTCGGACAAGCGCGCCTACGACCTGCTGGTACAGGCGGAGTCGGGATCCTGCGCCGCCACCGGGTATCCGGGGATGCCGGCCAAGCCCGGCGCACCGGTCGCCGATATCACCACCGGTCTGTACTCGGCACTGTCGATCATGGCGTTGCTCCTGGGCCGGGCCCGCACCGGCTCCACCGAGGCGGCACCGGCGGTCGCGGTCAGCCTGTTCGACACCATGACCGACATCATGGGCTATCAGCTGACCTACACCCAGCACTCCGGGATCGACCAGGAACCGCTGGGCATGAGCTCACCGGCGGTCGCACCGTACGGTTCGTTCGGTACCCGGGACGGTCAGACGGTGGTGCTCGGCACCACCAACGACCGGGAGTGGCAGCGGTTGGCCCGCGAGATCATCGAACGTCCCGACCTCGCCGACGATCCGCGCTTCGCGACCAACACCGACCGCTGCCGACACCGCGACGAGCTCAACGCGGCCATCGAATCCTGGTGCGCACAACACGATCTCGACGACATTCAGCGGACCGCCGACGCAGCCGGGATCGGCAACTCGCGCTATAACAAGCCCAGCGAGGTGATTGCGCACCCCCACCTCAAGGCGCGTGACCGCTGGCGCCAGGTCGACACACCCAATGGCGAGATCGCCGCACTGTTACCGCCCCCGGTCATCAGCGGCGTCGAGCTGGGCATGGGCGCGGTGCCCGGACTGGGCCAGCACACCGATGCGGTGCTCGGCGAATTCGGTTATAGCGCAGCGGAACTCGACGAGATGCGCGGCGAAGGGGCGATCGGACCGGTGTATCCCCATGAGTGACTCGTTGCTCATCGAGGACCGCGACGGGGTCCGCACCCTCACCCTGAACCGGCCGCACCGCAAGAACGCCATCGACGTCGAACTGTGGCACGCGCTGGCGGCGGCGCTGCGCGCCGCGGACACCGACGACACCGTGCGCGCGGTGGTGCTCACCGGGGCCGGCGGCGCGTTCTGCTCCGGAGCCGATATCGGCACCGGGGAGACCGTTCATCCCCGGCGCAAATTGCAGCGGCTCACCGATGTGGCACTGGCATTACACAATCTGACGGTGCCGACGATCGCGAAGGTCACCGGCGTCGCGGTCGGGGCGGGCTGGAACCTGGCGCTCGGCTGCGATCTGGTGGTCGCCACACCCGACTCGAAGTTCTGTCAGATCTTCGCCAAGCGCGGACTCTCGGTCGACCTCGGCGGCTCCTGGCTACTGCCCAAGATCGTCGGTCTGCAACAGGCCAAACGCCTTGTGCTGCTGGCCGATATGATCGACGCCGCGGAGGCGCATGAACTCGGGCTGGTGACCTGGGTGCAGCAGGCCGACGCGATCGACGGTTTCGTCGACGCGCTGGCGCAGCGATTGGCCGACGGCCCCCCGTTCGCGCTGTCGCAGAGCAAGGCGTTGCTCAACGACGGCGCCACCGCCACCTTCGCCGAGGCGCTGGGCAACGAGGCCCGCGCCCAGCCCGGCAATTTCGCCACAGCCGATTCGGGGGAGGCCTACGCGGCGTTCGCCGCCAAACGGGACCCCGAATTCACCGGAACCTGGGCCGTGCCGCCCGCCTCCTCGCGGGCAGGGGCGGAGCGACCCGGGGGAACGACACAGTAGGAGCAACTCATGCGCGAAACCGTCATCGTCTCAGCCGTGCGCACCCCGGTGGGCAAGCGCAACGGCGGGCTGTCCGATCAGCACGCCGCCGACCTGTCGGCGCTGGTGCTCAACGAACTCGTCGAGCGATCCGGAGTCGATCCGTCCCTCATCGACGATGTGGTGTGGGGCTGTGTCTCCCAGGTCGGCGATCAGTCCAGCAACATCGGACGCTACGCGGTGCTGGCGGCGGGCTGGCCGGAGAGCATCCCCGGGACCACGGTGAACCGGGCCTGCGGATCCAGCCAGCAGGCGCTGGACTTCGCGGTGCAGGCCGTCATGTCCGGTCAGCAGGATGTGGTGGTCGCCGGTGGCGTCGAGGTGATGAGCCGCGTTCCGCTGGGTTCCGCGCGGGCGACCGGCCAGCCCTATGGGCCGAAGGTCTTTGCCCGCTATGACGATTTCTCCTTCAACCAGGGCATCTCGGCGGAACTGATCTGCCAGAAGTGGGACCTGTCGCGGACCCGCTGCGACGAGTACTCGGCGCAGTCGCATGAGCGCGCCGCCGCCGCGCAGGACGCCGGCGCGTTCATCGACCAGATCGTGCCGGTGTTCACCGATTCCGACGTGATCACCAATGACGAGGGCATCCGCCGCGGCACCACCGTCGAGAAACTGGCCGGACTCAAGCCGGCCTTCACCGACGACGGCGTCATCCACGCCGGCAACTCATCGCAGATCTCGGACGGCGCGGCCGCGCTGCTGGTGATGACCGCGGACCAGGCGCTGAACCTGGGCCTCACCCCGCTGGTGCGCTACCGGGCCGGCGCGGTGACCGGGGCCGACCCGGTGCTGATGCTGACCGGCCCCATCCCGGCCACCGAGAAGGTGCTGCACAAGTCCGGCGTCACGATCGACGAGGTCGGCGTCTTCGAGGTCAACGAGGCCTTCGCCCCGGTGCCGCTGGCCTGGCTGGCCGAGACCGGCGTCGACGAGGCGAAGCTCAATCCGCTGGGCGGTGCCATCGCGCTGGGCCACCCGCTCGGCGCCTCGGGTGCGGTGTTGATGACCCGGATGATCCATCACATGCGCGACAACAACATTCGTTACGGCCTGCAGACCATGTGCGAGGGTGGCGGAACCGCCAACGCCACGCTGGTCGAGCTCGTCTCCTAGTCGGAAGGCTGCGAAGTGCAACGCAATCTGTTCACCGAAGACCATGAGGCGTTCCGCGAACTCGCGCGGGACTTCGTGGAGAAGGAAGTGGTGCCCGCCTATCCCGAGTGGGAGAAGGGCGGCCGGATGCCGCGGGCGGTCTTCGAGAAGATGGGCTCCCTCGGCATGCTGGGCATGGCCATCCCCGAGGAGTACGGCGGCGGCGGGGCGCCGGACTACCGCTACAACGTGGTGCTGCAGGAGGAGGCGGCCCGGGCGCTGGTGACGCTGTCCACGGTGCGCACCCAGCTCGAGGTGATCCTGCCGTACTTCCTGCACTACGCGAATGAGGAGCAGCGCAAGCGCTGGTTCCCCGGGCTCGCCGACGGCACTCTGCTCACCGCGGTGGCGATGACCGAGCCCGGCACCGGATCCGATCTGGCCGGCATGCGCACCACCGCGGTTCGCGGTGTTGATTCTGAGGGCCCCCACTGGATCGTCAACGGCGCCAAGACATTCATCACCGGCGGTATGCAGGCCGACCTCGTCGTCGTGGTGGCCCGCACCTCCACCGATCCCGACAACCGGCGCAAGGGCCTGACCCTGCTGGTCGTCGAGGACGGGATGCCCGGATTCACCCGCGGCCGCGAGCTGGAGAAGATGGGCTGCAAGGTGCAGGACACCGCAGAGCTGTCGTTCGTCGACGTGCGGGTGCCGGCGACCAACGTGCTCGGTGAGGTGGGGGAGGCGTTCAGCTACCTCGGCCACAACCTGGCTCAGGAGCGGCTCACCGTGGCGGTCGGCTCGGTGGCGCAGGCCCGCTCGGCGATCGCCGCGGCCATCGATTACACCAAGGACCGCAAGGCATTCGGGACGCCGGTCGCGTCGTTCCAGAACACCAAGTTCGAACTCGCGGCCTGTTCGACGGAGGTGGAGGCGGCCCAGGCAATGCTGGACCGTGCCGTCAGCCTGCACGTGGACGGGGAGCTCTCGGCGCCGGACGCCGCCCGGGTGAAGCTGTTCTGCACCGAGATGCAGGCCCGGGTGATCGACCGCTGCCTGCAGCTCTTCGGCGGGTACGGCTACATGATGGAGTACCCGATCGCCCGGCTCTACACCGACGCCCGGGTGGCCCGGATCTACGCCGGAACCAGTGAAGTCATGAAGGTGATCATCGCGAAATCGCTCGGCCTATAGCCTTCGCTGAGGCGCTGCTGAGCGCCTGACCAGCAGCGTGACACCTGTCAATAAATTTGTTAAGTGAGACCCTTGTCACAAGCCCCTCAACCAACCTACTGTGTGTTCAGTTGGTTGGTTGATCGGCTGCGACAGGGAGTTCGGTGACAGCGATATCTGCGACGTCAGGGGCGCGCCCCTACGAGTCGCTGCTCGCCAAGGGTGAGGATCGCAAGCAGCGGATACTGGCTGCCGCGGAGAGTCTGCTGGCCCGGAACGGTTGGCGGAACACCTCGCTGGCGCAGATCGCCAGAGAGGCCGGTGTCAGCGCCGCAGGGTTGCTGCATCACTTCGAATCCAAGGAAGCGCTGCTGCATGCGGTCCTGGATGCCCGCGACTTCGACGACGACACCCACGCCGACCGCGGGGGCGATCTGATCGCCAACATCGGCCGGGTGGCCGAGCGCTTCGACCGCGCGCCGCAACTGGTCGGCACCTTCACCGTGCTGCTGGTGGAGAACATCCAGCCCGACGCGCCACTGCACGACCGCCTGGTGGCCCGCCAGCAGGCGGCCGTGGACATCGTCGCCGACGGCATCCGGCGGGGCCAGGCCGACGGCCGCTACCGCTCAGACCTCGACCCGGCCACCAAGGCCGTGGAGATTCTCGCCTTCGTCAATGGAATGGAGACCGCATGGCTACTCGATCCTTCACTTCCGCTCGCCGCAGTGTTCAAGGGATACACGGAGTCGCTGAGGCGCGACTTCGCAGCGACCGGGAGGAGCTAGACATGCGGTACCGACTCGACGTGGTCGCGCCCAGCGTGGCCGAAGTGGTGCGCAATGCCGGTGGCTGGCTCGTCGACCGGGTGATGGCCGGCTGGGATGTCACGGTGATGATCACCGGTGATGACGACATCCGGCCGCTGCAGATCCTCGGCGTGGACACCGCGGACCTGGAGACGGTGATGCGACTGTGGGAGGAACGGCCGCACCCGCAGACGGTGGCGGTCGCCGCGGACCTCTTCGTCAGCGACGAACGGGTCCGGGAAGGTGTCCTCGGTGCTCTGGACCAGGGGCTCACCGAGGTGACGCTGTGGGGTGACAGCTGGCCCGAGGAACTGGACAGCACCGTCGATCTGGTGCAGCACGAGCTCAGTGCCGCAGCGCGGGCATTCAAGGCCCAGGCGTTGGCCGCGGCCGGGACCTCGGGACCGGTCGACCGCACCGAGGCCTTCCGCTGTGGCGTGATGTCCTGTCCGTCGGTGGCCGCAGATCTGGTTCCCGCCAGCTGATTTCGTGATCTAGAGGTCGCCGAGGTCGCCGAGGGTGGCCAGGAAGTCCGCAGTACGCCGGCGGGAGGCTTGCCGTGCGGCAGCATCGGCACCGATCGGGACGATCCTGGCGGCCAGGTCGGTGACGCCCGCGTCGCGGTAACCCCGCAGACAGGTCAGCACCGCGGCCTCGTCACCGGCGGCCATGGTGTCGCCGACATCCTCGGCGTCGCCGTGCTCGAGCAGTCGCACATAGTTGGGCGACAGATGCGCATGCCCGAGCACCTCGCTCGCGTGGGAACGAGCGTCGTCCACCTCCCCGGGCGCGCACACGGCGACCGGTACGCCGGCAACGACCCGGGGACGGGCGCGTCCGGCCGCTTCCGCGGCGTTGTTGATCCGGGGAGCAATGTGCTCGCCGATCGCCCGTTGGTCGGCCATCCACAGGATGGTGCCCTCGGCGCGTTCGCCCGCGATCCGCAACATCGTCGGACCGAGCGCGGCGAGCAGCACCGGCACCGTCGCATCGGTGACGTCCACCGGGCTGTGCACCGCGAAGGCATCGTTGTCGACGTCCACCGTTCCCGGTCCGGCAAACGCCGCGAGCAGCACGTCGAGGTGGTCGCGCACCAGCGCGGCCGGCCGGTCGTAGGACAACCCCAACTGGCCCTTGATGATCCAGTCATGCGATGGCCCGATGCCGAGGGTGAACCGGCCCCCGCACGCGGACTGGGTGGTCAGGGCCTGCTGGGCCAGGATCATCGGATGGCGGGTCTGGATCGGCACCACCGCCGTGCCGAGTTCGATGCGCGAGGTGCGCGCGCCGATCAGGGCCATCGCGGTCAGGGCGTCGAGGTATCCGGGGACCTGAGGGAACCAGAACGAGCTGAATCCGGCCGACTCCGCGGCGACCGCGTCGGAGAGCAACCCGGTCAACCGGTCGGCGCGGGCACGCTCCCGATCCGAGCCCACCATCAGGCCGATACGCATCACTGTCCTCCGATGTCGATGATCACTTTGCCGATCGCACGTCCGTCGGCGACATGGCGCAACGCCGCGGCGGTTTCCGTCAGCGGGAACCTCGCCCCGATATGCGGGGCCACCGCACCGGAGCTCAGCAGGTCCGCAAGCTCGGCTTCGTTGCGGGTGAACTCCTGTGCGTCGATGTCCTGGAACTGGAACCCCACGATCTGAACACCCTTGACGAGAACCAGATTCAACGGGATCTGGGGGATGGTCCCGGACGCGAACCCGATGGTGACGAACCGGCCACCGCGGTGCAGCGCGCGCAACGCCGGTTCGGACAGATCACCGCCGACCGGATCGAGGACGGCCGCCGCGCCGGCGGGCAGCGCCTGCTTGAGCGCTGTGCGCACATCGGTACGGCGGTGATCGATCACCTCCGCCGCGCCGTGCCGGGCGGCCGCGTCGAGTTTGGCCGCCGAAGACGCGACGGCGGTCACCCGGGCGCCCAGCGCGGTGGCCAGCGCGACCGCGGCCAGCCCGACCCCGCCGCCGGCGCCGAGCACGATCACCTCATCGCCGGGTTGTATCCGGGCCACCGACCGCAGCGCGTGATAGGCGGTGCGGAATGCCACCCCGGACGCCGCCGCGGTGTGCGCATCGACGCCGTCGGGGACCGGCGTCAGGGTCGCGGTCGGGGTGCACACCTGCTCGGCGAAGGCACCGAACATCCCGGTACCGGTCACTAGGGTGCCGACGGCGAAATCCCCGGTGTCACCGGAGGTCTCGGTGATCACGCCGGCGAACTCGCTGCCGGGGACGAACGGCGGCGGCACCGTGACCTGGTACCGGCCGGCGACCAGCAGCACATCCGGGAAGTTCACCGCGGCGGCGGTGACCCGCACGCGCACCTGCCCGTCGGCAAGGGCGGGGGCGGGGAGGTCCTCGACACGGACCACCTCGGGTGGCCCGTGGGCCGGGCAGACCGCGGCTCTCACCGGTAGTCGGTGGACTCGGCCAGTTCGGCGGCCGAGTGCATCAGGTCGGTGACGACCGGCCCGAAGGCCAGCAGCTTCTCGTCATCGCCGGCGCGCTGGAATCCCTGCTCCAGCACGATCGCCAACTTCCATTTGGCCAGCACCAGGTAGTAGTCCAGGTCGTCGACCTGGCGGCCGGAAACCTCGGCGTAGTGCGCGACCACCTGGTCACGCGACGGCGCGCCGCGCATGTCGACGTAATTCATCGCGGCGGTGTCGTTTTCGTCGGCCGGCCAGCTCTGGACCATCCAGCCCAGATCCAGCTTGGGGTCACCGACGGTGCCCATCTCCCAGTCGACCAGCGCGGCCAGCTGCGCCGGCGCGCCGTGTTTGTACATGACATTGGCGAACTGGTAGTCGCCGTGCATCAGGCCGGGGATGAAGTCCAGCGGCTTGTGCGCCTTGAGCCATGCCGTCGCCGTCTCCAGCCCGGGCAACTCGCGCTTCTTGATGCGCTCGAAGAACCCGATCCAGCGGTCCACCTGACGCTCGTGGAACCCGTCCGGGCGCCCCAGGTCGTGCAGTCCCTTCGCCTTCCAGTCGACCTTGGACAGCAGCGCGATACCTTCGGCCAGTTGATAGCTCAGGCCCGGTCGGGTATCGGGATCGCTGTTGAAGGGCTCCGGCCAGATGCCGTGCTGATCCATCGGGGACCAGCCGTCGACGAAACCCATCAGATAGAAGGGCCGCCCCAGCACGCCGGCATCGTCACACACCCCGATGGCCTTGGTGTGCGGCACGTCGGTGCCGTCGAGTGCCTCGATGATGCGCCACTCACGCAGGATGCCCTTGTCGCGATCCGCGGGTGCTCCCCGCGGTGGCATCCGGATGACGCAGCGCTGGTCGTCGCGGGTGAGTTCGTAGATGACGTTCTGGGTGCCACCGGACAGGAAGCGGGCCTGCAACGGCGCACCCTTGCCGGGAAGGCCGGCATCATCCATCCAATCGGCAAGGCGGGCAACGTCGATCACCGGTGGGTTGTCGCTCACAGGTTGCCCGCCTCCATCTCCAGGTACTCGGCGAACCGGGCCCGCGCGGCGTCCCGCTTGCCGGGCAGCCACTCGGTGGGCCACAGTCCGTCGGTGCCGGTGTAACCGCGCAGTACCTGCTTGGCGACGGTGGTCTTGTGTACCTCGGTGGGTCCGTCGGCCAGGCCCATCACCGCGGCCCCGGTCACCATGCCGAGGAACGGCATCTCGTTGGTGACGCCGAGGGCGCCGTGCACCTGCATTGCGCGCCAGGCGATGTCGTGCAGCACGGTCGGCATGACCACCTTCACCGCCGCGATGTCCTTTCGCACCAACTTGTAGTCGTTGTACTTGTCGATCTCCCACGCGGTGTAGAGCACCATCAGCCGGAACTGCTTGAGCTGGGCGTAGGAGTCGGCGATGTAGCCCTGCACCGTCTGCTTGTCGGCGAGCAGGCTGCCCGCGGTGTACCGGGACAGCACTCTTTCGCACATCATGTCCAGCGCCTTCTGCGCCAGGCCGATGGTGCGCATCGCGTGGTGGATGCGGCCGCCGCCCAACCGGGTCTGGGCGATGACGAAGGCCTGTCCCTCCCCGCCGAGCAGCGCCGAATCGGGCACCCGGACGTTGTCGTAGTGGATGAGCGCATGCGACCCGTCGCCGTCTGCCTCACCGTAGAGCCCGGAGTTGCGCACAATGGTCACCCCGGGCGTGTCGGTCGGCACCAGGAACATCGACATCCCCTGGTAGGGGCTGACATCCGGGTTGGTCACCACCATCACGATCAGGAACGAGGCGGTGCCGGCATTGGAGGAGAAGAACTTGTAGCCATTGATGATCCAGCTCGACCCATCCGCATCCCGCACGGCGCTGGTCCTGAACTGGGTGGGGTCGGCTCCGCCCTGCGGTTCGGTCATCGAGTAGCAGGAGAACACCTCGCCGTCGAGCAGCGGTCGCAGATAGCGTTCCTTCTGCTCGTCCGTGCCGTAGTGCGCGATGATCTCGGCGTTGCCGGTGTCGGGTGCCTGGCAACCGAAGACGATCGGCGCCCACTGGGATCGGCCGAGGATCTCGTTGAGCAGCGCCAGCTTGAGCTGCCCGTAGCCCTGGCCGCCGAGATCGGGTCCGAGATGGGTGGCCCACAACCCCTTTCGCCGTACCTGCTCCTTGAGCGGGTCCACGACGCGGCGGCGGGCATCGTCGAGCGGGGTGAACTGAAGGTGTGGCCAGATCAGGTCCAGCGGCTCGACCTCATCACGGACGAAGGCGTCCGCCCAGTCCAGGAGTTCCTGGAACTCCGGGTCGGTCTCGAAATCCCATGCCATCACGGTCTCCTTTGTCCGGTGGTCCCTGCGATCAGGGTGGCGATATCGGTGCCGACGACGTCGGCGAAAGAACGGGTGCCGAAAGCGCCTGCGGCCCAATGCCTGGCGCCCTCGCTGACCATCATCATCGCCAGATAGGCCAGGTGGCCGGCGTCGGTGCCGGCGGGCAGCTTTCCGTCGGCCACCGCGCGCTCGAACAGCGCGGTGAACATGCCGCCGTCCAGATCGGGACGGGGCTCACCGCTTGCCAGTAACCGGTGCTCGTGCCGGTATCCCTCGAGGATGGTCTCGATGACCAGCTCGCGCGGATTGCGGGCCATCGACCGTTCCAGGTCGGTCAGTGCCGCGCCGATGACGGTCCCGATGTCGTAGTCGCCGTCCAGCATGGTGGCGATGGTGCGCTGCGCGGACCGGGTGGACATCACGCCCACCTCGAAGAGCACGTCCTCCTTGCGGGGGAAGTAGAAGTAGAACAGCGCCTTGGAGACGCCGGCGCCGCGGCAGATCTCGGCGACCGTGGTGTTGGCGTAGCCGTTGGTGCGCCACAGCGCCATCGCGGCCTGTACCAGCATGCGCTTGGTCGCGCGCGAGTTGGAGCGCTGGAAGGTCGCCCGGCGCTGACCATGGTCAGCTTCTGCGTTGCGCGGTGATGCGGGCACCTGCGCAACGTACCGCGGTTCGGCGAAGCTGACCAGTGTCTAACTAAGGCTGCTGGCAGACTGGTCGGATGGCGTTACGGGTGGCGGGACTGGCCTTCGGGCTGCTGGCCCTGGTGGCCGGTGGACTGCAGTTGTGGGCCTACACCGCCGGCGGCGGTCCGCGGCATCTGATCCTGGGCGTGTTCGCCGGTGCGGTGGGGTGCTGCGTGATCGTGGCGGCGTGGCGCCAGGGCCGGGGTTGAGGGTTATGCGGCGGGGCCCGCGCGTCGGGTGAGATGGTCGATCTGGCGGTACATCGCGATCAGGGCGAAGAACGGCAGGATCATGAAGGGCACGTTCTCGGCGATGAACTTGAACCAGAGCCCGAATGCGCCCTGGCCGATATCGCCGAACCCGGCGCGCACCTCCGACAGGAAGTACACGCCGGTGCTGCTGATCAGCATCGCGCAGCCGGTGAAGGCCACCCAGAGGCACTTGATCCGGGACTCGATCGGTAAATCGGTGCGCATCAAGCGGATCCACACGATGAACAACAGCGTGCCGGTGATGACGCCGACCAGCTCCAGGCCGAAGATCCAGGCGTTGCCACTGGTGTAGCGGGTGTCGGCCAGGCCGTACTGCCACCACAGCCACTTCCAGCCCGGGTCGGCGGTCGGCGTCCACCAGTTCATCGGATGGCCGATGAGGAAGATGGTCTCGTAGCCGAGTTGGCTGCCCGCGGTGTAGGGCAGATAGATCATCGTCAGCTCCGACGCGCGTTGCATACGCGAGCGTTGCTCGCCCCGGCCGGTCCAGAAATAGACCAGTGGCAGCACGATCACCGGCAGCCCGAATGCCAGGTTGGCGATGACGTCGACGGTGAAGGTGGGCGGCAGCAGGCCGGTGCCGACCCCGATGACCGCCGTGGTGAACGCGAATCCGGCGATCGCGGTGAGGGCGATATAGGCCTTGCGGCGGTGTGGCGCCCACGGGCGGGCCAGGTCGGACTCGTCGGCGGATGTCTCGGGCGTCGCGATGTCGGATGTCATGGCGTGTCCTGTTCCGTGCCGCTGCGGCACCTGAGCGGAGAATAGGCTCTCGACCAGGCGGTGTTGAGCGATTGCTCAACACCGCGAGAATCCCGTTTCCTGTTGTGGCATGTTGAGCACAGCGATTAGGCATTTGCCCTCGTTGACGGCGAAGCGGCGCTATGGAAATGTGATACTCAACAGTGAGAGTCGTATTCTCATCGGTCTGAGACCGGCCAGGAACGGAGTGACACATATGGCGATCGATCCCGCCGGCATCGACTGGTTCAAGGACCCCCGGCTGGTTGCGGATCCGTATCCGTACTTCAACGCCCTGCGGGACCAGTGCCCGGTGCAGCCCGAGGACCACTACAACGTGACCATGGTGACGGGCTGGGAGGAAGCCGTCTCGGTCTACAACGACGAGGAGACCTTCTCCTCGTGCACCTCGGTCACCGGTCCGTTCCCCGGTTTCCCGGTGCCGCTGGAGGGCCGCGACGACGTCGCCGAACTCATCGAGAAGCACCGCGACGAACTTCCGTTCAGCGATCAGCTGCCCACCCTGGATCCGCCGGTGCACACCAACCACCGCTCGCTGATGATGCGGCTGATCACGCCCAAGCGCCTCAAGGAGAACGAGGACGCGATGTGGCAGCTGGCCGACGACGTGCTCGACGAGTTCCTGGCCCCCGGCAAGGGCGAGTTCATCAAGGGCTTCGCCAGCCCGTTCACCCTGCTGGTGATCGCCGATCTGCTCGGTATCCCGCCGGAGGACCGCAACGCCTTCGTCGACGGCATCTCGCACAACTCCGGCGGCGGTGTGGGCAGCACCGGTGATGAAGCACTGTCGCACAGCCCGCTGGAGTTCCTGTACGGCCAGTTCGAGGCCTACATCGAGGACCGGCGCACCAACCCCCGCGAGGACGTGCTCACCGGCATGGCGACCGCACTGTTCCCCGACGGCACCACACCGAGCCCCGGTGACGTGGCACGGGTGGCCACCAACGTCTTCTCGGCCGGCCAGGAGACCACCGTCCGGCTGCTCGGCACCGCGCTCAAGGTGCTCGGCGACCGCCCGGACATCCAGCAGCGGGTCCGCGAGGACCGCAGCCTGCTGCCCAACTTCATCGAGGAGGCGCTGCGCTTCGAGAGTCCGGTCAAGGGTGACTTCCGGCTCTCCCGTACGCCGGTCACGGTGGGGGACAAGGAGTTGCCGTCCGGTCGCACCGTCATGGTGGTCAACGGTGCGGCCAACCGGGACCCGCGCCGTTTCGAGAATCCCGACGAGTTCGATCCGGCCCGCAAGAACGCGCGTCAGCACCTGGCCTTCGGCCGCGGGATCCACAGCTGCCCGGGTGCACCGCTGGCCCGTGCCGAGACCCGCGTCGGCCTGGAGCGACTGCTCGACCGCACCACCGATATCCGCATCTCCGAGGAGCACCACGGACCGGCGGGCAATCGCGACTACAACTACATCCCGACGTTCATCCTGCGTGGGCTCACCCACCTGCACCTGGAGTTCGATGTGAAATGAAGGTCGTCGTCGACGAGGACCGGTGCGCCGGTCACGGCATGTGCCTGACGTTGTGTCCGGAGGTGTTCGACCTGTCCGACGACGGATGGGCGGTGGCTGCCCCCGGGGACGTGCCCACCGAGCACGAGGCCGCCGTTCAGGAGGCCATCGATTGTTGTCCCGAGAATGCGATCCACGAAGTCTGATCAATCCGCCTCACCGACAAGGAGACTCGAAACTGTGGCCAAGGGTTATGTGATCATCACCGAGGACATCAAGGACCCGGCCGGCATGGCCGAGTACGGCAAGCTGGCCAGCAAGGCCATGACCGGCGCCACCGTGCTGGGCTTCGGGCCGGCCGTGGAGACGCTGGAAGGGGAGTGGCACGGCACCCAGACCGTGCTGCTGGAGTTCGAGTCGGTCGACGCGGCCAAGGAGTGGTACTACTCCGACGCCTACCAGGAGGCCGTGAAGCTGCGCCAGGCCGCTGCCGACTGCAACGGAGTCATCCTCTCCGGCTTCTGATCTCCCGCTCTTTGCGCGAAATGCACGAAATGGTCGCTATCCGACACCGGGAGCGACCATTTCGTGCGTTTCGACCCGTCAGTAGGGGACCAGCGGGCCGATCGGCTCGGTGGTCGTCGCGTGCACCAACAACTCGGCGAGTTCGCGGGGGCGGCTGAGGAACGGGGAATGCGAACTGTCGATGGTCAGCTGCGCCACCCCGAGTCGGCGGGCGACAGTATCGGCGAGCCAACGCGGCATCGACCTGTCCTGTTCGCACACGATGAAACTGCGCGGCAGATCGGCCTCCCAGAACCGCGGCACCGACACCGGGGTCACCGTGGTGTCCCCGAACCGTTCCGGGCCGAGCCGGTCGAACGCCCAGCGCGCGGTCTGCTCGTCGCAGTCGTGGTAGAAGTACTTCCACGCACCGTCGAAGTCGGCGAACGTCATGGCGCCGTCCTCGTCGAAACTCAGGTAGCCCAGCATCTCACCGACGTCGGCGTCGAAACCGTTGGCCGGATCCGCATCATCGCGCATGGCCATGGCCTCCGGGTAGGTGCGCCCCTCCCGCGGCAATGCGGCCGCCAAATACACGATGTGGCGCACCAGATCCGGTGCGGCATCGGCGGCCAGCGTCGCATCGAAGCCGCCACCGGAGTGGCCGACCAGGACGTCGCCGGGTTGCAGCACCGCCAGAATCGCATCGCGGCGGTTGGCCAGGGTGGACTCCTGATCCACCAGGGCGCCATGTCCGGGCAGATCGACGGCGATACCGACGTGTCCGAGCTCGCTCACCGCGGCGATGGTCTTATCCCAGCACCAGGCGGCATGAAATCCGCCGTGTACGAACAGGAATCGCATCTGACTAGGTCTCGATCGAGATCGCCTGCCGGGGACACTGCCGGACCGCTTCGCGGACCTGCTGTTCGTTATCCGGTGTCACCTCGTCGGTGAGCACGTGCAGGTAGTCCTGCTCGTCGAGGTCGAAGACCTCGGCGATGATGCCCATGCAGACACCGTTGCTCTCACACAGGCCGAAGTCGACGACGATCTTGCCGAGACCCGTGCTCATGCGGTGACCTCGCAGGCTCGGTCGCCCAACGTCCATCGATGGTTCGCTCCGCAGACGTCGCTCATGACGCCAGCCTGCGCACCGGGACGTGCGAGTATCCGGCCACGTTCTGCATGTGGACGCGTTGCAGCCCATCCCATTTCACTTCGTAGCGGGGCATGAAGTCGAGCAGCTTCTCCAGCGCGATGACACTTTCCATCCGGGCCAGCGCCGCCCCCAGGCAGCTGTGGATGCCATAGCCCAGGCCCAGGTTCTGCGCCTCGGTGCGGTCGCGTTCGATGTCGAACTTGTCGGTATCGGTGAACGCCCGCTCGTCGCGGTTGGCCGAGGCCATCAGCAGGAACACCGGCTTGCCGGCCGGGATGACACCGCTGGGTACATGCGCCTCCTTGACGGTGTACCGCACGTTGTACTGCACCGGGCCCTCGTAGCGCAGCAGTTCCTCGACGGCGGCCGGGACCAACTCGCGGTCCTCGAGCAGTTTCTGCCACTGCTCGGGATTGCGGGCGAACAGCACCATGGCGGTGCCGATCAGCTTGGTGACCGTCTCCGCGCCGGCGCCGCCGAGCAGGGTGGCGAAGCCGGTGATCTCGATGTCGTCGAGCTTGTCCAGCCGGCCGTCCTCGCGGGGGATCTCGGCGGCGATGAGCCGGCTGATCATGTCGTCGGTGGGGTTCTCCCGGCGCTTCTGCACCAGGGCGTAGTAGTACATGGCGGTGTCGATATTGGCCTTCACCCCGGCCTCGGAGGTGCCGACCTGACCGGGTTCGCGGGACAGACTGGTGTCGATCCAGTGCCGCACCTGCTGGCGGTACTCGGGCTCCACACCGGCCATCCGGGTGATGACCTCGACCGGGAACGGGCCGGAGAAGTCCTGCACGACGTCGAAGTCGTCCGAGTCGATCTGACCGAGGTAGTGGTCGATCTGTTCGACGATGGTGTCGCGCTGGGCCTGTACCGCGCGCGGGGTGAATGCCTTGTTCAGCAGGCTGCGCATGTGCCGGTGATCGGGCGGGTCCATGAAGATGATGGACTTCTGCGGCGGGGTGTCGCTCTGCACCATCGCCAGATCGCAACCCCGCGACGAGGAGAACGCCTCATGATCCTTCAGTGCGGCGGCGACGTCCTCATGCCGGGTCAGGGCGTAGAAGTCACGCTTGGGGCAGTAGTACAGCGGCGCTTCATTGCGCATCCGCCGGTAGATCTCGAACGGGTTCTCGAAGTACTCGTCGGAGAACGGATCGAAAACGAGTTCCGCCGTGGTCATACTCGGTCCTCCTCGAGGGCGCCCTGGGCACCCGCAGCGTTACGGACAGCTATAAAACTGTAACGCTAACAGTAGTCCTGACGGTGCAGGTGTGAAACGGCTAATTTCGTGTCCTCGCCGTTCCGAGACCCGCGTCCACCACCGCGTCGAGCGCCCCGAGGCCGGTGCCCAATTCGGCGACGGTCTGCCGGACGACGGCGACGTCCTTACCGATGAATTCGCCGACGGCGGCGATGAAGGCGGCCGTCGAGCCGGCGCGCGCGACGTTGCCCAGCGCGCGGCTGGCACCACTGCCGTGCGGCAGCGCCTCCAGCAGGGCCGACTCGTCCACGCCCAGGTCGGCGGCCAACTGCGCGGCCTCGGCCAGCAGGCCGATCTGCGCGGCGAACAGGGTGTTGTTGATCAGCTTGACCTTCTGGCCGACGCCGAGCACCCCGACATGCAGCACCGGATCGCCGTAGGCGGCCAGCACCGGCCGGGCCCGTGTCACCGCCTCCTCGGGGCCGCCGACGAACAGGGTGATCTGACCGGCGGCGATATCGTGCGGGCCGCCGCTGACCGGTGCATCGAGGATGTCGAGATGCGGGGCCAGGTCGCGGAGCCGCTCGACGGTGTGCGGGCTGCCGGTGGTGTGCACCACCACGGCCGCGCCGGCCGGCACCGCGGCGAGCAGATCGGCGCCGAGGACCTCGCGTACCTGTTCGTCGGTGAACAGGCAGACCACCACGATCTCGGCCCCGTCGACCGCCGCCGCGGCATCGGCGACCGGGGTGGCGCCGAGTCCGGCCAGTTCGGCGCGCTTGTCTGCGGAGCGTCCCAGCACCCGGACGTCGTGGCCGGCCTGCACCAGACGGGACACCATCGGTGCGCCCATCCGGCCGGCACCCAGGAAGCCGACCCGGGTCACCTCGGGTGATCCATCAATCCCAGGGCGGCATCGGCGGCGTCGAAGACCGCGCCTTCGGCGGCCGACGCGTCCTCGGCCAGCGCCGCCGCGTGCCGGCAGTCCTTCTGCAGCAACGCACCGGCGATCGGCGCCAGGTTGTCCAGGGTCCCGCCGAAGGCCGCGATGCTGCCCAGCGCCTTGCTGTTGGCCGAACCCCGGTTGATCACCTCACACAGCCGGTCCCGCGGCACCCCCAGGGATTCACCGAGTTCCAGCGCACTCATCGCGGCACCGAGGTTGGCGGTGAACAACAGGTTGTTCAGGATCTTGGCGACCTGACCGCTGCCGAGTGGCCCCAGGTGCACGATCGGATCCGCGTAGGTTGCGAAGACCGGGCGGGCCCGCTCCACATCGGCCTCGTCGCCGCCGAGCATCACCAGCAGGGTGCCCGCCTCGACGGCCGGGCCGCCGCCGCTGACCGGTGCGTCGATTACCGAAACACCCTTGGACGCAGCAAGTTCGGCGATCTCGCGGCAGGTGTCGGGGTGGATGGTGCTGTGGATGGCGATGGTGGAACCGGAGGACATGCCGGCCAGCACGCCGTTCTCGCCGGAGATCACCTCGCGCACGTCGTCGTCGCCGACGACGCACAGGCACACCAGATCGCTGGCGGCACCGAGTTCGGCGGGGCTGGCGGCGACCTTGGCCGCGGTGTCGGCATAGGGCTCCAACGACGCCGCCCGGCGGGCCCACAGCGTCAGATCGAAACCGCCCTCGACGATCCGGCGTGCCATCGGCCCGCCCTGACTGCCCAATCCGATGAATCCAACCCGCATCAACCGGCCTCCGCTTCCTTCACACCACCGGATCCGGCGGCGATACATTCCTCGATGAACGACAACACCTGCGCGTGATAGGCCGCCGCCGACAGTCCGACGCTGAGGTTGTGGCCGCTGTCCGGCCGCTCGGTGATCTGCACCCGTGGTGCCGCGGTGAACAGTGCCGCGATATCGGCCAGCGCGGCCGGGGAGGTCTCCCATACCCGCTCGTGCTCGGCGTGGCTGTACTGCACGGGAACTCGCACCTGCTCGGCCAGCGCAGGGAAGTTCCGTCGCGGCCAGTGCGCACTCACCCGGCCCTCATAGGCGACACCCGGCGCGTTCAGCGCACCGGTGAGCACCTCGGGCGGATACAGCTCGGTCGGTTCCCACAGCAACTCGCGCAGGCCGGCCGGGCGGGTGGTCAGGCCGGCCGAGCTCAGCATCTCCTTCACGCCCGGCGCGTAGCGCACACCGGTCCCGGCCAACTCCAGGCCCAGCACGTCGGCGGGTGTCGTCGCGACGGTCATCCGCACCGCCAGTTCGCATCCCAGCGAGTGCGCGAAGAAGAACAACCCGGCGCCGCGCGGCCCGTCGCCGAGGATCTTGTCCACCGCGCCGAGGGCGAGTGCCACCCGGGCGGCCGGCTCGTCCATGGTGTCCTGGTAGAGCGCCGAGGCGCCGTACCCGGGCCGGTCCAGGGCTATCACGGTGAAACCCTGTGCCGCGCCGGTACGCAGCAACGACAGGTCCGGGCGGCCCGGGCAGTCGAAGTACACCGATGAGGTCGCCCCGCCGTGCACCGCGACGATCACCGCGCGCGGCTCCGGGACCGCCGCGACCAACGCGGATATCGGCACCGCGCCGACCATCACCACCCGGGGGCGAACCGTCGTGCTCATCGTGGGCCCCTGCTAGTCATCGGTCCGCAGCAGCAGCACACCGCTGGGGGTCAGGCCGCCGCTGCTGACCACCGCGACCTTGGCATCGGTGACCTGGCGTTCACCGGCGTCACCGCGCAGCTGACTGACCGCCTCGTGGATCAGCCCCATGCCGTGCGTTCGGCCGTGGGAGAGCTGGCCGCCGTGGGTGTTCAACGGGATGACCCCGTCGCGGGCGATGGCCTTGCCGCCGTCGAGAAAGTCCTTGGCCTCGCCGATACCGCAGAAGCCCAGGCCCTCCAGCCAGGACAGGCAGTTGAAGCTGAAGCCGTCGTACAACTCGGCCACGTCGACATCATCGGGGCGCAGCGAGGTGCGCGACCACATGTGAGCGGACTGGCCGAGCACCTGCGGCTCGTGCGTGAGGGTGGTCTGGTCCCAGTCGAGGCGCTCGATGATCTGGGTGCCGAACGCCTCGAACCGGACCGGCTTGTTGGGCAGGTCCTCGGCGGCGTCGACGGCCGAGACCACGACGGCGACCGCGCCGTCACACGGCACATCACAGTCGTAGAGCCCGAACGGGGTGGTGATCATCCGGGCGGACAGATAGTCCTCCATGGTGAGCGGATCCCGGTAGATCGCCGTCGGATTCAATGCGGCGTTGGCGCGCTGGTTCAACGCGATCCAGCCCAGCGTCTCGCGGGTCGTGCCGTACCGGTGGAAGTGCCGAGAGGCGTTCTGCGCCAACGTGTGTGCCGCCGAAATCCCGCCGAAGGGATGCTGCCAGTTACTGGTGCGGGCGCCCCCGGGCGGGGACATCTTGCCTTCCTTCATCAACTGCTGGAAGGTCGCCTCCCACAGCGTCCGGAAGCACAGCACGTGGCGCGCCATCCCGGTGGCCACGGCCATCACCGCCGCGATGACGGACCCGCCGGGACCGAAGGTGTCCATGCCACCGTTGATCCAGGTGGGGCGCAGCCCAAGTGCGCCTTCCAGCGCGCTGACGCCACCTTCGCCCATGCCGGCGACGTCCAGGCCCGGATAGGTCGACAGCCCGTCGATGTCGTCGAAGGTCAGACCGGCGTCGGCGACGGCGGCCTCGCAGGCCTCGATGGTCAGGGACAGTGGCGGCACCATCAACCGGCGGCCCATGCGCGAGGCGCCGATCCCGGTGATGGCCGCCGCGTCCTCGAACTTCTCGGTGGTCAGCATCGGCCGGACGTACTTGCCGAAATCCGTTGGCGGGATCTCGTCTTCGGGCAGCGCGGTCGGGGCATCCGGATCGGTGGCCGGGCTGAACACCGGCAGCCAGACATCGTCGAGGTGCAGGAAACTCACCTCGACGGGCCGGCCGATCTCCAGGTCGTCGGGGTCGCAGTCCACGATGTTGGTGGTCAGCCGGACCCGCGGATCCTCCAGGATGGCCACCTCGGCGATCACGTACGGCGGAGGCAGATCCGGGAAGCCGAACCGGTGGTTGACGGTGAAGCCGGACAGTGTCGCCTTTCCGGACACCTCCCGCACGCCCAGATCGTGGCTGCGGCAGTACCGGCAGATCGGTGCGGGCGGGTGGATCAGGGCCTGGCAGGCCTGGCACTCCTGGATCCGTAATTTCCCGTCGGCGCCCGAGGTCCAGAAGAACTCGTTCTGCGGCGTGAGTTGGGGAAGGGGTCGGCCTGGGATGGCGGACAAATCAGCTCCTTGCTGTGGTGGCCGCGGGATCGGCTGCCGGGGCGGCACTGCCCGGTGTCGGGATCTCGATGATGGCGTGCACCGGGCAGTCCAGTAGAGCACGCATCACCGCGTCGCGATCCTGTTCGGGCACTTCACCGTTGCCCTTCAGGCAGGCGTATCCCCAATCGTCGAGCGAGAAGTACTCGGGCGCGTGTTTGGCGCAGATCCCGAACCCGTCGCACAGGGTCCTGTCGAGTTTGATTCTCATGACACCGCCTCAACTTCGAAGGGACGCAGGGCCGTGAAGCCACCACACCCGGCGCAGCCGCCGTCGAGGTGGCTTTCCACCAGTGCGGGGAACTGGTCGAGCAGGCTGGCCGCCACATTGGCCGCACCGTCGAGCGTCGCGCAGGCACCCCGGCCGCGCAGCACCACCGACCAGCGGCGCAACCGGGCCACGTCGTCGGTGCCGGCCCCACCGTCGCGCAGCGCCTCCGCGACGGCCGCCATGGCGGCCGTCCCGTTGAAGCAGGACCCGCACTGCCCGGCGTTCTCGCGATCGAAATACCCCAGCACGGAGGCCGCGACGGCGACCGGGCAGTCCTCGGTGAGCACCGCGACCGCCCCGCAACCCAGGCCGCTGCCCAGCGAGCGCATCGACTCGTGGTCCAGGGTGGCGTCGACGATGGACCTGTTCAGCAGGCCCGCGAAGTACCCGCCCATCAACGCACCGTTCACAGCCGCGGGATCGACCCCGTGCAGGACAAGCAGATCCGCGGTCTTGCTGCCGTGCGGCAGTTCGTAGAGTGCGGGTGGACGCCCGGCCCCGGTCACGGTGGCCAGAAAGGTACCGGGGGAGGCCTCGGTACCGTAGCGCCGGAACTCGGCCGGACCGTGGCGCAGGATGAACGGCAGATGGGCCAACGTCTCGACGTTGCTCACCAGTGTCGGCAAACCGTCGACACCTTCCTCGAACACCCGCGGTGGCTTGTCGGTCGGCTTGGCGGGGCCACCGTTGATGACCCGCACCGCGGCCGATTCCTCGCCGGCGATGTAGGCCGGGTCGACGGTCACCACGCTCACCTGCAGCGGCCCCAGGTGCTCGCCGGCGGTGGCCAGCGCCGCTTCCACCGCGGTCGCGGCATGCGGGTCGGAGACGTAGACGTATCCCCGTCGGGCGCCGACGACCCGGGCGGCCAGCCACAGACCGTCGAGCACCAGGTGCGGCCGGTTACGCAGCAGCCAGCGGTCTTTCACCGATGCCGGCTCACCCTCCTCACCGTTGGCGATCACCACGGTCTGGCGGCCGGCCTGGGCGGCGGCGCGTACCGCGGACAGTTTGACGGCCAGCGGGAACGCCGCCCCGCCGCGTCCGAGCAGACCCGAGCCGGACACCGCGTCGAGCAGCGCGCCGGGATCGTCGGCGGGCCGGTAGCCGCCGGCGTCCACGTACTCCGGGAGTTCTTCGGGGGCGGCACCGATGCGCAGCAGCCGGGGGGTCAGTCCGGGCCAGACGTCGACCTTGAGATCGGTTGCGGTGGTTGTCATGACCGGATATTCCTTTCCACCGTTAGGCTGACGGCCGTGAGAACCGCAGTGGTGCGTGTCGATGTGGATCCGTCCGGGCGATTGACACCCGCACAGCTAGCCGAGGGCATGGCGGCACTCCGTGAGCTGTGCATACCGGTCGGCGCCGAAGTCATCGATGTGGACCTGTCTGTGATGCCCAGCAACCGCCGCGAGGTCGAGGTGCTGCTGGCCGGCGATGACGGCGAAACGCTGCGTGCCGCGGTGGTCACGCTGTGTGGCAAAGCTTTCGGAGATGACGTCCTGCCCGGGGTGCTGACCTTCGTCAGCCGTGGCACCGATGACGATGCGCACGGCGTACTGGCCGGGTTCGGGCTCACCGGCGATGTGCACCGATTCCCGAGCGGGCAGGGCTGGGACATCGTGGAGGTGACCCTGAACCGGTCTGATCTGGCCCGGGTGCCGGAGAGCCGCATCCACACCGCGCTGGAGGCCTCGTTGAACAGCGAGGTCCGCATCCTGCTCCGGTGAGCCCATCACGAGGCGTCCGGGGGGCCCAGGAAGTCGAGGATCGCCGGGGCGGCCTGGACCCAGGTGTCGAACAGGCAGAACGTCTTTCCGCCGCTCTGGGCGAACTTCTCGCCGGCGCGCTCCCAGGCGTCCTCGGGCCACGGCGGATCGATCAGCTTGGACCCCTTGATCAGGCAGCTCACCTCGAGTGAGGTGCGCTTGGGGTGATCCCAGTCGTTCTCACCGCCGCGGATGATCAGGGTGGGCACGGTGATGTTGTCGAACATCTCGTCGGGCACACCGGGGATGGTCTGACCCGGCTTCGGGACAAAGGCGTTGAGCCAGCGCAGCATCACCTTGAGAAATTCGTCGGCGTCGAGGTCGAGCAGGCGTGCACGGTTGGCCGGATTCTGCTCGATACGCTCGCGCCATTCGGGCACGCTCAGCAGGCCCTTGATGCCGAGGCCGCGGACCGCGAGGATACTGGGGGTCACGTAGTGCCCGCCGAGCACGAACGACCCGTAGACGCCGCCGACGATGTTCCACACCACCAGCTTTCGGACGATCTCGGGGTAGAGCATGGTGGTGAGCATCGAGTCCCGGGCGCCTCCGGATCCGCCGAGGATGATGCACGGCCCGGCGTCGAGTGCGGTCACCAGCTTGTAGAGCGTCTCGGCGCGCATGTGAGATTCGCTCTGCCCGTAGAACTGCACATCGGATTTACCGCAGTTGGGCCGGTCCCACAGCAGTACCCGGTAGCCGCCCACGACCAGCGCCTCGGCCAATGGGCGCAGGCCCGGAATGTCCTTGCTGAACCGACCGCCCGGCGTCAGGGCGATCAGATCGCCGGTCTCACCCAGGATCTCGTAGACGACGTTGCCACCATTGATTTCGATGCTCTGCTCCCCGGCGGTCAGGGTGGGGCCTTCAGTGGCCACAAGTTCGCTCGGGGCCGATGATTCGCTCACAAGTTCGCTCATGCCTGCACCAGCACTTCGTTGCCGACCACCCGGACCGGGTAGGTGCGGATGCTCCACTCCGGCTTGACCGCCGTGGTCCCGGTGGCCAGTTCGAAGCCCCATTGGTGCCATGGGCAGAAGATGTACTCCTTGTCGCGCACCATGACCGCGTCGCCGGGCACGTTCTCGTCCACGATGTTCAACCCCCGCGCGCGGCCTGAGCACAGCGGGCCACCCTCGTGTGGGCAGTAGTTGGCGATGGCGTAGAAGGTGCCGTTGACGTTGTAGACGCCGACGCCGTGCCGTCCGATGGGCACCAGTTTGTGTGTGCCGTGAGGGATCTCGTCGACGGTAGCCACCACGTGTTCGCGCCCCTGGGCCAGCCGGGGCGTCTTGTCTGCTTGAGTCATCCCTAGAAGACCCGGACCTGGCCCTCGAGCGCGGGCACGGTGTCGGGCAGGTGATAGGTCTCGATCCCATTGCGGAACATCACGGCCTCCCTTGCATGTTCGGGCAGATGCTTGACCAACCAACGCGGGTCGTCGAAGGTCCAGTGCGGGTAGTCACTGGAGAACAGCAGGATCTTCTCGCACTCCATCCACTCGAAGGCCCGGGACAACTCGGTCTTGTCCTCGGGGTAGTCCAGTGGCTGGGTGGTGAACTTGATGTGGTCCTTGACGTACTCGCTGGGCTTGCGCTTGATGTCCATCCAGGACTTGCGGGCCTCGTAGATGGCGTCCATCCGCCACATCAGCGGCAGGATCCAGGTGAAGGCATGCTCGACGAACACGATCCGCAGGTTCGGGTGCCGGTCGAAGGTGCCGTCGAAGATCAGGCTCATCACCTGATTCGCGGCCAGCAGCGAGTAGGTGACCATGAAATCGTGGTTGTAGCTGGGCAACCCGACGGGCGGCATCGGCAACTCGTCGTAGTGGCTGCGCGACAGATGACAGCTGACGGTGATGTCGTTCTTGGTGGCCGCCGCCCAGATCGGGTCGTACTTGGGATTACCCCAGGACGGCCGCGGCTCCGCCTTGATCAGGATCTGCGCCATGTACGGGTGCCCGGCCCAGCGTTCGATCTCCTCGACACTCTTCTCGGGCTCCTCGATGGCCAGGCAGATCGACCCGCGCCACCGTTCGTGCCAGTTGTTGTGACTGTCCAGCCAGTGGTTGGCCTGCCAGTCGTTGAGCGCCATGGACATGGCGTGCTGGGCCTCCGGGATGCGTGCCGGATAGGCGGCGGGCTCCAGGATGGCGATATCCGCGCCGGCCTCCATGATCAGCTGCTTGAACGCCAATTCGGGGTCACTGCAGGGGAATTGGCCGTCGGCCGGGAACGAGTCCGCGCGCATGGCATAGGTGTGGGCGTAGTCGGGCGCGTCGTAGTAGATCTGATCGCCGACCTTGTGCGTGCCGAAGTACTTGCTGCGCCAGGGCTCGGGGATGTACTGGCCGAGTTCGCCGACCCGGGGCGCGGGGTGGACATCGGAGTCGACGCAGCGCACGGCGATCCGTTCGGGGGCGGGCATCCGGGGATTGGCTGTAGTGCTCTGATGTGTTGTCACAGGGACGGCTCCTCTCGATGCCTCTACTGTGCCGCAGCCGCGGAGGCGACGGATGAAGTTGCGCCGATGTCGATGCCGTACAACTCGGCGGCGTTGCGCCAGCACAACTTGTCGCGCTGCTCGGCGCTGTAGGAACTCGGCACCGTCAACTCGTTGAGCTGCCAGTGCGGGTAGCTGGAGCCGTACATGACCATGTCGTCCTTGCCGGTGAATCCGGCCCACTCGCCGGCGAAGTCGACGTCGCCCGGCCCGTCCAGGAAGCCCTGCACGAAGTACACGTGATCGGGCAGGTAGTCGCTGGGCATCTTGGGCGCCCACGGGGTCTGCTCCAGGTGCGGGCGGCCGAAGCAATCCATCCGCCACATGAACGGGGTCAACAGATCGGCGGCGCCGTCGGCCCAGACGAACTTCAGCGTGGGCCATTTCTCGAACACGCCCTCGGCGATCATGTTCATCAGGTGGTACAGGTAGTTGAGCGCGGTGAATCCGACGTACTGCTCGTAGGTGCGGGTGAGCCCGTTCGGCGTCGGGGGCAGGGCAACGCCCGAGCCGACCTCGAAATGCACCGCGACCGGCAGGCCCGCGTCGACCGCGGCCTCCCACAACGGCCAGAACTGTGGCTTGCCGTAGACCTCCCGGGATTGCAGCGGGACGCCGAGTTGCACGATCCGGGGGTGGTCCTTGTACCGCTCGATCTCCCGCAGCGCACCGGCGATATCGTCCGGATTGACCCGCAGCGTGCCGCGGAAGCGTTCGCCGAACTCGGGATGGTCCAGCCAGCGGGTCACCATCATGTCGTTGTGCGCCGAGGCGAGCGCGGAGCCGAGGTGGCGGTCGGGCATGATGCCGCGGGTCATCGGATGCAGGATCGCGAGGTCGACGCCCCGGTCGGTGAACAGGTGCTTGGCCACGACGGCGGGGTCGGATCCCGGATACTGCCCGTCGGGACCGGTTGTCCTGGTGGCATATTCGCCTCCGGGTGCGCCGTACCAGTCCATCTCGTAATCCGGGAAGCCGCGGCTGCGAAAGGGCTCCTGCAGGAAGTTCTCGCGCAGATCCTTGTTCGACTCGACGAAGATGTGCACGCTGGTGTCGATGACGGGCGTCGCGACGAGGTTGCCGGTACCGTCCTGCAGTTCTTTCACCGTGATCTCATCCTTCAGTTGTGGCCGGCCGAGGCCGCCATCTTGAATCCCAGTGTAGATCCTTGTTCTTCAATATCAAGAATATTGTTCTCCAGCGGAACGCTTACATCATGGCTGGTGAGAGTGTCTGCTGGTCAGTCGCGTAGCGGCCATTCCGGGTAACTGGCCGGACCGCGTCGGAGAATCTCGCCACCAATCAGGAGAATGTTATTCTCCTCCGGACGGAACGAGTGGAGGCGGGAGGTGTCAGATGCTTCTGGAGTTCGACGCTGATCAGCGGCTTTGGCGGGAAACGGTGCGCGATGCGGTGGGTAAACAGTGCCCGGCGGCGTTGGTGCGCGGCATCGCAGAAGGCACCGGCGACGCGGACGCCGGAGACCGGCTCTGGCGGTCCTATCTGGAGGCCGGCTGGACCGAGCTGACAGATCCGGAGAACGCCGTCGAGCTCGCCATCGTGCTCGAGGAACTCGGTCGCGCCACCGATCCGACCCCTTTCCTGGCCACGTTGTCGCAGTACGCGCCGCTGGCCGGGGAACGGTTCGACCCGGCCAAGGCCGGCACCGCGATCTACGAGGGTGTCAGCGCCAATTGGAGCAGGCAGGGCTGGGAGCTGGACGGCACGTCGAAGTTCGTGCTGGACGGTGACCGCGCCGAGCAGCTCGCCGTGGTGACCCCGGCCGGGGTGTTCCTGGTCGGCTCGGAGGGCGGGAGCGGAGCGACTGGGGATCGACCTCGCGAAGCCGTCGTCGCCCGCCGCCGCGATGTGTTCGACCCGGTCCTGCATATCGCCGAGGTGACCTTCGACCGGGTGCGGGTGGAGGAGTCCGACCGCCTCGACCTTGACCCGTCGGCCGCGCTGGCGCTGGTCGAACGGTCTCGGCACGTGGCCTTGATGGGGATGGCGATCACCATGGTCGGGGCGTGCCAGCGGATCCTGGACCTCGCGCTCGAACACGCCAAGAGCCGGCATCAGTTCGGGGTGCCGATCGGCTCCTTCCAGGCCATCCAGCACAAGGCCACCGACATGTATGTGGCCATCGAACGGGCGCGGGCACTGTCCTACTTCTCCGCGCTCACCATCGCCGCCGACGACCCGCGCCGCCGGATCGCCGCGGCCATGGCCAAGGCCAGCGCGGGGGAGTGCCAGACGCTGGTCTTCCAGCACGGCCTGCAGACCTTCGGAGCCATGGGCTTCACCTGGGAGAACGACCTTCAGTTCGCGCTCAAGCGGGCCAAGGCCGGCGAGCTTCTGCTCGGCGGCGCCGCCGAACATCGCGCGCTTATCGCCGAGGAGTTTGATGCAACTCGAATTTGATCCCGACGTCGAAGAGTTCCGGGCCGAGTTCTCGGCCTTCCTCGACGAGCATCTGCCCAGTGCGGCAGACACTTTGGAGCGTCCGCGCTCGGTCTCGCACATGCCGCAGTGGGCGCGCGACTGGCAGCGGCTGCTGTTCGACAACGGATGGTTGCTGCCCGCGCAGCCGCCGGAGTTCGGTGGGCGCAACGCCACGGTGCTGCAGACCTATGTCCACCTCGAGGAGCTGTGCCGGCGCCGGATCTATCACAGCTTCAACCCGCAGGGCGTCAACATCATCGCGGCGTCGCTGCTGACCTTCGGCAGCGACGAGCAGAAGCAGCAGTGGGCGGTGCCGGTGCTGCGCGGTGAGAAGACCGCATCGCTGGGCATGAGCGAGCCGAGCGCCGGATCGGACCTGGCATCGCTGCGCACCAAGGCTGTCCGCGACGGGGACTTCTTCGTGGTCAACGGCCAAAAGGTGTGGACCTCCGGTGCGCATGACGCCGACTGGCTGCTGACCTTCGTGCGCACCGATCCCGATGCGCCCAAGCACAAGGGCATCAGCGTGCTCATCATCCCGACCGATACCGAAGGGGTGGTGTGCCGGCCGTTCGCCGATATCTGCGGTGAGGAGAACAAGGACTTCAACGAGGTCTTCTTCGCCGACGCGCGGGTGCCGGCGGAGAACCTCGTCGGCCCGCTCAACGGCGGCTGGAAGGTCGCCAACGGGTCGCTCGGCCACGAGCGCACCATGATGTGGCTGGGATTCGCCGACCGCATTGCCAACTCGATCGGCGACTTCAAACCGTCCACACCGCTGGAGCGGGACCAACTGGCCTCGACGATCATGGATTACCAGGCGCTGCGGTTGCTGGGGTCGGTCGGGCTGGCCAAGGCGGCCCGCGGTGAGGTGGACGTGGCGTCCGTGTCGGTGCCGAAACTGCTCGGCGCCGAGGCCGAACTTCGAGCATCGAACAACGCCCTGCTGGCGGCCGGTTCCGAGGGGCTGATCCATCCGTCGTTCAGTGGGCCGTACGCGCACATGAACCTGGACCACTACTACGCGAGCTGGTTCGAGCGGTACGCGCGCAGCTTCTCCGGGACCATCGCCGGTGGCACCTCGGAGATCCAGCGCAACATCATCGCCCAGCAGGTGCTGGGGCTGCCCCGCGGCTGATCACACACGAAAAAGTCCCGCTCTCCGTCGTTCCGAGAGCGGGACTTTTTTCGGCTTACAACTCAGTAGTTGTGGCAGCTGTTGGCCAGCTGCAGGGTGGCGCCCAGGTAGCTCTGCGCGCCCGGGTAGGCGGCGATCTGGTTCACCGTGCCCTGGCGGTCCGCCGGGCTGGAGTTCAGGAAGCTGCGCAGCATGCCCAGCGCCATCGGCTGAGCGTTGAACTGTGCGGCGAGGTCGGGACGCTCCGCGTTCATGGCGGCCCACACCTGGTCGTAATTGCAGGTTGTGTGGATGACCGGACCGAGGTCGGGCTGGGCTGAGGCGATCCCGACCGACATCGGCACCGACAGAGCCATACCGCCGACCAGGACGGCAAGCTTCGTGCGCGACACCTTGAGCATGTGGTTTTTACCTTTCCCCACCCGACTGATTCGGGCGACATCCTCCTTTTCGCGGAGGACTTCGTTTTCGTTACCGATTGCTGTGATCAAAAGGCTAACAGGATCGACCTTGATCCACACAAGTCCTTTATCCGGCCAAAACATGGACAAACCAGTCCCTATTCCCGCCGGACACGCGTTCGGCGCGGTCCCGTAACGGGTACGGAACCGCGCCGAACGTGCAGTACTACTTCCAGTCGATGACGGCGGCTTCCTTGCGCTCGGTGATCGGCCGGGCCAGTTCCTGTTCGTTGCAGATGCGCTGCAGGTTGTCCAGCGTCTCGTCCAGTCCGGGCCCGAGCTTCTTGCCCGGGGTGAACGTTGCCGGCAGGTTCCGCATGCCCTGGATGACGCCGATGCTGTCGTAGTGCACGGTGCCCTCGGGGTCACACACGTAGTCGGGCATCCGGTCGAGCACCGCTGTCAGCATCGACTTGAACACCGTGCGGGCCACGTTGGAGCCCACGCAGCGGTGCACGCCGATGCCGAAGCTGAAGTGCCGGTTGCCCTTACGGTCCAGGACGATCTCGTTGGGCTTCTCGAACACCGAGGGGTCCCGGTTGGCCATCGCCCAGGACAGCCAGAGGCGTTCGTACTTCTTGAACTGCTGCCCCTCGACCTCCACGTCCTCGGAGAACGTGCGGCCGTCGCCGGGCGCCGGGGTGAAGAAGCGGAGGAACTCCTCGGTGGCCGGGTTGATCAGGGTCTCGCGTTCCCGGCTGAGCAGCTCACGCTGTTCGGGGTTCTCGCCCAGCCATTCCAACGCGTGGGCGGTCAGCGCGGTGGTGGTGTCGAATCCGCCGCCGATGATCAACCCGAGGTTGCCCAGGATCTCCATGTCCGGAGCGGGTTCACCGTCGATGCGCACCTGCAGCAGCGCGTTGATCAGGCCCGGGCGGGGGGTCTCCCGGATCGCGAACATGTTCGTGAGCAGGTCGATGCCCATCTCACGGTGCTGTTCGTTGATCTTCTCGCGTTCGGGGGCGTGCTCGGGGGTGTAGACCGACGCGTGGGTGGGCTCGCTGTAGATGTTCCATTTCTTCAGATCCAGGCCCATCATCGCCAGCGTGAGCACCGCGGGCACCACGTTGGCCAGGTGGTCGACGAAGTCGATCCGGCCGCTCTCGATGTGCTCGTCCAGAGCGGCCCGGGTGATCTCGTCGACGAACGGCACCCAGCGCTTGATCGCCGCGGGGGACAGATACGGGTTCAGAGCGCCGCGGTACTCGCTGTGTTCGGGCTCGTCCATCTCCAGGATGCCGCCGCGAACGACGGTGGCGCGACTGGCCTTAGGGATGGTGATGCCCTGGAACGGTGTCTCACCGCTGATGTCGTGGTGATTGGACACCGCCGGGCAGCGCGCGAGTTCGAAGACGTGCTTGCTGTCCGCGGCGATCCAGTGCCCGTCGTAGACGTCGGTCCAGGCCATCGGGCACCGGGAGTGCATCTCCTCGGTGATCTGGTCGAACTGCAACCGGTACTCCGGGGTGTGCCGGTCGAAGTGGATCTTGTTGCGCTTGCGCGCGTCCTCGGTCGTGACATCATCGATGCTCACGGCGTTGTCTCCCTTGGGTTTTCTGGTGATTCCAGCGGCCGCGGTGTCATTCGATGACGATGGCCTGTTCGGGGCAGGAGTGGGCGGCTTCACGCACCGCGTCCTCCTGATCGGTGGGCACCACCTCCGAAACCGGGGAGGCGTGACCGTCGACATCGTCGAGCACGAACGAGTCGGGTGCGATCATCGCGCACAGGGTGTGACCCTGGCACCGGCTTGGATCGACGGAAACCTTCACTGCGCCAGCTCCTTACGAAACGGTGATTTCAGCATCAGACGTGGTAGTCGTACCACTTGAGGTAGCCGCCGGCATCGACACGCAGCTGCATGCCGGTGACGAACCGGGACTCGTCCGAGGCCAGCCACAGCACCGCATTGCTGATGTCCTCCGGCTCGACCCACGGCACCCGCATCGCCTGCTGGACGTAGAAGGCAGGCTCGGCGTCGGCCTTCTGGGGCTTCTCCAGGTCGGGCCGGAACGAACGGTACATCGGTTCGCTCTGCAGCATGTCGGTATTGCAGTTGGTCGGGTGGATCACGTTGGCCCGGATGCCGCGCACGGCCAGTTCGGTGGCCAGGTAGTGCACGTACTCGGAGATGAGCCGCTTGCTGACCATGTAGCCCATGCCGCCCGGATCGGCGCCCGGGTTGGGCTTGTTGTGCGCGTCCATCAGGGCGGCGGCCGATGCGGTGGCGATGATCGAGGCGCCCTCGTTCAGATGGGGCAGGGCGACCTGGATGGCGTTGATGGTGCCGACGAAGTTGGTGTTGATGCCGTCGGTCCAGGCCTGCAGCGAGTTGCTGCTCTTCATGCCGGCGATACCGGCCTGGGCGACCACGATGTCGACCTTGCCGAATTCGGCGATGCCGCTGTCCAGCGCGGCCTTGAGTTCGGCGGCCTCCCGGACGTCGGCGACGGCGGTGACGATCCGGCCACCGGCCTTCTCCACGAATCGGGCGGTCTCGTCCAGGTCCTCGGGGGTGGCCAGGTCGTAGCCGATGGTGTCGATATTGCGGCAGATGTCCACAGCGATGATGTCGGCGCCCTCCTCGGCGAGCCGGATCGCGTGGCTGCGGCCCTGCCCGCGGGCGGCGCCGGTGATGAATGCGACTTTTCCGGCTACCCGGCCTGCAGTGCTTCCTGTCGTACCCATGATCAGCCCTTCTCGCTCTAGGTGTTCCGGCCGCCGTTGACGCCCAGGATCTGTCCGGTGATGTAACTCGCCTCTTCGGAGATGAAAAAGGCGCAAGCCGCTGCGATGTCCTCGGGTTTGCCCATCCGGCGCACCGGGGTCTGCTGGATCTGCTTGTCGGTATCACCGAGGAACCCGCGGTCCTCGGCCTTGCGCAGCATCGGGGTGTCGATGAAGCCGGGCGGCACCGCGTTGACGGTGATGCCCATCGGCCCGTACTCCAGCGCCAGCGACTTGGTCAGCCCGTTGACGGCGGACTTGGCTGCCACATACGGCGCCATGTAGGGCTGGCCCGAGTGGGTGCTGGAGGAGGAGATGTTGACGATGCGACCCCATCCGGCCTCGATCATCTCCGGCAGCACGGCCTGGATGCAGTGGAACGTGCCGTTGAGATTCACGTCGATCACGCGCTGCCACTGCTCGAAGGTGGTCTCGGTGAACTTGCGGAAGCTGTCCAGGCCGGCCGCGTTGACCAGGATGGAGACCGGGCCGAGCTGGCTGCGAACCCCGTTCAGTGCCTCGTCGACGGCGGTCCGATCGGTGACGTTCGCGATGAACGCGTTGGGGGTGTCCGATGGGTTGAGGTCGATGGTGGCCACGTTGTAACCGTCCGCGCGCAACCGGTCCGCGATTGCGCGGCCGATCCCCGACCCGCCGCCTGTGACGACAGCGTTCTTCATGTGAAGCCTCCATATGAGCTGAAGCGGGCGACCCTGAGTGTGGCCGCGATCTCAAGAATCGCCCTTCCGATTATGAGAACCGTACTCTCGGACATGTCGCCGCCGCAAGGCATCGGACGGTTCTGGGAGGAACAAAAGTTTGGCCGCTTTGCCTGATCGGGGCATACGACTAGCGGATCTAGCCGTTCTTGCGTTCTCATCCTCCGGATGTAAGATTCGCCGATGATGAGAATGAAATTTCCATCACAGTGAGGAGCCCGATGTCGGAGACCCCCACGATCGCCGCCACCAACGGCAGCGATCCGGTCCGCGAACCAGCACACGAAAAGGCCGATCGGCGCATGCTCATCGACGGGAAACTCGTCGACGCGGCACGCACATTCGCCACCGTGAACCCCGCAACGGGTGAGGTCCTCGGCCACGCGCCGGACGCTTCGATCGCCGATGCGGAGGCGGCCGTCGCCGCCGCGCGACGCGCCTTCGACCACTCGGGCTGGGCTACCGATGTCGCGCTGCGGATCCGTTGCCTGGAGCAGTTCCACCGGGCGCTGGTCGCCAACCGTGACGATCTGGCCGCGCTCACCACCGCCGAGGTCGGCGCCACCGCGGCGCTGAACCTGGGCGCGCAACTCGACCAGCCGATCGCGATCGTCGAGTACTACCTCAATCTGCTGCGCGACTACCCGTTCACCGAGGACCTCGGAAACATCGAGAGCCGCGGGATGCAGCATCACCGCTGGGTGGAGAAGGAGGCCGGCGGCGTCGTCGCGGCCATCATCGCCTACAACTACCCGAACCAGTTGGCGCTGGCCAAGCTGGCACCGGCACTGGCCGCCGGATGCACCGTCGTCCTCAAGGCGGCACCGGACACCCCGCTGATCACCCTCGCTCTCGGCGAGCTGATCGCCGAGCACACCGACATCCCGGCCGGCGTCGTCAACGTCCTCAGTGGCGCCGACCCGCAGGTCGGCGCGGTGCTGACCACCGACCCTGATGTCGACATGGTGACCTTCACCGGGTCCACCCCGACCGGCCGGGCCATCATGGCCGCCGCCAGCTCGACCTTGAAGAGGGTCTTCCTGGAGCTGGGTGGCAAGTCCGCGGCCATCGTGCTCGATGATGCCGACTTCGGCACCGCCGCAGTGTTTTCCGCCTTCAGCATGGTCACCCACGCCGGACAGGGCTGCGCGCTGACCTCCCGGCTGCTGGTGCCGCGCAAGCATCACGACGAAATCGTCGAACTGGTCAAGGCCAACTTCGGGCATGTGCGGTACGGGGACCCGACCGATCCGGGCACCTACATGGGCCCGCTGATCAGTGAGAAGCAGCGCGACAAGGTCGACGGGATGGTGCAGCGGGCCGTGCAGGCCGGCGCGACGCTGGTGACCGGCGGCGAGAAGAAGGGGCCCGGCTACTTCTACACGCCGACGCTGCTCACCGACGTCGATCCCGACAGTGAGATCGCCCAGGAGGAGGTGTTCGGACCGGTCCTCGCGGTGATCGCCTACGACGATGACGACGATGCGGTGCGGATCGCGAACAACTCCATCTACGGCCTGTCGGGTGCGGTCTTCGGCAGCGAGCAGCGCGCGCTGGGCATCGCGCGGCGCATCCGGACCGGGACCTTCTCCATCAACGGCGGCAACTACTTCAGCCCGGACAGCCCGTTCGGTGGCTACAAGCAGTCCGGTATCGGCCGTGAGATGGGTGTGGCCGGCCTGGAGGAATTCCTGGAGAGCAAGACCTTCGCGGTGCCGGTGGCCGGATGAGCACTCGCGCGAAGAAGAGAGGGTGCAGCGAATGAGCAAGCCACTGGACGGAATCCGGGTCCTCGAGGTCGCCATGTACGGCTTCGTGCCCTCGGCCGGCGCGGTGCTCGCCGAATGGGGAGCCGATGTCGTCAAGGTCGAGCACGCGGTCACCGGCGACCCGCAGCGCGGTCTGCGCCAGACCGGTCTGCTGCGGGTGGAGGGCGATCCCAACCCGAACATCGAGCACGCCAACCGCGGCAAGCGCAGCATCGGGCTGGACATGTCGGTGCCGGAGGGCAAAGAGGTACTGCTGGAGTTGGCGAAACGCGCCGACGTGTTCCTGACCAGCTTCCTGCCCGGGCACCGGGAGAAGTTCGGCATCGATGTGGAGGACATCCGCGCGGTGAACCCGACCGTCATCTACGCCCGGGGCAGCGCACTCGGTCCGCGCGGCGAAGAGGCGGTCAAGGGCGGGTACGACATGACCGCGTTCTGGTGCCGGGCCGGCACCGCGCGCACGATCACCCCGCCGGACACCCCGGGCATGGTCGGCCCGCCGGGACCCGCCTACGGCGACACCATCTCCGGCACGAACCTGGCCGGTGGCATCGCCGCGGCGCTGCTCAAGCGGGAACGCACCGGGGAGCCGTCGGTGGTCGACGTGTCCCTGCTGGGCAGCGGCCTGTGGGCACTCGGCCACACCGTGGCCCTGACCAATCACCTGCAGGAGCGGATGGAGGCCTTCCCGCCGGGAACCCAAGGCTCACCGTTCAATCCGCTGGTCGGGCTCTACCCGACCGCGGATGACCGGTACATCTCCTTCGTCATGATGCAGCCGACGAAGTTCTGGGCCGATGTCTGCCGGCACATGGACCTCGAGGATCTGATCGACGATCCGCGGTTCGCCACCGCCGAGTCGATCGCGGAGAACACCGCGGCGGCCAACGAGATCCTGTCCGAGGCGATGCTCAAGCGCACACTGCCCGAGTGGAGTGAGCGGTTCGCGACACTGGCCGGGCCGTGGGCGCCGGTGCAGGACACCCTGCAAGCCGCCAAGGACGCCCAGGTCCGCTCCAACGAATACATCGTGCAGGCCGGGGAGCTGGAACTGGTGGCCAATCCGGTGCAGTTCGACGTGACCGCGCCCAGCACCGGAGGAGCCCCCGGCTTCGCCGAACAGACCGAAGAGATCCTCCTGGAACTCGGCCTGGACTGGGACCGCATCATCGAACTGAAAACCGCAGGCGCAATCACCTAACCGAGTCCGAGAGGTCCCCATACAGCCCATGCCCTACCTGTCGTCGACCACTGCCAATCCGGCATGCTGGGGCGCCCCCGTGCGCCGGGTATCCGGCGACGACCAGGATGCGATGAGCCGTGCCGTCGGGGCGTTGGGCACGTCGGACGTCGAGGACGCCGAAGTGCACGATTTCTGCACCGGGATAGAGCTCATCCGTTATGAATATCTGGGCTTCGCGGACCGCTTCGACGGACACGGGTCGGCCGGAGTGGAAGTCATCAAAGTCCATCCGCCGAGTGCCACCGGTGTGGCACAGTGCGGTGAGCTATCTGCGCAGCAGCGCAGGGACGCGACCGATCAACTGGATGAGGCCCGAGTCACTTTGGCGCACAACGTAGGCGGACCGACCGCAGTAGCAGCAGTCACGACTTTGGAAGGACCCGGCAGGCATGGCAGGTAAGGGTCCGGATCGGTGGTCTCCCGGTATCTCGATAGCGCGTAACGCCTCAGGCCCGATGCAGGCCGTCGGCGGCCTGTTCGCGATGAGCGCGGATGCGTTCAAGTTCCTTTTTCAGCGCCCGTTCTTCTGGCGCGAGTTCCTGGAGCAGGCCTGGTTCGTGGCCCGGGTGTCGCTGGGACCGACACTGCTGGTGGCGATTCCGTTCACCGTGCTGGTGTCCTTCACGCTGAACATCCTGTTGCGCGAACTCGGCGCGGCGGACCTGTCCGGTGCCGGTGCGGCCTTCGGCGCCGTCACCCAGGTCGGCCCGATGGTGACGGTGCTGATCGTCGCCGGGGCCGGTGCGACGGCCATGTGCGCCGACCTCGGATCGCGGACCATCCGCGAAGAGATCGACGCCATGGAGGTGCTGGGCATCAACCCGGTGCAGCGGCTGGTGACGCCACGCATGCTGGCATCAGGTGTGGTGGCCCTGCTGCTCAACAGCCTGGTGGTGATCATCGGCATCCTGGGCGGCTACGCCTTCTCGGTGTTCGTCCAGGACGTCAACCCGGGCGCGTTCGCGGCCGGGATCACCCTGCTGACCGGCGTGCCCGAGGTCATCATCTCCTGTGTGAAGGCCGGGCTGTTCGGTCTGATCGCCGGATTGATCGCCTGCTACCGGGGTCTGACGATCAGCGGCGGCGGCGCCAAGGCCGTCGGCAACGCGGTCAACGAGACGGTGGTGTACGCATTCATGGCGCTGTTCGTGGTCAACGTGGTGGTCACCGCCATCGGCATCCAGATGACGGACAGCTGACCGGGATGGGCAACGCAGCGGTTCTGAAGTCGACCTATCCGAGGCTGGCGCGCAGCTTCAAGCGCCCCGTGCTCACGCTGGCCTCGCTGGGCGATCACACTCTGTTCTACGCCCGCGCGGTCAAGGGTATTCCGCTGGCCGTCATGCGTTACCGCCGTGAGGTGATCCGGCTGATCGCGGAGATCTCGATGGGCGCCGGGGCGTTGGCCATGATCGGCGGCACGCTGGTCATCGTCGGCTTCCTCACCCTGGCCACCGGCGGCACCCTTGCCGTGCAGGGCTATTCGAGCCTGGGCAATATCGGCATCGAGGCGCTCACCGGCTTCCTGTCCGCATTCATCAATGTCCGCATCGCCGCACCCGTGATCGCCGGCATCGGCCTGGCCGCCACCTTCGGCGCCGGCGTCACCGCGCAGCTCGGTGCGATGCGGATCAACGAGGAGATCGACGCGCTGGAGGCCATGGCGATCCGTCCGGTCGAATATCTGGTGTCCACCCGGATCGTGGCCGGCATGATTGCCATCACCCCGCTGTACTCGATTGCGGTGGTGTTGTCCTTCCTGGCCAGTGAGTTCACCACCACGGTGCTGTTCGGTCAGTCCGGCGGTCTGTACTCGCACTACTTCAACACGTTCCTGAATCCGATCGATCTGCTCTGGTCGTTCCTGCAGGCGATTCTGATGGCCTTGGCAGTGCTGTTCATCCACACCTACTTCGGGTTCTTCGCCACCGGCGGACCTTCCGGTGTGGGCGTGGCGGTCGGCAACGCGGTGCGGACCTCTCTGGTCGTGGTGGTCTCGGTGACCCTGCTGGTGTCGCTGGCCATCTACGGCTCCAACGGCAACTTCAACCTGTCGGGCTAGGGGCAACAGTCGATGACGCAAACCAATGGGCGCGTGCTGGCCGGTCTGGTCACCGTGGTGGTGATCGGGCTGATCGTCGGGTTGTCCGTGGGGCTGTTCCGAGGCAGCTTCACCGAGACCGTGCCGCTGACCGTGGTGTCCGAGCGCGCCGGTCTGGTGATGAACCCCGACGCCAAGGTGAAGATGCGCGGGGTGCAGGTGGGCACGGTGTCCTCGATCGAGTCCCGTCCCGACGGGATGGCCGTGCTGCATCTGGCCATGGATCCCGCACAGCTCAAGCGGATTCCGTCCAACGTCCAGGTCGACATCGCGTCCTCGACGGTGTTCGGAGCCAAGTTCGTCCAGCTGCAGAACCCGGCCGCTCCCTCCGGTGAGCCGGTCCGCGCCGGGGATGTCCTGCAGGGTGACCACGTCACGGTCGAGGTCAACACCGTCTTCCAGCAGCTCACCCAGCTGCTGGACTCGATCGACCCGCTGAAGGTCAACGAGACCCTCGGCGCGATGTCCGCCGCGTTCAACGGGCGTGGTGAGCAGTTCGGGCGCACCCTCACCGATTTCAACAACTTCCTGGCCAAGATCGAGCCGAGCCTGGACAACATGGCGACGCTGACCGAACAGATGCCGCCGGTGCTCAGCGCCTACGCCGACGGTGCGCCCGATCTGGTGAACGCCATCGACAATGCCAGCACGCTGGGCAACAGCATCGTCGATGAGCAGGAGAACCTGGACGCATTCCTCATCAGCGCAATCGGATTGGCCGACGTCGGCAACGAGGTGGTCGGTGGTAACCGGCAGGCGCTGCGGGATCTGGCGCACATCCTGCTGCCGACGTCCGAACTGCTGGCCAAGTACCACGAGGGCATTGGTTGCGGTATCGGCGGTCTGGTGCCGTTCTCCAAGTCACCGCCGTTCGACGTGCCGGGCATCATCATCTCGGCCAGCCTGACGCTGGGCGTCGAGCGCTATCGCTATCCCCAGGACCTGCCCAAGGTGGCCGCCACTGCGCCGCGCTCCTACTGCAAGGAGTTCGGACTGCCCGATGTGCCTCCGGAATACCGGGTGCCGGCGCTGGTCGTCGACACCGGCGCCAACCCCTATCAGTACGGAAACCAGGGCATCCTGCTCAACTCGGATGGCCTCAAGCAGATGCTGTTCGGGCCGTTGGGCGGGCCGCCACGTAACAGCGCACAGGTAGGGATGCCGGGATGACGGGATCACGCGGAATTCTGCTCAAGTTCGGCGTCTTCGCCGTGGTGATGGTGCTGCTGACCGGTGCGCTGTTCGCGGTCTTCTCCGAGGCCCGCACCGGATCGACCACCGGCTATTCAGCGGTGTTCAAGGATGCGTCGCGGCTGAAAGCCGGTGACAGCGTTCGGGTTGCCGGTCTCCGGGTCGGGACCGTCGAGGATGTGTCGCTGCTCGCCGATGGCAATGTGCTGGTCACGTTCGACGCCGACCGGACGGTCGTGCTGACCGACGGCACCAAGGCGGCGGTGCGGTATCTGAATCTGGTCGGTGACCGTTATCTGGAGCTGCTGGACGGGCCCGGATCGACTCACGTGCAGCCGGCCGGAGCCCAGATCCCGGTGGAGCGCACCGCTCCCGCACTCGATCTGGACCTGCTGCTCGGTGGCCTCAAACCGGTCATCCAGGGCCTGAATCCGCAGGATGTCAATGCCTTGACCGCCTCGCTGATCCAGATCATGCAGGGTCAGGGCGGGACCATCGAATCGTTGCTGTCCAAGACCTCGTCGTTCAGCAGCGAACTCGCCGACAACAACCAGGTGGTCGAATCGCTGATCGACGAGTTGAGCACGGTGCTGGGCACACTGGCCGAGGACGGTGACCGGTTCTCCGGTGCGGTCGATCGGATCCAGCGGTTGGTGAGCGGTCTGCACGAGGACGAGGATCCGATCGCCACCGCCATCACCGCCCTCGACAACGGCACGGCATCGCTGGCCGACTTCCTGGGCAATGCCCGGAAGCCGCTCGCAGGCGTCATCGCCGAGACCAATCGGCTGGCCACCAATATCGATGCCGGCAAGGACAGCCTCGACGTCTCGCTGCAGAAGGCCCCCGAGAACTACCGCAAGGCCATTCGTCTCGGCGCCTACGGCGGGTTCATCCAGTACTACATCTGCGGCGTCACCGTGCGCGCCAGCGATTTGCAGGGCCGCACCGTGGTATTCCCCTGGATCAGGCAGGAAGAGGGTCGATGCTCGGACAGCGGATGAGCACCATGCACTTCGCGGATCGCACAGGGGACTTGGCCGAGGACACAGAAAGGTGGTGTGACGCTCGATGCTGAAGTATCGCGGAGGCCATCTGATCCGATCCGGTGTGATCGGCGTCGTCCTGATGGTCTTGATCATCGCCGTCGGCCTGCAACCCGACCGTCTCAGCGAATGGGCGAACTCGGTGCGTTACCAAGCTCGGTTCGCCGAAGCCGGTGGCCTGAGTAACGGCAACGATGTGACGTTATCGGGTATCAAGGTCGGTTCGGTGTCGGATATCAAGCTGGACAACGGCGATGCCCTGGTGACGTTCACCCTGGAGGGGAAGTACGGGCTGGGCTCGGAGACCCAGGCTCACATCCGGACCGGCACCCTGCTCGGGGAGCGGGTGTTGGCACTGGAACCGGCCGGCAGCGGGCGGATGCGCGGACTCGACGAGATCCCCTTGTCGCGCACTTCGTCTCCGTATTCCCTGACCGACGCCGTCGGCGAACTGACCAGCAACACCGCCGGTACCGACACCGAGTCGTTGAACCAGTCGCTGGACACGCTGTCGCAGACCATCGACCAGATCGCTCCGCAACTCGGCCCCACCTTCGATGGCCTGAGCAGGCTGTCCAAGTCGCTGAACAACCGCAACGAGAGTCTCGGCGATCTGCTGCGCAGTGCGGGTGATGTCACCGGGGTACTGTCCCAGCGCAGCGAGCAGGTCAACACCCTCATCCTGAACGCCAATGATCTCGTCGGTGTGCTCAACGACCGCCGCCAGGCCATTGTCAGCCTGTTGGCCAACACATCCCAGGTGTCGCAGGTGTTGTCCGGCGTGGTGGCCGATAACGAGGCTCAACTCAAACCCGCACTGGATCGGATGAACTCGTTGTCCGAGGTGCTGGAAAAGAACCGAGACAACATCGCCCAAGCCCTGCCCGGCCTGGCCAAATACGAACTCACCCAGGGTGAGACGGTGTCGAACGGGTTCTACTACAGCGCCTACATCCCCAACATCGTGTTCGGACAGCTGCTGCAGCCGTTCCTCGACTACGCCTTCGGGTTCCGGCGCGGCGTCAACGCCGGACAACCGCCGGACAACGCCGGCCCACGCGCGGAACTTCCGTTCCCGGTCAACGGTATTCCTTCGCCGGGAGACCTGCCGCCGCGGTCGTTCCCGCTGCCCGTCATACCGCCGCTGCCAGGAGATGCGCCTCGATGAGCACACGTAGACGACTGCTCGTCCTCGGCGTCACGGTGGCCGTGGTGGTCGGTGCGGGGTTCCTGGTGCGCCAGGTGTTCTTCAAACCCACCACCATCACCGCGTACTTTCCGACCGCCACGGCGATCTATCCGGGCGATGAGGTGCGGGTGTCGGGGGTGAAGGTCGGCACCATCCGCTCCATCGATCCCAGGGGACGGCAGACCAAGCTGACCCTGCAGATCGACCCGGATGTCTCGGTCCCGGCGGACGCCAAGGCGATCATCGTGGCTCCGAACTTGGTGGCCGCCCGCTTCGTGCAGCTCACCCCGCCGTTCCGTGACGGTGACAACGACGCCATGGCCGACGGTGCGGTCATCCCCGAGGATCGCACCGCAGTGCCGGTGGAGTGGGATCAGGTCAAGACCCAATTGGAACGGCTGGCAACGGAGTTGGGCCCGCGTAGCGGCGTGGACGGCACTTCGGTGTCTCGGTTCATCGACAGTGCGGCCAGTGCCATGGACGGCAACGGTGCGAAGCTGCGCGAGACGCTGGCTCAGCTGTCCGGGGTGGCGCGGGTGATGGCCGACGGCAGCGGCGACATCGTCGACATCATCAAGAACCTGCACATCTTCGTCGACGCCATCCGCGGCAGCAGCGAGCAGATCGTGATGTTCGAGAACCGGCTGGCCACCTTGACCAGTGTGGTGAACGACAGCCGGTCGAGCCTCGATGCCATGCTCAATGACCTGTCCTTCGCCATCGACGAGGTGCAGCGTTTCGTCGCCGGCACCCGCAACGAGACCTCGGAACAGGTCGTCCGGTTGAACAATGTGATGCAGAACCTGGTGGACAGCCGGCTGGCCATCGAGAACATCCTGCACATCACCCCCACCGCCATCGCGAACACGTTGAACATGTACAACGTGTCCAACGGTGCTCCGGTGGGGTCCATCGCCTTCGCCAACTTCAGCAATCCGGTGCAGGCGGTGTGCGGCATGGTCGGCGCCGTCGAGAATGTCACCGCGCCGGAGACCGCGAAGCTATGTGACCAGTACTTCGGTCCGGCGCTGCGGTTGCTCAACTTCAACGGAATGCCGCTCCCGATGAACCCGTACCTGACAAAATCGGCCAGCCCGGACAAATTGATCTACACCGATATGCGGCTGGCGCCCAATGGTGGTGGCATTCCCCGCGAACCCGAGCCGGCACCGGCGATCTCCGCCTACACCGGCGCCGGCGATGTGCCGCCGCCGCCCGGATGGAACGCGCCACAGCCTCCGGGCCGCGGTGCCTACGCACCGAATGGGCTGCCCGCCACACCGCATGCCCCGTTGCTTGCTGGTGCGCCACAACCGAGCCCGACCACGTTCGACGGGCTGCTGTTGCCGGGCTACGGTGGCCCGGCTCCGGCTCCGGCACCTGATGCTCCGATGCTTCCGGCCGAAGGGAATCCGCCGTCATGATCAGTGTCGGATCGGCGCGGCGCGCCCTGGTGGTCGGGACGGCCGCCGGGTTCGTCCTCAGCGGGTGTGCCTTCCACGGGGTGAACTCGCTGCCGTTGCCGGGTGTGCAGGGCAACACCAGGGACGCCCAGCGTTTCACCGTCGAGGTCGCCAACGTCGGTACCCTCGAATCGAATTCGCCGGTGATGATCGATGATGCGGTCGTCGGCAGCGTGGGGAAGATGAGGGTCGACGGCTGGAACGCCAACGTCGAGGTCAACATCAACCCGGGTGTCGTGGTGCCCGGCAATGCCGTTGCCACGGTCGGGCAGACCAGCCTGTTGGGGTCCATGCACTTGGCGCTCAATGCCCCGGTGGGGGAGGACCCGTCGGGTCAACTGCAGTCCGGAGCGACCATCCCGCTGAGTGATTCGTCGACGTATCCGTCCACCGAACAGACGCTGTCCTCGCTGTCGACCATGGTCAACGGCGGTGGGTTGGGCCAGATCGGTGACATCATCCACAACTTCAGCACCGCGATGTCGGGGCGGGAGTCCGAGATCCGCGATCTGCTGGTGCGTCTCGACAAGTTCGTCGGGACCCTGGACACCCAGCGCAGCAACATCGTGGCGTCCATCAAACAGCTGAATACCGTCGCCGGCACGTTCGCCTCGCAGAACGACAAGATCGACCGGGCGCTCAAGGACATCCCGCCCGCCCTGGACGTGTTGATCGAGAGCCGCCCGCAGTTCACCACCGCACTGCAGCGCCTCGGCGATTTCAGCGACACGGCAACCGGTCTGGTCAACGACGCAGGCAAGGAACTGGTGCGCGACCTGGCCAACCTGGAGCCCGCGCTCAAGGCTTTGGCCGATATCGGTCCCGATATCAACGACGGCCTGGCCTACGCATCAGCCTTCCCTTACGGACCCAATGCGATCGAGCGCGCCGTCAAGGGCGACTTCCTGAATCTGTTCGCGGTCTTCGACCTGACCTACCCGCGGCTCAAGCGCACGCTGTTGCTCGGCACCCGCTGGGGTGATGAGAACGCGACGCTCATTCCGGCGCCGGGTGATCCGTGGTACCTGAACTACTCCTACAACCCGATGTCGGCGCCGATCGCGCCGCCGCCTGCCGGCGCGCCGGCACCCGCGGGTGCACCTCCGCCGGTCAACGGCCCGGTGCTGCCGGTGGCACCGCCACCGCTGCCCCCGCATTCGTCACCCCCGGCGCCCGCGGCGCCCATCTTCGCCGGGCCGTATGCGCCCGCCCAGGGAAGCGGTGGATAGATGCTGACTCGCTTTGTCAGAATGCAGCTGATCATCTTCACCGTGGCGTCCATTGTCGGTGTCGGAGTGATGGTGTTCGGGTACATGAAGTTGCCCACACTGCTCGGGATCGGCAGGCTCACAGTGAGTCTCGACCTGCCCGCCACCGGCGGACTGTACCGGTTCTCCAATGTCACCTACAACGGTGTCCAGATCGGCCGGGTGACGGCCGTCGAGTTGACCGACACCGGAGCGCGCGCCACGCTGTCGCTGGACCGATCGCCCAAGGTCCCCGCGGACCTGCGGGCCGAGGTGCTCAGTGTGTCTGCGGTGGGCGAGCAGTATGTGGATCTGCGCCCGAACACCGACTCGGAGCCGTATCTGCAGGACGGCGCGGTGATCTCGGCGGAGAACACCACCATCCCTCAGGAGGTCGGCCCGATGCTCGACCAGATGAGCGCTCTGGTGCAGTCGATTCCCAAGGACCGGCTCAACGCGCTGCTGGACGAGACCTATCAGGCCTTCAACGGTGCGGGATACGACTTCCAGTCGCTGATCGATTCGGCGGGCAAGCTGACCCGCGACGCGGACAGTGTCTCCGGTGAGATGAGTTCACTCATCGACAACAGCGTCCCGCTGCTGGATACTCAGGTTCAGACCACCGACGCCATCCGGACGTGGTCACGCAGCCTGGCCGGTATCACTGAGCAGGTGGTCCGCAACGATCCGCAGGTGCGCACCCTGCTGCAGCGCGGCCCCGGCTTCGCCGAAGAGGTTTCGGGACTGCTCACCGACATCAAACCGACACTGCCGGTGCTGTTGGCGAACCTGACCACGGTGAGCCAGATCCTGCTGACCTACAACCCGGCTCTGGAGCAGTTGTTCGTGCTGCTGCCCAACTACATCGCGGCGCAGCAGTCCTTCGGTCTACCGAAGAACAATCCCACCGGCCTGCCGGTAGGCGACTTCACGCTCACCGTGGGTGACCCCAATCCGTGTCTGGTCGGCTTCCTGCCGCCATCGCAGTGGCGGTCCCCGGCGGACACCAGCACGGTCGACACCCCGGACAACCTGTACTGCAAGCTGCCGCACGACTCACCCATCTCGGTGCGTGGTGCGCGCAATATCCCGTGTATGGAACATCCGGGCAAGCGTGCCCCGACGGTCGAACTGTGCAACGACCCACGAGGATTCGTGCCGTTGGCGATGCGTCAGCATCTGACCGGCCCGATGCCCTTCGATCCGAATCTGGTGTCCCAGGGCATCCCGCCGGACGACCGGGTTTCCTTCGAGGGACAGATCCACGCCCCGATAGCGGGCACACCGCTGCCGCCGGGTGCGGTCCCGTCCGGGACGCCTCCCGGCGCGCCCGCCGCGCCACCGCCACCACCGGCACAGGTGTCCTCCCCGCCGACGGCGTACATTCCGCCGCCGCCGCCGGGGAACTCGGTCAACGGTGTCCCGGTGCCGCCGGTGACCCCGCCGCCCGCCGACGGTGCGCTGCCGGTGGCTCCCAGTGCGAACTCGGCCGGCAGTGGGCCGTCGGTCGCGGTGGTGCCGTACGACCCGAACACCGGCAAGTACATGACACCGGACGGCCGCTACGAGCAGCAGACCAATCTGATCGCCGGCGGCGCACCGAAGTCATGGCAGGAACTGATGCCGACCTGATGGTCCGCCACCATCGGGTGGGCCATCAGAACAGAAGATCCCCGGCCGGACGGCCGGGGATCTTCTGGGCGGTTCTGACGCGAGCGTCGTTGCGGTGCAGCGAATTACATCTTGTCCAGTCGCAGCGGCATCTCGATGGCGGTGGGGGTGTTGCGGCCGCAGGCGCCGCCTGGGCCCTCGGTGCGATCGAATCCCTTGAGGGTCTGCCCGTTCGCGGTGTCCACCTGTCCGTTAGGGCTTGTCCCGAAGAACTGGAAGCGCTGGTAGCCAGGCGCGCTGGTGCCATCCGGGCAGGGCAGCCAGCCCGGATGCTCCACTTCGACGATCCAGCGGTTGATCCGGAATTTGGCCGGGACCGTCCAACCCTTGTCGCTGGTGACCGTTCCGTCGCAGGTCTGAACATTGGTGCAACTGGTCGAGAAGGTCCACGTCGACACCACGACGGCCTCGTTCATACGGACCTCGTTCGTCTTGGCCCAGTCGCCGTTGGAGATCACCCGGTACGGACCGTTGAGGGGGTTACCGGGGGCGGCGTGCGCGGTCGGGGCGACGCCCATTGCCAGGGCGCCGGCGATGACCGCTGCCACGCCGACCGATGGACCGAATGCATGCATGACGACTCCTCACGCTTTTCAGGGTGTCTTCCCTCCAGCGTAGTGCCGACGAAGAGCAACCCTTGCAGAATAGGAGAACTTTGTTATCGCAATGTGGGAAGGTGGACGGTATGCGCGTGATGAGGGGTGTGGTGGCCGCGGCTGTCGCTGTGGCACCGATGTTTTCGGCGCCGATCGCTGCTGCGGAACCGCCCGCGGAGCCGGTCCCGGCCGAACCGGCGATGCTGTTCGATTGCAACGATCCGTCGTGCACACCGGGCATCGCTCCCAACATCGTGCTCGGCTCCTACTGCAACAACACCACGCACTACGTGTTCGGTGTGACGTCCTGGGGCCGGTTGGTGTTCTGCGGTTCACCGCGGCGCTATGAGCCCCGGTGGTTCCGCGCCACGGAGATGCACGGCATCAAGGCCGAAGGTGCCACCTGCAGTGGTTACGAAAGCGACATGGCCCAGTCCCCGGACGGGCTGTTCCTCACGTGTATCGCCAAGAACGGCGCGACCCGCTGGGTGCGCGGGGATGCGTCGGCGTCCGACCCCATCCCGCGCTGATCTGTTGGCCTGTCGACTTTTTGAACGAGGAGCACGATGAAGAAATCGATCCTTGGCGCTGCGCTGACGCCGATCGTGGCCGCCGGCCTGTTCGCGCCGCCGGCCAACGCGATGAACCTCGGCAACTACGAGGTGATGAGCAACCGGTGGACGGATGCGTCCTGGGTTTGGGCGACCTACCCCTGCGAGGATTACGACCAGTACGACACCCCGACCGATGATTGCCGGCTGGTGCGAGCCGTGCCGCGTCCGAAGTTCGGTGCGTATTACGGCGGCGAAGCCCGCATGGTCGACGGGCAATGGGCGTTTACCGCCGACGTTCCCGACGGGCTGCGTTGTCTCGGGCACGTGATGCCGACCAAGGACACCTACCGGTGGGACGACGTGAGCCTGTTCGGCACGGTGGAGTCCCGGTTCGACGTGGGCTGCTTCAACGGCCCGCCCGGGATGAACGTGTGGACGTTCTCGCTGGTGCGGTTCTAGGCCGGGTCGAGCGCTGGAGCAAGACCGGGTCGAAAGCTAGACAGGATCAAAAGCGGCGATGAGCCAGGCGCCGTCCTGCTTTTCCAGCACCACCTTGACCGCGCTCGCGGTGAAGCTGCCGTCCGGGTTGTCCCGGCTGGTGGTCGACTGATTGATGAAGACGAGCACCTCGGCGGTGTCCGGTTCGATGTCGACGATCCCCTTGCGCGTCACCGCCGCGGACGTCTGCACCTGCTTCTCCTTGGCTGCGGGCGCGACGATTTCGTCGGTGAACTGGGTGTAGTAGTCCAGGAAGTCGCCGGTCATCCGGGACTTGGCATTGGCGAAGTCGGCGTCCAGGGTGGCCGGTGAATAGGAGAGCAGCGCCACGGCGCCGTCGGCGGCCGCGGTCAGTACGGCCTGTCGCGCGGTCTCGTCGATCTGCTGATCGGTGCGGTAATCGGTGAAGTAGAGCCAGCCGGCCACACCGGCCGAAGTCAACAGCAGTGCCGCGAGCAGCACCGGGGCGATCCACTTCTGCAGCCGCGACGGGGAAGCGGCAGGGGTAGTGGGGGTCTGCGCCACGGTGGTGGTCGTAGCCTCGGCGGCCACGGTGGCGGCCGTATCCTCGGTGGTCACGGGTTCTTCACTGGTCACGGGGCGAACTCCACCTTCGACATCTTGATCTGGTCGCCGTCGCGGGTCAGGCTCACCGCGAGTCGCCAGCTCCGCGGCTCCTGTTGGGCGCCTGCGGTATTGCTGACCGTCGAGGTGGCGGTGACCAGGACGACGGCGTCGTTGTCGGTCATCGACTCGACCGCCGCCGCGGTGGCGGTCGCCTCGGTGACCACTTTCGACTCCTTGGCCACGGTGGCGAAATCCTTTGCCTGGGCCTCGAATTCCTTGCGGAAGTTCCCGGTCGAGTTGTCCAGGATGCGTTGGACATCCTCGTCGACACTGGTGAAGTCCAGGGACATCAGCGTCACCACGCTCTGCTTGGCTGCCGCCGCGTACTCGGCCGCCTGACGCTGCTTGTCCTCGACGCTGCGATGCTGGAGCACCATCAGCACGCTGACGGTGATCAGTGCGCCGGTCAGCAGCACGACGAGAGCGGCTGCCGCCCAACGCAGTGCGGGGCCGAGCCGGCGCTGTGGCTGGACGGGCTCGGCGGCCTCGTAGTCCTCGGCGTTACCTGCCTCGGTTTCCTCGGCTGCCGAGTCGCTCTCGGATTCGACTTCGGTGTCGGTGGGTTCGGCTGTGCTGTCCGCACCGGCGGCGTCCTGCTTGCGCGATCGGATCTCGTCGGCGCGGGCCCGGGCGGCTGCCGCGGTGGCCTCGGCGGCCGCCGCTTCCGCCTCCGCGAGCGTCAGCGCAGTCGTGGCATCTGTCGCCGTTTCGGTACCCTCCGCATCGGTGGTCACGTCGGGCTTGGCGGGGTCCTTCGCCGGGTCAGACTTGCGAAACCGCATCCGACCTCCTGTCTTTTCCGCATGCAGCAATCGGTTTCACGGTACCGGAGCCGGCGGGCTGGATCGGCCGGGTGCCCGGCCAGTGGGCGATGTCTGCGGCGCTACCAGGTGCGCAGTGAGCAGAGCGCACCCTTGAGGCCCGAATCGGTGGCGACCACGACGTCGTCCACCCGCAGCTCGCAGACGAAACCGGGGTCGGCCAGGCCTGGGGTGTGTCCGGGTACCGACGCGACGACCATCGCCCAGGACTGCGGGTCGGCCAGGGTGGCTTCCAGAACCCAGGGCTTGCCGGGGCCCAGATCGACGTCGGCCCTGGGACTGAAGACGTACGGATTGTGGCTGTAGTCGGCCCAATTCGGCGGCTGCACATCGCGGTAGTAGATGACCGCGCGCGTCGGCTGGCTGGCGCCGACGGTGTACTTGACGTGATGCAGGACCGGCTCTTCGGCCGCGGCCGGGACGGCGCAGGCCAGGCTCATGACGGCCGCGGCGACCGCGGCGTGCACCACGACGAACTTCACAGGACTTCCTCCACGGCTCGGCGGCTTCGGCTGACTATAGAACGCGGGTGCGCTTCGGAGAGTCGAAACGGGATTCTCGCCCTCGCGAAAACGGAGAATAATATTCTCGATAGCGGAAACGGGTTCGGCGCGTCTTCCGTGCGCTGATCGCACGGAAGACGCGCCGAACTCGCGAGGCGTCTGGTGTCAGCCGAGCGGGGTGAACTTGACGTGCAGGTCGGTCAACCCGCGCAACACGAACGTCGGCTCGTAGTTGAAGTTCTGGTCGCCGACCGGGCCGTGCTTGTCGGCGTCGACCGTGATGTCGCCCATCCGGTCCAGGATTCGCTCGATCGACACGCGTCCCTCGACGCGGGCGAGCGGCCCGCCCGGGCAGGAGTGCACGCCGCGGCCGAAGGCCATGTGCTCGCGCACGTTCTTGCGGTCCAGCCGCAGCTCGTGCGGATTCTCGAAACGGCTGGGGTCACGGTTGACCGCACCCGGGAGCACCATCACCGGGGTGCCTGCCGGGATCTTCACGCCGCCGACCTCGGTCGTCTTGCGCGCCAAGCGGAAGTCGCACTTCACCGGGCTCTCCAGGCGCAGCGACTCCTCGATGAAGGTCGGGATGAGGCTGCGATCGTCACGCAGCTTCTGCTGGACCTCGGGATTCTCGGCCAGCACCCGCATCGCGGCGCTGAGCAGCTTGGTGGTGGTCTCCTGTCCCGCGGCGAACAGGAAGGTCGCCGAGCGCACCACCTCGATGACCGGAGGCACCGACTCGTCCGGGTACAGCGCGGTCGCGAGCGAGGTCAGGACGTCCTCGCGCGGGTTTGCCCGGCGATCCTCCAGGTAGGCGATGAACTTGTCGTCCAGGAACTGCAGCGGGTTCTCGTCCACGACCTCCTGCTCGAGGGAACCCACCCGGGCGCCGGGCCGGTCGGCGCCGAGCTTGGTGCGGAACTGCTTGTGGTCCTCTTCTGGCACACCCAGCAGGTCGGCGATCACCAGCAGCGAGAACGGCTTTGCGTACTCGGCCAGGAACTCGCACCGGCCGTTTTCCAGGAACTCGTCGAGCTGGACGTCGGCCAGCTTCCACATGAAATCCTCGTTCTCCTTGAGCCGGCGCGGCGTCAGGAGCCGGTTCAGCAGAGAGCGGGCCTTGGTGTGATCCGGCGGATCCATGGTGACCATGTGCTCGAACATGGGTAGCAGGTGCCGGTGCGCCTCAAGCTGCTCGGAGATGTCATCGCCCTCGGGGGTGAACGGCAGGGGCGGGAACGGTCCGCCGAGCGCAACCGCATTGGAGAAGGCGTCGGTGTTCTTGTAGACCGCGACCGCTTCCTCGTAGCCGGTGACGGCGTAGCAGCCCCACGGCGGCACCGGCAAGACCGGGTTCTGCTCGCGCAGATAATCGAAGTACGGGTACGGATTGGGCACCAGCGACTGGTCGGTGAGGAAGTCCAGCGTCGCGTATTCGCTCATGTGGGTAGATCTCCGGTGGCTGTGGGGGTGGGATGGTGTCGGGCGCTGTCCTGCCGGCGAATTCGCATCGCCGGCCGAGCTGTGACATGAAAAGTGCTGTGCACCTGCTTAGCATGTGGATAGAGTCGTGGTCAAGGTCACACGCGGTCGGTCGATACGATCCGTCGCGGCAGCGGACGCAAACTTCAGCAAAGGGTGGGGGAGATGTCCACAGCGCGCAGAATCGGGGCGCCGGACGCCAAGAACCGGGGCGTCCTGCTCGACGCCGCCGAGGCGCTGATGCTCGACGAGGGGTACGCCGCGGTGACGTCGCGGCGGGTCGCCGAGCGGGCCGGTCTCAAGCCCCAGTTGGTGCACTACTACTTCCGGAACATGGACGAGTTGTTCCTGGCGGTGTTCCAGCGCCGCGCCGAACAGGGACTGGTGGTGCAGGAGGCGGCGCTCAAATCGGCTCAGCCGTTGCGCGCGCTGTGGATGTTCAGCACCGACCCGGCGGCCACCCGGCTGACGATGGAGTTCATGGGTCTGGCCAACCACCGCAAGGAACTGCGCGCCCAGATCAGCTACTACGCCGAGCGGTTCCGCGAGGATCAGCGGGCGGCCATGGCCGCGGCGCTCGACCGCTACGGTGTCGATCCCGGCGATGTCCCTCCGGTCGTCTGGTCGGTGATCGGTACCAGCGTGTCCTGGGTGCTGGTGATGGAGCAGGCACTGGGAATGTCGGCCGGGCACGCGGAGACGCTGGAGTTCGTCGAGCACTGGCTGCGTGAACTCGAGGGTGAGGCGCTGCCCGTGGAGGAGATCTTCGGCGATCTGGTGGGCAGCGGCTTCGCGGCGGCCCCGACCCGAGATTCCAACGGAACCGCCACCGGATCCTGACCGGCCGATACCGTCTCCGGTGTGCAACATGAACCCGTCCTACCCGGCCCGGTCCGGCAAATCGGTTATGTGGTCCGTGATCTCGACGCCGCGCTGGCGGATTGGCTGAAACTCGGGGTCGGCCCCTGGTACGTCATGCGCGGCCTGGACCAACGGGTCACCTACCGCGGTGAGCCCTGCCAGGTGACCCTGTCGCTGGCGCTGGCCAACAGTGGCGATCTGCAGGTCGAACTGATCCAGCAGACCGATGCCGCGCCGAGCATCTTCACCGAGTTCCTTGATTCGTCCGGCGGCGGGTTTCACCAACTCGCCTACTGGACAGACGATTTCGGGGCGACCATGGACCGCGTCGCGGCCGCGGGCTGGCCGGTGGTCTGGTCGGGCGGGGAGGGCGAGGGGGTGCGCTTCGCCTACGTGGAACCTGGTGGGACCGGACCCGGGCCCGCGACGGTCGTCGAGATCATGGAGCTCACCGAGGCGTCGGCCGGCATGGCGGCGTTCGTCCGCCAGGCCGCCGAGGGCTGGGACGGCAGCGATCCGATCCGCGAACTCGGCGGTACCTGAGCCTCGCCGAAAGTGAATCGCCTGCGGTGATTCGGCGATCTTCCCGCAGTGGATGCCCACTCGGCGATGTCGATGCGGGCTACCTGCCCTTGTTCATCACCTTGTCGGCGGCGACCCAGTGCTCGTCGGACACCCAGAGCCCGGCGAATGCGGCGACGGCATCGGTCGTGGTGGTCCCGTTGATGACGCGTTTGATCGCCGGCCCCGGCGTGCGGGCCAGCAGTTGGGCCGTCGTGCGCCAGTGCGCGGCGAAGTCCGCGCGCGGTACCACCTCGTCGATCAGGCCGAGCCGGTGCGCATCGGCGGCGCCGAGAATGCGGCCGGTGCCGGCCAGCAGCAGCGCCTGACTGCGTCCGACCAGTGCGCCGAGGCGTTCGGCCCCACCCCAGGCGGGCATGATCGCCAGCGACACCTGGTTGAACCCGATCTTGATGTCGTCGGCGGCGATCCGGATGTCGGCGGACACCGCCACCTCGGCCCCGCCGCCCAGGGCGTGGCCGTTGAGCGCGGCGACGACGGGTCCGGGGAACCCGGCGATGCGATCGCAGATGGTGCGCATCCGCCACGCCATCTCGGAGGCTTCCAGTTCGGTGCGCAGCGCGGCCAGTTCCTTGAGATCGCCACCCGAGACGAAGGCCTTGTCGCCGCCGCCGGTGATGACCAGGGCGGACGCACCACCCACATTGTCCAGGGCCTTGCCGAGTTCGTTCATCGTGTCCAGCGAGATGGCGTTGCGGGCGTGCGGGCGGTCAATGGTGATGACCGCCAGTTCGCCGTCCAGTTCGAGGTCGACCATTAAACGTTCTCCAATTGCGGTATTGGCATTCTCGGCAGGTGAGAATAGCATCACCAGCATCTGCCCGGCGTTGCGGAGGTGCTGTCATTTCCATCCGAAATATCCCTGCTGAGCTCAGTAAACGGTATGTGGAGCAGGGGTGGTGGACATCGGAGACACTCGGCCAGTTGCTGGCCGACGGGCTGCAGGCCGCCCCGGATACCGGCTTCCACGTGCATTCGGCGGTCCGGCCCTTCACCGGAACCTTCGCCGATGTCGAACTGCGAGCCCGCCGACTGGCTGCCGGCCTGCGTGACCGCGGGGTGGGCCCGGGGGATGTGGTCGCGCTGCAGCTACCGAACTGGATGGAGGCCGCCGCCGCGTTCTGGGCGTCGGCGTTCCTCGGTGCGGTGACCGTGCCGATCGTGCATTTCTACGGCCGCAAGGAACTCGGCCACATCATCGCGACCGCCCGCCCGAAGGTGTTCATCAGCACCGCCGAATTCGGCCGGATGACGTTCCAGCCGGACCTGTGTGCCGAGGTGCCGATCGTCGGACTGGTCGGCGCCGATGAGCGCTTGTGCGAAGAGCACGGGCTCAGCAGCTTCGACGAACTGCTGGCCGACGAGCCGATGACCGGCACGGTGGCCACCGATCCGGGCGGTCCGGCCCTGATCGCCTTCACCTCGGGCACCACCCGCGAGCCCAAGGGCGTCATCCACAGTCACCAGACGCTCAACTGCGAGACCCGCCAGTTGCTCGCCAACTATCCGCCGGGCCGGGGACGCCAGCTCACCGCCACCCCGGTCGGCCACTTCATCGGCATGCTCGGGGCCTTCCTGATCCCGGTGCTCGAAGGTGCGCCCGTGGACCTGTGCGACGTCTGGGATCCGGGGCGGGTGCTGGAGCTCATCGAACGCGACGGGCTCTCGATCGGCGGCGGCCCGCCGTATTTCGTCACCAGTCTGATGGACCACCCGGACTTCAACGACACCCATCTGGCGCACTTCTCGACGGTGGGCCTGGGTGGGTCCACGGTGCCGGCGGTGGTCACCCGGCGCCTCGCCGACCTGGGCCTGTTCGTGTTCCGCGCCTACGGCAGCACCGAACATCCCTCCATCACCGGTTCGGCGCCGGACGCGCCGGAGGAGAAGCGCCTCTACACCGACGGCAATGTCCGGCCCGGGGTGGAGATCCGGCTCGGCCCCGACGGTGAGATCTTCAGCCGCGGGCCGGACCTCTGCCTGGGTTACACCGACGATGCGCTGACCGCGACGTCCTTCGACGACGAGGGCTGGTACCGCACCGGCGACATCGGCGTGCTGGACGAGGACGGCTATCTCACCATCACCGACCGCACCGCCGATCTGATCATCCGCGGCGGCGAGAACATCAGCGCCCTGGAAGTGGAGGAGGTGCTGCTGAGCATGCCGGACATCTTGGAGGCCGTTGTGGTCGCGGCACCGGACGCCCGTCTCGGCGAGCACGTCGCCGCGGTGCTGCGGATCCGGCCCGGCGCGGCGCTGCCCACCCTCGACCAGGTGCGGGCGCACTTCGAGCGGGCCGGGGTGGCCCGGCAGAAGTGGCCCGAGGAGTTGCTCGAGGTGCCCGCGGGGCAGGACTTCCCGCGGACCGCCAGCGGCAAGGTGCAGAAATTCCGGGTCCGTCAGGAGGTCGCCGCAACCTCCGCTGGGGCACCCCGGGGCATTGCGGCTTCACCTAAGTGAGAATATGATTCTCAAGAACCGAAAAGGAGCATCTCATGGGTCAACTGTCGCATCGGGTCGACGTTCCGTTTCCGCTGTTCGATGCGGACAACCATCTCTATGAGCCGCCGGAGGCCATGACCAAGTACCTCCCCAAGGAGTACAAGGACATCGTCCAGTACGTAGAGGTCAACGGCCGCACCAAGATTGCGCTGAAGGGTCAGATCTCCAACTACATCCCGAACCCCACCTTCTCGGTGGTCGCCAAGCCCGGCGCCTGGGAGGAGTACTTCAAGTTCGGTAACCCGGACGGCAAGAGCAAGCGTGAACTGTTCGGCGAGCCGATGAAAGCCATCCCGGCCTTCTTCGAGCCCGAGCCGCGCATCAAGGTGATGGACGAACTCGGCGTCGACCGCAGCCTGATGTTCCCGACCCTGGCCAGCCTCATCGAGGAGCGGTTGTCCGATGATCCGGTCGCGATCCACGTCATCGTCCACGCCCTCAACGAGTGGCTGCACGAGGTGTGGGGCTTCAACTACCAGAACCGCATCTACACCACCCCGGTGATCACCCTGCCCATCGTCGAGAAGGCGATCGAGGAGCTGGAGTGGGCGGTCAAGCGTGGCGCCCGCGCCATCCTGATCCGCCCGGCACCGGTGCCCGGCTTCCGTGGCCCGCGGTCGTTCGCGCTGCCCGAGTTCGACCCGTTCTGGGAGCGCTGCGTGGAGTACGACATCTTTGTCGGCATGCACTCGTCCGACAGTGGCTACTCGCGCTACACCTCCGAGTGGGATGGCGCCGCGCAGGAGATGCTGCCGTTCCAGACCAACGCCATGTCGATCCTCAACGAGTGGCGCCCGATCCAGGATGCGGTGGCCTCGTGGGTCATCCACGGCGCGCTCTTCCGGCACCCGAAGCTCAAGGTCGGCATCGTCGAGGCCGGGTCCAAATGGATGTTCCCGCTGCTGGATTCGATGTCCGAGGTGTACAAGAAGGCGCCGGAGGCGTTCCTCGGTAACCCGATGGAAGAGATCAAGAACCGTATCTACGTCAGCCCGTTCTACGAGGAGGGCATCGACGACCTGATCAACCTGATCGGTGTCGACCAGGTGCTCTACGGTTCGGACTGGCCGCATCCCGAGGGTCTGGCCGAGCCGACCCACTACATCACCGCGCTCGAGCATCTGGCCATCGAGGACCAGGCCAAGATCATGGGCGGCAACCTGGGTCGTCTCATCACTACGTGACCTACCAGCAGCAGTGGCAGACCATCCCCGAGATGGTCTTGAGCGTCGGCGACCGCTTCGGAACTTCCGAAGCGGTCGTCGACGGTCCACTACGCCTCAGTTACGTCGAACTGGCGCACCGGGTCCGCTGTGCCGCCGGGGCGTTCGCCGAGTTCGGGATCGGCAAGGGTGACCGGGTCGCGATCTGGGCGCCCAATTCCGCGGCCTGGCTCATCGCCGCCTTCGGCGTGGTCACCGCCGGGGGAGTGGTCGTCCCGGTGAACACCCGGTTCAAGCCCGAGGAAGCCGCGGACATCATCACCCGCAGCGGCGCGAAGGCCGTCCTGGTCCAAAACGGTTTCCTGGGACAGGATTTCAGTGTCCCCGCCGGCGTCCCGGCGATCGAGATCACCTCGGACTTCCTGGAGAGCGGCAAGCCCTACGAGGCGCCGGGCCTGCAGGGCACCGATATAGCCGACATCATCTACACCTCCGGCACCACCGGCCGGGCCAAGGGCGTGATGATGAATCATGAACAGACGCTGCGGCTCTACACCGAATGGTGCGATCTGGCCGATCTCCGTCAGGGTGATCGCTATCTGATCGTCAACCCGTTCTTCCACACCTTCGGCTACAAGGCCGGGTGCATCTCGTCGCTCATCCGGGGCGCCACCATCCTGCCGGTCCCGGTCTTCGATGTGCCCGCCGTGGTCGACCTCATCGAGACCGAGCGGATCACCATGCTGCCGGGCGCGCCCACGCTGTACCACTCGCTGCTGGCGGTCCCCGACAAGCACCGGCTGGCGACCCTGCGCGCCGGGGTCACCGGCGCGGCCGACATCCCGGTCGAACTGATCCGCCGGGTACACGAGGAACTGCCCTTCCAGACCCTGGCCACCGGCTACGGGCTGACCGAGGCCGGCACCGTCACGCTGTCGCGGCCCGGGGACTCCTTCACCGACATCGCCACCACCGCGGGCAAGCCCTGCGACGGCGTCGAGGTGCGCATCGCCGAGGACGGCGAGGTGCTGGTGCGCGGTTACACCGTGATGCAGGGCTACCTCGACGATCCGGCGGCCACCGCCGAGACGATCGACGCCGAGGGCTGGCTGCACACCGGAGACCTGGGCACCTTCGATGACGGGGGCCGGCTCAAGATCGTCGGCCGCAAGAAGGATATGTTCATCGTCGGCGGCTTCAACGCCTATCCCGCCGAGATCGAGGGGTTCCTGCTGGAGCATCCCGCGGTCCGGCAGGCCGCCGTCATCGGCGTCCCGGACGAGCGGATGGGCCAGGTCGGCAAGGCCTTCGTGGTGCGCCGCGACGAGGGCGTCAGCGAGCAGGAACTCATCGCCTGGAGCCGCGACCGGATGGCCGGCTATAAGGTGCCACGGTATGTCGAGTTTCTCGACGAGCTACCGCTCAACGCCACGGGCAAGGTGATGAAGGACCGCCTGCAGAACCTGACCAGTTGAGCGGTGTGCCGTCGCCAACGTTGTTTCCGCAGTGCAGGAGGACATGATGCCCATCGATAGGCGTGGGGCGACTTCGGTTTCCCCGCCCGACACCGACCAGGCGGACGACCTCGAGCTGACCGCCGAGGAAGCCGAGGCGCTGGCCGCCGAGGCGGCAGCCGCCGCGGCCGCGGCGCGCGCCAAGGTGCTGCGGCTGCGTACGGAAGCCGAGGAGTCCCGCGGCACCGACCAGGACGACGAGCCCGCGGCCGGTGAAGCCGGTATCGAGGACGAGTTCGACGAGGAACCGCTCGGCACCCGCAGTCGGGCGCGGGCGATCCTCACCTACGTCGCGGCCGCGCTGGCCGTCATCGGGGTGGCCGCGCTGGCCAGCACCAGCGCCTGGATCATCGTCAAGCACGGGCAGGCCGAGCATGAGCGTGCCCTCAACGCCGAGTTCTCGGCAGCGGCCCGGCAGGGAGTGGTGTCGTTGATGTCGCTGAACTTCAACAGTGCCGAGCAGGACGTCCAGCGCATCCTGGACAACTCCACGGGGGAGTTCCGCAAGGACTTCGAGGAGCAGCAGCAGGACTTCGCCAAGGTGGCCCAATCCTCGAAGGTCATCACCGAGGCGACCGTCACCGCCACCGCGGTCAAATCGATGACCGAGCACACCGCCGACGTGCTGGTGTCGGCGTTCTCGACGATCACCAATGAACAAGGCGCAAAGGATGATCCGCGCACCTGGCGGCTGATCGTGAGCATGGCCCGCGAGGGTGACCAGATCAAGATGGCGAAAGTGGAGTTCGCGCCATGACCATTGACAACGACACCGAGACGGACACCGACACCGAGATCGACACAGACACCACCGCAACGCCGGATCCGCCGGTCCACGGCGGCCCGGTGCGCACGCTGCTGCGCGGCGCCGGGCGGTTCTGGGCGGCCATCGTGCTGGTGCTGGCGCTGGCGGTGACCGGCGGCCTCACCGCCTGGCTCTACGTCAATCAGTACCGGCCCGACAGTCAGACCGGTCCGGTGGCCGCGGAGGCCGCGATCAAGGCAGCCTCCGACGGTACGGTGGCGCTGCTGTCCTATTCGCCGGATTCACTGGAGGCGGACTTCGCCGCCGCCCGGGCCCAGCTGACCGGGGACTTCCTGAATTACTACAACCAGTTCACCGAGCAGATCGTCACGCCGGCCGCCACGAAGAACGCGGTCCAGACGCAGGCCGCGGTCGTCAACGCCGCGGTCTCCGAACTGCATCCCGACCGGGCCGTGGTGCTGGTGTTCCTCAACCAGAACACCGTCAGCAAGGAGAACCCGGACGGCTCGTTCTCCACGAGCAGCGTCAAGGTGGGGCTGTCCAAGGTCGACGGCACCTGGCTGATCTCCGCATTCGACCCGGTGTAGCGGGGCACGGCGATGCCCGGGCGGGCCGATCTGGTGCTCTCCGGCGGCGGCGTCAAAGGGGTAGGGCTGGTCGGCGCCGTCGTCGGGCTGATGGACGCCGGCTATCGGGCGCAACGGGTATCCGGGACGTCCGCGGGATCCATCGTCGGGGCGATCGTCGCCGCCGCGGGCTCAGAGCTGACCGGCGCAGAGTTCAAGAATATTGCGCTGCAACTGAACTACCGCAAGTTTCGGGATGCCGCGCTATTCGGGCGCATCCCGTTCATCGGGCAGCCGCTGGCGCTGGCCCGCGGGCGCGGTATCTACAAGGGCGACTACGCGCATGACTGGGTGCGCGGGCAACTGGCCGATCTCGGGGTGCGGACCTTCGGCGACCTGGCGATCGACGACGACGAACTGCCGGCCGACCAGCGCTACAAACTGGTCGTCACCGTCGCCGACGTCACCACCGGCCAACTGGTGCGATTGCCCTGGGATTACCGCCGGGTCTACGGGCTGGACCCGGACGAGCAGTCGGTCGCCGCCGCGGTGCGCGCCTCGATGTCCATCCCGTTCTACTTCCGGCCGGCCGGCCTGACCGATTCGGCCGGTCGGACCTCGACCCTGGTGGACGGCGGCCTGCTGTCCAACTTCCCGATCGATTCGCTGGACCGCGCCGACGGCGGCGTGCCGCGCTGGCCCAGCTTCGGTGTCACGGTGCTGCCCAACCTGCCCAACGAGACCGACCGTCTGCTGCCGAACTGGGGCCCGTTGCGCCGGTTCGGCACGCCGCGCATGCTCGACGACGTCATCACGACCGTGCTGGTGGGGCGCGACCAGGCCTACCTGAACCAACCGTGGGTGAACGCCCGCACCGTGCGGGTGGATTCCACCGAGGTCGGCTACCTCGACTTCGACATCAGCGACGCCGAGGTGGAAGCGCTGTACGTGGCCGGCTACTCCGCGGCCCGCGAGTTCCTGGCGGACTGGGACTGGGAGTCCTACCTGGAACGCTTCCGGCCGCCGCGCCAGATACCCTGACCGCGGTGAAACTCTCAGCGATCCTGCCGTTGCCCGCCGAGGTGGCCCAGCAGCCGGCATCGGTGTTCGTCCCGGTCGACGGTGAACCGGTGCTGGTGCGGATCGTGCGTGCCCTGGCCGGTATCGGTGACGTCCTGGTGGTCGCCGACGACCGGTTGACCGAACGGGTTTCCGGGTGCCTGGGTGAGCTGCCGGTGCGGGTCGTCGCCGCCGGCGAATCACCCAGCACGGCAGACTGTCTGGCGGCCGCGGCGCAGCATCTGCAGCAGGAATCCGTGACGCATGCGCTGGTGGCCGACCACCGGCATCCGGTGGTGCCGGACGGGTTGGTGCAGCGGGTGGTGGCCGCATTGAGCGAGGGCGCCGAACTGGTGGTCCCGGTTCTTCCTGTCACCGACACCGTGAAAAGTGTTGATGCACAAGGAACAATCCTGGACACGGTGGACCGCTCCGAGCTGCAGATCACCCAGTACCCGTACGGGGCGGCTGTGCCCCGGCTGGCCGATCTTCAGACCGTGCTCGGTGACGCCGGCCTGGTCACCGTGGCCGGTGACGCCGACGCCATCCCGATCGACCTGCCGGGCGACGCCTCCCTGTTGGAGGCGATCATTGCGTGCCGGCGCTGAGCGTCCCGGTCAGCAGGTGCTCGGCCAGCCGGATGTCCGGCGGATAGGTGACCTTGAGATTGGTTGCCGCACCGGGGAACACCCGCACGTCGACATCGGTGAAATGCTGCACGCACGCTGAGGTGTCGGTGCCGTCGAATCCGGCGGCGTCGGCCTTCCGGTAAGCCGCGAGCAGCGGCGTGGCCCGGAACGCCTGCGGAGTCTGCACGCGTACCACCCGTTCGGTCAGCGGTTCGAACCCGCCGCCCGGCAGCGGGCGGGCCAGACCGGTCGCCGGCACCGCGGGTACCGCCCCGCCGTGTTCGCGGGCCGCGCCGAGCGCCGCGCGCATCATGTCCGGACCGGCCAGCGGGCGGGCGGCATCGTGGATGAGCACGACGTCGACGGCACCGGACTCGATATCGGCCGCGATGTGGGCCAGCATGTTGAACTCCGACTCGTGCCGGCTGTCACCACCCTCGACGAGTTCCACCGCCCTGCCGGGCAGGTCGGCGGCCAGCGCGCCGGCCGCCACATCGCGTTCGCCGCGCCGGTGGACCAGGATGACCCGGGCGATCTCGGCGGTGTCGGCCACCGCCTGGACCGACCAGGACAGCATCGAACGGCCCGCCAGTAACAGATAGGCCTTGTTGCCGTCGGCGCCGACCCGCGACCCGATGCCGGCCGCCAGCACCACCCCGACTGCGGTCGGTGGGCGCGGCACGGTGGGCATCCGCCCACGCTAGCGTGTCCGGCCGGGAGCCCGAGTGCGGCTAACCTCCGGCGGGATGCGTATCGAAGGTCTCCAGCAGCGAGCGTTCTTGCTCGGCCTGCATCAGACGCCGGGCCTTGCGCCGGGTGACCAGGATGCCGACGACGGCCAGTGCCCAGATCAGGTACTGCAGTGTCCAGGCCAGCCGGAACGAGTCGAACGAGTAGCCGCCGGTGGCGTCGAGGATCCAGCCCATGCCCTGCATCAGGATCAGCGAGACCAGGAAGCCACCCATGTTGACCATGCCCTGGGCGGTACCCAGCGTGGCTCCGGGGTTGAACGTCCGGGCGAAGTCGAAGCCGACCATCGATCCCGGTCCACCCACGGAGATGATCACGATGAGGGCGATCAACAGCCACAGGGGGGCCGGTCCGGGCAACGCCAGCACCACCGTCCAGGCCGCGGCGTTACTGCCGATGATGGCGAGCACGAACCGCGAGCGGCGGTGCGGGTAGCGCCCGGTCAGGATGCCCAGCACGATGCCCGCCACGATGGCCGTCACCACCGAGACGGTCAGCAACATGCCGGCCACACCCCGGCTCTGGCCCTGGGCCGTCATCACGTAGGGGACACCCCACATCAGCGCGAACGCCGTCACCGAGAACTGCGTGCCCATGTGGGTGAAGAATCCGAGACGGGTACCTGGCCGCATCCAGACGGTGCGGACATTGCCGAGGGTGTCGCGCACACTCAGCGTCTGGGTCGTCTCCAGCCGTCCGTCCGGTGTGTTCTGGACGATGACGGCGGCCAGCACCACCACCAGCACGCTGAACGCGGCCACCGACAGATAGGCCGGCGTCCAGCCCGCCACCCCGAGCAGCGCCAGGAACGGCACCGCCGACAGCACCTGGCCGAGCTGCCCCGTGATGCCGGTGAACTGAGTCAGCAACGGGATCTGCCGGGACGGGAACCAGTGCGGGACGAGTCGCAGCACGGAGATGAAGGTGAAGGCGTCACCGAGCCCGACCACGGCGCGGGCGGCCAGTGCCGCGGGCAGTGAATCGCTGATGGCGATCGCGAGTTGTCCGGCAGCCATCAATGCGGCGCCGCAGATGATGAGGACCTTGGAGCCGTAGCGGTCGAGCAGCACTCCCGCCGGGACCTGGGCGCCGGCGTAGACGATGATCTGCAACACCACGAACGTCGAGAGCACGCCGGGACCCGCGTGAAAACGGTCGCCGGCCTCGAGTCCGGAGACCCCCAGCGTGGTGCGGTTCAGGACCGCGACGACATAAGCGAGTACCCCGGTGGCCCAGATGATCCAGGGACGCACACGGACCTCGACTTCGGTTGAGGGCGGAATTCTGGTGACGAGCTCACCCAATGTTTCCAAATTGATGGGATGAATCGCCAGCGATTTACCGGTGACATCCCTCACCGGTGTTGCCAGATTCAATATATGTGCAGTAAAAGACTATTTTTTAGTTCGCTCGTACCGCGCGTCGGCGCGCTACAGTGGGTGGCATGGGCGCGTGCGACGGCTCTACCGGTGCGGTGGTCCCCCCATGTCGGTGAACGAGTACCGGCTCGGCGAACTGGCCGAGATCTCCGGCGTCAGCCCCCGCAACATCCGTGCGTACCGCGAACGCGGGTTGCTCGATCCGCCCCGTCGACAGGGCCGCTCGGCCATCTACGACGACTACCACCTGGCTCAGCTCCGGACGATCGACGAGTTGTTGGGCCGCGGGTTCACCTCGGCCCACATCGCGGAGTTCTTCGACACCGTCCGCGCCGGCGGCAGCGTCGCCGAACTGCTCGGACTGCAACGTGAGATCCTGCGGCCGGGCGTCGAACCGGAACGGGACGCGGCGTCGGCGACGTCCACGGCCGGTGTCCGTGTCGGCATCGATCCCAACGGTCCCGAGGGTGCCCGGCTGGTGGCCCTGGGCGTGGCTCAACGGTCGGGATCCGCCCTGCTGTTCACCAACCCTGTGGTCGGGCGGGTGCTGGCGCGCTCGCCGGATCCGCTGGTGTACGCCCGTGTGGTGCTGGCCCTGGTGGATGCCGGCCGAGATGGGGTCGAAGCGCTCGCCGACAGCGTCATCTCGGCGGCGGAGGCCGAGGTGGTGGCCCGGTACGGCGCGCTGTTCCCGACGCCGGAGAACATCGACGACATGAGCCGCTGGATCGCCGACTGCACGGAGTTCGGGCACGCGGTGGTCGCCGACCGTCTGAAGCGGGCGCTGCGTAGGCGACTGGTCACCGCGGTTTCCGAGTTCAATGCGGGGCTGATGGCCGACGGTGCATGGCCCGATCCGCCGTCGTGACCTGGCGCCGCGAGGCCGATGCGGGTACCCGCATCGGTCACCGGGTTCCCGGTGTCACTGTCATATTCTGACGTTCGTGTCGCTTTCTCGACGTGACGTGCTGAAATACGCCGCTGTCGCGCCCGCGGCATTCACCCTGGCTGCGGTGGCCGCCGCGCCGCCGGCCGGGGCCGCTCCGCTCGGCGTACTGCTCGACTATGCCGCCGGGGTGATCGGCGCCGCCGACATCCGCGCCTCCGGCGCACTCGGCGCGATCCGGTACGTCTCCGATCGTCGGCCGGGTGGCGCCTGGATGCTGGGTAAGCCCATTGTGCTGGCCGAGGCACGCGACCTGTACCAGGCCGGGCTGAAGATCGTGTCCTGCTACCAGTACGGCAAGCAGGACACCGCGGACTGGCTCGGCGGTCAGCAGGCCGGGGTGGCGCACGCCAAACGCGGCTGGCAACTGCACACCGCCGCGGGCGGTCCGATCGGTGCACCGGTGTACGCCTCCATCGACGACGACCCCAGCTACGCGCAATACAAGACGCAGGTGGCACCGTTCCTGCGGGGTTGGGAATCCGTGCTCGGCCGGCAGCGCACCGGCGTCTACGCGAATTCGAAAACCATCGAATGGGCTCTGCAGGACGGCATCGGGGCCTACTACTGGCAGCACAACTGGGGCTCGCCGGGCCGGGCCGCGCACCCGGCGGCACATCTGCACCAGGTCGAGATCGACCAACGCAAAGTCGGCGGCATCGGGGTGGACGTCAACCACATTCTCAAGCCCAGCTTCGGGCAGTGGGACTGAGACTTACCGATCAGTAATGCTTTCCAGCAAACTGATTTCACGCCAGGCCTTCGCGCAGTGGACACTTTTGTCCGCGGTGTCTGTTGTCACGCGCCGTTCGCGGCGCCGGCCACAGTGTCGAACACCACGAAATTCTTAGATAACGATTTGATAACGGCATCCCGCTGATCTGGGAAGTTATAGCTACTCGGCCGTAACCACCTGCCAACAGGACGTTTGTCCCGGAGAAGTTTGGGCGCCGCAGCGGGACCCGTTACCCAAGCTGTGGTTACCCGAGCGTAGAACTCGCCAGTAACCATTTCGGGTCCGGAAAAGGCCTCAGCTCTTATGACACTCTTAGTGGGGTTGGGCCGTCCTCTGGCCGCATCCGGCATGTCATTGCCCGGATCGCCTGGACGTAAACCGGCCCAGTGGAGATTCAACGCCGAATCACCGAAGGACTACAGGACGACGGGTCCCGAGAAAGCCCGGGGGAACCCGATCGCATCCTCGCCGCGAAGACGCGGCGCACCCGCACGACCAGCGACATTGCGTGAAGAAGACTGCACCGAGGGAGATACACAACGTGACGATCAACGAACACGACAGGGTGACAGCCAAGAACAGCCTGAACGAGGGTTCGTTGTCGGGCGCGAATGCGCTCGTCGATCTCCTGAACGCCGGTGAGCCGTACGCGGTCGCGTTCGGTGGTCAGGGTGGCGCCTGGTTGGAGAGCCTGGAAGAGCTGGTGAGTTCGGCCGGTATCGAGTCCGAGCTCAGTGAGCTGGTCGGTGAGGCGGCCCTGCTGCTGGAGCCGGTGGCCCGCGAACTCGTCGTCGTGCGCCCGATCGGCTTCGAACCGCTGCAGTGGGTGCGCGCGCTGGCTGCCGAGGAGCCGCTGCCCGACACCCAGCAGCTCACCACCGCAGCGATCTCCGGGCCCGGCATCCTGCTCACCCAGATGGCCGCCATCCGGGCGCTGACGCGTCAGGGCCTCGATCTGATGGGCACCCCGCCGGTCGCCATGGCCGGCCACTCCCAGGGCATCCTGGGCGTCGAGTCGCTGAAGGCCAAGGGCACCCGCGACGCCGAACTGCTCGCCCTGCTCCAGCTGATCGGCGCGGCCGGATCGCTGGTGTCGCGGCGGCGCGGCATGGTCGGCCGCGGGGACAAGACCCCGATGGTGTCGGTCACCAACGTCGACCCCGCCCGGATCGCCGAACTGCTCGAGGAGTTCTCCACCGACGTGCGCACCGTGCTGCCGCCGGTGCTGTCCATCCGCAACGGTCGCCGCTCTGTCGTCATCACCGGCACCCCCGAACAGCTCGGCCGGTTCGAGCTGTACTGCTCCAAGATCACCGAGAAGGAAGAAGCCGAGCGCAAGAACAAGCTGCGCGGTGGCGCGGTGTTCTCGCCGGTGTTCAACCCGGTGCAGGTCGAGGTGGGCTTCCACACCCCGCGCCTGGCCGACGGCGTCGCGCTCGTCGACCGCTGGGCAGCCCAGTGCGGTATCGACGCCGAGCTGGCGCACACCATGACCGAATCCATCTTCGTCAACCCGATCGACTGGGTCGCCGACGTCGAGGCCCTGTACAACGCGGGCGCCCGCTGGATCATCGACCTCGGCCCGTCCGACACCGTCACCCGTCTGACCGCGCCGGTCATCCGCGGCCTGGGGATCGGCATCGTGCCGGCCGCCACCCGCGCGGGCCAGCGCAGCCTGTTCACCGTCGGCGCGGTGCCCGAGGTGCCCGCAGCCTGGGCCAGCTACGCCCCGTCCACGGTCACCCTGCCGGACGGCTCGGTGAAGCTGTCCACCAAGTTCACCCGGCTCACCGGCCGCTCGCCGATCCTGCTGGCCGGCATGACGCCGACCACCGTGGACGCCAAGATCGTCGCGGCCGCGGCGAACGCCGGGCACTGGGCCGAACTGGCCGGTGGCGGTCAGGTCACCGAGAAGATCTTCGAGGACCGCGTCGCCGAGCTGACCCAGCTGCTGGAGCCGGGCCGTGCCATCCAGTTCAACTCGCTGTTCCTGGATCCCTATCTGTGGAAGCTGCAGCTGGGCGGCAAGCGCATCGTGCAGAAGGCCCGCCAGTCGGGTGCCCCGATCGACGGCGTCATCGTCACCGCCGGCATCCCCGAACTCGACGAGGCCGTCGCCCTGATCGAGGAACTCAACGAGATCGGCATCGCCCACGTGGTGTTCAAGCCGGGCACCGTGGACCAGATCAAGGCCGTCATCAAGATCGCGGCCGAGGTGCCGGACAAGGACGTCATCGCCCACATCGAGGGTGGCCGCGCCGGCGGGCACCACTCCTGGGAGGATCTCGACGATCTGCTCCTGAGCACGTACGCCGATCTGCGCAAGCTGTCCAACATCACCATCTGCGTCGGTGGCGGCATCGGAACCCCCGAGCGCGCGGCCGAGTACCTGGCCGGACGTTGGTCCGAGCAGTACGGCTTCCCGCTGATGCCGGTCGACGGCATCCTGGTCGGCACCGCGGCGATGGCCACGCTCGAGGCCACCACCTCGCCCGCGGTCAAGCAGCTGCTGGTCGACACCACCGGCACCGACCAGTGGGTTGGTGCCGGAAAAGCGCAGGGCGGCATGGCCTCCGGGCGCAGCCAGCTCGGTGCCGACATCCACGAGATCGACAACACCGCCTCGCGTTGCGGGCGCCTGCTCGACGAGGTCGCCGGTGACGCCGACGCCGTCGCCGAGCGCCGCGACGAGATCATCGCCGCGATGGCCGACACCGCCAAGCCGTACTTCGGCGATGTCGCCGATATGACCTACCTGCAGTGGCTGGACCGCTACGTCGAGCTGGCCATCGGTGACGGCGACTCGACCGCCGACACCAAGGCGGACGGCTCCCCGTGGCTGGACGTCACCTGGCGGGACCGCTTCGCGGAGATGCTCAAGCGCGCCGAGGCCCGTCTGCACCCGAGCGACTCCGGTCCGATCGAGACGCTGTTCCCGGCCACCCCGGAGGGCGAGGCGCTGCTGGAGCATCCGGCCGCCGCCGTCGACATCCTGCTCAACCGGTACCCGGACGCGGAGGACATCAAGCTGCACCCGGCCGACGTGCCGTTCTTCACCACCCTGTGCAAGACCCCGGGCAAGCCGGTCAACTTCGTCCCCGTCATCGACAAGGACGTGCGCCGCTGGTGGCGCAGCGACTCGCTGTGGCAGGCCCACGACGCGCGCTACACCGCCGACCAGGTCTGCGTCATCCCCGGCACCGCCGCGGTCGCCGGTATCACCCGGGTCGACGAGCCCGTCGGTGAACTGCTGGACCGCTTCGAGCAGGCGGCCATCGACGAGGTCGTGGCCTCTGGCGCCACCCCGGTGCCCGTCGTCTCGCGCCGCCAGGCCGACCCCGCCGTCACCGGACCCATCGGGGTGGTGCTGGATTCGCCCGACGTGCTGTGGGCGGGCCGCACCGCGATCAACCCGGTGCACCGCATCGGCGCGCCCGGCGAGTGGCAGGTCAACGAGAACCGTTCCGCGGTGCACCCGTCCACCGGATCGCGGCTGGAACTCACCGATGCCGGTGTGACGCTGAGCGTTCCGCTGTCCGACATCTGGATCGAGATCAAGCTGACGCTGCCGGCCGCCACCGTCAACGGTGGTATGCCGGTGGTCACCACAGAGGACGCCGCCGCCGCGATGCGGGCCGTGCTGGCCATCGCCGCCGGCGTGGACGGCGTGGATTCGCTACCGGCCGTGGTCGACAACACCGCGACCGTCACCGTCGGCTGGGACCCGGAGGAGGTCGCCGACCACACCGGCGTCACCGCCACCTTCGGCGCCCCGCTGGCCCCGGGCCTGACCCTGGTGCCCGACGCACTGGTCGGCAAGTGCTGGCCCGCGGTGTTCGCCACCATCGGCTCCGCCGTCACCGATGCCGGATTCCCCGTCATCGAAGGTCTGCTGAGCCTGGTCCACCTGGACCATGCCGCGCACCTGCTCACCCCGATGCCCAAGTCGGTCGCCGAATTGACGGTCACCGCAACGGCTTCCGATGCCACCGATACCGAGGTCGGCCGCGTCGTGCCGGTCAGCGTGGTCATCAGCGACGCCGAGGGCACCGAGCTCGCCCGCCTTGAGGAGCGTTTCGCCATCCGCGGGCGCACCGGCGCTGTCGAGCTGGAGGACCCGGTGCGTGCCGGCGGTGCCATGACCGACAACGCCACCGACACCCCGCGTCGCCGTCGTCGTGACGTCACCATGACCGCGCCCACCGACATGAGCGCGTTCGCCGTGGTCTCCGGTGACCACAACCCGATCCACACCGACCGCGCCGCCGCGCTGCTGGCCGGGCTCAAGGGCCCGATCGTGCACGGCATGTGGCTGTCGGCGGCCGCCCAGCACGTGGTCACCGCGACCGACGGTCGTGCCACCCCGCCGGCCCGGCTGGTGGGTTGGACCTCGCGCTTCCTGGGCATGGTGCTGCCCGGCGACGAGATCGAATTCCGGGTCGACCGGGTCGGCATCGACCGCGGTGCCGAGATCGTCGAGGTCACCGCAAAGGTCGGCGGCGATCTGGTGATGGCCGCCTCCGCGCAGCTGGCCGCCCCCAAGACGGTGTACGCCTTCCCCGGCCAGGGCATCCAGCACAAGGGCATGGGCATGGAGGTCCGCGCCCGGTCCAAGGCGGCCCGCAAGGTCTGGGACATCGCCGACAAGTTCACCCGCGACACCCTGGGCTTCTCGGTGTTGCACGTGGTCAAGGACAACCCGACCAGCCTGATCGCCTCCGGTGTGCACTACCACCACCCCGAGGGCGTGCTGTACCTGACGCAGTTCACCCAGGTCGCCATGGCGACGGTGGCCGCGGCCCAGGTCGCCGAGATGCGCGAGCAGGGCGCCTTCGTCGAAGGGGCCATCGCCTGCGGTCACTCCGTCGGTGAATACACCGCGCTGGCTTGCGTTTCCGGTGTGTACGAGCTGCCGGCACTGCTCGAGGTGGTCTTCCACCGCGGCTCCAAGATGCACGACATCGTGCCGCGTGACGAGAAGGGCCGCTCGAACTACCGGTTGGCGGCCATCCGCCCGTCGCAGATCGATCTGCCCGACGATGACGTCACCGCCTTCGTCGCCGAGATCGCCGAGCGCACCGGGGAATTCCTGCAGATCGTGAACTTCAACCTGCGTGGCTCGCAGTACGCCATCGCCGGCACGGTGCGCGGGCTGGAGGCGCTGGAGGAGGAGATCGAACGGCGCCGCGAAATCAGCGGTGGCAAGCGGTCGTTCATCCTGGTGCCCGGTATCGATGTGCCGTTCCACTCCGAGGTGCTGCGCGTCGGTGTCGCCGACTTCCGGCGCAGCCTGGAGCGGGTCATGCCCACCGATGCAGATCCCGAGTTGCTGATCGGCAAGTACATCCCGAACCTGGTGCCGCGGCCGTTCACGCTGGACCGCGACTTCATCCAGGAGATCCGCGATCTGGTGCCGGCCGAGCCGCTGGACGAGGTGCTCGCCGACTACGACACGTGGCGCAACGAGCGTCCGCGTGAGTTGATGCGCAAGATCGTCATCGAGCTGCTGGCCTGGCAGTTCGCCAGCCCGGTGCGCTGGATCGAAACCCAGGACCTGCTGTTCATCGAAGAGGCCGCCGGCGGTCTCGGGGTCGAGCGGTTCGTCGAGATCGGTGTGAAGACCGCTCCGACGGTGGCGGGACTGGCGACCAACACGCTGAAGCTGCCCGAGTACTCGCACAACACCACCGAGGTGCTCAACGCCGAGCGTGATGCGGCGGTGCTGTTCGCCACCGACACCGACCCGGAGCCCGAGCCCGAAGAGGTCTCGGCACCTGAGGCGTCCACGGAGGCGGCCCCGGCCGCCGCGGCACCCGCCGCAGCCCCGGCACCCGCCGCGGCCCCCAGCGGTGGTCCCCGCCCCGACGACATCGGATTCGACGCTGCCGACGCCACTTTGGTGCTCATCGCGCTGGCATCGAAGATGCGCATCGACCAGATCGAGCCGCTGGACTCCATCGAGTCCATCACCGACGGCGCGTCCTCGCGACGCAACCAGATGCTGGTGGACCTGGGCTCCGAGCTGAACCTCGGCGCCATCGACGGTGCCGCCGAGGCGGATCTGTCGGGTCTCAAGGCACAGGTGACCAAGCTGGCCCGCACCTACAAGCCGTTCGGCCCGGTGCTGTCCGACTCGATCAACGATCAGCTGCGCACCGTCTTCGGCCCATCCGGCAAGCGTCCGGCCTACATTGCCGAACGTGTTTCCAAGACATGGGAACTGGGCCCGGGCTGGGCCAAGCACGTGACCGCGGAGGTGGCGCTGGGTACCCGTGAGGGTTCCAGTGTCCGCGGCGGCAGCATGGGCGGCCTGCACGACGGTGCCCTCGCCGACGCGGCCTCGGTCGACAAGGTCATCGACGGCGCCGTTGCCGCGGTCGCCGCGCGCAAGGGCATCGCCGTGAGCCTGCCGTCCTCCGGTGCCGCCGGTGGCGGCGTGGTGGATTCGGCGGCGCTGGGTGAATTCGCCGAGAAGGTCACCGGCCCCAACGGTGTGCTGGCCAACGCAGCCCGCACCATCCTGGGTCAGCTCGGACTGGACAACCCGGTCAGTGCGCCCGAGGCCGTCAGCGACGCCGAGCTGATCGACCTGGTCACCACCGAACTCGGTTCGGACTGGCCGCGTCTGGTGTCGCCGGTGTTCGACGCCCGCAAGGCCGTCGTGTTCGACGACCGGTGGGCAAGCGCCCGTGAGGATCTGGCACGGATCTGGCTGCTCGACGAGAGCGAGATCGATACGGATTGGGAGCGGCTGTCGCAGAGCTTCGAGGGTGCGGGCAACGTCGTCGGCACCCAGGCCACCTGGTGGCAGGGCAAGGCTCTGGCGGCCGGGCGCAATGTGCACGCCGCGCTGTACGGCCGCGCAGCGGCCGGTGCGGAGAACCCGGACAAGGGTGGTTACGCCAACGAGGTCGCCGTCGTCACCGGCGCGTCCAAGGGCTCGATCGCCGCTTCGGTGGTGGCTCAGCTGCTGGAGGGCGGTGCGACGGTCGTCGCCACCACCTCCCGGCTCGACGATGACCGGCTGGCGTTCTACCGCACGCTCTACCGCGACCACGCCCGCTTCAACGCCACGCTGTGGGTGGTTCCGGCCAACATGGCCTCCTACGCCGACATCGACGCACTCGTGGAGTGGGTCGGCAACGAGCAGACCGAGAACCTGGGCCCCAAGGCAATCCACCTCAAGGACGCGCAGAACCCGACGCTGCTGTTCCCGTTCGCCGCACCGCGCGTCGCCGGGGACCTCTCCGATGCGGGTGCCCGCTCCGAGATGGAGATGAAGGTGCTGCTGTGGGCCGTGCAGCGGCTCATCGCCGGCCTGTCGCACCTGGGTGCCGAGCGTGACATCGCGTCCCGTCTGCACGTGGTGCTGCCGGGCTCGCCCAACCGGGGCATGTTCGGTGGTGACGGCGCCTACGGTGAGGCCAAGGCCGCACTGGACGCCGTGGTCTCCCGCTGGAAGGCCGAAACGTCGTGGAGCCAGCGGGTTTCGCTGGCGCACGCGCTGATCGGCTGGACCAAGGGCACCGGGCTGATGGGTCACAACGACGCCATCGTGGGCGCCGTCGAAGAGGCCGGTCTGACCACCTACACCACCGCCGAGATGGCCTCGATGCTGTTGTCGCTGTGCAACATCGAGTCCAAGGTTGCCGCGGCACGGGCGCCGATCGAGGTTGACTTCACCGGCGGTCTGGGTGAGATCGAGATCGACATGGCCGAGCTGGCCGCCAAGGCCCGCGAGGACATGTCCGCTGTCGCCGACGATGAGTCCGACGAAGACGAGTCCGGAATCATCCGGGCGCTGCCCTCGCCGCCGCGCGGATACGCATCGGCACCGCCGCCGGCGTGGGACGACCTCGACATCGATCCCGCCGACATGGTGGTCATCGTCGGTGGCGCCGAGCTCGGACCGTACGGTTCCTCGCGGACCCGCTTCGAGATGGAGGTGTCCGGCGAGCTGTCGGCCGCCGGTGTCCTGGAGCTCGCCTGGACCACCGGTCTGGTCAAGTGGGAGGACGACCCCAAGCCGGGTTGGTACGACACCGAGACCGGCGATCTGGTCGACGAGGCCGAGCTGGTCGAGCGCTACCACGATGCCGTGGTCGCCAAGGTCGGTATCCGCGAGTGGGTCGAGGACGGGTTCCTGGACGCCGATCACTCCGCACCGCTGCTGGTGTCGGTGTTCCTGGACAAGGACTTCACCTTCGTGGTGTCCTCGGAGGCCGACGCCCGCGAGTTCGTGAAGTACGACCCGGAGCACACCGTCATCGCCCCGGTGCCCGACAGTGCGGACTGGCAGGTCACCCGCAAGGCCGGCACCGAGATCCGGGTGCCGCGCAAGGTGAAGCTGTCACGCACCGTCGGCGGTCAGATCCCGACCGGTTTCGATCCGCAGGTCTACGGCGTCACGCCGGACATGGCCAGCTCGATCGATCGATTGGCGCTGTGGAACCTGGTGGCGACCGTTGATGCGTTCCTGTCGGCGGGCTTCAGTCCCGCCGAGCTGATGCGCTGGGTGCACCCCAGCCTGGTGGCCAGCACGCAGGGCACCGGCATGGGCGGTATGACGTCGATGCAGACCATGTATCACGGCAACCTGCTGGGCCGGAACAAGCCGAACGACATCCTGCAGGAGGTGCTGCCGAACGTGTACGCGGGACACGTCGTGCAGTCCTACATCGGTAGCTACGGCTCGATGATCCACCCGGTCGCGGCGTGCGCCACGGCGGCGGTGTCGGTCGAAGAGGGCGTCGACAAGATCCAGCTGGGCAAGGCGGACTTCGTGGTCGCCGGTGGTTACGACGACCTGACGCTGGAAGCCATCACCGGTTTCGGCGACATGTCGGCCACCGCCGACACCGAGGCCATGCGGGCCAAGGGCATCAGCGATGCGAAGTTCTCCCGCGCCAACGATCGTCGCCGGCTCGGGTTCGTCGAATCGCAGGGCGGCGGAACGATTCTGCTGACCCGCGGTGACCTCGCGGTGCAGATGGGTCTGCCGGTGCTGGCCGTGGTGGCCTACGCCTCGTCCTTCGGCGACGGTGTGCACACCTCGATCCCGGCTCCGGGCCTGGGCGCCCTGGGTGCAGGCCGCGGGGGACGTGAGTCGCGGCTGGCGCGCTCGCTGGCCAAGCTCGGCGTCACCGCCGACGACATCGCGGTGATCTCCAAACACGACACCTCGACGCTGGCCAACGATCCCAACGAGACCGAGCTGCATGAGCGGCTGGCCGCCTCGATGGGACGCTCGAAGGGTGCACCGCTGTTCGTGGTCAGCCAGAAGAGCCTCACCGGCCACGCCAAGGGTGGTGCTGCGGCCTTCCAGATGATGGGTCTGTGCCAGATCCTGCGCGACGGCGTCATCCCGCCGAACCGCAGCCTGGACTGCGTCGACGACGAGCTGTCGCACGCACAGCACTTCGTCTGGGTCCGCGAGGCCCTGAATCTGGGCGAGAAGTTCCCGCTCAAGGCCGGCCTGGTGACCAGCCTCGGGTTCGGGCACGTGTCCGGTCTGGTGGCGCTGGTGCATCCGCAGGCGCTGATCGCCGCGCTGCCGGCCGATCAGCGGGCCGACTACCAGGCGCGGGCCAACGCCCGGGTGCTGGACGGTCAGCGGCGCCTGGCCTCGGCGATCGCCGGTGGTCCTGCGCTGTACGAGAAGCCGGCCGATCGCCGGTTCGGCGACGAAACCCCGGAGAAGCGTCAGGAAGCGGCCATGCTGCTCGATCCGGATGCCCGCCTGGGTGCTGACGAGTACTACTCGAAGTGACGGGAACAGAGTCGGATAACGTCTCCGGGATGGGCATCGTTGGAGTAGGGATCGACCTGGTGTCGATTCCGGATTTCGCCGAGCAGGTCGACCAGCCTGGCACCGTTTTCGCCGAGACCTTCACGCCGGGGGAACGGCGCGACGCCGCGGACAAGAGTTCGTCGGCGGCGCGCCACCTCGCGGCGCGGTGGGCGGCCAAGGAAGCGGTGATCAAGGCCTGGTCGGGGTCGCGCTTCTCCAAGAAGCCGATGCTGCCGGAGGGCATCCACCGCGACATCGAGGTCATCACCGACATGTGGGGACGGCCGAAGGTGCGGCTCTCGGGTGCGATCGCCGAGCATCTCAAGGATGTGACGATCCACCTGTCGCTGACGCATGAGGCCGACACCGCCGCTGCGGTCGCCATTCTCGAAGCCTGATTCCGCGAGCGTGCGTGTCTGTTGGTCGACACGCCGCTTGCGGGCAGGAGTTTGCGCACGCTCGCCGCGTCCCGGTGAGGGGCTAGCCTCGAGATCATGACTGATCTCGTCACGCGGGTCCGTGAGCTGCTGCCGTCGGTGCGAGCCGACCTCGAAGAGTTGGTGCGCATCGAGTCGGTGTGGGCGGACCCCGCGCGCCGGCCCGAGGTGTACCGCAGCGCCGAGTTGACGGCGAAGCTGTTGCGCCACGCCGGTTTCGGTGATGTACGCACCGTCGAGTCGGGCGGTGCCCCCGCGGTGATCGCGCGCCACCCCGCACCCGAGGGAGCGCCCACGGTGCTGCTGTACGCCCACCACGATGTGCAGCCCGAGGGCGACCCCGGCCAGTGGCATTCCGCGCCGTTCGAACCGACCGAACGTGACGGGCGGCTCTACGGCCGCGGCACCGCCGACGACAAGGCCGGTATCGCAACGCATCTGGCCGCGTTCCGGGCGCTGGGCCCCAACCCGCCGGTGGGCGTCACCGTCTTCGTCGAGGGCGAGGAGGAATCCGGCTCACCCTCACTGCCGGCACTGCTGAACGAGCACCGGGACCTGCTGGCCGCCGACGTGATCGTCATCGCCGACTCGGACAACTGGAGCACCGACATCCCGGCGCTGACGGTGTCGCTGCGCGGACTGGCCGACTGTGTGGTGGAGGTGGCGACCCTGGATCACGGCCTGCACTCGGGCCTGTGGGGCGGGGTGGTGCCCGACGCGCTGAGCGTGCTGGTCCGGTTGCTGGCCAGCCTGCACGACGATGACGGCAACGTGGCCGTGCAGGGCCTGCACGAGGCCAAGGCGGCCGAGGTGGAGTTCAGCGAGGAGCGGGTGCGGGCGGACTCGGGTCTGCTCGACGGGGTGCGCCAGATCGGTTCGGGCCCGGTGGTGCAACGGATGTGGGCGCGCCCGGCCATCACGGTGATCGGTATCGACACCACGCCGATCGACAAGGCGTCGAACACCCTGGTGCCCAGGGCCCGGGCGAAGGTGAGCATGCGGGTGGCCCCGGGCGGGGACGCGCGGGCGCATCTGGAGGCGCTGACCCGGCATCTGCAGGACCACGCGCCGTGGGGCGCACAGGTCACCGTGACACCCGGGGACGTCGGTCAGCCGTACGCGATCGACGCCCGCGGCCCGGTGTACGACGCGGCCCGCGCGGCCTTCAAGACCGCCTGGGGCCGTGAGCCGATCGACATGGGGATGGGCGGGTCGATCCCGTTCATCGCCGAGTTCGCCGCGGCGTTCCCGGATGCCGAGATCCTCGTCACCGGGGTGGAGGACCCGGGCACCCAGGCACACAGCATCAACGAGAGCCTGCACCTGGGGGTGCTGGAGCGCGCCGCGACGTCCGAGGCGCTGTTTCTGGAGGCGCTGGGCCGGGGCCCGAGCTAGACGCTCAGATCGCGGCGCAGCTTGGCGACGTGCCCGGTGGCCTTCACGTTGTACTGTGCTGCACTATGGACAACACCCGGAAGCTCCGCGCCGTCGTCGGTGCGCGGGTCTCCCACCTTGACGACGACAAGGCCAACACCCGGAAGGTCTCGCACATCGCGCAGACCGAGGAGGGTGTCCGATGGGCCGGAGGCCGGGGATTCGAGATCGTCGGGACGTTCCAAGACCTCGGGGTATCCGCCGGTAAGACGACACCGTTCGAACGTCCCGAACTCGGGGAGTGGTTGGCGGTCGAACGGCTGCATGAGTGGGACGTTCTCGTGTTCTCCAAGATCGACCGTGCGTTCAGGTCAACCAAGGACTGTGTTCAGTTCGCCCAGTGGATCAAAGACAACCGGAAGATCTTGGCGTTCTCCGGTGACGGTGTCGTGCTCGACTACCTGCACCCGGCGGGTGACTCACTTGATCAAATGATGAGCGAGTTCTTTATCTACGTCGGTTCGTTCTTCGCCGCCATCGAACTGAACAGGTTCAAGACCAGGGCGACAGACCGTCTTGCGGTGCTCAAGATGACCGACCGGGTATCGCACGGCGTGCCGCCGCTCGGATACATGACCGTGCCGCACCCCAACGGCAAAGGTAAGGCGCTGAAACGTGACCCCGAGGGTTACAAACTGCTGCACCAGATCCAAGCCAAGCTAGTCCACGAGAACTACTCACTCACCGAACTGGTGCGGTGGCTGAATGACTCGGGGCACCGTACGAACCGCGCCAAAGCGGCGGGTAAAGGCAGTTGGTCGGTGACCACGCTCAAGCGAACGTTGACCTCGCAGCGTCTGCAAGGCCTGCGGGTCGCGGGTGGCAAGCTCGTACTTGACCCCGAAGGCCAGCCGATCCGTATGGCCGAGCCAACGTTCACGTCTGAGCAGTGGATTCAGCTACAGGATGCGATAGCGCAGCGGTCGGCGAGCGGAAAGAGTCGGCAGATGACACCGAACCCGTTGGGCGGCATTGGTATTTGCGGGTCGATTCTCCACAAGCCAGATTGTGAATACCACGGCACCTCAGGGCCGCGTGGCCCTGAGATCGGTCCCCGCTGTGACTGCCCGGAGTGCGGCTACTCGCTGTCGGTCCACCGCCGTAAGTCGTCGAGCGGCACCGAGCACACCTATGTGCGGTGCGGAAGGTCAACGACGGGCTGCCGAGGCTCGCTGCGGCTGGACTACGTAGAGGAGTTCATCCAGGGCCGGTTCTTAGAGGACCACGGAAATCGGGAGATGACCCGCCGGGTGTTTGTCCCCGGCGAGGATCGAAGCGAGGAACTCGCCCAGACAGAGCAGTCGCTAGCTCGTCTGCGATGGGAGTCGGACAACGGACTCGTAGACGACGAGGAGATGTACAAAGCGCGCTTGCTCGCGCTGTCTGCCAAGAAAGCGGAGCTGTCTGCCGAGACCGTGGTTCCCGCGCGTTGGGATGAGGTCGGCACCGGGCAGACATACGGGGAGCTGTGGGGCGACCCCGACACCGACCGTAGGCAGGTGCTCAGAGACTCGGGTATCAGGTTCGTCATGTACGGATCGCAACGCGGGGCGACGGGCTCGACGAAGGTGTCCGGCCTCGAAATCCGGGTGCCCGACTCGTGGCCCCAGCCCGTGCTTTCGGAAGAACAGCAGCAGATCCGAGACATGCTCGCGGCTCGTACCTGACCGACGAAGCGGACAACCTGTCAGTTCCTCACGGACGTAACTCTTCGCTTCCGTTAAGTTACAGGTGCTGATTGCCGGGTCATGCGTATTTTGATCTGAGGGATGGAGGAGGCAGGTCATTTTGCTAGATGACGATGGTCTAGTTATTGCAACCCTCGCTGAAAATCCCGATGAATTGACCGTTCTATTCATGGATAAACCCATGTACTGGGAACTTGCGGCGTTCACCTCGTTGCTCGTTCAGGCCAAAGAGAAGATGCAGGTCACGATTGATCTGCACGAAGACTGCTACGGGTCGCCCACGGGGCGAAAGATCGGCAGTGTCGATGAGCTAGAGCTGTATTACAGCGAAGTCGGCTCGAAGTTTTGGGAACTCGTGACTCGGCTTCAGCCGTGGAATGGGCAGATAAGGCGGTTGTTCGGAGATAGGGACCTATACGAAGACGAACCAACCTCCAGAGAAGTGAACACAGCCGCCGCGACGGTGCTCGACTTCTACCGAGGGATTTTGATTCTCTGCCGGGAGATTAGGGGCGTCTCGGCTCCGGACGAGTATTCCGCTGTTTTGGATGATCTTGCGTCTTGGGTGGGGATGCAGATCCCAAGCGTGGATAGGTTTATCACCGGGCTGGTTGGTCTGCTCGCTGTCTTGTCGCTCAATAGTTCCGGGGTGCCGAACAACCACGAACTCAGTCTTGACATCCACGTGCACGATAAGTGTTTTGAAGACATCGGGCGCAAGATCAAGCATTTGCGTCAGCCATGGCGGCGCTGGCTTGGATTGGGGCAATCGGTTAAGGGCTGAGGCCGTACGAAGTCGAGTTTCAGTGCTTGTCGAGATCGGCGATCGTGGTCCTCGCCTTCTCGGTGGCTTCGCCACCCTCTCGTCCCCGCGTGGTCGGTGACAGGTAGCCGTCGTCGCGGGCGCGCTTGATGTGAGTTCTGACGGTGGGCAGCGGCATCGGCTCGCCGTCCTTGCCAAGCGCCGCCGCCAGCTGGTGGGCCGCGTTGTAACCCCCGCCGACTAGTTCCTCGTACGCCACCGCCAGCCGTGATAGGTAGGCCGGTGTCATCAAGCCGTCACCGGCCCTGTGGGCCTCTACGGCGGCTCTCACGGACGCAGGGGTATCGCCGCGTGTAACCCGCGTGGTGATGCTTGTGACCCGTGGTAGCGACTGCATCCGCTCGCGGCGCATGTGATCTGACAGCGCCCGCGTGGCCTCTCTGATCATGTCGTGATCGAGTTCGCCGTCTTCTGCGGCGCTGATGTTCACGCCCACGAGCCGGTCGTCGGCGTCGTGGACCAGCTGCACCCGGTACGGCTTCACAAGGTCCGTAATTACCAGGTCGTCGGGGCTCTTCGGCATCTCATCAAGGTAGCGGTCATTACGTACGAAGACAAGATGAATCATTAGGATGTTGACAACATAACGAGATAATGAGATGCTGACTCGCAACGATCGGCCCCGTAGAACTTGAACCGGATGTCGCAACCGCCACATAGGGCGGCGTGATCGGGAACAACTGAGCAGCAAGATTCGGGACCACGGGCGCAAGCTCTTCGACCTCGATGCAAAACCGGCAGGACTGGCAGCCAGCTCAGACATAGCAAGTCGCGAAACCGCCAGCGGTGGTTCTGCGCATCCAAAACAACCAAAAGCCATAGGAGGCAATGAAAATGAGCAACAATAATCTGATCCACATCGAGCTTGACGGCGACCCGGAGCTACAGACCAGTTTCGGCGAGTTCAGCATCTACGCCGACCGCGACACGGGAGTGGTGTCGCTGGACATCCCGGACCGGCGCTACGGGCACACCACTCTGTACGACTTCTCTGCTGCGGACTGGGCGCGGATCAAGGAACTGATCAACAGCGTGTTCTAGTCCATTTCATCGCGTGAGATGCCGCCCGTATTCGGCGGGCGGCACTCGTGGTCAACAAACTAATCATCAACGGAGGTAACAATTTTGAACGAACCACAAGAGTCAACACCTATCGAGGTCATCGCAAAAGACTGCCTGCTGTACGCGCACCGGATCGGCGACGAGATCCACGTCTACCGCAGTGTGTTGGTACGTGACACCGACGACCTTTACCGGCCTGTGGCCGAGTTGGTGGGCGGTGCTGAGCAGGTGCACCGGGAGACGGTGGCCGACCCGGGCATGGGGTTCGGTCGGGCAGAGGTCTTGGTGTACCGGGCCTCACAGGCGGTCGCTGCGTGACCGTCGCGTCAGGGCAGCTGGAGCAGTGCGTCACCTGTGGTCGTCATGGGTGGCAGCGGAACACCGAGATTCCGAGTTCCCGCAGACCGGGCGTAACTGCGTTCCTGTCAGACGGCGGCAGAACGCTCTACCGGGTGTCGATGCCGACGAACTCGAAACGGCTCATCCTCGACGCTGACCAGCTCGCGGCGCTTGGCAGCCAGATTCACCGTGTGCTCGGAGGCACCCACGTTGTCCGCGACAGCTAGCCGATTCTCGAAGTTGTCGTGGCTGAAACGGACCAACGGGCACAAACTTCCGCTGTCCGAGTTGCGGGTTCTGCTGTCGATCTACAACCACTCGGATGGTGAAGGCAGGGGCGCATACCCGGGTGGGGAACTGATTGCCGAGGAGGCTTGCCTTACCCGCACGACGGTCTCTACGGCGATACAGAGGCTCATCGCTGGGGGATGGATACGTGAGGTGTCAAAAGGCAGCGGATTCAATCGGTTGAACTCGACATACGAACTCATCCCGGATGCTCCGATGCCGCCTCGGTGTTCGTCGTCAGGCGAGCCACATGGTTTGGCGGGCGGCGAACTATGCGGTTCGGCGGTGGCCGACACTAATCAGATCCTGGTAACAGATCCAAGATCAGATCCTGTAGAGCTTCGGGTCCCGGAGGTAGACCCGAAGCACGGGGAGACCCTTCTCGATCCGGCTACCTACGGGCCGGATCTCTCTTCGGGTGAAGTGATGAGGGTCGAGCCTTCGGCGCTCGGTGAGGCGTCCGTCAGCACGGACGACGAACTGGGACGGTGGCCAAGCTTCGAACTGCGTGCAACTCCAAGTGAGCCCACGGTGTCATCTGGGACCCCGTGGCCGAGAGATAGGCCGATCCCGGACGACCCGTGGGGGAGGCCGTACGTAGACGAGATCACAGGCGAGCACTTCCAGTACACCCCGGGCGAGCTGCCCCGGCTCGCATCCACCGAACAGCCACAGGACGTGACCGTATGACCAACAAAGGACGAGCACGCCACGCGGAACCGTGGCGCAAGGTGCTTGATGAGCCCATCGAGAATCCCGGCACGACGAACGGCAAGGTTCGCCGTTCGAATGGCGACCACGACGACGCCGTCCTGACTGACCCGGCGGTGGGGGTCGTGACATCGCCCGGCGGCGGCTGGGACGATGTCACCGATCTGGACTACCTGGGACGGAAGTACGTAGTCGAGCAGGTATCGACGGCTACGCCCGGTGACGGGGACGACAACCCGGAGTACGTCCGATTGCCGGCCAAGCTGTCGGGAGAAGGCCGGAAAGTCAGTGTCAGGCTCAAAGACGGCACGGCCGACAAGATCGAGATCATCGAGCCGGGGCACATCAGTGACCGAGTGTCGGTCAAACCGCCACCTGTGACTGCCGACCCCGCTGCGCAGATGATCGAAGCAGGACATGGGTTCCGGGTCGACAACCAACGCAGCCGGGAGTGGAAGACCGCGAAGCGGACACACTGCGCCCACTGCGCGGAACCGATGCCCGAGCCTGCGGTCACCGCGATGAAGTACAGGTGTGAGTTCGTGCCGCTGCCTGTGGGATCGAAGTGCAAGTGCAACGGGTGCACCCTGCGGCGGCAGGTCTTGGGCGGGGCCGAACGCAACCGTGGCGGACCCGCAAAGGTCTGCTCGGAGAACTGCAAGCGCCTGCGCAACAACGAACGCACCCGGTGGCAGCGTGCGGTAAAGCGTGCCGATCAGCGCGGAGAAGATCCGCCGCCTGAACCGGAGGACCGGGGCCTCAAGTTCGTGCGGGCGTCGGGTCTGCTGTCCACCGTCGAGGGCACAGGCCACAGGTACACGGCGGCATCGGGGAGCCTGTGCGCGGAAGTATTCCGTAATGAGTAGAGGGGTAAGGCCCGACCGTTCTCCGGGCCAACCTCTCGGCGTGGTCGAGACAGCACGCTCCCCGGCTATCCGCTCGCCCGCCCCCTGGTGGGAGCGTGCTGGCTCCCGGTCACGAAAACCACTACGAGCACCCCCGCTTCGGCGGGGGTGTTTTCGTCTGCCCATGTTCCTGATCAAACAGATTGGAGGTGATAAACCGATGATCACCACGACCGTGTGCCCCGCAGGGCACGAGATCCACTCGGCCGACGACCGAGACGCTGATGGTTGGTGCAGGCGGTGCCGCAAGGCGAAGAACGTCGTCTACCGGACGCGGCAGCGGGCCGCGCTGGAACTGGCGCTGGCGCTGGAGTCCCACGGGATCGAAGTAACCCGATCCGAGCCGCCGGTCGATCTTCAACAGCTCGCCGTCGCACTCGCAGACGGCTACCAAGGCAGCGGGGTAGGCAACTTACCCGCCGACCCGATAAAACACGCTCAGCGTGCATTACAGCCCCGGTGCGGGGCGTCACTAAACAACGAGGCCGTCCCAGATGGGCGGCCTTTGTCATGTCCGGGGCAATCCCTGCCCTGGACGCAACACCAGGAGGAGAACACATGTTCAGTCAAACCGACATCGCCAACAACGTCGTCAGCTGGGTCAATCTCGGCGTCAAGCTACCCGACGAATTGGCGGCGGCTATCGAGATCTTCAATACCGTGCGCTGGGTCGAGGTCGGCCACAGGCCCCGATTCGACCTGCGGGAAGTGACTACTGAAAACGCCGAAGAGAAGATCCGGGAGTTCGCTCTAGAAATCGCGGTCGCCGGTGACCCGCACCAGCTCGGTCCGACCGGGTTGGACAACGCTAAGAAACACGCTCTTGACGCCGCAGCGCGCGGCGTCAATAGCAAAGCGCTAAGTGCGATTCCGGTGATAATCGAGACGTTGACGCCGTTGTTCGATGCCCACGTCGAAGCGTACTCCGAAGCGGTGTCGCAGCTACCTGAAGACCTCACGGCTGACCGGCTGGTTGCTTCGGGTGCGGATACGGTCACGGCGTACCACGAGGCCAAACACCGGGCCGCAGCGTTGGGCCGGTTCCACGACTGGGCAATCAGTGCGGCATCCGTGTCCATGATCCACCCGGCGAATACCGAGAAGGTCTTGACCTTGGTGCGGCCTACGAACATCTCGCAACTCGCGCGGTTGGACGAAGCGGCCCACCTGTTGAACGTCGATCCTGTTTTCCACGCGATCGGCCCGGTCTATCACTCCGCTGTCAAGCATGAGATTCCCTTTGCGATCAACACGCCGCGTCAAGCCTCCCAGCTACGGACGGGGCTGGAGACATCCGGCAAGCTGGTCCGGTTCTAAGTAGGGATCACCAAATGGCATACGGATACACGTCTTTACGTGGCACACCGCCGTTCATCCGACCCAAGGACGCCGCACGGGCGCTACGGCTACGTATGAGCGGCACCAACGAGACGTTGGCAGGCGCGGTGGTCGCAGCGATCGCAGGGCAGGCCCAGGTGGCCGCTGCCGAACCTGTAGAGACACAGTGGGATCGGCTCGACCGCTATCACGAGGCGGTTGCCGAGATCCGGCGGCGCAACGAACAGCCCGACCACGAGGCGCCGGTAGGTGCCGCTGATGTTCTTCTTCGCGCTATCGCAGGGCACGGGCAGGCCACCACCGTAGACACGCATCCGCCCCGAAGCGGCGGTGTGCCGTCTGTGGGGCTGAACAGCGATGCGGTTCTCCGCCGTGCTTTGGGCATCTGATGACCAAGGCTGAACGTGCGTTTCAGGCGCACCTCGCATCGACGGTGAGCTACTTCGCAGCTGTCGAGGCTGCGGGTGACGTCCCTTGGTTCTGCGACCCGGCCAAGCTGGTGAAACTCGGGATCATGGCAACCGAGCCGATGGAAGCTCGGCGGGAACTGTTCATGCGGCGGTATCGGTGACCGTCGCGGTCGAGCGCCCGGAAGGCGGAACGGGTAGGCGTAAGCGCGGGTCTCGCGGGCACCGACGTACCCCGGGTGGTCGTGCGATCTGTTCACGCGAAGGCTGCGATAAGCGGGTGCACCATAGGCGAGCCGATTCCGGTGCGTGCTCGTGGATCTGCGCCCGGGTGAATACGTTTCTCGCAGAGGCCGAACAGGTCTGCAAAGCGACCGGCGACACCGATCATTGGGTGGCGGCGGTGGCGCTATCGGACGCGCTTACCTCCTACTATCAGTCTGACCGGCGGATGTACCTAGCCGCCTGCGGCGTCGGCGTCACGGGTGACCAGTGGGCCGCGATCAAACGCGGCACCTACTCGTCCGAGTAGGCGCGGCCACGCCCGGGCCGTTCGGCGTGCCACCTGTCCACGGTGGCAGGCAGCCATCCTCGTGTTTTGCCGATCAACGCATCGGGTTCGGGCAGGTTGTAGCGACCGAGCGTGTCCGGTTTGACGCCGATACGTTCGGCTAGCTCGGTGCGGGATAGGTACCTGGTCGCCACGACGACGACCGTAGCGTGTTCCGCGCACGACAGTGCCCCGGTACCCATGCGGGCCGGGGCAGTCGTGGCGGTCGTTACCCCACCGGGCAACAGGCGACCTCGATCCGGGTTGCCTCGATCAGCAGGTGCCGTCCTGCGGAACGGACGTAGCCGAACAGCGCACCCCCGATGTCTTGGTATCCGTCGATTGCATCCACCGGGTCCCGCAACGGCACCACCGTGCCGTCTGCCAGCTCGACGCCGGTCACAGTGCCTACTACGGGCGTCATCGCGTGACGTAGTTCCGGGAATCGACATCGAACTCGATGCCGGTATCCGGGTCGGTCCACAGGCACGCGGTGCCATCGGTGTTGCCGTCCTCGTACTGGCAGGAACCGCGCTGCGGAGCCTGTGCGTCGGCGGGAACCGGGAGTGCCAAAGCTCCCGCAGCGACGACGGCGGCGGTAATCAGACGTGCGGTCAGGGTAATCATCGAGTGCCCTCTCGTTGAAATCAGTTGTGGTGCAGATTGAACCGTGGACTCGGAGCGGATTAACCCTCTAGTGCGAGCTGGAGACCCACGGCACCGCCGGGGTAGTGATCGACCGCTAGCAGCGCCAGTTCCAGCGGGTCCATGTCCCAGATCCGCCGATCGTCGATCACTTTGGGCATCACGTCGGCGAGATGGTCGGCGAGGTCGAACGCGGTGTAGCCGTTGGCGAGCACGCTGACCGATTCCAGCTCGTACCTATGGACTGCTGTCGGAAGTCCGAACAGCTCCAAGTGCGCAGGTCCGGTCCGGGCGGCGGTGGCGTCTGCCGCATCGTCCGGGACTTTGACACCTTGCCTACGTGATTCCGCGATGTCGTCAAGTGTCGCGGCGGTGTACGCCTCGTCACCGTATCCGAGGTCGGCGGGCTCGTTGTTCTCATCGTCTGCGGACGATGCCTGATCATCGGACGTGTCCACGTAGTTGCAGACGATGCAACGGAAGTCGCCGAACAACGGTCCCATCGTGACGATGCCGTCCGCGTCGTCCAAAGCACCCTCGTGCTCGTGGCACAGACCGAACTCTTTACCGGACGGACGGTGCAACACCGCGATACCGGTAGAGATCATGCCTATGTCGTGGGTGCTGTCGTCGGCAGCTTCGGCGGTCGGTTCGACACCGGACAGCTCTGCGGCGCGCTCGATAGCGCGGACCGTATTCGCCATCCGGGCAGCGGTATTCAGCGAATCGCTACGCCACACCGACCACAGTTCCCGGTCATTCTTTCGGGTGACCAGGAACGTGCCGCGCGGTCCGTCAACGGCGTACTGAGTACGCCCCATGGCATCGGCGTATGTCCGGGCGTAAGAGGGGATTTCAACTGCTGCGGGGGCGATCTCGGCTGTAGTCATGCCGCAGATAATACACGGCAAGCGTGTATTAGCAACCTCGGTTGTGTTGTGCCGCTGCGGAATAGCTGACCGCCTGCGGCGGGGCAAGGGAGTGCATCGCATGGTCTGTCGCAGTGGGTGCGTCCCGTCGTGGGGTACCGGGCCGCAGTGGGCGGCGGGTTGTGGGTGCGGCACCGGGTGGGCGCACCGGGGCACGGCGTCGGGTGGCCGGGGGTGGCGCTCGCTGCGGGGCACCGCGTGCCCTTGCCGGGTTGCTGGCGTAGGTGGCCGGCGTTCGGGTCGCAGGAGGTGGGGACGGGTACCGGGTTGTGGCGGGTGTTCGCTGCGTCGGGCCGGGCACCCCCAGGGGGGGTGCCTCCTGCCCCCGTGTCCCCGGGATCGGCTGGTAATGCGCCTGCCCGGTCCGATGCTTAGGCATCGCCCTGGTTTTTCCGAATCGGACCGACTCAGGTCATCGCAGGTCAGTTCATCAATCCAGCGGTCCACCCGCTGCAAACTCCCAGGTCGTGAACGACCGCAAACCGGCCCATTCAGGCCAGAAAGCAGGCAGAAACATGCCCGAAAACGACGGCGAAGAGCCGACCATCCCGAAGTATCCGACCGGCCTCAAGGCACGAGGCAGGCGGCTGTGGCGCGAGCTGCACGAGGCTGCCGACTTCGGCGACAGCCCCGAAGCGCGGTTGATCGCCGAGGAAGCGTGCTACCTCGCTGACGAGATCGAACGGTTACGGCGGATCGTCCGTAAGGCCGGCGCGGACACCCGGGTCACCGGGTATAACGGTCAGCCGGTCTCGATGCCCGAAGCGGATGACTTGCGCAAGAATCAGGGCATTCTGCTGTCGATGATCAAGTCGCTGCGACTGCCCGACGATGACGACACCAGATTGACCCGCAGCGAGATCGGTAAGCGTGGAGCCGATGCACGGTGGGGTAGGCGGTCGCAGTGAGACCGCCGAAGCGATGGAACCGGCGCGCTGTTGACGACACCGACGAGTTGATCGAGATCCTAGAGGCCGTTGGGCTGACCAACCCCAACATGGTCGGGAGCGGAATAACGCTCCCCGAGTATAAGGAACAGGTAGCCGCCGCGCTGACCGCAGCAGGCGTCAAGGCGACGGCTGACGCTGTGTCGCGGTTCTGTCAGGCGTCTCCTGTGCCGGGAATGATCGTGATGTACCACTGGCTCATCACGCCCCATCCAAACTGCCCGGTGTACGGGACACGAACCTGACCTCCCCGAAGGTTGGGCTCAAATTGTGGCTGTCGCAGCCATGTGAATGAGGGAGCTAGGTACGGGAGACCCACTCGCCACCGTCGAAAACGTAGCGCGCAGCGATTGCCGGGTCCTCGTACCGCATCGTCACAAATGGCCTGTTGCTCTTACGCATTAGCGTTTCTCGACGTTCCTTGCCGTTAACCAAGATCTTCAGCTGCAAGACCCATTGATAGCTGTTGCGGAGCGCGTATGCCTCTACGTGAAATAGCTCAGTCTCGCCAGCCTTCAGAGTTGACGCCAGCAGCGTTGGAGGCTCATTCCTGGTGTCCATCTCGCGGACGAGAACGCTTTCGCCGAGGTCTCGGTGTTCGTATGTTGCGGCGTCGAGTTGGATCGAGATGTGCCGGATTCCCATCGGCCCCCCAGCGGGAGGTGGTACCAGTGCGATCCCAGGAGGCGGCGTGACTGCCTCCACGATCGGTTCAGCACCGATGATGTCGACTGTTGCGTTGTGGGCGTGTACAACGAACTGGAACGTTGTCCGCGAGATGTCGCAGCCGCCCTGCCTGTCGACCCACCGATAAGGCTTGCTGTAGTGATTCTTACTGTCCAGGTTGTCTAGTGGGTCCAGTGAGTCGACGGATAGGACTGGGATGAAGACCGCGTGCGGACGACCTCCGAACCCGAAGGTGTCACGGTCCTCGTTGACGGTGACGCGCTTGCTGGGCCGCTGAATCACCCTCCCGGCAATAGCGCCGACTGCCGCGCCGAAACTTGGGCCGACTATGTCCATAGATCAACCGCGCTCAATGAGGTCGGGGTGTGGGCCGTGCATCGGCTCTCCTAGTGGGCATCGTCCATAGTGCGCTCTGATTGTGCATGAAGGTGCCGACACAGGTCTGCACTATCAGCACCGCATGTGACCGCGAACGCGGGTGCCGTTCTTCTTGGTGTACCCGTCGACCCACGTGCAACCGGATGGCATACCGAGGTTCGGGACGTACGCAGACGGCGGTGGCACGTACGGCGCAGGCGGTGGAATGACCGGGGGCGGTGCAACGACCGGTGGAGGCGGGGCAACAGGCGGGGGCGTGGATGAAGTAGTCGCAGCCGCGCCCGTGCAGTGCGGGTGCTGCGGGTAGTCGATGCAGAGTTGCTGGTTGATGTGCACCCACATGCCGGTCACGCACAGCGAGTACGTTCCGTCTTCTGCCGGGGTGATGTCGCCGTCTTGGCATTCGGTCGCGTTGGCAGCGGGGCCTCCGATAGCGATAAGTCCGAGCACCATAATCGCGGCGGTCAGCAGACGGCCAAGCATAAGCAGCATGGGTCGGAGGTTACGGATGCTGTGAGAATCCTGTCAGGCTGTTCAGCGCGGTTAAGTCGATCGGCTGACATCCGCCGACAACGGACAGCGGCCCGGCACCACCGAAGTGGCCCGGGCCGACTGTCGATCGTTACCCGCTAGGGGCGGTAGATCTTTTCCACGGTCTCGATCTCGACCGGTTCGTTCCTGGTCTCTACATCCTGTCAACAGCCGCAGGACTGGGCATAGTTGCAGCACAAACCCCCGGTTCCCTTATGGGCCGGGGTTTTCGTGCGTTTACGGGGTTCAGTCGGCTAGGGGCTGTTCCTTGACGATTCGCTCCAGATCCCGCAGGGTCTGTGTCCACTCGACTCCGTCTGCCTGTTCTAGTCGACGGGCCAACATCGCCGCCACGTTGCCGAGACCCGTCATAAGACGGGCCAGTGCCTCGCCCTCGGTTTCTACATCATCGAACTGTGCCATCACCTCGAAGGTCTCGGTGGCCGCGTCCTCGGACCCGTAATCGTGACCGCCGCCCAGTAGCTCCCGAACAACCGAGATTGCCGCCAGTGCGTTTTCACGGTGTTCGCGGGTCCACGCGTTCCCCTGTGTCATGGCTTGACCAGCTCGATGTACTTCTGAATCTTTGTTTTCGTGTGTGCAGCCTTCACGTTGTACTGGGCCACCTCGATGTTGCCCGACTCGTCGACCAGGAACGTCGAGCGGATGACGCCCTGCACGGTCTTGCCGTACATGGACTTCTCCCCGAACGCGCCCCAGGCGGTCAGCACCTTCTTCTCCGGGTCGGACAACAGCGGGAAGGTCAACCCCTCGGCGTCGCGGAACTTGGCCAGCTTCTCGGGCTTGTCCGGGGAGATCCCGATGACGTCGAGGCCGGCCTCGTTGAGTTCGGCGAGGCTGTCGCGGAAGTCGCAGGCCTGCTTGGTGCATCCCGGGGTCGATGCGGCCGGGTAGAAATACACGATCACCTTGCGGCCTTTGAAGTCGGACAGCTGGACGGTATTGCCGTCTGCATCGGGGAGGCTGAAGGCGGGGGCCTTGTCGCCGACTGCCAGCCGCGGGGTCTGTGCCATGCGTCGTTACGCCTTTCTCATCGACCGGGGCAGCGGGGTCGGCTCCGGCTGCTCTAGGGTAAACGGCAAGGTTGTGACGGAAGTTGTGACATGACGGCGCAGATGGAGGGCCACAGTGGCGGACCGGGATCCTGAGACGATCAAGCGGGACATCGACCAGGCTCGTGATCAGCTGGCCGCGACGGTCGACATTCTGGCCGTGCGGGCGAACCCTCAGCGGCTGGCAGACGACGCCAAGGCCAAGGTGATCGCGTTTGTGACGAAGCCGCCGGTCCTGATTTCGCTGGCCGGGGTGGGGACGGTGGTCGTGGTGCTGGTGATCCGCCGAATCAAGCGCCGCTGACGCCTCGGCGCCGGCGCGGACGCAGCCAGCCGGTCAGCGAGAAGGTGGGCGGGTTGGCGGTGCGACCCAGGCGGCTGCAGCTCACGACGGAGACCGTGCTCGACGCCGCGCCATCGTGGCCTGCGGTCGGCGACTCGAAAGCGCCTCGGTCTGGCATCAGCTAATACCTCATTTCGTGCCGGGTGCTGCATTGAAGCGTGGTGTACCCGGTTTGCAGCTAACTAAACCTTAGCACGAGGATAACTTCACCGGTCAACATCTTCCTATGCGTCTACCTGCTATTTAGGAGTTTGTAGCTACGGAATCAGCGGTCATGCGGGGGAGTGGAGCTCATTCTGGGCACATTTCGACGCGGCGTGAGAAGAAGCGTGCCTGGTAGGCGTAGCAATTTACGCGTGCGTTAGCCGCAACGATATCCCGGCTCCGGGTGCGCGGGATCGTTGGTCGCCGAGGCGGACGAGGGTCTAGGCCGGGCCGACGACGGGCCGGTGCCAGTATTCGCTCGTGCCGGTGAGGACTGCGCCGATCAGGTCGTCGGTGACGATGCCGGTGGCGGGCTGGATCGACGGCGCCGTTCGTGCCGGGACTCCCAGGGGCGCCGGTTTGACGATGGGGCGCGCCTGGCGGGCGCAATCGGTCGCGTAACGGTCTGTGCCGAGCAGGAGGTCGGTGACGACCGACGCCGCGTGCGGGATGCCGACGCCCGGAACGCAAGGTGCCAGGGCCGACAACTCGGAGGCGGACGTATCGACCGGTGCGTCCGGGAGGGTGGCGAACAGTGGGGTCTGCGCGATCGATTCCACCTGGATGCCGCAGCCACTCAGGGTGGCCGCAGCCAGAACCGCGCAGCATATTCCGGAACGGAGACCGCGGCGACGTGTCATCGCACGACCCTCCCGTCCGGCACCTACCTGCGCGGCGCGTGTCCTGAAATCCCTCGTGTCCGGCGGTCTTTGAGGAGTATCGGCAGGGCGGGATTCAATTGACGCATCTGAAAATTCAAGTGGGGCAACTCATTTACCGTTTCGTGATCATTCCACACTGGGCGTCGCGGTGCAGGTATTCGGTGTATTCGTGGACGGATCCGGCTACCGGTCCCGGCGGGTGGCCCGTCCGGACGCGCGAGCCACCGGGACATCCTCGCCGGCCTTGGTGAGTCGGACCACGAAGATGTCCTCCCGGGCCAGCCGTTCCCCGACCGAGGCGGTGGCCACCAGTTCGTCTCCCTCGTGGGCGGGAGCGAGGTAGTCGATGTGGATGGAACTGACCACGCCGCTGTGGGTTTCGTTGTTGGCCGCCGCCGCCAATGCGGCGCCGACCACGCTGAGCATCAGCGCTCCGTGCGCGGTGCCGTGCGGGTTGAGATGCTCGGGTCCGACCCGCAGGGTCGCGGTGGCGTCGCCGTTGCCAAAGTTCTGCACCGCGATGCCGAGATGCCGGGCGTAGTGATCGATCTTCACATCAGGGCTTTCTTCTGGACCTTGCCCATGGCGTTGCGCGGCAGGGCGGGGACGAAACGGATCTCGCGCGGGCGCTTGTGCCACGACAGATCCTCTGCGACATGGGTGATGAGACGGTCGGCGAGATCGGTGGTGTCCGAGTCGGTGACCACATAGGCGACGATGCGCTGGCCCAGATCGTCGTCGGGCGCGCCGATCACGGCCACCTCGGTGACCTCGGGGCGGGCCAGCAGCGAGGTCTCGATCTCGCCGGCGCCGATCCGGTAACCGCCGGACTTGATCAGGTCCACCGATTCCCGGCCGACGATGCGGTGGAACCCGTCCGCATCGATGGCAGCCAGGTCCCCGGTGACGAACCACCCGTCTGCGGTCCAGCTCGCAGCGGTGACCTCGGGTCGGTTCAGATAGCCGTCGAACAGCATGGGGCCGCGGACCTGCAGGCGGCCGATGGACTCCCCGTCGTGGGGCACCGGTGTGCCGTCGTCGGCCTGGATGCGGGTCTGCGCTCCGGCGACCGGTTTCCCGACCCAGCCGGGGCGCCGCTCGTCGTCGGCGCGGGTGCTCAGCGTGATCATCGTCTCGGTCATGCCGTAACGCTCGATGGGAGCCTGGCCGGTGAGCTCGCGCAGCCGGTCGAAGACCGGGACCGGAAGCGGCGCACTGCCGCTCACCAACAGCCGGGCCGAGGCCAGCGCCGCGGCCGACCGCTCGTCCCGGGTGACCCGGGTCCACACCGTCGGCACACCGAAGTACATGGTGGCGCCGGCCTCGGCGTAGCGCTCAGGCGTCGGTTTCCCGGTGTGCACCAGGCGCGACCCGATGTGCAGCGAGCCGAGGACGCCGAGGATCAGGCCGTGTGTGTGGAACAGCGGCAGGCCGTGGGCGACGGTGTCATCGGCGGTCCACTGCCAGGCCTCGGCCAGGGCATCCAATCCGGCCGCCATGCCCCGACGGCTGAGCAGCACCCCCTTGGGTGCGCCCGTGGTACCGGAGGTGTACAGGATCATCGCGACCTGCTCGGGCGCAACGGGTTTCGCCACGGTCGCGGTGCGGACGGAGTCCTCGGGGGCGGCGACCGCCAGATCCACACCGTCGCGGCGCGGCCCGACCCACACGGTGGCGCCGGAGTCCGCGACGATGTGCGCGACCTCGGCGTGACCGGCATCCGGGGGTACCGGCACCACCGGGACACCGGCCAGCAGAGCGCCCACCACGGCGATGACCGTGGTCGGGGTGGGTTCGGCGTTGACGGCCACCACCTGGTCCGGGCCCAGCCGGAGCAGTTCGGCGCCGAATCCCGCGGAGCGCTCCCGCAACTCGCTGCGCGACAGGGTCATCCCGTCGATGGTGACCGCCCGGTCGTCGTCGGCGGCCGTGGTATCGAGCAGGGCGTGCAGCAGGGCGCGGGTCATGAGAAGGCCATTCCGGGAAGGATCAGGACGAGGGTGAGGACGATCGGCCCGAGCACCACCATCGACAGACCCCAGCGGGTCAGCAGCTTGGTCATGCGCGGGCGGGCCTCCTCGTCGACGGTGGTGGCCACGTACGTGGCGCCGACGGTGGAGAACGGGGACACGTCGACGATCGACGCGCACACACCGATCGCGCAGATCAGCGCCCAACCGGGGATGCCGCCGTCGGCGATGAGCGGAAGCGCAAGGGGCACAAGGGCAGCGAGCATGCCGGTGGTGGAGGCGAAGGCCGAGATCAATGCTGCTGCGGCGCAGAGCAGGATGGCGGCCACCAGCGGTGAACCCAGGTGCACGGCGCCCTCGCCGAGCAGATCCACCACACCCATATCGGTGAGCACGCCGACGTAGGTGATGATGCCGCCGACCAACAGGACCGAGCCCCAGTCGATCCGGCTCATCGCCTTCTTGCCCGACGATGCGTCGAGCAGGGCGGCGACCGCGCCCAGGCCGTAGCCGAGCACGCCGATGTCCGGGGTGAGGCCGAGCAGAGACAGCACGATGACGGCGGCGACCAGAATCAGCATCATCAGCAGGGTCAGCATCTGCATGCCGGTGGGCCGGCCGGGGGCGACGAGCTCGTCGTCGGAGCCGTCGCCTGCGCCGCCGGTGGTGTCGTCGATATCCAGGGTCGAGCCGCCGTACTGGCGCAGGGTGGCGCCGTGCGCCACCATCGCCCGGCCGAAGGCGGGCGCCTCGGCGTCGAACTTCTTGCGGCGGCCGAACAAGACGTAGGCGACGGCCAGCAGCACGAGGTTGAGGATGAGAGCGACGCTGAACAGCAGCAGCGGGCTGAGCGCGATGCCGGCCTCGTTGGCGGTGCCCCAGGTGATGATGCCGAACAGGCTGGTGGGGGCGAACGCGCCGGCGCTCAGGCCGGCGCCCATCGCCAGTGCCATCAGCATCGGGTCGATACCGCGCTTGTGCGCGATGCTCATGCCCATCGGCGCCATCACCAGGCCGCCCAGCGGGGCGCCCATCGCGGAGATGATCGCGGTGAGGGCGAAGAACACTGCCGGGAACAGGGCGTCCCGATTGCCGACCTTCGCCAGTGATGCGCGGATGAGCCAGTCGATGGTGCCGTTGCTGTGCGCGATACCGAAGAAGTAGGTCACGCCGACCAGCAGCACCAGGATGCTGAGCGGGAAGCCGGCGATGACCTCGTTCAGGCTCAACTCGGCCAGCCACAGGCCGACGATGCACGCCACCGGGAACATCACGATGCCGATGTTCACGTTGCGCACCGCGGCAATCGCGAACACCGCGATGAAGATCCCGAGTGCGATCAGTTGCGCTGTCATGTCACCTCCCTCTATATTCGGTCCATGTAGTGGACCGACGGTTCATCTGTTAGACCGATGCGCGGTAACCTAGCTCACACACGAAGAGAGAATCAATCTTGGCCACAGAGAGCGTGGTGTCGGCGTTTCGCGTCCTGGAGGCGGTTGCGGAAGCGCAGCCGGTCGGGCTGTCGGAGCTGGCCCGATCCGTCGGGCTGCCCAAGAGCACGGTCCAGCGCAACCTGCTGACCCTGCAGGAGGTCGGTTGGCTACGGCCCACCGAGACCGCGCCGACGCGCTGGCAGCTGACCTACCGGGTGGTGGCCATCGTCGGCCGGGCCGGCGGAGAGAGTCTGCGCGAGGCCGCGCTGCCGGTGATGAACGAACTGCAGCTCGGCACCACCGAGACGATCCACCTCGCCGCCGCCGACGGTGACTCGCTGGTGCTGGTCGAGCGCCTGGACACCCCACACCGGTTGCGCGCGTTCCTGCCGCTGGGGGAGCGGATCGCCCTGCACGCCTCGGCCACCGGGCTGGCGTATCTGTCCGCCTGCGGCGATGAGTACCTGGACAAGTATCTTGCCGGTCCGTTGCCGGCGCAGACGCCGGACACCCTGACCGATCCGGGCCGAATTCGGGCCGTGGTCAACGAGATTCGCGAGCGCGGCTACTCGGTCAACGTCGGCGGGTTGTCGCACGGGATCAGTTCGCTCGGCGCGCCCATCGAGAGCGCGTCGGGGCCGGTGGCCGCGGTGTCGGTGTCGGGGCCGAGCAGCCGCATCACCGCCGACCGGTTCGACGAGTTGGGCCCGCAGGTCCGCGAGGCCGCGGCGCGGATCAGCTTGGCGCTGCGCGGGGAACGCTGACTCAGATGTCGAGCACCAACCGGCTGCCGGCCGGAGCCCGGGACACGCAGACGGTCATGCAGGTACCGGCCGACTGCTGCTCGGCGCTCAGATAGAAGTCGCGGTGGATGGGTGTGCCGCTGATGACCGCCGTCTCGCAGCTGCCGCAGATTCCGTTGCGGCACGAGTTGGCCGGCCCGACGCCGGCGTCCTCGAGGGTGTCGAGGATCGACCTGTCGGCCGGCACCGTCAGCACCCGCCCGGAACGCGCCAACTCCACCTCGAAATCGGCTGTGGGTGGGTTCACCGGCGCCGGCGCGGACCGGCGCAACGCCCTGGGTAACCGCGGCCGGCCGGGCATCACGGTCAGCCGGCGCGCTGGGCGTGCGGGCAGCCGATGCCGGTGGCCGCGGTGTGGTCGTGGTGGGTGTAGCGGGTGGCCGTGACGCCCTTCCTGGCGGCGTTGCTGCGGGTGTACCAGACCACCAGTCGCCAGAACAGATCGCCGTTGTCGAGCTGGCGTTCGATCCGGCGGTGTGCGCCGGGAAGTCGGTCGCTGAGCCGGTTGACGGTGACGTTGGCCGTCACCAGCAGCCGGGTCATGGTGTCCCACGGTCGGATGCGGGCGTTCTCGAAGGGGGTGCCCTGCACCAGTGCCGCCACCCCGTCCTTGCCGCTGTAGAACCCGATCAGGCCGAGCGCCGGTGTCATCGCCGCGATGATCACCTTGTTCACCCACGTGCTCTCGCGCAGACTCTCGGTGGCCGTGACGGCCATCGGTTCGGTGTACTCGGACGGCCCACCGGCGGTGCTGAACTGGTAGTGCAGGGCGGCCAGCGCATCATCGAGGTTGCGGGGGACCAGTTCTTCGGACGCGCCGAAGACGTAGCCGATGTACGCCCAGTACATGGTGACGTCGGTGAGTTCCTGGCGCGTATGGCGGCGCCCCAGAACGTGATCCAACAACATCGGGAACAAACCGAACGACAGCGAGGCACCCATGATCGAGGTATTCGAGATCGGGTTGCCGTGCTGGGCGAAATGCTCGTCGCCCCAGGAGCGGCGCAGGCCGGCGCGGACCTGGCCGTGCATCAGTCGGACCCGGATGGTGTCGTGGAAACGCGGCGAGGTGCGCTGTACCGCATCGGGTTCGGCCATCGCGGCGAACCACAGGTTGGTCTCCAGGTTGCGGGTGGCGAAGTCCTCGACGTAACGGCCGGTCGCGCCGACCGCGCTGGACACCTCCTCGCCGACGAAGGTCGCCATGAAATCCAGCACCGCCATGCACAACTTGCCCGAGAACGAGGACCGGGTCCACAGCCGGCGACCGCGCTCCCACTGCTCCGGGTCATGCCAGGACGGCGGATTGTCCAGGCGGGCAAAGAAATCCACCAGTGCCTGCGGCGCGTCCTGGACGGTGTCGATGCCGTGGGCCAGCGCCTGCTCCAGCATCGCGCGCCCGCGCTGCATTCCGGTCTCGCGGAAGGCCTCGACGACGGCGTCGATCGGCTCGTCACCCTGCCAGAAGTGATCGGCGAACAGCCGGTTGAGTTCGGTGTCGGCGGGCGGGGCGGTGGTGTCCAGCCACGGGGAGAGCAGCATCCTGGCGGGGTGGCTCCACAGGTCGGAGGCATTCAGGGCGCGCGGCGGTGCCGGCCGCAGGTCCATCCCGGGCTGGTGATGAAAGTCGAAGGGATGGCCGGCGACGCTGGTGGCATCCGCAGTCATGTGTGCACTCCCTCGGACAAATGAGACAACAGAATGGCGAATTGTCTCACTATAACCCTGGGGGCCGGGCATTAGAGTCAGGTCGCATGACCAGGCCGAGCGCGCCGATGCGAGAGCTGCTGACCGCGGCGTTCGAACCGGACTTCGATCGCCGCGCCTACGACGCCGTCGACATCCGCATCATGGATGCCGGCATGGCGGTGCTGGCCGAGCGCGGCACCCGCGCGGCGACCACGACGGAGATCGCCCGGCGCGCCGACGTCGGGCGGGCCACCCTTCACCGCCGGTTCGCGACCAAGGACATCCTGTTCCAGCACGCCCTGGCCCGGGAGCTCACGGCGATCTTCACCGAGTTCGCCGCGTTGATGGCAGCCCATTCCGATCCGCGTGAACAGGTCGCCGAGGCGTTCGCGCTGTGCATCGATGTGGTGCGGCAGCCGCCGTTTCACCATGTCAGTGCCGCGCGCCGTGCCGAACTGGTGGCGGCCTTCGCCGAGGGGGCGCCGTCACCGTTGGAGCGGGGCCGGGACTTCATCGCCGAGGCCATCCGGGTCCAGGCACAGCGTGGCGAGATTCCGGCCGCCGATCCGCGGCAACAGGCCGATGCGCTGATGCACGTCATCATCGGTTTCTACGTGACACCCACGAGTCCGGTGAACCTCGCCGACGGCGATGAGGTCCGCGCGTTCGCCCGCCGGTACCTGAGCCCGATCCTGCTGTCGCCAGCCACCGAATAGGCCCGGAATGCCGAAAGCCCCGCCGGAGCGGGGCTTTCGTGTGGTGCGCCGTCAGGGTTTCGAACCCCGGACCCGCTGATTAAGAGAGCGTTACCGGTTAAATTCTGACCTACGGCGATGATCTGGGCTAGCCTAGATTTATGCAGATCAGAAGCACTTTCTGAGTCGTTGCGCGCTTGTCTGAGTTCGTCTGAAATCGTCTCAGTTATCTGTAACTGCCCCCGCGTGTGGAGACCTTGTGGAGACCCCGGAGGCGTTTGCTGGCTCTTTGCCCGCGATCCGTTGGGGGACCGGGCCGAGTTCGTCGGCCAAGCCGAAGGGCTCAGGTTTTCGGAATCGGATGCGGTCCCGTTAAGGAGCCGCGAGGACGATCTAGGCCTTCGGCTTACGGTTGAAGATTTGAAACCGGATCGCCGGATAGTTCGATTCACATCGGTCTTGACCTACCGGGTCGGCACGCATGTCAGCGATCCATCCGTCGGCGGCGTGTACGACGTCGGCGGCGAACAGGATCAACCGGAAGTTGAGTGCTTTGATCTGAGCGACCGGTCGGCCCTGCGAAGCCTCTAACAAGTGTTCTTGATACAGCGGGTTCTCAACTGTCAGTGAGTAGTGCTCACGCTTTGAGGCGTCAGAGTCGTTGAAGTAGCACTGCCAGGTGTACGCGATCTCGTTGGTTTCGTCGTAGGGGTACCGGAATGCGCCGGTGTGCATGAGGGTATGCCGCATCAGCTGAATCGCTACTCGGTGCGTCTCGCTCTTGTCCTGATCGATGTAGCGCTCCATGAAGCGTTGCATTCGTCGTGTCTGGGCGCCCCGCGCCTTGTCGGGTCCGTCGGTGCAATACGACATGACATCGATCTGCCCCATGCAGGCCATGGCGTATCCGAATGTCGCGTGGCGAAAGTTGTGTTCGCGGCCATCGAGGAACTCGGCCATGGCAACCACTTCCTGATGCAACGCCACCACGTTTGCGCGGATCTCGCTCGCGATGTCGTGGAACTTCATGCGAACAGTCTTGCCGATGAGTCAAATGTTTCTTTGTCTTCGAAACCAACGTCCACGTGCTTCTGGTAAGTAACCAGCGGACCGATTGTGAAACACGCTTCATTCTTGACAGACTTTGTCACCGCACCGCCGTAGTCTAGCCCGGCAATCCATGCATATCGGAAGGACTGTTCGATGACAGCATTTCCAAACGGCACGCATATTCTATTTCAGTCAGTTCCGCCTCTCGAACCTTTTCAACTTTCAAGTACTTTCTTACCGGTTGATGAGTTCCACGACGGCCAATTCTCATGGCGGCGATTTCGGCGAATTAAGGCGCCGGTGCACCAACCGGAAGGGGCTAACTTCCACCTCACCGTTGAGTTCGCCGATTCCAGCGAAAAGGGCCGCTCTTTCAACCTGAGTCACAACACTGATATTGCAGTCGTTATCGCGGACGCTGGCGATCAGGTGACGTTTACACCCGGCTTTACCCTCCTGCGAGGTACGTTGTCGACCGGCGATCTATTCACGTTCGGCACGGCCGTCTTCCTCCCAGTAGGATCGGTCGAATACCTTGGCCACACTTGGGAAAAGTTCTCGCTGACCAAGACATACCACCTAGTCGGGGACAGTCTCACGGTCGATTTTCAGAATCCCGCTATCGAGCCGAGGCCGTATCCACTTAGTGAACCACTCACTCTTTTTTCCGCCGCGTGGGAGACCGGTCAGGTGATCGCAGGGTTGCTGGGCGAACGTTAGAGACATCGAAACCCACTGGCATTTGTTCCGCCAAGGCGGCTAACGGGCGATCCGGCGACCAGCTGATACTCCGACCCAATAGCGTGCGTTGCCATTGCGCGGTTTGAGCTCTACGCCCGCTTTTATTCCGGCGTAGGCACCGCCTGGACCAACACGGCCCGCCTTGACGTTTCGGCGCGCAGAGCCAGCGACCAGTTTCGTAGGCAGCGTGCGTTTGACCCGCGTCGACCGGCTGGCGGTGGACGCAAACCGACCCCGCTTGTCGCGTTTGATGTTGCGTCGTTTCGCCATCGATCAGCTCTTTTTGAATCGGCCAGATCCGGCGCGTGGCCGGCGTCTGCCTTTTGACTTCTTCGCCATCGCGACTCTCCAGTCTGTGTATCAGTCTTCGATGTAGGGCGGGGACAACCTGCTCTTGGCGACAGGCGTCCGTGGCGGGGCGGACGGGGTTCGCCCTGGCGCTGCGCCACCGGTAGCTGAATCAGCTTCGGCGGATCGGCTCACCAACGAGGGCTTTCCCGCGCTCATCGCCGGGCCGGGGTGTGCTCGAAGGTGTGCGGACGCGGCCGCGGTCGCAATCCGCTGGAAACGCCGAACTCGCTGCCGCCGTCGTTGCGTCGCTTGGCCTCACGAATCGCACCTTCGATATAGGGCGGAATCATCGGTAGCCGCCTTAGACCGGAATCAGGCTGTCGGCCGGTTTGGTGTAAGTCGTGTCGGTCGTGACCTGAATACAGACGGCGGCAGACCGATGCCGAACGCCAACGCCGAAACTACGCAAGTGCGTCGAATCAACCACCGGGTACGGGCCTTGTCCGGGCAGTAGAAGCAAACCGCGATACGCCGCGTTTTGGTGTCGCGAAAACCGAGAGCGTTCTGGGTGCTGTTCGGTCCGTTGGTCGAAGCCACGCAGACGTATCCGCTGGGAATGAAGGAACTTTCGATCAGTAGCGCTTGGCCGTAACTGCCCAGAACGGGCAATCCCTGATAGTCGGCTGCGACGGGCGAACCAACCATCGTCTAATCGGTGAGGTACGGCGGGTGCTCGACGGACGGAATGAAATCGTACGAGGCGAGGATGTTTGAACCGGCACGGCTCTCTTCGCCAGCTCGCCATTTTTGGATGCGCTCCGATTCATCAGGATTGGCCAAGATCACCAACTGCGATCCGGTCGCCTTGGTGCCGAACCCCTTGCGGGTGATCTTGCGCATCGCGTCTTCGATGTCGGCTGAATCCAGCGCTGTGGACTGAGAAGCGAACGAGATCAATCCGAAGGTGGCGCGCGGGTTGTCTCCGGCCGCGCAGCGTGACGCCGGTAATCGGCCGCTGAGTCTGTATGCGGATGCGTGGCTTGATGGCTTGGCGGGTCAGGTGAAACCGCGTGTGCTGGCCGACTACCGGGCCAACTACCGCCGCTACATCGCCGAATCGTTCGGGGATCGCGCAGTGGCGACGATTACTGCCGCCGACGTTCGGCGCTGGCGAGCCGAATTGATGCAGCCGCGTCCACGACCGTCGCACGCACGGCCTAAAACGATGACAGACGCCGATTCGGAGTTGGTGACGTTGTCGCGTTCGACGGTCAAGCACGCTTTCGAGACGCTGCGCCGGATTCTCGATGTCGCGGTAGTCGACGGCGCGCTGGCCGCCAATCCGTGCGTTGCGGTGCCGCGCACCCGTGCGGCCGATCCCGACGCCGAACCGTTTACCGCCCGGCCGCTGTCTGCGGCCGAGATTGCGGCCGTAGCCGGCCACATCGCTACCGTGCAGGGCCATCCGATCTATGGGTTGGTGGTGCTGTTCGCCGCGTTCACCGGTTTGCGGGCGGGGGAGTTGGCCGGGCTGAACGTCGGTGATCTGATGCTGGCCGCCATCCCCGGTGCGGCCGGTTCTGTGGCGGTGACGCGCACGCGACGCGCGGTGCCTGGCGGGTTTGAGACCGGTACGCCGAAATCAACCAAGTCGCGTCGGGTGGTGCCGATCGATCCGTGGCTGGCCGACGATCTGCGCGCCTATCTGGCCAACGATCATCCGCACGGCGACCCGTCGTCAGCGACATTCGATCCGGCTGCTCCGCTATTTCCCGGCCGATTCGGCCGGAGCGAGGTTCTGCCCGAAGAGATTTCGCGCGTCGACATCGAAGCGGAACGCGTTTGGGTGATAGATGCGGACGCGCCGATCAGTGCCATGACGGGCGAACCGGATCGGCGCTACACCCGGCCAGATCCGCACGCGGCAGCGACTCGCGTTGCGCCGTCGTCGGGCTACAAATGGTCGGTTCCGCTCAATCCGGCCGGGATCGCCAAACACTATTTCACCCCCGCCCTGGCCGCTCTCAGATTCGATCACGTCCGCTGGCACGATCTGCGACATTCATTCGCGGTGATGAGTTTGTCAGCGGGGGAGCACTACATGAGCGTTTCGAAGATGCTCGGGCACGCCTCGTTTGTGACGACTCTCACTGTCTACGCCGACTACATCACTGAAGGGGACGGCGGAAAGGCTGCACCGCTCCGACGGCCGTCGGCTGGTGCGTTGGGAACCAACATCGTTCCGATGCGCCGACAGGGTTAGTTCTCAGTTCGTGCACGTGGCGCAATTTGGGCGGTGGTCGGCCTTGCGCCGAGTTCGGTGGGGTATGTGTCGTAGAGCCGCTTAATGGCGTCGGCTGTTGCATTGATCGCACGCGTGATGGTGTCTGGTTGCGGACCGGACACGTCTTCATGCCAGGCGTCGAACGTGTCGTCGTCACTACCTCGAACAACCCGCATTATCAGGCGTTCAACTGCCACGTATGAGTCACGCAATTCATCGGTTGGCAGTGTCCGGGCGAGCGCGCGCAGCTCTTGCGCTCTAATCACGGCACTTTCAACAAACTCCCGCGATGCGTGCCATTGCTCTTCGCTGATTGAAGCTCGGAGTCGTGTGTCTCTATCGACATACCACGCGTAAGACTGAACTGCAGTTGCAGCTTCCAACAGTTTTTGTTGAGCATCGCGTAACTGTGCTATCTCGGTGTCGCGTCGCTTCTGCGCAGCGGAAAGTAGCGCTGTCTCTTTGGATGTCGTTCGGCTTATGTGTGCATTAATATAAGCCGAAATCCACCCGCCAATAGGAATACCAACTGCGGTGATTAATAGAAACCAGATTGCGTCTCTCATAATTCCTTACCCCGTTGATTCACATTATCTCCAGGCAATGTGCGAATCACGTGGATTTCAGTGGCAGCGGGTATCCGAATAAATTCCCCCTGTGATGTGTATAGATCATATACGAGGCCGAATTGCGAGTGGTTGTGTGCGCGAATATATGCGATTCGCCAACTTTGGTGAATGTTCACATTATCGCCCGTCGTGGGGATAAACCGATCATTGGCTCGCGCGTCTTCGACAGCGATTTTTTCCACGTCATCCGAGCTAAATTCCGGTAGTGGACTTCCAGACTGCCCGCCAAAAAGTTGATAGTCGAAGTGCTCCTGAATATCGCGCTTCTCGGACAGGTCTGCCGTCTTGATTGCGAGTCGAAACTCACGTTCTTCGTCATCTGCGCTGTTGTATACCCAGATGCCTTCGTGCTCAGTACCGAACTCAGCTAAACGACGATGGATTGCAGTTAATCCCCTATTTTGTTCCTCTAGCTGTTTTTCGAGCACTTTGACGAGGTTGTGAACGGTCTTGATATCGAGCCAAGTGGTGTCTTTGAATAGATTAGCGTCTAAAACTGCCTGGGTTGTGAATGTCCGCCTGTGACTGTCTTGGTAAGTAACTTCGGCCATATGTACCGACGGTAGGGTCATGTCTGCAATGACTTGTTCGTACGAGTAACTTCCCCCGGTATAACTCATCTGGGCTTGGATCGTGAGTTTTTCATCTTCGGCCAATTCGGATTCTGTTTTTCCGGCTAGTGGTCCCCACTTTTTATTATGGCGCTTGCGGGAGAGGTAAAAATCCCAGCCGGTCCGCCATTCTTGACCGGGTGCAAGTATTGGGAATTCTGGAATTGGAACATCCGCGAGCTTGCCTTTTGACACGTTGTTCGGCGTAGCTTTAAGCGGCGGATCTATGACAGTCTTTACGTTGTAGGCGGGGGTGCTGCCAAAATTTTTTATCACAATCTCAAGGAACCGCTTGCTCGACGGGTTCAGTTCGGTGTACATCACGACGTTCGGCTGCGCCTGCTCTTGTCGGGTTCTACGTACTTCCTGAATTTGGAACCAGGCGAAGGCGGCGGCTCCAAGCGCAATTGCGGCAGTGGCCCAAGTGCCGAGTGCAGACCACCCTTCGGGCGATACGTGATCGTGCAGCCAGCGGTACGTCAGCACTAAACGGCGGCCGGCCGCGTCCCAGGCGGCGACGACCCACAGGGCGACGCCCATGCCCCAGGCGGTTACGACCCACAGGGCGGCGGCGACGCCCAATGCCCACCACTTCTCCACGAAGCGCGTGAATCCCATGGCGGGATCGTAAGTAACGTCACCGACAAATGTCGGAGCCACGCCTTTGCTGTAGTGGAGGCTGTCCCCGCCGTGTGGAGACCCTGTGGAGACCTTTTGGGGACAAAGTGGCTGGTGGGACCGGCCTGGTAGACGCTCTGAAACGACAAAAACCCTGCCGAAGCAGGGCTTTTGTACTGGTGCGCCGTCAGGGTTTCGAACCCCGGACCCGCTGATTAAGAGTCAGCTGCTCTACCAACTGAGCTAACGGCGCGCGCTGGAAACAATAACAGCACCGACGCGTCAAGATGAAATCCGCATGACAACCGGGGTCCCCGGTTCGTGCAGAGGGCCAGTTGTCGGTCGTTCCCTTAGACTATTGCCAATTAACCGTGACCCCGCGGTTCTTGATGCAAAAGTGGAGCAAAATAGATGGTTCAGGTCTCGCCGGTGGTGGGTGTGGGTCGCCGCAAGACATGGCCAATCCTGATCGCAGTGGCGTTGAGCACAGTGCTGACCCTCGGCGCCTGCAGCAGCCATCAGGCCCCCGATCAACCCAAGACCATCGCCGACAAGGGCACCCCGTACAGCGACCTGCTGGTGCCCAAGCTCACCGCCTCGGTCACCAACGGGGACGTCGGCGTCACCGTCGACGAGCCGGTCAGGGTCAGCACCGAGGGTGGCGTTCTCGGCGTCGTCAGCCTGATCGACGAGGACGGCGACCCGGTCGCCGGTGAACTCAGTGCCGATGGGCTGAGTTGGTCGACCACCGATCCGTTGGACTACAACGCCAGCTACACGCTGAGCGCGCGCTCGTCGGGTCTGGGCGGCGAGGCGGTCACCAAGGCGACCTTCGAGACGCACTCGCCCGAGAACCTGACCATGCCCTACCTGATGCCCACCGAGGGGTCCGTCGTCGGCGTCGGCCAGCCGATCGCGGTGCGCTTCGACGAGAGCATCACCAACCGCGCCGCGGCCGAGCAGGCCATCAAGGTCACCACCACACCCGAGGTGGACGGCGCCTTCTACTGGCTCAACAACCGTGAGGTGCGCTGGCGTCCGGCCGAATACTGGAAGCCCGGCACCAAGGTCAGCGTCGAGGTCAACAGCTACGGTGTGGACTTCGGTGACGGTCTGTTCGGGCAGGACAACGCGAGCACCGACTTCACCATCGGTGACGAGGTGATCGCCGTCGCCGATGACAGCACCAAGACGCTGACCGTCCGGCGCAACGGCGAGGTCGTCAAGACGATGCCGATCTCGATGGGCAAGAACAGCACACCGACCAACAACGGCGTGTACATCATCGGTGAACGGTTCGCCGAACTGGTGATGGACTCCTCGACCTACGGCGTTCCGGTGAACTCTCCCAACGGATATCGCACCGAGGTGGACTACGCCACGCAGATGTCCTACAGCGGCATCTACGTGCACGGCGCACCGTGGTCGGTCGGCAGCCAGGGCTACAGCAACGTCAGCCACGGCTGCCTGAACGTGAGCACCTCCAACGCCCAGTGGTTCTACGAGAACACCAAGCGCGGCGACATCGTGGAGGTGGTGGGCACCGTCGGGTCGGTGCTGCCCGGCACCGACGGTCTCGGCGACTGGAACATCCCGTGGTCGCAGTGGAAGGCCGGCAACGCCAGCGCCTGACGGGCCGCCGGGGAGAGCCTAGGTGGCCGCATTCTCCAGTGCGGCAAGGGAATCCTCGATGTATGCCGGCGGGAACGGCGGCATGCCGCCGACCTGGTCGCGGAAACTCTGCGGTGTGCCGGTCCAGTCGTAGGTGATCGTCACATCGGTGCCGTCGCCGTTGGGCGCCAGGTCGTAGCGCCACCACCATCCGCCGGGTTGATGCTCGCCGGATTCGTCGAGCTGGCCGGGCAGCCAGGCGATTGTGCGGTCACGCTCGAATTCGGTGACCAGGTTGTGCATCACGTAGTGTCCGCCGGCGAATTCCAGGAACATGTTCATCACGAACATCTGCCCGACACCGGTGATGGGTTGGGGGTCCACAGCCTCGCGCACCCAGTCGGTCGGTTCGATGTCCTGATGGCGTGCCGGGTCGGTGAGGACGGCGAACACCGCGCTGGGGCCGGCGGGGATGGTGCGGGTGATCACGTAGCGCTCGGCGGCATCGGTCCTGTGAGTGGAGGTCACTGCGTGTCGCTTCCGTAGAACCGGGCGATGTCGGGGCTGTCCAGCCATCCGGAGTAGGTGGGCCGCGACGGCCATCCCGGCGGCGAGTCCAGCCATTCCTCCTGTCGGCCGTAGGGCAGCACGTCGATCAGCGCGAAGGAATGGCTGAGCTGTTCGGTGCCGCGGCCGTTGGTGTGCCAGGTGCGGTAGACGGTCTCGCCGTCGCGCAAGAATACGTTCACCGCGAAACCCTCACCCGGGGCGGCGTCGACGTCGGCGCCGAAGCTGCTCTCCGCGGACGAGTACCAATCCATCTTGTTGCCGACCTTGTCGCGGTAGGCCAGCGCCTCCTCGATCGGCCCGTTGGTGACGATGACGAACCGCGCGTCGTAGTTGTCCAGGAAGTCCAGCCGGGTGAACTGCGAGGTGAACCCGGTGCAGCCGCCGCATTGCCATTCCGCGCCGTCGGACCACATGTGGTTGTAGGTGATCAGCTGTGAACGGCCTTCGAACACGTCGGCCAGCCGCACCGGTCCCTGTGCGCCGATCAGGGTGTAGTCGGGCAGCTGCACCATCGGCAGCCGGCGGCGCTCGGCGGCGATCGCGTCGAGTTCCCGGGTGGCGGCCTTCTCGCGTCGGCGCAGATCCGCGAGCGCGGCCCGCCAGGTGTCCGCATCCACGACCGGTGGTTTGGCTGTAGCCATGGGGGTCTCCTTTTCCGGCAGTTCGTGTCCGTGTAGACCCACTGTGCGACCAGAACTCATCGCGCGCGGTACTGTCCCGAACATAGGGTGTCCTAACACCGTGAGGGTGAAGGAAAGGGAGTCGTACACACGATGAGTGGTGAAGGTTCTGATATCGCCGGGTTGCGAGTGCTCGTTGTCGGCGCATCGTCGGGTATCGGGCACGCGGTCGCCGTCCAGGCCGCCGAGCGCGGCGCCAAGGTCGCGGTCGCGGCCCGGCGCACCGAGCTGCTGACGGAGCTGGCCGAGAAGATCGGCGGCTGGGCCTTCGAGCTCGACGTCGAGGATCCCGCGGCCATCACCCGGGTGGTGGGGGAGGCGGCCGACACCCTCGGTGGTTTCGACGCCGTCGTGTTCACCAGCACGGTGGCTCCCATGGCGCATATCGAGGACACCGACATCGCCACCTGGATCCACGCCTTCAACGTCAACACCCTGGGCGCGCACGGGGTACTGCGGGCCGTGCAGCCGCACCTGTCCGAGGACGGCGTCGTGCTGATCACCTCCAGCCACGACGTGGGCCGGCCGCGCGCCGGGGTGGCGGCCTACAACGCCAGCAAGGCCGCGCTCAACGAGATCCTGCATTCGTGGCGCAGCGAGCACCCGGACCTGTCGATCGTGCGGGTGGGCATCGGCCCCACCGAGGACACCGAGATCCTGCGCGGCGCCGATCGTGACCTGCTCTCGCTGCTGTTCAAGTCGTGGGTGTCACACGGGCAACTGCCCGAGCAGATGTCGGCGCTCAACGACGTCGCCAACACCTTGGTTTCACTGGTCGGCGCCGCGTATCTGAACCCGACCGTGGTGCCCGAGGTGGTGCAGCTGGCCCCGCGCATCCGGCGCGCAGCGGCCCCCGCGTCCTGAGGCCAACCTCGGTCGCGGGGTGGCAGGGACCCGATGGTCCCGCTGATCGAGGTGGGTGGCCCGTCGCCTGTGATCTACATCACTGGGCGCGGATTGTCCGGACCTGTCGATCGGATTTGCCCGGCGGTTCTGCTCGGGCGGGGGCCTTGGCGTCAAAGACCGAGCGCCCGGGCCTGTAGTGGCGGATCAGGTGTGCCGGCGCGGCGCCGCAACCTCTTAGCCGGGAGATTCTCACCTTGAGAGCCGTTGGCAGGCTGCGGGTTTGGTGACCCGCTTGAGAGGTACCCCTAACGGGAGAGCCGGCCAATCCGGACTGGTTCCCGGCGAAACAGGAGTGCGCACCATGAGCGGCATCGATAAGGCGAAGAACAAGATGCAGGACCTCGGTGGAAAGGCGAAGGAAGCGGCCGGAAAGGTGACCGGCGACCGGGACACCGAAAACGAGGGCAAGGGCGATCAGGCGAAGTCCAACCTCAAGGATGCCGGCGAGAAGGTGAAGGACGCCTTCAAGAAGTGATCGGCGCCCGGCTTGCGAACGTTCGTCGCAACCGCCCCTAGAACGCAAACGGTGGGAGGGCCTAAGGGCCCTCCCACCTGCGCGGGTGGCTGACGGGACTCGAACCCGCGACAGCCAGGATCACAACCTGGTGCTCTACCAACTGAACTACAGCCACCATTGCCGCCTGAGCGGCGCTGACGATCTTAACCGGTCGAGGGCCGTTAAGCCGAATCGGACTCCTTCGGCGCGCTGCCGGCCGGTCCCAGCTCGGCCGCCACGGCGGCGATTTCGCTGGTCGAAGGCCCGGGAGCGGCCACGAAGGCGGTTTGGCGGTAGTACCGCAACTCCTGGATCGACTCGTGGATATCGGCCAGGGCGCGGTGCGCGAGGCCCTTCTCCGGCTGGCCGAAGTAGATCCGCGGGTACCAGCGCCGGCACAGTTCCTTGATGGAGCTGACGTCGATCATCCGGTAGTGCAGGAACTCGTCGAGGGTCGGCATGTCGCGGGCGATGAAACCACGGTCGGTGGCGATCGAATTGCCGCACAGCGGCGCGGTTTTGGGCTGCTTGACGTGGCTGCGGATGTAGTCGAGCACCATCGTCTCCGCCGTCGCGAGGTCGATCGAGGAGGCCAGCACCTCCTTGTCCAGACCGGACTTGGAGTGCATCTTGGCGACCACGTCGACCATGCCGGACAGGTCGGCCGGGTCGGCGTGGATGACCACGTCGATACCTTCACCGAGCACATTGAGGTCGGCATCGGTGACCAATGCCGCAATCTCGATGAGCTTGTCGGACTTCAGATCGAGCCCGGTCATCTCACAGTCGATCCACACGAGTTCTTCACGCACGGAGATCCACAGTATTCCCACCGCCGGCGAATCGCTGCCTGCACCTGCCCTGTTGTTGCGTGTTCAGTAATGTCAGGCGCATGACCGCAGAATCGGCCGCGACCCCGGCTCAGCAGATCGCCGCAGGTTACGCCGTTGAAGGGCAGGCTCTGGAGCTGGGAACCGTCGTCGTCGACGGGGTGGTCGATCCGGGTGCACAGGTCCGGATTCCGTTGGCCATGGTCAACCGGCACGGGCTCGTCGCCGGCGCGACCGGCACCGGCAAGACCAAGTCGCTGCAGGTGATGGCCGAGCAGCTCTCCGCCGCCGGGGTGCCGGTGCTGATGGCCGACGTCAAGGGGGATCTGTCCGGGTTGTCCCGGCCGGGGGAGAACAGCGACCGGACCGCGCAGCGTGCCGCCGACACCGGCGACACGTGGGCGGGCACCGGCTACCCGGTGGAGTTCCTGTCGCTGGGCACCGAGGGGATCGGCGTGCCGGTGCGCGCCACCGTCACCAGCTTCGGGCCGATCCTGCTGTCGAAGGTATTGGGGCTCAACGCCACCCAGGAGTCCACCCTGGGCCTGATCTTCCACTTCGCCGACCAGAAGGGGTTGTCGCTGCTGGATCTGAAGGATCTGCGCGCGGTCATCCAGTACCTCACCAGCGACGAGGGCAAGCCCGAACTCAAGGCCCTGGGCGCGGTGTCGCCGACGACGGCCGGGGTCATCCTGCGCGCGCTGATCAACCTGGAGGCCGACGGTGGTGACACCTTCTTCGGCGAGCCCGAACTGGAACCCAAGGACCTGATCCGGCTGGACCCACAGGGCCGCGGCGTCATCACGCTGCTGGAGCTGGGCGCCCAGGCTGCGCGCCCGGTGATGTTCTCGACCTTCCTGATGTGGGTGCTGGCCGACCTGTTCACCACGCTGCCCGAGGAAGGCGACCTGGACAAGCCGAAGCTGGTGTTCTTCTTCGACGAGGCGCACCTGCTGTTCAACGACGCATCCAAGGCGTTCCTGGAGCAGGTCGAGCAGACCGTCAAGCTGATTCGCTCCAAGGGCGTCGGCGTCTTCTTCTGCACCCAGTTGCCCACCGATGTGCCCAACAATGTGCTCAGCCAGCTGGGCGCCCGGGTCCAGCACGCGCTGCGCGCGTTCACCCCCGACGATCAGAAGGCGCTGCGCAAGACGGTGCGCACCTACCCGAAGACCGACGTCTACGACCTGGAGAAGGCGCTGACGTCCCTCGGGATCGGGGAGGCCATCGTCACCGTGCTGTCCGAGAAGGGTGCACCGACCCCGGTGGCCTGGACCCGGATGCGGGCGCCGCGGTCGCTGATGGACACCATCGGCCCCGACGCGATCAAGGCCGCCGCGGCGGCCAGTCCGCTGCAGGCCACCTACGGGCAGACCATCGACCGGGAATCCGCCTACGAGATGCTCAACGCCCGGCTCGCCCCGCCGGAGCCGGCCCCGGCACCGCCAACGCCCGACCTGCCGCCGCCGCTGCCCACCACCCCGGTGGGATCCGCGGAGGGCGGGGGCACGATCAAGGCCCGCGATATCGCCGAGCCGGGCCTGCTGGACAAGATGGTCGCCAGCCCGGCATTCAAGAGCGCGATGCGCTCGGCGGGCACCGTGATCGGCCGGGAGATCACCCGCAGCATCTTCGGCACCGGCCGGCGTCGCCGCCGCTGATTCGCGCAGAACCTATTCGCCGCCGAGCTTCCGGTAGACCGCGCCGACGATCGGGGTGACGATCGCGCGCGGGGCGTAGCCGCTGGCCACCGACATGGCCTTCGAGGTCAGGCCCGGGACGATGCGCATCTTGTTCTGCTCCAAGCCGTCCAGCGACAGCTTGGCGGTGTACTCGGTGTCGATCCACAGGAAGTCCGGGATCAGCCGCTCCACCAGCGACTGCTCGGACGGGTCGGGCAGCTCGGTGCGCACCGGGCCGGGTGCCAGCAGCGTGACGTGGATGCCGGCGCTCTTGACCTCGCCGCGCAGCGATTCGCTGAAGGTGTTCGCGAAGGCCTTGGTCGCCGCGTAGGTGGCGTTGTTCGGAATCGGTGAGTTGCCCGCGGCGGACCCGGAGATCAGGATGCCGCCCGCCCGGCGCTCCAGCATGCCGGGCAGCACCGCCAGACAGAGGTCGTGCACCGCAATGGCATTGAGCTGAACCTGGGCCTTCTCCCCGGCCGGGTCGAGCTTGGCCAGCGGGCCGAAGGTGGCCGTCCCGGCGTTGGCGCACAGGATGGAGATGTTGCGACTCGCCAGCTCCTCGCAGAACACGTCGCGGGCCGCCGGATCGGCCAGGTCCACCGCGCGCACCTCGACGGTGACGCCGTGCTTCGCGGTGATCCGCTCGGCCAGCTCGGTGAGCACTTCTCCGCGGCGCGCGGTGATGATCAGATTGTGGCCGCGGCCGGCCAGGTCAAGGGCGAGGGCCTCACCGATTCCTTGGGAGGCACCGGTGACGACGGCGCGGGCGTCGGGGTGGGGCGCGGGTACGGGCATGGGAGAAATCGTAGGGACTTATAAGGTGACGGCCATGAGCAGCCCCGGGTCGGCGCCCGCGAAGGCCCGGCGGTCACAGGTCCGATCGTGGGTTCTCTACGACTGCGGTGCCACCGCGGTGAACGCGATCGTGGTCACCTTCGTCTTCTCCGTCTATCTGACCGATGCCGTCGGCGCCGGGCTGCCGGGGGAGACGACGCCGTCGAGCTGGCTCGGCTGGGCATTGACCGCGGCCGGGCTCATCGTCGCGCTGCTGGCCCCGGTGACCGGGATCTGGGTGGACGCCCCGCACCGCCGTCGCCGCGCTCTCGCCCTGCTGGCCGGTGCGGTGGTCCTGCTGGTGGTCAGCATGAGCTTCATCCGGACCGACTACACCTATCTGTGGGCCGGGCTCGCGCTGCTGGCGTTCACCGCGGCCTGCAACGACCTGGCCACCGTGCCCTACAACGCCATGCTCAGCCAGCTGTCCACGCCGGCGACCTCCGGTCGGGTCTCCGGCGCGGGCCTGGCGGTCGGCTACGGCGGCAGTGTCGGCCTGCTGCTGATCGTCTACATCGGCTTCATGGCCGGCGACGGCGGACTGCTGGGCCTGCCGACCGATGACGGGCAGAACGTGCGTGCCGCGATGCTGCTGACCGCGGCCTGGTTCGTGGCGTTCACGCTGCCGCTGCTGATCACCGCACCCGCCCCGGCGCCCGATCCGGCGCACCGGTCGGTCGGCTTCTTCGCCTCCTACCGGAAGCTGTGGGCAGAGGTGCGCAGCGAATGGCACCGCGACCGCAACGTCGTCTACTACCTGGTGGCCAGCGCGATCTTCCGGGACGGGCTGACCGGCGTCTTCACCTTCGGCGCGGTGCTCGGGGTCAGCGTGTACGGCATTTCGCCGGCCAGCGTGCTGCTGTTCGGGGTGTGTGCATGCCTGGTGGCGGCCGTCGGTGCGGTGGCCGGTGGTCTGCTCGACGACCGGTTCGGCGCCAAACCGGTGATCGTCACCGCGCTGACGCTGATGATCGTGGTGGGCCTGACGCTGATGACGTTGTCGGGGCCGCTGGCGTTCTGGATCTGCGGGCTGCTGCTGTGCCTGTTCATCGGACCCACCCTGTCCGCGGCGCGCACCCAGATGCTGCGGATCTCGACCGAGGGTAAGGAGGGCGTCGCCTTCGGTCTCTACACCACGACCGGGCGGGCCGCCGCGCCGTTGGCGCCGTGGCTGTTCGCGTTGTTCATCGGCATCTTCGGCACCGACCGCGCCGGGATGGGCGGGCTGTGCCTGGTGCTCGGGATCGGCCTGATCCTGATGCTCGGCGTCCGCACGCCGCGCACCGTCCGCGCGGTCTAACCGATCGGGCTGCAGATGGTCAGGCCCGATCCGGTGCGCTGGCGCACCGTGGCCCCGCTGATGGTGATCGAACAACTCACCTGACGGCCGACGTTGATGATGCTGACGCTGGCCGACTGCTTGGCCGGCTGCGCCAGCGCCACCGTCTTGCTCCACGGCAGCAGCACGTTGAACTCGGTCTGCAGGATGCCGCCGTCGTCGACGTAGGTGACGTTGATGGCCCGGCCCTCACCGGTGACGTCATAGGTCACCGTCTCGGTGGCGCCCGGGGTGGCCGAGGTGGTCGGCGCCGCTCCGGTGGTGGTCGGCGGGACCACCGGGCGCGGGGTCGTGGTGGGGCGGCGCGTCGTGGTCGGCGGGGTGGTGGGCATCGTGGGCTCGGTCGGCTTCTCCGAGAGCGTGGGTACCGGGGCGACGACGGTCTGTTGCTGTGAGCTGTTGACGATGACGAGCGCGATGACCAGACCGACGACGGTGACGACGGCGATGCCCGCGACGATCCACAGCCAGCGCGGCGTGCCCGGCGGCTCCGGCGGGGCGGGCGGCGGCGTCGGCGAACCGTAGGACCCGGCGGCGTATTGACCGGTCGGGTCGTATCCGTAGGCCGGGTATGCGGGCAGCGGTTCGGTGGGGCGTGGACCGTACGGGTTCTGCCCCGCGTAGGCGGGATCGGTGTACCCGTACCGGCCGCCGTCGATTCGCTGCGTCGGCTCGTCCCTACGTGGCGATTCGGTCATGCCCACCTCATGAGGACACACGGTACCCGCGCGAACTGTGCGGGGTGTTCAGTCACCGGGCGGGTCGCCGGGCCGCGACTCAGTGTGCGGCGGCCAGGGCGGCCACCGTCATCGCCCGCAGGATGGTGCGTGAAGCGTGGTCTGTGCTGGGCATTTTGACGCTGTGCGGGGTGGAGTTGAGCAACCCGAAGACGGCCTGTGCCTTGAGTCGGGCGTCGGCCTCGTCGAGCCGGGGGTCGATCTGGCGGAGCACGTCGACCCAGATCTCGACGTACTGCCGCTGGGACTTGCGGACCTGACGCTTGGCCGCCGGCGGCAGGTGCCCGAGGTCGCGGTCCTGGATGCGGATCAGATCCGATTCGCCGAGCGCGAAGTCGAGGTGGAAGTCGATCAGCCCGTCGAGGGCGGCCGCGGCGTCCGGGGCGGCCGCGACCACCTCGCGGGCGCCGGCCAGCAGGCGGGTGCTGATGCCGACCAGCAATTCGACCAGCAGGGCTTCCTTGTTGGGGAAGTGCCGGTAGATCGCGGGACCGCTGACGCCCGCCGCGGCGCCGATGTCCTCCAGGCGCACGGCCAGGTAGCCGTGTTCGGCGACCAGCCTCTCGGCCGCACCGATGAGCTGGGTCCGGCGATCGGATTTGGCCTTGCTGCGCGGAGTCTCGGTCATCCTCGGCCCCATCCCGGCATAGACATTTGAGTTAGTGACGATTAACATCGTACCGAGTTAGTCGTCATTAACTCAAGTGGAAACGGGTCCCAGCGATGACACATCGCGACACACATGTCGCCCTGGTGACCGAACTGCGCGCCAAGCTCGATGCGGTGGCGCTGGGCGGTCCGGAGAAGGCACGAGAACGCCACGTAGGACGCGGCAAGCTGCTCCCGCGGGATCGGGTGGACGGGTTGCTCGATCCGGGCAGCCCGTTCCTGGATGTGGCGCCGCTGGCCGCCGACGGCATGTACGACGACGAGTGCCCGGGCGCGGGCATGATCGCCGGCATCGGGCGGGTCTCCGGGCGCGAATGCATGATCGTGGCCAACGACGCCACCGTCAAAGGCGGCACCTACTACCCGATCACAGTGAAGAAGCACCTGCGCGCGCAGGAGATCGCCCTACAGAACCGGCTGCCCTGCATCTATCTGGTGGACTCCGGCGGCGCCTTCTTGCCGCGCCAGGACGAGGTCTTCCCCGACCGCGAGCACTTCGGCCGGATCTTCTACAACCAGGCGACCATGAGCGCGCAGGGCATTCCGCAGATCGCGGCCGTGCTCGGCTCCTGCACCGCCGGTGGCGCCTACGTGCCGGCGATGAGCGACGAGGCCGTCATCGTGCGCAATCAGGGCACCATCTTCCTCGGCGGCCCGCCGCTGGTGAAGGCCGCGACCGGCGAGGTGGTGACCGCCGAGGAACTCGGGGGCGGCGACCTGCACTCCAAGACCTCCGGCGTCACCGACCATCTCGCTCACGACGATCGCGATGCGCTGCGCATCGTGCGCCGCATCATCGGCACTCTCGGGCCGCGCCTCGACCCGCCGTGGGAGGTCCGGCCGACCGTCGCGCCGATCGCCGACCAGACCGAGCTCTACGATGTCGTGCCCGTCGATTCGCGGGTGCCCTACGACGTCCACGAAGTCATCGACCGGGTCGTCGACGGTGGTGAATTCCAGGAGTTCAAGGCCGAATACGGCACCACCCTGGTGACCGGGTTCGCCCGCATCCACGGCCACCCGGTCGGCATCATCGCCAACAACGGTGTGCTGTTCGGCGAATCCGCGGTCAAGGGCGCGCACTTCATCGAACTGTGCGACAAGCGCAACACCCCGCTGGTGTTCCTGCAGAACATCGCCGGGTTCATGGTCGGCCGTGACTACGAGGCCGGCGGCATCGCCAAACACGGCGCCAAGATGGTCACCGCGGTGGCCTGCGCCCGGGTACCGAAGCTGACGGTGGTGATCGGCGGCTCCTACGGCGCGGGCAACTACTCGATGTGCGGACGGGCGTACTCGCCGCGGTTCCTGTGGATGTGGCCCAACGCGCGCATCTCGGTGATGGGCGGCGAGCAGGCGGCCTCGGTGCTGGCCACCGTGCGGGGCGACATGACGCCCGAGCAGGAAGAGGCGTTCAAGGCCCCGATCCGCGAGCAGTACGAACACCAGGGCAACCCGTACTACTCCACAGCCCGGTTGTGGGACGACGGCGTCATCGACCCAGCCGACACCAGAACCGTTCTGGGCCTTGCCCTCTCAGTTGTCGCACAGGCTCCGCTGGAGCCGGTGTCCTACGGCGTCTTCCGGATGTGAGCGAGATGATGTTCCACACAGTCCTTGTTGCCAACCGCGGCGAGATCGCGGTCCGTGTCATCCGCACCCTGCGCGCCCTGGGCATCCGCTCGGTCGCGGTGTACAGCGACGCCGACGCGACCGCCCGCCACGTCGCCGAGGCCGACACCGCGGTACGCATCGGCCCGGCCGCGGCCCGGCAGAGCTACCTCGACATCGGTGCGATCGTGTCCGCGGCGCAACGCACCGGGGCGCAGGCGGTGCATCCGGGCTACGGATTCCTGGCCGAGAACGCCGAATTCGCGGCAGCCCTGGAGGCCGCGGGCATCGTCTTCATCGGGCCCCCGGAGACCGCCATCAAGACCATGGGCGACAAGATCGCCGCCAAGGCCGCGGTGTCGGAGTTCGACGTGCCGGTGGTGCCCGGGATCTCGCGGCCCGGCCTCACCGACGAGGACCTGATCGCCGGGGCCCCCGAGGTGGGGTTCCCGGTCCTGGTCAAGCCGTCGGCCGGGGGTGGCGGCAAGGGCATGCGGGTGGTGCACGAGGCCGCCGAGCTGCCGGCCGCCCTCGTCTCGGCCCGCCGGGAGGCGGCCTCGGCGTTCGGTGACGACACGCTGTTCCTGGAGCGGTTCGTGTTGCGGCCCCGCCACATCGAGGTGCAGGTACTCGCCGACGGGCACGGCAACGTCATCCATCTCGGCGAACGCGAGTGCAGCCTGCAGCGCCGGCACCAGAAGGTCATCGAGGAGGCGCCCTCGCCGCTGCTCGACGCGGCGACCCGGGCCCGCATCGGCGAGGCGGCCTGTAACACGGCACGCTCCGTCGACTACACCGGCGCCGGGACCGTCGAGTTCATCGTGTCCGCCGATGCGCCCGACGAGTTCTTCTTCATGGAGATGAACACCCGGTTGCAGGTCGAGCACCCGGTGACCGAAATGGTCACCGGGGTGGATCTGGTCGAACAGCAGATCCGTATCGCCGCCGGCGCCGAACTCGGAATCGCCCAGGGCGACGTCACCTTGACCGGGCATGCGATCGAGGCCCGCGTCTACTCCGAGGATCCCGGCAACGGGTTCCTGCCGACCGGCGGCACCGTGCTGGACGTCGTGGAGAGCCCCGACGGCGGGCAGGAGCGCAGCGACCGGGGAATCTGCTCAGTGCGCAATGATTCGGGCATCTACCCGGGCACCGTCGTGGGCAGCGACTACGACCCGATGCTGGCCAAGGTGATCGTCCACGGCGCGGACCGCGATGCGGCGTTGCAGGGGCTGGACCGGGCGTTGGCGCAGACCGCCGTGCTCGGTGTCACCACGAACATCGACTTCCTGCGTTTCCTGCTCGCGGACCCCGACGTGGCCGCGGGCCGGCTGGACACCGGGCTGTTGGACCGCCGCACACCCGATTACGTTGCGCCACAAGCCACCGACGGAGAACTCATCGCCGCCGCGGCCTACCGCTGGCTGGACACCTGGGCGCACGCCGACGGCAGCCTCTGGTCGGTGCCCTCGGGATGGCGCACCGGTGCGCATGCGCCGACGGTGCTGCGCCTCGGTGCGGGGGAGCGGGTGGACCATGTGCGTATCACCGGCAGCCCCGATGCCGCGGTGGCCGAGGTCGAGCACGGAGACAGCTACCGGATCAGCGCGGCACGCCGGGATCGCACCCTCACCGTGACCGTCGATGGGATCCGCGTCGAGTACATCGCGGCCGCCGAGGGCAGCCATGTCTGGCTGGCCGGTCCGGACCGCACCATCGCGGTGCACGAGGTGCGCGAGGCGCCGGTACGTCCCGATGACGAACACGCCGGGGACGCCGAGCTGCTCAGCCCGATGCCCGGGGCGGTCGTCGCCGTGGGCGTCGTCGACGGCGCCGAGGTGAGCGCCGGCACCGTCGTCGTCACCGTCGAGGCCATGAAGATGGAACACGCCCTGTCCGCGCCGGTCGACGGCGTGGTCGAACTTCTCGTCGCCGTCGGCGACCAGGTCAAGGTGGGCCAGCCGCTGGCCCGAATCATCGCTGCAACCAAGGAGACCGAGTCATGACTGACTTCTTGTCGACCGGGTCACTGCCCGACGACTACACACAACTGGCCAAGACCGTCCGCGACTTCGCGCAGCACGTAGTCGCCCCGGTGGCCGCCAAACACGATGAGGAACACAGCTTCCCGTACGAAGTGGTGTCCGGGATGGCCGACATGGGCCTGTTCGGCCTGCCGTTCCCCGAGGAGTACGGCGGCATGGGCGGCGACTACTTCGCGCTCTGCCTCGCGCTGGAAGAACTGGGCAAGGTCGACCAGAGCGTCGCCATCACCTTGGAAGCCGGTGTCTCGCTGGGCGCCATGCCGATTTACCGGTTCGGCAACGACGCGCAGAAGCAGGAATGGCTGCCGCTGCTGGCCAGCGGCAAGGCCCTGGGCGCCTTCGGCCTGACCGAGGCCGGCGGCGGCAGCGACGCCGGCGCCACCCGGACCACCGCCAAGGCGGACGGGTCGGACTGGGTGATCAACGGCACCAAGCAGTTCATCACCAACTCCGGCACCGACATCACCAAACTCGTGACCGTCACCGCGGTCACCGGGGAGAGCGGTCCCGGGGGGCAGGAGCGAAGCGACTCGGGGGATGGCAGAGGCAAGAAGGAGATCTCCTCCATCCTGGTCCCGGTGCCCACTCCCGGTTTCACCGCCGAACCCGCCTACAACAAGGTCGGCTGGAACGCCTCGGACACCCACCCGCTGAGCTTCGACGATGTCCGGGTGCCTCAGGAGAACCTGCTCGGCGAGCGTGGCCGCGGGTATGCGAACTTCCTGCGCATCCTCGACGAGGGCCGGATCGCGATCGCCGCCCTGTCGGTCGGGGCCGCGCAAGGTTGTGTGGACGAGTGCGTCAAGTACGCCAAGGAGCGGGAGGCGTTCGGCGCCAAGATCGGCACCTACCAGGCCATCGCCTTCAAGATCGCCCGGATGGAGGCGCGCGCTCACGTCGCGCGCACCGCCTACTACGACGCCGCCGCCCTGCTGCTCGCCGGCAAGCCGTTCAAGAAGGCCGCCTCGGTGGCCAAGATGGTGGCCAGCGAGGCCGCCATGGACAACTCCCGCGACGCCACCCAGATCTTCGGCGGCTACGGTTTCATGAACGAGTATTCGGTGGCCCGGCATTACCGGGATTCCAAGATCCTCGAAATCGGTGAAGGGACAACCGAAGTGCAGCTGATGCTGATCGGGCGGGAGCTGGGCCTGTGACGGAGAAACGCATTGTCGAGCAGCGTGGGCTGTGGTTCGAGGAGTTCGAGCCCGGCGTCGTCTACCGGCACCGGCCCGGTCGCACCATCACCGAAGCCGACAACGTGCTGTTCACCACGCTGACCATGAACACCCAGGCGCTACACCTGGACGCGGCCTTCGCCGAGGCGCTGCCGCCGTTCAATGCCCGCCTGGTGAACTCGATGTTCACGCTGTCCACCCTGGTCGGACTGTCGGTGGCCCAGCTGACCCAGGGCACCATCGTCGGCAACCTCGGTTTCTCCGACATCGCCTTCCCCAAACCGGTTTTCCACGGCGACACGCTGTACGCCGAGTCCGAGGTGATCGACAAGCGGGAGTCCAAGAGCCGTCCCGGCGAGGGCATCGTCACGTTCGCCCACACCGGCCGTAACCAGCACGGCGAGATCGTGGCCACCGCATCCCGCAAGACGATGGTCCGCAAGAAGCCGCAGGAGGATCAGTGACGCTCGCCAGCACCGGACCGGCCTGGATCTTCTGCCCGGCAGACCGCCCCGAGCGGTTCGAAAAGGCCGCCGCCGCAGCTGACGTCGTCATTCTCGACCTGGAGGACGGTGCCGGTGACAGACCCGCCGCGCGCGAAGCGCTGGTCAACACCCCGCTGGATCCGGCCCGCACGGTGGTCCGGATCAACGCAGACGGCACCGAGGACCAGCGGTTGGACCTGGAGGCACTGGGCCGCACCGAGTACACCACCGTGATGCTGCCCAAATGTGAGGCCGTCGGCCAGGTGACCGTGCTGGCGCCGTTGGAGGTGATCGTGTTGGTCGAGACGCCCCTCGGTGCGCTGAAGGTGACCGAGACCGCCGCGGCCGCCAACGCCGTCGGCGTCATGTGGGGTGCCGAGGACCTGTTCGGGTTCATGGGCGGGACCGCCAACCGGTTCCCCGACGACACCTACCGCGACGTCGCCATCCACGTCCGCTCCCAGTCGCTGCTGGCCGCCAAGGCGTACGGCAGGTTGGCGCTGGACTCGGTGTACATCGACATCAAGAATCTTGACGGGCTGCGGCGGGAGACCGATGACGCCGTCGCGGTCGGCTTCGACGTCAAGGTCGCTCTGCACCCGAGCCAGGTGGCGGTGATCCGCGAGGGCTACCGGCCCACCGCGGAGCAGGTCGAGTGGGCTCTACACATCCTTGCCGCCGCCGCCGATCAACAGGGCGCCTGGGCTTTCGAAGGCATAATGGTGGATGCCCCGGTATTGCGACGGGCGGAGCGGATCGTCGCGCTGGCACCACACCCCGGTAGCTAGCCAGCACCCCTGACCAGGGGAATCGCGCCGATCGCCGCAGTACCCAGCACCCTGTGGACTGGCGGCCTAACATGTCGCCATCTGAAGGAGGCGGTATGGACGGTGCGGCGGTAGACGATGTGGTGCAGCTCGTCCAGCCGGACGGGACACCCAGCGATGAGGGTCGCTACCGTCGTGATCTGCCGCCGGAAACACTGAGCTGGCTCTACGAGCAGATGGTGCTCACCCGCGAACTCGACGTCGAATTCGTCAATCTGCAACGTCAGGGTGAGCTGGCGCTCTACGCGTCCTGCCGTGGGCAGGAAGCCGCCCAGGTCGGCACCGCGGCCTGCCTGCGCAAGACCGACTGGCTGTTCCCGGCGTACCGCGAGCTCGGCGCGTTCCTGACCCGCGGCATCACGCCCGCACAGATGAGTGCGCTGTGGCGCGGCACCTGGCACGGCGGGCTGTCGTTCACCGAAAAATGCTGTGCGCCGTTCTGCGTCCAGATCGCGGCCAACGGCCTGCACGCCGTCGGCGCCGCGATGGCCGCCCAACGCCTGCAAGAGGATTCGGTGACGGTGGCCTACATGGGTGACGGCGCCTCGTCCGAGGGTGATGCGCACGAGGCATTGAACGTGGCCGCGGTATTCCGGGCCCCGTGTGTGTTCGTCGTGCAGAACAACCAGTGGGCGATCTCGGTACCGGCCACCCACCAGTACGCGGCCGAGTCGTTGGCGCATCGCGCCGCGGGGTATGGCATGCCCGCGGTGCGGGTGGACGGCAACGACGTGCTGGCCTGCTTCACCGTGATGGAACGGGCCGTGCAACGGGCCCGCCAGGGCGGCGGGCCGACATTCATCGAGGCGATGACCTACCGGATGGCCCCGCACACCACCTCCGATGACCCGACGCGATACCGCACGGCGCAGGATGTCGAGCAATGGGCCGCGCGCGACCCGATCGACCGGTACGCGACGTATCTGGATTCGGTGGGGGTGCTCACCGAACGACTGGCCGAACGGGTCGCCGGCCGCGCCGGCCGGCTGCGCGCCGAGTTACGCGACGCCGTCGTCGGCGCCCCGGATATGGACATCGCCGACGTCTTCAACACCGTCTACCACGAGATCACTCCCGAGTTGGCCCGCCAGCGCGACCAATTGCTCCTTGAGCTGGGGAAGGACTGACATCATGACCCAGCTCATCGAGCGGTCCGCGCAGAGCGGTGACGACGCGCCCGAACCGCGCCCCACCCGGCTGACGATGGCCCAGGCCATCACCCGGGCCTTGCATGACGCGATGGCAGACGATGACCGGGTGCTGGTATTCGGCGAGGACGTGGCCGCGCTGGGTGGCGTCTTCCGGGTGACCGAGGGTCTGGCCGAAACCTTCGGCCCACAGCGGTGTTTCGACACACCCTTGGCTGAATCGGCGATCATCGGCATCTCCATCGGCATGGCCATCCGGGGGTTCGTGCCGGTGCCCGAGATCCAGTTCGACGGTTTCGCCGCCCCGGCCTTCGACCAGATGGTCAGTCAGCTGGCCAAGTACCGGATGCGCACCCACGGCGACGTCGACATGCCGGTGACGGTGCGGATCCCGTCCTTCGGGGGCATCGGAGCGATCGAACATCATTCGGAGTCCACGGAGAGCTACTGGTTGCACGCCGCGGGCCTGAAGGTCGTGACGCCGTCCACCCCATCGGATGCCTACTGGTTGCTGCGGCAATCGATCACCTGTCGTGACCCGGTCGTCTATCTGGAACCCAAACGTCGGTACTGGACGCGCGATACCGTCGACACCGAGGCCCCGCCGCCGCCGTTCGGTCGAGCGTCATTGGCGCGCAAAGGATCTGATGTAAGTATCATCACCTACGGCGGGCTGGTCGACACCGCGTTGAGCGCGGCGCAGCTGGCCGCCGAGCAGCACGGCTGGGACCTGGAAGTGATCGACCTGCGGTCGTTGAACCCCCTGGACTTCGACACTGTCGCGGCTTCGGTCCAGCGCACCGGCCGGTGTGTGGTGATGCACGAGGGTGCGCGGACGCTCGGATTCGGCGCGGAGTTGGCGGCCCGGATCTCCGAGGAGCTCTTCTACGACCTGGAGGCACCGGTGTTGCGTGCCACCGGTTTTGACACGCCGTATCCACCGGCTCGGCTGGAGAAGCTCTGGCTTCCCGGGGTGGACCGATTGCTGGACTACGTCGAGAAAGCGTTGGCGCAATGACCGATTCGCAGCTGCTCGACTTCCGCGTCCCCGATCTCGGGGAGGGCTTGGAGGAGGCCACCATCACCGGATGGTCGGTGGCAGTCGGTGACGAGGTCGAACTGAACCAGCCGTTGTGCCTGCTGGAGACCAACAAGGCCGAGGTGGAGATCCCCAGCCCCTACGCCGGTCGCATCGCCGAACTCGGTGGGCAGGAAGGCGATACGCTGGCGGTCGGGGCGATCCTGGTCCGTATCGCGGGGGCGGACCAGAAGTCGGTGCTGGTGGGTTACGGCGCCGACGACCGGATGGACACGTCGCGGCGGGCGCGCGCACGGGCCAAGCCGCCGGTCCGCAAACTGGCCCGGGACATGCAGGTCGACCTCACCGGGGTGACACCCTCGGGCCTGAACGGGATCGTCACCCGCGACGATGTGCTGGCCGCGGCGGCGACCCCGGACACGCGCGCGTTGTCCGGGGTGCAGGCCGAGATGGCAAAACGGATGACTTTGTCCCGCAGTCAGATTCCGGATGCTCATGCCGGCGTGCAGGTCGACTGCACGGCGCTGCTCCGGCTGCGTGATCGACTGCAGATCACCGCGTTCGTGCTGACGATGCGGATGTTGACGATCGTGTTGCAGCGCCACCCGCAGTTGAACTCGACCTGGGTGGAATCAGACGACGGCCCACGCATCCGGCCGAATCCGTCCGTGCACTTGGGGTTCGGGGTGGCCACTCCCCGGGGGCTGTTGGTTCCCGTTGTCACCGATGCCCAGCGACGCAACACCCGTGACCTGGATGCGGAGGTGCGGCGACTGATCGACGGTGCGCGGGGCAGCGGACTGCGCCCGGCCGAGCTCGCGGGCTCGACGTTCACGGTGTCCAACTTCGGCGCGCTCGGTCTCGACGACGGGGTGCCGGTGATCAACTACCCGGAGGCCGCCATCCTGGGCATGGGGTCGTTGAAACCGCGTGCGGTCGTGGTCGACGACGCCGTGGTGGCCCGGCCGACGATGTCGTTGACCTGCGCCTTCGATCATCGCATCGCCGACGGAGCGCAGGTCGCGGCGTTTCTGGTCGATCTGCGGGAGCTGATCGAAGCACCGGAACTGGCGCTGGCGGACCTGTAGGGCGCTAGGGCTTCTTCGCCGCGGCGAGCCGGCGCTGGAACTCCGGTGACTGAATGGACTGCGCCTGGGGCGCGATCTCCACGTCGACGGCGATCGCATGCTGGTCGCTGTCGAGGAACCCGGGGTTGGCGGTGGCCCGCATGGACGCCTTGGTGGCGATCACGACGTCACGAGGTGCCGATGCCGGGCCCGCGGCCAGCTGCCGAGCTGCGGCAACGGGATCGTCGGCCACCTCGAGGGCCAGTCCGTGGCGCACCGCCTCGTCGGCGTCGAAGCGTTTGCCGAACAGCAGCGCAGCCCGGGCGACCTGCGGTCCGACACCGCGTTGCAGCATCCATGTCGCGCCGCCGCCGGGATGGATACCCAGCTTCTGGAATCGAGGATCGAACAATGCCGCGGGTCCGGCGATTCGGACGTCCGCGGCGAGGGCGAGGTTCAGGCCGGCGCCGACCGCCGCGCCGTTGACCGCGGCGATGGTGGGCAGCGTGCAGTTCGCCACGGCCAGGAACCCGTCGTAGATGACGCGCAGTCCGTCCTCGGCGGCTTCCCCGAGTGCGGTCAGATCCGCGCCGGCGCAGAAGGCCTTGCCCGCGCCGGTGACGATCACGGCGTGGATGCCGGTGTCGGCTTCGGCGGCTTCGATGGCGGCGCGCAGGCCGGCCGAGATCTCGGCGGTGACGGCGTTGCGCCGGTCGGGGTCGTTGACGGTGACGGTGGCGACGCGATCGGCGACGTCGACCAGAACAAGCTCAGACATGGCCTCAGGCTACGGAGCGGGGGTTGTGTCCGGGGCCGGAGGTCCGACACGCGGGCTCGGAGAGGCCGCAGAAAGCAAGGTCCGCGGCTGTCCTGGGGGTTTCCTCCGGTTCTGTCACAGCCCCGGATCTCCTTTGCATCGGAACGGTAACCGTCGAATTTGTCGCGCGGGTTAGTTGCATTCATGTCATTTACCTTTCTCCCTGACTGCAACGTCAAATATGAAAGCGCTTGGGGATGACATGGTGAGTAAGTCAAATCGTCTGGCTGTCAGCATTTTTGCGGCGGCGGCACTGTGCACGCCGCCGCTGTTGCTGAGTGCTGTGGCTGAGGCGCAACCGGCGTTGCAAACGAGCGCGGGCGGGGTGCCGTGTGTGGGCATGGTGCAGCAGCTGGCGGCGTCCCCGCCTGATATCGGCGAGTCTTTGCAGGGCATCGCGGCGCCGTTCACCGGCGCCGGTGCGGCGCCCGTTGTCGTCCCGCCGGCCACCGCCGCGGGCGCGGTCCCGGCGGCCGGCGCGGTTGGCGGCGGCGGTGCGGGTGGTGCTGGCGGTGCGGGTGCTGCTGGTGGCGGTGCGGCCGGTGGTGGTGCGGGTGGTGCCGGCGGTGCCGGAGCCGGCGGGGCTGGCGCTGGTGGTGCCGGTGGAGCTGGCGGGGTTGGCGCTGGTGGAGCGGGTGCCGGTGGTGCCGGTGGAGCTGGCGGTGCCGGCGCTGGTGCTGCCGGTGGAGCGGGTGCCGGTGGTGGAGCCGGCGGGGCCGGCGCTGGTGGCGGCGCGGCGAGTGCCGCGGGCGTGGCGAGCACCGGCGGTCCGGCGGCCGGCGTCATCGACGACTTGGCGGCAGCGGCTCCCGGTGGTGCCGGCGCCGGCGCGCCGATCGCGGACGCCGCCGCGCATGTCGGCGGGGGCGGTGCTCCCGGCGGAGGCGAGGGCGTCGGTGGTGGCGTGCCCGGCGGTGGTGAGGGCATCGGTGGTGGTGCACCCGGCGGTGGGGTAATCGATTCTGCGGCAGCCAATGTCGGTCCGGCAGCTGGTCCGCTCGTCGACGCCGCTGCGGTCGTTCCGCCGGCAGCCGAGGCGGCAGTTCCCGCTGCCGCGGTGGTCGACGGTGCCGGTGCAGCTCCCGCTGCGGCGGCCGCCCCCGTGATCGGCGGCGGCGAGGCGGCAGCCCCGGCCGCCGCGATCGGCGGAGATGCCGGCGGTGCTGGCGGCGGTGCCGGTGGTGGCGCGGGCGGTGCCGGTGGTGGTGCGGCCGGCGGTGGAGCCGGCGGCGCAGGTGGTGGTGCCGGTGGTGCTGGCGGTGGTGCCGGTGGAGCTGGCGGTGGTGCCGGGGGTGGCGCGGGCGGTGCCGGTGGTGGTGCGGCCGGCGGTGGAGCCGGCGGCGCAGGTGGTGGTGCCGGAGGCGGTGCGGTCGGTGGCGGCGCAGCTCCCGTCGGTGGCGTGATCGAGGGCGGCGGGGCAGCAGGTGCGCCCGTCGAGCTTGCCGTGGCTGCTCCTCCGGTGGAGGTTGCGTTGCCGCCGGTCGAGGTGGCTGCTCCTCCGGTGGAGGTTGCGTTGCCGCCGGTCGAGGTGGCTGCTCCTCCGGTGGAGGTCGCGTTGCCGCCGGTTGAGGTGGCTGCTCCTCCGGTGGAAGTTGCTGGTCCTCCGGTCGAGGTCCATGCCCCGCCGATCGAGGTTCACGCACCGCCGGTCCAGGTGGCTGCGCCGCCGGCCGAGCTTTCGGTGCCCATTGATATCGACATGCCCGACGTGAGCATTCCGGGGATCAGCGTGCCCGGCGCGGCCGGTGTGCCCGGTGCCGTGGTGGGCGGTGCACCCGGGGGTGTCATCGGCGGTGCGCCCGGCGCGGTTGTCGGTGGTGCGCCCGCTGCTGGTGTTGCCGAGGCAGGTGCGGCAGCCGCCGGACCCGGGGCGGCCGTGGTTCAGGCCGCGGCGCCGGCCGCGGTGGTCGGCGGAGGCGAAGCCGGTGCCGGTGCAGTCGGCGGCGGTGGTGCCGCGGGCGCAGGTGGTGCCGGTGGTGCAGGAGCCGGTGGTGGCGCTGCAGGTGGTGCCGGCGCAGGTGGTGCCGGCGGTGCGGGAGCCGGTGGTGGCGCTGCTGGTGGTGCCGGTGGTGAAGGCGGTGCAATCGGAGGCGGCGGGCCGGTCGGCGGCGCAGCCGGTGGCGGAGCTCCTGCGGGAGGTGGCGCCGCGGGTGGTGCCCCCGCGGGCGGCGGTGCGGCCGGTGGTGCTCCGGTTGGTGGCGGTGCCCCCGTGGGTGGTGGCGCTCCGGTCGGTGGCGGTGCCCCCGTCGGCGGTGGTGCGCCGGCAGCCGGTGGCGCGCCGCTCGGCGCGGCCGCTCCCGTCGTGGAACCGGAGGCCGTCGGTGCCCCGTTGCTCGATGCCGGGGCCATCGGGCCCATGCTGGCCAACACCGGCTTGAACTCGGGCGGACCGGAGGCAGCCGTGCTCGACGCCGCTGCCGGTGCGGCTCCCGGAGGTCTCGCAGCTGCTGAAGGCGTTGTCGCTCAGGGCCCGGGTGCCGGTGGCGGACTGCCGCTCGACGACGCCGCGGGCACGGGTGGCGGGCTGCCGCTGGCGGATGCGGCCGGAGTCGGGGGACCCGCCGCAGGTGCGATCGAAGACGCGGCCGCGGTGGCGATCCCGGCAGCTGATGCCGGTGCAGGCGCCGGCGCTGGTGGTGCCGGAGGTGCCGGCGCTGGTGGTGCCGGAGCCGGTGGCGGTGCGGCCGGTGGTGGCGCTGGTGCCGGTGGCGGTGCGGGTGGTGCCGGCGGTGGCGCAGGAGCCGGCGGCGGAGCTGGTGCCGGTGGCGGAGCTGGTGCCGGTGGTGGCGCTGGTGGTGCCGGCGGTGGCGGCGCGGCCGGTGGTGGTGCCGGAGGCGGTGGTGCGGCCGGTGGTGGCGCTGGTGCCGGTGGTGGAGCCGCGGGTGGTGCAGGTGCCGGCGGCGGCGGAGCAGCTGGTGGCGGTGCGGGTGCCGGTGGTGGCGCCGGCGCAGCGAGTGCCACGGGTGTGGCAAGCACCGGTGGTGCTGGTGCCGGCGGCGTCGACGCCGCGATCGTCGGACCGCTGATGGCCAGCACGGGTGGACTCGGGGCCGTTCAGGCGGTGACCGCACCCGCGGTGGCCGCGGTCCAGGCCGCTGTACCTGCTGCCCCCGCAGCTGCTGTCGGAGTCGCGGCCCCGGCGGCGACCGTTGGAGGTGGCACCGCGTTCGCGGGCATCCCGGGCGTCATCGCCCCGGCGGCCGGTGCGGCGTCGGGCATCCCCGGGATGGTGATGGCACCGCTGGCCGGCGTGACCGGCATCCTCGCCGAGATGCTTCCGCAGCCCTCTCTGGGAGTCCCCAGCGGAACCGGTGTGACCGGATTCCTGCCCACACCGCAGCTCAACATGCCTGCAGTGAGCGGTCTGCCGGTGCCGGTGCCGACGACGGTGACCATGCCGACCGACCTGGTCTGCGAGGGAGTCGGGGGCTGGTCGTTGTCCACCCCGGGGACCGGCAGCGTCATGCCGGACGCCACCGCGGCCATCCGGCCCGACGACTGGGACCAATCACCCAAGCGTCCCGCGCGGTAGATGGCTGTTTTCAAGAGCGCACCGGAGGGTGGCTCCGGGTAGGACGTCGCCGGCCACGCGTCGAATGTCATCGAGACCTTCGCGCGGGTCGGCGACGACCGCCCGGCAGCGGAGACCGGCTGCCATACCGAGGCGATGCGCACCGCGCGGCGTCGACGTGCGGCTCACGACGACCGCGTCGCCGACCGATCCGGCGGGACCGCCGCCAACAGCGCGCGGGTGTATTCGTGCTCAGGTGCGGTGAAAAGATCCGCGGCGGGCCGGTATTCGACCATCTCGCCGCCGCGCAGCACGAGCACATCGTGGCTCAGACGTTCGATCACCGCCAGATCGTGTCCGATGAACAGGTAGGTCAACCCGAGTTCACGTTGCAGGTCCAGCAGCAGGTCCAGCACCTTGGCCTGCACCGACACATCCACCGATGCGGTGGCCTCGTCGAGGATCAGCAGTTCCGGCGCAACGGCGAGCGCCCGCGCGATGCTCACCCGCTGACGCTGCCCGCCGGACAGCTCATGCGGGTAACGGCTCGCGAAGGAGGCCGACAGCCCCACCGAGTCGAGTAGCTCGCCGACCCGGGCGTCCCGCTGCGGCCGGCCGCGGGCCAGCCGGTGCACGATGAGCGGCTCGGCGATGGAAACCCCGACCGGGACACGCGGATTCAATGACGCGAATGGATCCTGCATCACCAGGCTGATCCGGCGCCGGATGGCCTTGCGCTGGGCGCCGCGCACCCTCAACACATCGGTGCCGTCCAGGGTCACGCTGCCCGAATCGGGCACCGCCAGGCCGGTGAGGGCGGCCGCGACGGTGGACTTGCCCGAACCTGATTCGCCTACCAGCCCCAGCGTCGCGCCCCGCCGGATCGAGAACGACAGGTCTTTGACCGCATGCACCACCGACCGGCCCGTCGGTGTGCGCACCGGGAAACGGACATCGAGCCCACGCACCTCCAGCAGTGGCTCGGCATCCGGCGGCACAGGCGGTGGCCCGTCACCGCCCAACACCGGCCGAGCGGTGAGCAACTCACGGGTATACGGCTCCCGGGGTGCGGTGAAGATGGCATCGACATCCGCCCGCTCGATCACCGCGCCGTCCCGCAACACCGTGACGGTGTCGGCCACCTCGCCGATCACGCCGAGGTCGTGGCTGATCCACACCACCGCCGTCCCGAAATCTCGTTGCAGATCCCGGACCAAGTCGATGATCTGCGCCTGGGTGGTGACATCCAGCGCGGTGGTGGGTTCGTCGGCGACCAACAGTTCGGGATCGCAGGCCAGGGCGATGGCAATCATCACCCGCTGACGCTGACCACCGGAAAGTTGGTGCGGGTAACTGTTCATCCGGTTCTGCGGTTCGGGCAGCCCGACCGCCTCCAGCAGTTCCAACGCCCGGGCTCGTGCCTGGCGGCGGGTTTGATTCCGATGCGTCTCCAGGGATTCGGTGATCTGGCGTTCGATGGTCAGCAGCGGGTTCAGTGAGGTCCCGGGATCCTGGAAGACGAACCCGATTCGGCCGCCGTGCACGCTCCGCAACGTCCGGGCCGACGCCCCGATCAGTTGCTGTTCGCCGGCCAGGACGCTGGAGCCCTCCACCACCGCACCGGGCGCGTCGAGCAGACCGGTCGCCGCGAGCACCGTCATCGACTTGCCGGATCCGGACTCGCCGACGATGCCGAGTGTCTGCTCCGGTTCGACGGTCAACGACACCCCGCCCACGATCCGGCGCCGCCCGATCTGGACGGTCAGGTTGTCGACGGCGAGGACCGGATGCGTCATCTGTGTCCTCTGCTCTTCGTGCAAGCGCTCATCGCTGCTGCCTCCGGGCCTCGATCATGGTGCGCTGCTTGGGGTCCAGCACATCGCGCAACCCGTCACCGAGCAGGTTGAACGCCAAAACGATGACGAAGATCGCAGCCCCGGGGAACACCGCCATCCACCAGGCCAGCGTCACGAAACCCTGCGAGTCGAAGATCATCCGACCCAGCGAGGGCTGCGGGGGCTGCAGTCCCAGACCCAGGAAGGACAGCGCCGCCTCGGACAGGATGGCGAACGCCAGTGACAACGACGTCTGCACGATCAGCGGACCGGTGATGTTGGGCAGGATGTGCCGGGTCAGGATGTAGCCCGAACCGGTGCCCATCGTCCTCGATACCGCCACGTACGGCTCCTCCCGTACCGACAGCGTGCTGGCGCGAGCCACCCGCGCGAAGATCGGGGTGTAGACGACACCGATCGCCAGAATCGTTGTGGTCAGCCCGGGTCCGAGGACGGCGACGATGGCCAGTGCCAGCAGCAGCACCGGGAATGCGAACATCACGTCGACGAACCGCATCACCACGGTGTCCAGCCAGCCGCCCCGGTACCCGGCCAGCACCCCCAACGTGATTCCGACGAGCGCGGCGAAGGCCACGCTGACCACCGCCACCTTCATCGAGGCCTGCACGGCGACCAGCACCCGGGACAGCACGTCACGACCGAGCTCGTCGGTGCCCAGCCAGTGCGCGCCACTCGGCGGCTGCAGCGCCTGCGGCACATCCACATCGTTGACGCCGTAGGGCGCGATCCACGGCGCGGTCAGCGCGATGATCACGACGGCGATCAGGATGACCGCGCTGACGACGGTGACCGGGTTGCCGGCCAACAGCCGCCAGACTCGTACCCGCTGCGCCTCATCGGTTGTCGGGTCGGTCATGACAGCCGGATCCTCGGATCGACGATCGCGTACAGGACATCGACCAACAGATTGACCACCAGGAACAACACCGCCATCAGCAACACCGCCCCCTGGATCACCGGGTAGTCGCGGGCGGCCACCGAGTTGAAGACCAGCCGGCCCAGGCCCGGCCACGCGAACACCACCTCGACGACGATGACCCCGCTCAGGATGGTCGCCAACTGGATACCGGTGATGGTCAGGATCGGCACCAGCGCATTGCGCACCGTGTGGCGCATCGTGACCACCCGGGGCGCAAGGCCTTTCGAGCGGGCGGTGCGCACGTAACCCATGGCGGCCACCTCCAGCACCGCCGACCGGACGTACCGGGTCATGATCGCCGCGGCCACCAGTCCGACCGTCAGCCCCGGCAGGATCACATGCCGCAGCCAGCCACCCGGATCCTCCAACAGCGGCCGGTAACCCGAGGTGGGCAGCCAGCCCAGCACGGTGGAGAACAGCGAGACCAGCAGAATGCCGAGCCAGAAATCCGGCACCGAGAAGCCGAACTGGCTGGTGATGCGGACGATCGCATCGGCGGCCCGGCCTTCCCGCAACGCGGCGTAGATGCCGGCCGGCAGCGCGATCGCCAGGGCGAGCAGGATGCCGACCGCGGCCAGTGACACCGTGGCCGGCAGTCGTTCCAGCAGCACCTCGGTCACCGGATTCCCGTTGCGGAAACTGACCCCCAGGTTCCCGGTGAGGGCGTTGCCCAGGTAGCCGAAGAACTGGCTGATCAGCGGCTGGTCCAGCCCGCCGGCCTGGCGCAGCGCCTCGTAAGCCTCTGGCGTATAGCGGGTTCCGAGCGCGATCCGGACCGGGTCGCCCGGGACGAGATGCACCAACGCGAACACCACGATGAGCACGCCGACGAGCACCACCAGGGAATAGGCCAGCCGCCGCGCCAGGAACAGCAGCACCGTCATGAGCGCTCCCCGCCGGAGCCCAGTGTGGCGTCGCGGAAGCGGATCGCCTTGTCGCGGCGGGCCTCGTAGCCGGTCAGCTCCGGTGACCAGGCCTGCAGGACCGCCGGGTTGTACAGGTAGATGTAGCTGACCTCGTCGGCGATCAGCGTGGCCGCCTGCGCATAGTCGTCTTTTCGTGCCTGCCGGTCGGTTTCGGTGCGGCCGGCGTCGAGCAGACGGTCCACCCGCGGGTCGGAGAACTTTTGCGCGTTGCTGGTGCCGTCGGTGTGATGCTGGGCGTAGTAGAAGTCGTCGGGGTCGATGTTGCCCAGCCAGCCCATCATCAGCATGTCGAAGTTGCCGCTGTTCTGTTCGTCCAGCCAGGTGGCGAAGTCGACGGTGCGGATCGAGGTGGTGATGCCCAGCGGCGCAAGGTTGTCGGCGATCACCTGGGCGGCGGTGACGGTCTGCGGGTACTCGCTGGTGACCAGCAGATCCATCTCGGTGGGCGGCGACACGGCCTGCTGCAGCAGATTCCGTGCCTGGTCGAGGTCGCGGCTGTACCGGTCATACGGCACGAACCACGGGTTGCCTTCCGGGATCGCGAGCTGATTGGCCTGCGCCGTACCGTAACTGGTGGCCTGCACGATCGACGGCCGGTCCAGCGCATAGGCGACGGCCTGACGGACCCGCACGTCGTCCCACGGCGCCCGGGCCAGGTTCAGCGCCAGATACCAGTAGTCGTTGCTGGGGGTTTCGGCCAGCCGCAGCGAATCGTCGTTGCGCAGTTGGGTGACCCGCTGCGCGGGAACCGCGTCCGTCCAGTCGATCTCTCCGGCCTGCAACGCCGACAGGGCGGTGGCCGACTCGCTGATGAACCGGAACGTCACCCCCGGGATCTGCGGGCCGCCGCCCCAGTACCGGTCGTTGGCGCGCAGCGTGATCGAGTCCCCGCTCTTCTGGCCGGCGAACGCGAACGGCCCGGTGCCGATCGGGTTGGTGGCGATCTGCCCGTCCTCGACATTGCGTCGTTGCACGATCGCCATGCCCTTGAACCCGCCGAGGTTGGTCAGCAGATTCGGGGTCGGGCGGGTCAACGTGATGCGCACCGTCCGGTCGTCGACGGCACTCACCTCGGCGACGGCGCTGAACTTGTCGGAGTTGGTCAGCTGCTCGTCGATGATGCGTCGATAGGAGTAGACGACGTCGTCTGCGGTCAACGGGCTGCCGTCATGAAAGGTCACCCCGGGCCGCAGATGGAACGTCCACACCAGTTGGTCCGGCGAGGTCTCCCACGACTCGGCCAGCGCCGGGCGCATGTTCAGATCGGCGTCGGGTTCGACGAGGGTGTCGAAGACGTTCTCCAACACTTCGAAGGAGAAGTACGCACTGGTCTTGTGCGGATCCAGCTGATCGGGCTCACCGGCGATCGCGGCGATCAGGTTGCCGGAATCCTGGCCGAGATCGACACGTTGACCGGGGGAGCACGCTGGGCAGGCAAGGGCGATCACGGCGGCGAGGGCGGCCGCAACCAGTCGCATATCCCGTCACTTTCGACCCGCGCCGGCCCGGGGTGGGTGTCGGCGCACTGAGGGCAGCAGTACCCGCATCCGAGCGGGCTCACACCTCGGCCGGGCGCGCGTTACCCGTCGTGGTGCTCGGTACTGCGCGCAGCCTCACGTCGGCTGCGATGAGATTCGCCGGCTTGGCGGTCGGGGGAGTCACCGGAGTGGCCGTGCGCCGAGGGAGCGGGGGTGCCGGAGCCGGCATGGGCGTCGGTGTCGGTGTCGTGGCCGACGGTCGGCCGCGGGTGGTCGGTGCGGACCGGGTCCTGCTCGGCCGGGCGCGGGTCCGACCCGGCGGTGCGCAACGGGTCCGACTGCCGGTGCCTGCGCGGCGTCATCGTCGGAGACTGCTCGTCATCGGCGGACACACGCCGGTCGTCCCCCGATGCGCTCGGGGCGACGGTTTCCGGCGTTCGCCGCTCGGTGCGTGGCTGTGGTTGCGGCGGCGCCTGCTGCTGCCGCTGTTGGTCGGCGGCCGCCCGGATGTCGTCGACGGCGTCGACCACCGCGTGTTTGATCACCGCGCCCGCCGTGTTCGCCACCTGGGCGGCGGTGTCGACTCCGGCGCGCAGCGCGCGGACCGGGTTACCCGTGCGGGCCAGCTCCTGTGCCATCGCGTCGGGAACGGCGAAGACCCCGGCCAGCACGGTGTTGAAGGCCGGGAAGATCACGGCCGCCACCACATCGATCGCGGCGATCACCGCCACCTGGAACACCCCGCGCGGCATCACCGTCGGTGTCGGGTCGGGCACGAACGGCAGATTGAGCGCCGCGTAGGTATCGCGGCGGGCCCGGTCCAGCGCGGACAGAACCGCGGGTAGGCCGCCGCGGGCGGCGGGCAACACGTTGAGCAGACCGACGACACCGACCTCGAATGCGTTCAGCGCGCGCTGCGCGGGGATGGCCTGATCGACGTCGATGGCCTGCTGCGCCGCGGCCCGGGTCGGGCCGGTCACCGACGCGGCCGCAACGCCGACGGCCTTCAACACGTCGCCCGCCGACAGCGCCGCGAGGAACCGGCCGGGCGTCTGCAGCGTCGTGGTCGCCGCGGTCACGCCGGTCTGCACGAGCAGCGGACAGATGAGCGAGCAGTAGACCGCCTGATTGCGTAAGAAGCTGACGACGAGCCCACCGGGTGGCACCGAGGTGGCGGTCAGCCGCACGTCGGTCGTGATTGCCGGCGGCGGTGCGGCCACGGCGGGCGGCGGTGCCGTCAACACCGCCGCGGCGGTGACGGCGGCCAGTCCGGCGGCGGCGAGACCGAGACGTGGGCGTAGGAAACCGTGCATGTCGGACCCCCTGTGGCGAGACGTGGTGCCCGGGACACGATGCAGCGGCCCGCTCGGTTCAATCCCAGCGGGGGTCAGCGTCTGCGCAGCGTGATCACGGTGACGTCATCGTCGGTGTCCTCGGGCCGCATTGCCGAGGAGATCTGCTGCGCGGCGGAATCACCGGCCCGGTCCAGTACCCGGGCAAGGCGCTCCAGCCCGTCGTCGATGGTGCCGTCGCGCCGCTCGACCAGCCCGTCGGAGAACATCACCAGACCCTGCCCGCGCTCCAGGACGAACTCACTGTGCGCGTAGCTGCCGCCCTTGACCCCGATGGGCGGGGAGAGCCGGATCGGCGCCGCCGTCACCGGGGTGCGCCCGCCGGTCAGGTAGGGCATCAGGTGACCGGCGGAGGCCGCCTCGGTGCGCCCGCTGTCCAGATCGATGCGCACCGCGACCGCGGTGGCGAACGCCCGCGCCATCAGATGCCGGCTGAACGCGTTGAGCTGACTCAGCGCGTCCGCGGGGGTGGCGCCGGTGAACAACAGGGATCGCAGCGCGTTGCGCAGCTGCGCCATGGCACCGGCGGCGGCCAGGCCGTGGCCCGCGACGTCACCGAGCACCACCGTCAGCCGGCCGTCCGGCAGCACGAAAGCGTCATACCAGTCACCGCCGACCCGGCCGCCCACCGCCGGTCGGTAGTCGGTGGACAGATCCCAGTTCGAGATGGTCGGGATCGACTCGGGCAGCAGGCTGCGCTGCACGATGTCGGCCACCCGCAGCGCACTTCGGGTACGCCGGTAGAGCTCTTCGACGAGATGCCCGCGCAGCATCTCCGCGGACTCGATCTGGATCGGTCCCCATGGTTCACAACACTGGTCGACGACTTCACGCCACCGCTCGAACGACTTCCGCGGGCTGAGCCGTATCTCGTCGCCCTCCTGCACCGCGATGGCCTTGTTGTGCGGATCGCCGCCCCAGTCGACCGAGCGCAACGCCTCCTGCCGGAACCAGATCACGTACTGGTCGTCGGGCAGGTTCAGCGCGAGTGCGCCGGCGGTGTCCTGCGGATCCAGCTCCAGGGTGGGTAGCTCGCGGGACAGGCATTCGGTGGTGCCGGTTTCCTCCCCGGTGGCGCGGGCCCAGGTGGCCACGGCGGCAACGACTTCCGCCGGCGGGACGGTCCCCTGGGTGCGGTACTCGCCGCCGATGTCGACGGCGACCCCGGCGGCGGGCAACAGATCGAGCACGCTGGGGGTGCCGAGCAGGGCCGCGGCGACCGGTTCGCTGTCATTGATCGTCGCGGCGGTGATGTGCGCGAGCATGGACTGCGCCGCCAGCCGTTCCCGGAGTTGATCGTCATCGAAGCGGTCGACGAGCCGCAAAGACAGTGTCGAGCCGAGGAATTCGGCTGCCGCGCGGGCGCCGTAGGGCGGCAGATGCGGCCCGGCGTAGTGATGGCAGGCGATCAGCCCCCACAGCCGGCCGTGCCGCAACAGCGAGATCGACATCGATGCCCGCACACCCATGTTCTGCAGATACTCGATGTGGATGGGGGAGACGCTGCGCAGGCTGGCGTGCGTCAGATCCAGTGGGGAGCCGGTGGCCGGATCGGTGGACGGCACCAGCGGCGCCGGGGTGTAGCCGACATCGGAGATGAGGCGCAGCCAGTTCTGCTCGTACATGGCCCGAGCCTGAGCGGGGATGTCGCTGGCGGGGAAGTGCAGTCCCAGAAAGGAATTGAGGTCGTCGCGCTTGCATTCGGCGACGACCTCGCCGTTGTAGTCCTGGTCGTAGCGGTACACCATCACCCGGTCGAACCCCAGGAGATCGCGGACCGCGCGGGCAGTGGTGTCGTACAGCTCGGTCGTCGTCGCCGCGCGGTTGAGTTCCTCGACCGAGTTGCGCACGGCCTGATACGTGTTGGGAAACGAGAACGGGCGCTCGCCGTAGGCGATCTCCAGTTCCACCAGCAGCACCCCGCCGGGTTCGCGGTGCAGCAGGGCGTCGAACGCCCGGATCTGGCCACCGATGGAGAGCTCCAGCTCGAGCGGGTTGCGTTGGCGGAGATCGCCGAACGCGGACGCGGCCTGCGTGATCCGGTCGGCCTCCGCGGGTCCGATCAGCACGGACAGGTGTCGACCCAGCACTTCCTCGACCGAGTGACCGAGCAACTCGGCCACGTTCGCGCTGACCTGGCGGATCTCGAACTCGGGCTCCTGGACCACCACGAGCACACCGCGGGGCTGGATGCTGCCCGGGATGTGGATCGGCTCCCGGGCGCAGTTGTCGAGATCGATGGGCGTGCCGACGGGAAGCAGTCCATCGACGGTGCCGTCGGCGTCTTGACGCGAGATGGCGATACCCCCAGGTTGTGACGCGGCGTCTGGTGAGCGTGGGATCAGATTTCAAACTCGAGCGTGCCATGCCATCGGCGCGACAGGTCACGGCGACAGGCCGATTGCCGTAGTCTCGAGCGCATAGATCAGCGTTCTTGTTTGTCCGGTTGAGCCGCAGCCCGCGAGACAATGCGCCCCGAAACGACGGTTCCGCGAGGTTTCCGAATGTCTGACCAGTTCGTATCCAGCCAATCGACCCTGGTGTGCGCCCAGGAATGGCACGACACGACCGTGGTGATCAACTGCTCCGGTGTCGTCGACATGCTCACCACTCCCGACTTGGAACGGCTCGTCGCCACGGCTCTGGAGAAGCAACCGACCGCGGTGATCGTGAATTTGACCGACACCTCCATGTTCGCCTCGTGCGGTATGTCACTGCTGGTGGAGACCCATGAGCGGCTTCCCGAGGATGTTCCGTTGGTCGTGGTGGCCGACGGACCGGTGACGCGTCGTCCGCTCGAGTTGGTGGGGTTGGCGGCGTTCCTGACGATCCGCCCGACCCTGGACGCCGCATTCGAGGAGTTGTCCGCCTCCGCGGTCTGAGCGTTGTCGTGCCACCATGACCGAATGACGGTCGTCTTCGTGCACGGCAATCCGGAAACCAGCGCCATCTGGGGTCCACTGATCGGCGCGCTCGGGCGTGACGATGTCGTCACGCTGTCACCTCCGGGATTCGGCGCGCCGCTGCCCGCGGGTTTCGACCCGACCTACCTGGCCTACCGGGATTGGCTGGAACGGGAACTTGAGGGATTCGACGGCCCTGTCGACCTGGTCGGGCACGACTGGGGTGGCGGTCACGTGCTCAACGTCGCCATGCACCGGCCTGACCTGATCCGCAGCTGGGCCAGCGATATCGTCGGTGTCTTCGACCCCGACTACGTGTGGCACGACCTCGCGCAGATCTGGCAGACGCCGGGCGCGGGTGAAGAGGCGGTGGCCGCGATGATGGCGGGAACGCCGGAGGAACGGGTCGCCATGGTGGCAGGGATGGGCGTCGGCCCCGATATCGCCCCGGCCCTGGTCGCCGCGCAGAACGACGATATGGCCGCGGCGATCCTGCGGCTGTACCGCTCGGCGGCTCAGCCGGCCATCGCGCAGGCCGGCGCCGCGTTGGAAGCCGCAGCGGAACGCCCGGGTCTGTCCATCCTGGCGACCGCGGACACCTTCGTCGGAACCGATGAGATGCGCCGCCGTGCGGCCGACCGGGCCGGCGCCCGCACCGAGGTTCTCGACGGGCTCGGGCACTGGTGGATGATCGAAGATCCGGCCCGTGGCGCCGCGGCGCTCAACCGGTTCTGGGCCGCGCTCTGATTTTTGCCGAATAGGTTCCCGGGGCCCGGCCGCCGTACCCTTTCCCGGTGAACGCGATCGATCCCGAGAAGCTCAGCACGTGTCTCCAGGTGCTGGCCGATGTCGAATCGTTGCCACCGGAGCACCCGGACGCCGTTGCCGTGCGCCGTGCCACCGCCGGCATCTTCAAGGCGGTCCGCAAGGCCCGCCGGCACGCCAAGCGTGACGCGGTCGCGACCGCTGACCGGGCCGTCATCGCCGCCACCGCCACCGGGGCGCCGGGACGCATCGACGACGAGACGGCGGGGTTACCGCTGGTCTCGTCGGCCAGCGGGGCCACCGCGGGCACGCTGATCAAGTCCCGGGCCTGCTACATGTGCAAGAAGCACCACACCGTGGTCGACGCCTTCTATCACCAGCTGTGCCCGGAGTGCGCGGCATTCAGCCACGCCAAACGCGACGCCCGCACCGACCTCACCGGCCGCACCGCGTTGTTGACCGGCGGGCGCGCCAAGATCGGCATGTACATCGCGCTGCGCCTGCTGCGCGACGGGGCCCACACCACCATCACCACCCGATTCCCGAACGACGCCGTGCGGCGCTTCGCCGCCATGCCGGACAGCGCCGACTGGCTGCACCGGCTGCGGATCATCGGCATCGACCTGCGTGACCCGGCCCAGGTCGTCGCGCTGGCCGACAACGTCGCCGCGCAGGGGCCGCTGGACATCCTGATCAACAATGCCGCCCAGACGGTGCGCCGGGCCCCGGGCTCGTACTCCGCCCTGGTGGAGGCCGAGCGCACCGCGCCGCCGGAGCTCGCGCAGGTGGATGTGGTCACCTTCGACCGGGTCAGCGACGCGCACCCCGCGGCCCTGGCGGGCAGCCTCGCCGATCACCAGGCCCCGCACGCGCTCACCGAACTGGCACTGACCGCGCGCAGCGCCTCCCCGGAGCGGATCGCCGCCGGCACCGCGATCGACGCGGGCGGGCTGCTGCCCGACACCGCGTCGGTGAACAGCTGGACCCAGCGGGTGCACGAGGTCGACGCGATGGAACTGCTGGAGGTGCAGCTGTGCAACCAGACCGCGCCGTTCATCCTGGTGAGCCGGCTGCGCCCGGCGATGGCCGCCGCCCCGGCCCGCCGCAAGTACGTGGTGAACGTGTCGGCGATGGAGGGGCAGTTCGGGCGTAAGTACAAGGGCCCGGGCCATCCGCACACCAACATGGCCAAGGCCGCGCTGAACATGCTCACCCGCACCAGCGCCAAGGAGATGCTGGAGCAGGACGGCATCCTGATGACCGCCGTCGACACCGGCTGGATCACCGATGAGCGCCCGCACCCGACCAAGCTGCGGCTGGCAGAGGAGGGGTTCCACGCGCCGCTCGACCTGGTCGACGGGGCCGCACGGGTGTACGACCCGATCGTGCGCGGCGAGGCCGGCGAGGATGTGTACGGGTGTTTCCTGAAGGATTACAAACCCAGCGACTGGTGACGAACCTCAGGTTGTCGGACATCGGCGATACAGTGCAGTCAATCCGGGTTGAGACCTTCCGGGCACTCAACCCAATCCGACAGCGCGCCAGGCGAAAGACTTCATAGAAACGGCACCGAGAATAGAAGAGCGCCCCCGGCAGGGTTCGAACCTGCGGCCATCCGCTTAGAAGGCGGGTGCTCTATCCGCTGAGCTACGGGGGCAGCGCACCTACCCTAGCCGAACGCGCCCGTTCCGATGGATGTGGTAATCGATGGTTCAACATCACACCAAAGACAAGGGCGACCTCGGCGTCGCCAAAGCGCACGCCGATCTCGTGGCCAAGGGGTTCGACGTTCTGTTCCCTGCCACTGAACACGCGCCGTTCGACCTTGTCGCGCACAAAGCGGGAACATTTCACCGCATCCAGGTGAAGTATCGGTCCATGCGGAGAGGCATGGTCACCCTCAAACTGAGTTCGAACTGGACCGATCGACACGGCGTGCACAGCACACCTATCGACAAGGACGCCGTCGACGCAATCTGTATCTACTGTCCCGAGACCGACGAGTGTTATTACATCCGGCCGAGCGACCACGGCGCGTCGGTCAACCTCCGGATCACGCCGACCAAGAACGGTCAGCAGAAGCGGATCCTGGCGGCCTCGGTGTTCCGTGATCTGCCGGACAAACGCCCTGCCCCGATCGACGGGAACCGCGCCTCGGCGTGAAGGTGCGGCGACAGCCACGAAAGCCGCGCCGCGGTACGGCACCGCCGACTAGCGTGGACGCTGCGTGGCGGCCGCCGGGGAGCGCCAGGCAGGAGGAGAGTTCGCGCGATGAGCAATCAGCCGTTGGATGCGGCGGGGCTGCCCCAGAAACTGAACGGTGTCGACACACTGCTGCACCGCGGTGAGGCCAATCCCCGCACCCGGTCCGGCATCATGGGCGTCGAATTGCTTGACACCACCCCCGATTGGGACCGGTTCCGCGCCGTGTTCGAGCAGGCCTCGCGCAAAGTGCTGCGGCTGCGCCAGAAGGTGGTGATGCCGACGCTGCCGACGGCCGCGCCGCGCTGGGTCGTCGACCCCGACTTCAACCTCGATTTCCATGTGCGCCGGGCCCGGGTCCCCGAGCCGGGCACCCTGCGTCAGGTGCTCGATCTGGCCGAGATCGCGCTGCAGTCACCGATGGACATCACCCGGCCGTTGTGGAGCGTCACTCTGGTGGAAGGCCTGGCCGACGGGCGGGCCGCCACCATCCTGCACCTGAGCCACGCCGTCGCCGACGGGGTCGGCACCGTCGAGATGTTCGCCAACATCTACAACCTGGAGCGCGATGCCGAGATCGGTGAGCCTGCGCCACTGCCGATTCCGCAGGATCTCTCGTCCAACGACCTGATGAGAATGGGGATCAACCGGCTGCCGCTCAAGATCACCAACGCCGCACTCGGCCTGCTCGGCGGCGCCGTGCACGCGGTCACCAACGTGGTGCGCGATCCGGCCGCGGCGGTCAGCGGCGTCGTCGACTATGCGCTGTCCACCACCCGGGTGTCGCGACCGGTGGCCGATCATTCGCCGCTGCTGCGACGGCGCAGTCTGAGCTCGCGCAGCGAGGCCGTCGACATCGTGTTCGCCGACCTGCACACGGCCGCCAAGGCAGTCGGCGGCTCCATCAACGACGCCTACCTGGCCGGCCTGTGCGGAGCGCTGCGGCTCTACCACGAGGCCAAGGGCATGCCGATCGACACGCTGCCGATGGCTGTGCCGGTGAACCTGCGCTCCGACGACGACCCGGCAGGCGGAAACCGTTTCGCCGGAGTCAATCTCGCCGCACCCGTGGGCATCGCCGACCCCGAGCGCCGGATCCGGGCGATTCGCTCCCAGATGACCAGCAAGCGTGAAGAACGCGCCATCGACATGGTCGGCTCGATCGCGCCGATCGCCAGCTTCCTGCCCGACGCCGTGCTGGAATCCATGGCGGGCTCGGTGGTCAACTCCGATGTGCAGGCCAGCAATGTCCCGGTGTTTCCCGGGGACACCTTCATCGCCGGGGCGAAGGTGCTGCGCCATTACGGACTCGGCCCGCTGCCCGGTGTGGCGATGATGACGGTGCTGGTCTCCCGCGGTGGCTACATCACCGTCACCACCCGTTACGACCGCGCGGCCTTCGCCGACGACACCTTGTGGACGCGGTGCCTGCTGCAGGGGTTCGACGAAGTGTTGGCACTCGGCGGTGCGGGGCGCGCCGTCGCGGCCTCCTTCAGTGCCCCCGAACCGGCGTCGGGGAACACCGCATCGAACGGGAGTGCGGCGCAATGAGTTCGGTGAACGGGCAGTCGGGCGGATCGAAGATCATGCGCCTCCCGGGCACCGTGGCCGAGATCGAGGCCAGCCCGGAAGGACCCGAGATCGGCGCGTTCTTCGACCTGGACGGCACCCTGGTGGCCGGCTTCACCGGTGTGCTGATGACCCGCGACCAACTGCGCCGAGGTCAGATGAGCGTCGGCCAGTTCATCGGGATGGTGCAGGCCGGCATCAACCATCAACTCGGCCGTTCGGAGTTCGAGGACCTCATCGGCAAGGGCGCCCGGATGCTGCACGGGAACTCGATCACCGACCTCGACGAGCTCGGGGAGCGCCTGTTCAACCAGCACGTGCGTGACCGGATCTATCCGGAGATGCGGGCCATGGTGCGGGCCCACCAGGCCCGCGGGCACACGGTGGTGCTGAGCTCCTCGGCGTTGACCGTGCAGGTCGAACCGGTGGCCCGGTTTCTCGGCATCGACAACATTCTGAGCAACAGGTTCCAGGTGGACGAGAACGACCTGATCACCGGCGAGGTCGAGGAGCCGATCATCTGGGGCCCCGGGAAAGCTGATGCCGTGCAACGGTTTTCGGCGGCCAACGGCGTGGACCTGTCCAGGAGCTACTTCTACGCCGACGGCGACGAGGACGTCGCCCTGATGTACCTGGTCGGCAACCCGCGACCCACCAACCCGGCGGGCAAGCTTGCCGCGGTGGCCGCCAGACGCGGCTGGCCCATCCTGAAGTTCAGCAGCCGCAGCGGCAGCAGCCCGGTGTCCCAGCTGCGCACCCTGGCCGGCCTGGCCACCATCCCGACGGTGGCCGCCGGTGCGGTCGGGATGGGTCTGCTGACCCGCAACAAACGCGTCGGCGTCAACTTCTTCACCTCCAACTGGAGCAAGCTGCTGATGCTGACCACCGGCATCGAGCTCAATGTGCTCGGCGAGGAGAATCTGACCAAGCAACGGCCTGCGGTGTTCATCTTCAACCACCGCAACCAGGCCGACCCGATGATCGCCGGCCGCCTGGTCGGCACCGACTTCACCGGGGTGGGCAAGAAGGAACTGGAGCGCAATCCGCTGATGGGTCCGCTCGGGAAGGTGATGGACGCGGCGTTCATCGACAGAGACGACACCCAGGCCGCGGTGGAGGGGCTGCACAAGGTGGAAGAGCTTGCCCGCAAGGGGCTTTCCATCCTGATCGCCCCGGAGGGCACCCGGTTGGACACCACCGAGGTGGGCCCGTTCAAGAAGGGGCCGTTCCGGATCGCGATGGCCGCGGGCATCCCGATCGTGCCGATCGTGATCCGCAACGCCGAGGTGGTGGCCGCCCGCGACTCCAGCACGTTCAATGCCGGCAAGGTCGACGTCGCCGTCTATCCGCCGATCCCCACCGACGACTGGACCGGTGAGAACCTGGTCGAACGCATCGCCGAGGTCCGCCAGCTCTACTTGGACACGCTGTCGTCCTGGCCGCAGGACACCTTGCCCGATGCCGCTGTGTACCAACGGCTCCGAGCGCAGTCCAACGGTGAGGAGGAGCAGGCGTGAAGGCCGCCGCCGAGGATTTCACCAGTTTCATCCCGACCGGTGACACCCTGGTGCTGGCCGCCGTCGTCTCCCCGGCCGAGCAGGAACTGCTCGACGACTGGCTGCGTCAGCAGCGGCGCGAACGGCCCGAGGCCCGGGTCGAGGTGCTGGTGTTCCCGGTACATTCCGCCGACCAGCCGCCCGCCCTGATGGCGCGGCTGGTGGAACTGCTCGAAGTCGACCCCGACCGGTCCGTGGTGCCGGTGCGGATCTTCTGGGTCCCCGCCGGTCTGCCCACCCGATCGAAGATCGTCTCGCTGATCTCGGGCCGGGACACCTACCGCCCCCCGGAACTGCTCCAGCGGCGCATCCTGCGCAAAGATCCGTCGCGGGCCCGGGTGGTGGCCGGTGAGCCGGCGAAGGTTTCCGAACTCCGGCAGCAGTGGCACGACACCACCATCGCCGAAAATCCCCGGGAATTCGCCAATTTCGTCATCCGCCGGGCCATCCTGGCGATCGAGCGGGTGGAGCTGCGACTGCTCGGGCCGGAATACAAATCGCCGCGCCTGGTCAAGCCGGAGATGCTGGCCTCGGCCCGGTTCCGGGAGGGCCTGGAGAAGATCCCGGATGCCACCGTGGAGAAGGCCGGCGAGATGCTCGACGAGCTGTCGACCGGGTGGAGTCGCTTCTCGGTCGATCTCATACCGACGCTCGGGCGCGCCATCTTCAGCCGTGGATTCGATCCCAACATCGACTACGACAACACCGAGATCGAGTCGCTGCGCAACGCCTTGGAGATGCACCCGGCGGTGCTGCTGTTCTCGCACCGGTCCTATCTGGACGGCGTCATCGTCCCGGTGGCCATGCAGGAGAACCGGTTGCCGCCGGTGCACACCTTCGCCGGGATCAACCTGTCCTTCGGGTTCATGGGCCCGATCTTCCGGCACTCCGGGGTGATCTTCCTGCGCCGCAAGCTCGACGACCCGCTGTACAAGTATGTGCTGCGCCAGTACGTCGGCTACATCGTGGAGAAGCGGTTCAACCTGAACTGGTCGATCGAGGGGACCCGCTCGCGCACCGGGAAGATGCTGCCGCCCAAGCTCGGCCTGCTGTCCTACGTCGCCGACGCCTACCTCGACGGCCGCAGCGAAGACATTCTGCTGCAACCGGTCTCGATCAGCTTCGACCAGCTGCACGAGACCGCCGAGTACGCCGAGTACGCCCGCGGCGGAGAGAAGACCCCCGAAAGCGCGAGGTGGCTGTACAACTTCGTCAAGGCCCAGGGGGAGCGCAACTACGGCAAGATCTACGTCCGTTTTCCCGAAGCGGTGTCGATGCGTCAGTACCTCGGCGAGGCGGGCGGCCCCATTGCGACCGACCCCGACGCCAAGCGGCTGGCGATGCAGCGGATGGCCATCGAGGTCGCGTGGCGCATCGTGCGGGTCACCCCGGTCAACGCGACCGGCCTGGTCTCGGCGTTGTTGCTGACCGCACGCGGGGTGGCCCTCACCGAGGGACAGCTGCACCGCACCCTGCAGGACACGCTGGATTACCTGGAACGCAAAGAACTTCCGATGACCAACAGTGTGCTGCGGCTGCGCACCCCGGAAGGGGTGCGGGCCGCGGTGGACGCCCTCTCGGGTAGGCATCCGGTGACCCGGGTGGACGGTGGCCGCGAACCCGTCTGGCGGATCGCCCCGGAGGACGAGCACGAGGCCGCGTTCTACCGGAACTCGATCATCCACGCGTTCCTGGAGACCTCACTGATCGAGCTGGCTCTGGTGCATGCGGCCCGGGCGGACTCGGACTGGCTCGACGCCTTCTGGGCGCAGATCATGCGGCTGCGCGATCTGCTGAAGTTCGAGTTCTACTTCGCCGACTCGGCGACCTTCCGGGAGAACATCGCCTCGGAGATGTCCTGGGTCGGCGACTGGGAGGAGAAGATCGCCGCCGGGCCGGACGGTATCGGCGCGGTGTTGCAGACCAAGCGCCCGCTGCTCGGTGGGGCGATGCTGCGGCCCTTCTTCGAGGCCTACGAGATCGTGGCCGACGTGCTGCGCGACGCCGCCCCGGAGATCTCGGAATCCGAACTGACCAAGCGGGCGCTCGGGCTCGGGCGCCAGCACGTGGCGCAGGCCCGGGTGCGCAATGCCGAGTCGGTGTCGGCGCTGCTGTTCGCCACCGCACGGCAGGTCGCCGCCGACCAGGATCTGCTGCGGCGGGCCCCCGACCTGTCGGAGCGCCGGGTCGCATTCCTGACCGAGATGCGCGGCATCCTCGCCGACGTGCACACCGTGGAGGCCGCCGCGCGGAAACAGTTCTACGCGCGCGAGCAAGCCTCACACCGGTCGAAGGCGGCGCAGCGCCCCACTTAGGCTGGAGGGCATGACGACCGTCGCGCCACCGCAGCGCAGCAGCGCCGTGGGGCCGATCTTGACTGTGATTGCACTGCTGGCCGGAGCCGTGGCTGCCGGCATCGGTGCGCTGTCCATCGTGGACGCGCTGGCCGCGACGGGGCTGCCCGATCCCGGCCCGGCCACCACCTACGGCTTGCCGTTCGTACGGGCCGCCGGCGAGGTCGCCGCCGCGATCGCCGTCGGGTCGTTCCTGATGGCCGCGTTCCTGGTGCCCCCGCAGCGCAGCGGGGTGCTCGACGTGGGCGGCTACCGGGCGTTGCGCACCGGCAGCGTGGCCTCCGGGGTGTGGGCGGTCTGCGCGGCGCTGTTGGTACCGCTGACCGTGTCCGACATCACCGGCCAGCCCCTGACCAGCCGGCTCAACCCGATCGACGTCTGGACGGTCGCCAGCATGGTGGAGACCGCAGGCACCTGGCGCTGGACCGCACTGCTGGCCGCGATCGTGACGTTGATCTCCATCCCGGTACTGCGCTGGTCATGGACGCCGGTGTTGTTGGCCGGGTCGCTGGTGACGCTGCTGCCGCTGGCCCTGACCGGGCACTCATCCTCCGGCGGTGCGCACGATGTGGCGACGAACAGCCTGCTGATCCACCTGATCGCTGGCGTGCTGTGGGCCGGCGGCCTGCTCGCGCTGTGGGCGCTCGCGGTTCGAGGCGGTGACCACCTCGACGTCGCCGCCCGCCGGTTCTCGGCGATAGCGCTGTGGTGCTTCGCGGCGATGGCGCTGTCCGGCATCGTCAATGCCCTGGTGCGGGTGCGTCCCGCCGAGTTGTTCCAGTACACCTACGGCTGGCTGCTGATCGGGAAGGCCACCGCGCTGGTGCTACTCGGTGTGCTGGGCTGGCTGCAGCGCCGGCAGAGCGTGCGCGCGCTGGCCGCCGACCCGACGGCCCGGCGGCCGCTGATCCGGCTGGCACTGGTCGAGTCGGTGGTCTTCGGGGTGACCTTCGGGCTGGCCGTCGCCCTGGGTCGCACCCCACCGCCACCGCCGATGGAGTTGCCCTCGGTCACCGCCGTCGCGATCGGCTATGACCTGGCCGGCCCGCCCACCCTGGCCCGGGTGCTGTTCGACTGGCGCTTCGACCTCATCTTCGGCACCGCGGCCATCGTGCTGGCCGCGGTCTACATCGCCGGGGTGGTGCGGCTGCGCCGCCGCGGGGACGCCTGGCCCACCGGCCGGATCCTCGCCTGGCTGCTCGGGTGCGCGGCGCTGTTGTTCGCGACGTCGTCTGGGCTCGGCCGGTACATGCCGGCGATGTTCAGCATGCACATGGCCGCGCACATGCTGCTCTCGATGCTGGTTCCGGTGCTGCTGGTGCTCGGCGCGCCGGTCACCCTGGCTCTACGGGCGCTGCCGACGGCCGGTAAGGACAACCCGCCCGGCCCGCGGGAATGGCTGCTGGCCGCCCTGCACAGCCGGGTGTCGAAATTCCTCACCCACCCGATCGTCGCGACGGTGATCTTCGTGGCGGGCTTCTACGGGCTGTACTTCGGCGGCATCTTCACCGCGGCCGCCGACAACCACGGCGCGCATCTTGCGATGAACATCCACTTCCTGCTCAGCGGCTACCTGTTCTACTGGGTCGTCATCGGCGTCGACCCGACGCCGCGCCGGGTCCCGCACCTGGCCAAGCTGGGCATGGTCTTCGGTTCGCTGCCGCTGCACGCCTTCTTCGGGGTGGTGCTGATGGGCATGCAGACGGTGCTCGCCGAAGACTTCTACCGCTCGCTCGGCCTGCCGTGGCACACCGACCTGCTCGCCGATCAGCGCCTCGGCGGCGGGATCGCCTGGTCCACCGGTGAGGTGCCGTTGGTGCTGGTGATGCTGGCGCTGCTCATCCAGTGGCGGCGCAGCGACAACCGCGCCGCGAAACGGATCGACCGGGCCGCGGACCGCGATGAAGACGCCGAACTGGCCGCCTACAACAACATGCTGGCGAAGCTGTCCGAGATCGAAAGCCGTAAGAACTAGCTGCCGTAGTTCACCGTGATGGTGCCGTCCCGGTTGACGCCGGTGCCCGGGGCCGGGTCCTGCTGCACCACCCGGGCCCGCTGGTCACGACCGGCAACGGCTTCGGGAATGTCGGGACCCTTGAGCAGCGGCCCGGTGAAGCCCAGGGCCTGCAACTGCGCCACCGCGTCCGCGTAGAACAGGCCACGCAGGTCGGGCATGGTGATCTGATTGCCGCGCGAGACCTTCAGCGTGACCGGGGCATCCGAGGCCACCGACGCGCCGGCCGGCGGGTCGGTGCCGGCCACCTGGCCCGCGGGCAGCACGCTGTCGGCGTCCGCCTGCAGGATCGTGGTGAACCCGGAGGTGTCCAGGTTCTGGGTGGCCTGCTGCACGCTCTGCCCGGTGACGTCGGGAACCTCGCGCGCCGAGGGGCCCGACCCGACGAGGATGACGATCTCGTTGCTGGTCGCCACATCCTGCTGGGCAGCCGGGATGGTGCCGACGACCCGGTCCAGCTCCGCGGCCGGGGACGCCTGCGGCTGGCGCCGCACATTCTCGAAACCGGCGTCCCGCAGCGTCTGCACCGCCTCGCTGTACGCCAGCCGGGAGACGTCCGGGACACGGCGTTGTTCAGGACCGGTCGACATGTTGACGGTGATCTCGCTGCCCGAGGAGACCGCCGCACCCGTGGCCGGGTCGGTGTCGATCACCCGACCGGCCTCGACCGAGCCGTCGGGTCTGGTTTCCAGCTGCGGGCTCAGCCCCTGTTCCTGCAGCCGGCTGAGCGCCTCCTGCTGGGTCAGTCCGTGCACGTCGGGCACCTGGACCCGGTTCATGACGCCCACCACGAAGACACCGGCGAACACCAGCAGCGCCACCGCGGCGACGGCGCCCGCGATCAGCCACCGCCGCGACCCGGTGCGTGCGGACTGGACCGGCATCTGCAGGGTGCGCGGACCGTCGGTGTCCGAGACCTCGTCGGTGTCCTGGGCCGGCGTTGCCGACGCCGCCGGCGCATTACCGCGGCTGACCCGCAGCAGATCGGCCCGCATCTCCGCGGCGCTCTGGTAGCGCTTCTCCGGTTTCTTGGCCAGCGCCTTGAGCACGACGGCGTCGATGTCGGGGGACAGCCCGGCCCGGCGCTGCGACGGCGGCACGGGTTGTTCGCGGACGTGTTGATAGGCCACCGACAGCGGGGTGTCCCCGGTGAACAGGGCCTGCCCGGTGAGCATCTCGTAGAGCACGCAGCCCAGCGAGTACACATCGGTGCGGGCGTCGACCTCCTGGCCGCGGGCCTGCTCGGGGGAGAAGTACTGGGCGGTGCCGACCACCGCGGACGTCGCGGTGAGACGGTCTCCGGTGGTGGCGTTCATGGCCCGCGCGATGCCGAAATCCATTACCTTCACCGTGCCGGCGGGAGTGATCATGATGTTGGCCGGTTTGATGTCGCGGTGCACGATGCCACGGCTGTGACTGAACTCCAGGGCGGTGCACACGTCGGCGATCACCGCGAGCGCATGCTGCGGCGGTAGCGCCCCCTGGCGCTGGATCAGCTTCCCGACGGTGATCCCGTCCACGTACTCCATCACCAGGAACGGCAGCTTGCCGTTCGGGGTCTGCGCCTCCCCGGTGTCGTACACCGCCACGATCGACGGGTGATTCAGTGCCGCGGTGTGCTTGGCCTCCCGCCGGAACCGCTGCGAGAAGTTCGGGTCCCGGGCGAGGTCGGCGCGCAGGATCTTGATCGCCACATCGCGGTGCAACCGGAGATCGCGTGCCCGATGCACCTCCGACATGCCGCCGAATCCCAGGATCTCACCCAGTTGGTAGCGGTCGGTCAACTGCTGCGGGACGGTCATCGCACACGTCCGATCACACCGATGCCGTCACAAGCCACACCGTCGATCATCGCGCAATGCGCGACGGCGTGAGCGCGAGACCCCTGTGAGCGCGGTTATCCCCAGTGCCCGGTTCATCCACAGGGCAGGCCTCGGCAGGGCTGTGCCAGGGCAGTCCTGACGGCACCCGACGGCTCAATGGGTGCACAGGCCGGTGACGGGATCCCCGCAGCCGGCGCCCGAGGAATCAAGTGAGAGGCACTGCCATGTTCGAAACCCCGTTCTCCATTGTCGGCACCGTGGTCACCGACCCGGTCCTGCGCCGCGTCAACGATCAGGAATTCGTCCGGTTCCGGGTGGCCAGCAATTCCCGCCGGCGTACCACGGAAGGCACCTGGGAGGCCGGCAGCTCCCTGTTCGTCACCGTCAACTGCTGGGGAAAGGTCGCCGACGGGGTGGCCGGGGTGCTGTTCAAGGGCGACCCGGTGATCGTGGTCGGGCAGATCTACACCAGCGAATACGACGACAAGGAGGGCAATCGCCGGTCCACCGTCGAGGTCCGCGCCACCTCGGTCGGGCCCGACCTGAACCGGGTCCGGGCCAAGCTGGACAGGGCGCAGCGGGTGCCCGAGCCGGCCGAGCCCACCGGTGGTCAGGACACCGGGGCCGGCGAGGAGGCCGGGGAGAATCGGGAGCTGCCGATCTCGGCGTAACGGGGGTTCCCGCTTGTCTCTAGGATGGGCTGCGAGTTTCGACGAGATGTGCAGTGCAACGAGAGGCAAGACGACGGCATGGCCGAATTCATCTACACGATGCGGAAGGTGCGCAAGGCGCACGGCGACAAGGTCATCCTGGACGACGTCACGCTGAACTTCCTGCCCGGCGCCAAGATCGGCGTGGTCGGACCCAACGGGGCCGGTAAGTCGAGCGTTCTCAAGATCATGGCGGGGATCGACCAGCCCAACAACGGCGACGCCTTCCTCCAGCCGGGCGCGACGGTCGGCATCCTCATGCAGGAGCCGGAGCTCGACGAGACCAAGACCGTCCGGGAGAACGTCGAGGCGGGCGTCGCAATCAAGGCGAAGCTCAACCGATTCAACGAGGTCGCCGAACTGATGGCCACCGACTACACCGATGAGCTCATGGAGGAGATGGGCCAGCTGCAGGAAGAGCTGGACGCCGCCGACGCCTGGGACATCGACTCCCAGTTGGAGCAGGCGATGGACGCGCTGCGCTGCCCGCCGCCCGACGAGCCCGTCACCCACCTGTCCGGTGGTGAGAAGCGCCGCGTCGCGCTGTGCAAGCTGCTGCTGTCCAAGCCGGACCTGCTGCTGCTCGACGAGCCCACCAACCACCTGGACGCCGAGAGCGTGATGTGGCTCGAACAGCACCTGGCCGACTACAAGGGCGCCATCCTGGCCGTCACCCACGACCGCTACTTCCTGGACAACGTCGCCGAGTGGATCCTCGAGCTCGACCGCGGCCGCGCCTACCCGTACGAGGGCAACTACTCCACCTACCTGGAGAAGAAGGCCGATCGCCTGGAGGTGCAGGGCAAGAAGGACCAGAAGCTGCAGAAGCGGCTGAAGGAAGAGCTGGCCTGGGTCCGGTCCGGCGCCAAGGCCCGCCAGGCCAAGAACAAGGCCCGCCTGGACCGCTACGAGGAGATGGCGGCCGAGGCGGAGAAGACCCGCAAGCTCGACTTCGAGGAGATCCAGATCCCGACGCCGCCCCGCCTGGGCAGTGTCGTGGTCGAGGTCGAACACCTCGACAAGGGCTTCGAGGGCCGCACCCTGATCAAGGACCTGTCCTTCACGCTGCCACGCAACGGCATCGTCGGTGTGATCGGCCCCAACGGCGTCGGTAAGACGACACTGTTCAAGACCATCGTCGGACTGGAGCAGCCCGACAGCGGCACCGTGCGGGTCGGCGAGACGGTCAAGCTCAGCTATGTCGACCAGAGCCGCTCCGGCATCGACCCGAAGAAGAACGTGTGGCAGGTGGTCTCCGACGGTCTGGACTACATCGAGGTCGGACAGAACGAGATCCCGTCGCGCGCCTATGTGTCGGCGTTCGGGTTCAAGGGCCCGGACCAGCAGAAGCCGGCCGGAGTGCTCTCCGGTGGTGAGCGCAACCGGCTGAATCTGGCGCTCACCCTGAAAGAGGGCGGCAACCTGATCCTGCTCGACGAGCCGACCAACGACCTGGACGTCGAGACGCTGTCCTCGCTGGAGCACGCGCTGGAACAGTTCCCCGGTTGCGCCGTGGTGATCTCCCACGACCGCTGGTTCCTGGACCGCACCTGCACGCACATCCTGGCGTGGGAGGGTGACGACGACAACGAGGCCAAGTGGTTCTGGTTCGAGGGCAACTTCGGTGCCTACGAAGAGAACAAGATCGCACGCCTCGGCGCCGAAGCGGCCCGCCCGCACCGGGTGACCCACCGGAAGCTGACCCGCGACTGATCCCACCCGAGTGCCCCCAAAGGGCGCTCGCGGATCACTACAGTTGCACCTGTGTCAGGAACCACCGAGCAGTTGCAGCTGAGTCAGGACGCGGTCGCGGAGCTCACCCGCGCCTACGTCGAGACGCACCACGGCCCGCACGGTGATGCGCCCGCCGCCGACACCGCGGTCACCGCGCCGATCGAACGTGGCGCGGCGACCGAGGTGACACCGGATCTGCTGGCGGCGCACACCGGGATGGGCTCCCGGCGTGCACCGGGGGAGACGCTGGTGGCGGTCTACCCGGCCGGTGATCCCGGCGGTTTCGGCCCCGCGATTCAGGTCGTCACCGACTACAGCGCCATGCTGATGGATTCGGTGACGGTGCTGCTGCACCGGTTCGGTGTCGCGTACACCTGGGTGATGAACCCGGTGCTGCGGGCGCGCCGGGGACCCGACGGGGAGCTGCTGGCGCTGGTACCGGCCAGCGATCCGGACGCCCCCGACGGCGTCGACGAGATGTGGATCCATGTCCGGCTGTCCTCGACCGCCGATTCGGCGGCGGTGGCCGAGGTGGCGGGCCTGCTGCCGTCGGTGCTCGCCGACGCCCGGCAGGTCGCGGCGGATTCGGCGGCGCTCAACGCCACCTTGATCGGGCTGGCCAATGCGCTGGATTCCGATCACGCCGGGCACTTCCCGGGCCCGGACCGTCGCGATGTCGCGGCCCTGCTGCACTGGCTCGGCGACGGGCATTTCGTGCTGATGGGTTACCAGCGGTGCGCGGTGCACAACGGGCAGGCGACGGTGGACATGGCCAGCCGTCTGGGTGTGCTGAAGCTGCGCACCGACGTGCTGCCGCAGCTCACCGACGCCGACGATCTGCTGGTGCTGGCGCAGGCCACCATGCCCAGCTTCCTGCGTTACGGGGCGTACCCGTACATCGTGGTGGTGCGCGAAAAACCGGCCGGGCCGGCCTCCAACCAGGCCGTGGAGCACCGGTTCGTGGGGTTGTTCACCGCGTCCGCGATGAACGCGAACGTCCTGGAGATCCCGTTGATCTCGCGGCGGGTGGACGAGGCGCTGGCCCAGTCGCATTCGGACCCGAGCCACCCGGCCCAGTTGATGCTCGACGTCATCCAGACCATCCCGCGCTCGGAGCTGTTCGCTCTGCAAACCCCGGACCTGCTGGAAATGGCAAGGGCGGTCGTCGATCTCGGATCGCTACGCCGCACGCTGCTGTTCCTGCGGGCCGACCGGCTCGGGCATTTCGTCTCGGCGCTGGTGTATCTGCCGCGTGACCGCTACACCACCGCGGTCCGGCTGGAGATGCAGAAGATCCTGGTCCGCGAGCTCGGCGGGGTGAGCATCGAGTATGCCGCCAGGGTCAGTGAATCACCTTGGGCAGTGGTGCATTTCACCGTCAAGATGCCCGACACCACGCAGCGTTCCGATATCGACACCTCGCCCGACAACGAGGTCAGGATCCAGAATCTGCTGACCGAGGCGGCCCGCACCTGGGCCGACCGGCTGATCGGCTCGGCGAAGACCGAGTCGCTGAGCGTGGTCGACGCCGAGTACTACTCTTCGGCGTTCCCGGAGATCTACAAGCAGGCGTTCACCCCGCAGGACGCCATCGGTGATATCGCGATCATCGAGCAGTTGCAAGACAATTCGGTGAAGCTCGTCTTCCGGGACGGCGGGTCCGACCGGGTCGACCTGCTCACCTGGTATCTCGGCGGCCGGTCGGCGTCGCTGTCGGAGCTGCTGCCGATGCTGCAGTCGATGGGTGTGGTGGTGCTCGAGGAGCGGCCCTTCACCGTCACCCGGGCCGATGGGCTGCCGGTGTGGATCTACCAGTTCAAGGTCTCACCGCACCAGTCCATCCCGAACACGCCCGCCGCCGACATCGAGGACGTGGCCACCCGGTTCGCCGATACGGTGACCGCCATCTGGCACGGCCGGGCCGAGATCGACCGGTTCAACGAACTGGTGCTGCGGGCCGGGCTGACCTGGCAGCAGGTGACGATTCTGCGTGGCTACGCGAAGTACCTGCGCCAAGCCGGTTTCCCGTACAGCCAGGCGCACGTCGAGACGGTGCTCAACGACAACGCCGGCACCGCGCGGTCGCTGGTGGAACTGTTCGAAGCCCTCTTCGATCCGGCGCTGGATACCGGCGGCAACGCCACCACCCGGGACGCCGGGGCCGCCGCGGCCGCGGTCGCCGCCGATATCGATGCCCTGGTCAGCCTGGACACCGACCGGGTGCTGCGCGCATTCGCGAGTTTGATCCAGGCCACCCTGCGCACCAACTACTTCGTCGACAATCCGGATTCCGCCCGCGCCCAGAACGTGCTGGCGTTCAAGCTCAACCCGGGACTGATCGACGAACTTCCGCTGCCCAGGCCGCGATTCGAGATCTTCGTGTACTCGCCCCGGGTCGAGGGCGTGCACCTGCGGTTCGGGTTCGTCGCCCGCGGTGGGCTGCGCTGGTCGGACCGCCGGGAGGACTTCCGCACCGAGATCCTGGGTCTGGTCAAGGCCCAGGCGGTGAAGAACGCCGTCATCGTGCCGGTCGGGGCCAAGGGGGGATTCGTCGTCAAGTCCCCGCCGTTGCCCACCGGTGACGCCGCGGCCGACCGGGACGCCACCCGGGCCGAGGGGGTGGCGTGCTACCGGTTGTTCATCTCCGGCCTGCTCGACCTCACCGACAACGTCGACAAGTCCAGCGGTGCCGTGGTGACCCCGGCCGGCGTGGTGCGCCGCGACGGGGACGACGCGTACCTGGTGGTCGCCGCGGACAAGGGCACCGCCACCTTCTCCGACATCGCCAATGATGTTGCGAAGTCCTATGGTTTCTGGCTCGGCGACGCCTTCGCATCGGGCGGGTCGATCGGCTACGACCACAAGGCGATGGGCATCACCGCCCGGGGCGCCTGGGAATCGGTGAAGCGGCACTTCAGGGAGATGGGGGTCGACACCCAGTCCCAGGACTTCACCGTCGTCGGCGTCGGCGACATGAGCGGTGACGTGTTCGGCAACGGAATGCTGCTGTCCAAGCACATCCGGCTGATCGCGGCCTTCGACCACCGCGACATCTTCCTGGATCCCAACCCGGACGCGGCCACCTCCTGGGCCGAGCGCGAGCGGTTGTTCGCGCTGCCGCGATCGAGTTGGGCCGACTACGACCGCGCCCTGATCAGCGAGGGCGGCGGGGTGTACAGCCGGCAGCAGAAGTCGATTCCGATCAGCGGACAGGTCCGGCACGCGCTGGGCCTGCCCGACGAGGTCGAGGAGATGACACCGCCGGAGCTGATGCGGGCGGTGCTGCTGGCGCCGGTCGACCTGTTCTGGAACGGCGGGATCGGCACCTACATCAAGGCCGAGACCGAGTCGGACGCCGACGTCGGCGATCGCGCCAACGACGCCATCCGCGTCAACGGAAACCAGATGCGGGCCAAGGTGATCGGCGAGGGCGGCAACCTGGGCGTGACGCAGCGCGGCCGTATCGAGTTCGACCTCGCGGGTGGCCGCATCAACACCGACGCGCTGGACAACTCGGCGGGTGTGGACTGCTCCGACCATGAGGTCAACATCAAGATCCTGATCGACTCGCTGGTGACCGCCGGCAAGGTCGGTGTCGACGAGCGCACCCCGCTACTGATGTCGATGACCGATGAGGTCGGCCGTCTGGTTCTGGCCGACAACATCGACCAGAACGATCTGATGGGCACCAGCCGGGCCAATGCGGCCAGCCTGCTACAGGTGCACGCCCGCCAGATCAGGGAGTTCGTCGCGGTACGCGGGCTCAACCGCGAGCTGGAGGCGCTGCCGGCGGAGAAGGAGATCCGGCGCCGCCATGAGGCCGGGATCGGGTTGAGCTCACCGGAATTGGCAACGTTGATGGCGCACGTCAAGCTGGCGCTCAAGGACGAGTTGCTCCGCACGGACCTGCCGGATCAGGAGGTGTTCGCCGCCCGGCTGCCGCAGTACTTCCCGGAGGAGCTGCGCGACCGGTTCGGCCCCGACATTCGCTCACACCAACTGCGTCGCGAGATCGTGTCCACCATGCTGGTGAACGACCTGGTCGACACCAGCGGCATCACCTACGCCTACCGGATGACCGAGGACACCGGTGTCGGTCATGTCGACGCGGTGCGCGCCTATGTCGCCACCGACGCCATCTTCGGGGTGAGCGAGATCTGGCGGGCCATCAAAGACGCAGGCAATTCCGGGATCCCGGCGGCGGTGACCGACCGGCTGACACTGGATCTGCGCCGGCTCATCGACCGCGCCGGACGCTGGCTGATCAACTACCGGCCCCAGCCGCTGGCGGTCGGCGCCGAGATCAACCGGTTCGGCGCGTTGGTCGCCCGGCTGTCACCGCAGATGTCACAGTGGCTGCGCGGAGACGACAAGGCGATCGTGGCCAAGGAGTCCGGCGAGTTCGAGGCGCACGGGGTGTCCAAGGAGCTGGCGTACACCATCGCCACCGGTCTGTACCGCTACAGCCTGCTCGACGTGATCGACATCGCCGACATCGTCGACCGCGACGCCGTGGAGGTGGCCGACGCGTACTTCGCGCTGATGGATCACCTGGGCATCGACGGTCTGCTCACCGCGACCTCCCAGCTGGATCGCGATGACCGCTGGCATTCGTTGGCCCGGTTGGCGATCCGGGATGACATCTACGGGTCGTTGCGGGCGCTGTGCTTTGATGTGCTGGCTGTCGGTGAGCCGGAGGAGACCGGGGAGCAGAAGATCGAGGAGTGGGAACTGACCAACAGCTCCCGCATCGATCGGGCCCAACGGACGCTTCACGAGATCCACACCGAAGGCCAGCGCGACCTGGCGACGCTGTCCGTCGCGGCACGTCAGATCCGCAGTATGACTCGAACAACAGGAACGGGAACAAGTGGCTGAGCGTTTCACGACACCGGTGCCGGTGCGCTGGTCGGATATCGACATGTACCAGCACGTCAACCACGCCACCATGGTCACGATCCTGGAAGAGGCACGGGTGCCCTTCCTGCACGAACCGTTCGTCCACGACATCGACACCATCGGATTGCTCATCGCCGAGGTGAACGTGAAGTACAAAGGGCAACTGCGGCTGATGGATTCGCCACTGCAGGTGACCATCTGGGTAAACCGGCTGCGTGCGGTGGACTTCAATCTGGGCTACGAGGTGCGTTCGGTGCATGCCGATCCGGACTCCAAACCCGCCGTGATCGGTGAGACGCAGCTGGCGGCGTTCAACATCGAGGAGCAGAAGCTGGTGCGGCTGCTGCCGCACCACCGGGCGTACCTGGAGCGCTTTCAGCGGTGAGTACACCCGAACGCGGCCTCTGGCTCGACAACGCCGCCCATCGTGACGACCTGGCCACCTTCATCGACCGGGCACTGCGCCTCGACGACGCCGCGGTGATCCGGTTCCGTGAGCGCCCCGGCACCGGGCAGGTGGTCGCCTGGGTGGCCACCGGTTTCGACGTGCTGGCCAGCCGGGTGGTGGCCGGCCGGCTGCGCCCGGCGGATCTGTCCGCCGGAGCCGACGCCATCGCCCGCGCTCTACCGGCGATGGACGAATCCGGTTATGTCGAGCCGGGATTCGCGATGGACTCGGCGTGGCGCGGAGTGCTGCCGCCGGAGACCGGGTTCACTCATCTCGACGACGTGCCGGCCTGGGCCATCCTCGAACTCGTCGAGCGCGGCACCACACTGGCCAAGGAGCACGGCAGTGCGCACGGGCCGCCGGCCTCGCTGCTGGATCAGGAGGTGCTCGCGGTCAGCTCGGGGGAGGCCAATGTGGGGATCCCGATGCGCTGCGTGTTCGCCCTGACCGCCATGGGCTTTCTGCCGCAGACCGCGGATGCGTTGTCCTCAGAGGAGATCGTGCGGGTGCGGATGCATCCGGCGTGGCTGCGCGTCGATGCGCGGTTCGGCACGGTGTACCGGCGGCTGGGGGACCCGGCGCTGGTCCTGCGTTGATTTCGGCGCGTTCAGCGTCTCAGCGCGCCGAAATCACACCAGCCAGGCCGCGGTGTCGGGGGCCAGTTTCCCGCCCACCAGCGGCCCGCTGACCAACAGCACCTCGCCCGCGGGCAGGGCGACCGGGGTGGTCCCGGCGTTGAGCGCACAGATCAGCCCGCCGGGCAGCCGGAACGTCGTCGCACCGATCCAGTCGATGTCGTCGCCGTCGAATTCGGTTCGGCCGGCGCGTAATCCGATGGCCCGCCGGTATAGTGCCAGCACCGAATCCGGATCGGCGAGCTGACGTTCCACGGTCAAGGGCGCCCAGTCCGCGGGGATCGGCAACCAGGTGTCGGGTGAACTCGAGAAGCCGAACGGCGGCTCGGTGCCACTCCACGGCATCGGCACCCGGGCGCCGTCACGGCCGCGTTCGGTGCGCCCCGACCGCTCCCACACCGGGTCCTGGAGGACCTCGTCGGGCAGGTCGGCGTCGGGCAGCCCGAGTTCGGAGCCGTTGTAGATGAACACCGAACCGGGCAGCGCGAGCATCACCAGCGCCATCGCGCGGGCCCGCGCCACCCCTCGGGCGCCCCCGCCGTACCGGGTGACCTCACGCGGCACGTCGTGGTTGGACAGCGTCCAGGTCGGCGCCGCACCGGCCAGGGCGGCGGCCGCCAAGCCGTTGTCGATGGCGGCCCGGATCTCCTCGGCATCGAAGTCGGCCTGGACGAGGCGGAAGCTGAAACCCAGATGCAGCTCGTCGGAGCGCAGGTATTTGGCGAACTGCTCGTTGCCGTGCACCCAGATCTCGCCGACGGTCACCGCCTCCGGATAGTCGTCGAGCACCCGGCGGATGAACCGGTGGATCTCGTGCACATCGTCGTTGTCGAACCGTGGGTCGTCGGCACGGCTGCGCAGCAGGCCGGTCTCGGTGAGCGCCATATCGGGTAGATCGGGGGACTTGGCCATGCCGTGCGCGACGTCGATGCGGAACCCGTCCACGCCGCGGTCCAGCCAGAACCGCAGCGTCTTCTCGATGTCGTCGAAGACCTCGGGGTTGTCCCAGTTCAGGTCCGGCTGGGCGCTGTCGAACAGGTGCAGGTACCACTGCCCGTCGGGCACCCGGGTCCAGGCCGGGCCGCCGAACACCGACAGCCAGTTGTTGGGTGGGCGGTCCCCGACACCGTCGCGGAAGATATAGCGGTCCCGCCGGGACGGATCGGCCAGCGCCTCGGTGAACCACGGGTGCGCCGAGCTGGTGTGGTTGGGCACCAGGTCCATGGTGACCTTGATGTCCCGGGCGTGCGCCGCGGCGATCAACCGGTCCAGCGCATCGAGGTCACCGAACAGCGGATCCACGTCGCGGGGGTCGGCGACGTCGTAGCCGTGGTCGGCCATCGGGGACACCATCACCGGGTTGAGCCACAGCGCCTGCACGCCGAGGTCGGCGAGATAGTCCAGCCGGTCGGCGATGCCGTCCAGATCCCCGACCCCGTCGCCGTTGCTGTCGGCGAACGAGCGTGGATAGACCTGGTAGAACACGGCCCTCGTCCACCACTGAGACATCAGAAAGAAGAGTTCACCATCGACTCGGCGGCCATCTCCAGGTAGTCCAGCAGTGCCCTGCGGTGCGCGTCGTCGAGGGTCTGCGAGTCGATCGAGGCGACCGCGGTGTGCATGCAGCGCAGCCAGGCGTCGCGCTCCAGGAAGCCGATCCGGAACGGCGAGTGCCGCATCCGCAGCCGGGGATGGCCGCGCTGGTCGGAATAGGTGCGGGGGCCGCCCCAGTACTGCTCCAGGAACTGTCGCAGCCGCTCCTCGGCGCCGTCGATGTCGTCCTCGGGATACAGCGGCAGCAGGATCTCGTCCTCGCGCACCAATTCGTAGAACCGCGCCACGATCGCGGTGAACGTTGCGTGTCCTCCGACTTCGTCGTAGAACGAGCGTTGCGGCTGGGTCACGCCACCATTGTGGCCGATATGCGCCGGCGCCGGGCACGGCGGTCTGGTCACCTCGTGTTCATCGGACTGACCTGCGAACACACGAAGAAATATCGTGCGCATCTCCGGGATCCGTGGTGGACTATCTCCTCGGAGGCTCCATGGCGCACAGCAAAAAAAGCCATACCCGACGGACCGGACACGTACCCGGCCCAGCGGGCGCCCATGTGCCCAATCGCCCTCTGCACAGCGTCGAGGTGCTGCCCGCGCCCGGCCACGACGCCTCCGTGTGGGGGCGGCGCCGGGTGCTGCTGCTGAACTCCACCTACGAACCACTGACCGCGCTGCCGATGCGCCGCGCCGTGATCATGCTGATGTGCGGCAAGGCCGACGTGGTGCACGACGACCCGTCCGGCCCGGTCATCCACTCCGCGACCCGTTCGATCGTGGTGCCCTCGGTCATCCGGCTGCGCACGTTCGTCCGGGTGCCCTACCGCGCCCGCATCCCGATGACGCGCGCGGCGCTGATGCACCGCGACCGGTTCCGCTGCGCGTACTGCGGGCAGAAGGCCGACACCGTCGACCATGTGGTGCCGCGCAGCCGGGGCGGGGAGCATTCCTGGGAGAACTGCGTGGCGGCCTGCTCGGCGTGCAACCATCGCAAGGCCGACCGGCTGCTGGCCGAGCTGGGCTGGTCGCTGCGATCGGTGCCCATGCCGCCCAAGGGACAGCACTGGCGACTGCTGTCCTCGGTGAAGGACTTGGACCCTTCCTGGGTCAGATATCTGGGTGAGGGCGCGGCGTGATCGGCGCTGCGATACGGTTTGCCTCGTGAGCACAGCACTTTCCCATTCCCTGATGGGTGGGGTCCCGCTGCTGGTTTTTGTGGTGTTGGCCGCGGTGGCCTTCCGCCACAAGGGACCGCACCCTGAGTCATACAAGCTTTCCGACGAGTGGACGCATGACCCGATCCTGTGGGCGGCCGACGAGCCGGCGGATCACGGCCATGGCGGTCACGGCGATCACGTGACGGTGGGAGGTGGAGCAAGTGGCAAGTGGTAGTCATGCAGTCGCGACCACCAGCACCGACGTCGAGCTGCCCTACGGTTACGCGGTGACCAGCAGCGGCCGGATCTCGGGAGTCACCGAGCCGGGCGAGCTGTCGCTGCACTACCCGTTCTCGGTCAAGGACCTGGTCGCCCTCGACGACGCGCTGAAGTACGGCTCGCGGTACTCGAAGACCCGCTTCGCGGTGTACATCGGCGACCTCGGCGCCGATACCGCGGCGACCGCCCGCGAGATCCTGGCCAAGGTGCCCACCCCGAACAACGCCGTGCTGTTGGCGGTGTCGCCGAACCAGAAGGCCATCGAGGTCGTCTACGGCGAGGATGTGAAGGGCCGCGGGATCGAGACCGCAGCACCGCTCGGCATCTCCGCCGCGCTCGGCTCGCTGCGCGACGGCAACCTGATCGACGCTCTGGTGAGCGCCGTGAACGTGACCTCCGCGGCGGTTTCGCCGCGCTGACCGTTTGTTGCATCGGCCCCGGTATCGCATGTCGATACCGGGGCTGCTTGCGTTATGAGCTCAGCTCGGTCGGGGTCGTCACCGTCGGGGTTGGGATCATGGCCTTGCGGATCTCGATGTAGCGCTCCAGGAACGCCCGCTCATCGAGGCGTTTGCGGCGCATCCACCCGGTGACCTCGTCATTGCACTTGCTCGCATTGCAGGCCGCACAGGCGGGCACCACATTGTCGATGGTGTAGCGGCCGCCGCGGGAGATCGCCATGACGCAGTCGCGCTGCATGGGTTTGTCGGCGACACCGCAGTAGGCGCAGCCGTTCCAGGCGAGTTTGAGTGCGGCCCACTGCTCGTCGGTGAGGTCGTTGACGACGGCCTTGACCCGCCGGGTGCGCCTGCGCGCCGCTCGGGCCCGTCGACTGTTGGTGGCCGCCATGGCCGAAAGCGTAGGCACTGCCCGGTGAGCGACCGCGTTTGCACGCGCCCGACGGCGTGTCGGCGGACAGACGCGGTCGCTCGCGGGTGATCAGTTCACGTCGAAGGCGCGGGCCCGCAGTGAGCGCTCCACCCCGGCGCGCCCCTCCAGCACCAGCCGGTGCAGGGCCGGCGGCACGTCCGGGCCGGACAGGAAGGCATCCGCGGCGTCCAGCCCGCCCTGACTGATGTCCCAGGACGGGTACAGGCCGATCACCACGGTCTGGGCGACCTCACTGGACCGGCGCTCCCACACCCCCGGGATGGAGGCGAAGTACAGGTCCCGGAACCGGGCCAGCACCGCGGCCTGGCCCGGCTGGTTGAAGCCGCCCACGATGGCCCGGGTGGTGATGTTGGCCAGCGTGTCGTCCTCGATCACCTGCTGCCAGGCCGCGTTCTTGACCGTCACCTGGGGTCGCGCCGCGGCCGCGGCGGCCGCGTTGCGCTTACCGGCGGCCGTCGGGTCCCGCTCGGCCTCGGCGTCGATGAACGGATGCTCGCTACCGTCGGCGTCGATCACCCCGGCCGCGGCGAGCGCGGTCACGATCCGCCAGCGCAGATCGGTGTCGATCACCAGCCCGGCCAGGTTGACCTCGGCGGGTTCGTTGTCGAGCAGCGTGGAGAGCACCGCGATGTGGTTGGGCGAGAGCACCGAGGTGCACAGCGCGTTGACGAACGCCAGCTGATGATCCGACCCGGGCGCCGACTCGCGGGCCCGGTCCAACAGTGCGTCACCGAACGCCGGCCAGCCGATCTCGGCCGCCCAGGCAGGGTCGGCGTAGGAGTTCAGCGCGGTCTGGGCCTGCAGCAGCAGTCGTTGCGCCACACCGACTTCGGTCTCACCGTGGATACCGCCGATGACCAGCGTGACGAAGTCGCGAGCCTTCATCTCGGCTTCCCGGGTCATCTCCCAGGCCGCCGACCAGGCCAGCGTGCGGGGCAGCGGGTCGGCGATGTCGGCGATCCGGGTCAGCACGGTCTGCAGGGACTGCGCATCCAGCCGCGACGAGCAGTAGGTCAGGTCGTCATCGTTGACCAGTATGAACTGCCCACGCGAAACCCCCACCAGCGCAGGCACATCGGTGCGGGAGCCCGCCACGTCGAGTTCCTCGCGGTGTACCCGCACCAGCTTGCCGGAGTCGTCCTCGTCGTAGATGCCCACCGCCAGGCGGTGCACGCGTGTCTCGCCGGCACCGGGTGCGGCGCCGGACTGCTCCACCGCGAACCGGGTGAACTTGCCCTCGGCGTCGACGTCGAAGTCGGCGCGCAGGGTGTTCAGTCCGGTGGTCTTGAGCCACTGCCGGCCCCACCCGGAGAGGTCACGGCCGGACGACTTCTCCAGGGCGCCGAGCAGATCCCCGAAGGTGGCGTTGCCGAACGCGTGGTCGCGGAAGTAGTCGCGCAGCCCGGCCAGGAACGCTTCCAGGCCGACGTAGGCCACCAGCTGCTTGAGCACGCTGGCGCCCTTGGCGTAGGTGATGCCGTCGAAGTTCACCTCGACCGCATGCAGGTCCGGGATGTCGGCGGCCACCGGGTGGGTGGAGGGCAGCTGGTCCTGTCGGTAGGCCCAGGACTTCTCCACGTTCGCGAACGTCGTCCAGGCCTGCTTGTATTCGGTGGCCTCGGCCTGGCACAGCACCGAGGCGAAGGTCGCGAAGGATTCGTTGAGCCACAGGTCATCCCACCACTGCATGGTGACCAGATCGCCGAACCACATGTGCGCCATCTCGTGCAGCACGGTCTCGGCGCGTCGCTCGTAGCTGTAGCGGGTGACCTTGGACCGGAAGACGTAGTCCTCCAGGAAGGTCACCGCGCCGGCGTTCTCCATGGCACCGGCGTTGAACTCCGGCACGAACAGCTGGTCGTACTTGCCGAACGCATACGGTTCACCGAAGTTGCGGTGGTAGAAGCCGAAGCCCTGTTTGGTCTCGGTGAACAACCGCTCGGCGTCCATGAACTCGGCCAGCGAGGCCCGGCAGAAGATGCCCAGCGGGATCTCGCCGTGCTCGTCGGCGTAGACGTCGTCCCAGCGGGCGTACGGGCCGGCGATCAGCGCCACCAGGTAGGTGCTCATCTTCGGGGTGGTGACGAATTTATGGACCGCCGCGGAGTCTGATGTCGCCGCCGGGGCGGCTCCGGTGGAGGCGGTCGCCCCGTTGGAGATGACCTGCCAGTGCTGGGGCGCAGTGACGGTGACGTCGAAGGTCGCCTTCAGATCGGGCTGATCGAAACAGGCGAACATGCGTTTTGCGTCCGCGGTCTCGAACTGCGAGTAGAGGTACACCTCGTTGTCGACCGGGTCGACGAAGCGGTGCAGACCCTCGCCGGTGTTGGAGTAGAGGCAGTCGGCGTCCACGACCAGTTCGTTGTGCCCGGCCAGCCCGGACAGGGCGATTCCGGCGGACTCGTCGTAGCCGGAGACGTCGAGCGCGTGACCGTTGAGGGTCGCGCTGTGGATCGTGTCGGCGGCGATGTCGATGTAGGTGTCCGCCCCAGCCAGCGCGGAGAACGTCACGGTGGTCACCGATCGGAACGTTCGGTCGCCGGTTGTCAGGTCCAGGTCGATGCGGTAATTGTCGACGGTCACCAGCGCTGCGCGCTCGGCGGCCTGGTCGCGAGTCAGATTGGGAAGTGCCACGTCGACCAACCTAGTCCCATGCCGGGAACATATGCCGAGTGACGAGAGTTGTGCCGTCGTGGAGGCTCATTCCACCTGATCGAGAGGACCGTTCGCATGGCAGCCAAGGACGCAGAAAAGGGCATCGCGGGGTTCTGGTTCGATCCGCTGTGCCCGTGGTGCTGGATCACCTCGCGCTGGATCCTCGAGGTGGAGAAGGTTCGTGACATCGACGTGGATTTCAACGTGATGAGCCTGGCGGTGCTCAACGAGGGCCGCGACCTGCCCGAGGAGTACGCCGAGAAGATGAAGGCGGCCTGGGGCCCGGTGCGGGTGGCCATCGCCGCCGAGCAGGCCCATGGCAAGGAGATCCTGTCCCCGCTGTACACCGCGATGGGCACGCTGATCCACAACGAGGGCAACCAGGACCTCGACGATGTGATCAAGAAGTCCCTGGAGCAGGTCGGGCTGCCCGCCGAATTGGCCGAGGCCGCGCACACCGACAAGTACGACGACGCGCTGCGCAAGAGCCATCACGCCGGGATGGACGCCGTCGGCGACGACGTCGGCACCCCCACCATCCACGTCAACGGTGTCGCGTTCTTCGGCCCGGTGCTCTCCCGCATCCCGCGTGGTGAGGAAGCCGGCAAGCTGTGGGACGCGTCGGTGACCTTCGCCTCCTACCCGCACTTCTGGGAGCTCAAGCGCAGCCGCACCGAGCGCCCCGAATTCGACTGATCCGAGCGGGCTGAGGGGACGGCGCGGTCACAGCCCCTGCAGCTGGGACAGCGTCGCGTGGGCGATCATGAAGTAGATGATCAGTCCGGTGCCGTCGACGACGGTGGCGATCAGCGGTGCGGACACCACGGCCGGGTCGATGCGGCACTTCTTGAGCACCGGCGGCAGGATCGACGCCACGAACGACGACCACAGCACGATGGCCGCCACCGTCAGCGTGACGGTCAGGGTGATCTCCGGGCCGACCCCGAGCATCCAGGCCCGGATGAGTGCCGCCAGCGCCATGGTCAGCGCGATCATCATGCCGGTGGACATCTCCTTGGCCAGCACGGCGGGCACATCGCGCAGCCGGACCTGACCGGTGGCCATCGCGCGCACCAGCGTGGTGGTGATCTGGGTGCCGGTGTTGCCGCCGGTGCCGATCAGCAGCGGGATGAAGAACGCCAGCGCGACGACCGCCTCCATCTCCTCCTCGAAGTGGCGCAGCACCGTGCCGGTGTAGGCCTCGGCGACGAACAGCAGCAGCAACCAACCGACCCGCTTGCGCCACAACAACCACGGGGAGGCCCGCAGATAGGGCACCTCCAGGGGCTCCGAACCGCCCTGGCGTTCGGCGTCCTCGGTGGCCTCCTCTTCGGTGATCTCACCGGCGGTGTTCTCGGTCAGGATGCCCAGCAGCCGGTTGTCGGCGTCTACCACCGGCACCGCGACCAGGTTGTAGTCCATCAACGCCTGCGCGGCGTCCTCGGCATCGGTCAGCGGCGACACCGACAGCACATCGGTGTCGGTCAGCGCCGCCACCGCCTCCTGCGGGTCGGCCAGCACCAGATCGCGGAACGCGAGCACACCCAGCAGCCGGCGGTCGGCGTCGGTCACGTAAACGTAAGCGCCGCTGCGGGAATCGCTGCGCAGGGTGGCGGCGTCGCTGCGTAACGCCTGGACCGCGTCGCCGATGGTCATATCCGGGCGCACCGTCAGCGCCTCGGGCACCATGTGCGCCGCCACCGAATCCTCGGGCCAGCTCAGCAGACCGCGCAGCGCTTCGGCACGGTCCTGCGGCAGCGCCGAGAGCAGCCGCTCACGTGGGCCCGCCTTGATCTCGCGCAGAATGTCGGCGGCGTGGTCGAGGTCGAGGACCTCCACCAGGGCGGCGGCGTCCCCGGCGGCCATCGCCGCCAGTACCCGCGCCGCCAGCTCGTCGTCGACGGCTTCGAACAGATCGGAGGCGCCGTCGTGGTCGAGCAGCGGGCCGAGCGCACGCAGGTCCTCGGTGGCCAGCCTGGCCAGCTGGTGGGAGCGCTCGGCGGGATCCTTGACCGACGCGAGCCAGTCGGTCACGGTGTCACCGGCAATGGCCTGCCGTATCGACGGCGCGGCGGTGCTGCCCATCAGGGTCTCCAAATCTCCTCGATTGCGAAGACAATCTAACGTGTCCCGCCGTCGGATGACGACGTCCGGGATGGCCTGTCCGACACGGCATTTTCCGGTGAACGGGAACTGTCGGGCGGGTGTCTCGGAGGAGGCCGGCAACGGAATCCGTAGTTGTGAATTTCCGTCGTTCCGGTTGCAAGCAGGTGCCGGGCGCGTCAAAGTGCTCAGAATGACAGCGGCTGAGCCCACCACCGACGGCACCTACCGGGACCGCATCGTCGCGGTCGAACCCGGCGGCAACGAATTCATCGCCGAGGCCGATCGGCACGGGCGTCCCAGTCAACTGGTCTGGACCTGGGCGTCGCCCAATCTGGAGTTCGCCACCATCTTCCTGGGCGTGCTCTCGGTCTCCTACTTCGGCATGAACTTCTGGCAGGCCGCGGCCGGCATCATCATCGGCACCGGGCTCGGCGCGGTGGCGCATGGGTTCCTGTCGGCCCGCGGGCCCCGTCTCGGGGTGCCGCAGATGGTGGCGGGTCGGCTGGCCTTCGGCTACAAGGGAAATGCCGTGCCCTCGACGCTGATGGCGATCACCGCCGGGGTGGGCTGGTTCGCCACCAACAGCATCAGCGCCGCCTTCGCACTCTCGACGCTGTTCGGACTCGCACCGCTGCTGGCCCTGCTGCTGGTGGTGGTGGTGCAGACTGCGCTGGCCTTCTTCGGGCACAACCTGGTGCAGGCCTTCGAGCGGTGGGCGTTCCCGGTGCTCGCGGTGATCTTCGCGATCACCTCGGTGATGATCATGTCCAAGGCCGATCTGGGCGCACCGGCCGTCGAGGGCGGCGTCGGCGGGCTGGGTGGCTTCCTGCTGACGGTGGGCGCCACCTTCGGCTACGTCGCGGGCTGGACGCCGTACGCCGCGGACTTCAGCCGGTACCTGCCCAGCACGGTGTCACCGGCGCGTACCGGCCTGTTCGCCGCGACCGGACTCTTTTTGGCCAGTTCGGTGCTGGCGATCGTCGGCGCCGCCTCGGTCACCATCGTCACCGCCGCGGTCTCGGACAACCCGACCGACGCCTTCACCGGTTCGCTGCCCGGTTGGCTGGCCGCCGCGACGCTGCTGGCCATCGCGATCGGCGCGGTGGCGGCCAACGCGATCAACGTCTACTCGGCCGGGATGGCCTTCGTCACCACCGGCGTCAAACTGCCCGCCCATATCGCGCGGGCGAGCGCGACCGTGTTCTTCGGGGTGGCCGGTTTCCTGGTCGCCTGGTGGGCGCTGGCGGACGCCGCCGCCAGCTACGAGGCGTTCCTGCTGCTGATCGCGTACTGGGTCGGGCCCTGGCTCGGCGTGGTGTTCGCCGACCAGTATCTGCGCCGCGGGCATCGCGTCGACGGATTCCTCTATGACCACACGTATTCCAACTGGCCGGGGCTACTGTCGTTCCTGATCGGTCTGGTGGTGTCATTCCTGCTGTTCTGCAATCAGGAGCGTTTCGTGGGATTTGTCGTCCGGGCGGTGCCCGATCTGGGGGACATCGGGTTCTTCGTCGGTTTCCTGCTCGCCGCCGGCTCCTACCTGCTGCTCTGCCGGTCCAAGATCACCGCCGAGAAGGTGACCGCATGACCCCGGAACAGATGCTCGACGTCGCCGTCGAGGAGGCCCGAAAAGGACTGGCAGAAGGCGGAATTCCGATCGGCGCGGCATTGTTCACCGCCGACGGCGTACTGCTGGGCAGCGGCCACAACAAGCGGGTACAGGACGACGACCCGTCGGTGCACGGCGAGACCGACGCCTTCCGTAATGCCGGCCGGCAACGCGACTACCGTTCGACCATCATGGTGACGACCCTGTCACCGTGCTGGTACTGCAGCGGGCTGGTGCGCCAGTTCAACATCGGAGCGGTGCTGATCGGGGAGAGTCGCACCTTCACCGGTGGCCATGACTGGCTGGCCGAAAACGGCGTGCAGGTCACCGTGCTCGACGATCAGCGGTGCGTGACGATGATGGAGGATTTCATCGCGGCGCGGCCCGACCTGTGGAACGAGGACATCGGAGTGGCTGAATGAGTGCAATTGCGACCGTTGACGTCTCGCGGTGGTACCGCGGCGGTCCGGACGCCGATCGGCTGGCCGCGGAGGTCGACGAGGGGCTGCAGCGGGCCGGTTTCATCGTGGTCACCGGGCACGGGGTGGACGCCGACCTGGCGGCGGCGGTGCGCGCCGCGAGCCGCGAGTTCTTCGCGCTGCCCACCGAGGTGAAGGAACGCTATTCGGTGCCGGTGGGCGGTCACGGCTGGATCGGCCCGGGTGCCGAGGCCAATGCCTATGCCGAGGGCACCGAGACGCCACCGGATCTCAAGGAGAGTTTCAGCCTGGGTGCCGAGACGCAGACCGGGGACCCCGAAGTGGACCGCATCTGGTTCGCGCCCAACGTGTGGCCGTCCGAGGTCGCGCATCTACAGGCGTTGGTCGACGAGTACACCACGGCCATGCGCAGGCTCTCCGATGACCTGCTCGCCCTGTTCGCGAGAGCGCTTGGGCTGCCGCACAACCCGTTCGCAGCCCTGGCGAGCCGGCCGACCTGGACGATGAACATCAACCACTACCCGCCGGTGAGCGTGGTCGGTGAGCCGGAACCGGGCCAGTTCCGGATCGGCCCGCACACCGATTTCGGAACCGTCACCGTGTTGGACCGCGAGCCGGGCGCCGGTGGGCTGCAGGTCTATTCGGAGGAGGCGGGCTGGGAGGACGCGCCGTGGGAGCCCGGCGCGCTGACGGTCAACATCGGTGACCTGCTGGAGTACTGGAGCGGACGGCGCTGGCCGTCCGGTCGGCACCGGGTGCTGCCGCCGCAGCCGCACGCCCCGGAGGAGGACCTGGTCTCGCTGATCTACTTCTACGAGGCCAACCACGACGCTCTCGTCACCCCGCTGGAGCCGCCCATCGGTCGGGTTGCTGGACTGGACCCGGTGACCTCGGCCGATTTCATCAAGGAACGGCTGGACGCCATCACGGTGGCCTGACCCGGCACCGGACCGTTGACGCGGGACGCACCGCCACGCACAATCAGGAAACAAACGTTTTCAGATTGTGGGGTGCAACATGCGCGTGCCGACCCGAGGCAACCCGCGGCCAGCCATATCGCGTCGACCGCCGCCGCGCGAGTTGCGGGATCTGCTGACGACCGTCGGGCTCACCAACGGCGTGGCGAACATCATCATGCAGCTCTCGTTGCCGCCGGTGGGGCACGGCGTCAGCGAGAGCCGGGTGGCATCCGGCAGCCCGCGGCGGTACCCGCTCAAGCGGGCCCGCACCACCGGCCAATACCTCGCGTTGGCGGTCATGGGCAGCGAGCAGGACCGCGATGTCATGCGCCAGGCCGTCGCCGAGGTGCACAATCACGTGCACTCGACCGAGCACAGCCCGGTGCGCTACAGCGGAAACAGCCGCGAGCTGCAGGTCTGGGTCGCCATGTGCCTGTTCCGGTTCTTCCTCGACCAATACACATTGGTGCACGGCGAACTCGACGAAGCCACCCTCGACGAACTGATCCGGGCGGGCGAACCGCTGGCCACCGGGGTCAACGTGCGGTCCTCGGAGTGGCCGCAGACCTGGGCGGAGTACCGCCGTCGCTGGGACGCGATGCTGCCCAACCTGTCGATCGACCCGGTGGTGCACCACGAGTTCATGACCCTGTCGGACCTGTCCTTCGTCGGTGAGGCGTGGGGGCCGGCCGGTTATCTGCTGGCCCGAATCGGCGCCCCGCCTTACCGATTCATGACCCGCGCCACACTGCCGCCGGAGTTCCGCGAGATGATGGGTTGGGACTGGACCGAGGCCGATCAACGCCGGCTGCAGCGCGTGCTCAAGGTGCTGCGGGTCATCGACACCGTCATCAACCCGTACGCCATGCAGGTCGCCTACCGCCTCCAGGTCCTCGACTTCCGGACCCGGCGTCGGCTCGGCATGCCGGTGCTCGGCAAGACCCGCATCCTGGAGACCATGGTCCGCGACGGGGGAGGCGCCCGGCTGTTCGCCAGGCGGTCGCGGGACAAGTCGGGTGATTCGGAAACCGGTCTGCGCCGCGAAGTAGGGTAGGCGCCATGCGCGTCTACATCGGTGCCGATCACGCCGGATTCGAGTTCAAGAAGACCATCATCGAGCATCTGCAGAAGAGTGGCCACGAGCCGATCGACTGCGGTGCCTACGCCTACGACGCCGACGACGACTACCCCGCGTTCTGCATCGACGCCGCGGTCAAGACCGTCGCCGACCCCGAGAGCCTGGGCATCGTGCTCGGCGGTTCGGGCAACGGCGAGCAGATCGCGGCCAACAAGGTGCCCGGCGCCCGGTGCGCGCTGGCCTGGAGCGTGGAGACCGCGAAGCTGGCCCGCGAGCACAACAACGCGCAGCTGATGGGCCTCGGTGGCCGCATGCACAGCGAGGAGGAGGCGCTGGCCATCGTCGACGCCTTCCTGTCCACCCCGTGGTCGGAGGCCGAGCGTCACCAGCGCCGCATCGACATCCTGGCCGCCTACGAGGTGGACCACGTCGCGCCCCCGGTGCCCGGCGCGCCCGCCTGACCGGCTTGATACATGCCAGAGGGGCACACCCTGCACCGGCTGGCCCGGCTGCATCAGAAGCGATTCGGCCGTAAGCCGGTCCTCGTGTCCAGCCCGCAGGGGCGGTTCGACGACGGCGCGGCCGCGGTGAACGGACGCGTGCTGCGCCGCGCCGACGCGTGGGGCAAGCACCTGTTCCACCATTACGACGGCGGGCACGTGGTGCACATTCATCTCGGCCTGTACGGCAGCTTCACCGAGGCGCCGCTGCCGCTGGATGAGCCCGTCGGGCAGGTCCGGATGCGGATGATCGGCGCCGAGTACGGCACCGACCTGCGCGGGCCGACGGTGTGCGAGGTGATCGACGCCGGCGCCGTCGACGACGTGGCGGCCCGGCTGGGACCCGACCCGTTGCGCCCCGACGCCGACCCGGCCCGGGCGTGGTCCCGAATCAGCAAGTCCCGCAGGACCATCGGCGCACTTCTGATGGACCAGACGGTGATCGCGGGCGTCGGCAACGTCTATCGCAGCGAGCTGCTGTTCCGGCATCAGATCGACCCGTACCGCCCCGGCACCGAGATCGACGCCGACGAGTTCGCGGCGATGTGGCGGGACCTGGTCGAGTTGATGAAGGTCGGGGTGCGCCGCGGCAAGATCGTGGTGGTCCGCCCGGAGCACGATCACGGCGCCCCGCCCTACGGACCCGGCCGGCCGCGCACCTACGTCTACCGGCGCGCCGGTGATCCCTGCCGGGTGTGCGCAACGCCGGTGCGCACCGCAGAACTGGAGGCTCGCAACGTGTTCTGGTGCCCGACCTGCCAGACCTGACGCGCGCTCAGCGTCGATCGCGACGACCGTGGAGAATCTCGGTGTGGAACTCATCCTCGTCGTCGTCGGAGCGATCGTCGTCACCGCCATCTCGCAGCGGCGGGGGCTGGAACCCGCGCTGATCATCGTGGTGGTCGGCATCGCGGTCTCGTTCCTGCCGGATTTCGAACCGCCGGAACTGGATTCGCACATCCTGCTGACCGTGGTACTGCCACCGTTGCTGTACTCGGCGGCGTTGAACTTCTCGTTCCCGACGTTCCTGCGCAATATCCGGCCGATTCTCGGTCTGGGTGTCGGTCTGGTCGTGGTGACCGCGTTTGCCGTGGCGCTGGTGTCGTCATGGCTGGTGGTGGTGCCGCTGACGTTCGCGACCGCCCTGGTGCTGGGCGCCATCGTGGCGCCGCCGGACGCGGTCACCGCCGTCGCCGTCGGCCGCAAGCTCGGCCTGCCCAAGAAGGTGATGGCGATCCTGACGGGGGAGAGCCTGATCAACGACGCCGCCGCGCTGACCCTGTTCAGCATCGCGGTGGCGCACGTGGCCGGTACCCACACCTTCATCGCCAACCCGTTCCTGCTGTTCACCTACAGCGCGCTGATCGGGCCGATGGTCGGCGGGCTGCTCGGCTACATCACGCTGTGGATCCGCAAGCGGCTGGCCAACCCCGGCCTGGAGACGGTGCAGGGTCTGGTGGTGCCGTTCGCCGCGTTCATCCTGGCCGAGGAGATCCACGCCTCGGGCGTGCTCGCCGTGGTGGTGGCCGGCTTCGTGGTCGGCAACGGCACCCTGTCGGCCGGCTACCAGACCCGGTTGCAGGAACGCTACGTGTGGAACTCGGTGGACGTGCTGCTGGAGGCGTTCGTGTTCGCCTACATCGGCCTGCACCTGCGGTTCGTGCTGGAGGACCTGAAGCAGGCACACGAATCGGTGTGGGAGGTGCTGGGCGCCTCCATCATCGTGCTGCTGATCGTGCTGGTCATCCGGCCGCTGTCGGTGCTGCTGATGTTCGGGCGCAGCAAGCTGGCCCGGCACGTCGAGGCGAAATGGAGCGTCCCCGTCCCGGAGGGCGAACTCCGCGGCGGACGGGTCCGCGCGAAACAGCGTGGGGAGGAACGCAGGTGGCGGTCCAAGATCGACCGGCGCACCCTGACCTGGCAGGAGAACGTGGTGGTCTCGTGGACCGGGATGCGCGGGGTGGTCACGCTGGCCGCCGCGGCCGCCATCCCGGTGACGACGGTCAGCGGACAGCCGTTCCCTGAGCGGGCCACCATCCAGGCGATCGCGTTCGTGGTCGCGATCGGCACCCTGTTGATCCAGGGCTGGACGCTACCGCTGCTGATCAAGCGGTTGCAGTTGTCCCGGTTCAACGACGATCACGCGGCGGATCGGGCCGAGGAGCTCAAATGTGAGCAGGTGGTGCACGACGCCGCCGAAGAGGTGCTCGCGGAGTTCCGGGCCAACCCGCCGGCCGGGGTCGATCCCGAACTGGGCCGGGAGATCCGCGCGGTGATCGCCCGGCATGCCCAGGACGCCGATGAGATGCCCGACCCCGAGGCGCACACCACACGCGCGGAGGTGTTCTCCGGGGTCTACCGCTCGGTGCTGGCCGCCCAGCGCGCCGCCCTGATCGCCGAACGCGACGAGGGCCGTATCGAGGACGAAGCGGTGCGCGCCATGCTGGAGCGCCTCGACCTACAGGAGGCCGGTGTGACCGCGCGCCTGGAGAGCCGGCTGTGATCTAGAAGTCGAACCCGCCGAAGTCGCCGCCACCGAAGTCGCCGCCGCCATCCCAGCCGCCACCGCCGCTGTCGCCGCCCCAGCCACCCTGGTCACCGCCGAAGTCGCCCCCGCCGTCGCCGAGCTGGCCCTGGTCGAGGCCGTCCTGGAAGCCGTCGCCGTTGCCGTTCTCGAAGGCCTGGGCGTCGTAGCCGACACCCGCCATGCCGCTGAACATGGTGCTGAACAGCAGAGCCGAGCCGAGACCCCAGGCGCCGGCCACCAGGGCCGGCTTCCACCACGGCTCGGAGTACCAGCCCGCGGGGACCGGGCGGCCCGCGACGCGCCCGCCGGGGTAGTAGTTGGGGGTGCGCTCGGACGGTGTGGGGGAGGCCTCGATCTGGCGGCCCTCGAACTCGACCCGCCGGTCCTCGGTGACGGCGCCTGCAGAGCGTTGGCCGGCAAGGGATTCCAGTTCCGGCCCGGGATCCATCCCCATCGCGACGCGTGCGGCGCGCACGTAGTAGAGCCCCTCGACGGCACTCTCCTTGGCCAGCGCGGCCTGCTTGACGGTGGTCGCCTGGTCGATCTGCGACGACGCCGCGGTGTAGCGCTCGGAGGCGTCGGCCATGGCCTGCTTGGACGCATCGTCGGTCCCGTTCAGGTTCAGCACCTGACCGCCGAGCCGCTCGATCACGCGGCGGGCATCGGCCTGGGCGTCGGCCAGCGACTCGGCGGACCGGCGGCCGTTGGCCTGCGAGGAGTTGAAGACGACGAAGGCGATGACCGCAATGACCATGACGATGAGGATGAGCAGCACGCCGTTCATGGCGTCCAGCGTACCGACAGGAAGCCCGGTGTTCCTGAGCGTGAACACAGCGAACCGGACGGGGCGACGGGCACCTGGATACGGGGTGTCCGTGGCGGCCGGCTGGAGGTGGGGGGGCGGCCACCCCGTCAGTGCGCGCCGATCGGTGCCGGCGCGTCCGATCCGTGTGCGGTCGCCGCGGACGGTGTGGGGCCGGCGTCCACATCGTCGGCGTCCACGCCGCCGTCCACATCGGCGTCGACATCGTCGGCGTCCACGTCGTCGGAGGTGTTGGTCTCGGACTCGTTTTCGGCGGGCTGCCCCTCGGATTCCTCGAGTTCCTCGGCGCCGAGGTCGGCCGGGAGTTCCGCCGGGCCGGCGGGCTGTTCGCTCGGGTCCACATCGGCGAGCTCGGATTCTGGGCTCTCCGGGGCCAGGCTGTGGGTGTCGGTGGTCTCCGGTTCGGTGCGGGCCGGCTCGACGGCTACCGCTTGTCGGTCCACCGCCTCGGTCACCCTGGTTTCGGCTGCATCGTGTCGGAGGGTCCCGGGCTCGTCGGGTTCACCGGAACCGGGCATGGCGTCCGCGGCGGTCGGCGATTCGACGATGGCCGCACCGGTTGACGTCCGGTTGGTGCCCGGCCCCGGCCGCTCGATACCCAAGGCGTGGCTGATCGCATCGCCGATCCGGTTCACGGTGCCGGTGACGCCGTCGGCGATCAGGTGCACCACGGCCGTCAGCACCGCTCTGGGGGTGTTCACCAGCCAGGTGTCGCCCAGCACCCACGACGCCACCGATGCGATGCCACTGACCAGGCCGATCGTGACACCGGCCAGCACGTCCACCGCACCCCGGATCACCGCGCCGCCGAATCTGAGCGTGCCGTCCAGGATCGCCTTGACCTCGTCGAACAGATTGCGGCGGGGGAGATCGAGGTCCGCTCCGTTGAGGAAGTCGACGATGACCTTGACTGCGGGCTTGGGCGTCCCGTCCGAATAGAACAGGCCGAAGTTCTTCTCGCTGTTGAAGCTGGCGGAATTCAGGTCGATCGTCGAATAGATGAACATCGGGCCGGTGCCCTCTTCGTTCTGCCAGTTGGACAAGAAATCCGCGATGAACCGCGCCTGTTTGCGCAGCGAGTTGTACTGCAAGGGCAACAGCGGATTGAAGGGCGCCGTCGACAGGCCGTACTCGCTGGCCCACACCTTCAGCTCGCCGTCGCCGTTGAGTCGCATCAGCTCCCTGATCGCGCGAAGCTGCAGGATCGGCGAGTTACGTTCGGACTCGCCCTGGGAGAACGGGATGTCCCGCTGGTAGGGGTGGAAGGCGAGGGCGTCGAAATAACCGTGGGCCCCGGCGGCGTACATGCCCTGCAGATAGTCGACCGGATTGATGCTGACGCCGGGGACGGTTCGGCCGGAGCCCAGCCCTCCGGCGATGACGGTGATGTCGTCGTCGGGATCGTCGAGGTCGTCGTGCGCCTTGATCGCCGTATAGGCCGCTCGCAGCATCGCGGTGTACCCGGCCGGGTCCAAAGGGTCGAGGAAGATCCGGCCATTCGGCTCGTTCCAGACTTCCAATGCCGAGACCTTGCCCTGGTACCTCTCGGCGACGGCGCCGGCGAACGCGCCGAAGGCTGCTGGGTCGGGCATGCCGGCCAGCGGCGGGCGTCCCGCCCATGCCGGAGTTTCGTGGAGCACGCCGAGCACGCCCATTCCGCGCCGGTATGCCTCCTCGATCACGTAGTCGGTGCTGGTCCAGACGAAGTCACTGTTCGCCGAACTCTGGGTGGCGTACCAGGAGATGCCGACGCGCACGTTCTGCACGCCGATGGACTGAAGCAGGTCGAGATGACGATCGACTTCTTCGATACTGCCCGTGCGCATGACATCCGAGTCGGCGACACCCACTGTGGTCGGTGACTCGACGATCGCGGCGGTCAGCTCGACCGGATCGGATCTCGTCGGCGGGTCGATCGGCGGACGCTGCTCGGTGGTGGCGCACACCAAGGCCAGCGCCGAGACCGTGGCGACGGCCGCCATGGTCCGTCGAGTGGCGAGCCTGAAGGTTGGTTTGCTCATGAGGACTCCGACCGAAAACCGATGGCTGGCGCCAGCGCCGCCAGGTGCGACGCTAGCCCGATCTGCTGCGCCGGGGAGCCGTTCGACAGGTAATCGCGGATGCGTTGAACCGACAGATATCGCTTCGTCTGACTAAGCGAATATTGTTGTGGTAGAAAGTAATTCGCTCGAAGAAGGTTGATCTTCGGAAGTTTCGTGGTCAAGCCGCTCAGGTGGCGGGGCGGCGTCTTAGCGATGAGCCGGCGCTGCTGGGCGAACGATCTTGACGCCGGCGCGCTCTGTCCCCGCACCCGCGCCGCGCGCCGCTGCCCACCGCGCCATCATCGGAGAATCCAGATCCGAATGCGCCAGGACCGCCTGCCCGCCGCCGCGCCGGCACAGCCCGCGGGCGGCGTCGAGCAGGGTTGTGGGCGCGGGTACGGCCAACCGGGTCCGGAGGCCTCCCCACCTGGTAGGACGCGGCCTACCAGGTGCTTCGTGGAGCGGGCGACGGGAATCGAACCCGCGTAGCTAGTTTGGAAGAAATCACGCAGAGCGTTCGCGCTGGTCAGCCCGAACCGCGCGGTGGCTGCTAGAGCGACGAAAACTCGCCTGAGAAAGTGCCGTCTACCAGCTCTTTCGAACCGTGCAGCAACGCCGTGGGGCCGTTCGTCGCTGGCGGGGCGACTTTCTGCGCACCGGGTACAAACCGGGTACAGAGCGCCAGATTCGAACGAGTGTGCAATCGGGCGTCAGCTACAGCCATTCCTGTACGTGCACGGAGTGTAACTACCGTCCGTACCCCATTTGCCCGGAGTCCCTGGCGGCGACGAGCACATTGACCGAGCGCAGGTCTGGCCGTAACCGGTGCAAATGTCATACGGGGAGTTCGGGTACGGCTGCGCAGTCGTGCACTCTGGCGCATAGGCGCCAGCAACTGGCATAAGGTTCCCGATGAGCCCGAGGCCAAACGCGAACGCGACAATGCCGCTGGCCACCACCACGGCAGAGCGGCGTGCAGCGACGATCGTCGAAAACAGCATGGGCCGCTCCTCTGAGGTTTGCTGACAGCAGCCTAACTCGGCGCCAACGCGCGTAGACCGGAATCGTGACGTGGGGTTCAGACTCGGGTGGCGCTGAGTTCGCTGGTGATGCGCTCCGCCAGACAGGCAGCCCCGGCGCGGGTGGGGTGTCGGCCGTCGTTAGAGATGAAGAAGTCGGCGTTGCCGTCGCCTTCGGGCGAGCCGTCGATACCTGTCCCGGTTACCCACGGGGTTGTGCGCATGTCGATTGCGCCGGCCACGTCGTTGCTCGCCATGGCGGCGTTGATGAGGGCGGTGTTGAGCGTGTCCATGACGGTTGGGCTGAACCCTTCCAGCGACCCCGATTCCACGCCGACCACCACGATTGGGATATTGGGGTGGGCTGTCTTGAGCGCGGACCAGTAGGTGCCTGCCGCTGCCACGACAGTGCCGGTGGCGTAGCCGGTGTCGTTGGCGCTGCCGAAGATGATGACCAGATCAATCGGTGGCAACGCCGCCATGGCTTCCAGTCGGGCAGCAGACCCGTAGGTGCTCTTGCCGATGGTGCCCCCGCCGTCGTTGACGTAGCCGGTGTTGCTCTGGCCGAGGTTGAGCACCTCCCACCCGGTAAGGATGGCGAGCTGGTTGCACAATCCGCCTCCCATGAGCCACCCGTCGGACCCGGTGTCGAATCCGCCCTGAACGTACGAGTCGCCGACGACGGCCACACGGAACCGTGGCGGGGCAGCCCAGATAGCCGCAGCACCAGGGACCAGGACGCCGGTGAAGCTGATGAGGCCCGACGACAACAGGCGGACCTTGCGCACGCGAGACGTGGCGAACTGGACCTTGGCGTAGTTGGAGCTGTACAGCCCCGAGGCGGTGAAATCCCATCCGGCTGTGAGTGGCATGTCGTCGACGAAGATGCGGAAGTCATCTTTGACGGTGGTGTTGAGCAACGCGAAGGCGAACCGGTCGCCGCTGACGTAGAACTCAATCTCGTAGCTGGTGGCGTTGTTGAACTCGCTTGGGGTGCCGCCGCTGATCTGGTTGACCGGGTTGTTCCCCGCGTCGAACCACGACCCATTGAACCGCCAACGGGCCTCGATATCCGTGTCTTTGAAGAAGTAGTGCCGCTGGTCGGAGTAGGCCGGGTCGGTCGTATCGACGGTGTAGGCCGCGACGTCGGTGGCGGGGTAGGGCGTCTTGGACATCGGCCGCATGTAGCTGGCCAGCGGGACCTTCCTCGCAGTTGCTTCCAGTCCCTCAGCCGATTCGAAGGTCTGGACCAGTTCCCGTATCGCTGCGTAGTACGCGTGAGCCGACTGGAGGCTGGCGATTCCAAGCGGTACGGGCGTAGGGCTGGGGTGCAGGCGGGGACCGTTCTGCCCGAGCACGAAACTGCGGTCGGCGCTCAGGAGTGCGAGCTGTCTAGAGGAAAAGACGCTCTCCGGGATGGACCAGCCGTTAGCCGCCGTCCAGATGACCGTGTCCGCCACGATGGAGTGCTCGGCCCATTGGTCTGTCGTGATGGTGTACGAGGAACCCGGACCTACATACCAAACGTCTGCCATGACCTTCTGCCCTTACCGGCGAATGATGCGGCCGGGGTCGGCGCGACCGTCGGGCTGGCCGTCATGCGGGGAGGTGCCGCGATACCGTCCGCCCTGGCTGACCGGAAACGGCTTGCCCGTTACCGGGTCGAGGGGCTCTTGGCCGGCGAAGCCAAACTCACTGTCACCGGGGCGTTGTCCAGGTACGGCCATTGTGGTTCCTCGTCGTTGACAGCTGCTGGTGGGAGAACCCGAGGCAGGCGGCGAGCCGAAACTAGAGAGGAATCAGTGCCGCCCGCCTCGGAAGTCGGTTGGTTAGACGCTGACGGTTGGGGTGTCGTAGGAGCCGCTGGCCTTCAGTTGCAGGATTGCGGCTGCGCCACGGTGCCGCACGCCCACGCCGAAGCTCCTCTGGTAGAAGGAATCCTGGAGCGGATAGGGGCCGACGCCAGGAATCAGCCGGAGTCCGCGATACTCCGGTGCAGGCCACTCGCGGAACCCGATCGGATTGAGGGCAGAGTTGGCGCCGTTCGTGACCACTGCCGCAACGTATCCGTCCGGCATGAGCGGCGTCTCAGCCACCCATGCTCGCCCGTAACTGCCGGTGATCGGAACTCCGCCAAGGTTGTCCGGGGCGCGGTCGCCGACGAGCGTCTGGTCCGTAAGATAGGGAGGCGCAGCGGAACTCGGTATGAAGTCGTGCTTGGCGACCTTGGAGTTGTTGTTGGTCTGGCCCGCTCGGAAGCTCGCGATCACGTCAGCCTCGTTCGGGCCGCACAGAATCAACAGGCGGCTGCCGGCATCGCGCCCGTACCCGTGCTCGGTGACATGGTTGGAGAGAACCTCGATGTCCTCCGAGTCCAAAGAGGTTGCGCCCGATACCAGATAGTGCTGATGGTTGGCGGCGAAGGCCTTGCCCATGAACGTGGGCGGAATCATCGACCCTGTGCCGGACCAGCAGCCGAAAATGGGGGTGCTGTTCTCGTTTGCAGACACTGCCGGGTCAAGCAGCCGATTCAATACCGTTGCGGTGATGTTCTTCTGATCCGCCAGCATGGCGGTGTTCGCAAGGTCCTTGATCTGCTTCGCGGTCGCGGCCCGCAGGAACTTCCAAGAACTCGCCCAGCGCAAATCGTAGTCCTGGAGGTCGTATCCCACCGGGAGCGCAGTGCCCTGGCGGATGGACTTCGGTACGCCGAATTCGGTTGCGCGTTCGTACGCAGGCAGCGAGGCACCCTGTTCGACCGCAGCACCAGGATCAGTTGTCCGGAACGAGAGCAGGCTGACGAGCGCGGTCTGGTGCTTGTTGTACACCGCTGCGGCCTGGGCGATCTCATCCCAGATGGCGTTGAGGTCGATGCCATCTCCGGACTTGGATACCAGGACATCTCCCTGGGTGGAATAGCCACGGGGACGTGCCATTTCGGTTCTCCGTTCTCGCCAAGGTTGGCGGTGATAAGTCATGAGCGGCGGCGAGACCTGGAACGAACCGTACTCCGAATGGTGTCATCGCGACGGATCGGAAAGCGTTGCGATTCTTTGCAATAACGTCGTAGCCCGATGCGATATCGCCGGAAAGCGGACCGGCCCGGCAACGAGGTAACCTAGCTCGCGTCAAACAGTAAACATGCTTGTCTCGCAAATCAATTCGCAACCCTTGGAAGGGGTACAGGAATGAGTAAGCCGCCAGAAGTTCTCCCCGCTCCGCCACAAGGGGTGGCACTGTCGCCGATACCGAACAAGACTCTCGCCGAGGCGCAAGCGTGGGTGCGAGATGAACTGGGCCTGTCTGTGACGATTTCGTACCTCAAGAAGTCGACAGACCGGGGGCTGCTGACTGCGCCGATCATCGGTCCCCGTCGCATGTATGCCACAGCGGAGCTGTTCCGGTTTCTGTGCACTCGTCCATCGCGCCGAGAGGACCTGGTATGAGCCACCACCCGTTCAGCGACCCGGACGACTACCCGCTGCCTGCCATCAGTGGGTGTCCGCATCCACCGCACCCCGGTGTGAAGTGCCTGCAGTACGAGGCTGACGTCCTTGGGATCGGGGAAGCGCCAGACGATCTGAAGAGATTCTTCTTGTGCCATATGGAGTACTCCGCACGAGAAGAGCTACGCATACAGGCTTCGGCCGATCAGACCGGTGCGGCGTTCAGTGCCGTTGCGGCGGCTAACGGCCTAGACACCTCGACCGCGACGTTGGAGTTCTCGCTGCATGCAGGCCGCAGTTCCTCCGTACGGGACGTGCTCACCGCGACGATGGATGTGCACCGTGAGCTGACTGCTATGGGGACCAGCGGGATGGAACGGGTCATCTACTCCGAAGCCGACTACGACCCGAGCAACCCCGCCCACGCGTGGAGTGTCCCTCTCGGCCTGGTGGCCGGCGACCCGGTGCATGTGCAAGTGCTTTACGACGGACCGAGGCAGTGGCTGCGGGATCTTTCCGGGCAGCGGATGATTTGCCAGTGGCCACAGGTGCACGAGCGTTTCGCTCAGCGGTGCCTCTCGCACACGCGCCACGTCATCGCGTGGGCCCGAGGTCAGTACCTCATCGCGGTTCCGACGTGTAACGAATGCCGTCGTGCACTGGGCCGAACCGGTCCGACTAGCGCTAATGTCTCTGCACAGCAATAGATTACGAAGTTGCAGGGCGTGCATTGTGTGGTTACTCTCGCGGCATAGTGGTCGCAGCGGAGGGCGGGTAGCGTTCGCCGATCGAACTTTGAAACAACCCAGGGCCTCGGCGATTCTTTCGCGAGAGAACCGAGGCCCTGAGCTCCACCAGGAAGGTGAGAACCATCTTAGCTGACTCTACGTTGACGCGCCGGTCGGGGAATGACTGGCTCGTGGATACCCTTGCAGGCGATCCACTCTTCACCATCCTGGGCCGGGATAGCGGCAGTGAATCTCCGCCCCGCCAGACAACGAAGATCCGGCGTAGACGGCCTCGCCCAGCGACCGCTGACACGTCGGCCTCGGTGGCTGATGTGGCTGCCGGTGGTGTGTATGCCCTCGGCGCGCCAAAGTACCTCGCCGCCGGGTGGCAATCGCCCCTGCCGGTACAGGCAGGGGAGAAGGAAGGTGGGCTACCGCGCGACCGTACCGGGCGCGGCAAGCCGTATGCGACCAAGGCAGAGATAGCCCGCTGGGTCAAGGAGCGCTCCAGCGACAACCTGGCGTTGCGCATGATGAGCGTGACTGTGGATGGCGTGACCTATGACGTCATCGGGATTGACGTGGACGACTACATGTCAGACGGCAAGCTCAAGGAAGGCGCCAAGCAGCTCCGCGCTCTCATCAAGGACTACGGCCCTCTGCCGAGGACCTGGCGCTCTACGGCGCGTGGGGCTGATGGCGCGTCGGGCATTCGGTTCTTCCTCGCCCCTACGGGGTTGCACTGGCGCGGTAAGGCGCACAAGGACATTGACATTATCTCGCCGGGCTACCGGTATGCGGTGGCGTGGCCTAGCTGGAATCCCAAGGCGCAAGCGCAATATCAGTGGCTCACAGCCGACGACGAGGTCTGCGGCATCCCTGACCCTTCCGAACTACCCCTCATGCCCGAGGCGTGGGTTGACTTCCTGACCAACGGGCAGATGCGTGACGAAGGTACCGACGTCGACGTGGACAGCTCGGTCAAGGAGATTCTGGCCTGGGTTAAGGAGCGACCCGGCTACGACGACGAGCCTTGCGACACGATGCAGGGCCGGGGCGTGGACTATTGGGTACGGCAGATCACTGAAGACGCCAGCTCCCACGACAAGATCACAGACGCTCACTGGGCTCTGATCATGCTTGCCGCGGAAGGGCACAGGGGCCTTGGTCAGGCTGTGGCGGCTGTTGAGGAACACTGGATCAGTGATGTGAAGGCGCGGGACAAGCGATCGGTCCGTGAGCTTAAGGGCGAGATCTTCCGGAGCTCTGTGCAGGCACTGCGCAAGCTCAAAGGGCAAGTGGATTCCGGCCAGTTGTGCCTCACCCAAGACGACGTGTGTGCAGAACCGGAGATGCTGGCGGCGTTGGCTGACCCTGACGGGTGGGCGGCGAAGATCAAGCGGGAGCCTGGGCACACCGTCTTCAGCATCCTCACGTCGGCGCAGTGGGCCGAGCCTGTCCCGCCGGTGCGTTGGATCATTAAGGGCACCTTGTGCGAGGACACGTTCGGCCCTAACGCAGGTCCCAAGAAGTCTCTGAAGACCCACGACAACCAAGCCATCGCGTTCGCGTGCGCGACGGCGCAGCCGCTCTACCTGAACCCAGAGTTTGCAGTCCCGAAGGCGCGCAAGGTTCTCTACATCGTCGGTGAGGGCGGCGAGCTGCCCGTTCGCCGAACCTTGCAGCGGATGGCCAGGGCGTACGGTCTGAATTTGGACAAGGTGAGGCGTGATCCTGACTTCCCGCTTGTGGCGGCGTTCGGGGCAGCCCCCATGGACGGGGACGCGTTCGTCAACGAACTCAAAGCACTACTGGACACCCACCAGCCCGAGCTGGTGCTCATTGAATCGTTCTACAACTTCCACCCGCGCGAGCTCGAGACGGGCAACCTGTACCAGCGCGGGCAGGCGATCGACGAGTTCCACAAGCTAGTTCGGGGCGAGTGCGCCGGGGCGACGTCTATCCTTACCGACCACTTCCGCAGTACCGGCGTCGGCAAGAGCATCGACCTGGACAACATCTCCATGGCCGGCCAAGCCGAGAACGCCGACAGCTGGATCCTCCGCAACCACCGTGAAGCCCCCGACGTCCCAGCGGGAGAGTTCCGGCTGCGAACCGAGTTCAACTCGCGCCAGTGGGGCGGTAACGCCTGGGACGTGGATTGGCACTTGGGGCGGTTTGAACCTGAGGTCGGCGGCCACGACGGCGAGATCAGTTGGGACGTCAACCCGGCCAGTAACACCGCCAACGGTGGAAGCGCGCGCGGCCCGTCTAACAACGAGCGCGCAGCGTTGATTCTGGACTACGTAGACACCCACCCTGAAGCCTCCCGTACGGCGGTGGTTGACGCGCTCGCCCACGAGCACGGCGGACGCAATGCTTTCCGTGCTGAGTTTGAGAAGTTAGTCGGCTCACGCCTCTTGGTTGAGGAACCGTTCGTGCGTGATGTCGTCCGTAGCGACGGCGCCACCCGTCCCCGCACAGACATCGGATGGCGGCGCGGTGACGGCAAGCGAGCAGTCTCGCTGCGGGAGATTTCGGACGCCGACGATGAGTAAAAGCGGCGGCTTCCCGGCCGGAAAACGACCCAATATCGCGGTTGAACCGGCGTACTCTGCGGCGGACTCTGATCGGATTAGCGACAGAGTACGCCAGCACGTTCGGCGGACTCTGACGCGGCGGACTCTAAAAGGTGCTGTCTACCAGCTAATTCAGAGTACGCCACACCATCGGCGGACTCTGGCGGACTCTCGCGGGCGTGGGGTAGCTGCAGGCGGGCGGACCTCACAGTCCGCCGCCGCGCCGCGCGCTTATAGGGCGGACTCTGATTCGGCGGACTCTGATTTCGGAGAGCAGGAACGTCTTTGGACACGCCAACTGTGGAGAGATTGCAAACCAAGGAGATTGAGATGAGCAACGCGGAGACCCCTGAGCATGTGGACCCCTCGGCACCAGCCAAGTACTCGTTCGAGTGGTGGGAGGCTCGTAGCGATCGTGGGCGGTGTAGGGCGCATCGCAAGAACGGCGACCGATGCAAGCGGCCGCACGACCCAGGAGCAACCGTGTGCGGTCACCACGGTGCGCGAGCTCCCGCTGTAAAACGCAAGGCTCGGCAGCGGCTCGATGAAGCAGCCGACCGTATGGCGCGGCAACTGCTGAACATCGCCGACAGCGCCGAGAGTGAGGCGGTGCGCTTGGCGGCGATAAAGGACGCGTTGGACCGGGCGGGCCTTAAGCCTCCGAGCCAAGCCGAGATCACGTTGGCGGCGTCAGGACCCAAGCCGTGGGAGCAGATGATCGCTGGGATGGCGACCGGTACCCGCGCCGAATCTCGCGCCGCACGCGGCATCCAGGAGCTTGGGGCTGGAGCCGGTGAAGTCGCTAGGCGCTGGGACCGGAACACCGTCGAGGTTGCGGAAGGTGAAGTGGTTGACGTGAGGACGGTGCCGTATGCGGGCGCAATGCCGCCCCCTTTAGCCGTAGACGATCTGCCGCGACCAAAGGGCGACGCGGGACAGGACAAGCCCGCGCAACCCACTACAGGCCAAACGGCGGGCACCGAGCTGATGACATTAGAGGAAGCCAACGAGTACCTCGCCCGTGTGCAGCGCGGAACCTAGATGGGATTGCGAAAAGTGCTGTTGGAGTGGACTGCTCGTTTGTAGCGTGCATTGTGCCACTGGCGTAGTTTTCGGGGCGGAAGGCGTAACCGTCCGGTTAAGCCCCGAAAAGTGAAGGGAGACGGCGCATGGCGGAGTCCAATGTGCTGATGCTTGGCTACAGCCGCGTGAGTACCGATGAGCAGGCCAATAGCCGTAACGGGTTGGAAGCCCAACGCCACGCGATCGACACTGATGCAGACCGCCGTGGATGGACGGTAGAGCACCGCGCCGATGAGGGCGTCAGTGGCAAGGTGATCGGCCCGGAGCTGCTAGATATGCTGCAACTGTTGGCTTCTGGCCAAGCAGACGGCTTGGTCGTTGCGAAGCTTGACCGCCTTTCGCGTTCAATTGTGAACGCCGCGAACATTATTGAATCGGCTCAGCAACAGGGCTGGTCGCTCGTCGTGCTTGACCTCGGCGTAGACCTCACCACCGCCGCAGGGCGCATGGTCGCCCACAACATGATGAGCTTCGCCCAGTACGAGCGCGAGTTGATCTCCGAACGAACGAAGGCCGGGCTGGCGGCCAAGAAGCGCCGAGGGGAGCCCGTCGGCCGTCCCCGTCTCGCCAAGCCGGGTGTTGTACGGCGGATCGTCATGGACCGCGACGCCGGGCTCTCGTTCGCGCAGATCGCCCGCAGCCTGGAGGCCGAGGACATTCTGTCGCCTGCTGGCCGGCCAACCTGGCAAGCGTCCACGGTCCGGCGGATCTACAACGCGGCGACGGCGGTACCCGTGGCGGTGTCAGCATGAACCGCGTCGCCGACGAGGGCTGGGTCTGATGGCCCGTATCGAGAAGCGGGCGCGCACCGGGGGACGCACCGTCTACATCGCCAAGTGGTACACGATCACCGGCCAGGACCGGTCCAAGACCTTCGCCTCCAAGAAGGACGCCGAGGCCCACCTTACGAAGGTGCGCAACGCTAAGTTGCATGGCAACGAGTTCGATCCGGCGTCGGGGCGGATGTTGTTCCGGGAAGCGGCAGCGTTGTGGCTGGACGACCGCAAGGCATCGTTGAAGGCGACCACCTACGCCGCCCACGCCGAACGGCTCGCCCCGACCACCGCAGAGTCCATGACCCGGCACGCCCGCCTCACCCACAAAGGGCAGCCGCTGCGGATTGACCCGTCGTTCGGGGACTACCCGCTGAACAAGATCACCCACGACGATGTGCAGGCTTGGGTGAACCGGCTCGTGGCCAGCGGACGGCAGCCGTCGTCGGTGCGGAACTTGTTCTTTGTGGTGCGGCAGATTTTGGAGTGGGCTGTGAAAACGAAGAAGCTCACCGCCAACCCCGCCGAACACGTCCAACTACCCGGCAACCGCACAGCCTCAGTCGCCAAGGGCGCCAACAAGTCTGCGGCGAAGCGGTCCCGCCGTCGGGACGACCCGGCCCGGTTCCTTACCGCTGCGCAGGTGGCCGTCCTGGCTGCGGCTACGCCGTGGCCCTACTCGGTGTTCGTGCATACCGACGCGTGGACCGGGTTGCGGCCGGGGGAGATCATCGGGCTACGGGTGGGGGATGTGCACTTGGCCGGCGAGGACGCGGGGGAGTCCTGGTTGTCTGTGGCGGAATCAGTGGCCGTGATCGACGGGGAACCGGTCTACCTGGACCCGAAGACGGAAGGGTCTGTGCGCGACGTCCCGCTCACCGCCGACACCGCCGCGCGGCTGCGGGCGTACCTCGCCGTGCACCCGAACCTGCACGACCCCGACGCGCCGTTGTTCCCGGGGTTCTCTGCGGTGCCGCTTCGTCTGCCGCACATGCGCAAGCGCGAACCAGGCACCGTACCGCCCAGCCGTCTGTCAGCCGCCGTACGCGACGCTGGAGCCGAACTACGCGCGGCCCGGCACGAAGACCTACCACCCGCCGACCGGCAAGCCGCCGCCTTGGCGGACCTGTCGGTGGATGAGGCTGCCGCGCGGCTCACGTTCAACTGGGACGGGCCGCTCCGGTTGGACGCGTTCCGCAAGACGATCTGGAATCCGGCCGTGCTCCGGGCGAACCGTATCGGGAGGGAGACCGCCGAGCCGGGCATGGTTCCGATAACGGTGCCGCCGGGGGTGACGCCGTACGCCCTCCGCCACACCTACGCGTCGTTGTCGGCTGCGGCGGGGATTAAGCCGCTCGCGTTGTCGCGCCGGATGGGGCACGTCGCCGTGACGATGACGATGAATGTGTACGCGCATCTCTACCGCGAATCTGCCGCCGACGACATGGCCGCCCTGGGCGCGATGGCGGTCGTGGCGACCCCGCCGACGTCCGGTGTGGCGAAGGTCATTCCGCTGCGTGGTTAGAGGTCCGTAGCCCAGTCGGGACGCTCGCCGCGGGCTCGGAGTATTCGCGCTGCGGTAATCCCAGCTGGCGTGAGGCGACATATCCGATTCTCGGATCCATCCTTGTTCATCTTTATCGACAGAATCTCCGCCAGACCGTTCTGCACAAGGTCATCCATGCCGCTAGCTGCGGAGTCTGGCCGTTTTCGATATATGACTCTTCTGGACGGCGATTTTGCCGCATCGGCCATTAGGCGGCCGAGTGCAGACACAGCTCGCGGCGGCAGCTTCCTCAACAACTCTGCGACGGGCTGTCCTTCGTCGTCGCTGGGAAACGTTGACAGAAGCGCATCCCACTCTTTCTGGGCTGTAGATGAACTCGTCGACAGAAGTGGCTTGATGCTAGGGCTGGCCCGAACTGCGGAGCTCTGCGCCAACTGTGCTTCGGCTTCGGCTAGTGCCTGTTCCATTCGAACCTTGATGGCAGTCTCGAGTTCTGCTGAGCGCGCTTCCAGGTCACTCGCATCTTCGTCCGTGTCCCCATCGGCGCTTTGCGATACATCGTCTACCGCGGCTGGAATTGCTTGTTGAAGAGCGGCTTTTAACAGCACGCCAACATGGTCGCGTTGATTTGCGAGCAGTGACGAGTTCGTCGCACGCATCTCCGTCAAGGCAGCCTGCGTCTCCGCGCTGACCTGCGACGCTTGCTGAGCCTGAACCAAGGTAACGATCAGCTGTGCAGCGAAAGACAGAACCGCCAGCGCGAGTGCGATTGTCGATAGAGCGTCGACATTTTTGACCGGAACTACAACCGCCAGCGTGCCGAGGGCCGCGACCGCCAGGACAGCCAGAGTCATCGACAATCCGGGCCAAGACACTGTGAATCCGGCCTTGGCGGTGGACCCGATGGAAGTGCCAGCGGGATTACGGTCGGGCGGGTCGCTTGTCACAGGGGCAGATTCTCCCACCGCCAAATGTCAGAATGCGACATCACCACGCCGAGCCCGCGCGGGCCCACCGGGTACAAACCGGGTACAGCCGAGCGGCTCGGAGGCCTCCCCACCTGGTAGAACGCTGTCTACCAGGTGCTTCGTGGAGCGGGCGACGGGAATCGAACCCGCGTAGCTAGTTTGGAAGACTAGGGCTCTACCATTGAGCTACGCCCGCTTGCGGTGCACCGGAGACTGTACCGGCGAAGGCACAATCAAATCCAATTGATGTCCTCACCACACGTGCCCGTAGTATTCCGCGTGGTCGGCGTACGTGCGTGCCGACCGGGCAGGCACGGTTAGGCACGGGGTGTAGCGCAGCTTGGTAGCGCATCCGCTTTGGGAGCGGAAGGCCGCAGGTTCAAATCCTGTCACCCCGACCGCACGAGCACACCGAACCAGACATACAAGGAGTAACGCAGTGAAGAGCACCGTCGAGAAGTTGAGCCCGACTCGGGTTCGGATCAACGTGGAGGTGCCCTTCACCGAGTTGGAGCCGGACTTCGATCGCGCGTTCAAGCAGCTGGCCAGCCAGGTCCGGCTCCCCGGGTTCCGTCCCGGCAAGGCCCCGCGCAAGCTGCTCGAGGCCCGCGTCGGTCGCGGCGCCGTCCTGGAGCAGGTCGTCAACGACGCACTGCCCAGCCGCTACAGCGAGGCGATCACCTCCGCTGAACTGCAGCCCCTCGGCCAGCCCGAGATCGACGTCACCAAGCTGGAGGACGGCGAGGAGCTGGTCTTCACCGCCGAGGTGGACATCCGCCCGGAGATCGACCTGCCCGACCTGAGCGCGCTGAAGATCACCGTCGACCCGATCGAGGTCGGCGACGACGAGGTCGACACCGAGCTGCAGAACCTGCGTGCCCGCTTCGGCACCCTGACCGGCGTCGACCGCCCGGCCGCCGAGGGCGACTTCGTCTCCATCGACCTGTCGGCCACCGTGGACGGCGAGGAAGTCCCCGAGGCCGCCACCGAGGGACTGTCCCACGAAATCGGCTCCGGCCAGCTCATCGAGGGCCTGGACGAGGCGATCGTGGGCCTCAAGGCCGAGGAGAGCAAGACCTTCACCACCACCCTGGCCGCCGGCCCGCACGCGGGCAAGGAAGCCGAGGTCACCGTCAAGGTCAACTCGGTCAAGGAGCGCGAGCTGCCCGAGGCCGACGATGAGTTCGCACAGCTGGCCAGCGAGTTCGACACCATCGCCGAACTGAAGGAAAGCCTGGTCGAGCAGGTCAGCCGGGTGAAGCGCATCCAGCAGGCCGAGCAGATCCGCGACAAGGCGCTCGAGGTGCTGCTCGAAGACGTCGAGGTGCCGCTGCCCGAGGCGATCGTCAAGGCTCAGGTGGACGACACCCTGCACAACGCGATCCACGGTCTCGACCACGACGAGGACAAGTTCAACGAGTCGCTGACCGAGCAGGGCAGCAGCCGTGAAGAGTTCGACGCGGACAACCAGAGCAACGCCGAGAAGGCCGTCAAGACCCAGCTGCTGATGGACGCCATCGCCGACAAGCTGGAGATCCAGGTCGGCCAGGGCGATCTGACCGAGCGCCTGGTGCTGATGTCGCGTCAGTACGGCATCGAACCGCAGCAGCTGCTGCAGGTGCTGCAGCAGAACAACCAGCTGCCGGCCATGTTCGCCGATGTGCGTCGCGGCCTGACCATCGCCGCGGTGGTGCACGGCGCGACCGTCACCGACACCGACGGCAACGTCATCGACACCGCCGAGTTCTTCGGCCCGGCCGGTGGCCCCGACGCGGCGGCCGAGGCCCCCGCCGAGGTGGAGGCCGCCGAGGCCCCCGCCGCCGAAGCTGAAGCTGAAGCCGACGCCGCTGAAGCCGACGCCGACGAGAAGAAGGCCAAGAAGGCGAAGAAGGCCGACAAGGCTGAGAAGACCGAAAAGACCGAGAAGAAGGCCAAGAAGGCCGACAAGAAGGCCGACTCCGACGACGAGTGACGCGGCGCGCGTGACGCTGTGAGCGAAAGCGCGCGTTTCAGGGAGTGCACGATCGCGCCGGTTGGTTAGTGTTCGTGTGTACGTAGACGAGAAAGCAGGTATTCAGTCGTGACTGAGATGCGATCGGGCGCGTCGGGGCTCAACCTCATCGACTCGGTGTATGAGCGGTTGCTCGCCGAGCGCATCATCTTCCTGGGCACCCAGGTCGATGACGACATCGCCAACAGGTTGTGCGCGCAGATTCTGCTGTTGGCCGCAGAGGATCCCACCAAGGACATCCACCTGTACATCAACTCGCCGGGTGGATCGGTGACTGCGGGCATGGCCATCTACGACACCATGGTGTTGGCGCCCTGCGATGTGGCCACCTACGCGATGGGTCTGGCGGCGTCGATGGGTCAGTTCCTGCTCGCGGCCGGCACCAAGGGCAAGCGTTACGCCCTGCCGCACGCCCGGATCATGATGCACCAGCCGTCGGCGGGCATCGGTGGTAGCGCCGCCGATATCGCCATCCAGGCCGAGCAGTTCGCTCTGACCAAGAAGGAGATGAACCGGCTGAACGCGCAGTTCACCGGTCAGACCCTGGAGCGTGTGGAGGCCGACGCGGATCGTGACCGCTGGTTCACCGCCCCGGAGGCGCTGGAGTACGGCTTCGTCGACCACATCATCACCAGTGTCAGCGTCAACGGCGAAGGACCAGGAGCAGGAATCAAATGAACCGCGACTTTCAACCGCACGGCGGAACAGTGAACCCGATGCAATCGCGCTACATCCTGCCTTCGTTCATCGAGCACTCCAGCTTCGGTGTCAAGGAGTCCAACCCGTACAACAAGCTGTTCGAGGAGCGCATCATCTTCCTCGGTGTGCAGGTTGACGATGCCTCGGCCAACGACATCATGGCCCAGCTGCTGGTCCTGGAGTCGCTGGATCCCGACCGCGACATCACCATGTACATCAACTCGCCGGGTGGTTCGTTCACCTCGCTGATGGCGATCTACGACACCATGCAGTACGTGCGTGCCGACATCCAGACGGTCTGCCTCGGGCAGGCCGCCTCGGCCGCCGCGGTGTTGCTGGCCGCCGGTACCCCGGGCAAGCGCCTGGCTCTGCCGAACGCGCGCGTGCTGATCCATCAGCCCGCCGTGGGTGGCGCCATTCAGGGGCAGGTCTCGGATCTGGAGATCCAGGCCGCCGAGATCGAGCGCATGCGCAGCCTGATGGACGCCACGCTGGCCCGCCACACCGGCAAGGATCCGGCGGTCATCCGCAAGGACACCGACCGCGACAAGATCCTCACCGCCGAGGAAGCCAAGGAGTACGGGATCATCGACACGGTCCTGGCCTACCGGAAGCTCTCGGCACAGAACGCCTGACCGCCAGTCCAAACACTCGACCCCGGTTCGCATCGCGAGCCGGGGTCGAGTGCTCTGTCCGGCTCTTTCGGGCCCCTCGACCATAATTAGCGTCTGCGTCAGAAATGCCTCGCCGGGCGCGCACTCGTGGCACCCTGGATGTGGTCGGGAATCCCCGAGGGAGGCATCGATGACGATCAACGCACGACGCGCGATGGTCGGCGCGCTCATGTGTTCTGCCGGCCTGTTCGCTCAAGCAATCTCACCCGCGATCGGCCTGGCCGACGAACCGGTGTGCCCGTACGGGACATATTGGAATCCGGCGGTGTCGCAATGCCTACCGATCGGGGTGAACCCCGTCATCGGGCCGGCGGGCCCCATCGGGGTCGGCGGCGTCGTCGGCCCGGTCGGTCCCGGCCCGGTCGGTCCCGGTCCCGTGGGCCCCGGCCCGGTCGGCCCCGGCCCGATGGGTCCGGGTGGGCTCGGCCCTCGCTAGCTGCCCCCGACGCCCGGGCACGTGGAGCGCTTGTCCCACTCGGCCCGACGGACTAGATCGAGTCGACCAGCCCGTGCCGCAGCGCGTACATGCTGGCCCCGATCCGGTTGCAGGCACCGATCTTTGCGTAGGTGCGCTCGACGTGGTTGCGCGCGGTCTTCGTGCTGATCACCAGCGTCTGGGCGATCTCCTTGTTCGACATCCCGCGGGCCACCATCCGCAGGACGTCCACCTCGCGGGGTGTCAGCCCGTCGGGCCGGATGGTGGCGCGGCGGGTGCGGTGCCCGGCGGCGTGCAGCACCGCCTCCACCGCGGCGGCATCGAGTTCGCCGGCCGTGACCCGGTCGCGCAGCCTGCGCATCGCCGTCTCCGGTGACTGCTCGGATCGGTAAGGTCTTGGCTCACAGGCGGATTGGTAGCTGACCGCAGCGGCCAGGATCCGGTCCGGAAGGCCGAGAGCCGAGCCGGGCAGGCCGCGCGGGTAGCCGGACCCGTCCAGGCATTCGTGGTGGTTGCCGGCCAGCTGCGCCACCGACCGCAGCCCAGGCACCTGACTGAGAATGCGCACCGTCAGATACGGGTGCAGTCGCACCCGCTCGAACTCACCGGCGGTCAACGGCCCAGGCTTGGACCAGATCTGGTTGGATACCCCGATCCGGCCGAGGTCGTGCACATGGCCGGCGCGGCGGGTCAGGGCCACGCTGTCGGAGTCCAGCCCGGCCGCGGCGGCGGCATCGCCGGCCAGCTGTGCGACCGCGCGTGAATGGCCAAGGGTGAAGGGGCATTTGAGATCCGCGAAGTCGCCCAGCGCGATCAGCAGGGTGTCCAGTCCCTGATCGTCGAGCGGAATGCGGCGGTCGGGTGCCTCGTGCAGCGCGGCCGCCCACACGTCGCCGGTCGCCGGACCGGCCAGGATCGCGTCTGCGTCCCGTAGGAAGACGTCGACGACCTCCGGGTCGAACTGACCGCCCCGCCGCGCGGCGGCCAGCGCCACCGCGGCGGTCACCCCGCGGGTGCGGTGATGCACCTCCACCAGATCGGCCAGTTGGGCGATCCGCATCTGGATCGGGATGGTCTCGCCGCGCACACCGGCCGGCATTCCGCCGCCGTCATAGCGTTCGAAGGCGAATGCCAGCGCGGCCTGCACCTCGGGTCCGAGCCCCATCCGGTCGGCCAGCAGCGCCGCCGAGGTGCAGTGCGAGTGGATCATCCGGGACAGGTGGCCGCGCGCATCGACGAACAGCGTGCTCATCACGTTGAGCCGGCGGCTCAGTGGTTCACCCCTGGCGATGTTGTTCACCAGGAACCGCAGGAACGGCAGTCCGGTGGCCTCGGACAGATAGGTGTCGTGGCGGACGGCGATGTCGTCGCCGAACCAGCGGGCGTACTCATGGGAGTCGGCGTGACAGCCGATCCACATGATCAGCGTCGTGTAATAGACGGCATCCCGGTGCGGGCCGGTCAGCCCGAGCCGGTCTGCCAGCCTGGTGGCGATCAGCGCGGACCGCAGCATGTGCTCACCCGGTTGGCCCAGGCCCAGATCGACGGCCATCGACAGCGCCGCGAGCACTTCGGCGCGGGTCGGGGTGTCGGCCGGCGTGGGGCCCATCGGCTGATTATGCCCCGGTGCCCGGTAGCGGCCGGGTTCGTTCGGCGGCCTGGTGGCGAGCCGGGTCGTAGTTGTCGAAGTGCCCCGAACCGACCACGAAGATGCCGCGTTGCGGCGGACGGAAGTCACCGAGCTGGGCCTGCTCGCCCAGCGGTCCCGGCGCCCCGAGATCGACGCCGCGCAGCGCGGCCCGCCCGGAGGCCAACCAGACCTGGCGCGGGGCGATCATGAAGCGCTGGCCGTTCGGAGCCGTCCCGGCCAGCTGGATCGTGCCCGCGTGCAGCACGGCGCCTGCCGTGCTGCTGATGACCCGCAGGGCGGTCCTGTCGGTCCAGGCCCATTCGGGCAGGGCCCGGCCGAGCGCGCTGACCATCCGCGTCATCGCGGTGGCACGGATGTCGACGGTCCATTCCAGCAGCCCGTCGATCGAGACGAACAGCGTCCACGGGTTCACCCAGGCGACGTCGATGCCGCACTGGACCGCATCCTGCGGTGTCGCGGCGCTGAAGTACCGGGCGCAGCTCTGCTGGCCCGGGGTGGTGGCATAGAAGGTCCAGACGCCGTCCGGGCCGCGATGCCACACCGACCGGTAGCCGGGGGAGAAGGTCGTCGCGGGGAAATGGCGCAGGGCCAGGTAGTGGCCGCTGGCAAACGGGAAACCCATGACGCCGAAGCCGACGAAGCGCTCGTCCTCGCCATGCGGAAGGACAGGGTGGTCGAGTACCGCCGTGGCGGCCTCCAGAGGTGTGTATGTCATCTGCCTCACGCTGCTCTCCGGCGCCGGCGCGCACATGGGGCAGCTGCCCCACATTTTCGCGACCGGGTCACGTCCACCTGGAAAAACGGCGCCGACACCGTCGTGGACGGCGCGGTACTGTGGGATTCGGCGAACGCACTGTTCGCCGAGTGGTGAAGACCGCAATCCCGTCACAACGGCGACACGCCAGGGACACGGTCCGCGTGCCGCCGGGTGACCGGCCCCGAGGAGAGATATGTTCTCCTGCACGCGAACAAATACCACCGACGCGATTCGGCCCTTCGGTCGCACCGTGGCGGAGCGAACGGGTAGCGTCGGGTTTACACCCGGGGCAACCCACAAAGAGTGACTGCGACAGGAAGTAGGACCCCCCCACATGGCGCGCATCGGAGACGGCGGTGACCTGCTGAAGTGCTCGTTCTGTGGAAAGAGCCAGAAGCAGGTCAAGAAGCTCATCGCGGGACCGGGGGTGTACATCTGTGACGAGTGCATCGACCTGTGCAACGAGATCATCGAAGAGGAGCTCGCTGACGCCGACGACGTCAAGCTGGACGAGCTGCCCAAGCCCGCCGAGATCCGGGATTTCCTCGAGGGCTACGTGATCGGCCAGGACACCGCGAAGAAGACGCTCGCGGTCGCCGTCTACAACCACTACAAGCGCATTCAGGCTCAGGAGAAGAGCCGGGATTCCCGCGCCGAGCCGGTCGAGCTGGCGAAGTCCAACATCCTGATGCTCGGCCCGACCGGGTGCGGCAAGACCTACCTGGCGCAGACGTTGGCCAAGATGCTCAACGTTCCGTTCGCCATCGCCGACGCCACCGCGCTCACCGAGGCCGGCTACGTCGGTGAGGATGTGGAGAACATCCTGCTGAAGCTGATCCAGGCCGCCGACTATGACGTGAAGCGCGCCGAGACCGGCATCATCTACATCGACGAGGTCGACAAGATCGCCCGTAAGAGCGAGAACCCGTCGATCACCCGGGACGTCTCCGGTGAGGGCGTGCAGCAGGCGCTGCTGAAGATCCTTGAGGGAACGCAGGCATCCGTGCCCCCGCAGGGCGGCCGCAAGCACCCGCACCAGGAGTTCATCCAGATCGACACCACGAATGTGCTGTTCATCGTGGCCGGTGCGTTCGCCGGGCTGGAGAAGATCGTCTCCGACCGCGTCGGCAAGCGCGGCCTGGGCTTCGGCGCCGAGGTGCACTCCAAGGCCGACATCGACACCCAGGACCACTTCGCCGAGGTCATGCCCGAGGACCTGATCAAGTTCGGTCTGATCCCCGAGTTCATCGGCCGCCTCCCGGTCGTCGCCTCGGTGACCAACCTGGACAAGGAGTCCCTGGTTCAGATCCTGTCCCAGCCGAAGAACGCCCTGGTCAAGCAGTACACCCGGTTGTTCGAGATGGACGGCGTCGAGCTGGAGATGACGCCGGAGGCGCTGGACGCGATCGCCGATCAGGCCATCCACCGGGGCACCGGCGCCCGCGGCCTGCGCGCGATCATGGAGGAAGTCCTGCAGCCGGCGATGTACGACATCCCCAGCCGCGACGACGTCGCCAAGGTCGTCGTCACCAAGGAGACCGTGCAGGACAACGTGCTCCCGACGATCGTGCCGCGCAAGCCACCGCGCAACGAGCGCCGCGAGAAGACCGCTTAAGCTCGGCTCCGCCGAGACCGCACTCAGGGTCGTGATTCCACCGGGATCACGGCCCTGAGTGCATTTCCGGGGTGCGCCGCACGCTCTCCGCCGATTGGGGGACAACGGGATTCCTCCGGGCAACCCGTCGATCGGACGATGCCCCGGCCCGCTCGGTGCGGAGAAGATCAGCGGTATGAGTGCACCCGTGGTGGCGGCCCCCGAACCCTCGTCGTTGCGCCGGATCTCGATGGCGAGCTACATCGGCTCGGCCATCGAGTTCTACGACTTCTTCATCTACGGCACCGCTGCCGCACTGGTGTTCCCGACGGTGTTCTTCCCCGAACTGAGCCACGTGATGGCCACCACGGCCGCGCTGGGCGCGTTCGCCGCCGCCTTCCTGGCCCGCCCGGTGGGCGCCGCGGTGTTCGGTCACTTCGGCGACCGGATCGGGCGCAAGCAGACGTTGGTGGTGACCCTGCTACTGATGGGCGCCGCCACCGTCGGCGTCGGCCTGATCCCGAGCACCGCGTCGATCGGCATCGCCGCACCGCTGCTGCTGATCACGCTGCGCCTGATCCAGGGCTTCGCGGTCGGCGGCGAGTGGGCCGGCGCCGTGCTGCTCAGCGCGGAGAACGCACCCGCGCACCGGCGCGGCTACTTCGGTATGTTCACCCAACTCGGGCTCGGCACCGCGGTCGTGTTGGCGAACCTGGTGTTCCTGGTCGTGCACTTCGGTTTCGGCTCGGACAGCGAGGCGTTCCTGCAGTGGGGCTGGCGCATCCCGTTCCTGCTGTCGGCAGTCCTGATCGCCACCGCGCTCTACATCCGGCTGCGGGTCGACGAGTCACCGGTGTTCGATGAGCCACCGGCCGACCTGGGCACCCCGATCGCGGCGTTGGTGCGGCGCCAGGGCCGCCAACTGCTGCTGGCCGCCGGCGTCGCGGTGTGCGCACCGATGCTGGTGTTCCAGGCCACCACCTTCTTCACCCACTACGCCACCGATCATCTGCACTTCTCGATGAACTTCGTGCTGCTGACGGGGGTGCTCGGCGGGCTGTGTGAGGTGCTGTTCGTGGTCGTCTCGGCGACGCTGAGCGACACCTACGGCCGCAAACGGGTCCTCGCGATCGGGTTCGCCTTGGCGGTGCCGTGGTCGTTCGTACTCTTCCCGTTGGTGCAGACGGGAAGTCAGGCGGTGTTCGGTGTCGCGATCGTGGCCACCTACGCCCTCATCGGGGTGTGCATGGGGCCGATGGCGGCGTTCCTGCCGGAGATCTTCGCACCGCAGTACCGCTACTCCGGGGCCGCGCTGTCGCACACCCTCGGTGCCGTGATCGGCGGCGCACTGCCACCGGTGATCTCCCCGATGCTGCTGAACGCCTACGGCGGATGGTCGCTCGCGGTGATGATGGGCGCGCTGGCGGCGGTGAGTCTCGTCAGCACCTTCGCGCTGCCGGAGACCGCGGGCTCGCGGCTGTAGGAGGTCAGTCCCGCCCGACCCGATCGGGCCGGGTGTAGACGTTCATCGACTCGCCGCGCAGGAACGCCACCAGCGTCAGGCCGGACTGGGCGGCCAGGTCGACGGCCAGCGACGACGGCGCCGACACCGCGGCCAGCACCGGAATCCCGGCCATCACCGCTTTCTGGGTCAGCTCGAACGAGGCCCGGCCGCTGACCAACAGGATGGTGCCGGTCAGCGGCACCCGCCCGGATTCCAGCGCCCAGCCGATCACCTTGTCCACCGCGTTGTGCCTGCCGATGTCCTCGCGCACCACCAGGGCGGTGCCCTGCGCGTCGAACAGGGCGGCACCGTGCAGCCCGCCGGTGGCCGCGAACACCTTCTGCCGGTCGCGCAGTTTGTCGGGCAGCGCGGACAGCGTGCCGGCGTCGACGACGACGGGATCGTCGCCGGGCGCGTGCCTGCTGATCGTCTGCACCGCATCCAGTGACGCCTTGCCACACACCCCGCACGAGGACGTCATGTAGAAGTTGCGGGTCATGTCCACGTCCGGCGGCGCGACCCCCTTCGCCAGGGTCACGTCCAGCACGTTGTAGGTGTTCAGGCCGTCCGGGCCCGCACCGTTGCAGTACTGCACCGCGGCGATGTCCTCGCGCCGGGACACCAGTCCCTCGGTGAGCAGAAAGCCTTGGGCCAGTTCGACATCGGATCCGGGGGTGCGCATGGTCACGGTCAGCGGCTTGCCGTTGACGCGGATCTCCAGCGGCTCCTCGACGGCCAGCGTCTCGGGCCGGGCGACCGCGACATCGGCGGTCACATGCTGCACGCGTCGGCGCGCGGTCACCCTACCCATCGGACCGGCTTCGCTCCAGTCTCACCACGACGGCCTTCGAAACCGGTGTGTTCGACCGTGCCGCAACGTGATCCAACGGTACCAGCGGGTTGGTCTCCGGATAGTAGGCCGCGGCGTTGCCGGCCGGGGTGGAGTAGGCGACCACCCGGAAGTCGGCGGCGCGACGCTCCTGCAGGCGTCCCTGCGCATCGGTGAACTCCGACACCAGGTCCACCCGGTCCCCGTCGGTGAAGCCCAGGGCGGCGATGTCGCCGGGATTGACGAAGACCACCCGGCGCCCACCCTTGACCCCCCGATAACGGTCGTCGAGGCCGTAGATCGTGGTGTTGTACTGGTCGTGGCTGCGCATGGTCTGCAGGATCAGCCGGCCCTCGGGCACCGGCACCCATTCCAGCGGATAGATCGAGAAGTTGGCCTTGCCGGTGCTGGTGTGGAATTCGCGGGAGTCGCGCGGCGGGTGTGGGAGCTGGAATCCGTCCGGCTGACGCACCCGGGTGTTGTAGTCGGCACAGCCGGGCACCACGTCGGCGATGGCATCGCGGATGAGGTTGTAGTCGGCGGTGAACGCCTCCCACTCGACGGGATGATCGGGGCCGAGCACGGCGCGGGCCAGCTGACAGACGATGGCCACCTCGCTGCGCAGTTCATCGCTCGGCGGGTGCAGGCTGCCACGGGACAGGTGCACCATGGACATCGAATCCTCCACGGAAACCAGCTGTTTGCCGGTCGCCTGGATATCGCGGTCGGTGCGGCCCAGGGTCGGCAGAATCAGTGCGGTCCGGCCGTGCACCAGGTGACTGCGGTTGAGCTTCGTCGAGATCTGCACGGTGAGAGCGCACTTGCGCAGGGCGGCCTCGGTGACCTCGGTGTCCGGGGTGGCCGAGACGAAATTGCCGCCCATCCCGATGAAGACGTGTGCGCGGCCGTCGCGCATGGCGCGGATGGCGTCGACGGTGTCGTAGCCGTGCTTGCGCGGGCTGGCGATACCGAACCGGGTGTCCAGGGCGTCCAGGAACCAATCCGGCACCTTCTCCCAGATACCCATGGTCCGGTCGCCCTGCACGTTCGAATGCCCGCGCACCGGGCACACGCCGGCGCCGGGCTTGCCGATCATGCCGCGCATGAGCAGCAGGTTGGTGGCCTCACCGATGGTCGCCACCGCGTGCCGATGCTGGGTGAGACCCATCGCCCAGCAGATCACCGTGCGCTCGGAACGGATCAGGATGTCGGCGACCCGCCGCAACTGGCCCTCGTCGATTCCGGTCGCTTCCAGCACGGTGTCCAGATCGACGGCGCGGGTTTGGCGTTCGTAGTCGTCGAACCCGGCGCAGTGGGCGTCGACGAAGGCGCGGTCCACCACGGTGCCCGGGGCGCGGTCCTCGGCCTCGAACAGCAGGCGGCCCAACCCGGCGAACAGCGCCATGTCGCCGCCGATCCGGATCTGCACGAATTCGTCGGCGATCGGCACACCGTCACCGACCACGCCGTGCACCTTCTGCGGGTCCTTGAATCGGATCAAGCCCGCCTCGGGCAGCGGGTTGACGGCGACGACGGTGGCGCCGTTGGCTTTTGCCTTCTCCAGCACCGAGAGCATCCGGGGATGGTTGGTGCCCGGGTTCTGGCCGGCGATGACGATCACGTCGGCGTTGGCGACGTCCTCGACGGTCACCGACCCCTTGCCGATGCCGATGGAGTCGATGAGCGCGGTACCCGAGGATTCGTGGCACATGTTCGAGCAGTCCGGCAGGTTGTTGGTGCCGAAGCTGCGGACCAGCAGCTGGTAGAGGAACGCGGCCTCGTTACTGGTGCGGCCCGAGGTGTAGAACAGCGCCTCGTCGGGGGAGGACAGCGCGTTGAGGTGCTCGGCGATCAGCCGGTAGGCCGCGTCCCACTTGATGGGCTGGTAATGGGTCGCCCCGGGCTGCAGCACCATCGGCTGGGTGAGCCGGCCCTGCTGGGACAGCCAGTATTCGGGCTTCTCGGACAGCTCGGCGACCGAATGGCGGGCGAAGAAGTCGGCGGTGACGCGGCGCTTGGTCGCCTCCTCGGCGACGGCCTTGGCACCGTTCTCGCAGAACTCGGCCAGCTTGCGGCCGCCGTGCTCCTCCGGCCAGGCGCAGCCGGGGCAGTCGAAGCCGTGTCGTTGGTTGAGGCGGGTCAGCGTGGCCGCGGTGCGTACCGGGCCCATCTCGGCGAGTCCCCGCCGCAGGCTGACCATCACCGCCTTGACGCCGGCAGCCTCCTGTTTGGCGCCGGTGATGGCGACATCGTGCTCGTCATAACCGGCGTCGACATCGCCGCCGTTCCCATCCCTGGCGCTGCGCATATCCCCAATCTAACCCGCGGCCGCCGCACCGCCAGGTTGCTGCAGGAACCTTGATATTTGCCATTTCACATGCAGTGATAGAGCGTATCTATCGAGTCGGACCGAGCATCTGAGGGGCCATGGCAAGCGACGTGCTGTTTCAGCATCTGGACTACCTGTTGGCGCTGGCCGCCGAACGCCACTTCGGGCGGGCCGCGGCACGATGTCACGTGAGTCAGCCGACGCTGTCGGTGGCGATCCGGCGGCTGGAGAAGGATCTGGGCATCGTCATCGTGCAACGCGGGCACCGCTTCGAGGGGTTCACCGAGGAGGGGCGTCGCGTCGTGACGTGGGCGCAACGGATCATCGCCGAACGCGATGAGATGCTCGCCGACCTGGAACGGATGCGCGGCCGGTTGACGGCCACCGCGCGGATCGGCGCGATCCCCACCGCGGTGCCGGCCAGTCCGTTCGTCACCACCGAATTCCTGCGTCGCAATCCGGACGCGGCGGTGCGGATCGAGGCGTTGTCCTCCCGGGAGATCGCCCGCCAACTGGCCGACTTCGAGATCGACGCCGGACTGACGTATCTGGATGACGAAGCGCCGCCCGGGACGCGGGCGGTCGAGTTGTATCGGGAGCGCTATGTCCTGGTCGCGCCGACGGACCTTGATCTGATGAGCGCGCCCGAGGTCAGCTGGTCGGGCGCGGCGGGGCTGGAACTGTGCATGTTGACGACCACGATGCGCAACCGGCGGATCCTGGATGCCAACATGGCCGCCGAGAGCGCGCAGTACCGGCCCGTCGTCGAGGCGGATTCGGTGGATGCGCTCTACGCCCACCTCGCCAACTCGCGGCGGGCGACCATCGCCTCCACCGCGTGGCTGCCCCAGCTGGGTGTGCCGCCGGGCTTCGCGGCACGGCCGATGGTCCAGCACGGTCCGCGCCCGGCGATCGGTCTGGTGGTGCTGGACCGGATGCCGGCCTCGATCGTCGCCGCGGCTCTGGTCGCGGTGGCCGAGGATATGGATCTCGGCGCCCGCATCGACAAGTGGTGGGAGTCGGCCACCGCAGGGTGACCTCACGGCCCGCGCACCGGCGCGCCGCAGACCTCGCCGTCGGGCAGTCGCCACGGGTCCCACGGCTCGGTCCAACGCAGGATGTCCGCGTCGGCGGCGCGCACGGAGGCCTCGTCGAAGTCATCCCAGCTGCGGTGGTCGTCGAAACCGATGTCCCGCAATACGTTTTCGTCGGGATAGGTGAGTAACTCGGGCCGGTGGTAGTAGTTGATGCGCGCCTGGCCGTTGTCGAGTGCCGGTGGCGGCTGCCATTCCACCACGCCACGCTCGTTGACGGAGGTGGTGTAACCGCCGTCCTTGTGTACTGCGCGGTTGTCCCAGCCGCAGGCCAGGGTCAAGTCGTCGACGTTGGTGTTGCCGCCGTCGGCGAACGCCGCCTCGGCGTGGTGCACCTGGCAGTAGTAGAAGCCCTTGGTGCAGCACGGTTTCGTGCAGCCACCGTCGCGGGCGATCAGCATGACGCGCTGTGCGGGGGTGGCGGTGCGGCGGGCCCGGAAATGGTTCAGCGCGGACCCGGTGGCCTTGTCGAACACGGCCAGATGGTGATTGGCGTGCGCCGCCATCCGGATCACGTCCTTGATCGGGATCTTGCTGCCACCGCCGGTGACGCCGAGCCCGGCTCGGGACTCCAGGTCCTGCAGTGTGGTGCGGATGATCACCGAGACCGGTAACCCGTTGAGCTGACCGAGATCCCCGCACATCAATGCGATCCGCCCGATCACGAGCATCGCGTCGTGCCGGCGCTGGGCCAGGGTGCGGTGGTCGTTGTCGATCTGTGCCTGGGTGGGGGTGCCCGAGACGCAGGGCTCGTCATCGTCGGGGTTGCACATGCCCGGCGCGGCGAACTTGGCGAACAGCACCTCCCAGACCGCGTAGGCTTCCGGGCTCAGGTTGGCGGTCAACGGCGTCATCGCATCGCGGCCCTGCTTGCCGACGGTGACGCCGCGCCTTCTCTCCCGTTCGGCGTCATCGGGTTCCGGTCCATCCTGATCCAGGAGGAACAGCCGGAATTCCGCGGTGTCCCTGAGTTCCTTGGGGCCCACCGATGCGGCGAGTCGTACAAGGTCGACCTCGAACTGCTGCCGCGCTGCCATGTCGACGAAGGTGGGCAGGCCGTCGATCGCCTCGCGCAGCACCTTCACATGATCGGCATTGATGAGCCCGGCGGCCTGCGCGGCTGCTACGGCCGCCAGGGCCGCCGGCAGGGGTTCACCGGTCAGGGTGCGGCGCGGGCCGAGCATGGCCGCCTCGCCCAGCCGACGTCCGGCCTCCGCCTTGGACAGCCGCCAGCGGACGCGCAACACTTCGTTCCACGACGCGGCGCCCAACTCCTTCGCGGTCGTCTCGGCCTGCAAGTGCGCCAGCATCCGATGGGTCTGAGCGGGAAGCTGACAGGTCAGCGTCTCGTACTCGTCCATCACCGCCATGAGTTCTGTGCGGGTGAGCGATTCGACATCGCATGCGGCGAACGCTTGGTGGGCGGCACGTAGCGCCGTCATCGCCCGCATGACCGTCGTCCCCATGGTTCGAACATGCATTCGACAACCGACAAGTTTCGCATGTTGTCGCTGGGGCGGAACTTCTCAGAGTGACAACGCGATCCCGTGCCGAACCAGGTGACTCGCGCTATTGACTCGTGCGTAACAGGTTCGGCATCAAGTGTTTCTACCGTGGGCCGGTCAAGCCCGAGGAAAAGGAACTTCATTGAGCGGAAATACGGTGCGCCTGCGGGCCATCAACAATGTCGAGGCCTACGTGCCACCGGCCATCTGCTTCGACCCGACCGAGGCGCCCGGAGAGATCTTCGGCAGCAACGTCTTCACCAAGGCCGAGATGCAACTGCGGCTGCCGAAGTCGGTGTACAAGTCGGTCGTCGCGACCATCGAGAAGGGCGCCACGCTCGACCCGGCCGTCGCGGACTCGGTCGCCTCGGCGATGAAGGACTGGGCGTTGTCCAAGGGCGCCACGCACTATGCGCACGTGTTCTATCCGATGACGGGCCTGACCGCCGAGAAGCACGACAGCTTCCTGGAACCGGTCTCCGACGGACAGACGCTGGCCGAGTTCGCCGGCAAGACCCTGATCCAGGGTGAGCCCGATGCGTCGAGTTTCCCCTCCGGCGGTCTGCGCAGCACCTTCGAGGCACGTGGATACACCGGCTGGGACGTGACCAGCCCGGCCTACATCCTGGAGAACCCCAACGGCAACACGCTGTGCATCCCCACCGTCTTCGTGTCGATGACGGGGGAGGCGCTGGACTTCAAGACCCCGTTGCTGCGCAGCCAGCAGGCCATGGGCGCCCAGGCGGAGCGTATCCTGAAGCTGTTCGGGCACAAGGACTTCGACAATATCGTCTCGTTCTGTGGGCCCGAGCAGGAGTACTTCCTGATCGATCGGCACTTCTTCCTGGCCCGGCCCGACCTGGTGAACGCGGGCCGCACCCTGTTCGGCGCCAAGCCGCCCAAGGGGCAGGAGTTCGACGACCACTACTTCGGGTCGGTGCCCGAGCGCGTTCTCGGGTTCATGATGGACACCGAGCGTGAGTTGTTCAAGCTCGGCATCCCTGCCAAGACCCGGCACAACGAGGTCGCGCCCGGCCAGTTCGAGATCGCGCCGATGTTCGAGCGGGCGAACATCGCCGCCGACCATCAGCAGCTGTTGATGACGATCTTCCGCAATGTGGCCAAGAAGCACGGCATGGAATGCCTGTTCCATGAGAAGCCGTTCGCCGGGGTCAACGGTTCCGGTAAGCACGTCAACTTCTCGATGGGTAACGCGCAGTTCGGCAGCCTGCTGGTGCCCGGCGACACCCCGCATGAGAACGCGCAGTTCCTGGTCTTCTGCGCCGCGGTGATCCGCGCGGTGCACAAGTTCGGCGGGTTACTGCGGCTCTCGGTCGCCTCGGCGACCAACGATCACCGGCTCGGCGCCAATGAGGCCCCGCCCGCGATCATCTCGATCTTCCTCGGTGATCAGCTCGCCGACGTCTTCGAGCAGATCGCCAAGGGGGCAGCCACGTCCTCGAAGGGCAAGGGCACCATGATGATCGGCGTCGACACCCTGCCGCATCTGCCGACCGATCCGGGCGACCGCAACCGCACCAGCCCGTTCGCCTTCACCGGCAATCGGTTCGAGTTCCGCGCACCGGGTTCGGGGCAGACCATCAACGTCCCGATGATCATCCTGAACACCATCATGGCCGACTCGCTGGACTACATGGCCACCGAGTTGGAGAACGCGCTCGAGGCCGGCGTGGACTTCGATTCCGCGGTCCAGACCCTGCTGACCGACGTCATCACCGAGCATGGCGTGGTGGTGTTCAACGGGGACGGCTACTCGGAGAACTGGCAGGTCGAGGCCGCCGCGCGGGGTCTGCCGAACCTCAAGACCACCCTCGACGCGATCCCGGAGCTGGTGAAACCGGAAGCCATCGAGGTCTTCGAGAAGTACGGCGTGTTCAGTGAGCGCGAACTGCACAGCCGCTACGAGGTGCGGATGGAGCAGTACGCCCTCACCATCGCCGTCGAGGCCAAGCTGGCACTGGAGATCGGGTCGACGGTCATCCTGCCCGCCGCGATGCGCTACCAGACCGAACTGGCGCAGAACGTCTCCGCGCTCAAAGCGGCCGGCGTCGACGCGGATCTGACCCTGCTGCAGATGGTTTCGGCACCCATCAAGGAGCTGACCGAGGCGTTGGCGGCACTGAAGGACGGGCTGTCCCACCACGCCGTCGGTGCCACCGAGGAGGCGATGCACGCCAAGGAGGTGCTGCTGCCGGCGATGGATGCGGTCCGGGCCGCCGCGGACACGCTGGAGGGCGTGGTGGCCGACGATCTGTGGCCGCTGCCGACCTACCAGGAGATGCTCTACATCCTGTAGCCGCGCCGCCACGTCAACTGTCGCCGGGTGCGGGGGTCAGGCTCGTCCGAGCCTCTGGTGACCTCGGCCCCCGGGCCCGGCGGCCTCGACCCGAGCGGCGTATCAGCTTGCGAATGCTGCAGATGAGGCTCGGCGCAGCTTGCCGGAGGGTGTCTTGGGGATCACCCCCGGCCCGAGCACCACGACGTTGCGTGGCCGCATGTCGACCTCGGCGACGACCTCGTGTGCGACATCGTGCTTGATCCGGCGGACTGCGGCGGCATCGTCGAAGGCATTGGATTCGACCACGACGACGAATGATTCGCGCGAATCCCCGGCGTCCAGTCGCACCGCAACCGCGCATCCCGGACGGACACCCTGCACTCGACTCGCGGCACGCTCTATATCGGTGGGATAGATGTTGCGGCCCGCCATGATGATGACGTCCTTCACGCGGCCGCACACCACCAGACTGCCGGTCTCGGTGATGTATCCGAGATCGCCGGTGTCATACCAGCCTTGCTCGTCCTTGACTTCGACGAATCCGCCCTGAGTGAGGTAACCGTCGGTCACTGGACCGCCCCGGAGTTCGATCACGCCGACGCTGCGTGCGCCGAGTAGATCACCATTGTCGCCGATGATGCGGGCCTCGAGGCCGTCGAGTACGGGGCCGAGGCAGGCAAGCCGTGTCGTCTTGCTGCCTTTGCCCGCGGGAACTGCGATCCGCAAGGCGCCCAGGAGATCGCTGTCGATCTCGTCGACCACAAGCCCGCCACCACACTCCGAGAACGACACGGCAACTGTGGTTTCGGCCATTCCGTAGGCCGGCAACACCGCCTCGGGCCGCAGTCCGAACGGTTTGCCTGCCTCGATGAGTTCCTCGACGTCTGCCGGTTCCACATGCTCGGCGCCGGACAGCGCCCAGCGCAGCGTGGAGAGGTCGAAGTCGCCGGCTCTCGCTTGTCTGCGCAGCCGCTTTGCGAGCAGCGCATAGGCGAAGTTGGGCGCCGCCGTCATCGTGCCCCTGTACTTGTCGATGAGCTTGGGCCACAGCAGGATGTCGGTCAGAAAGTCCATCGGCGTGATCTTGACCAGTTCCGCCCCGAAATACATCGGCACCGTGAGGAATCCGGTCATGCCCATATCGTGAAACAGTGGCAGCCAACTCACGATCACATCGGTGTCGGTGTTGACCTCGGCGCCGGCGAACATCGCATCGGCGTTGGCGACGAGATTGTCGTGAGTGATCCGGACCGCCTTGGGCGAGCCGGTCGAACCGGATGTCAACTGCAGGAGTGCGACGTCGTCACCGGTGGTTCGGATGGGTTGGATGCCTTCTGCGGCAAGCAGTTCTGCCACCGTCAGCACCATGACGCCGTGTTCTTCCAACACGGGAGCGGCGGCCATGAACGGATCTGAGACGATGACCGCCTTTGCCGCGATCATGTCGACGACGTTGATGGTGTCGCTCGCCCACGACACCAGATCGGTCCGGGGTGTCGGTTGGTGCAGCATCGTGATGCTGGCGCCGCGCATCCACAGGGCCTGTGCGGTCGGGGCAATCTCCACCGGAGCGCCCGCCAGTACTCCGATCGCGTCGCCGTGTCCGATACCCGCCGCGGCCAGGCCGCCTGCCACCCGGCGCGCTCGTTCGTGCACCTCACGCCAGGTGTGGCGGATCGGATGATGGGGTTCGCCGGTCACCAGACCGTTGACGCTCGACTGAGCGTTCGCGTACATCGTTTCTGTAAAGCGGCTCACGACAATCCTCCGGATAAGGCGCAAATCCCGGGGTCCGGGGGATATGCGTATGCCAGCTGGTCAAAATGGTACTGCCCAGCCGCGCTTTCGAAGTCCTCGACGAGCGGAAAAGCGTGCGGAGTTTTCACGCGCGTCGAAATCGTGGATTCAGAGCACCGTCCGCGCGGACTCGGCGGCCATATCGCTCAAGGCCGCGAAACCGATCGAATCCCGCACGGCGAGCGGGTCGTCGGCGATCCGATCGGCGATGGGTACGGGGCTGGTCGCCGGGTTGTGCATCGGCGACACGTCGCCGGCACTGGTTCACGCGGTGGCGACGAGTCGAGGTGTGCGCATCAGACGGGTCACGGATCGCGCTGCTCGCGCTACATCCTGTACTTCGCGACGTATTCGGTCATGGTCTTCAGTTGGTAGCGGGATACCTCGTGCGCGCTCTCGTCCTCCGCGAATACCGAGGACACCATCACGGTGTCGTCCCGGTCGTAGAAGCCGAGTTCACCCAGGCCGCCGAAGAACTCATCCCAGTCGATGTCACCGTCGCCGATCTTGAGGTGCTGGTGCACCCGCACCGGATTGCCCGGCGGGTTGGTGATGTAGCGCAACCCGTGACTGCGGTGATGATCCATGGTGTCGGCGACGTGCACGAGCCGCAGCTTGTCCCCGGCGGCCCGCATGACCTCGGTCATTCTGCCGCCCATGTGGTAGCTGTGGCAGGCCACGTAGACCATGCCGATGTTGGGGGAGTTGACCCCGCGGATGATCCGCACCGCTTCCAGCCCGTCCTCGACGAAATCATCGGGGTGCGGGTCGATCCGGACATCGATGCCCTCGCGCTCGATGATCGGCAGCAGCTCCTCCATGGACCGGAAGAAGGCCCGCTCGGACTCCTCGGCCTTCTCCGGCCGACCGGAGAACTCGGTGTTGATGACGTTGACGCCGAGATCCACGGTGATCTGGATGACGCGCTTCCAGTAGCGCACCGCCGCCTCCCGGGCGTCCGGGTCCGGGCTGGACCAGCGCAGCACCGGCAGCACCGAGGCGATGCCGACACCCGCGGCCGCGCACGCCTTGCGGAACTTGGCCACCAGATCGTCATCGGCGCGGGGGTGGTTGTAGAACGGGATGAAGTCCCGGTGCGGTGTCAGCTGCAGGTACTCATACCCGAGTTCGGCCACCACCTTCGGAAGGTCGAGCAGAACGTGGTCGTGGTGGAACGGGGTGGGATCCAGGGCGATCTTCACCTCATGCTCCCTTGATGGAGGCGCGGTCGACCATCTCGACCTCGACGGGCAGACCGCTGTGCAGCGACTGGACCCCGGCCTCGCAGACCGCGGCGGCGGCATAGCCGTCCCACGCGGTCGGCCCATCTACAAAATTGGCGGCGGAGTTCCCGCCCGTCACACCGGCCGTTACCGCGTCCACCCAGCGCTGGACCTCGGTGTCGTAGGCCTGGCCGAACCGTTCCCGGAACCCCGGGGTGATCTGCCCGCCCCAGGTGCCCGGTGCGGATTTGCGGACCAGGTTCACGTCCAGACCGATCATGGCGCTGCCTTTTTCGCCGACCACCTCCGTGCGCACCTCGTAGGCGACGCCGGTCGTGACGAACAGTTCGACGTCCACATGCTTGCCGGAGGCGGTCCGCAGGATCGCGATCTGCGGATCGGCCAGACCCTCGGGCGCCGCCGGATTGGCGGCCGGCTTCACGATCTGGATCGAGGTGATCTCGTCGTCGAAGATGAACCGGGTGACGTCGACCTCGTGAACCAGGCTGTCGCGCACCACCATCGAGCTGTCGAAGCCGTGCGGGACGGCGGGATTGCGGTGTGCACAGTGCATCACCAGTGGTGTGCCCAGGTCGCCCGCCGCGATCGCGGCCTTGAGCGCGGCGTATTCATTGTCGAACCGGCGCATGAAGCCGACCTGGATGAGGCGCCTACCGAGTTCGGCCTCCCGCTTGACGATCTCCAGCGAGGTGGTGACGTCGGTGGTCAGCGGCTTCTCGCAGAGCACCGGCTTACCGTGCTCCAGACAGGCCAGCAACTGCTTCTCGTGCGTCGGGCCGGGGGTGGCCAGCACCACGGCGTCCACCTCCGGGTCGGCGATCGCATCCAGCGGATCACCGATCGCACGGCAGCCGTCGATGCCGGCGGCGATCTGCTCGGCCTTCTCGGCGACGAAGTCGTTGACCACGGCCACCCGGGCACCCTTGATCTTTCGATCGATCCGGGCCACATGGTCGGCGCCCATCAGGCCGACACCCAGCACGGCCACACGCAGTTCGGACATGAGTCGGTACTCCTACAGGTCTAGTCGAAACGAACGGAGGGGACGCCGCACGAGCCCAGATATGCCCGGGTGCGTTTGGCGATGGGCAGCGGTGCGTCGACTTCGCAGGGGTACATGTCCTGCTCCACGATGGCGAACACGTCGATGCCGAGCTTCTCGATTTCGGCGAGCAGCGGCGGCATCTCCGGAATGCCCAGCGGCGGTTCGGTCATGGCGCCGAGCCTGACGGCCTCACCGAACGGCAGGTCCTCGGCCTCCACCTTGGCGCGCACCTCCGGATTCACCTGCTTGAGGTGCAGGTAGCCGATCCGCTCCGGGGCGCGGCGGATGATGGCGATGTTGTCGCCGCCGCAATAGCTGATGTGCCCGGTGTCCAGACACAGGTTGACGAACTCGCCGTCGGTGCCGTCGAGGAAGCGGTAGACGTTCTCCTCGGTGTCGATGTGGCTGTCGGCGTGCGGATGGTATTGCGCACGCACACCGTACTTCTCGAACATGGCCTTACCCAGTTCGTTCATGCCCTGGGTCTTCTTGCGCCACTGCTCGGGGGTCAGATGGCGATCCTCGAGTACCGCGCCGGTGGCCGGGTCGCGCCACATCTCCGGGATGACGACGACGTGCTCACCGCCGACCGCGGCGGTGAGCTTGGCGACGTCCTCGATCTGGGACCACACGGCGTCCCACGAGTGATCCTGGTGCAGGTGCTCGAACACCGTGCCGGCCGACAGTTGCAGGTTGCGCTCGGCCAGCTCGTCGGCGAGCTGTTTCGGGTCGGTGGGCAGGTAGCCGAACGGGCCCAGTTCGATCCACTCGTAACCGGATTCGGCGACCTCGTCCAGGAACCGGGTGTACGGGGTCTGCTGCGGATCGTCGGGGAACCAGACGCCCCAGGAGTCGGGTGCGGATCCCACGCGGATTGACGACATGTGGTGCTTCCTTCTGGCTGGCGGTCTGAGGGGTCAGCGGTCTGAGGGGCCTTGATCTGAAGGGCGGACCAGAGGACGTTGCACTTTCTTCCACTCCGAATAGCGTTGGTAGGCCTGCTGGGTGGACTCCAGGGTCGATACCTCGGACACCGGGACGTCCCACCAGGAGAAGCTGTCCGGGGCGTAGATCCGCGGGTCGGTCTCCACGTAGATGACCGTGGTGACCTCGGCGGCCTTGGCCACCTTGACCGCATCGGCGAACTCGGCGGCGGTGGCGACCTTGATGACGTCGGCGCCCAGGCTCGCGGCGTTGGCGGCCAGATCGACCGGCAGTTTGTCCCCGTCGAGGCGTCCCGCGGCGCTGCGGTAGCGGTATTCGGTGCCGAACCGCTGCGAGCCGAGCGACTCGGAAAGTCCACCGATGGAGGCGAATCCGTGGTTCTGCACCAGCACCGGGATGACCTTGACGCCCTCCTGCACGGCCGTCGCGATCTCGGTGGCCATCATCAGGTATGAGCCGTCGCCGACCATGATGAACACATCGCGGTCCGGTGCGGCCATCCGCACCCCGATACCGCCGGCGATCTCGTAGCCCATGCAGGAGAACCCGTACTCGACGTGGTAGCCCTTGCGGTCCCGGGTACGCCACAGCTTGTGCAGATCACCGGGCATCGAACCGGCCGCGCACACCACCACGTCGCGTGGGTCGGACAGCGTGTTCACCAGGCCGATCACCTGGTTCTGGTTCAGCTGCGCATCATCGGAGGTGGCGTAGACCGCGCTGACGGTGTCCTCCCACTCGGCGGCCAGTTCGGTCACCCGGGCGCGGTATTCGGCACTGACGGTGTAACCGTCCAGTGCCGGGGCCAGGGCCTCCAGGGCTTCGCGGGCATCGGAGACCACGCTGATCCCACCCTGCTTGACCGAATCCAACGAGGCCACGTTGATGTTGACGAACCGCACCGCGGGGTTGTTGAACGCGGTCCGCGAGGCCGAGGTGAAATCGCTGTAGCGGGTGCCGATTCCGATGATGACATCGGCCTCGGCGGCCAGCGCGTTGGCCGCGGTGGTGCCGGTGGAGCCGATCGCGCCGACGCTCTGCGGGTGGTCGTAGCGCAGCGACCCCTTGCCGGCCTGGCTCTCGGCGACCGGAATCCCGGTCTGGGAGGCCAGCGCCGCCAGGGCATCTTCGGCGAACGAGTAGTGCAGGCCACCGCCGGCGATGATCAGCGGCTTGGTGGCCGAGGCGATGACCTCGGCGGCGCGCGCGATCACCGACCGCTCGGGCAGCGGGCGGGCGATGTGCCAGGTGCGCTCGGCGAACAGCGACTCCGGCCAGTCGTGCGCCTCGGCCTGGACGTCCTGCGGGATCGACACCGTCGCCGCTCCCGTCTCGACGGGGTCGGTGAGCACCCGCATCGCGCCCAGCAGCGCGGCGGGCAACTGCTCGGGGCGCCACACCCGGTCGAAGTACCGGGACAGCGGTTTGAAGGCGTCGTTGACGGTGACATCGCCGGAGGACGGCAGCTCGAGTTCCTGCAGCACCGGGGAACTGACCCGGGTGGCGAAGGTGTCGGCGGGCAACAGCAGCACCGGCAGCCGGTTGATGGTGGCGAGCGCGGCGCCGGTCAGCATGTTGGTCGAGCCGGGGCCCACGCTCGCGGTCACGGCCCAGGCCTGCAGCCGGTCCTTCTGCCGGGCGTAGGCGACCGCACTGTGCACCATGGCCTGCTCGTTGCGGCCCAGCACGTACTTCAGCCCGGGTTCCCGGCCCGCTTCCGCAGCCTCGATCTCGTCCTGCAGCAGGGCCTGGCCCAGGCCCGCCACATTGCCGTGACCGAAGATGCCCAAGCAGCCCGCGAAGAACCTGGTGCGCTCACCGTCGTGTTCGACGTACTGGTTGGCCAGGAACCGAATAATGGCCTGCGCGACGGTGAGTCGCACGGTCGACTCGGTCTCGGCCAGCTTCTCGGTCGACTTCGGCGCGGTGGAAACCACGGTCAGACTCCTCGGGTCTTGCGCATCGGCAGGCGCGGATCGATTTCCTGGTGCTCCCAGCTGTCGCGCAGCCAGGTGTGGTCGGGGTTGTCGCAGATCAGCCACGCGCGGTTCGGGCCGGACCCGGCCATCACGTTGAGGTAGTACATGTGGTGGCCGGGCGCGGCGATCGACGGACCGTGGTAGCCGTGGGGCACCAGCACGACGTCGCCGGAGCGCACCTCCTCGAGCACCTCGATGGGGCGATCCGGGGTGCCGAACACCCGGTGGTAACCGAAACCCGGTGTCCCGGATGGGCTGTCGTCGATCTCGAAGTAGTAGATCTCTTCCAGCTGGGTTTCGGACCCGGTGTCCTCATCGTGCTTGTGCGCGGGGTAGCTCGACCAGTTGCCGCCCGGGGTGATGACCTCGCAGGCGATCAACGAGTCGGCCTCGAACGTGGTGGCGGTGCCGAAATTGTGTACCTGTCGACTGCAGTTGCCGGCACCGCGCAGTTCGACGGGCACGTCGGCGGCGGCGACCCGGCGGTTCGGGAACGCCCGGGTGGCGCGCGCACCGCAGATCGCGACGCGGCCGTGTCCGGCCAGCGTGTAGGTCTGGTCGATACCGACGTACACCATGTCCGCGGGGCCGTCGAAAACCGAGGCGCGCGGGGACAGTTCGAAGGTCTGGCCGTCGCAGCCGACGGTGCCGGCACCGGCCAGCGGCAGGATCATCACTTCACTGTCACCGGTGCTGCGGGTGACCGAACCCGCGTCGAGATCCAGCACGTGCAGGCTGGACTCGGCCCAGCCGGCCGACTCCGGGGTGACATCGACGGTGTAGGGCGCGGTCGCGGTGCCGGCCGGGATGTACCACTTGGACTTCATCAGCGCACCAGCTTCACGGCGGTCGAGACGGCGCCGGCGACGTCGTCGTCGGTTGGGTAGAGCAGGGTGCGACCGACGATCAGACCCTTGACGGCGGGCAGTGCCAGGGCCTTCTCCCAGCTGGCGAACGCCTCGTCGGGGTCGGTGGGGTCACCGCCCAACAGCAGTGTGGGCAGCGTGGTCGCCTCCATCACCCTGTCCATTTCGGGCACGACCGGCAGCTTCATCCAGGTGTAGGCCGACGTGGAGCCCAGCCCCTGGCTGATGTGCACGGACTTGATGACGGCGTCGGGGGAGAGGTCGTTGCGGACCTTGCCGTCCACGCGGCTGGACATGAACGGCTCCAGCATGGCGATCAGCCCGTGGGCGGCCAGCTCGTCGACCGCCTGTGCGCACGCGGCGAGGGTGGACACCGTGCCGGGATCATCAAGATCGATGCGGCACAGCATCTTCCCGCCGTTCATGTTGGCAGCCGCCGTCGATGCCGCGGTCGCACCGGTCATCCGGTCGTCCAGCTCGAACGAGGAGCCGGCCAGCCCGCCCCGGTTGAAGGAGGAGAACACCACCTTGTCCTCGAGCGCACCCAGCAGAACGAGGTCATCGAGGATGTCGGCGGTGGCCAGTACCCCGTCCACGCCCGGGTCGGCGAGGGCGGCACGCAGCCGGTCCAGCAGGTCGATGCGGTTGTTCATGGCCGTCGGACGTGACCCGACGGCGAGCGCTCCGCGGGCCGGGTGATCGGCGGCCACGATCATCAGCCGGCCGTCACCGCGCACGGTCGGGCGGGTGGCGCGGTCCCGCCAGGCCTTGGCGACGGCGGCCGGGTCGGATGCCCGTACCTCGGTGATGTCGGCGTATGTTGCCGGGGCGACGTGGGAAGAGGTCGGTTCAGACATTGACGGCCTCCACAGCGGTCTGTTCGGCGAGATCGGCCACCTCGGCGGCGGTCGGCATCGCGGTCGAGCATTCGAGGCGGGAGGCGACGATGGCCCCCGCGGCGTTGGCGTAACGCAGGGTCTTCTCCAGCGGCCAGCCGTGCAGCAGGCCGTGGATCAGGCTGCCGCCGAAGGCATCCCCGGCGCCGAGCCCGTTGACGACGTCCACCTCGTTGGGTGGCACCGTCACCGAGCTGTGCTTGGTCTTGCCGAGCACGCCGCGCGGGCCCTGCTTCACGATGGCCAGTTCGACCCCGAGATCGAGCAGTGCGTCGGCGGCCCTGTGCGGGCTGGTCTCCCCGACCGCGATCTCACATTCCTCGCGGTTGCCGACCGCGACGGTGACGTGTTGCAGTGCGTGCTGTACCTGCTCGGTGGCCGCGGCCGGGGTATCCCAGAACATCGAGCGGTAGTCGAGGTCGAGAACCGTCAGCGGACCGCGCGCACGCGCCTGGAGTGCGGCGAAATGTGCACTGCGGCTGGGTTCTTCGGACAGTCCGGTGACCGTGGCCCAGAACAGCCGGGCGTTGGCGATGGCGTCGGTGTCGATCTCGTCGGCGCTGATCTGCAGATCGGGTGCCGAAGGCTTGCGGTAGAAGTACAGCGGGAAGTCATCGGGCGGGAAGATCTCGCAGAAGGTGACCGGCGTCGGGTATTCACCGTGGGTGCGCACGAAGCGGTTGTCGACGCCGAGGCGGGCGAGTTCGTTGCGGACGAAGCGCCCGAAGGGATCGTCGCCGGCGCCGGAGATCAGTGCGGTCCGGTTGCCCAGACGGGCCGCCGCGACGGCGACGTTGGCGGCACTGCCGCCGAGGAACTTGCCGAAGGACTCGACCTCTTCCAGCCCGACACCGGTCTGCAGGGGGTAGACGTCCACGCCGCTGCGACCGATGGCGATGACGTCGAACGGGTCCGTGCTGGACGGCCTTTCAATAGACACTGTGGCTCCCGAAGATCGTGGGCGGGCTCTACTTCTATGACTGTGCCTTGGGTCACTCACTCATGTCAATAGTTTGTCCTGACATTCTAACTTGCAGTCATGGTGCTATGGTTTGGCTGATCTGTCTGATCAGTTGCCCCCAGATCGGAGTGGACGTGCCTTTAGCTGTTGAGCTCGACAGGTCCAGCCCTGTTCCCCTCTACTACCAACTCGCCCAGGCCATCGAAGCTGCGATCCGCAACGGCGAGCTGGCCCCCGGCGACCGGTTCGAGAACGAACTGGCGCTCGCGGGCAGGCTCGCCCTGTCGCGGCCCACCACCCGGCGCGCGATCCAGGAACTCGTCGACAAGGGTCTGCTGGTGCGCAAGCGCGGCGTCGGTACCCAGGTCGTGCAGAATCCCGTGCACCGCCGGGTCGAGCTCACCAGCCTGTTCGACGACCTCGCCAAGTCCGGGCAGGACCCGACGACCCAGCTGCTCGAGTACCGGTGCGGCATCGCCGACGAGGAGATCGCCGCCGAGCTCAACCTCGGCAAGGACCACGAGATCGTCACCATTGCGCGGCTGCGGTGCGCCAACGGCGAACCGCTCGCGGTGATGACGAACTATCTGCCCGTCGAGATCGCGCCGGACGCCGATGAGCTCGAAGCCAGCGGCCTCTACCAGGCGCTGCGCGGTCGGGGTGTGCACATCCGGCTGGCCCGGCAGCGCATCGGCGCCAAACCGGCCAACCGTACCGAGGCCCGGCTGCTCGGTGAGAAGGCCGGCGCGCCCCTGCTGACCATGAGCCGGACGGCATTCGACGACTCCGGCCGGGCGGTCGAGTTCGGTAGTCACTGTTATCGCGCATCGCGGTACTACTTCGAGACGACGCTCGTCGATCGCTAGCGCCGCGCTGAACCTCTCAGGAAAACGCCGCGCGGAAGGCCTGCAGGGCCGCAGAACTGTCGCCCGCCGCGAATGCCTCCAGGCCGACGGTCCCGGAATATCCGATGTCGCGCAACGCCCGTGCGACGGCGGGGTAGTGGATCTCGCCGGTGCCCGGCTCGCAGCGCCCGGGCACATCGGCGACCTGGATCTCGCCGATCGCCGGCCCACAGCGGCGCACGAGGTCGACGAGATTCCCCTCGCCGATCTGGGCGTGGTACAGGTCCAGCATCATCTTCACGTTCGGGTGCCCGACCCCCTCGACGAGGGCGAGGGTGTCCTTCGCGCGCGCCAACGGCACGCCCGGATGGTCGACGACGGTGTTGAGGTTCTCGACGCAGAAGGTCACCCCGGCCGCCGCCCCGAGCGCGCCGATACGTTCCAGCGTGCGCAGCGCCGTCGTCCACATCTGTCCGGTGGCACGGTGTCGCGGCCGGGCCGCGTGGCCGTCGACCAGTTCGGCGGTGTGCAGGTTGAGCCGCGGAACTCCCAGCGTGTCAGCTGCTTTGATGCTCAGTTCGGCGGTCCGCACCACTTCGTCGGCGGTGTCCGGATCGATCAGATCTCCGTGCAGGTACCCGGTCATCGAGGAGAACCGCGCGCCGGTCGCGGCCAGCGCGTCGAGATCCTTGTCGTGCCAGCTCCAGATCTCGACATCGAAACCCAGTTCGTGGATGCGCTTTACCCGGTCGGCGATCGGCAGCTTGGTGAACACCATCTCCGCGCAGACGGCCAGCCTCATGCCGGCACCCCGTTCCGCACGAGGGGAGCCGTGTTCTCGGTCGATCTCCGGGCGGCCGAAGGGCAGGGGTGAGGACATGGGAGCTCCGATCCGGCGGTTCGTTCTGGCGACGGTGACCAGGTTGAGCGAGTTGCGCCCCCGGTGCGGCGGTGCGCGGCCTGGGACAACGCACTCTAGCAAATGACTTGCAGTCCTAATGTCAGGACAAAGTATTGACTTTCTGGTGTGAGCCGTATTACATCAATAATGCAGGCGTAGCGTCCGGCTTCGGCCCCAGGCCCGTCCGGCGACACGGCGATCTGACACGAGGAGAGACAGCGATGAGCGCTCGCGCGAAGAGCAAAGCACACAAGCCGTTGAAGCGATTTGCAGTTTTTGCCGGAGCGAGCGTGTTGGCGTTGGGCATGGCGGCGTGTTCGTCCACCGGCGGCAGGCCGGACAGTGCCGGAGAAGGCGGTGGCGGCGGCACCGTGGACACCCCGCGCATGACGGTCGCGATGATCACCCATGAGGTGCCCGGCGACTCGTTCTGGGACCTCATCCGCAAGGGCGCCGAGACGGCGGCCAAGAAGGACAACATCGAGCTGCGTTACTCCAACGATCCCGAGGCGCCGAATCAGGCAAACCTGGTGCAGGCCGCCATCGACAGCGGCGTCGACGGCATCGCCGTCACGCTGGCCAAGCCCGAGGCGTTGGCGCCGGCGATCAAGGCGGCTCTGGACAAGGGCATCCCGGTGGTCGCCTTCAACTCCGGCTTCGACAACTTCAAGTCCATGGGCGTCCAGCAGTACTTCGGCCAGGACGAGAGGCTCGCGGGCATCGCGGCCGGTGAGCGGCTCACCGCCGACGGCGCCCAGAAGGTGGTCTGCATCATCCAGGAACAGGGACAGGTGTCACTCGAATCCCGTTGTGCAGGCGTCAAGGAAGGCTTCGGCGGGCAGACCGAGATCCTCAACGTCAACAGCAAGGACATGCCGTCGGTGGAGGCGACCATCACCGCCAAGCTGCAGCAGGACCCCACGGTCGACACCCTCGTCGCGCTCGGCGCGCCGATTGCGCTGACCGCGGTGCAGTCGAAGAGCAACGCCGGTAGCAACGTGAACATCACCACGTTCGACACCAACGCCGCGCTGGTGGACGCCATCCAGAACGGTGACGTGCAGTGGGCCGTCGACCAGCAGCCCTTCCTGCAGGGCTACCTGGCCATCGACTCGCTGTGGCTGTACCTGAACAACAAGAACCTGATCGGTGGCGGTCAGGCGACGCTTACCGGCCCGTCGTTCATCGACAAGTCCAACATCGACGCCGTGGCCGAACTGGCCAAGGGCGGAACTCGCTAGAAGCCAGGAGCAGAACATGACCACCCAGGAAGCGCTGGACGTCGCCGAACACAAGGTGGTTCGCGACGAACGCGTCAAGGAACGAAATCGTCTACAGCGTCTGTTGATCCGGCCCGAGATGGGCGCCGGTATCGGTGCGATCGGGATCTTCATCGCATTCCTGGTCGTGGCGCCCCCGTTCCGGGAGGCCTCCTCGCTGGCGACCGTGCTCTACGCCAGCAGCACCATCGGCATCATGGCCTGCGGTGTCGCGGTACTGATGATCGGCGGAGAGTTCGACCTGTCGGCGGGCGTGGCGGTGACGTTCAGTTCACTGGCGGCCTCGATGCTCGCCTACAACCTGCACCTCAACCTGTGGGTCGGCGCGGCGCTGGCTCTGGTGCTCGCGCTGGCGGTGGGCTTCTTCAACGGGTTCCTGGTGATGAAGACCAAGATCCCCAGCTTCCTGATCACACTCAGCACGTTCTTCATGCTTGCCGGCATCAACCTGGCCGTCACGAAACTCGTTGCCGGACAGGTTGCCACCCAGAGTGTGAGCGATATGGCCGGCTGGGATTCGGCGCAGAAGGTGTTCTCCTCGACCTTCGTCGTGTTCGGTGTCGGCATCCGCGTCACCGTGATCTGGTGGCTGGTGTTCACCGCCGTGGCGACCTGGGTGCTGTTCAAGACCAAGATCGGCAACTGGATCTTCGCCGTCGGCGGCGATGCCGAAAGTGCCCGTGCCATCGGTATTCCGGTGACCAAGGTCAAGATCGGCCTGTTCATGTTCGTCGGCTTCTGCGCTTGGTTCGTCGGCATGCACCTGCTGTTCGCGTTCAACACCGTGCAGTCCGGGCAGGGCATCGGCAACGAGTTCTTCTACATCATCGCCGCGGTGATCGGCGGCTGTCTGCTCACCGGCGGCTACGGCACCGCGATCGGCGCCGCGATCGGTGCGTTCATCTTCGGGATGACCAATCAGGGCATCGTCTACGCGGGTTGGAACCCGGACTGGTTCAAGTTCTTCCTGGGCGGCATGCTGCTCTTCGCGGTGATCGCCAACAACGCCTTCCGTAACTACGCAGCGAAGAAGTGATCCGATGACCGCTACAGTGCAAACCCAGAGCAACGAAGCATCGGCCGGCGGGCAGACGCCGCTGGTCGAGCTGCGCAACGTCGGCAAGTCCTACGGCCACATCCACGCGCTGAAGGACATCAGCCTGCGGGTGCACGCCGGCCAGGTGACCGGAATCCTCGGCGACAACGGCGCCGGTAAGTCCACCTTGATCAAGATCATCGCCGGACTGCACCAGCAGACCGAGGGCGAACTGCTGGTCGACGGTGAGCCGACCAAGTTCTCCTCGCCGGCGGACGCACTGGGCAAGGGCATCGCGACCGTCTATCAGAACCTCGCGGTGGTGCCGCTGATGCCGGTGTGGCGCAACTTCTTCCTCGGCCAGGAGGTACGTAAGAAGTCGTTCCCGTATTCGTTGGACGCCAACGCCATGCGGGCGACCACGTTGGCCGAACTGGCCAAGATGGGCATCGAACTACCCGATGTGGACGCGCCGATCGGATCACTGTCCGGTGGTCAGCGCCAGTGTGTCGCGATCGCGCGGGCGGTGTTCTTCGGTGCGCGGGTGCTCATCCTCGATGAGCCGACCGCCGCGCTCGGGGTGAAGCAGTCCGGTGTGGTGCTGAAGTACATCACCGCCGCCAAGGAGGCCGGTTTCGGGGTCGTGTTCATCACGCACAACCCGCACCATGCACACATGGTCGGCGATCATTTCGTGCTGCTGAACCGCGGTCGGCAGAAGCTGGACTGCACCTATGACGAGATCTCGCTGGAGCATCTGACCCAGCAGATGGCCGGTGGCGACGAGCTGGAGGCACTGTCCCATGAGCTCGGGCGTAAGTAGTTCCTGACGATTTCGGCGCGGTGACGTTCGCTTGTCGAACGCAATCGCGCCGAAATCGTGTTGCCGGTAACAACGCCGTGTAACACCGCGGGCCCCCGGGTATACGGCGGCCATGACCCCGTCAACGCTGAAGACAGAAGACGCAGGACCCAAGGCCGTCAGCCGTAGCGTGCAGGTCTCCGCGCCGGTGGCCACGATCTTCGAACTGATCGTGGACCCCCACCGCCACCACGACATCGACGGATCCGGCACGGTCCGTGACGTCACCGTCAAAGGGCCGCACCATCTGAGCGTGGGTGACACGTTCACCGTCGGCATGAAGCAGTACGGGCTGCCTTACAAGATCACCTCGACGGCCACCGCCGTCGAGGAGAACCGTCTGGTCGAGTGGCAGCATCCGCTCGGGCACCGGTGGCGCTGGGAACTGGCCGAGGTCAGCCCGGGCACCACGAAGGTGACCGAGACGTTCGACTACGCAGGCGCCAAGTCGCCGTTCCTCATCGAGTTCCTGGGCATGCAGAAGAAGAATGCCGAGGGCATCGAGTCGACGCTGACTGCGCTGGCCGAGCGGTACTACACGAACTAGCGCGGCCGCAGCCCGGCCGACCGGTAGGCCGCGTCGACCAACGCCATATTGGCGACCGCATCATCGGTGCCGAACGGAAGTGCCGCGCCATGCTGGACATGCGCAGCGAACGCCTCCAGCTGGTAGGTGTAGGACGCCCGCGTGCCCAGACGCTCCACACGCGGGCCGTCGTCGGTGACCAAGGTGAGCCGGTCGTCCCGGCCGGGCCGGATGAAATCGTGCACGAGCACGTCGCCGAGGCTGCCGGAGATCTTGAGCGTGAACGAATAGTCCGGTGCCACCATGGAATTGGTGGTCGCCCCGGTCGCCCCGTCGGGGAAGGCGAGCTCGACGTCGCAGCTCGCATCGACACCCGGTGAACGCAGTACGGCGTGTGCGCGGGTGATCGACGGGGCGCCACCGAGACCGGGGACGCCGAGCCGACCCAGGGTTCGCATGACGTGCAGGCTGTAACAGCCCAGGTCCATCAAGGCCCCACCGGCCAGGTCCAGCGACCAGCGTGGGTCGGTGGCGGCCGGCTCCGGCATCGCCATGGCGACCTCCACCCGGTGGACGGCGCCGAGGGCTCCGTCGGCCGCCAGTGCGAACGCCCGCTGGGTCACCGGATGAAAGAAGTAGTGGAAGCCTTCCAGCACGGTGACACCCGCCGACCGCGCCGCGTCGGCGACCCGCAGCGCTTCGGACCGGTCCCGGGCGAACGGCTTCTCACTGAGGACCGGTTTGCCGGCCGCGATGGCGGCCAGATTCCACGGTGCGTGCAGCGAGTTGGCCAGCGGGTTGTAGATGACATCGACGCACGCGTCGTCGATGACGTCCTGATACGAGTCGAGAACCCGTTCCACGCCGTACTTCTCGGCGAACCCGTCGGCACGGCTGCGGTCCCGGGCCGCCACGGCGACCAGGCGGTGGCCGAGTTCTGCTGCGGGTCCGACGATGGCGGACTCGGCGATGCGGGAGGCGCCGAGCACGCCGATGCGCAGACCGTCGGTACGGGTCATGTCACGCTGTTCAGGTACGTGACGCTGCTCCGCACATCGGCGAGTGGTCCCGCACCGTCCGGTGCGCCCTCCAGAATGGTGTCCTGTTCCATCACGAACCAGCCGTCGAAACCGTTGTCCCGCAGGACGGAGACGATCCCGGCGATATCGACGTCGCCGGTGCCCAACGGCGTGTACATGCCGGCCTTCACCGCATCGGTGTAGCTCAGCTCACCGGACTGCACCTTGGCCGCCAGTGCGGCATCGACATCCTTGAGATGGGTGTGCGCGATGCGCTGGGGCACCGTCTTCGCCAGCTCCACCGGATCGGTGCCGCCGATCAGGAGATGGCCGGTGTCCAGGCACAGCGGGATCGAGGATCCGGCCAGTACCCGGTCGACCTCGGCGCGGGACTCCACGATGGTGCCGACATGCGGATGCAGCACCGCGAGCAGACCCCGTTCGGCGACGATGCCGGCCAGCCGGTCCAGATTCGACAGCAGCGTCGACCACTGCTCGTCGTCGAGCACCGGCCGGGAATCGTAGCCATCGGCGCCGGTGGCCGCGGCGAGCACGACGACTCCCGCACCCGCGGCGACCAGCGAATTCAGCGGTCCGGCAAGGTCTTCGGCCGGATCGTGATCGGTCCGGTGCGCCACCACCGGGACGAATCCTCCGACGCAGGACAGCTCGTGCCGGGCCAGGACCGACTTCAGCGCCTCGGTGTCGGCGGGCAGGAAACCGTCCGGGCCGAGTTCGGTGGCGGTCAGGCCGACCGCGCGCATCTCACCGAGGACCTGTTCGGGGTCGAGTTGGAAACCCCAACCCGGTACCTCGCAGACACCCCAGGAAATGGGCGCTCCCGCGATTTTGATGGCGTTGGTGCTCATGGGTTGCTTACCTTCTTTCTAACCGACTCAAGTGCTACCGGGGCACCCCGGCGCAGGGACTCGGTGGCGGCCTCGGCCAACCAGGCCACCTCGACGGCGTCGGCCACCGTCGCACCGCGCACCGGTCCGCCCTGGGCCACCTCGACGAAACCGGCCAACTCGGTGCGGAACGCCTCGGTGAAGCGGTCCATGAAGAAGTTGTGCGCCGGTCCCGTCGGGAACTCGTTGCCCGGATCCATGTTCCGCAGCGGCGCGCCCTGATCCCAGCCGGCGGCGACACTGTCGTCGAACCCGTGCACCTCCAGGCGGCAGTCGTAGCCGCGGGCGTTGTAGCGGGCGTTGGAGACGAGCCCGAGGGCGCCGCCGTCGAACCGCACCACCACCGCGGCGGTGTCCACATCGCCGTACTCGGTGAACAGCGGATCACCCTGCACCGTTCCGGTGGCGTACACCTCGACCGGCTGCTGGCCGGTGATCCAGCGCAGGATGTCGAAATCGTGGACGGCGCAGTCCCGGAAGATCCCGCCCGAACCCCTGATGTAGTCCATCGGTGGGGGAGCGGGATCCATCGTGGTGCTGCGCACCGTGTGCAGGGTGCCCAGCGCGCCACTGTCGACGGCGCTCTTGGCAGCCGCGAACGCCGCGTCGAAGCGACGCTGGTACCCGACCTGGACCGGAACCCCGGAGCCGGTGATGATCTCGGCGATCCGCGCGCTCTCGGCGGCGGTGGAGGCGATCGGCTTCTCGCAGAACGTCGGGATACCGCGCTGCACTGATGCCAGGGTGAGCTCGGCGTGCGCCGGGGTGGCCGCGGCCACCACCACACCGTCGACCCCCGCGGACAGCAGTGCCTCCACCGAGTCGACGGCCCTGGCCCCGTGCTTGGCCGCCACCGCGGCCGTCACGTCGGCGCGCTCGTCGGTGATCACCAGTTCGTCCACTCCCGTGAGCCCGGACAGGGTTTCGGTGTGGAATGCGCCGATGCGGCCCAGTCCGATCACGCCGATGGTGGTCATGGAATTCTCCGTTCGTTCTGTGCGTCGAGGATGTCGTGGAGTTCGGTGGCGCTGAGCCCGTCGGCCAGTGCGGCCAGCACGGTGTCCACCTGACTCGGTGGCGCCAGGCTGCCGATCGGCTGATCGCGGTCGAGGTTGGTCGGGAAGGCGTAGCCCTCGGCGGTGGCGTTGACGATGTTGGCCAGCTCGCCGTCCGGGCGGCCGGCGCGCCGCATGTCCAGCAGCACCGGGTAGACCGCCTTGACCATCGCGGTGCGGTCCAGCGCCTCCATCGCCCGGCCGAACGGGGACGAGATCTGCAGCAGATTGGCCATCCGGCTGATATCGGTCGAAGTATTCGCTCCCGCACCGTGATACAGCGCCGGGTTGAAGAAGACCGCATCACCCTTGCGCAGCGGCACCTGGACGTGATGTGCGGCGAAGAACTCGATGAACTCCGGCCGGTAGAACGCGATGTAGCCCGCTGCGAATCGTTGCGAGTACGGCAGCAGCATCGTCGGTCCGCTCTGCAATGGCATATCGCAGTGCGCGACCGCGCCCTGCAGCGTCAACGCCGCCGACATCCGGTGCATGTGCCCCGGGTAGTCCGCCAGCCGGTCGGGGTCGACGAAGCCCAGGTGGTAATCGCGGTGCGGAATCTGCGCGGCGCCACCGGGATTGACGACATTGACCTGTGAGGTGAGCTGATACCGCGGGCCCAGCCAGGCCTGCGACACCAGCGCCAGGGTGTCCGCGGCGTAGTAGTGCGCGTACACCTCGGGGGAGCGCAGGGCCAGTTTCTGGGCGGCGTTCCAGACCCGGTCGTTGGCCCCGGCCTTACCGAAATGATCCCCGGCGGCGCCGCCCGCGGCGCGCTGGTCGGCGATGATGTCGGTGAACGCAGCGGAGGCACGGTCCACCACCTCGTCGGCGAAGGCGCCCTCGAACACGACCACGCCCGGCCCGTCGGTGAGCGCCACGATCAGCTCGGCCTGCAGTGCCCGTCGATCAGCCCCCGCGATATCGGCGGCCGAGTACACCAGCACGTTGCGCCGGACGTCGGTGGCGTGCGGGTAGTCGGCCAGATCGGTGCCGCGCAGCACCTGGCTACCGAACTCGTCGAGATCGCACTGGGACTCGGTGATCCAGCTCGGTCCGGAAGCGGCGAGTGAAGCGGGCATGAGGGTTAGTCTTGCTGTGACCACGACCGCAATCAACAGCGAAAAACCATCAAAAAACCATCACCACCGCTCAACCGTCCACCCGCGCGCAGAGCAAGGAAGGCACGATGCACCGGTACAAGGTCCGCGAGATCGCGCAGCAGGCCGGGTTGAGCGAGGCGACGGTCGACCGGGTTCTCAACAACCGGCCGGGGGTCCGGGAGAACACCCGCGCCGAGGTGCGTCAAGCCGTCGCGGACCTGGACAAGCAGCGAGCGCAGTTGCGGCTCAACGGCCGTCGTTATCTGTTCGATGTGGTGATGCAGACCCCGCAACGATTCTCCGATGCGTTCCGGGCGGCCATCGAGGCCGAGTTGCCGGCCTTCGCGCCGGCCGTGCCGCGAGCCCGATTTCACCTGTGGGAGTCGGGGTCGGCGGCCGATATGGCCGCCGAGTTGGACCGGATCAAGGGCAGCCACGGCGTCATCCTGAAGGCGCAGGACGAACCCGAGGTCGCCGAGGCGGTCGACCGGCTGGTCGCCGGGGGAGTGCCGGTGGTGACCTACACCACCGATGTGGCCAACAGCGACCGCTGCGCCTATGTCGGTATCGACAACCACGGGGCCGGGCTGACGGCGGCGTTCCTGGTCAACCAATGGCTGGGCGCCGCCCCGTCGGGAGTGTTGATCACACTGAGCCGCACGGTGTTTCGGGGCGAGGGGGAGCGCGAGGTGGGGTTTCGCGCCGGCCTGCGGGGTACCGGGCACGACATCGTCGAGGTCAGCGACAGCGACGGTATCGATGTCACCAACGAACGGCTGGTTCTCGACGCGCTGAAACGCCACCCCGGGATCGAGGCCGTGTACTCCCCGGGCGGCGGTAATGCCGCGACCGTCGCCGCATTCGCGCGGTTGGGCCGGAGGTGCAGAGTCTTCGTCGCCCACGACCTCGACGTCGACAATCGCCGGCTGCTGCGGGAAGGCAAGCTTTCGGTGGTGCTGCACAACGATCTGCGCGCCGATGCCCGGTTGGCCATGCGGGTGTTGCTCCAGCAGCACGGCGCTCTTCCCTCCGAACCGGTGCGTCCCACCCCCATTCAGGTCGTCACCCCCTACAACCTGCCCGGATAGCCGTCGGCCTGGCCGGGCGGGGTACGGGCCGAAGCTGCGGAATGGCTGAAAGCGGCAGACGCCGACTACCATTTCGCCCGACAGCCACGTCGAGATGTACCGACGACAGGACAAACGTCAAGCGGGGGAACCAAAGATGTCGCCAGAGCTCATCCCGGGCGTGACCGTGCTGGGAAACCTGGCCATCGACATCATCAACGGTGCGCCGCCCAGTCCGGGTGGCTGCGCCTCCTTCGCGGGTGTGGCGCTGGAAAGCGCCCCCGGGACCGCGCACATCGTGGCCATGGGGGCCCGGCGCGACCACGAACTGTTCGACCCGGTGCTGGACCGGTTCGGCTCGATGGTGCGGTTGCTGGCTTCGGACCGCACCAGTGCGTTCCGGCTGGACTACGACGACACCGATCACCGGCACATGGGCGTCGAGGCCGTCGGTCCGGTGTGGACGCCGGCCGATATCGAGGCCGACGACCCCCGCACCACCTGGATTCACCTGGCTCCGCTGCTGCGCACCGACTTCCCGGCCGAGACCCTGGCCCATCTCGCGGCGCGCGGGCACCGGATCGCCTACGACGGCCAGGGCCTGGTGCGTGCGGACAGTGTCGGCCCGCTGCAGCTGGACCGGCACTTCGCCCCGGAGCTGGTACGCCACCTCGATGTACTGAAGCTGGCGGAGGACGAGGCCGTCATCGTCGCCGACGGCCCGTTCGACCTGGCGGCCGCCGAACGGCTCGGGGTTCCGGAGATCCTGGTGACCTACGGCTCCGAAGGCTGCGACATCTACCGGGACGGGACCGTGGAGCGGGTGCCGGCCGCGTGGCGGGTGATGGATGTCCAGACCACCGGCGCCGGCGACATGTTCACCGCTTCTTTCATCGCGCACCGGGCGGCGGGGGCGGACCCGCGGCGCGCGGTGCAGATCGCCAGCGAACTCGTCGCTCGCGAATTGCAGAAGCGCGTTCACCTCGGCCTCTCACCGGCGTAAGCCCTGGTAGCCTGGCAGTACTTGACACCCGTCAAGTTCAGTCGCGGTGGGGCTACTGGGCGGTAATCAGATCCTTAGAGAATGACATTCTCCAAAAGTGATGAAGACCACAGGTGGGCGGGAACTCGTTCTGCTTCACGCCCCTGAACTGGGAGTTCTTCTAGATGAAACCCGCGTGTCGCTGTGCCGCGTGGGCATGGTCACCCTAAGAGAAGTGCCATACTGGTTACCGGCAGTGACACCAAAAGTTTCGGACGCAAACCCCCTCGCGATCAGCGCACTATTCGCGCGGGTGTGAAAGGCAGGAAGTCGTGGGTCAGAACGACAACGCGGGGGCTCCGCGGCAGAAGCTGGAGAAGGTGGTCATCCGCTTCGCAGGCGACTCCGGCGACGGCATGCAGCTCACCGGCGACCGATTCACGTCCGAGGCCGCGCTGTTCGGCAACGACCTTGCGACACAGCCCAATTACCCCGCCGAGATCCGCGCACCACAGGGCACCCTGCCCGGTGTGTCGTCCTTCCAGATCCAGATCGCGGACTACGACATCCTCACCGCGGGCGACCGTCCCGACGTTCTGGTCGCGATGAACCCCGCGGCGCTGAAGGCCAACGTGGGCGACCTGCCACGCGGCGGCCTGATCATCGCCAACTCCGACGAGTTCACCAAGCGCAACCTGGCCAAGGTCGGCTACGAGGCCAACCCGCTGGAGAACGACGAGCTGTCCGACTACGTCGTGCAGTCGGTCGCGATGACCACCCTGACCCTGGGGGCCGTCGAAGCGATCGGCGCCACCAAGAAGGACGGCCAGCGCGCCAAGAACATGTTCGCCCTCGGTCTGCTGTCGTGGATGTACGGCCGCGAACTGGAGGCGAGCGAGGCCTTCATCCGGGAGAAGTTCGCCCGCAAGCCCGAGATCGCCGAGGCCAACGTGCTCGCCCTGAAGGCGGGCTGGAACTACGGCGAGACCACCGAGGCCTTCGCCACCACCTACGAGGTGGCCCCGGCCAAGCTCAAGTCCGGTGAGTACCGGCAGATCTCCGGCAATACGGCGCTGGCCTACGGCCTCGTGGCGGCCGGTCAGCTCTCCGACATCCAGGTGGTGCTGGGCACCTACCCGATCACCCCGGCGTCGGACATCCTGCACGAGCTGTCCAAGTACAAGCACTTCAACGTGCTGACCTTCCAGGCCGAGGACGAGATCGCCGGCATCGGTGCCGCCATCGGCGCCTCCTACGGCGGTGCGCTCGGTGTCACCAGCACCTCGGGTCCGGGCGTCTCGCTGAAGTCCGAGGCCATCGGCCTCGCGGTGATGACCGAGCTCCCGCTGATCGTCATCGACGTGCAGCGCGGCGGCCCGTCGACCGGTCTGCCCACCAAGACCGAACAAGCCGACCTGCTGCAGGCGCTCTACGGCCGCAACGGCGAATCGCCGGTCGCGGTGCTGGCGCCGTGCTCACCCTCGGACTGCTTCGACATCGCCGTGGAGGCCGTGCGGATCGCGATCGGCTACCACACCCCGGTGATCATCCTGTCCGACGGCGCGATCGCCAACGGCTCGGAGCCGTGGCGCATCCCGGACATCAGCACCTACCCGGCCATCGAGCACACCTTCGCCAAGTCCGGCGAACCGTTCGAGCCCTACGCCCGTGACCCGGAGACCCTGGCCCGACAGTTCGCCGTCCCCGGGACCCCGGGCCTGGAGCACCGCATCGGCGGTCTGGAGTCGGCCAACGGCTCGGGCAACATCTCCTACGAGCCCAAGAACCACGATCTGATGGTGCGGTTGCGTCAGCTCAAGGTCGACGGCATCTCGGTGCCCGACCTGGAGGTCGACGACCCGACCGGCGACGCCGAACTGCTGATGCTGGGCTGGGGCAGCTCGTACGGCCCCATCGGCGAGGCCTGCCGGCGCGCCCGGCGCAACGGCATCAAGGTCGCGCACGCTCAGCTGCGCTACCTGAATCCGTTCCCGGCCAACCTCGAAGAGGTGCTGAACAAGTACCAGAAGGTCGTCGTGCCGGAGATGAACCTCGGCCAGCTCGCCCTGCTGCTGCGCGGCAAGTTCCTGGTCGACGTGCAGTCGGTCACCAAGGTCGAGGGCATGGCCTTCCTGGCCGACGAGGTGGAGGGCATCATCGACGCGGCGCTCGATGGAACGCTGCGTGAGAAGGAAACAGACAAGGCGAAGTTTGCACGGCTGGCCGCCGCCACCGTGGAATCTGTGGGAGCGAACGCATGACCGACCTCATCGGCTCTGACCTGGGCCTGACCGAAGCCCTCAGCAAGACTGCGCTGGTGCCGACCACGGACCAGCCGCAGAAGGGTAAGGACTTCACCAGCGACCAGGAGGTCCGCTGGTGCCCGGGTTGCGGTGACTACGTCATCCTCAACACCATCCGCAACTTCCTGCCCGAGCTCGGCCTGCGCCGCGAGAACATCGCGTTCGTCAGCGGTATCGGCTGCTCCAGCCGGTTCCCGTACTACCTGGAGACCTACGGTTTCCACTCGATCCACGGCCGTGCGCCGACCATCGCCACCGGGCTGGCGCTGGCCCGCGAGGACCTCTCGGTGTGGGTCGTCACCGGTGACGGCGATTCGCTGTCGATCGGCGGCAACCACCTGATCCATGCGCTGCGCCGCAACATCAACATCACCATCCTGTTGTTCAACAACCGGATCTACGGACTGACCAAGGGCCAGTACTCGCCGACGTCCGAGGTCGGCAAGGTCACCAAGTCCACGCCGATGGGCTCACTGGACTACCCGTTCAACCCGGTGTCGCTGGCGCTGGGCGCCGAGGCCACCTTCGTCGGCCGCGCGCTGGACTCCGACCGCAAGGGTCTGACCGAGGTGCTGCGCGGTGCCGCACAGCATCGCGGCGCCGCCCTGGTCGAGATCATGCAGGACTGCCCGATCTTCAACGACGGTTCCTTCGACGCGCTGCGCAAGGAAGGTGCCGAGGACCGGCTGATCAACATCACCCACGGTGAGCCGATCACCTTCGGCGCCGACGGCGAGTACGCCGTGGTGAAGTCCGGGTTCGGCCTGGAGATCGCCAAGACCGCGGACGTGCCGGCCGACCAGATCGTGGTGCACGATGCCACGATCGACGACCCGGCGTACGCCTTCGCGTTGTCGCGGCTGAGCGAGCAGAACCTCGACCACATGGTGATGGGTATCTTCCGTCAGGTGAACAAGCCGACCTACGACGACGCCGCCCGCGCTCAGATCGCCGCGGCCCGCGAGGCCAAGGCGCACGACACGGCCGCGCTGCAATCGCTGCTTCGCGGCAAGGACACCTGGTCGGTCGACTAACGTCGCGGGGGTGACCGCCCCCACGACGCTCGCCGCCGTCATTCTTGCGGGTGGTGCGTCCCGCCGGATGGGACGCGACAAAGCCACCCTCGTCATCGACGGTGAGACCCTGGTCGAGCGGACGGTGGCGACCGTCGCCGCCCGCTGTGCACCGGTCTTCGTCGTCGCGGCTCCCGGGCAGGCGCTGCCGGATCTGGCCGCGCAGATCCTGCGTGATGAAGTGCGCGGCGTCGGTCCACTGCTGGCGACCGCCCGCGGATTGCGGGCGGCCGCGGAGGCGGGCGTGGACCGAGCCTTCGTCTGCGCGGTGGACATGCCGAACCTCACCGCCGATCTCATCGACGACCTGCTGATTCCCACCGCGGGACTGCCCGCCGAGGTGGTGCTGCCCTGGGCCGGTCGCGATCATTATCTGGCCGGTATCTACCGGACCTCGCTCGCCGACCGGGCGGACACGCTGGTCGCGGCCGGGGAGCGCAGCATGCGGGCCCTGGTCGAATCCTGCGATACCCAGCGCATCGTGATGCCGGAGCGGCCGGACATGGCCAACGTCAACACTCCCGCCGACCTGCGCTGAGGCCGCCCGAAGGGTGCCAGCCGGCCAGCAAATAACCAATTAGGTCACGAAAATCTCTGAATTTACCCATCCGAGAGTTTATGCCCGAATATATCGGTTGTATAACGTGCGCTGAATTCATGCACTCTAAGTGGGAATTCCCGGCGGCGTCCGTGGCGCGGGCCGGAGGGCTTGCGAAAACCGTTCCGGCGTAGCGGATCTCGCGTCGCGCGATCGCGCGACTTTTGGCTGAATTGCGTTGTGGCCGTGCAACCGGACTCGTCCAGGCCGGGTGAATCCAGCCCTTGGATGGGCCGGCTGAGCGGCGCGGGCTCGGGGCCGGAGGTGTTCCGGTTGATCATGATCAGCGGGCCGATTGCGCGGACGCATCGAGACACCCGGTCGGTACGAAATCAGTTGCAAATCAATCTGTTCCGGCTGGTCGGAGGATTGGGTCGACGAGTTTCCTTGGCTGCGGCCGTCGTTGGACACTCATCCGATGTATTTCGTTAAACGCTTGCACGGCAGTGCATTTGGCTGATATGTGCGGCAAGGGGGATGGGGCAGTCGCCAGCGAACGGATGTCCGGCTGTGCCGGTGGCGGGGCGGTTTGAGAACCCGGTTTGGGGGGAATCAGAGGTGAACCGGCCGTGTGGACACGCCCGGCAAGTGGTGTGGCTCACAAAATGATCGTGATCTGCCTCACCAATTCGGTCTCGACCTGCAATTCAGGGTTCACCGACGATCTCCGCGCTGACCTGCATGGTTCACCCATAGGTTCACCGTGATCATCCCGTGATCTGCTTGCGACGCGTTCTTCATCGAGGTGACTTCGTTCCGAGGATTTTGTACGTTGCTAGCAACTCCGAAATGGAGCAAACAATTTCACATTCAACATCGCGTGTAAGTGGGCCTGCGGCGGACCGATGAGTCTGCTGGGCGACCGGGTGTGAGCACCCGGCGAGACACATTCCTCGTCTCCCACTGTTGTGCCCGACCGAGACGGCACGACCCAAACCTCCCGCCTGATGGATCAGGCCTTCGTGTCCGCGTTTCCGCGGACGTCTTTGGTGCGCGCTCGATGAGAGGATCCATTTTGAAGAACATCCGCAAAACGTTCGGTATGGCAGCCATCGCCGGGGCGATGGCAGTGACTCCGATGGCTCTGGGTTTCGGGGCGGCCACCGCACATGCGGACAGCGTGAACTGGGATGCCGTTGCGGCCTGCGAATCGGGTGGCAACTGGGCGATCAACACCGGTAACGGTTACTACGGTGGCCTGCAGTTTGCGCTCGGAACCTGGCGAGGCAACGGTGGCAGCGGTATGCCCCACGCGGCCAGCCGGGAAGAGCAGATCCGCGTTGCGGAGAACGTTCTGCGCAGCCAGGGCATCGGTGCATGGCCGACCTGCGGTAAGCGCGGATAGTCTCGCGATACCAAACGCTCCTCAATGGCGCCGGGCTTTACGCCCGGCGCCATTGTTTTCTCATAAACCCCGCTAACAGCACCAGTCACATAAGAAACTGATAAAACTCCAGCCTCCCCCGTAACGGGTGATCCCCGTCACCCGAAACACCGGATAACCGCGTCGCAAGAACGCCTTCGCCTCGCGGACCTCGTGTCACCGGTCGGGGAAGGACCGCACAAATGACTAAGAACATCGCGACTGAGAACAACGCGACGAAGAACATCCGCACCGCCGCCAAGAACCTGCTGACGAAGAGCCTCTGGGTCGCCGCCGCGACCGGCGCACTCTCGGTGGCCCCGATGGCGGGAGTCTTCGGGTCCGCGGCCACCGCACATGCCGACAGCGTCAACTGGGACGCCATCGCCCAGTGCGAGTCGGGCGGCAACTGGGGAATCAACACCGGTAACGGTCACTACGGCGGGCTGCAGTTCAAGCAGGCGACCTGGGCCGCCAACGGCGGTGTCGGCTCGCCGGCCCGCGCGTCGCGCGCCGAGCAGATCCGGGTCGCCGAGAACGTGCTCCGCAGCCAGGGCCTGGGCGCGTGGCCCAAGTGCGGCCCGCGCGGCGCCACGCCGGCGGTCTTCAGCACTCCCGGTGTGCCGGCCGCTGGAGCCCCCGCCGCGGTCGGTTGCCAGGCCATCCGCGGTGGCGCGGTGCTCGGGGTCTTCGACTTCCGCAAGATGTGCCAGGCCATGCAGACCGCCGTCACCGCCTTCCAGCCGCGCTGAGCGTCACGACGTCGGCAGCACGAACGCCGAACGGCCGGCCACCGACGCCAGATGCCGGGCCAGCACGGCCTCCGGAATCAGGGCCGAGGCCCGGCTGGCCGCGGCGCTGAGCGCGGCGGGGCGCATGTTCACGATCCGGCCGACCGCCCGGGACTCGGCGACCAGGCCGCGGACCCGCCGACGCCGAAACGTCCCGAACCGGGCGAACGCGGCGGACAGATCCGGCTCACACGCTGTCAATGCCGCCAGGATCGCCGCGTCCTCCAGTCCCTGACAGCCGCCCTGGCCCAGATGCGGCCGCATCGGGTGGGCCGCATCCCCGACGATCACCGCGCGGTCGCGCGCCCAGCGGGCGGCCGGTTTCCGGTCGTAGAGATCGTTGCGCAGCACTGCGGCCGGATCGGTGCTCGCCAGCAGGCTCGGGATCGGTTCCGGCCACGTACCGAAAACCCGGCTCAGGTGCGCGTGTTCACCACCCGGGGCCGTCTGCCCCCGAGGTGCCCGCTGGGTGGCGAACCAATAGGTGTGATCGGCCCCCGACTCGATCCCTTCGCTCGCCCTGAGTGGCACATGCCCGACCTCCATACCCGGTCCCATCGTCTCCCCGGCCAGATCGGGATCCATTGCGTACGCGGCGATGCCGCGCCATGCGGTGTAACCGGCATAGCGGCGGGGGAGGTCGCCGTTGAGGTGGCGCGCGACCATGGAATCCACACCGTCGGCGCCCACCACGGCGTCGACCTGGTCAACGGTGCCGTCCGACAACGTGATTCGGGCGCCCGCACGCGAGACATCGAGCGCCGTCGCGGCACGGCCATGGGTCACGGTGCCGGCGGGTAGCGCCCCGGCCAGGATCTCGGTGAGCCGCGCGCGGTGGATGACGACCAGCGGTTCGCCCAAGGCGTGCACGATCCGGTCGGTGTCCGGGCGGCGCAACCAGCGCCCGTCGCGCCAGCGCAGAGCGCCTGCGCTGATTCGGCCGCCGGCACCGCGAACCTGATCGCCGAGGCCGATGGTGTCCAGCGCCGCCAGCGCATTGGGCCAGATGCTGATACCGGCACCCGCCGCATCGGCGGTGGGGCGTTGCTCGATGACGGACACCTCGTACCCGGCGCGGCGCAGTGCCACCGCGGTGGCCAGGCCGGCGATACCGGCGCCGATCACCATGATGCGTTCGGTCATGACGCCGACGCTATCGGGCCGGCTGTCAACCAGACGAGACAGTCAGGTCACATCACCGAAACGCAGCCTTGGTTTCCTGGAGGGCAACCTAGTCAACCCTCGGTGTCCACGGAAGGGCTTATGCGACCTGACCTCGAACTGACGAGCGTGCCCGGTTGGGCACTGACCCCCGCCGAACCGGACGCCGACCTATCGGGGCGGTCATGGACCGTCGTCGCGTTCGGGTCCCGCGGTGCCGCCATTGCGGCGGACTGGCTGGACCAGATCTCCTCGGCTGGAGGTGGATCCGCGGTCCGGCTGCACCGATTTGCCGAGTGGGAGCCCGCAGATCGGGCCGCCGCGGCGCTGCGGGCCGATCTCGGCTCGGCCCGCGTCGGCTGGCGGTTGATGATGGCCGGACCCGCCGACGCGTGCCTGAAGCTGCGAGGGGCTGCCGTGGATCTGGGCGTCGCCGATGACGAGATGACGGTCGCCTCCACCGACGTCGATTCGCGGTCGGTGCACTGCGTGCACTGTGGTGCCGTCACCCGGGCGCGGGTGAACATCGAAGACACCCTGCCATGCCGGTCCTGTGGCCGGAATCTCTTTGTCCACTACCACGTCTCGCGTCGCTCGGGCGCCCACCTCGGGTACATGGCCGATGCGGAGCGACCGGCGGGAGTGTCGGCGTGAACACCCTCAAACTGGTCGTCGCCGGCATCGACGACACGGTCCACGGCATCCGTACCCTGACCCTGTCCGACCCGGACGGCACGCCATTACCCTCGTTCACCCCGGGAAGTCACATCGTGCTGGAGTGCGCGGGCCGCGCCAACGCCTATTCCCTGACCGGCGAGGGGGATTCGCCCGGTACCTATGTGATATCGGTGCTGCGGCGCGCGGAGTCCGACGGCGGGACGGGCGGATCCCGGTGGATCCACGACGAACTCGCGCTCGGCGACACCGTGGCGGCCACCCCGCCGCGCAGCGCATTCGCGCCGGTGCTGCGGGCCCGCCGCCATCTGCTGGTCGCCGCGGGCATCGGTATCACCCCGATGGTGTCGCATCTGCGCAGCGCTCGCCGGTGGGGACGTGACGCCCGGCTGATCTACGTGCACCGGACCGGCCGCGGCGCCTATCTCGACACGGTGTCCCAACTGAGCGAACACATCTCGGTGCACACCGACCGTGCCGCCTTCACCGCCGACCTGCTCGCGGCGCTCGGTGATCAACCCTTCGGCACCCACCTCTATATCTGTGGACCGGCCGCGTTCATCGACGATGTGACCAGTGCCGCGGCCCGGCTGGGCTGGCCACCGAGCCGGATCCATCTGGAGCACTTCGGCGCCGAGGCGCTCGACCCCGGCGTACCCTTCCCCGCCCGGATCGCCTCCACCGGTGAGCAGTTCACCGTCGACGCCGGAGTATCGCTGCTGGAGGAACTGGAACGTCGCGGAATCGAGGTACCGAACCTGTGCCGCCGCGGCGTGTGCGGTGAGTGCCGGGTGCCGGTCTCCGGTGGCGCCATCACCCACCGAGACCTGTATCTGAGCGACGCCGAGAGACAGGCCGGCGACGCACTGATGGCCTGCGTTTCCCGTGGCGGTCCCGAAACCCTGGAGGTAGCACTGTGATAACCACCCCCGACCTGATCCATACCTTTCCCTTCCCGTTCGCCGCCGACACCTACCGCTACAGCACCAACGTCGAACCCGCCGGCTCGGCGGTGCACACCCCGGTGGGGTGCTGGGGCGAGCGGATCGTCGACGTCGACAGCGAGTACGAGAACGAACTGGCCCAGCGAGCGGCCATTCTCGCCGCCGACCCCAGCCGCAGCGCGGTGTTGCCGCATATGCGTCCGGCGTGCTGGGATGCCATGCTGACCCTGATGCGTGAACTCGCCACCGCCTACCCGGACAGCATGTCGCTGCAGCGCGACGGCGACGGCTGGCGTTGGCGCAACGACAGATTGGGGATCGACCAAAGCTTCGTGGTCGGCGATGAGTGCACGCTGCCGGCCGAGCCACTGTCCTACATCGCCGCTCAGGTCCAGGAGGACATCGTGCTGCTCGACCAGCGCGAGGGTGATCTCTTCGGCGACGCCGGCGTGGTGACCTTCGCCGCCGACTGGTCGTTCGGGTTTGACGTCGGGATGACGTTCCTGGAGATCCACGGCCCGGTACCGCGGCTGCGCGAGACCGGTGTCATCACCCGCGCCAGGGAGTTCCTGATGCGGCTGCAACCCGGTGAAACCTACCGGCGCACCAACTGGACGCTCACCATCGGCCGGCGCCTCGACGTCTCCACCGAGCTGTACCACGAGTGGGGCCCGGACCGCACGGCCATCCACGAGGTTTCCGATGAGGAGTTCGGCCGCGCGGTGCACCTGCGGGTCGAGGTGCAGCACCTGATCCGGCTGCCGGAATCCGGCTCGATCTGTTTCCTGATCCGCAGCTACATGCTGCCGCTGGCCGATATCGCCGCCGTCGACGCCTGGCGGGAGCGGGCCGCCGCGGTGCTGGCCGAACTCCCCGAGGACATCGCCGACTACAAGGGCATCATCGGCTACCGCGACCGTGCGGCGCAGTGGCTGCGCGACGCGAGGTAGCGCCGGCACACACAGAAATCGCCCGAATCCTTTCGGATTCGGGCGATTTCCGTTCCTGCGATCAGTAGGCCGTCGGTTCTCCTTCGGCGGCGGGGCCGGGCTCCACCGGCTTGTGCTCGATGATCGACTTGTAGGCGCTGTTCTCGTGCTGGATCATCCTGACGAAGAACCCGATGAACAAGGCCACGGAGAGCAGGAAGACGATCCACACGCCGACCGAGTAGCCGCCGAATGTGAAGACCACTCCGAGCTCGTCATAGCTGTCGATAGGACTGAACATCTACTTCGCCTCCTCGACGACGAGTACCTTGCCGTTGGTCGTTGCCATCACCGTGACCGGGGTGCCCTCCGGGTACGGCGTGGCCGGGACCTCGCTCAGGTCGAGGCCCTGAAGCTCCACAGCCTCCGGAATCCGTAGCAGCCCAACCTTCTTCAGCCCCAGGGACAGCAGGTAGGTCGGGATGAAGCCCAGCGCCGCGAAGACCACGATGCCGACGACCTGACCCCACAGCGAGATCGACGGGTTGCCGTCGGTGTTCGGGTAGCCGCCCAGGAAGATGCCCACCATCAGCAGCGAGTACACGCCGATGCCGCCGTGCACGGCCACCGCGCCCACCACATCGTCGATCCGGAACTTCTCCAGCAGCTTGCCGATGTAGGGGATGAGCGCACCGGCGCCGAGGGCGATGATGAACCCGAGCGCGGGGTGGTACAGATCCATGCCCGAGGCCAGGCCGATGATGCCGGCCAGACCACCGGAGATGGTCCAGAACGGCTCACCACGCGAGGTCATGTAGGCGCCCATGATGCCGCCGGCCAGGCCCATCAAGGTGCTGAACGCGAACGCCGACAGCGTGGTCGGGCTGCCGTAGATGGTCGCGAAGCCGCCGGAACCGTAGATGACACAGCCCATCAGGAAGCCGAAGAAGCCGGTGAAGATCAGCATCAGGCCCAGCATGGTCAACGGCAGGTTGTGCGGACGGATGGTGACCGCGGTGCCGTCGGGCAGGAAGCGTCCGATGCGCGGGCCCAGGTTGATCAGGATGCCGAGCGCTCCGAAGCCGGCGATCATGTGCACGCAGCCGGCCGCGCCGACATCGTGGAAGCCGAGCTTGAGCAGCATCCAACCTGCGCCGTGCCAACCCCAGGCCGCACCGATGATCCAGGTCACCGAACCGACGAAGACGGTCAGAACCAGGAAGCCGCTGGTCCGGATCCGTTCCAGCACAGCGCCGGACATGATCGAGCCGGTGGTGGCGGCGAACAGCGCGAACGCACCCCAGGAGATGCCGCTGACCGAGTCGGCGGTATTCGGGCCCATGTTGTCGCTCCAGGGCAACGCGGCCTTCGCGGCATCGGTCAGCTCGAGGAACCCGCTGGGCATCGCGTTGTAGAGGAACCAGCCCACGAAGAAGAACGAGGCGATGATCGTCGCCAGCGCGAGCAGATTCTTCATCGCGGTCGCCAGCACGTTCTTGGACCGGGAGGCCCCGATCTCGTAGGCAAGGAAGCCCGCGTGGATGAGCATCATCAACGCAATGGACATCCAGAAATAGAATTCGTTGTTCACTGCGGTCATTACCGCAATGGCGTCCTCGACTTCAGGGGTCAATGGAAACCTCCGCCGCTCTGTTCGGGGGGATGGGGTGGGGAAGCCGTGCGTTTAACCGCAGTGGCCTTGAGGTACTGACGGTGTACCGGAATGAAACTAACTGCGGGAATGTGTCCCAGCGGTCACTGCCGGTTAATTCCGCGTGAAGAGCTGCCACGCCGGTGCACAGCAGCACCCAGTTGCGCACCGACAGCACGGATCAGGTGACCGATGTGGTCCACCGGCGGGACGGTATCCGGGCATTACGGTGAGGGCATGACGCCGTTCCACGATCTGGATACCTACTTCGCGCTGCCGAGGGTTGCGGGTCTGGCCGTGTCCCCGGACGGCGCGCGGGTGGTGACCACGATCAGCGAACTCAACCCGGACCGGACCGAATACGTCACGGCGATATGGGAGTTGGACCCCGACGGAGTGCAGCCGGCGCGGCGACTGACCCACGGCAGCACCGGGGAGTCCGCACCGACGTTCACCTCCGACGGTGATCTGTTGTTCGTGGCGACGCGGGCCACACCCGGCGAGGACGCGCCGCCCGCAGCCCTGTGGCGGCTGCCCCGGCACGGCGGGGAGGCGTTCGAGGAGCTGTCGCTGCCGGGCGGGGTGGCCGCCGTGCACGCCGCTCGGCGCGCCGCGACCACCGTGATCACCGCGCCGGTCCTGCCCGCGGCGGCCGACCTCGAGGATGACAAACGCCTGCGGAAGCTACGCAAGGACAACAAGGTGTCGGCGATCCTGCACACCGGCTATCCGGTGCGGTACTGGGATCACGACCTGGGCCCCGGTCAACCGCACCTGTTCGACAGCGACGGGCTGCGCGACCTGGCCCCCGCCCCGGGCGGCGCGCTGCGGGAGACGGGCCGTGACGTCAGCGCCGACGGCACCTTCCTGGTCACCGGGTGGCAGTCCGCCGCACCCGGGGTGGCGTTGCGGTCCCGGATCGTGCGCATCGACATCGGCACCGGCCGGCATACCGTTGTCGCCGACGATCCCGCCGCCGATCTGGGGCAGCCCGCGATCTCCCCGGACGGCACCCGAGTGGCCTACCTGCGCGAGACGATCTCCACACCGGAGCAGGCGCCGCGGATCACGTTGTGCTGGCAGACCTTCGGCGGAGACCGGATGGAACTCGATGACTGGGACCGCTGGCCCACCTCGGTGACCTGGTCGGCCGACGGCGCCGCGCTGATCGTCACCGCCGACGACGCCGGCCGCGGCCCGGTGTTCGCGGTGGACCCGCAGACCGCCGCGGTGACCCGGCTGACCCACGACGACTTCTCCTACACCGATGTGCGCACCGCGCCCGGCGGGCCGATCTTCGCGGTGCGCAGCTCGTACCTCACCCCGCCGCACCCGGTGCGCATCGACCTCGCCGACGGTGTGGTCACGGTCTTGCCGTGCGTCCAGTTGCCCGAACTGCCAGGGCATCTGGAAGAGCTGACCGCGACGGGCGAGGACGGTACGGCGGTGCGGTCCTGGCTGATCCTGCCGGACCCCGGCGCGCAACCGGCGCCGCTGCTGCTGTGGGTGCACGGCGGGCCGCTGGCCAGCTGGAATGCCTGGCACTGGCGGTGGAACCCGTGGCTGCTGGCCGCGCAGGGGTATGCGGTGCTCCTGCCCGACCCGGCGCTGTCCACCGGCTACGGACAGGACTTCATCCAGCGTGGCTGGGGTGCCTGGGGTGCGGCGCCCTACACGGATCTGATGGCCGTCACCGATGCGGCGTGCGCCCATCCGGGCGTGGACGCATCGCGCACCGCAGTGATGGGCGGTTCCTTCGGCGGGTACATGGCGAACTGGATCGCCGGGCACACCGACCGGTTCGACGCCATCGTCACCCACGCCAGCCTGTGGGCGCTGGACCAGTTCGGGCACACCACCGACGGGGCCTACTGGTGGGTGCGCGAGATGACCGAGCAGATGACCCAACGCAACTCGCCCCATCACCACGTCGGCAATATCCGCACGCCGATGCTGGTCATCCACGGAGACAAGGACTATCGCGTACCCATCGGCGAGGGGCTGCGGCTGTGGTACGAACTGCTCAGCCAGTCCGGACTGCCCGCGGCCGATGACGGCATCAGCGCCCACCAGTTCCTGTACTACCCCTCCGAAGGGCACTGGGTGGGAGCGCCGCAACACGCCAAACTCTGGTACCAGGTGGTCACCGCGTTCCTGGGCCGTCATCTGTTCGGTCGGGACGTGGGCCTCCCGGAACTCCTCGGGTAGCTTCGGGAACCATGACCTCCTCGCAGCGGGACCTCGGCCGAGAATTTGACGTAGTCCTGTATGGCGCCACCGGGTTCGCCGGGAAACTCACCGCGCAGTACCTCGCCGAGGCGGGCAGCGGTGCCCGCATCGCGCTGGCCGGCCGGTCACTGACGAAGGTCCGCGCGGTGCGCGACGAGCTGGGCGAGCAGGCGCAGTCCTGGCCACTGATCGAAGCGGACACCTCCAAGCCGTCCACGCTGGCCGATATGGCGGCCCGCACCCGGGTCGTCATCACGACCGTCGGGCCCTACACCCGCTACGGCATGCCGCTGGTCCAAGCGTGCGTCGCCGCGGGCACCGACTACGCCGACCTCACCGGTGAGACGCTGTTCATCCGGGACAGCGCCGAACAGTTCCACAAGCAGGCCGCCGACACCGGATCGCGGATCGTGCACTCCTGCGGGTTCGACTCCGTGCCATCGGATATCACCGTCTACGCGCTGTATGACCGGGTCCGTGCGGACGGCGCCGGTGAACTCGCCGAAACCAACCTGGTGTTGCGCTCCTTCGCCGGTGGGGTCTCCGGGGGCACCGTGGCCTCGATGATCGAGTTCATGCGTACCGCCGCGGAGAACCCGCAGTCACGCGACGACCTGCACGACCCGTACACGCTGAGCACCGACCGTGGCGCCGAGCCCGAGTTGGGTCCGCAATCGGACAACCCGTGGCGCCGCGGCCGCGAGATCGCGCCCGAACTCGACGGCATCTGGACCGGGGCCTTCGCCATGGCCGCACCCAACTCGCGCATCGTGCGCCGCAGCAATGCCCTGCTGGACTGGTCGTACGGCAGGACGTTCCGGTACGCCGAGCAGATGAGCGTCGGCTCCTCGGTCGTCGCGCCGGTGGCCGCGGCGCTGGAGACCGCGGTCAGCGTCGCGACCTTCGGTCTGGGCACCCGCTACATCAACAAGGTGCCTCAGGGGCTGCTCGACCGCGTGCTGCCCAAGCCGGGCACCGGACCGAGCGAACGCACCCGGGAAAAGGGCTACTACCACGTCGAGACGTACACCACGACGACGACCGGAGCCCGCTATCGGGCCACCATCGCCCAGCAGGGCGACCCCGGATACAAGGCCACCGCCGTGCTGCTCGCGGAGTGCGGTCTGGCGCTCGCGCTCGACCGCGACCGGCTCTCTGACCTGCGCGGAGTGCTGACGCCGGCCGCGGCCATGGGCGATGCTCTGCTGACCCGGCTGCCGGCCGCCGGCGTCACGCTGGAGACCGCCCGCCTCAATTGATTCGGCCCGCGCAGAACACCTGTGGACCATGTTCGGACTCGGCTAGGGTCCACCTCGGGGGATCCTCACATCAACGGAAATGGGTGAGAAATGGCCGGGCTGGATGAACTTTTCGCGCAGATTCCTGTTCAGGACATCGCGACCAAGCTGGGGGCGGACGAGGGCGAGGTGAACAACGCCATCCACACGCTGGTTCCCGCGCTGGTGGGTGGGCTGCAGGTCAACGTCGCGGCCGACGATATCGACTCGACCGATCTGGAGGCCGAGGTCGGCTCGCAGGCGGCCAGCGGTCTGCTCGACGGCGGGGTCACGGTCGACGATGTCGACCCCGGACAGGGCGACAAGATCGTTGCCACCATCTTCGGCGGCAACGACAGCACTTCGGTGGCGGCCGCACTGGCCGGCACCGGTGCCGGCAGCGGCGACCTGATCCAGAAGCTGTTGCCGATCCTGGCGCCGATCGTGCTGGCCTACATCGGCAAGCAGTTCGGGGCGGGCGCTGCCGCCCAGCCGCAGGCCGCGCCGTCCGGCGGCGGTGGTCTCGGCGATGTGCTGGGCAGCATTCTCGGCGGCGCCGGTGGCGGGGGTAACAATCCGCTCGGCAGCATCCTGGGCAGCGTGCTCGGCGGAGGTCAGGGCAACAACCAGGGAAATGTGATCGGCGATATCTTGGGCGGGCTGTTGGGCGGGAAGAAGTAGACGGCTGTCGGGCGGCAAGAAGTAGCCCGCCCGACGGGTGGCGGCAAGTTGGGCGGAGCGGTTTCCCTAGAATCGATGGGTGACCGCCAGCCCCCGTGACCGTGCCGATGCCCTTCCCAAGTCCTGGGAGCCGAGTGCGGTAGAAAGCGACCTCTATCAGGGCTGGGTGGATGCCGGGTATTTCACCGCCGACCCGAGCAGCGACAAGCCCGCCTATTCGATCGTGCTGCCGCCGCCGAATGTGACCGGCAGCCTGCACATGGGCCATGCGCTCGATCACACGCTCATGGACGCGCTGACCCGGCGCCGGCGGATGCAGGGCTACGAGGTGCTGTGGCTGCCCGGTATGGACCACGCCGGTATCGCCACCCAGTCCGTGGTGGAAAAGCAGCTCGCCGCCGACGGCAAGACCAAAGAGGACCTCGGCCGCGAGGCGTTTGTCGAGAAGGTGTGGGACTGGAAGCGTGAGTCCGGCGGCACCATCGGCGGACAGATGCGCCGCCTCGGGGACGGTGTCGACTGGAGCCGCGACCGGTTCACCATGGACGAAGGGCTGTCGCGTGCGGTCCGCACCATCTTCAAGCGGCTCTACGACGCCGGGCTGATCTACCAGGCCGAGCGCCTGGTCAACTGGTCGCCGGTGCTGCAGACCGCGATCAGCGACCTCGAGGTCAAGTACGAGGACGTCGAGGGCGAGCTGGTGTCGTTCCGGTACGGCTCGATGAACGACGACGAACCGCACCTGGTGGTCGCCACCACCCGGTTGGAGACCATGCTCGGCGACACCGCCATCGCGGTGCACCCCGACGACGACCGGTACCGCGCACTGGTCGGCCAGACCTTGGCGCACCCGTTCCTGGATCGGCAGATCATCGTCGTGGCCGACACCCATGTCGATCCCGAATTCGGTACCGGCGCAGTGAAGGTCACACCGGCGCACGACCCCAACGACTTCGAGATCGGGCTGCGGCACAGCCTGCCCATGCCCTCGATCCTGGACACCACCGGTGCCATCACCGGCACCGGGACCAAGTTCGACGGGATGGACCGCTTCGAGGCCCGGGTGGCGGTGCGCGAAGCGCTGGCGGCCGAGGGTCGCATCGTCGCGGAGAAGCGTCCCTACCTGCACAGCGTCGGGCACTCGGAGCGCAGCGGCGAGCCGATCGAACCGCGGCTGAGCCTGCAGTGGTGGGTCAATGTCGAATCGATGGCCAAGGCCGCCGGCGACGCGGTGCGCAACGGCGACACCGTGATCCACCCGGCCAGCCTGGAACCGCGCTGGTTCGCATGGGTGGACAACATGCACGACTGGTGCATCTCGCGCCAGCTCTGGTGGGGGCACCGCATCCCGATCTGGCACGGTCCCGACGGCCAGCAGGTGTGCCTCGGTCCGGACGAGACCCCGCCCGAGGGCTGGGAGCAGGACCCCGACGTGCTGGACACCTGGTTCTCCTCGGCACTGTGGCCGTTCTCCACCATGGGCTGGCCGGACCGCACCCCCGAGCTGGAAAAGTTCTATCCGACAAGCGTTCTCGTTACCGGCTACGACATCCTGTTCTTCTGGGTGGCCCGGATGATGATGTTCGGCACCTTCGTGGCCGGCGATGACGCGCTCGGTGAGGGGGCCGTTCCGTTCAAGAACGTGTTCCTGCACGGGCTGATCCGCGACGAGTTCGGCCGAAAGATGAGCAAGTCCAAGGGCAACGGCATCGACCCGCTGGACTGGGTGGAGAAGTTCGGCGCCGACGCGTTGCGCTTCACCCTGGCGCGCGGTGCCAGCCCGGGTGGTGACCTGTCCATCGGCGAGGACCACGCCCGCGCCTCGCGTAACTTCGCCACCAAGATCTTCAACGCCACCAAGTTCGCGCTGATGAACGGCGCCGCGCTCGCACCCTTGCCGGACCTCGGTGAGCTCACCGACGCCGACCGTTGGATTCTGGGGCGATTGGAAGAGGTTCGCGCCGAAGCGGATTCGGCGATGGAGAGCTACGAGTTCAGCCGCGCCTGCGAGTCGATCTACCACTTCGCCTGGGACGAGTTCTGTGACTGGTACCTCGAGCTCGCCAAGGTGCAACTCGGTCAAGAGGAGCACGCGACCCACACGCCGGCGGTGCTGGCCACGGTGCTGGACAGTCTGCTCAAGCTGCTGCACCCGGTGATGCCGTTCGTCACCGAGACGCTGTGGAAGACGTTGACCGGCGGGGAGTCCCTGGTCATCGCAGACTGGCCGGCCGCATCCGGTATCGCCGTGGATTCCGCTGCCACCCAGCGCATCACCGATATGCAGAAGCTGATCACCGAGGTGCGCAGGTTCCGCAGCGATCAGGGGCTCAACGATCGCCAGCGCGTCCCGGCCAAGCTGGTCGGCATCGGCGAAGCGGGCCTGGCCGCACAGCTGCCCGCGATCACCTCACTGGCCTGGCTCACCGAACCCGCGGACGGATTCACCCCGTCGGCGGCCGTGGAGGTGCGCCTGACCGGCGGCACCGTCGTCGTCGAACTCGACACCTCGGGCACCGTGGACGTCGCCGCCGAACGCAAGCGGCTGGAGAAGGATCTGGCGGCCGCGCAGAAGGAACTCGCCCAGACGACAGGCAAACTCGGCAACGAGGCGTTCCTGGCCAAGGCGCCCGAAGCCGTCGTCGAGAAGATCAAGGCACGCCGGCAGTTGGCGGCCGAAGAGGTGGAGCGGATCACCGCCCGCCTCGGCGGTTTGGGATGAGTCGGTGGACGCGATGAGGTCGGCGCACGCATGAATCAGCCCATGCCGGACGAGATCGCGGCGATGTTGCAGGTCGAGCATCTGCTCGACCAGCGGTGGCCGGAGACCAAGATCGAGCCCAGCACCGCGCGCATCTCGGCGCTGCTGGAACTGCTCGGGTCGCCGCAGCGGAGCTACCCGTCCATCCACATCGCCGGCACCAACGGCAAGACGTCGGTCGCCCGGATCATCGACGCGTTGCTCACCGCGCTGCACCGGCGCACCGGGCGGATCGTCAGCCCGCACCTGCAGTCCGCCGTCGAACGCATCTCCATCGACGGCAAGCCCATCAGCCCGGCGCAGTACGTGGAGACCTACCGCGAGCTCGAACCGTTCATCGAGCTGGTGGATCAGCAGTCCGAGGCCGCGGGCGGCCCGCGGATGAGCAAGTTCGAGGTGCTCACCGCCATGGCGTTCGCGGCGTTCGCCGACGCGCCGGTCGACGTCGCCGTGGTGGAGACCGGGCTGGGCGGGCGCTGGGACGCCACCAACGTGATCAACGCCCCGGTTGCGGTGATCACCCCGATCGGTATGGACCACACCGACTATCTCGGTGACACGCTCGCCGAGATCGCGGGGGAGAAGGCCGGCATCATCACCCGGCAGGAAAGAGAGACCGTGCCGTCCGGGTTCGACCTGGACACCGTCGCGATCATCGGGCGTCAGGCGCCCGAGGCGATGGAGGTGCTGCTGGCCGAGACCGTGCGTGCCGATGCCGCTGTGGCCCGCGAGGATTCGGAGTTCACGATCCTGGACCGTCAGGTCGCCATCGGTGGCCAGTTGCTGACGCTGCAGGGCCTCGGCGGGGTGTATCCGGAGATCTTCCTGCCGCTGCACGGCGAGCATCAGGCGCACAACGCCGTCCTCGCGCTGGCCGCGGTGGAGGCGTTCTTCGGTGCCGGTTCGGAACGGCAGCTCGACATCGATGCGGTGCGGGCCGGATTCGCCGCTGCCAGCAGCCCGGGCCGGCTGGAGCGGGTGCGTAGCGCCCCCACGGTGTTCATCGACGCCGCGCACAATCCGGCGGGCGCGGCGGCGCTGGCCCAGGCGCTGGGCGACGAGTTCGATTTCCGCTATCTGGTCGGCGTGCTGTCGGTGATGGCCGACAAGGATGTCGACGGCATCCTGGAGGCGTTGGAGCCGGCCTTCGACATGATCGTGGTGACCCACAACGGGTCGCCAAGGGCCCTGGCCGCGGAAGAGTTGGCGGCGCGTGCCGAGGAGCGGTTCGGTCCGGAGCGTGTCGCGGTCGCGGCGACGCTCCCGGATGCGATCGAGACGGCGACGGCGCTCGTCGAAGAGTCCGGCAATGACGGCGAGGGATACTCGGGGAGCGGCATGGTCATCACTGGTTCGGTTGTCACCGCGGGCGCGGCGCGCACGCTGTTCGGGCGGGATCCGCAGTGAGCGCCGGCGCAGCTCCGACCGGCGACCCGTGGCGCAGTTTCCGGGGCATCATGGCCGGCATCCACATTCTGGAGGCCATCGTCGTCCTACTGGCCCTGCCCGTCGTCTCGGCGGGGGAGAACGGCCTGACCGTGGCCGCCGGCAGCTTCCTGATCGGGATGGCGGTCGTGCTGATTCTGCTGTCCGGCATGCAGGGCAGGCCGGGCATCATCTGGGTGAACCTGGGGATCCAGGCCGTGTTCATCGCGGGTGCGCTGATCCACGGCGGGATCGGCTTCATCGGCGTCATCTTCGCGGGCGTCTGGGCGCTGATGATCTACCTGCGCGCCGAGGTCAAACGGCGTCAGGACCGTGGGCAGCTGCCTTACCAGCAGTCCGGCCCACCGCCGCAGGGCGGGTGATCCGAGGTGCGATGAGGCAGAGTCTGAGCCGCATCTTCGCCGGCACCTTGATCGGGTCAGCCCGGGGTGTCCCCGCCGAGACCGACGTCCGCGGACTCCGGTGCGAGCAGGGCAGGTATGTCGTCGAGTTCTTGCAACGCGTTCCGTACCGCTGACTTATCGATGATCTCGGGTACGAAGCTGGCCGAAAAGTGGACGGCTCCGGCCACCCCGCACGCGAAAATCGCCAGATTGTCGGGGGTGCACGGGTAGGACATCGACGAGAACCGGGCCGCACCGAGGTCTCGCCAGGGGATGTGGTCGGTACCGGGTAGTCGCATCATGTAGTTGAAAGTCATCGTCGAATATGCGGATTCAGATATCGCAGGTTGTCGGGAACCGGGTCTCAGTCCAGAGCTGAGGGCACCGATGGCCAGCGCTGGTATCGCACGTGCGGACGAAACGGCTTCCTTGATGCCGGCGCCGACGTCCGACGGGTCGTTCATGCACGCGGGAATGAAGACGCTTTTGACGATATTGCCCGGGCGCAGTGCCTGTTTCTCCGGCAGATACCGGCGCAGGTCCACCAAGGTGAAGAAGCCATCCGGATTCATCTTGATGCCGTTGCGGGTCAACGCGCGGTGCGTCGCCGCTGCAATCAGCCCAGATGTCGACACTTCCGGGCACGTGGTCCTGCGCCAGTCCTGCAATGCAGCGACGGCTTCCGGCGAAATTCGATGACCGACTGCGTCGCTGCTGATCAGCGCCGGTACGGGTCGATTGCCACCGGCTGGGATCGGCGGAGCCTGCACCTTCGGCGCCGCACGGAAGTGTTGCCACCACGACTTGTAGTGGTCTCGTGCCTCCGACCTCAGCAGGCGTACCGCGAGCCCCATCCCCGAGTCTGGTCGCAGGTGACGTAGCCCGTGGACATCGCCCAACGCCAGGAGGACGGCGAACGAGCACACCACCACGGCGTCGCCGAGTACGTGGGCGATATAGCAGGTCAGTGAATCCGGTCCCACGAGCACCTTGTACGGAATGCCCGAAGTAGGGTCTGGCGCGTGTTGGCGGAGATAGTCGTACGGATCCTCGGTATCGAAGGGGCCGGTGGCCATGACGACGCTGTCGAGGTGCCTGACGCGCGTTGCCTCCTCCACCTCCATCCATCGTCGACCGTCCGCGCTGAGGACACAGTTGACCGGGTTCGCCGGGTCGGAGGCCATCAATTCGAGCAGATCTGCCTTCAGTCGCGCGATGTCAGGCTGCTCGATCGGGCTCAGCGACAGTACCGAGTAGTGGCCCGCCCAGGTGCGGTCGATCCAGCTGGGCCGGGCCCGGTGGGAATCCGACAAGTTTGGAATCATCGTGCTGCCTCTCGAGGCTCTCGTCTGTCTACGGATGCCGAACCAGAACGTGCCATCAGCCGCTGATAGGCCTCGGCGGTCCGGTCCGCGATTGATGTCCAGCCGGGTACGTCAGCCGGTGTGGGTGGGCGGCCTTCGGCCAGTTGCGCGGATATGTGCCGTGCCAGCGATGTGTCGTCGTCGACCACGACGCCACGCCCGCGAAGGTGGTCGGCGAACACTTCGCGGTGGGCTGGGATGTCGCTGAGCACCACACGGGCACCGGCGGCAGCCGCCTCGAGCGGGACCATTCCGAACGCTTCATGCTCGGACATCGAGACGACCACGGTAGCGGTGCGCAGCCAACGCCGCACGATGTCGGTGTCCACTCGTCCGCACAACTGCACGCGGTCGCCGATCTCGAGTTCTCCTACGAGTGAACAAAGTTCGTCATACTGGCTGCCGCCGCCGATGATCACCAGACGCGCCGGCGGTGCGACATCGGCGAAGCACCGGATGACATCGGCGAATCGCTTATAAGGCTCCAGCCTGCCGACGCAGAGTGCCGTCGGAGCCGTTTCGGGGAACGGCTCGGCACGTCGGAGATCTTCGACGTGCGCGCCATTAGGGATCACCTCGACCTTGTTCGCGACGAAGGGGAAATCCTGGATCAGCAGGTCCCGTTCGGCGCGTGACACGCAGATGACCACGTCGGCTCGTCGCAGTACCCGCCCTCCGAGATGCCGGAATGCTTTGTGCAACAGTCCGGCTGCCACCGAGTGGCCCTGCTGGCCGTGGTAGTGCGGAGTGAACACGACCGGACGACGGGTTACCAGTGCGGCGATCGCCGTCGTGGCGTGATAACTGTGAACGTGCACGATGTCGGCTCCGAATTGCCGGTGCGCCGCTCCGAGCGCCACTCGCGGCGCGATCGACATGGACTGCGCGCGCCAGGCCGGGTAAACCGTTGAACGGCAGTCATCGTACGACTTCTCTGTCCGCCGTCGGACTCCTCGGGCGGCGGTTATGACGTCGATGTCCATGTCATACGCGGCCAATCCGGCGATCAGCTCCGAGCAGTGCACCTCGACCCCGCCCGGGCGGCCGCGGAAGCCGGGGGTCACCATCAGCACTCGGGTGGTCACGTGATCGCCTCTGCGATCGCTTGGGCGATCAATGCGTGTCCAGCCCGGTTCGGATGAGGGTCGTGATCTGAGCAGTAGTAAGTCAGGCCGCAGAGCCGAGCGGTCGAGGTGCTGACAGTTCCGTGCCCTGGAAGCGGCGACATGCGACTTTCGGGAAGATCGTTCCCCGCTATCGTCGAACTGTCGACGAAATAGGCGCCCGCCTGTGAGTAGATGTCCCGCAAGGTCGGGTTGAGGTAGTTGTCGAACAGTGTCTGTGACAGCGTGCTGCGGCGACTGGCTTCGAGCGGGCCGGCCGGGCCCGCCGCGTGGAAGACGTTGAAGTAGGAGATCCCGACGATCGGGACGTCGTTGCCCAGCAGCGCGCGTGTTGCGGTCAGGAAGACGCCGAGGCTCTGTCGGACCTCGGTTGACATCTGTTCGGCGCAGTGCTGGACCGCGCCGTCATCGGCGAGATCGAGGCACCGCACCATGTCGTTGGCACCCATGGCGACGGTGACCAAGCCGACCTCGCCCTGGTGCTCCGCCATGAACGTATCGGCGGCTCGTAGCTGTGTCGTCTCGGGGTAGTCCACCCCACCTGAAGCCAAAGCCCCTGCGGTGCAGCCATTGTCGAGCTGCATTCCGTGAGCTGTTTGGCCCACGCAGCCGAAGTTCCGCAGCTCCCAGCGACCAGACCGGTTGAGGATGTCGGTCAACTGGTAAGCGTAGCCATCGCCTGTCTCGAGGCCCGATTTGCCATCGGGGCGGTAGCCCGCGGCATAGGAGTCGCCGACCGATACGTAGTAGGTGACCTCAGTGCGGTCATGCCACGCATGTGCGCCGCCCGTGCACAGTCCGGCCACCGAAACGACCGATGCGATCACGACCGCGAAGAGGCGTAGGCGCCTTGTTGGTATCCGTGGTGTCACTCGGCGTCTTGCCTTTCGAATGTGCTCGAACCCTCCACGGGCGGCGCGGGCCACCGTGGGTGGAGCTGGCGGAGTTTGCCATTGTTCGCTGAAACTCTAGCAGGGCGTCTTCATCGACGCGAAAGCGAGCCACTATAGAAAACTTCGTAGCTTAGAGTGGCGCCCTCGTCAATAGATCCTTCGAGTTAATAAAAATACAGGTAGGACGCATTTAACTTCCCGTTTACGTTGGAGATTCCAAGTTGTTTCGTGCGCAAATATTGCATTCTGGCAAAGCCGTATCCGCTCAGCGAAATGGTTTTCACCATGTTCATTAAAGTGTGCTAGAAATGGCAGATCCTGCGCCGGAGGTGGGCGATGGCGACATGGAGACCGCGACGGAGTCGTCGTGGTGTACGCGCACGGCATCCGCCGAGCGATCCGACGCCGAGGGGGGCGACATGGTTCTGTTGTCGATCGTCATGCCCGTTTACAACGAATCTGAGACGGTCGCGTCCGCGTTGGACCGAGTTCTCGCTGTCGACTATCCGTGCCCGGTGGAACTCATCGTGGTCGACGACGGCAGCACCGACGGCACGCGGAACATCTTGGCGGACTACGCAAGCAGGGGAGTCACGGTTCTGCTCCAGCCGTTCAACCGCGGCAAGGGTTCGGCGGTGACTCGTGGCGCTCGGAAAGCCACTGGTACGCATATGCTGATTCTCGACGCGGACCTGGAATACCACCCGTCGGATATCCCCAGTCTCCTCGCTCCGGTGCTGTCCGGAATTGCCGATCATGTGTTCGGGTCTCGGGTGTTCGGCTTCAACACCCGTTTCCCGTCGTTCAGGTTCGCAGTTGGGGGCAGGTTGACCACCTTGGGCGCCAACCTCCTCTTCGATTCCTGCCTGACCGACATGCACACCTGCTTGAAATTGATTCCGGTACAACACTTCCGATCTTTGCGGCTCAGCGAGTCAGGCTTTGGTCTGGACACCGAGATGACTGCGGCGCTGCTCCGCTCCGGAATCCGGCCCTACGAGGTTCCGGTGACTTACAACGGCCGGACCGCAAGTGAAGGTAAGAAGATCAGCTGGTGGGACGGTGTCGAGTGTCTTCGACTGTTGGCCGCCGCACGGTTGCGTAAGCCGCCCGGTCTGCCCGTCGGTCCGTTCGCCACCGGCGCCAACGTCGTGGCATTCGTCGCCCCGGCCGATGGTGGTGACGGGCTGCTCAGTGATGAGTCGGCGCAGGTGGCCCGTGTCGCGCCATAGCGCCTCGATGGCGGGGCAGTCCGCGGACACGGGCATGGTCCGGAACCGGATCCTGCTTGTCGGGCCCGGATTCCGCTTCCTTGGCGGCTTGTCGGTCTACACGTGCTCGCTCGCCAACGCGCTGGTGGAAACTCACGACGTTTCGGTACTCCTGCTCGATCGACTCGTGCCCAGGCGGCTATACCCGGGCGCGGCACGGGTGGGACAGGATCTCACCTCGCTGAGGTACGACCCGCGGGTGCGCATGGTCGGGAACGTCGACTGGTATTGGGGCAGTGGCATCGCCAGGTTGTCCGCGTGGATCCAGGACGCCAAGCCGGACGTCATCGTGCTGCAGTGGTGGACGGCTGCCAGCCTGCACACCTATCTACTGATCGCGCGCATTGCCCGCGGCCTGAACATCCCCGTGTTCATCGAGTTTCATGAGGCTCAGGACACGGGTGAAGCGGCCGTTCCTGGTGTCGCCAGATATGGCCGGTCGTTCCTGCGCAGGCTGGTCCGGGAGTGTTCCGGAGCAATCTTCCACAATGAACATGACCGGGAGTCGATCGCCGACCTGTTGGGGCCCGAGGTGGTCCGCCAGATTCCTTCCCGAGTCGCACCGCATGGGCCGTATAACCACATGACGGCACTCGGTTCAACCATCGAGAACCGGCACCGCTCCGGCGGCGGGCCGGCTCGTGTGCTCTTCTTCGGCTTGATCCGCCCGTACAAGGGCGCGGAGGATCTGATCGCTGCGATCGATGGTATGACACCCGAACAGGCCAACGGACTCGTGGTCGACGTCGTCGGCGAAACGTGGGAAAACTGGACCGCGCCAGCAGAAGCCATCGCCGCCAGCCCTTATCGGGATCGAATCCATTTCGAGAATCGCTACGTCTCGGACTCTGAGGCAACCGGATTTTTCGCACGCGCGGACATGCTCGTCCTTCCTTACCGCCGGGGCTCGGCGAGTGGGCCGCTACAAGCCGCGATGAGCAATGGCATCGCGGTGATCCTCTACGATGTCGGAGGTCTGTCGGAGGCTGTCCGCGACTACCCGGGTGCCACGCTGGTGGCGCCCGGTGACATCCCAGGACTGCGGCAAGCAATCCTTGAGGTCGCCACCCGGCGCGATAGCCGATATCCGAATCCCCATACGTGGGCGCCTCTGGCGGGGGCCATCGACGCTTTGGTAGCGAAGAGTCGAGAATGACCTCTGCTGTCAAACCGCCGCTTGCGCCGGTGTGCGTGCCGATGGTGGACGGGAGTCGGGCTAGGCACCGGAAGCTGATCACGCCCGGAATTCACCGAGTTGTCGTGGCCCGGGCGGCCGGATGGCCCGTAGTCGTCTCAGCGGCTGCGGCGGGCATCCTGATGATCGGCTATTCCTACCGTTTGTCCGGGCTCGGGGCAGCGGCTTCCACCTACTACGCCGTGTTCTGGCTGGGCATGTTCGCCGGTGCCCTTCCGGTGGCTGCAAAACTGTTCATGCACAATACATCCCGAGCTGACAGGGGCTGGTCGATATTGATGCTCGGCGCGGTCACAATGGTGCCGAAGCTGCTGCGAAACCCGGACGGTCCGCGATACCACGACGAGTACGCACACTGGCGTGAAGCGCTCGACGTCGCTGCGACCGGACAGCTGTTCCAGCCGAACACCCTTATTCCGATCGTCGAGTTCTTCCCGGGCACTTCCGGTCTGACCGTCGCGGTCCAGTCGGTCAGCGGTCTGTCGTTGTGGACCGCGGGGTTGGCGGCTGTTGCGACGTTGCACATCTGTGGGCTCTTCGCCGTGTTTGTTCTGGGTGACCGGTTATTGGGGTCGCCCCGGGCGGGGGCTATCGCCGCCTGCGTCTACGGACTCAACCCGTCGGCGGTGTACTTCGACACCCAGTACGCCTACGAAAGTCTGGCCGTCAACCTGTTCCTCTGGGTGCTGGCACTGGGTTCGATCGCGGCCACGACTCCGTACCGCGGGCGCCGCTTGCGTACCGTGGCTGCCGTCGCGTTGTTGACCGCGGCAATCGTCGTCACCCACCACTTGACGACGGTGTTCCTGATCGTTGCATTGGCGACCGTCGCCGGCGCCGTCACCGCGGGCACGGCTCTTCTCCGCCGCCGCGGTGTCGGGATCGGACGGCAATCGCTGAGAGTTGCGACCACATGGTGGGTGATTCTCGGAGTGGTGCTGTCCATCGCCGCGGTGTGGATCTGGTTCTTCGCCCGCCCGACTCTGGACTACCTCTCGCCCTATTTCGGCAACTCGGTCGATCAACTGCAGAGCATGGCGCAGAAAAGCGGATCGGGTGGCCGAAAACTGTTGTCGGCCAGTGTCCAGCCGCTCTGGGAACGGGTATTCACCGCCGGTGCTCCGGCCGCCCTCTTAGGGACCACGATTCTGGCGGCCTTGCTGGTGCGGCGGCGCGTGGTGCGGCCGAACCTGACGACCTTCGGGTTTGCGCTGTTCGGTCTGCTCTACTTCGTCTCGCTGCCCTTCATCCTGGCCCCGTCCGGGGCCGAAGGGGCGCGCCGGTCGTGGGGTTTTGTGTACGTCGGTATCGCAATCGTCGCAGCCATGGTGGTCACCCGTTGGCCCGCAGAGGGTTTGCATTTTTTCGTCCTCATCAGGCAGCGGGCGATGGCGGTGTGGTCAGCTGTGCTGATCGTGGTCCTTCTCGTGGGCAACGTGGCCGGCGGGCTCAACGACCCGTACCGATTCCCCGGACCGTTCCGCTGGGGGACCGACACCAATTCGGCCACCCGGGAGAATCGGGTGTTGGCCGAACAGATGCACGCTCAGTTCGGCCGCGTCAAAGTGGTCAGCGACAGGTACACGGCGCTTCAGTTGGCCGCCAACGGCGGCATGATCATGGCCGCACCATCTCCAGGGTTTCCGGCCTGGGAATTGACCCAGACCGACGCAGACCCGTCTTCAGAGTTGGCCGAGATGCTGTGGACGTCGGATTACCGGTACTTGGTGGTGAACGTGCACATGGGCGAGCAGATCCCGTTCAACGGCCACAACTTCGGTGAGCACGATCCGCTGCTCGGCGACAAAACTCCAATGCCCAATTTGGACCGCCTCGACGCCGCACCCTGGGCTACTCGGGTTCTGTCCACCGAAAGCATCCGGGTGTACAGGCTGCACCTGGAACGCGACTCGGAGGCCAGATGACCACCAGGGCACAGGCGTCCACAGGGCGCCGGCAAACGCATATCGCCGTACTGCCGGTGTTATGCGCCAAGCTCGTGCTCCTGGGCGTGGTGTCGTTGACGGTAACGGTGTCTGCGTGTCCTCCGGTAGTGGGGCTCGCCTGCTTGGCGATCTTGGTTCTGATAACCGGTTCGGCTCTGACGCAACTGCTCCTGGGGGAATCGAGGAGACGGCCGATGCTCGCTGATCCTCTGGTTCGGTTACCCCTGACCGTCGTCTTCGGCACGGTTTCTCTGCTGGCGGTGGTACTCGCGCTGCACTTCGGCGGCGTTCGGATCGGCACGACGGGGGTGACTGCGGGCACCGCTGCGATGGGTGCAGCGTTGGTGATCGGCCAGGGCATGCGGCGCCTGCCGCGCTTCGGTCCGCGCCCCGCCGAGCTCATCAGACCGGCACTGGCATCCTCCGCGGCCGCGGCGGTTCTGGCCGTAGCCGTCGTAGCGGCGATCGCACTGCAGCCGAAAGCAGCGGAGAGCTATACGACCCTCACGTTCGCCGATCAATCGTGGCTGTCAGAGGCTTCTCAGCGCGCGGTTGCGGCCGAACCGGTGACGGTGGGCTGGATCTTGCGATCCTTCGGCTATCTGCCTGATCCGGCTCTCACCGCGGTGGAGGTCGCGCTGGACGGTGGCCCGTTGACTGCTGTCGCCGTCGTTCTCGGTGACTTCAGCGCGGCTGCTCAGCCGGGCGACCCCATCGAAATCAGCGGATCGGTGACTTTCGCCGCGCCGGACAGCGCTGGGTTGCACCGGGTGTCGATCTCGGTTTATCCGCATTCGAAGGGCGCATTGCATGAGCGGCTGCCGGTGACGTTGACAGGGTGGATCGAGGTTGCACCGTGAGTAAACGACGCGCAATGCGGCAGGGGCTCACCGGTCTCTCCGACCCGATGACGCGCAACAGCGTCGCCCTGATGGGCAACACGATCGTGACCTCGGCGTTGGGCTATGTGTTCTGGATCGTCGTCGCGCGAATCTTCGACACCGAAGCCGGCGGAACCGCCGCGGCGACGACGAGCGCGATTCAGGCCACTGTGCTGACGGCCAGCGTCGGTGCAGCGGCCGCACTGGTCGAGTGGCTGCCACGCTCTGCGGATGCCCTGCAATGGCGGCGGCGGGTGACGACCGCATGGGTGGTGGGCGCGGTGACTGCGCTGGCCGGTGGGTCGGCCGTTGTCGCAGTTTTCGGGTTTGGGTTCGCAACCCTGCCACAGCTGGCGACGCCGCCGGGCGCCATGCTGTTCGTGCTCGGGTGTGTCTTCTTCTCGATCGGTCAGGTGATCGACTACGTGGCCATCTGCGAGCATCGAGGCGGCCTGCTGATGATGCGCAACATGGTGTTGTCCGGTACCCGAATACCGTTGATCCTGCTACCAGTTACGGTCCTGACCGGCGCCGACTCGATCCTCTTCAGCTGGACCGCGGCCGCCGGTCTGTCGCTGCTCTGGACGTGCTTATTCTTCGGTAATCGCGGGGGGAACACCCTGTGGCCCAGCTTCACCGGGATGCGCACGCATGTGCGCGAGATGGCCTCGTCGCTGGCCGGCCAGCACCTGATCACAGTGACCGCGATGCTGGCTGGGTACGTGCTACCGATCATCGTTGTCAGCAGGCTCTCTGCGACTGACAATGCCTACTTCTACATCACGTGGATGCTCGGGTCGGTGTTCTTCATCATCAGTCCCGCGGTTTCTGCCGCCCTGTTCGTGGAAGGGGCGGCCGACCCGTCAAAGCTGCCGCACCAGGCGCGGCGCTGCCTGGTGATCGTCCTGGCGCTACTGACCGCTCCTGTGCTGGTCTACGTGGTGGCGGGCCGGTGGATTCTCGGTGTTTTCGGCGAGGATTACGCGCAGCACGGCTATCTTCTGCTGCTGATCCTGGCGGTGTCGGCGGTCCCGGACGCCATCTCCAACGTCGCGGTGTCGGTGCTGCGGGTGACTCGTCGGGTCCGGTCGGCGCTGGTGCTGAACGTCGGCGTACTGATAGGCAGTGTGGTCGGGGCCTGGTACGCCCTGCCGGTCCTGGGCATCGTGGGCGCCGGGTTGGCCTGGACGTTGAGCCAGGCTCTCGGGGCCATATGGGTGCTGGTCAGATGGAAGGCGATCCTCGGTGGCGGTGTGACACCGGATCTGCCTGCCGCACTGGCGGTCTGCGAAGACGTTGCCCCGGTGACCGCCGAAGGATCTGTCCGATGAGAGTGCTGCAGGTCAGCGACGGGTATCCGCCGGCCACCGGCGGTACCGAGCGGGTCGTCGAAGCCTTGTCGCACGGACTGGCCGCCAGGGGGCACCGGGTCGCCGTCGCCACACTGGGGCGCCCGGATGCTCCCGACACCGAGGTGACCGAGACGGGTGTCGAGATTCACCGTATCGATGGGGTCACCCGCTGGTTACGGCGGTTCGCCAGCGACCCAGGCCATCTTTTCCACCCGACTTTTCCCGACCCACTATTGGTTCGCCACCTGCAGAAGCTTGTGGACGACTTCTGCCCCGACATCGTGCACGCGCACGGCTGGATCCTCAATTCCTGTCTTGGCCTGCGACTCTCGGGGGCTGCGATGGTCACTACACTGCACGACTACGGCCTGCGCTGCGCGAACAAGACGCTGATCTCGTTCGATCGGCTGGAGGATCCCTGCGCAGGACCCAGCCTGGGGCGCTGCCTGGCATGCACGCGCGACCACTACGGAACGCTGAAGGGCACCGCGCTCGCGTTGGGGCTGCGGGACAGTTGGCGACAGCTGGACAAGGTGTCGCTGTTCTTTCCGATCAGCGAGGCGGTCGAGGTGGCCGGCCTGGCAGGGGTGCGCGCCGAACGCGTCTGTCGGATTCCATCCTTCGTCGACGATGCAGTGTTCGACGAGGCGCGGTTGACGCCGCGGCCCTCGTTCCTCCCCAACGGCCCGTTTGTCGCATTCGTCGGTGCCCTTGGGGACCATAAGGGCTTGGGGTTGGCCGTTGCTGCGCACCAACGCATGCGTGCCGCCGTTCCTCTGGTGGTGATCGGTAGTGAACGCGCCGACACTCAGAAGTATGTCGGTACGCCGACCCGGCCGGTGCGCACGCTGACCCGGATTCCCCATCCCGAGATCATGGCCACCTTCGCGGCAGCAGCCGTCGCAGTCGTGCCGTCACGCTGGCAGGAACCGTTGGGTCTGGTGGCGGTGGAGGCCATGGCGGCCGGGACCCCAGTGGTGGCTACCAGGGTCGGTGCCCTCCCGGAGGTTGTCGAGCATGGGAAGACCGGATTGATTGTTCCGCCGAATGATCCGTCCGCACTGGCTGCAGCCCTCGACGAGATGGTCGGCGACCCGCGGCGCGCGGAGAGCTACGGAGCTTGCGGCAGTGTGAAGGCCCACGACTACTGTGCGTCAGTTGTCGTGCCGAAGTTCATCGCGGCGTATCGGCGCGCGCTCGATGGCCCCCAGGTCGATCAGCGGGGCCGATCGCGGACGAGTCCCACCGCGTAGTCCTCCATGAACAGTCCGGACTTCGGATCGCCACGGCCGCATTCTCCATCGGATTCACCGGGCCGCTTGATCCACAGATATGCGTCTGCGTGCGGGTGACCCGTTTGCGCAGTCGGAGACACGCCCAGCGATCGTCCGGGTGGATTGCACCAGTTCAGGGGTCCGTCGGGAGCCGGACCGCGTCCATTGCGGGAGGTATCGATCACATAGTGTGCACCGCCCAGCAGCGCAGACACCCGTTCGCCGTACCCGACTTGCTCCTCGGTGGTGTAGAAGTTCGACACGTTCAGACTGAACCCGCGCGCTTTCGCGACGCCGACCTGTCGCAGCCGCGTCGCAAGGTCCTCTGCGGTGAGCCACCGTGAATGCCCGCCGTCGATGTACACCACCGCTCCGGAGTTGCTGCCGAAGGCGTCAACAGCGAAGTCCAACAAGTCCATTCGTTCCTGACGTTGGGCTTCGGACAGACAGTCCGCGGCGGTGAGTGCATCCGGCTCCAGAACGATGGTCACCGGTAGTGACCCGATGCCCTTCACCAACTCAGTGATCCACGCACGGTATTCGTCACCCGTGGGCAGCCCGCCCGAGGCGAATCCACCGCAATCGCGGTTGGGGATGCCGTAGACGGCGACAACCGGCATCGCGCCGTCAGCGGCGGCACCGGCCGCGTGGGATCGGATGGCTTCGGCCGCCTCGCCCACCGGCGTTTGTTGGTCAACCCACCAAGCCTGTGCGGTGCCGGCGATCAAGTCGAGTTCCGGCTTGCGTGGAACGGCCATGCCCGCCGCGACCGCGCCGGAGGTGGTCGGGTCGACATAGAACGGTAACGACGCCAGTGGGTCGCTCGTTCGGTCTACCAGGACTATCGGCGAATCAATGGGCTGGGAGAGATCCTCGTCGATGGATCCGCACCCGGCAAGGACGCCCAACCCGGCCAACGTGAGCGCGGCAGCGAGGTGACGGCGCGGGGAACGACCGTTCCGGGCCCCCGCGCTGTCACACATAATGCCCGGATCGTAGCCCGAGGACGACGACTGCACAGCGCGGAAAGTGGCACCGGCCGCCCAGGAACGGTGGTCAAAGGAATACAGGGGGCTGGTGCGGGGGCCGTTCATTACTGACCGGTACGCTGAGCGCCGTGACTGAGCGGACTCTCGTGTTGATCAAGCCCGACGGCGTGCAGCGGAACCTGATCGGCGAGGTTCTCGGCCGGATCGAGCGCAAGGGGTTGACCTTCGCTGCGCTGGAGCTCAAGACCGTGACCGAGGAGCTGGCCCGGCAGCACTATGCCGAGCACGACGGCAAGCCCTTCTTCGGTTCGCTGCTGGAATTCATCACCTCCGGCCCGGTCGTGGCCGCGGTGGTCGAGGGCGAACGTGCCATCGCCGCGTTCCGTCAGATCGCCGGCGGCACCGATCCGGTGGAGAAGGCGACTCCCGGCACCATCCGTGGTGACTTCGCGCTCGTGACCCAGGAGAACCTGGTGCACGGCTCCGACTCGCCCGAGTCGGCAGCCCGGGAAATCGCGCTCTGGTTCCCCGAACTGACCAGCGCTTAGCTGCACCTTCAACCGCTTCGTCAGATTCTGGCGTGCGGTATGGGATACTTACCCCTGGGAGACCGGCGCCATAGTGGGGCCGGTCACCCGGATGAAGACTTCGACGAGTGCGACCATCGCGTCAGCGGTGCGGCGCCAAAGCGTCTAGCCATCATTCAGCCAGGCGCCGAGTGGGTTCATCGCGAGCCGCTCGGGGCGAGACCATAACAAGTTCGGGAGAAGCTCCCCGGACCCATAACGGAAGCCCTCGCGTGGCCGCGTCGTCATGACGCGCCCGGGGGCTTAAGGAGAATTTGTGGCCGAAGATGCCCCTACCCAAGACCAAGTCGAAAACACCCAGCGCAGCGAGGAACTGCCGGCGAAGCTGAGAGTCCACTCGCTGGCCCGCGTGCTGGGCACCACGAGTAAGCGCATCGTGGACGCTCTCGCCGAGCTGGACGGACGGTCCCGCAGCCCGCATTCGACGGTGGCGCGCGAGCAGGCCGAGCAGGTCCGCGAGGTGCTCAATGCCGAGGCCGCCGCGTCCGCGGTCGAGGTTCCGGCCGTGGACAGCGTCACCGAAGCGGCCCCGCAGGAAGCCGCCCCGGAGGTCCCGGCGCCCGGCGACGCGCCGGAGGCTGTCGCTCCCGAAGCACCCGAAGCCCCCGCCGAGGATGCCCCCGAGGCGGTCGCGATCGTCATCGAGGAGCCGGAATCCCGGCTGCTGCTGGAGGCGCCCCCGGCCCCCGAGGCACCGGCCGAGTCTCCCGCAACCCACGAGCCGGCGCCGTACCTCCCGCTGTTCGTGGCCCCGCAGCCCGTCGAGTTCGCGCCACGGCCGACGCCGGTCGACGACCACGACGATGACGCCGAAGACACCGACGCCGATGACACCGCAGACGGCGACGACGACCAGTCCGAGCGGCCCGCCGCACGGCGCCGTCGCCGCGGTCGCCGGGGTCGGGGACGTGGGCGCGGGGAGCCGAGCGCCGAGGACGGCAGCGAGGATGCCGAGGACACCGACGCCGATGTCACCGACGAGGCCGGCGCCGAGGAATCCGAGGACGCCGACAGCGACTCCGACGAGGACACCGACGCCGATGAGGATGCCGGTGAAGACGGCGCAGGTGCCGAGGCGGGCAGCCGCCGTCGCCGCCGCCGTCGCCGCCGCAAGTCGGGATCGGCCGATTCCGACGAGGCCAGCTCACCCGACGATCCGCCCAACACCGTCGTGCACGAGCGCGCGCCGCGGGCCAAGTCGAGCTCCGCGCGGGACGGAAAAGACTCAGACGAGATCCAGGGCATCTCCGGATCCACCCGGTTGGAGGCCAAGCGTCAGCGTCGCCGTGACGGCCGGGACGCCGGTCGCCGGCGCCCGCCCATCCTGAGCGAGGCCGAGTTCCTGGCCCGTCGCGAGGCCGTCGAACGCACCATGATCGTGCGCGACAAGATCCGCACCGAACCGCCGCACGAGGGTGCGCGCTACACCCAGATCGCCGTCCTCGAAGACGGCGTCGTGGTCGAACACTTTGTGACGTCAGCCGCCTCGGCATCTCTGGTCGGCAACATCTACCTGGGCATCGTGCAGAACGTGCTGCCCTCGATGGAAGCCGCGTTCGTCGACATCGGCCGCGGCCGCAACGGCGTGCTGTACGCGGGCGAGGTGAACTGGGAGGCCGCCGGTCTCGGTGGCGCCCAGCGCAAGATCGAGCAGGCCCTCAAGCCCGGCGACTACGTCGTCGTCCAGGTCAGCAAGGACCCGGTCGGCCACAAGGGCGCCCGGCTCACCACGCAGGTGTCGCTGGCCGGCCGCTACCTGGTCTACGTGCCGGGTGCCTCGTCGACCGGCATCAGCCGCAAGCTTCCCGACACCGAGCGGCAGCGGCTCAAGGAGATCCTGCGCGAGGTCGTCCCGGCCGGCGCCGGCGTGATCATCCGGACCGCGTCGGAGGGCGTCAAGGAAGACGACATCCGCGCCGATGTGAACCGGCTGCAGGAACGCTGGACGCAGATCGAGGCACACGCCGCCGAGGTCACCGCGAAGAAGTCCGGCGCGGCCATGGCGCTGTACGAAGAGCCCGACGTGCTCGTCAAGGTCATCCGTGATCTGTTCAACGAGGACTTCTCCAACCTCATCGTCTCCGGTGACGATGCCTGGAAGACCATCAACGAGTACGTGACGTCCGTTGCGCCGGAGCTGGTTCCGCGGCTGACCAAGTACGAGCCCGCCAACCCGGACGGGCCGGATGTGTTCGCGGTGCACCGCATCGACGAGCAGCTGGCCAAGGCGATGGACCGCAAGGTGTGGCTGCCCTCGGGTGGCACCCTGGTCATCGACCGAACCGAGGCGATGACCGTCGTCGACGTCAACACCGGCAAGTTCACCGGTTCGGGCGGCAACCTCGAACAGACGGTGACCAAGAACAACCTGGAAGCCGCCGAGGAGACCGTGCGCCAGCTCCGGCTGCGCGATATCGGCGGCATCATCGTCATCGACTTCATCGACATGGTGCTGGAGTCCAACCGCGACCTGGTGTTGCGCCGGCTGACCGAGGCGCTGGCCCGGGACCGGACCCGCCATCAGGTCTCGGAGGTGACTTCGCTCGGGTTGGTGCAGCTGACCCGCAAGAAACTCGGCACCGGACTGATCGAGGCGTTCTCCACCACTTGCACGCATTGCGCGGGCCGGGGGATCCACCTGCACGCGGACCCGGTGGACACCGCCACGCCGTCCGGGGGCAACAACAACCGGAAGGCCGACGCGGGCGGTGGCGGAAGCCGTCGCAGCAAGCGCGGCAAGAAGGCCGCCAAGACCGAGGACGTGCCGGACACCGTGCAGCTGGCGAAGGTGCCTGCGCACGCCGCCGGTGAGCATCCGATGTTCAAGGCGATGGCGGCCGGGCTGCACGGCAACGGCGACGGTGAGGACGGCGAGGACATCGGGGACGACGTCGCCGAGACCTCTCTGGCAGAGACCGAGGTGACCGAGTCGGCCGTGGATGAGGACTTCGAGGAGCCCGACACCCTGGAGGATTCCGACGAGGACACCGACGACGATTCCGACGACGACGATTCGGACGAGGACGAACTCGTCGACATCGATGATGACGACGATGAAGCCGATGACGATGACATCGAGGTCCTCGACGACGAGGACGATGAGGACTCGGACGAGGACGACTCGGACTTGGACGACGAGGACGATGACGCCGACGAGGACGACTCGGACCTGGACGACGAGGACGAGGACGATGACGACGACTCTGAGGACGACTCCGAGGACGACTCCCACGAGGTGATCGCCGTTACCCCGCCACCGCCGGTGGTGGCCCCCAGAGGCCGGGTTCGCAGGCGGGCTGCGGCCCGTCCGGCGGGCCCGCCGACCGCCTAGCCAGGACCCGAACAGCCGGTTTGACCCTCGATGCGCTGGTCACGTACCCTTGACCAGTTGTCGCGGGGCTTGCAGCCGCAACTGCTGGCTCGGCCCGCACCCAAGACCCGCACGTGCATGTTCCCTATTGCGCGCGCCCAGACGAACGAAGCAGAGGTAGATCCACGATGGCAGCCGAGAACGCCACGTACGCAATCGTCAAGACTGGCGGCAAGCAGTACAAGGTCGCCGTCGGGGACATTGTCAAGGTTGAGAAGCTGGAGTCCGAGCCCGGGGCTTCCGTCTCGCTGCCCGTCGCTCTGGTCGTCAACGGCGCCAAGGTGACCACCTCGGCCGATGACCTGGCCAAGGTCGCCGTCACCGGCGAGATCCTGGAGCACACCAAGGGCCCCAAGATCCGTATCCACAAGTTCAAGAACAAGACCGGCTATCACAAGCGCCAGGGTCACCGTCAGCAGCTGACGGTGCTCAAGGTCACCGGCATCAAGTAAAGAACGGGAGCGACAGACATGGCACATAAGAAGGGCGCTTCCAGCTCGCGCAACGGGCGCGATTCAGCTGCCCAGCGACTCGGCGTCAAGCGTTTCGGCGGTCAGGTCGTCAAGGCCGGCGAGATCCTGGTCCGTCAGCGCGGAACCCACTTCCACCCCGGCGTGAATGTCGGCCGCGGTGGCGACGACACCCTGTTTGCCACGGCGCCCGGCGTCGTGGAGTTCGGTGCCAAGCGCGGCCGTCGGACGGTCAACATCGTCCGCCTCGTGCGCTCGGAAGCCTGATAACCCGAGGACTTTCTGCGAACGCGAAGCTGCTGCGAGTTCTCTAGACAAGACTCGCAGCGGCTTCCGTTTTTCGGAAGGCCTGTGGGAAGGACCTGATATGCCCCGTTTCGTCGACCGCGTCGTCATCCATGCGCAGGCCGGCAATGGCGGCAACGGATGCGCGTCGGTGCACCGCGAGAAGTTCAAGCCGCTCGGTGGCCCCGACGGCGGCAATGGTGGCCGCGGCGGTTCCATCGTGCTGGTGGTGGACCCGCAGGTGCACACGCTGCTGGACTTCCACTTCCACCCACACGTTGTCGCACCGTCCGGCAAGCCGGGCGCCGGCAGCAACCGTGACGGCGCGATCGGCGCCGATCTCGAGGTCAGGGTGCCCGACGGCACCGTGGTCCTCGATGAGCACGGCAACCTGATCGCCGATCTGGTCGGCGCGGGCACCCGCTTCGAGGCGGCCGCCGGCGGTCGCGGCGGGCTGGGGAACGCCGCACTGGCCTCCCGGGCTCGCAAGGCCCCGGGCTTCGCGCTGCTCGGTGAGAAGGGCCAGGTCCGTGATCTGACCCTGGAACTCAAGACCGTCGCCGACGTCGGACTGGTCGGTTTCCCGTCGGCGGGTAAGTCGTCGCTGGTCTCCACCATCTCGGCCGCCAAGCCCAAGATCGCCGACTACCCGTTCACCACGCTGGCGCCCAACCTCGGCGTGGTCTCGGCGGGGGAGCACACCTACACCGTCGCCGATGTGCCCGGCCTGATTCCCGGCGCGTCCGAGGGACGCGGGCTGGGATTGGAATTCCTGCGCCACATCGAACGCTGTGCGGTCCTGGTGCACGTCGTGGACTGCGCCACCATGGAACCCGGTCGCGACCCGATCTCGGACATCGACGCGCTCGAAGCCGAGCTGGCCGCCTATCAGCCCACGCTGCAGGGTGATTCGACCCTGGGTGATCTCGCGGACCGCCCCCGTGCGGTGGTGCTCAACAAGATCGACGTTCCCGATGCCCGCGAACTCGCCGATTTCGTCCGTGACGAGATCGCCGAGAAGTACGGGTGGCCGGTCCTGGAGATCTCGACGGTGAGCCGAGATGGTTTGCGGCCGTTGATCTTCGCGCTCTGGGAGATGGTTGCGGCCTACCGTGCCGCGCAACCCGAAGTGGCCCCGCGCCGGCCCGTCATCCGCCCGATCCCGGTCGACGAGACCGGATTCACCGTCACCCCCGACGGCCAGGGCGGATTCGTGGTCCGTGGCACCCGGCCGGAACGCTGGATCGCCCAGACCGCCTTCGACAACGACGAGGCCGTCGGATACCTCGGCGACCGGTTGGCCCGCCTCGGCGTCGAGGACAAGTTGCTCAAGCTCGGCGCCACACCCGGCTGCGCGGTCACCATCGGTGATGTCACCTTCGACTGGGAGCCGCAGACTCTGGCCGGGGTGGACGCCCAGATGTCCGGTCGCGGAACCGATATGCGGTTGGAGCAGACCGACCGGGTGTCGGCCGACGAACGTAAAGCCGCGCGGAAGGCACGCCGGGAGCGCAGCGAATGAGTGCGCCCTCAGCGCATCGAGAAGCCATCCGGACCGCCCGCAGCATCGTCGTCAAGATCGGCACCACCGCGCTGACCACTCCCACCGGCGTCTTCGACGCGGGCCGGCTGGCCAGCCTGGTCGAGGCCATCGAGGGCCGGATGAAGGCCGGCTCGGATGTCGTCATCGTCTCCTCGGGCGCCATCGCCGCCGGCATCGAACCGCTCGGCCTGAGCAGGCGCCCCACCGATCTGGCCACCAAGCAGGCCGCCGCCAGCGTCGGGCAGGTGGCGCTGGTCAACGCCTGGAGCGCGGCCTTCGGCCACTACCAGCGCACCGTGGGCCAGGTACTGCTCACCGCCCACGACATCGCGATGCGCGCGCAGCACAACAATGCGCAGCGCACGCTGGACCGGCTGCGCGCCCTGCATGCGGTGGCGATCGTCAACGAGAACGACACGGTGGCCACCAACGAGATCCGGTTCGGTGACAACGACCGACTCTCGGCGCTGGTCGCTCATCTGGTCGGCGCGGATGCGCTGGTACTGCTCTCCGACATCGACGGTCTCTACGACGGGGACCCGCGCAAGGCCACTGCGGACAAGCCCGCCCGGTTCATCCCGGAAGTGGCCGCCGACGGTGACCTCGACGGTGTGATCGCCGGGCGCGGCAGCAGCCTGGGCACCGGCGGGATGGCCTCGAAACTGTCCTCGGCCCTGCTCGCCGCCGACGCCGGGGTGCCGGTGCTCCTGGCCGCGGCGGCCGACGCCGCGGCCGCACTCGACGATGCCTCGGTGGGCACGGTGTTCGCGGCCCGCCCCGAGCGGATGACGGCGCGCCGATTCTGGGTGCGCTACGCGGCCGAAGCCCACGGGGTGCTGACCCTGGACGAGGGTGCGGTGCACGCGGTGGTGAAGGGCAGGCGCTCGCTGCTTGCGGCCGGGATCACCGCGGTGTCGGGGCGCTTCCACGGCGACGACGTCGTCGAACTGCGCGGGCCCGACGGCGCCACGGTGGCCCGCGGTGTGGTCGCCTATGACGCGGCCGAACTGACGGCGATGCTGGGGCGCTCGACCCGGGATCTGCCGCCCGAGTTGCGCCGCCCCGCAGTGCACGCCGACGACCTCGTCGCCACCTGAACGACGCCTTCGACAACGGATTCCGTAGGTAGCTGAGAGAATCTCAACGAGGTCGATTGGCAAATTCCGCTACGGATATGCGGCGTTGCCTGCCGATTTCGGCCCGCCCGGCCCTGAAACGCGGGATGGTCACAACATGCCAGCGTGCCGTGGCCGCCAGCTAATGCTCCCGGACCGGCGATTCTCCAGGTATGCTCCGATCTGATCTGGTATCAGCAAAGGGGAAGCAGGGGCATGCCACGACGTTCGGTGCTCGCGGTCGGTGCACATCCTGACGATATCGAGCTTGGCTGCGGGGGCGCCCTGGCTAAGCACGTGGCCGCCGGCGACAAGGTCGCGATGCTGGTCGTGACGCGTGGCGAGGAAGGTCCTGGCCGCTCCGCGCAGCGGGTATCCGAGCAGCTGCGCGCCGTCGAGGTGCTCGGGGTGGACACCCTGCTGTGGGGCGAGGGTTTCCTGGACTGCCGGGTGTCCCTGCAGGAGTTCGAACTCGTGCACCTCATCGAGGACGCCATCGAGAAGGTGTCGGCGAACGTGGTGTACACCCATGTGGCCAATGACAGCCACCAGGACCACCGGGTGGTCTCCCGGTGCACCATGGGCGCGGCGCGTTGGGTGTCGACGATCATGGCCTACGGCGGCCCGTCCGCGGTGGGCTTCAACCCGACGTCGTTCATCGACATCTCGGACTGCCTGGACAAGAAGATCGAGGCGCTGATGTGCCATGTCTCGCAGGCCGAGGCCAGTGAGAAGGTCAGCGCCTCGTGGGTGCGCAGCGCCGCCGAGCACTACGGCTTCCTGTGCCGGCGGCCGTTCGCCGAGGGATTCGAGCCCATCCGCCAGGTCGTCGACTTCTGAACTGTGCCAACATTTCTCGTGGTGGGCGCCGGCACCACCGGCATCGGCGCGGCCGTCCGTCTCACCGAATTGGGTATCGATCACCTCGTCGTGGACGCGGGGGACCGGTTGGGCGGTATGTCCGCCTCGGTCACTGACGAGGCCGGCTTCACCTGGGATCTGGGCGGCCACGTGCTGCACAGCCACTTCGAGGAGTTCGATCGTGCCGTCGAGGCCAGCGGTGTCGGCCTCAATCACGTCACCCGCAACGGCTGGGTGTGGCTGCGCGGCGACGGGCCGCAGAGTCTGCTGCCCACCCCGATCCAGCAACAGCTCACCGAGCTGCCCACCGACCTGTACCCGGACGCCCCGGTGGCGCATCTGGGGGACTACTACCGCAACAACTTCGGCCGCGATCTCTACGACGGGTTCTTCGAGCCCTACAACCGCAAGATGTGGACGCTGCCGCTGCACGACATCGACCACGAATGGACGTCGCTGCGCAGCGGGAGTGCCGCGCGCAATGTGCCGGTGCTGGGCCTGGCCGGGGGACCGCCGGCACCGGCGTCGACCTTCCCGTACCCCATCGGCGGAACGGGTGCGCTGTGGCAGGCGGTGCACGACAAGCTGATGACGCCGGATTCGGTGCGGCTGCGGACCCGGGTGCTCGACGTCGACCCGGTCGCCCGGGTGGCCCGGCTCGACGACGGCGGCACGGTGTCCTACCAGTTCTGCATCAGCACCGCCCCGGTCACCACGGCACTCGGCTGGATCGGCTGGTCCGAACCGGCGCAGACGCTGCGGGCCAGTCGGCTGCACGCGGTCGGCCTCGGATATCGCGGTGAACCGCCGCCCGCTCTGGCGGACAAGACCTGGCTGTACTGCCCGGCCGAATCGGTCCCGTGGTACCGCGCGACCATGCTCAGCAACTACGACGCCGCCAACGCCGGGCCCGGCCGCTGGAACATCCTCTGCGAGGTGCCGGTCTTCGCTCAGGCCCCGATCTCGGTGAGTGAGGCGGTCGACGGTGTGCAGCGCTCACTGCAGTTGCTCGGCGCCGACCCGGCGCGGGTGGTCAGCCGGTTCTCCGACACCCTCGACTTCGGCTACCCGGTGCCCACCCTGGGCCGGGACCGGCTGCTGCGGGAGGCCGACGAGCGGCTGCGTGCGCACGGCATCTACAGCCGGGGCCGGTTCGGGGGCTGGCGCTATGAATCCTCGAACCAGGACTACGGCTATGTGCAGGGTCGTCAGGCCGTGGACAACGCGTTGTCCGGCGCGCCCGAGGATGTGTACTGGCACCCGGAGCGGTTCTAGCGGCCGGGAGTGCGGCTATCCGGGAGTCAGTCGGCTGCCAGATAGAGTGCGCCCCTGATGATCTGGGTCAAGCTGGCGGCCAGCTCGGCATCGTAGGAGGTCGGCCGGGTGGGCAGATTCTGTTGACAGGACCGCTCCACCATCCACACCAGGCTGCTGGCCGTGGTGGCGGCGGGCAGTCCGGGCCGGATCGAGCCGTCGGCCTGGCCGGCTTCGATGACCTCGGTGAACTGCGCCGAGATCCCGTTCAGCAGGTCCCGGTAGGTCTCGCCGACTGCGGCGTCGTATCCGGCCATCTCGTTGAGGGCCAGCAGAACCGGCTGATGGCGGCGGTAACTGGCCACGATCGCCGTCATCGCGGCCAGCACGTCGGCGGGATCGCGGCGCCCGGCCACCACCCACCATTTCGCGGCGTCCTCGGTGAGGTCTGCGAAGACCTGGCCGGCCAGCCGGCGCAGCAGATCGCCCTTGTCCTCGAAATAGATGTAGAAGCTGGCGCGGGAGATCCCGGCCTCGGTGGCCAGCCGGTCGACGCTGAGCTCGGTGAAGCTGGTGCCGTCGGCCATCAGCCGGTCGGTCGCGTCGAGCAGCTTGCGTTCGATCTGCTCGCGGCGTTCCTGGCGGTTGGCCGGTGACCTGCGGGTCACCCGTGTCACCGATGCCATGAGGCCAGCGTATCGGCTGCCCGCGCATCTTGACTAGACACTCTGTCTAGACCTATCGTCAGCGCCATGACTGTGTCACCGATCACATCAACCGAGCGTGCCTACGACCCGATCGACCTGTCGTCGCGGGCCTTCTGGTCGACCACTGCCGCAGATCGCGAGACCGCGTTCGCGCAATTGCGGGCCCACCGCCCGGTCAGCTGGCATCCGCCGGTCGAGGACTCGTTGATGCCCGACCCGGCCGACCGCGGCTACTGGGCGGTGACCCGGCACGCCGATGTCGTCGAGGTGAGCCGCAACAGCGAGGTGTTCCTGTCCGGCCACGGCGTGCTGTTCGAGAACATCCCGGCCGAACTGCTGGAGGCGTCCCAGTCCTTCCTGGCCATGGATCCGCCGCGGCACACCGTCATCCGCAAGGTGGTGCACTCGGCGTTCACCCCGCGCCAGGTCCGCCGGATCGAGGATTCCATCAAGGCCAACGCCGCCGACATCGTCTCCGAACTGCACGCCGCCGGCAGCGGCGCCGACTTCGTCGACCTGTGCGCCAAGGAACTGCCCATCCGCACGCTCTCGGACATGGTCGGTATTCCGGAGTCCGAACGTCGCCAGGTGGCCGAGGCCGCGGATGCGTTGGTGTCCTGGGGGGACGCGGTGTACCTGAACGGACGCAACCCGTTGGAGGTCCTGGTCGCCAGCCAGATGTACCTGCACCAGGTCGCCCTGGCGCTGGCCGCCGACCGCCGGGAGAACCCGGGCGACGACCTGTTCAGCGCCCTGGTGCACGCCGAGGTCGAGGGCGCCCGGCTGACCGACCCCGAGGTGGCCGCGTTCTTCGTCCTGCTCGCGGTCGCGGGCAACGACACCACCCGCCAGACCACGAGCCACGCACTGAAGGCACTGACCGACAGTCCCGACCAACGTGCTTGGCTGCAGGACGATTTCGACAACCGGATCGGCACCGCGGTGGAGGAGTTCATCCGCTGGGCCACCCCGGTGATGACCTTCCGGCGCACCGCGGCCACCGACTACGAGCTGGGCGGCCGGCAGATCAATGCGGGGGAGAAGGTGGTGATGTTCTACTCATCGGCCAACCAGGACGAGACCGTGTTCGACGGCCCGCAGCGCCTCGACCTGGGTCGCGACCCCAACCCGCACGTCGGATTCGGCGGTGGCGGACGGCATTTCTGCCTCGGTGCGCACGTCGCGCGGGCGCAGTTGCGGGCGATCATCGGTGAACTGCTGGGCCAGATCCCGCAGATCCAGGCCGGTGAACCGTCCCTCGTGCCGGGCAACTTCATCCACGGCATCCGCGCGATGCCGTGCACCTTCTAGCGCACCGAAACCGTGGTGGGGAGTTCGCCGGCCAACAGCGTCAGCATCTCCGAGCAACCGGCCTCGACCTTGACCCCTGCCAACGCGTCGCCGCGGGTCGGGCCCCGGTTGATGATGGCGACCGGCTTGCCGGCGCCCGCCGCGTGCCGGACGAACCGGTAGCCGGAGAACACCGTCAACGAGGAGCCCGCCACCAGTAACGCCTCCGCGGCGTCGACGAGCGAAAAGGCTTGCTGTACACGCTCCTTGGGCACACTCTCGCCGAAGTACACGATGTCGGGCTTGAGCATGCCCGCACACCGCGGACAGTCCAGGTAGCGGAAGCTGGTGGTGTCCTCGACCACGGCGTCCGCGTCGGGGGCCACCGCGATCCCGCCGACGTGCCCGGCGCGTTCGGCGAACCCGGGATTGAGGGCCTCCAGTTCGTCGGCCAGCGCCTCGCGGGTCATGGTGTACCCGCAGGACAGGCAGATCACCTGGGCGTAGGTGCCGTGCAGGTTCACCACCTGCTTGCTGCCGGCCTTGGTGTGCAGCAGGTCGACGTTCTGGGTGATCAGCCCGCTCACCACACCGGCGTCCTCCAGGCGTGCCAGCGCCCGGTGCCCGGCGTTGGGCGCGGTCCGGTCCATGTGCCGCCAGCCGAGATGGTTACGGGCCCAATACCGCTGCCGGAACATCGGATCGGACCGGAACTGGGTGATCGTCATCGGGTTGCTGGGCGGGGAGTCCGGCCCGCGGTAGTCCGGGATACCCGAATCGGTCGACATCCCGGCGCCGGTGAGTACCGCCACCCGGCGCCCGGCCAGCGCCGCGACCAGTTCGGGAGCATCCATCTCATCGAGGATAGGCGGGTCCATCCCGTCGAGGCATGGCATGGTGGCCTCATGTGGCTCTCACCCGATCAGCTGGCCGATCGCCGGGAGCGGGCAGCGACGGCCGCGCTGGAGGCCGGCCGGGCCGCCGGACTGGACGCCGACCGGGCCACCGTCTTGCACGATGTGTTCTCGGTGGTCGTGCACCTGGAACCCACTCCGGTCGTGGCCCGCATCCCGGTGGTACTGCCGCCGGGCTACACCCCGCAGCTCCAGCACGCCCGCCAGCAGCGGGAACTCGACGTCGTCGCCTGGCTGGACGCCCACCGGGTGCCCGTCGTGCCCACCAGCCCGCTGGTGCCGCGCACCCCGGTGCGCCACGGCGGGTTCGGCATGACGTTCTGGGAACTGGCCGACGTCGCGGCCGACCACGAACCCTATTCCGGGGTGGCCATCGCCGAGAGCGCCCGGCTGCACGCCGGGCTGGCCGGCTACCCGGGGCCGCTACCGTTCCTGGCCCCGTTCAACGAGGCGGCCCCCGGGATGTTCGCGCACCTGGAGCCCTGCGACCTGCTCGGCGCCGCCGATATCGAGCGGGCCCGCGCCGAATACGCGGCCCTGCGCGGCGTGCTCGCCGACCCCACGGTGTTCGCCGCGCGATACCCCGGCGTGGGGCTGCAAGCCGTCCAGGGAGATGGCCCGTCGCACAACGTCATCCGCACCACCGACGGGATCAGATTCTCCGACTTCGAGGACGTGTCGCTCGGTCCGGTCGAATGGGACCTGGCGATGCTCGGGCCCGAGGCGGTCGCCGAGTACGACGACGCCGCGGACCGGCTCGGCCTGCGACGCACCGACGCGGGGGTGCAACAACTCATGGACGCCGCCCGCAGGCTGCAGTTCATCAGCTGCGTGACGCTGGTGCCGCGGCTCCCGGTGCTGGCCGAGGGGCTCGCGTCGGTGATCGAAAGTTGGCGGGCAACGGACTCCCACGCGGCGCCGAACTAGCCTCGGGCGCGGCGACTGCGGCCCGTGGGTTGCCGTCAATGCCAGAATGGCCGGGTGGACTTCTACTCCGCCTACCGCCACGGATTCGTGCGGGTGGCCGCCTGTACCCACCACACCACGCTCGCCGACCCGGCGGCCAACGCCGAATCGGTGTTGCAGCTGGCCAGGGAGTGCCACGACGAGGGCGTCGGGCTGGCGGTCTTCCCCGAACTGACACTGTGTGGTTACTCGATCGAGGACATCCTGCTGCAGGACACCCTGCTCGATGCCGTCGAGGACGCCGTGGCGACGGTCGTGGCGGCGTCGGTGGATCTGCTGCCGGTCCTGGTGATCGGGGCGCCGCTGCGGCACCGCAACCGGGTCTACAACACCGCCGTGGTGATCCACCGCGGAGAGGTGCTCGGGGTGGTGCCCAAATCGTTCCTGCCCACCTACCGCGAGTTCTATGAACGCCGCCAGCTCGCCCCCGGCGACGGCGTCACCGGCACCATCCGGCTGGGTGCCGGCGGAGCGACCGGGAACGGGCAAGAGGTGCCGTTCGGGGCCGATCTGCTGTTCGCCGCCGCCGACCTGCCGGATTTCGTGCTGCACGTCGAGATCTGTGAGGACATGTGGGTGCCGGTGCCGCCGAGCGCGCAGGCCGCCCTGGCCGGCGCGACGGTGCTGGCCAACCTGTCCGGCAGTCCCATCACCATCGGACGGGCCGACGATCGCAAACTGCTGGCCAAGTCGGCGTCCTCGCGCTGCCTGGCCGCCTACGTCTACGCCGCCGCCGGTGAGGGCGAGTCCACCACCGACCTGGCCTGGGACGGCCAGACGATGATCTATGAAAACGGGGTGCTGCTCGCCGAATCCGAGCGGTTCCCGAAGGGGGTGCGGCGCAGCGTCGCCGACGTCGACGTATCGCTGCTGCGCGCCGAGCGGCTGCGGATGGGCACCTTCGACGACAACGCCCGCCACCACCGCAGCACCGTCGACGCGTTCCGTCGGGTCGAGTTCACCCTCGACCCGCCGGCCGGTGACATCGGGCTGCTGCGCCGGGTGGAACGTTTCCCGTTCGTGCCGTCCGACCCGACCCGGCTGCAGCAGGACTGCTACGAGGCCTACAACATCCAGGTGGCCGGGCTGGAACAGCGATTGCGTGCCCTGCATTTCCCGAAGGTCGTCATCGGCGTGTCCGGCGGGTTGGACTCCACCCACGCGCTCATCGTCGCCGCCCGCGCGATGGACCGGGAGAACCGGCCCCGCAGCGACATTCTGGCGTTCACCATGCCCGGTTTCGCCACCGGCGACCGCACCAAGACCAATGCCATCGCGCTGAGCCGGGCGCTGGGCGTGACGTTCGCCGAGATCGACATCCGTGACACCGCGCAGTTGATGCTCACCGAGATGGACCATCCGTTCGGGCGCGGGGAGAAGGTGTACGACGTCACCTTCGAGAACGTGCAGGCCGGGTTGCGCACCGACTATCTGTTCCGGCTGGCCAACCAGCGCGGCGGCATCGTGCTGGGCACCGGGGATCTGTCCGAGTTGGCGCTGGGCTGGTCGACCTACGGTGTGGGCGACCAGATGTCGCACTACAACGTCAACGGCGGGGTGCCCAAGACGCTGATCCAGCACCTCATCCGGTGGGTCATCTCCTCGGGCCAGTTCGAGGACGCCGTCGATGAGGTGCTGCAGTCGGTGCTCGATACCGAGATCACCCCGGAGTTGGTGCCCACGGGGGAGGACGAGGAGATCCAGAGCAGCGAGGCCAAGGTGGGTCCGTATGTGCTGCAGGACTTCTCGCTGTTCCAGGTGTTGCGCTACGGCTTCGGCCCGGCGAAGGTGGCCTTCCTGGCCTGGCATGCCTGGCGTGATGCCGAGCACGGGCACTGGCCGCTGGGCTACCCGCTGGACAAGCGACCGTCATACTCCCTCACCGAGATTCGGCACTGGTTGACGGTCTTCGCGCAGCGCTTCTACTCGTTTTCCCAGTTCAAGCGATCCGCCCTGCCCAACGGCCCCAAGGTCTCCGCCGGTGGGGCGCTGTCCCCGCGCGGTGACTGGCGGGCGCCGTCGGACATGTCGGCGCGGATCTGGCTGGACGCCATCGATCGGGACATCCCGCGGGACTAGCGCCGACGTCCGAGGTTCAGCTCAACGCGTCCTCGATGGCCTCGTCGTGCGGCGCGCAGTCACCGGCGCCCGGGACCAGGGTGGCCAGCGCCCCGGCGGCGCACGCCCGCCGCAGCGCGTGGGCCGGATCGTCGGACCACCCGGCGGCCAGCACCCCGGCGAACACATCCCCGGCGCCGCTGGTGTCCACGGGTTCGACCGCCGGGGCCGGCACCTCGGTCTGCGCATCGGCGGTGCGGTGGGCGGCGCCGCGCGCCCCGAGCGTGGTGACCAGGTGCGGCACCGGCCAGACCCAGCGCCGGGCCTCGTCCTCGTTGACGATCACCACATCGGTGACCTCGGCCAGTTGCGCGAGCGCGTCGGGATCGGCGCCCGCCGGGGAGGCGTTCAGCAGCACCGTCGCGCCGACCGCGCGCCCGAGGCGGGCCGCGGTCAGCGCGGTCTCGGTGGGGATCTCCAGTTGCATCAGCAGCACGTCGCAGTCGGCGATCAGCTCACGCAGCCGCGGCGAGGTCAGCGCCAGATGGGCGTTGGCCCCCGGCGCCACCACGATGACGTTCTCGGCCTGTGCGTCCACCACGATGCTCGCGGTCCCGCTCGGCACCGGCAGCGCCAGCACCCCGGCGGTATCGACACCGTTGCGCTCCAGGTGGACCCGCAGCGCCTCGCCGGTGTCGTCGACGCCGACGGCGGCCACCAGCACCACATCGGCGCCCGCCCGGGCGGCCGCGATCGCCTGGTTGCCGCCCTTGCCGCCGGGGGCGCGGGTCAGCTGCGAGGCCAGCACCGTCGCACCCGGCGCCGGGAGGGTGTCCACGGCGAAAACGAGGTCCATGTTCACACTGCCGACCACACATACCCGCGCCATCGCCTTACGGTAACCCCCACCGGGCCTGACCTGGGGATGCCGGATACCCTGGCTTGATGAGCGCTTCTGTCGAATTTGATCTGCGCAGTCAGGTCCACGACGCCGCGGCCGCGGCCCGGGTGGCCTCCCGCGCGCTGGTCAGCCTGAGCACCATCGCGAAGAATCGCGCGCTGCATGCCGCCGCCGACGCCGTGCTGGCCCACGCGCACGGCATCCTGGCCGCCAACACCGAAGACGTCGAGGCCGCGCGCGCCTCGGGTACCGCCGAGGCGATGCTCGACCGGCTGGCACTCAACCCGCAGCGCATCGACGGCATCGCGGCCGGATTGCGGCAGGTCGCCGGCCTGCCCGACCCGGTCGGGGAGGTGCTGCGCGGCAGCACCCTGCCCAACGGGCTGCAGCTGCGCCAGCAGCGGGTGCCGCTGGGCGTGGTCGGCATCGTCTACGAGGGCAGGCCCAATGTCACCGTCGACGCCTTCGGTCTGACCCTGAAGTCGGGCAATGCGGTGTTGCTGCGCGGCAGTTCGTCGGCGGCCCGCTCCAACGCCGCGTTGGTACGGGCGTTGCGGGAGGCGCTGGTCGCCGAGGGCCTGCCCGCCGATGCGGTGCAACTGCTGCCCAGCGATGACCGCTCCAGTGTCACCCACCTGATCCAGGCCCGCGGGCTCGTCGACGTGGTGATCCCGCGCGGCGGTGCCGGCCTGATCGCCGCGGTGGTGCGCGACGCCACCGTCCCGACCATCGAGACCGGCGTCGGCAATTGTCACGTCTTCGTGCACGCTGCGGCCGATCTCGATGTGGCAGAACGCATCCTGCTGAATGCCAAGACGCGCCGGCCCAGCGTCTGCAATGCCGCCGAGACGCTGCTGGTCGACCGGGCCGCGGCCGAGATCGCCCTGCCGCGACTGCTCAACGCGCTGCAGGACGCGGGCGTCACCGTGCACGCCGACCCCACCGACGAGGAACTGCGCGCCGAGTTCCTGTCGATGGACATCGCCGTGCAGGTGGTCGACGGTGTCGATGGCGCCATCGCGCACATCAACGAGTACGGCTCCGGCCACACCGAGGCCATCGTCACCACCGAACTGGCTGCGGCCCAACGGTTCACCGAGCAGGTGGACGCGGCCGCGGTGATGGTGAACGCGTCGACCGCCTTCACCGACGGGGAGCAGTTCGGTTTCGGTGCCGAGATCGGCATCTCCACCCAGAAGTTGCACGCCCGGGGCCCGATGGGCCTGCCCGAACTGACCTCGACCAAATGGATTGTGTGGGGCGACGGCCAGACCCGTCCCGCCTGACAGGAGTACACCCGACTCATGAGCCTTCCTGCCCGCCCTGCGCCGCTGTTCACCGACATCGACGATGTCGCCAAGCGGCTCGCCGAGACCGGCTACCTGCCCGACAAGGCCACCGCCACAGCGGTTTTCCTCGCCGACCGGCTCGGTAAGCCACTGCTGGTCGAGGGGCCGGCCGGTGTCGGCAAGACCGAGTTGGCCCGCGCCGTCGCGCAGACCACCGGATCCGAGCTGGTGCGGCTGCAGTGTTACGAGGGTGTCGACGAGGCCCGCGCCCTCTACGAGTGGAACCACGCCAAGCAGATCCTGCGGATACAAGCGGGAACCGCGGGGACCGGAGACTGGGACCGGACCAAGACCGACGTGTTCACCGAGGAGTTCCTGCTGAGCCGGCCGCTGCTGACCGCGATCCGGCGCACCGACCCGACCGTGCTGCTCATCGACGAGACCGACAAGGCCGACATCGAGATCGAGGGCCTGCTGCTGGAGGTGCTGTCCGACTTCGCGGTGACGGTGCCCGAACTCGGCACCATCAAGGCCGAACGCCCGCCGTTCGTGCTGCTCACCTCGAACGCCACCCGGGAGCTGTCCGAGGCGCTCAAACGGCGCTGCCTGTTCCTGCACATCGGTTTCCCCGATCCGGGTCTGGAGCGGCGCATCCTGCTGTCGCGGGTTCCCGAGCTGCCCGACCGGATCGCCGCCGAGCTGGTGCGGATCATCGGGGTGCTGCGCGGCATGCAGCTCAAGAAGGTGCCGTCGGTGGCCGAGACCATCGACTGGGGCCGCACCATCCTGGCGCTGGGCATGGACACCATCGACGACGAGGCGATCGCCGCGACGCTCGGAGTGGTGCTCAAACATCAGTCCGACCAGATCAAGGCCGCCGGGGAGCTGAGGTTGAACTGATGGCTTCCCGTCGCACCCGGCCGCCGCAGCCGCTGGCCCCCCACGGAATTCCCGGACACCTGGTGGAGTTCGTCGAAGCGCTGCGCGGTGTCGGCATCGCGGTGGGTCCATCGGAGACGGTGGACGCCGGCCGGGTGATGACGGTGCTGGGCCTGGGCGACCGCTCGGCGCTGCGCGAGGGGCTGGCCTGCGCGGTGCTGCGCCGGCCCGATCACCGCGACACCTACGACGCGATGTTCGACCTGTGGTGGCCTGCCGCGCACGGGGCGCGGACGGTCGTCGAGGATGAGCCGGATCCCGAGGCCGATCCGGAGGCGATGCCGCCCGAGGACATCGAGGCGATGCGCGCGGCCCTGCTCGACATGCTGGGCCCGGGCGCCGATCTGGAGAACTTCGACGACCGTCTGACGGCCATGATCGCCCGGATCGTGGAGGCCTACGGCAGGTACAACTCCAGCCGTGGCCCGTCGTACTCGTCGTATCAGGCGCTCAAGGCGATGGCGCTGGACGAACTGGAGGGCCGCCTGCTGGCCGGGCTGCTCGCACCGTACGGCGAGGAGCCCACCCCCACCCAGGAAGAGATCGCCAAAGCGATGGCTGCGCAGCGTGTTTCGCAGCTGCGTCAGATGGTGGAGGCCGAGACCAAACGCCGTACCGCCGAACAGCTCGGCCGTGACCACGTGCAGATGTACGGGGTGCCGCAGCTGTCCGAGAACGTCGAGTTCCTGCGCGCCTCCGGCGAGCAGTTGCGGCAGATGCGCAAGACCGTCCAGCCGCTGGCCCGCACACTGGCCACCCGGCTGGCGGCCAAGCGGCGCCGCGCGCAGAACGGTCAGATCGATATGCGCAAGACGCTGCGCAAATCGATGTCCACCGGCGGCGTGCCGATCGACGTGGTGCTCAAGAAGCCGCGCCCGGCCCGGCCCGAACTGGTGGTGCTGTGCGACGTCTCCGGCTCGGTGGCCGGTTTCAGCCACTTCACCCTGATGCTGGTGTCCGCGCTGCGCCAGCAGTTCTCCCGGGTCCGCATCTTCGCATTCATCGACACCACCGACGAGGTGACCGACATGTTCGGCCCGGAGGCCGATCTGGCGGTGGCGGTGCAGCGCATCACCCGCGAAGCCGGCGTCTACACCCGCGACGGGCACTCCGACTACGGACACGCCTTCGTGTCCTTCGCGCAGAACTTCCCCAACGTGTTATCGCCGAGGTCCTCGCTGCTGATCCTCGGCGACGGCCGCAACAACTACCGCAACCCGGAGACCGAGCTACTGACCCGGATGGTGAACGCCAGCCGGCACGCGCACTGGCTCAACCCCGAGCCCAAGCACCTGTGGGGCAGCGGCGACTCGGCGGTCCCGCGCTACAAGGACCTGATCCCCATGCACGAGTGCCGGTCGGCCAAGCAGCTGGCCGCGGTGATCGACGGTCTGCTGCCCGTCTAGCGCCATCCCACCGGCACGGTGGGATTCGGATCGTCGGCGACCACGACGGTATCTCGTCGGCTCGATTTGGCGCGGTAGAGCGCCGCGTCCGCAGCCGCCAGCAGATCGGTCAGCGGCGCCGCCGCGTACACCAGACCGACGCTGACGGTGGCTCCCAGGTCGCCGAACTCGCCTGTGGTCGCGGCCCTTTGGCGGGAGCGGATCAGTTCGGCGATGTCGAGGGCGGTCTCCCGGGACGCCTCCGGTAACAGCACCGCGAATTCCTCGCCACCCATCCGGGCGAACAGCGCGGTCTCGTCGGTGCAGTCACGCACCGTGTCGGCGAAGTCGGCGAGTGCCCGATCACCGGCACCGTGCCCGAAGGTGTCGTTGAGCCGCTTGAAATGATCGAGATCCATCATCAGCAGGGCGACCGGTTGCGATCTCCGGGCGGCCTCGGCCAGCGCGATATCGGCGCGGCGCATGAACTCGTCGCGGCGATAGGCGCGGGTCAGGTCGTCCCGGGTCATGGCCAGGTGCAGCGCCGCGTAGATGCGTTGGCGTTCCGTGGTGGCGCAGGCGATGACCAGCGGTCCGCCGGCCAGCAAGGCCAGCCCGATCAGGGTGGAGATGCTGATCGGACCCTCCGGCATCGTGGGCATCGCATTCGGCGGGTACACCGCCAGGGTGATGCCCCATGCCGTCGCCACAGCGATGAACAGGGTGGTGATGAAGACGTGGCCGAGCAGAGCGGCCGCGATGAGGGCGGGCATCGAGAAGGTGAGCGCCCCCAGGCCGCCCATCATCCAGGCCACCGGAGCCGTTGCGAGCAGGAGTATGAGCGGGACGGCGACCCGCTTGCCTTGAAGGCGCAACTGTGCCAACGCTTCTGCCGAGGGGCGGTGCGCCGGCGTCGGGAACCGGATGGCCGGAGAGCTCAGCACCAGCGGGAGGACGACGGTGTAGTTCAGTAACTCATAGGCAAACCAGTACAACGCGCCTCGCGGCCAGCTGTCACCGAACAGTATGACGTCGATGAACCCGCCGACAGTCGCCGCCGATCCGGCGGCGGTCACCGAGACGGCAGCCACCCATGTGACCGACGAGCCGCGCGTCAGGCTCAGATCGAGATTCCGGAGACGACGGAACCCATAGAAACCGACCAGCACACCGATCATGTTGGCCGAGTTGAGCAGCAGAGCTCTGGGCAGGTCGGAGCCGGTGACCAGGTCGGCGAACAGATACCCCGCCGCGGCGCCCACCCACGTCGATGGCGTCGCCGCGGTCGGATTGCGCAGCAGGAGACCGAGCAGCAGCGCATTGGTGGGCCAGAACACCGCCAGCGTGTCGGGCATCCTGGTGGCGATCGAAAGCAGGCAGACCAGAAAGACCAACGCTGTGAAACCCGCGCTGGTGCGCAGTTGAGCCCCCATTTGCGTGCAGCGTAGTGCGGGTGCGCCGGATCCCGCCATGATGACCGCCGGTGCCAACTTTCCGTGCTTGCCACCATCGACGGTTGCCACGCCAGTCCGGCGGGCCGGCGGGGGTGTGAAGCTGGTTCCGGACCGGGACCAGCTTCACGCGGGCGGGGACGCCCGCGGAACTCCAGTAAGCTGCCTGTTCGTGGCGATGCGGCGCAGGCTCGGGGTGATGGGTGGGACGTTCGACCCCATCCACCATGGACACCTGGTGGCCGCCAGCGAGGTCGCCGATCAGTTCCAGCTCGACGAGGTCGTCTTCGTGCCGACCGGGCAGCCCTGGCAGAAGCGGGACCGCCGGGTCGCCGCCGCCGAGGACCGCTACCTGATGACGGTCATCGCGACCGCGGCCAACCCCCGGTTCTCGGTGAGCCGGGTCGACATCGATCGCGGCGGGCCCACCTACACCAAGGACACCCTGCGGGACCTGGCCGCGCAGAACGCGGACACCGACCTGTACTTCATCACCGGTGCCGACGCGCTGGGCTCGATCCTGTCCTGGCAGAACTGGGAGGAGCTGTTCTCCCTCGCCCGCTTCATCGGGGTCAGCAGGCCCGGCTACGAGCTCGATGGTGAACACATCGCCGCGGCCATGAAAGAACTGCCCGAAGACGCCCTTACCCTGGTGGAGGTACCCGCATTGGCGATCTCGTCGAGTGACTGCCGGCTGCGTGCCCGGCAATCCCGACCCATCTGGTACCTGGTGCCCGATGGCGTCGTCCAGTACGTGTCCAAACGCAACCTGTACACATCGGAGGCTTGTTCATGACTGCCGCACCGGAAGCGGTCGAGATGGCGACCGTCGCGGCCCGCGCCGCCGCGTCCAAGCTCGGCAACGACGTCCTGGTCATCGACGTCTCCGAGCAACTCGTCATCACCGACTGCTTCGTGATCGCCTCGGCGTCCAACGAACGTCAGGTCAACGCCATCGTGGACGAGATCGAGGACAAGATGCGCGCGGCCGGGCACAAGCCCGCCCGGCGTGAGGGCACTCGGGAGGGACGCTGGACCCTGCTCGACTACGTCGACATCGTGGTGCACGTCCAGCACACCGAGGAACGCGAGTTCTACGCACTGGAGCGGCTGTGGCGGGACTGCCCGGTCATTCCCGTCGACCTGGACGGCCTCGACACCGGGGACGCGGGAGACACCGACGACGGCCCCCAGGATGCCCGGTGAGTGTGCGCCGACTGGTGCTGTTGCGGCACGGGCAGACCGAGTGGAACGCCGGCAGCCGCATGCAGGGACAGCTCGACACCGACCTGACCGATCTCGGCCGCGAGCAGGCCAAGGCCGCCGCGGAGGTGCTGGCCAAGCGTCAGCCCCTGGCGATCGTGTCCTCGGACCTGCGCCGGGCCCTGGACACCGCCACCGCGCTCGGCGAGCGATCGGGCGTGCCGGTGTCCATCGACCGACGGCTGCGTGAGACCCATCTGGGGGATTGGCAGGGTCTGACCCACACCGACGTCGACGATATCGCCCCGGGGGCCCGGCTGGCCTGGCGCGACGACGCCCGGTGGGCGCCGCACGGCGGGGAGAGCCGGGTCGACGTGGCCGAGCGCAGCGTTCCGCTGGTCGCCGAACTGCTTGTCTCACAGGTCGGGTGGGGTGTCGACGCGCCGGACCGGCCGGTGGTGCTGGTGGCGCACGGCGGGTTGATCGCGGCGTTGACAGCCGCCCTGCTGGGTCTGCCGGTGGACAACTGGCCGGTCCTCGGCGGCATGGGCAACGCCAGCTGGGCGCAACTGTCCGGGCACGACGTCGGCGACAGGATCAAGTGGCGCCTGGACGTGTGGAACGCCTCTGCGCAGGTGGCCAACGATGTCCTCTGAGCCGCAATCGGATTCCGCTCCTGCCCGCCGGAAGACTCTCCTGGTCTTCTGCGACTCGCTGTCCTACTACGGGCCGACCGGCGGACTGCCCGCCGATGATCCCCGGATCTGGCCCAATATCGTTGCCGAACAACTCGGTTGGGATGTCGAACTGATCGGGCGGATCGGCTGGACCTGCCGCGACGTGTGGTGGGCCGCGACCCAGGATCCGCGGTCCTGGGCGGCGCTGCCGCGCGCCGGCGCGGTGATCTTCGCGACCTCCGGCATGGACTCGCTGCCCTCGCCGTTGCCGACCGCGCTGCGGGAACTGATCCGCTACGTCCGCCCGCCGTTCCTGCGGCGCTGGGTGCGTGACGGCTACGGCTGGCTGCAGCCCCGGTTGTCCCGGGTGGCTCGGCCGGCGCTGCCGCCGCACCTGACCGTCGAATACCTGGAAATGACCAGGGCGGCACTGGACTTCAACCGGCCCGGCATCCCGGTGGTGGCGACCGTCCCTTCCGTGCACATCGCTGAGACCTACGGCAAGTCGCATCGCTGGCGTGCCCCCATCGTCAAGGCGATCACCGGATGGGCCGACGAGCACCAGGTCCCGGTGGTGGACCTCAAGGCCGCGGTCGGCGAGTACGTGATGAGCGGGCAGGGCAACCCGGACGGAATCCACTGGAATTTCGAGGCGCACGCGGCCGTCGCCGACCTGATGCTCAAGGGGCTCGCCGAGGCGGGTGCGTACCAGCCGGACACATCTGAACGGTCATGACCGTCCAGGTGGTGACGGACTCGTCGGCACGCCTGGAGGCCGAGGAGCTCGGGCGGTGGTCGATCCGGCAGGTGCCGCTGCACGTCCTGGTCGACGACACCGACCTGCGCGACGGAATCGACGAGATCCCGAACGACATCTTCGACCGCAGCCAGGTGACCACATCGGGCGCCTCGCCGGCTGATCTGGCCCAGGCCTACCGGGAGGCGCTGGCCGCCAGCGACGGGGACGGTGTTGTCGCCGTCCATCTTTCCGCGGCACTGTCCAGCACGTTCTCCTCTGCCGCGGCGGCCGCCCGGGAATTCGGCTCGGCGGTGCGCGTCGTGAACTCGCGGTCGGCGGCGATGGGCGTCGGGTGTGTCGCAATGGCCGCTGCGCGCGCCGCGGAGGCCGGCGCCGATCTCGATGCCGTCGAGGCCGCGGCCCGCGCCGCGGTGCCTCGCGGGCATGTGTTCATCGTCGTGCACCGACTGGACAACCTGCGCCGGGGCGGGCGGATCGGGACCGCGGCGTCCTGGCTGGGTACCGCGTTGTCGCTGAAGCCGTTGCTGCGCTTGGACGTCGACGGCCGGCTGGTGTTGGCCCAGCGGGTGCGCACCACGTCCAAGGCGCATGCCGCCATGGTGGATGCGATCGTCGACCTGGTGGGGGAGCGGTCTGCCACGGTCACCGTGCACCACGTCGACAATCACGATGCCGCAGCGGAATTGGGTGCGGCTCTGACCGACCGACTGCCTCAGTTGGAGTCGTTGACGGTCCGCGACATGGGGGCGGTGCTTGCCGTGCACGTCGGCGCCGGGGCCGTGGGGGCGTGCGTCAGCCTCGCGGAGTGATCAGCCGGCGAAGTGGCCGGTGACCGGCGGCAGATCCTTGAGGGTGGCGATGCCCGGGGCCGCGGCGACCACCGCGGGCACGGCGTTGGTGACCGGCATCGCGGTGTAGATCATGCCCAATCCCATGAACCCGGGCTCGGTCCAATCCGCGGGCGGCAGGCAATGCAGAACGGTGCGCATGTTGGGCATGCCGAATACCTGGATGACATGGCCGTGCTCAAGCGGTTTGGGTGGCGCCACATGGTCGCCCATCGTCCAATTGAAGCCCACGCTGACCACGTTACGGTCGCCGACCCAGCCGCGGTGATAGCCCATCACACCGCCGACGGTGCCCTTCGGGATCGTCATGAACCCCAGATCGGTGTCACCGGTGGCGGCGGTGAAGGTGACATCGAAGGTCATCCGGTCCAACGTTGCTCCGATCGCATCGGCCATCATCGCCGCAGATTCGGCGAACACCTCGCTCTCGCGGCGCACGCTCTCGGCCAGCCCCGGGGTGTCCGGATCTTGCGAAAAGCCCATGGCGGTCTGGGTTCCCGCGGATTCATAGGTGGAACAGTCCACCGACTCGGTGATCCGGATCTCGTCGACCCGCTCGCACGACCCGGACAACACCATGCCGACCATGTTCGTGACGCCGGGGTGGGCGCCGCTGCCGAAGATGGTGGAATTGCCTGTGATGCAGGCATTCCTGATCCGCTCCAGATCCTGCGGGGTCTGCTTGCCCCCGGTGATCCAGGCTGCGCTGGAGCAGACGTTGACCCCGGCCTCCAGCAGGGCGACGAGTTCGTCGATGCTGGGCCACAGCGGGTTGTAGCAGCAGGCATCGGGTTGCAGGGCGAGCAACGCATCGATGTCGCCGGTGGCCTTGATCCCGGTCGGGGCGGGCCAACCGGCCAGCTCGGCGGCATCGACGCCCACCTTGTCCGCGCCGTGCGCGTACACCCCGACAAGCTCCATGTCGTCGCGGCCGATGATCGCGTGCAGGGAGCGTTTGCCGATATTGCCGGTGGTCCACTGGATGACCCGGAGGGGGCGGGAGGCACTCATGGGCGTGAACACTATTCGCGCAGTGTTCACCGGGGGTGGAAAAGGTGAAATGATGCCACCATGGCTATGGATACCGGCGCGGTGCGGCGCTGGTTCGACGATTACCTGGACATCTTCGCCGCGGCCGCCCGCGGCGACCGGCCGGTGGCCGAGTTGTTGGACTGCTACGCCGTGCCGCTTCTGCTCACCACCGATGAAGGCGTGCTCAGTCTGGCCACCCGCGATGAGCTGGCCGCGGTGATGCAGGGGCAGATTGATGTTCTGCGTGCACAGCGCTATCGGTCCACGGGACTGATCAGTGCCGAGGTAACCGGGCTGAACGCGTCCTCGGCCGTGTATCGCGGGGTGTTCGTCCGCCACGATGTCGACGGCGCGGAGCTGGGCCGGGTCGCGGTGACCTACCTGCTGGTCGACGGATCCGACGGCGCCCAGATCGCGGTCCTCGCCTCGCACGGCGACTAGCTGGCTGTAGGGCGAGTCAAGGGTGTTGGAGGCCCGTGGTGGGCCGACGCCCCAAGCCGGGGCGTGATTTCGTGCTGTCGGTGGTAGCTGCGGGGTCGGGGGCGGGTGCCTGGCGCCCACGCTGACGTATACAACCTCGGTGGGTTATCTGGCGTCGTTCGGGCTGCCGTGGAGGCGGAGGGCCGGGTGCCAAGCTAGCCTCGGCGTGACCCGGCTGGGTCCGCCATAGCGGGGACGGCATCTGATCCGGCCCTTCGTCCCGTCCTCATAGCGTGGCACTACCGACGGGGGTTGTGGAAGGGTCTGGTCGGTCCTTTCGCCGGGGGTGGGTACGGTGGGCATCTAGGCCCAGCGGGTCGGCTCGTAGGTGGCATGGTCGCGCACGAGTGCGTGGGCGATGCGGTTAGCACGATGGGCCAACGCGCAGGCGACGATGCCGCCAGGCTTGCCGCGATCTTTGAGTCCGTGGGCGTAGTTCTTGGCGGCCGGCTCGTTGAGCCACAGTCCGATACCGAGGTCGATCAAGGCGCGGCGCAGTGCGACGCTGCCTTCACGGCTGATGGCGCCGTCGCGACGCTTGTGAGCCGATTCGTACTGCATCGGCGATAGCCCCGACGCGCGGTAGATCTGCCTGGGTCCCGGCCAGCGTTTCGGATCACCAAGGGCAGCAGCATAATTGGATACTCGTACCACTGCCCAGCCCGGCACCGAAGTCAACGTCGCGTACGGGCTGCGCGGCAGCAGTGATGCCAGCGCGGTCTCCGCGACGGTGATCTGATCGTCCAGATCGCCCAGCAACACCAGGTCAGCAGCCAGTATCCGGCGCGAGATCACGGCGTCGCGGGTCGGTAGCGCATCGCGGGCCGCGGCGACCAGCCGCTCAGCGACGGGGCGACGCAGTTGCAGGTCGCGGGTCGCGGCGAAGCGGATCAACCGGTTGACCCCGAGCCCGGCCAGGCGTGCCGGGTCAGCGAACTCGGCGGCCACCAGCCGGCCAATCTTGGTGGCCAGTACGTCGGGCAGAGCCAAGGTCAGTCCGGGAAACGCCCGGTCCAACTGCCCGAGCAGCTGATTCTTCGTCGCGCTACGCGTGGCTACCCGCCGGCTCCGATGCACCGCCCAGGCGCTGATCTGACCGATCACGACATCACGATCGGTGACCGGGCGTCCGTACCCGGCCAGCACCAGCTCGGTGATCGCCTCCAGGTCGATCACGTCGGTCTTGATCCTGCGCCGTCCCTGCACGCGACGCTGCTCGGCGACCTGAGCGGGATTGAGTTCCAATACTTCCCACCCATCGGGCCATCGAAAGTCGAGCACCGGTCGGTGATAGTGGCCGGCCGCCTCCACGCCCACCTTGACCTGCACCGCTGCAGGTGCGGCAGCCATCGCGCGAGCCGCCGCGGAGGTCAAACCCGACCCGGTCATCGCGAATTCCGACGGCGCGAGCAGCCGATGGCGAGCCGCGTCGGTCACCGAAAGCACTGCTGAGGTCTTGCCGACATCGACGGCAACGACGATCGTGGAAGACGTGACTGGAGCTACATGCACAGACACAACAACACCTCCGGGGTGTGTCAGGAGGTCCACGTGCGTCAACACGCGGACCCCGAAAAGGAATCAGTTACAGATCCCTTCCTGACACCTCCGGAGGCATTTGAGAAGGACCAACTCGATCTATATCAGCGGGGGCGTGCGCTCTGGCCGCCGGGCAGTGGCTGCGGCTCGTAGGGGGTGTACCACCACCATTGGGCGCGTTCGCCCAGTGGTCCTTTGCAGGGCGCCACATCCGGGGGCGGGGTGGTCGGTGGGCGGGCCAGTGCCGCACCGGTCAGGGGTTGTCCGTCTTTGTCGGTGACCACCAGCCGGTCGGCGGGCCCGGTGAGGGTGATATCACCGCGGTGGTGTGCGCGGTGGTGAAACGGGCACAGCAGCACCAGATTTGAGAGCTCGGTAGCCCCGCCGTTCTCCCAGTGCACGAGGTGATGGGCGTGCAGACCGCGGGTGGCCCCGCAGCCGGGCACCACACAGGTCTTGTCCCGGTACTCCAGGGCGCGGCGTAACCGGCGGCTGATGGTGCGGGTGGTCCGCCCGGCCCCGATCGGGGTGCCGCGCCGTTCGAACCACACCTCGCAGGTCGCGTCGCAGAGCAGGTAGCGGCGTTCCTCATCGGTGAGGGCGGCTCCCAGATGCAGGGCGGCGACCGGCTTGTCGGCGTGGCGGTCCAGGTCGACGTGCGCCACCACCGTGGTGTGCGCGCCGTGCGGGCGCGCGGCGACATCGGTGTCCCAGCCGGCCTCGATCAGGCTCATGAACGCATCGACGGTGTCCGGGAACGGCGGCGCCTGATCGGACGCCTCGGCACCGGGGTCGTCGTGGTGCCGTTTCCAGTCCGCGACCAACGCGTCCTTGTGTGAGGCCAGCGCGGCGTCGAATTTCGCGGCGTCGAGCTTGGGGAGCCGGATCTTGTAGGTGGTGTACCCGTCACCGTCATAGGAGCTGATCCCGCGCTTGGGTTCGGGCTTGGTCTCGGGTTCGGGGCGGGGCTCCATCTTGACCGCGGTGCGCAGCTGGGTCACCGTGGCGTACTGCACCAGATTCGCATAGTGGTCATCGCAGCCTTCGGCGGCGCGTTCGGCGATCACCGCGACCCGGTCCAGGGACAACCGGCCCGCGCGCAATCCTTCTGCCAGACGCGGCAACTCATCGAGGCGGTGGGCGACCGCGACCATGGTCGCGGCGTTGCGCGGTGTCACCCCGGCCTTCCATGCGACCAGGGCCTCGATCGAACGGCATCCGGTGGCACCCCACAGCGCGTTGCCGTCGGCCGCACCTCTGCCGTCGATCTCGGCGATGATCTCCACCAACCGACCATCGATGGCATTGCGCTGCCCGGTCAGCTCCGCGATCTCCGCGAACAGCACATCCAGCCGTGGTTCGACGAAGTTCTCGGCGAACGGTGTTGTCGGAGGTGGCATGACAACACTCTCGCCCGGAGGTCCGACAAGCCATGACGCGCTGGGTCGGTCTCGGCCCCCTCAGGACAGAGTTATCCACAGTCGCCGATTCATCCACAATTCCCAACGCCGGGTGCCGTGACGAGACCGAGCAGTCGGGTCGGCTGCCTACCGTCGGCTCATGGACACCGAATCGCCCGCGCAACGCCTGTCGCGGCGCATCGGCACCGACCGGGACCCCGGGAACGACGCCGACGAGGACGCGGACACCGTGCTGGCCCGCTGGCTGCCCGATACCGGGGAGCGCACCGCCAAAGACTGGCTCGCCGGGCTGCGGGCCGACCCCGGCCGGGCCGGAGTCATGGCGCTGCTCGCGGTCGGGGTGATCGCCGTGCTGGTAACGGTGTTCACCGTGATGCGGGATTCCCGGCCGCCGGTGTCGGCGGCGAATCTGCCTGCCGTCCAGATGGTTTCCTCCGCGAGCGCGACGCCGTCCCCGCCGCAGCCACCGGACGGGCCGGTGGTGGTCAGCGTGGTCGGGCTGGTGCACACACCCGGACTGGTGACCGTCACTGCCGGTGCGCGGATCGCCGACGCGCTGGAGGCCGCCGGCGGCGCCGTGGACGGGGCCGATCTCGTGGGTCTGAATCTGGCGCGGCGTGTCGTCGACGGCGAACAGATCATCGTCGGGCTCGCCGCCCCACCGGGATCGCCGTCGCCGATGGGTAGTTCGGTCAGCTCGGCCGGACCCGCCGAACCGAATTCGACGGCCGCACCGAAGTCGGGGCAGGCGCCGAATGCGGCACCGAACGGGCCGGTCGACCTGAACACCGCAACCGCCCAGGACCTCGACGCGCTGCCCGGGGTGGGGCCGGTCACCGCGGCGGCGATCATCGCGTGGCGGGAGGCGCACGGTCACTTCACCAGTGTCGACCAGCTCAGCGAGGTCGACGGTATCGGCCCGGCCCGACTGGACAAGCTCCGAGACCTGGTCGTCGCGTGAATCGTGAGTGTGAATCCCGAAGAACGCCACGTCGATATCCGGCTGGTGCCCGCCGCACTGACCAGCTGGGTGGTGACCGCGGCGGGCATCGTCTGGCCCCCGGGGTTCCTGGTCGTGGTGGCGCTCGGCGCCCTCGCGGCGACGGTGCTGGCTGGACGGTGGTGTGCGCGCCACGGGATCGGGCTGGGCGTCGCGGGTGTGGCCGCCGTCGCGGTGGTGGGCACGGCGTTCGGGTTGTCGATAGCGCTGCGGTCCCACGACGCCCGCCACCATCCGATCGCTGCCCGGCACGGCGATACCGCCACCGTCAGCGTGGTGCCCACCGAATCACCGCGCTCGATTGGGCGTGGGCGCATCATGTTTCGCGCCGGGCTGCGCGAACTCGACGGTGCGGAGCTGACCGGCATGGTGCTGGTGTTCGCGCCGGTGACGGGCTTCGCCGGGCTGTCCGTGGGCCGCCCCGCGGGGTTTCGGGCCCGCATCGGCCGTCCACTGCGCGCAGATCTCAGCGTCGCGGTGCTCACCGCCATCGGCGAGCCGGCGCTGGGGGACGTCCCGGCGGCGCGTCGGCTGACCGGGCATATCCGCGCCGAGTTCGCCGAGACGGCCCGCGAGGTGCTGCCCGCCGACCGGGCTGCGATGCTGCCCGCACTGGTGCTCGGTGACACCTCGGCGGTGACGGCCAGGGCCGCAGACGATTTCAAGGTCGCGGGCTTGACGCATCTGACCGCGGTATCCGGCGCCAACGTCACCATCGTGTGCGGGACCGCACTCATGTCGGCGGCGCTGGTGGGTCCGCGGCTGGCGGCAGTGCTGGCGCTGGCGGTGCTGATCGGGTTCGTCATCGTGGTGGAGCCATCGGCCAGCGTGCTGCGCGCCGCGCTGATGGGTGGGATCGCCCTGCTCGCCGTGCTGACGCACCGCCGTCGGCAGGCGATCCCGGTGCTCTCGGCGAGTGTGCTCACGCTGATGGTGGTGGCGCCGCAGTTGGCCGTCGATGCCGGTTTCGCGCTGTCCGTGGTGGCGACCGCGGCGTTGGTGGTCATCGCCCCGGTGTGGTCGGGGTGGCTGGTGCAACGTGGCTGGCCGAAACCGCTCGGGGACGCGGTGAGTATCGCGCTGGCCGCCCAAGTGGTCACCGCCCCGCTGATCGCCGGGATCTCGGGCCGGTTCAGTGTGCTCGCCGTCCTGGCCAATCTGCTCGTCGCCGTGGTCATCCCGCCGATCACGGTGATCGGTACGGCTTCGGCGGCGTTGTCCGCGTGCTGGCCGGTGGGGGCGGGGATGTTGATCCGGTTCACCGGGCCCGAGCTGTGGTGGCTTTTGGCGGTGTCCCAGCGGATCGCGGCGGTGCCGGGTGCGTCGATCACCGTGCCCTCCGGTGTCATGGGTGTGACCTTGGTCGCCGCGGTGACCGTGGCGGTGGTGGTGGCCTGGCGATGGCGGTGGGCGCGACTGCTGTGCGGCGCCGGGGTCTGCGTCCTGGTGGCGTGGACCCTGTCGGGGATTGTCGGGTCGGCGTGAAACGATTGTCCGGTGACCGAAGACACCGGGGCCCTGCATCTCGTCCTCGGCGACGAGGAACTGCTCGTCGAGCGCGCGGTGGCCGGCGTGCTTCGTGCGGCCCGTAAACAAGCGGGCACCGCCGACGTGCCGGTGGACCGGCTGCGGGCCGGCGAGGTCAGCACCAGTGAACTCGCCGAACTGCTGAGCCCGTCGCTGTTCGCCGACGAGCGGGTGGTTGTGCTGGAGGCTGCGGGGGAGGCCGGCAAGGACGCTGCGGCCCTGATCGTCAGTTCGGCCGCCGACCTGCCGCCGGGCACCCACCTGGTGGTGGTGCACTCCGGCGGGGGCCGGGCCAAGGCGATGGCCGATCAGCTCAAGAAGCTCGGCGCCAAGGTCCATCAGTGCGCCAAGATCGCCAAGGCAGCGGAGAAGGCCGACTTCGTGCGCCGCGAGTTCCGCGCCCTGAAGGTCAAGGTGGACGACGATACGGTGGCCGTGATCCTCGACTCGGTCGGCTCCGACATCCGTGAGCTCGCGGCGGTCTGCTCACAGCTGGTCGCCGACACCGACGGTGCGGTCACCGCGGCCGCGGTGGGCCAGTATCACCAGGGCAGGGCCGAGGTGAAGGGCTTCGACATCGCCGACAAGGCGGTGCTCGGCGATGTTGCGGGGGCGGCCGAGGCGCTGCGCTGGGCGATGCTCAGCGGAGAGCCGCACGTGGTGCTCGCCGACGCGCTGGCCGAGGCCGTGCACACCATTGCCCGAGTCGGTCCGGTGCAGGGCGACCCGTACCGGTTGGCCGGGGAGCTCGGCATGCCGCCGTGGCGGATCCAGAAGGCACAGAAGCAGTCGCGGCGCTGGTCGAGGGACCGGATTGCCGAGGCGCTGCGGGTGGTGGCGGCGCTCAACGCCGACGTCAAGGGCGCGGCCGCCGATGCGGACTATGCACTGGAGTCGGCGGTGCGCAAGGTTGCCCAGCTGGCTTCCGACGCGTAGGCGTCAGATGGGTCCCGGCGCGTAGGCGTCACATGACCCCCGACGCGTAGGCGTCAGATGGGCCTCTCCGGGGGAGAGCATCGAATCGGGTACGCCCGTACCCGGACACGCAAAAACCCGCGCGTGACCGGATATCGTCGCCGCGCGGGTGTGCGAGAAGAATCAGAGCTTGTTGACAGCCAGGCTCAGCGCGGACTTCTTGTTCGCGGCCTGGTTCTTGTGGATGACGCCCGCGCTGGCAGCCTTGTCCAGCTTGCGGTTGGTGGCGACCAGCAGTTCGCCCGCCTTGTCCTTCTCGCCGGCTTCGATGGCCTCGCGGAGCCCGCGGACAGCCGTGCGCAGCGACGACTTGACGGACTGGTTGCGCAGTCGACGGCGCTCGTTGGTCTTGATGCGCTTTTCCTGCGACTTGATGTTGGCCACGCGTGTAGTTCCTTCGTAAACGTCGGTTGGGTACGTAAGTCTGGGCCCGACAACGGGCAGCGGTTGTTCAGGTTACCAGCGCAGGCGCCGATAGCCCAAAGCGGAGGGACTGGCCTGCCGAAATGCCGGACGTACGGCAGCATGGCACCGGTGAGTCTACGAACCCTGCCCACCGAGTCCGCCCGCCCGACGCGGCCCAAATCGCGTGCCGCCAAACGCCGTGTGGGGATCTTCGACGGATACAACGATCTGGGCAGCTATTCGGGCGCCTTCGACGAGATGTTCGACGCCGAAGGCAACGTTCGCGCCCCCTACAAGGGCATCTTCGCCGAACTGTCCCCGTCGGACGCCGAGGAGCTGGAAGCCCGCACCGATGCGCTGGGGCGCGCATTCATCGACCAGGGCATCACCTTCTCGTTGTCCGGGCAGGAACGCCCGTTCCCGCTGGACCTGGTGCCCCGGGTGATCTCGGCGGCCGAGTGGTCCCGGCTGGAGAAGGGCATCGCACAGCGGGTCAAGGCGCTCGAGATGTACCTCGACGACATCTACGGCGAGCAGGAGATCCTGCGCGACGGTGTCATCCCGCGGCGCCTGGTCACCTCGTGTGAGCACTTTCACCGTGAGGCCGTCGGCATCGTCCCGCCCAACGGGGTGCGCATCCACGTCGCCGGCATCGACCTGGTCCGCGATGAGCACGGCACCTTCCGGGTCCTGGAGGATAATCTGCGTTCGCCGTCCGGGGTGTCCTACGTGATGGAGAACCGGCGCACCATGGCGCGGGTGTTCCCGAACCTGTTCGCCTCGCACCGGGTGCGCGCGGTGGGGGATTACTCCTCGCATCTGCTGCGCGCGCTGCGCAAGGCCGCGGCCACCAACGAGGCCGACCCGACCGTCGTCGTGCTCACCCCGGGTGTCTACAACTCGGCGTACTTCGAGCATTCGCTGCTGGCCCGGCAGATGGGCGTAGAACTCGTCGAGGGCCGGGACCTGTTCTGCCGTGACAACACCGTCTACATGCGCACCACCGAGGGCGAGCGTCAGGTCGACGTCATCTACCGCCGCATCGACGACGACTACCTGGACCCGATGCAGTTCAAACCGGATTCGGTGCTCGGGGTGGCCGGGGTGCTCAACGCGGCACGCGCCGGCAACGTGGTGATCTCCAGCGCCATCGGCAATGGGGTCGGCGACGACAAACTGGTCTACACCTACGTGCCGACCATCATCCAGTACTACCTCGGGGAGAAGCCGCTGCTGGCCAACGTCGACACCTACCGCTGCTGGCTGGACGACGAGCGCGAGGCCGTCCTGGACCGGGTCGACGAACTGGTGATCAAGCCGGTCGAGGGATCCGGCGGCTACGGCATCGTGTTCGGACCCGAGGCCTCCCCGAAGGAACTCGCGGCGATCACCAAGAAGATCCGCGCCGATCCGCGCGGCTGGATCGCCCAGCCCGTCGTGCAACTGTCCACGGTGCCCACCAAGGTGGGCGACCAGTTGGTGCCCCGCCATGTGGACCTGCGCCCGTTCGCCGTCAACGACGGCGACGACGTGTGGGTGCTGCCCGGCGGACTGACCCGGGTGGCGCTGCCGGAAGGGTCGCTGGTGGTGAACTCCAGTCAGGGCGGCGGATCCAAGGACACCTGGGTGCTGGCCTCGCGGACGTCGGCCGCCGACCGTGAGCTGGCCGCCGCCGAGGTGGTGCGGTCCCTGCCGGACGCCCCGAAGACCGGGAAACCCTCGGTCGCCGAAAAGGTTTCCCGCGGCAAGGCCGCCCGGGAAGCCCGCGGGGACGGCGTGACGTCCTCGCAGCACCAGCAGAGCCGCGAGGTGCGCTCCTCCACCGAGCAACAACAGCAGCAGCAACAACAGGTGGTGGTCGACTGATGTTGGCACGCAACGCGGAATCGCTGTACTGGATCGGCCGCTACGTGGAGCGCGCCGACGACACCGCCCGCATCCTCGACGTGGTGGTCCATCAACTTCTCGAAGACTCCAGCGTGGACCCGGACCAGACCTCCCGGGTGCTGCTGCGGGTGCTCGACATCGAGCCGCCCGATCATCAGCTGGACGTGTGGTCGCTGACCGATCTGGTCGCGTTCGGCCGGGACACCACCGGAGGCTGCTCGATCGTCGAGTCGATCACCGCGGCCCGGGAGAACGCCCGCGGTGCCCGCGAAGTGACCTCGACCGAGATGTGGGAGTGCCTGAACACCACCTACAACGCGCTCGCCGAGCGGGAACGGGCGGCCCGCAAGCTGGGCCCGCACGAGTTCCTGGCCTACATCGAGGGCCGGGCGGCGATGTTCGCCGGTCTGGCCGATTCGACGTTGTCCCGTGACGACGGCTACCGCTTCATGGTGCTCGGCCGGGCCATCGAGCGCGTGGACATGACGGTGCGCATGCTGCTGTCTCGCGTCGGAGACAGCGGATCGTCACCGGCCTGGGTGACGGTGCTGAGATCCGCGGGTGCCCATGACACCTACCTGCGGACCTATCGCGGCGTGCTGGACGCCAGCCGGGTCGTCGAATTCCTCTTGCTGGACCGGCTTTTCCCGCGCTCGGTCTTCTACTCACTGCGGCTGGCCGAGCACAGTCTCGACGAACTGCTGCACCGCAGGCACAACCGGGTCGGTTCGACGGCCGAAGCCCAGCGACTGCTCGGCAGGGCGCGCAGCGAGCTGGAGTTCCTCCCGCCCGGCGCGCTGCTGGAGTCGTTGGAGGATCAGCTGGCCGCGCTGCAGCAGACCTGCATTCAGGTCAGTGATGCGTTGGCACTGCAGTACTTCCACTCGGCTCCGTGGGTGGCCTGGACGGACGCCGGCCGTACCGGCGATTCGGTGATCGAAGAGGGAGAGATCTGATGTGGCGGATGCGGGTGGTCCACGCGACGGGCTATGCGTACAAATCGCCGGTGACAGCGTCATTCAACGAGGCGCGCCTGACGCCGCGCTCGGATTCGCGGCAGAACGTGATCCTCAACCGGGTGGAAACCGTGCCGGCGACCCGGCAGTACCGCTATGTCGACTACTGGGGCACCGCGGTGACCACCTTCGACCTGCACGCCCCGCACACGGAACTGGAGGTGACCGCGTCCTCGGTGGTGGAGACCGAGGAGGCCGCGCCCCCGGAGTCCTCGGTCTCCTGGGCAGACCTCAAGTCCGAGGCGGTGATCGACCGCTTCGACGAGTTCCTCACCCCGACGCTGTACACGCCGGCCAGTAAACGACTGGAACGGGTCGCCCGGCAGATTGCCAAGGAGCACGAACCGCACGAGGCCGTCATCGAGGCGGCGCGGTGGGTACACAGTGAACTGCAATACGTGCCCGGGACCACCGGTGTGCACTCATCGGGTCTGGATGCGCTGCGCGAGGGCAAGGGTGTCTGCCAGGACTTCGCGCACCTCACCCTGATCGTGCTGCGTGGCATGGGAATTCCGGCGCGATATGTGTCGGGGTACCTGCATCCGGAGCGCTCCGCCGAGGTGGGGGACACCATCGAAGGGCAGAGTCACGCCTGGATCCAGGCCTGGACCGGGGAGTGGTGGCATTACGACCCGACCAATGACAAGGACATCAACGAGCAGTACATCAGCGTCGGGGTGGGCCGCGACTACGCCGATGTCACACCGCTGAAGGGGATCTACTCCGGCGAGGGGTCCACCGATCTCGATGTCGTCGTGGAGATCACCCGGCTGGCCTGACCCCGACCCCGGGATGCACCTGCACCCGGTGCAGGTCGTCGCCCAGTTCGATCTGACGGTCGAAGATGCCGGCCGCCAGGGCCCGCCACTCGTCGTACTGTCCGGGTGCGGGGCTGGGCACATAGTGGGTGAGGATCAGGATGCCGACCCCGGCGCGGGCGGCGGTGTCGGCGGCCTGCTGCACCGTGGAGTGGTAGTCGCAGATGTCGCGGATGCGCTGCAGCCCAACGGCCTCGACGAGGTCGTGGCGGATCGCGGTGTGCACCAATGCTCCTGCGCCGGCCGTGAGCGCGTCCAGGGTCTGGCACGGCACGGTGTCGCCGGCCAGCACCACCGACGCGCCGGCGTGCTCGACGCGGAAGCCGATGGTGGGCGCCACCGGTCGGTGATCGGTCGGTGCGGCCAGCACCCGGACCCCGTCCAGCGCCCACACCTCGCCGTCGGTGTACTCGTGGACCTGCACGGCCGGTGGCGCGGTGAGATCGGCGTGATGGGCGATGCGGTAGCCGATGTCGTGGCCGAAGGCGGCGAGCATGGCGTCCACCACCTGTGCGGTGCCCGGCGGGCCGATGATCTGCAGCGGCACCGGGTCCGGCGTGAAGGTGGTGACCCAGCGGGTGATGATCACGTCGCCGAGATCGGCGATGTGATCACTGTGCAGGTGCGTCAACAGCAGCGCGGTCAGCTGATTGGCGCCGGACCCGGCGGCCGCGAGCCGCTGCAGCACTCCGCGTCCGCAGTCGACGAGAAATGTCTGTCCGCCCGCGCGGATCAGCGTCGACGGGCCGGCCCGGTCGGGGTCGGGGATGGGACTGCCCGTGCCCAGCAGGGTCACCTCGATCATGGCTCACACATATACGCGCCCACCGGCCCGCGTCGGTGGATATTCGGGCAAACCGGTAGGGATCCGAAGCCGATACGACGTAGCCTGGGTGTGTTCGACATCACATTCTGTTTCCGGAGGCTGTCATGCGTATCGCCGACGTTCTGAAGGCAAAGGGCGCGGCCGTCACGACGACCACCCCGGACACCTCGGTGGCCGTGTTCCTCGCCGGCCTGGTGGACCGCAACATCGGGGCCATGGTGGTGGTCGGGCCCGAGGGGCCGGTCGGCATCGTGTCCGAGCGTGATGTGGTGCACAAGCTGCACGAATTGGGCGCCGATCTGCTGACCCGGCCGGTCAGCGAGATCATGACCAAGCACCTGGTGTTCTGCTCGCCGGAGGACACCGTGGACAGCCTCAGCGCCGCGATGACGCACAACCGGGTGCGGCACATTCCGGTCATCGCGGACGGCCGGCTGGCCGGCATCGTCAGCATCGGTGACGTGGTCAAGACCCGCATGCAGGAGTTGGAGTCCAGCACGGAGCACTTGCAGGCGTACATCACACAAGGCTGAATGGACGCCGATGAGCGCCCCTGACGTACGGCCCGCGACGCCGGGCGACACCGCTGCACTGTCCCGCGTGCTGGGACGAGCCTTCCACGACGATCCGGTGATGAGCTGGCTGCTGCCCGACGCGCGAGCGCGCGAGCGCAAGCTGCACAAGTTGTTCGCCGCGATGACCCGTCATCACCACCTGTCCCGCGGCGGCGTGGAGGTCGCCGCGACCGGGACTGCGGTGATCGGCGCTGCGGCGCTGTGGGATCCGCCGGGCCAGTGGCGGCACACCACCGGCGAACAGCTGCGGGCCGCGCCGAGCATGCTGCGCACCTTCGGTACCGCGGTGCGCCGCGGGCTGCGGATCACCGACCTGATGAAGCGTCACCACCCGGAGGGACCCCACTGGTACCTCGCGGTGATCGGCAGCGACCCGCAGGTGCGCGGCACCGGTCTCGGCCAGGCGCTGATGCGGTCTCGCCTCGACCGGTGCGACGCGGAACACGCACCGGCATACCTGGAGTCGAGCAACCCGGACAACATCGGTTACTACCGCCGATTCGGCTTCGAGGTCACCGGCGAGATCGCCCTGCCGGACGGCGGCCCGGTCATGTATCCCATGTGGCGGCGGCCACGGTGAATCTGTCGCGGTGGGACTCGCGGTAGAGTGCGGGAGCTGACCTGCAGGGGAATCCGGTGAGAACCCGGAACTGACGCGCAACGGTATGGGGCCTGCCATTCCCGACATGGCCTCCGAGTCCGAATGCCTGCGGCCGGTGAACCGTTGATGGCTCCGCGCCTGAGCCCATACCGAAGGAAGTTCCGCCGTGCGTGCATTCATCACGCTTGTATCCCTCGCACTCCTGGTCACCGCATGTGGCCGAACCGACACGGCGGCACCGCCGCCGCAGACCGACGGCTCCGGAGGCACCAGCTATCCGCTGACCCTGCAGAACTGCGGGGTGGAGGTCACATTCGAGCATGCGCCGACGCGCGCGGTCTCGCTGTATCAAGCCTCGACCGAGATCCTGCTCTCGCTGGGACTGGCCGACCGGATGGTGGGCAGCTCGACCTGGTTCGACCCGGTGCTTCCGGCACTGGCCGCCGACAACGCCCGCGTACCGCGGCTGGCGGACAACGATCCCAGCCTGGAAGCGGTACTGGACACCGAGCCCGACCTGATCACCTCGGCGAGCGCCCACACCTTCACCCCCGCGGTGGTCGGCGACCGGGCCCGGCTCGCTGAACTCGGCATCCCCACCTACCAGTCGCCGTCGGTGTGCACCGATGCGGTGGTCGAGGGGGAGACGGTCACCCGGACCGGACCCCTGGAAATGGACACGCTGTTCCGTGAAATCACCGAGCTGGCACAGATTTTCGATGTGGCGGACCGTGGTGCTCAGCTGGTCGACGACCTGAAGAGACGATTGGCCGACGCGCCGGAGGTCGCGCATCAGGATGGGACCGTGGCGTTCTGGTTCTCCGGGGTGCGGACCCCGTACCTGGCCGGGTGCTGCTCGGCCCCGGGCCTGTACGCCCGCGAGGTCGGCGTGACCAACGTCTTCGCCGATGCTCGCGAGGATTGGCCCGAGATCAGCTGGGAGGCTCTGGCCGACCGCGATCCCGACGTGCTGGTGCTGGCCGACCTGAGTCGCAAACGCATCGACGGCGATGCGCTGGACACCAAAATCCAGTTCTTGGAGACCAATCCGGTGACCCGCAACATGTCGGCGGTGCGTGACCGGCGCTATGTGGTGCTGACCGGTTCGGAACTGGACCCGGGTATCCGGCAGATCGACGCCGTCGAGAAACTTGCCGAAGGATTCGCCGCCCTGAACCAGACGGGGCAGACCAAATGATCGGGCGCCGGATTCTCGCTGCGGCAGCGGTGCTGACGCTGGTGGGCTGTGGACAGTCCGCCGTCGAGGCCGACCCACCCGGGGTGGCATCGGGCTTCCCGCTCACCGTGCACAACTGCGGGCGCGACGTGGTGATCGACGCGCCACCGCAACGGGCGGTGTCCCTGAACCAGGGCTCCACCGAGATCCTGCTGTCGCTGGGGCTGGCGGACCGGATGGTGGGCACCGCGACGTGGACGGACCCGGTCCGCGAGAACCTCGCCGAGGCCGATGCGACGGTGCCGAAACTCGCAGTCAACAAACCGGCATTGGAAACCGTGCTGGATGCCGACCCCGACTTCGTGTCGGCATCGTTCAGCGGGACTCTCGGTCCCGGCGGTGTCGCCGACCGGGACCAGTTCGAGGATCTGGGCGTGCCCAGCTACCTCGCGCCGAGCGATTGCGTCGGCAAGGTGTCGGCCAACTCGGACGGCATGCGCACCGAACCGCTGACGATGGACGCGATTTACGGTGAAATCCGGGATCTGGCACGCATATTCGATGTCAGCGAGCGTGGGGATGCGCTGATCGGCGAGTTGCAACAGCGGATGGAGGCCAGTCGGATGAGCGCGGACGTCGACGTGGCGTTCTGGTTCTCCGACATCCGGGCACCGTACTTCGGGGGTTGCTGCGGGGCGCCCGGGGTGATCACCGACACCGTGGGAGCCCGAAACATCTTCGTCGACACCACCGAGGAGTGGCCCCAGGTCAGCTGGGAGGTGATCGCGGACCGTGATCCCGACGTGCTGGTCCTGGCCGACCTGAGCCGGCGCACCATCGACGGCGACGCGCTGGCGGCCAAGATCGAGTTCCTGGAGTCGAACCCGGTGACCTCGCGCCTGACCGCTGTCCAGGCGAAGCGCTACGTCGTGGTCAACGGTGCCGACCTCAATCCGTCGATCCGCACTGTCGACGGAGCCGAGAAGCTGGCCGAGGGTCTGCGCCGATTCGGATTCGCCTCCGAACATTGATCATCCGTTCGCGGTCATTGCTCGTGCTGTGGGTGGTCGGCCTGGGGCTGCTGGTCGTCTCGGCCGCCGCGGCGATCACCATCGGACCGGCGGCGCTGTCGGTGCGTGATGTCTACGGGATCGTCGGCGAGCATCTGGGTGCCGGGCCGTCGGGCGCCAGCCGGATTCAGGACGGCATCGTCTGGCAGTTGCGCCTGCCACGGGTGCTGCTCGCGGCGGTGTGCGGGGCCGGGTTGGCGCTGTGCGGCGCGATCCTGCAGTCGTTGCTCCGCAATCCGTTGGCCGACCCGTTCGTCCTCGGGGTGTCTTCGGGTGCGTCCACCGGGGCCGTGCTGATCGCGGTGCTCGGGGTGGGGGCGGGCACACTGACGCTGTCCGGCGGCGCGTTCGTCGGCGCGGTGATGTCCTTCGGGGTGGTGCTGCTGCTGGCCTACGCCGCGGGCGGGGGCACCGACCGGGTGGTGCTGGCCGGCGTGGCCGCGACACAACTGTTCTCGGCGTTGACCTCGTTCATCGTGCTGTCCTCGGCCGACGCCGAGCAGACCCGCGGGGTGCTGTTCTGGTTGCTCGGCTCGCTGGCCGGGGTGTCCTGGTCCGACGTCGCGGTCTGCAGCGCAGTCGTCGCGGTCGGACTGGCCTGCTGCCTGGGATACGCACGCGCCCTCGACGCGTTCGCGTTCGGCGACGAGGCCGCCGCGGCACTGGGGGTAGCGGTGCGGCGGGCGCGGATCGTGCTGCTGGTTGTGACGGCGCTGATCACCGCGGCCCTGGTCAGCGCGGCCGGGGCGATCGGGTTCGTCGGTCTGGTGTTGCCGCATGCCGCGCGTCTCGTGGTGGGGCCGGCACATCGACGGCTGCTCCCGACGGTGATCATCTTCGGTGCGGTGTTCATGGTGTGGGTGGACACTTTGGCCCGCACCGTATTCGCTCCCCAGGAGCTGCCCACCGGGGTGGTGACCGCGCTGATCGGTGTCCCGGCGTTCGCGTTGATCCTTTTGCGGCGCCGGGGGATCCCGTCGTGAGCCTGCACGCCCGAGACGTCAGGTGGACCCGCTCCGGCAGGCTGGTACTCGACGGCGTCACGGTGGCTCCGGAACCGGGAGCCACCGTGGGCCTGCTCGGACCGAACGGATCCGGCAAGTCATCGCTGTTGAAACTGCTTGCCGGGGTGGACCGCCCCGATGCGGGCACCGTGCACCTCGACGGGGCGCCGGTGGCGACGATGCCGCGCCGGAGCGTCGCTCGGCGGCTGGCCATGGTCGCCCAGCACAACGAGACCGAACTCCACATCACGGTCCGCGATGTGGTGCGGCTCGGCCGGATCCCGTACACGCCCATGATGGGCGGGGACCGCGAGGGCACCCGGATCGTGGAGGCGGCGCTGACCGCCACCGGACTCGACGGCATGCCGGACCGGCTCTGGCACACGCTGTCCGGGGGCGAACGGCAGCGGGTCCAGATCGCCAGAGCCCTGGCGCAGGACCCCGAGCATCTGTTGCTCGACGAACCGACCAACCATCTCGATATCGCCCACCAGTTGGAGATCCTGGCCCTGGTCCGGACGTTGCACGTCACCACGGTGGTGGCCCTGCACGACCTGAACCTGGCCGCCATGTTCTGCGATCACCTCGTGGTGCTGTCGGGCGGCGCCGTGGTCGCCGCCGGCACCCCGGGCCAGGTGCTGACGGAGGACCTGATCGCGCAGGTGTACGGGGTGCGGTGCCAGGTCAGCGTGGCCGATGGTGTGCCGCATGTGCGGTTCGAGCACCGCGCACGGTGATCAGACCGGCGTGCCCACCGGGACGGCGACGTCGTCGGCCAGCGAGTTGTCGGTGAACGCGCCACGGTAACGCGCCGCCGGATGGCTGTCCGGCAACCGGTCACCGCGCCCGAGCAGCTTGTGCCGCAACGTGCCCGACTTGTCGCCTGCGATCAGTCCGCGTTCGCGCAGCGTCGGGAAGAGACGGTCGGCGACCTCGCGGAACGACTGCGGCACGGTGGCGTGGTAGACGTTGATGCCGTCCACCCCGGCCTCGCGCCACTCCTCCAGGCGATCCGCGATCTCCTCCGGCGTGCCCACCACCCGGTTCGCCCCTTCGAGCACCCACGCCATGTCCCGGATGGTCGGCTCCTCGTTGCCGGAAACCTCTGCCGCCCAGCGCTTGAAGCTCTGGATACCGGTGAACTCGCCGAGCTCGCTGATCGGGGTGTCCAACGGCAGGTTGCCGGCGTCCACCCCGGCATCGCCGAGCGCGTGCAGCGCGATACCTTCCAGATCCAGGAACCGCTTGAGCTCGTCGTTGCGGCGGACCGCCTCGGCGTGGGTGTCACCGATCACGAAGGACAGTCCCTGGGCGAAGGTGATGTCGTGGCGGTCGCGGCCGTTGGCCGCTGCCAGCGCACGGGTCTCACTGGTCAGCTTGTAGGCGTCGGCCGGGGTCGGGCTGCTGATGTAGACGCCCTCGGCGTTGCGGGCCGAGAACAGCTGGCCCGCAGGGGAGGAACCGGCCTGGAACAGCACCGGGGTGCGCTGCGGGGACGGTGAGGTGAAATGCGGTCCTTCGACGCTGTAACGCTTACCGACGTGGTTGATCTTGTGGATTTTCGACGGGTCGGAGTGCAGGCTGCGCTCCTTGTCCTGCACCAGTGCGTCGTCGTCCCAGGAACCTTCCCACAGCTTGTAGGCGACGTCGACGTACTCGTTGGCCCATTCGTAGCGCTGGTCGTGGGCCAGCGTGCCGTCATGGCCGAAGCTGCGGAACATGTTGGCGTTGAAGCTGGTGACGATGTTCCAGCCCAGCCGGCCGTCGGTGTAGTGGTCCAGCGAGGACATCCGCCGTGCGAAGTTGAACGGGTGGTCCTGCACGATCGAACTGGTGAACACGATGCCGAGGTTCTGGGTGACCGCGGCCAGCGCCGAGGCCAGCACCGAGGGATCGTTGACCGGGATCTGGATTCCGCCCTCGACGGCCTTGCGCCAGTTCCCGTTCCACGGCGCCCGCAGCCCGAACACGTCGGCGAAGAACAACAGGTCGTAGCCGGCCTGGTCGACCTCGGCGGCCAGTGACGTCCAGTGCCGTAGCGAGTTGAACTTGTGGTTCTGGGCCTCCGGGGCCCGCCACAACCCGTGCAGCACATGGGATGCGGTGTTCATCACGAACGCCGAGTAATAGAGGGGTTTCTTCACGGGGGAGCTCATGACGTGGCGGACGGGGTGTCGGAGTCCTCGGTCGCGCCGATCGGGCCGAGCGTGTCACGGATCAGGGCGTTGTCGGTGGTCTCCAGGAACTCGGCGATCTTGGGATCGGAGAACGTCGCGATCAGCTTCTGCACGTTCGGGTCGTCGAGGTGCTTGTTGCTGACGACCAGGCCGCCCTCACTGCCCACCGGTGCGGGGTGGCGGTCCAGGATCTGCTCCTCGGTCAGGCCGGAGGCGTACACGTCGGAGATGTGCACCACGACGGCGTCGACGTCGGCGAGGCTGCGCGCCAGCTGACCGATCGGGACCTGGATGAACTCGTAGTTCTTGGGGTTCGACTCCACATCGGCAAGCTGCGGCAGGCCCTTGAGGTCGGTCTTGCCCGGCTTCAAGGTGATCTGCCCCGCCTCGGCGAGGTCCAGCAGTGCGATCGCCTGCCCGGCCGGATCGTCACGCAGGGCGATCTTCGCGCCGTCGGGCACCTCGTCCCAGCTGTCGTACTTATCCGAGTAGGTGGCCTGATCCCAGGTGAACGTCGGTGCGGCCAGGGTCAGTTCGAACCCGTTGGCGGCGATGGCGTCGTTCAGGAACGGCTGGTGTTCGAAGAAGTTGCCGGCCACGTTGCCGGCGTCCACGGCGCGGTTGATCTCGATCAGGTTGTCGATCTGGACCGGCTTGATGGTGATGCCGTGATCGGGGGCCACGTTCTCAGCGATGTAGGACAGCAGGTTCTCGGCGGCGATGTCGGTGCTCCAGGTGGCGACCTCCAGGGTGGTGCCGAATTCCTTGTCCTGGTTGGACACCTGCGCGTAGGTGATGCCGCCGGCGACGGCCGCCACCGCCACCGCCGCGCCGGCCACCCACGGCCAACGCGTCTTCTTCTTGATCTGGATGTCGACGCCGGCCGGGTTGTTCTGGTCTGTCACTGGTCTTCCTTCTGTTCGGGGAGGTGGGGAGGGGTCAGCGGGTCAGCGCGCGGACGGCGCGGTCACCGGCGAACTGGACGAGCTGGATGGTGATGATCAACGCGATCACCGTGGCGATCATGATGTTGTCGTCGAATCGGTTGTAGCCGTAGGTGATCGCGAGATGTCCGACACCGCCGGCGCCGATCGAGCCGGCGATCGCCGAGTACTCGATCATCGCGATGGTGTTGACCGTCAACGCGCCGGCCAGGGCGGGCAACGCCTCGGACAGCTGCACCGAACGGATCACCTGCACGTGTGAGCCGCCGGACACCAGGCCCATATCGGTGACGTCGGATCGCACCTCGCGCAACGCGTTCTGGACGAGTCGGGCGAAGAACGGCACACCGGCCACCGTCATGGGCACGATGGCCGCCGCGATGCCGATCGTGGTGCCGACGATGAAGCGGGTCACCGGGATGATGGCGGCCATCAGGATCAGGAACGGTAGCGACCGGCCGATGTTGACGATGGTGTTGAGCACCGTGAACAGCCGCTGGTTCGGGAAGAGGCCCAGGGTCGAGGTGTTGTGCAGGATGATCCCGACCGGGGTGCCGATGAGCACGACGAGCACCATGGTGACGCCGACCATGATCCACGTCTCGCCGTAGGCGGGCAGCAGGAGTTCGTGGACCTTCAGCCACGGTGTGCTGAAGTCGTCCGCAGCCAGATGCGTCACGCTGCTGCCTCCGTGGATCCCGCGGTGGCCTTCTCGACCGGCCGCACGTGCAGGCCGCGCGCGGTGAGATGCTCGGCGAAACCGGCAGGCGCAGAGGGGGAGATGGCCAGGACGGCGCGGCCCACGGCGACACCGCGGATGGCCTCGACGCTCGCGCTGAGCACGCTGACCTGTGCGCCGTCCAGGCCGGGGGTGGACCCGATAGTGGTCAACCAGTCCAGCGGGACGTTGCGGGAGGCGTGCGAGATCTCCCAGACCTCACCCTGTCCGTCATGGGGGACACCGGGCCGGTCGGGCAGCAGTTCGTGCGCCAGCGCGGAGCGGGGGTCCAGGATGATGTCCTGCACCGAACCGCTCTCGATGATGCGGCCGTCCTCGATCCGGGCCACCGAGTCGGCGATCTCCCGGACCACCTCCATCTCGTGGGTGATGAGGATGATCGACAGGCCGAACTCGTCGCGCAGATGGCCGAGCAGGCCGAGGATCGATCTCGTGGTGGCCGGATCCAGTCCGGAGGTCGCCTCGTCGGAGAGCAGGTTGGACGGGCCGAGCGCGAGGGCGCGGGCGATCCCGACGCGCTGCTTCTGACCGCCGGAAAGCTGGGCGGGATAGAACTCCCGGCGATCCGAGAGGCCCACCCGCTCAAGCAGTTCGGTGACACGCTTGTCGACGGAGTCCTCGGTGGCGTTCAGGTACTGCAGCGGCAGGGCGATGTTCTGGGCGACCGTGCGTCGGCGCAGCAGCGGGGCGGTCTGGAAGATGACGCCGACACCGCGGCGGGCGGCGAGCAACTCGTCACCGTCGAGGCGGGTGAAGTCCTTGCCGTCGACACGCACGGTGCCGCTGGTGGGACGCTCCAGGAAACTGACACATCGCGACAAGGTGCTCTTACCGGCGCCGCTGGGGCCGACCACGGCGAGGATCTCGCCGCTCCCCACGGACAGCGATATGTCGTCGAGCACGGTGCGGTCACCGAATCGCTTGGTCAGGTTCTCGATCTCGATCACGGAGGCTCTCTCAGTCGAACGGATGCCCGCCGGGTGACAGGTGAAGCGGGCACGCAATCTGACAACACCGGCGGTGTTTCCGTTCGGCGCTGAGCGGGCGAGAGAACCTACGGACCTGCTCAGCGGGCAGACAGACTAGGAATCGAGCTGATCTGAACTACCGGCCTGCGTGTTCCCTGTGGGCGGGCCTCGACCGGTCGGCCGGGCTCCGGCGCCGGTGCGAAGATCGGTTGCAGCAAGGTGTTGAATTCGATTGGAATTGGACGGAATACATGACTGCTCGTCCCAGGTTCGGGGTGTGGGCCAATGTGCACGGCACCATGGCCGCGCTCGGCCACCCCGATGACCCCGTCGATGCTTCCTGGAAGCGGGTGCGCGATCAGGTGCTGCTGGCCGAGCGGCTCGGATTCGACACCACCCTGATCGCCCAGCACACCATGAACCCGCTGGGGGAGCACCTCGACCAGCTCGACGCGTGGAGTGCCGCCGCCGCGCTGGCCGCGCTGACCGAGCGCATCGAGATCATCGCCGCGATCAAGCCGTCGATCATCCACCCGACGATCCTGGCCAAGCAGGCCCAGGGCATCGAGGAGATCAGCGCAGGCCGGTTCGCCGTCAACGTCGTCAACGCGTGGTGGATCCCGGATCTGGAACGCTCCGGGATCGGCATGTTGGAGCACGGTGAGCGTTACGTCTACGGCACAGAATGGCTGCACGTGTTGCGCCGGCTGCTGGCCGGGGAACGGACCACGTTCGACGGCAAGTACTTTCACATCGACGAGTTCGAATTGCACCCGGTCGGGACGCACCGCCCTCGCCCGCGTATCTATCTGGGCGGGGAATCCTCGCAGGCGCGGGATCTGGCCGCGGCCGAGGCCGATGTGCTGTTCCTCAACGGTCAGTCGGCCGAGGAGGCCCGGGCGCTGATCGAGGATGTGCGTCGGCGTCCACGTGCCGGGCTGGACCCGCTGCGATTCGGGATGGCGGCGTTCGTGGTGACCGCGCCGACCGCGCGTGAGGCCGCCGAATCGATGCAGTACCACTGGGAACTGCAGCGTCTCGATCAGGGCAGGACCGACGATGTCACCGCCACGTTCGGCCGCGACACCGACCCGGCGTCGCCGATGTGGCAGCGGCTCGGTGCGCTTCCGCATGTCGGCCCCAACGGCGGTACAGCGGCCGGTCTCGTCGGCGACTACGACACCGTCGCGCAGCGCATCGTCGACTGGTACGGCGAGGGGATCGAGACATTCATGTTGGCGTTCCAGCCTTTTGAGGCGGAGATGGAGCGTTTCGCGGCCGAGATCGCACCGCGGGTCGACCGGCTGCTGCAGAAGGTGAAGGTGGCGTCATGACCGGCGGCGGCGGGCTGGAGCACAGCGACCCGGGGAATCAGGTGGGCTTGCGGTTTCATTGGTATCTGCCCACTCACGGTGACACCACCACGATCGCCGACAACCGGAGCCGCGAGGCGACCCGGCTGGAACCGCATCTGCAGCCGACCCTGGCGAATCTGACCGCACTGGTCCGCACGGCCGAGGGCTTCGGCTTCGAGGCCGCGCTCACCCCGACCGGGTCGCACTGTGAGGACTCCTGGCTGGCCACCACCGCGCTGGCCCAGCACACCGAGCGGCTCAAGTTCCTGGTCGCGTTCCGCCCGGGCGCCGCGTCGCCGACGCTGGCCGCCCAGCAGGTCAGCACCTACCAGCGGTTCACCGGAAACCGGTTGGCGCTCAACGTTGTCACCGGCGGCGCCGACGACGAGGCCCGCCGGTTCGGGGACGACATCGACAAGGCGGCCCGTTACCGGCGTACCGGCGAGTTCCTCACCGTCGTGCGCGGGACGTGGAGCAACCCGGAGTTCTCTTTCCACGGCGAGTTCTACGACATCGAGAACGCCAGGACGGCCTACCCGGTCGAGATCCCGCCGACGATCTACTTCGGCGGATCCTCCCCGGAGGCCATCGAGGTCGCCGCCGAGCACGCCGACGTCTACCTGACCTGGGGTGAGCCGCCGGAGCAGGTGGCCGAGAAGATCGAACGGGTGCGCGCCGCCGCGGCGGGCCGGGGGCGGACCATCCGGTTCGGTCTGCGGATGCATACCGTGGCTCGGCAGACCGAGGAGCAGGCCTGGCAGCGCGCCGAGGAGCTCATCGCGGGGCTGAGCGGCGACGAGGTGCGCCGCGCGCACGAGCGGTACCTGAGCAGTGCCTCGGAGGGGCAGCGGCGGATGGCGGCGCTGACCAGCGGTGAACTCGTCGACGCCCGCAGCCTGGAGGTACACCCGGGCCTGTGGGCCGGCCCCAGCCTGTTGCGGGACGGCGCCGGGACCGCCGCGATCGGTAGCTACGAGACGGTGGCCGGGGTGATCGAGGAGTACGCCCGCCTCGGCATCAGCGAGTTCATCCTGTCCGGCTACCCGCAGATCGACGAGATCCGGCATGTCGGCGAGGGCGTGCTGCCGGTGCTGCGGGCCGCCGTCCCGGTCTGAGCGGCGCCGAGATTGACGTAATGGTGGGATCCACTCGCACTTTGCCGCCCGTTTGTTCGTTTGGGCGGAAAGAGATCAGGACCAGGAGTACCCGGCGCGCAGCCGGGCCGCGACGACGTCGAACCGGACGCGGTCCAGGATCGCGCCTTCGCGGCGGATGCCGTCCTCGGGCACATCGAGCACCCGGTCCAGGCGCACCCAGCTGGGCCGGCCGTCGTAGTCCCAGCTGCCGGTGCCGATGCCGATCCAGTCGGCGTCGTCGGCGTGGTGGTCCCGGCTGGAGAGCATGAGTCCGAGCAGAGTGCGATGGTCGCGGCCGACCACCAGGACCGGCCGGTCCTTGCCGCGGGTCGGATCGTCCTCGTAGACCACCCAGGTCCAGACGATCTCGCCGGGATCGGCGCGGCCGTCCAAGTCAGGGGCGTAAGCGATGCGCCGGGCGCGCTGCGCGGTGGGCACGCTCGCGCTGGTCACCGGGCGCCCGCCGGGCAGGGCGGTCGGAGGCTGCGCGGCGCTGCCGGCGAGTGCGTCCATACCGATCTTCAGTCCATGCTGGATGACCCGCTCCGGGGTCGGAAGCTGGCGGATGAGTTTGGGGGCCTCGTTGAAGACGAGGTTCTCGGCGAATTTCTGAAACGCCTTCCACTGCGACGCCATGAAATCGAGCATAGGTGGTCGATTGTGTCGAGCAGGCCCGCAGTCGATACCCTGGCAGTACCCGATCACGCCAGGACCAGGAGAAACCCAATCAGCACCTTCGCCGACAAGACGTTCACTGCGCCGGCGCAGATACGGAACTTCTGCATCATCGCCCACATCGACCACGGCAAATCGACGTTGGCCGACCGGATGCTGGGTATCACCGGCGTTGTCGCCGACCGCGATATGCGGGCCCAGTACCTGGACCGGATGGATATCGAGCGGGAACGCGGCATCACCATCAAGGCCCAGAACGTGCGGCTGCCGTGGACGGTCACCGGCGAAGACGGCACCGAAGAGAACTATGTGCTGCACCTGATCGACACGCCCGGCCACGTCGACTTCACCTACGAGGTGTCCCGCGCGCTGGAGGCGTGTGAGGGTGCGGTGCTGCTGGTGGATGCCGCCCAGGGCATCGAGGCGCAGACGCTGGCCAATCTGTACCTGGCGCTGGACCGGGAGCTGACCATCATCCCGGTGCTCAACAAGATCGACCTGCCCGCGGCGGACCCGGACCGCTACGCCGGTGAGATCGCCCACATCATCGGCTGCGAGCCCGAGGATGTGCTGCGGGTCTCCGGTAAGACCGGCGTCGGGGTGCGCGAGCTGCTGGACGAGGTGGTCCGGCTGGTCCCGGCTCCGGTCGGTGACGCCGACGCTCCCGCCCGGGCGATGATCTTCGACTCCGTCTACGACATCTACCGCGGCGTGGTGACCTACGTGCGCGTGGTCGACGGCAAGCTCAATCCGCGTGAGAAGATCAAGATGATGTCCACCGGCGCGACGCACGAGCTGCTGGAGGTCGGCATCGTCTCGCCCGAGCCGAAGGCCTCCGACGGGCTCGGCGTCGGTGAGGTCGGCTACCTGATCACCGGGGTGAAGGACGTCCGCCAGTCCAAGGTCGGCGACACCGTCACCACCGCGCGCCACGGCGCCACCGAGGCGCTGACCGGCTACCGCGAGCCGCGGCCGATGGTGTACTCGGGCCTGTACCCGGTGGACGGCTCGGACTACCCCGTGCTGCGCGAGGCCCTGGACAAACTGCAGCTCAACGACGCCGCGCTGACCTATGAGCCGGAGACCTCGGTGGCGCTGGGCTTCGGCTTCCGCTGCGGGTTCCTCGGGTTGCTGCACATGGAGATCACCCGCGAACGCCTCGAGCGCGAGTTCAACCTGGACCTGATCTCCACCGCGCCCAACGTGGTGTACCGCGTGGTCAAAGAAGACAACACGGAAATGATCGTCACCAACCCGTCGGACTGGCCCGAAGGCAAGGTCCGCGCCGTCTACGAACCCGTCGTGAAGACGACGGTCATCGCGCCGAGCGAGTTCATCGGCACCATCATGGAGCTGTGCCAGGCCCGCCGCGGTGAGCTCGGCGGGATGGACTATCTGTCCCCGGAGCGGGTGGAGCTGCGCTACACCATGCCGCTCGGCGAGATCATCTTCGACTTCTTCGACTCGTTGAAGTCCCGCACCCGCGGCTACGCCAGCCTGGATTACGAGGAGGCCGGCGAGCAGGAAGCCGACCTGGTCAAGGTGGACATTCTGCTGCAGGGTGAGGCCGTCGACGCGTTCAGCGCCATCGTGCACAAGGACGGGGCCGCGGCGTACGGCAACAAGATGACAACCAAGCTCAAGGAACTCATCCCGCGCCAGCAGTTCGAGGTCCCCATTCAGGCCGCGATCGGGTCGAGAATCATTGCCCGCGAGAACATCCGGGCCATCCGCAAGGATGTGCTGTCCAAGTGCTACGGCGGTGACATCACCCGTAAGCGCAAGCTGCTGGAGAAGCAGAAAGAGGGCAAGAAGCGGATGAAGACGATCGGCCGGGTCGAGGTCCCGCAGGAGGCCTTCGTGGCGGCGCTCTCGACGGACGCGGCGGCGGACAAAACAAAGAAGTGACCCGGGGCCGCGTCATCGGTCACACTGACGAAGTGAACAGTGCCGATACGCCGCGCGTGCGTCGTGCCCGCCGCGCCCTGCTCGCCACGGCGATCGGGTGTGCACTGCTGACCGGGTGTTCGAGCACGGTGACCGGTCAGGCCGTCCGCGCCGGCAACGCGGTCCCGGTGGACGCGCCGCCGCTGCGGGAGAATCAACTCGACGGTGTGCTGCTGTCCATCGAGGACATCAACGAGATCATGGGCTCGGACACCATGGAGGTCGTCGGCGAACTCGACCAGATGGTCGACCACTCCGGTGATGTGTCCGAACCCGATTGCCTCGGTTCGATGTTCGGTGCCGAAGAGCCGGTCTACGGGGACAGCGGCTACACCGCGGTGCGTGATCAGGTGTCGCGTGAACCCGACGAGGACAATGCGCACTGGGTGGAACAGACGGCTGTGCTCTACCCGTCGGCGGCCCGGGCTCAGCGGTTCTTCGACAATGCCGAGTCGGACTGGGGGGCGTGCGGCGGGACGTCGATCGACATCAGCGACGGCACCGACAGCTACACCTGGCAGATCGAGGACCTGGCCGTCACGGACCTGATGCTGACCCAGGTCACCGCCCAGGATGACGCCGACGGTTGGGAGTGCCAGCATGCGCTCTCCACGGTCACCAACGTCGTCGTGGAGGCCTGGGCGTGCAGCTACGGCGCCGGTGACGAGGCGGCCGCTATCGCCGCGCGGATGGTCGACAACGCCGTCTCGTGAGCGACCACGACCGGCGGCGCTGGGACGACACCTATCGCCAGGGCCGGGCCCGGCCCGGACCGGGTCTGCCCGATGTCTTCGCCCGTCACGAGCACGCGTTCCCGCGCGGCGGCACCGCTCTGGAGCTGGCCTGCGGCACGGGCGCGGCGGCGGTGTGGCTGGCCCGGCGCGGACTGCGGGTGCACGGTGTGGATGTCTCCGAGGTGGCCGTCGAGCAGGCCAGGGCGCTGGCCGAAGCCGCGGCGGTGACACCGGTGTGCCGGTTCGAGGTGCACGACCTGGACACCGGCCTTCCCGCCGGTGAGCCATCAGATGTGGTGTTGTGTAACAGGTTTCGTGACGAACGCCTGGACGGGCAGATCATCGAGCGGTTGGCGCCCGGTGGGCTGCTGGCGATCTGTGTGCTCAGCGAGGTGGGTGCGGCCCCCGGGCGGTTCCGGGCCCGGCCCGGCGCGTTGCGGACTGCGTTCGCCGAGCTGGAGCTCATCGATGCCGGCGAGGGTGCGGGCCTGGCCTGGCTGGTGGCCCGGAAACAGTGACTACACCGCGACCGCGGAGACCGTGCGGTCGCGGGTGAACAGGGCGCCCCAGTCGGTCGACATGCCGCCCCGGCCGGCCGGGTAGGTGCTGGTGCGGCCGGCGGCACGGGCCCCGGTCTGGTTGACCACCGTGAGCAGCAGATCGAACTCGGCACGCTGGGAGCACCCGCGCAACCCCGCCGTGAGTTCGGCTTCCGGTCGCGGATGGGGTGCGTGCGTCATGCCCCCCATATTGACCGGCCCGGACCGCCCTGCCCAGAGTTTTGCGCACCCGGAAATCAAAACCCCGCGGGCCGGGCGCGCCGGTGTCAGGTCGGGGCGTTGGCCGGCTGGAAGGTGCCGGTGCTGTCGGCCTCCTCCTCGGCCCGGATGACGTGCACCACCGCGTTGATCAGCGCCAGGTGGGTGAACGCCTGCGGGAAGTTGCCCAGGTGACGCCCGGTGCGCGGCTCGATAACCACCGTGAGCAGCAGGTCGAACTCGGCGCGCTGGCAGCACCCACGCAACCCTGCCGTGAGATCGGCTTCCGGTCGCGGTTGGCGTGCGTGCGTCATGCCCCCCACAGCGACCGGCCCGGACCGTCCGGCCCAGAGTTTTGCGCGCGCCGATATTTAAACCCTGTTCGGTATCTTGAACTGCAGATTCCCGATATTGCACCGGCAGTCCCGTCTGGCGCGAGCGCTGCTTGGTCAACCGCCGGCGAGTCTGTTTTGTAGGGCCGCGCGGCGCTGCGCCCGGCGACCGGCGCTCTCGGCCCGACGGAGATCCCTGATGACCGTCCGGGCGCTGACATATCCCGGACCACCGCTGATGCCGCCACCGGGATGGGATCCCGCGCCGCCCAGGTAGAGCCCGGGTATCGGAGTCCGGTAACCGCCGAACCCACGCGCCGGCCGTAGCGGTCCGAAGCGGCTCAGCACCGTGTCGACGTGGGTGATGTTGCCCCCCGTGGCGTGGGTGCGTTCGGCGATGTCGTCGTTGTTGAGGACCTGGCGGCCGATCTCGAGCGAGCTGATGTCGTCGTAGTAGACCGACGCGGTCTCGACAATGCCCTGGGATATCTTGTCTTTCGTTGCGGCCCAGCCGCCTTCAGGTTTCGATGGCACAACGGAGCTGTACAGATAGATGGTGTCTTGGCCGTCGGGAGCCTGGCTGGGATCCAGTGATGTCGGGATCACGGACCACACCACATGGTCGCCGGGTTCGGGCAACAATCCTGCGCCCGACCGCGCGAAGAGTCGCCGCATCCCCGCCTCGGTACCGATCATGTGTGTCGGCCTACGTACGTCGACGTCGTCGCGCCGCCAGGTCTGATGACGCTTCATGGTGGTGCGCCCCGACAGAGCGAGGTCCACCTTCAATTGTCCATAGCCGAGGTTGTCGACCGGAATGGAACGCACCGCCGCCTGGGTGGACTCGGGCAGCGCGCCATCGGGCAGGAGCGTGTCCAGTGCGGTGCGGGGATCGCAGGTGGCCAACACGGCTTTGCGCCCCCGGACATACGTTCCGTCGGTCAGTCGCACTCCAGAGGTCCGATCGTCATCGCCGATGGTGATCTCTGCGACCGGGGAGCCGGTCCGCACCGCACCACCCTTGCTCGTCAAACGGGTCGCCAGGGCGTCGGGGATGGCCTGAACTCCGCCGATCGACCGGCGGCACACGTGGCGGTGCATGTTGCCGATCCAGGTGAATGCCACTCCGGTTCCGCTGATGTCGTTGGGAATGGTGGAACCCGAGGACGCGTGCAGCGCGTCGCGAACCACCTGGTGGCTGAACCGTTCGGCGATGGTCTCCGAGATGGACTTCAGCGTCAGTGGCAGGAACTGGCCGAGTTCGTGGCGGACCCCGAACGCGCGGCGCATCGTGTCAACCAGCGTGGGCATATCCGGCCGGGTCGGATTGGTCTTGCCCATCTGCATCGCCACCTCGGCAAACGCCTGAAGTGCCGGCACGAACTCGAGATAGGCGCGGGCATCGTCGGCCGAGAACCGGCGGATGTCATCGGCTGTGCGGGTCGGGTCCTTGAAGAAGGCGATCGAACCACCCTCGGGGTGGAGGTAGAGATGGCCCGGATCGAGTTCGACCAGGTTCAGCCCGTGCCGGTGCAACTGCAGTTCCCGGGACGGCGGGAAGGAATCCCAGAAGAACGAGTCGATCGAGAAGTTGTTGATCAGGTGGCGCGGCGCTGCGGAGATCGGCGTACTGGTCGACGTCATGCCCCCGATACGCTCGTTGGCCTCGACCACGATCGTGCTGAAGCCCGCGTCGCACAGGTAATTTGCGGCGACGAGCCCGTTGTGACCGGCGCCGATGACGACGATGTCGTATTCCTGCATCACGATGGATCCGACATCGCGCGAACGGGGTAGGCGACTTCCACGATTCGGGTGAACCTGGTGTCGACGATGTCGTTGTCGATTTCCAACTGCGCATGACAGTCGTAGGCGGAACGGTTGAGGACGACCGTCCTGTCCTTCAGTTCGAGCGGCTGTTTCTGGATGAGAGCTGTGAACTCACACGTGACCGTGCCTCGGATACGCGCGTGTTCGAATACCACGACCAACGTGCGGGGGAGGGTGTCACCCTCTGCGATATTGCTTGCGCGGATGTAGAAATCGGCATCGCGGCAGTATTCGACCAGCTTCTCGCCCTTCCAATCCCACAACCACTTGAATGGTCGATATCCGCCGGTCCGCGTCGTCTGTGCGTCGAAAAAGTTCACGGTGTGCTCGCCCAGCGGTAGGCAGCCCCAGATGAAGAACTGAACGGCATCCTCGAAGAAGTCGGCGCTGCCGAACTGGTGGTCAGAGAAGCCCTGGCCGGTGACCGGTATTTCCTGGCCTCCGATGGTCAGCTTCCCGGTGATTCTGCTCTTGGGCTGGAAGAACCAACCGACGAAGACGGGAGTGTCCGGAACCGCTACCCGGCCGATACCGACCCCATCGGGGAGTTCGGAGATGGTCGGTTGGACCAGGGGTTCATAGGTGAGGTCAACGCCATGGTCACCGTCGCGAACGTGAATCTCGAATCGAGGAAACTCCCCGCGAAGATAATTGTGGCCCATGCGTATATCAAATGTGTCCGTCGAGGCGACGAACTCCTCACTCGGGAAGAACTGCATGGACTCCACGACCGGCTCGCCGGCCGCGTTCACGATGCGCAGATCCACCATGAAGATGGGCCCATCCACGGCGAGCATGACCGTGGAGAAGTACCCGTTGTCGTAGCAGGCGTCGGCATGCCACGTTTCCCACCCACTCTCATAACCGGGGAGCGGGTGGTGGGCAAAGTGCTTCTCTGTCGCCCGGTACAACTCGGGATCAAAGACGATAGCCATCGCCGGTCTCCGTCTCCATCGGTGAACGTGTCTGCTGCAATCCGTCTCTCGGCGTGAGCGGGCTGATCTGTCTACTGCTTCGCTTCGTGCTCACCCTCGTTGGCCGGTGCAGCAGTGAGCTAACCGCAGAGATAATACTCAGTCAACCATTTTCAAGAATGAACGGGGAACCGTCTGAGGAAGATGGCTCCGCGCTGACGATTTCCCTTGGTGCAGCGACTCGTCCACGCAAAGATGCCGCGATTTCTTGTCCGAACGATGACGGGCTGACTATGCTGCATTAGGCGGTTGACTAAAGTCAGCTGTCCGCGGTCGCATCAGGAGAACATCAGGTGCCGCGTCGGCTGGAGTCTGAGATGGAGATCGAACGTGTCGGTGACGAGCCAGATCGAGTTGTATTACGACCCGTACGACGCCGATATCGATGTCGACCCGTACCCGGTGTACCGGCGGTTGCGGGAAGAGGCGCCGCTCTACTACAACGAGAAATACGACTTCTACGCCGTCAGCCGGGCTGACGACGTCGAGCGGGTCCTCACCGATCACCAGACGTTCATATCGGGCCGTGGCGCGATTCTGGACTTCATCCGCGCTGATATCGAGATGCCGTCGGGCATGTTCATCTTCGAGGATCCTCCGGTGCACACGATGCACCGCAAGGTGTTGCACGGGGTGTTCACACCGCGGCGGGTCGCGGAGTTGGAACACAAGGTTCGGGCGTTCTGTGCCAGCAGTCTGGACGCCGTCGTCGGCTCGGATCGGTTCGACTTCATGGCAGACCTCGGCTCCCTGGTGCCGATGCGGACGATCGGCATGCTGCTCGGTATTCCGGAGTCCGAGCAGGAGACTCACCGCCACGATACGGACCGCAGCCTTCGCGCCGCGCCAGGTGAACAGCTGGCGCCTCAGGAGGGTTTCGCTGACGGCTCGAGCTATGCCGAGTACATCGATTGGCGCGCGGAGCACCCGTCCGATGATCTGATGACCGATCTGCTGAACGCCGAATTGGAGGAGGCAGACGGTACCCGCCGCCGACTGACCCGGGCGGAAGTGCTCACCTACACAACGCTTCTCGCCAGCGCCGGCGCCGAGACGACGGGCCATTTGATCGCCTGGAGCGCCGTGGCTCTGGGGCGTCATCCCGACCAGCGGCGCGAGTTGGTCGAGGATTCCTCGTTGATACCGAGGGCCATCGAAGAGGTGCTGCGCCTGGAACCCCCGGCGCAGCAGTTTGCGCGTTGGGTCAACCGGGATGTCGAGTTCCACGGGCAGAAGGTGCCCGAAGGCAGTGTCATCCTGTACCTCATCGGCGCGGCCAATCACGATGACCGGCGATTCCCGGACGGGGACCGCTTCGATATCCACCGTCAGAACGTCAAGCATCTCTCGTTCGGATTCGGTGCCCATTACTGCCTGGGATCGGCGCTGGCACGTCTCGAGGGACGCATCGCGTTGGAGGAGATACTCAAGCGCATCCCGGACTGGGAGATCGATATCGCCAACGCCCGGATGGCACCTTCGCCCGCGCTGCGCGGCTGGGATTCGCTGCCGGCATTCATCGGCACATGACCTCATTGGCAGGCAAAGTCGCCGTAGTGACAGGGGCGAGCAGGGGGATCGGCAAGGGTATCGCGGAGGCGCTCGGCGCCGAAGGCGCCACCGTCTATGTCACGGGACGCACCGTGAGCCCGGGCGAACACGCACTGCCGGGCACGGTGGCCGAGACGGCAGCCGAGATAGACCGGCGCGGCGGAAACGGAGTGGCCGTGCACGTGGACCATTCCGAGGACGAGCAGGTCGCTGCCCTCTTTGAGCGGATCGCCCGCGAGCAGGGCAGGATCGACATTCTGGTCAACAACGCGTTCTCGCTCCCAGAAGATCTGACCGAGCCGAACCCGTTCTGGGACAAGCCATTGAGCAATTGGGAGATGGTCGACGTCGGGGTTCGCTCGAATTTTGTCGCGGCGTGGCATGCCGCCAAGATCATGACAACCCATAGGTCGGGATTGATCGTGGCGATCTCGGGATATACCGGCGTGACCTACACCTATGGCGTCATCTTCGGGATGTGTAAGACGGCCGCTGACCGCATGGCTCGTGACATGGCGATCGAACTCGAGCCGTACAACGTTGCCTCGATGTCGTTGTGGCAAGGCCTGACCATGACTGAACGGGCTCAACGAAATCTGGCCCGGGCACCCGAGATGACAAACGAGGCGGTCACCAATCCCGCTGGTGCCTGTTCGCCGGAATTCCCCGGCCGGGTGATCGCCGCGTTGGCTGCCGATCCTGCCGTGATGAGGCGGTCTGGTGGCACGTTCATCACCGCTGAAGTCGCTGCGGACTACGGCGTCGTCGACATCGACGGCTCGACCATTCCGTCCCTGCGCGCTCAGCGTGGCTCGCCGATCTGGGACGCCATCGCCCAGTCGGGCGGCGGCGGATGACCTGCCGGTCGGTGGCAGGCCATCCCTTCGGCGGTTACCCCTTCAGATCGGGCAAGACCTTGTCGGCGAACAGTTTCATCTGCTCGTAGACGTACTCGTAGGGCATACCGCCCCAGCTGAAGTTGGCCAGCATCTCGTAGTCACCGACCATTTCCTGACGGATGCGGTGGTGTTCCACCAGCGCTTCGGGTGTGCCGATCATGTTGCCCGAGATGTAATCCCGGTAAGCCTTGTCGGGACCACCCGCTGCGGCGGCAGCCTCCCCCATGTATGCGTAGGTGGAGTAGGAGGGCAGTTCTTTGAAGTGGTCGCTCATGAATTCGTAGTGATTGGCGACGGTCGCGAACATCTTGCTGAAGTATTTGTCGCAGTACTGAGACACCCGTTCCTGGTCTTCGAAACACAGCACGAAGTCGGAGATGATGAACGGTGGTGACGGTCTGCCGTTGACCGCCTGGAAGGTCTCCTTGTAGTGGTTGATCTCGGGTATGGCGTTGCGCCAGTCGCCCTGGGAGAAGCGAAGCGTCTTCAATCCGTAGTTCGCCGCCACCTCGACCGAGGACGGCGACATGCTGACCATCACAGTTCGGTCCTTGAAGGACTTGAACGGCCGCGGCCGCACCTCGGTACGGGGAATCTGGTACCACTTGGTGTCGGCTTCGACGATCCCGGTCTCGATACCCTCCATGATGATCAGGGCCGCCTCGTCGAACATCTCCCGCGAGTCGGCGAGTTCGACACCGAAGGAGCGGAACTCGCGGCGCGCGGCACCCCGTCCCATGCCGAGGATCAGCCGGCCACCGGAGAGAATGTCGAGTTGCAGGGCCTGCTCGACGACGCGCAGGGGATTGTTCCAGGGCAGGATGACAGCTGCGGTCATGAGCTCGATCGTGTTCGTCTTGGCCGCGAGGTAGCTCAGCACCTCGAACGGGGCCGGACACGCCGCGTAGTCGGTGAAGTGATGCTCGACGGTCCCCACGTAGTCGAAACCCATCGCTTCGGCTTCCACCGCAAGGTTGGTTTCCTGCATGAAGGTCTGGACATCGGGGTCCCCGTGCATGTTCTGATATCCCAGGTGTAATCCGACTCGCATGTTGGTGTCTCCCAATCTATTCAGTCACCCGTGCACGGCGGCTTCCGCATCGCCCGGCGGCGCGAGGATCGGCACTGTCGGCCACAAAGAATGTTACCCATTGCGTTTTATTTAGGGTTGAAAACGGTAGATATTTGACAATAAGGCACCGAGTTCGGTTAGAACTTGTGGGCGGGTGGGTGCGCGGGTGGCGCAAGCATGCAAGATTGACTGTGTGACCGAACAACCTGCTGAGGCCGACGGTGCGCCCTCCGCCACGGGACCGACCTCGGGGAAGCGACGACCTGGCAGGCCAACACTCAGCAATGAACACTTACTGGACACGGCGCTGGACCTCTTTTTGCAGAACGGATTCGAGCGCACCACCATCGAAGGGATCGCCGCGGCGGCCGGCATGGCCAAGCGCACCGTATATACCCGGTACGGCGATAAGACCACCCTTTTCAAGGCCGCACTCACTCGGGCGATCGAGGAGTGGATCATTCCGATCGAACTGTTGCAGGAGGCGGAGAGTGATGACCTCGAAGAGACGCTGCTGAGGATCGGTCAGATTCTGGTGGCCAACGTGCTCAGCCGGGGAGGTCAGCGCCTGTTGCATCTGACCAATGCCGTCTCAGGACAGATGCCCGAGATAAGTGCCTTCAACGTGCAGAAGGGGACCGAGCCCACCCTGGCCTACCTTGCCGACCTGTTCCGGCGCCGGATCGCACGGGACGGAGTCGAATTGCCCCATGCCGATGAAGCCGCGGAAGCCTTCCTCGATCTCGTCGTCGGCGGTCCGGCGAACGCTAGTTCCCGGGGAGTCGTCTTCACCAGCGACGAGGTGGATCGACACACCCGGTACAGCGTCGGACTGTTCCTGCGCGGCGTCCTGCCCCCGGACCGGGACGCCGTCGTGGCCGAGGAGGAGAAGGTGCGGCTCGAGCGCTCGATCGCCGAGGCGCTGACCCAACTCGATCAGGCCCGCACTCAGCTGGAAGCGGGCTTACGACCGGCGGAAGTGCGGGATGACGTCTCGTGCGAATAGCTGCATACCGGAACGGATCTGATCTGGTGGCATGCCCGGGAGCGCCATGCCGGCGACCAGATGCGTCAGCCGGGATCCGGCCCGGTGCGCCTCGATCTTCTCGATGACGTCCTGAGGGCTACCGACGAGCATGTCCTCGCCGAAGAAGTCCATTTTCTGGTTGCCGATGATGTCCTCGACCGAGGGCAACGCGGGAACGTCGCCGGGTGGTGTGCCGTTGGCTTCCGCGGTCCACTGCAGGTATCCGGCGGCCATGTAGCGCAAGGGTGCGGCCGCGATCTGCCAGGCCTGTTCGCGGGTGGGTGCGACGTAGGTGGGAAAGGTGGCGGCAACGTGAAAATCCTGTGGGTCGTGTCCGTTGGCCCGCAGTCCGTCGTCATACCGGCTCGCTGATCCCGGCCCCCCGCTGAGGAAGTGCAACCCCATATCGGCGGCCCGCTGAATGGCTCTGGGGGCCGTTCCGCCGACCCACATCGGTGGGTGCGGCCGCTGCAGTGCGGGCGGGGAGATCCGAACGTTGCGTAAGGAGTTGTGTTTTCCCTCGAATGTCACGGTTTCGCCGGAGAGCAGCCGCCGAACAATCGTGAGGTTCTCCTGCATGCGAGTGGCGCGCTCGCGGGCGGGGATACCTTGATCGTCGAATTCGGCGCGGCGGTAGCCCAAGCCGACGCCGAGATCGAAACGGCCTCCGGAGATGAGGTCGAGGGTGGCGGTGTCCTCGGCGACCCGGACGGGATTGTGCAGCGGAAGGAGGAGCAAAAATGTTCCGATGCGGATTCGGCTGGTGCGGGCTGCGACGGCGGCACCGATCGGAAACAGCGAGGGGGAGTAGCCGTCATCGACGAAGTGGTGCTCGGTGAGCCAGACGTGATCGAAGCCCAGTTGCTCGGACTCGACGATCAGGTCGAGTTGACAGCGGTAGAAGTCATCCCAGGCGACCCGCGCCCATTCCGGGTTTCTGAACGGCCACAACATGCCGAATTGCAGGTTCATAAGCCCCTTCTGCGTCGCGCCGGTCGGCGCTTCCCTTCTACGTCACTGATCAGTCGTTCGACCACATCGACAGCTTGCTGGTGACCGAGGGTCAGTCCGTAGGCGCGTTCTTCGCCCATGAACCGCGCCGCACCGTCCATGAAGATCATCACTGCTTGCGGGGGCCACAAGGTGGCGTCGACGTTGTACTTGGACAGGGCCTTCGACAGCCCGTCGAACTGGATCTCCCGGAACCGCAGCGAGAAAGCCTTCATTTCATCCCTGAGCGCCTTGCGATGGTTGCCGAGTGCGAGGAACTCGAGGTTGAGACTCGAATTGGTCTGATCGCGAATCAGATCCCAGAGCGCCCGCAGCGGTTGCGCCGAAGCCAATGCTTCGGCCTGGCGGCCGAGCATCCGTGCTGCGCTCCGTCGGAACACCTCGACGAACAGGTTGTCCATCGGGCCGAAGTAGTAGTACACGAGCCCGGGGTTGACGCCGGCTTCGGCCGCTACCCGACGCGATGTCACCGCCGCGTAGCCCTCGTTGAGCATGAGCCGCTCGGTGGCGTCGAGCAATGCTGTCCGGGCGTCGGAATCCTCGGCGTCTGCAGGTGGAGTCGATGCCATGTGTGCAAGGTAGTCCACCCCCTACCGGTCACGTCATCCGCGCGCCGGGATCCCCGGGCGCAACACCCATACCCAGGATCCACCGTGCGTAACGGTCCATCGACACGTCGTATTCGCCATGGACCGCGTGGGTGGACAGCATCCCGATATCGGCCGCCATCCTGCGCAGATGATTATCGGACTTGTAGCCGCTGGAACCGTTGCCGTCGACAAGGCCGCGCAGTGTGTCGCGCACCGTTTGCAGGATGGTCGCGCCGTGCAACCCGGCGCACGCCTCCTCCTCGAGTGTCGGCGGGACACCGGTACGGGCGATCTGAATGGCGTTCTCGGTGGCGCCGTCGAGTACCAAATGCATGATCCGCGCTGTCTGGAAGGCGTTGACCCACTTCAGTCGAGCCAGCGGTCGTTCGATTCGTGGCGGGCTGTTGACGCCCGCGAACGCGTTCAAGCGTTCCCGCGCTATCTCCACTCCGGCGTCGAGTGCCCCCACGAACATCGCCGACATCGATAGGCTGAGCACCGAGAACGGCATCCGCATGACGTCTTCCTCGTGGAAGGTCCCGCCGTGATCAGCGGCCGACATCATCTGGCCGAACGGCAAGGCCCAACTTTCCGGGACCAGCGCATCCTTCACCTCGATGCTGACGCTTCCCGTCGCGGCCATCGACGCGACGTCCCAATCGTCGAAGATCTCCATCTGCTCCCGCGGCACGATCACCCAGTGCATATCCGCATCGATGATCACCGGCACGAGTGCATGGGAGGCGTGCAGCATGCCGGTGGCGTAACCCCAGCGCCCATTGACGCGCAAACCCCCGTCGACCCGTTCGGCCGAGCCCGGGAAGGACAGGATCGCGGCGGCGCGCACCGAGGACCGCTCGGCGAAGAGCTCCTGCTGTACCTCGAGTGGGTACCGGCACAGAAACCAGTTGTGCAGGTTGTAGAAGCCGGTGACCCACGCCGTGGAGACATCGCCGCCGGCGATGATCTCGGTGACTTTGTTGAGTTCGTGTGGACCCAGCCCGGCGCCACCCCAGCGCTTCGGTACGACCACGGAGAACAGACCCGCAGCTTCCATGTCCTCGACGAGATCGTCATCGAGGCGCCCGGCCAGCTCCATCTGCCGCGCGAGGTCCCGGATCCTCGGCACGAAGGCCCGCGCGGCATCCGCGAGCGAGGCGCCCGGCGATGACCCGTCAGTTCGCACTGCTTGGTCGACGACCGTCATCATGATCTCCCTCAGGGTTAGTCGAGTGCCTAAACAAAAAACATACCGATGCTCACCCCGGGAGGCAAGGGTGAGCTGTCCCCACTGCCGCAGAGGGGGTTTCGCGAAAGAGTCGGGTTACTGCCCGGGGCCGTTGGGCCACTTGATCATGCAGCCGGCGTCGATCGGGATGCTGGTGCCGGTCATGTGCTTTGACGCGTCTGACGCCAGGAAGAGGACGAGTTCGGCGACGTCCTCCGGCTCCAGCCAGGCGGTGGGAAGGGCATGGTAGAACTCCGAGGCCGGCCGGAAGTCGTCCTTGCTGACGTCGCCTTCGAGATCGGGCCGGAAGACCTGGTAGATGCCCGCACAGTTCATCAGATGCGTGTTGCAATTGGTGGGGTGCACAATGTTGACCCGAATTCCGTTGGGCGCCAGCTGTAAAGCCATTCTCTGTGTGTAGTCGACCAGCACCTGTTTGGACCAGCTGTATCCCTCCCCGCCCGGCCCCATGATGGTCCTGGGATCGGCTGCCTGGGACATGGTGCCGGGGATCAGCGCCGCGATGGACCCGGTGATGATGATGGAGGCGCCATTGCCGGCCGGGACCAGGCGCGGGATCGCCACCGCCACGGTGTTCATCACGCCGATGAGGTCGACGTCGACAGCGTCCTGGAAGTCCATCGGCTGTGGATCACCCATGGCCAGTGGCATGATGCCGGCGTTGGCCATGACCGTCGTCAGCTGTCCCAACTCGGTGATGCCCTGGTTGAGGGCATCACCGAGCTGCTCCCGGACACGCACGTCGGCCTTGATGGCCACGCAGCGGCGACCCTCCTGCTCGACGAGGGTCTTGGTCGCCATCAGGTCATCCCAGCTGGCCATCGGGTACGGATTCGACTCGATGTCCTCGCAGATATCGATCGCGATGATGTCGGCGCCTTCTCGTGCCTGCAGCACGGCATGAGCTCGTCCCTGACCGCGGCCGGCGCCCGTGATGAACGAGACCTTGCCTGTCATTCTGCCGGGCATGACTTCCCCTATCGTGATGAATTGAGTTGGTGCTCAGAGGGAGCGGAACATCCCGCCGTCAGCGAGTATCTGAGCGCCGTTGATATAACCGGCGGCGTCGCTGGCAAGGAACACGCAGAGTCCCACCATGTCCTCGGGCACGCCCATGCGCTTCATCGGGTTCATTGCCGCGACCAGCTCATGCGCCTCGGCACCCCATCCCTTGGAGATGTCGGTGTCGTAGGCGCCCGGCAGAACGAGGTTGGCCCGAACCTTCGGTGCCCACGCACCGGCCAACCCCAACGTCAGGGCGTTCAGTCCGGCCTTCGCCATGGCGTAGGGCAGATCGGCGGTGTCCGGGCGCAGTGAGCCGGCGGTGGTGACGTTGATGATCGAGCCGCCGTCACCCTCGGCCATCCTCGTACCGAAGAGCACGCTGAGGCGAAATGGCCCGCGGGCATTCACCGCGTGGACCTTGTCGTAAAGCTCCTGCGTCACCGAGGGAAGATCGTCGTAGACCGGCGCCATTCCGGCGTTGTTGACCAGGACGTCGCACCGGCCGAAAGTGGCGTACACCGTCTCCAACAGTGCCTCGGCGTCCTCCCACTTGCCGACATGGCAGCCGACCGGCAGCGTGCGCCGTCCGGAGGCGGCCGCGATCTCCTCGGCCGCGGTCTCGCAGTTGTCGAACTTGCGGCTGGCGATGACAATGTCGGCGCCCGCCATGGCGAATCCCTCCGCCACGGCGCGGCCGATGCCCCGGCTCCCCCCGGTGACCACAGCGACCTTCCCCGTCAGGTCGAACATCTCGGCGGGAGTCTTCATCGCTGGTAATCGCTACTCGCGGCGAGCTCGGCTGCACCGCGCATGAGATCCAGGATGACCGGCCCGAAGGCCTCCAGCTTCGGGTCGCCTTTGGCCCGTTGATAACCCTGCTCCAAGATGACGGCCAGCTTCCACTGGGCCAAGACACAGTAGTAGTCGATGTCATCGACCTGACGTCCCGAGACGTTGGAGTAGTGCTCTAGAACCTCTGAGCGTGAGGGCATTCCCCGCATGTCCACATAGTCACCGACACTGCCGTCACCGCTGTTGGTGTCCTCGGGCCAGGACTGCATGACCCAGCCCAGGTCCAGCTTCGGGTCGCCGATGGTGCCCATCTCCCAGTCGACGATGGCGGCCAGCTGGGCCGGCGCACCGTTGCGGAACATCACATTGGCGAATTGGTAGTCGCCGTGCATGATTCCCGGGATGTAGTCGATCGGCTTGTGTGCCCGCAGCCACGCGGCGGCTTCATCGAAGCCCGGTAGTTCACGGCCTTTGATGCGATCGAGGAAGGCAGTCCAGCGGTCCACCTGGCGATCATGGAAGCCGTCCGGCCGACCCAGATCGTGGAGACCCTTGGCTCTCCAGTCGACTTTGGACAGCAGCGCCGCGCCCTCGACCAGTTGGTAAGCCAGGCCTTGCCGACTCTCGACGTCGGCATCGAAGGGCGCGGGCCACTTCCCGATGCTCTGCATCGGGGACCATCCGTCGACGAATCCCATCAGATAGAAGGTGCGTCCGAGAACGGACGGATCCGTGCAGACCGCGATCGCCTCGGTGTGCGGTACATCGGTGCCGGTCAACGCATCGATGATGCGCCATTCACGGAGGATGCCGTTGTCGCGGTCGGCCGGGGCGGTGGGCGGCGGGATTCGCATGGCGCAGTGCAGGTCGCCCCGTCGTATCTCATAGATCTCGTTCTGGCTGCCACCGGAGATGTAGCGGTACTCCAGTGGTGCACCGGTCCCGAGCTCCTGGATGTCCAGCCAAGAAGTGAGCTTGTCGACGTCGGCGATCGTCGGAGCGATCTCCTCTGCTGTGGTCACAGTTCTCCATTTCGAATTACCTGGTTGGTGAAATCAGTTGCACCGGGGCCGATGTCGACGATGCCCCGCGGAGTGATTCAGATGTCCGGTGATGAGATGAGGTCGGTCATCTTCGCGGGATTCAGGTATTCCCGGTAGAGACTGATCCTGTCGCCGTCGAACCGAAAGACGGTGATGTAGCTGTTTCGGTAGGCGTTGTCAGACGCCAACATGATTGCTTCGCTGTGGTATTCGGCGATGACGGCATCGGATTCTCGGATGTTGTACCACTGGTCGAACGTGAAGTCCATCCGCCGGAACAGGTGCGGAATCGTGTTTCGCAGCTGATCGACGATGGCGGACTTCCCGTGCAGAGCGGGCAGATCATCGAGGAAGGGGAGCGCCATGATCGCGTCGTCGGCAAGGTGTCGCCCGACTTCCTCGAAGTCCAGGCTTCCTATGCTGTTGAGGAAGTCTGTGGCGATCTCGACCCGGCGAGTGAATGGCGCTGTCACAGGTTGCCCACTTCGGCGTCGAGGTAGTCGGAGAGTTTCGCGCGGGCGGCCTCCCGCTTCCTCGGCAGCCACTCGGTGGGCCACATGTCGTCGGTGGGGGAGTGGTCCCGAAGTACCTGGCGGGCGACCGTGGTCTTGTGCACCTCGGTGGGCCCGTCGACCAGTCCCATCGCCGCAGCACCGTGAATCATCTTGAACAGCGGCATCTCGTTGCTGACCCCCAGCGCACCGTGGACCTGCATTGCGCGCCAGGCGATATCGTGGAGCACCGTGGGCATCGTCGCCTTGACCGCCGCGATGTCTTTCCGGACCCTCTTGTAGTCGTTGTACTTGTCGATCTCCCACGCGGTGTACAGCACGAACAACCGGAACTGCGTCAGCTGGGCGTAGGAGTCGGCGATGAAGCCTTGGATGAACTGTTTGTCCGCGAGCAGACTGCCCGCCGTCTGACGACTCAGTGCGCGCTCGCACATCATGTCCAAGGCTTGCCGGGCGAAACCGATTGTGCGCATGGCGTGATGGATGCGTCCGCCGCCCAGGCGGGTTTGGGCGATGGCAAAGGCTTGCCCCTCTCCGCCCAACAACGCCTCGTGGGGGACGCGCACGTTGTTGTAGTGGATCAGCGCGTGCATTCCCTCATCGTCCGGTTCGCCGTACAGTCCCACATTGCGCACCATCTCGACGCCGGGGGTGTCGGTCGGCACCAGGAACATCGACATCCCCTTGTAGGGGCTCACCTCGGTGTTGGTGACCACCATGACGATCAGGAACGACGCCGTTCTGGCATTGGAGGAGAAGAACTTCCAGCCGTTGATCACCCAATCGTCGCCGTCCCGCTCGGCGTGGGTGGTGAACTGAGTCGGGTCCGCGCCGGCCTGCGGTTCTGTCATCGAGTAACTGGAGAACATCTCGCCGTTCAAGAGCGGTTGCAGGTAGCGCCGCTTCTGCTCCGGTGTGCCGTAGTGCGCGATGATCTCGGCGTTGCCGGTGTCCGGCGCCTGGCAACCGAACACGATGGGCGCCCACTGCGAACGGCCGAGGATTTCGTTCAGCAACGCCAATTTCAGCTGCCCGTAGCCCTGGCCTCCGAGTTCGGGGCCCAGATGGGTGGCCCACAGCCCCTTGCGCCGCACTTGGTCCTTCAGCGGATCGACGGCCTTGCGTCGGGCGTCGGTGAGCGGAACGAACTCCTGGTTGGGCCACACCAGGTCCAGCGGTTCGACCTCCTCTCGCACGAACTGATCCGCCCAGTCCAGCAATGCCTGATAATCGGCATCAGTCTCAAAATCCCATGACATTGCCGCAATTCCTTTGTGAGAAGGTGAGTGGAAGGGATGGCACAGGGCCAGCGTTGCTGCTATTCGTTCACTTTCGGTCCGCGCGCGTTCCAGAACGACATTCGCGAACTCGGTAGGTCCAGGCTGTCGCTCATCACGATCTCGCCGCTGGCCACGCCTTCCATGATCTTGGCCAGGATGGCGTCGGCATCGCCCTCCATCTCATAGATGGTCAGATACCGGTGTTCCTGCGGCATACCACCCTCCACGCGGTACACCTCCGCGTCGCGGAGGTCGTAGCGGGTGGCTGACAGCATGCCCGGAATTGCCAGAAGTTCCGGTATGTGGACGTTGTCGTACCACTCGTTGTATTCGTCTTCCATACCTTCGACGGGATTGGAGAAGGTGACTTGTAGATACCTGTCCGACATGCGTAGTCCTCACTTCAGGCTTGAAATGGAGCACGGGTCAACCGGTTTGCAGCCCGCTCATATTGGTGATCCACTGCTCGTAATTCGCCGCCTTGGCTGCCAGTGCGGCAGTGCCGATGTCCGAGTCGAGGATCAGGAAGTCCTCGGCATCGATGGCGCGCACGAGCCGCTCCGCGACCTCGTCGGGGCGGGCGGCGCTGTTCATGATCGCCTGGTTCTCGGGTGCGACGTCGGCCAACAACATCGGTGTCAACATCGGGCCGGGGCAGAAGCACGAGACCTTGATTCCCTTGGGCCGATATGATGTCGCGAGCCATTCCGACAGGCTGAGCGTGGCATGCTTGGTCACCGAGTAGGCGGGCTTGTCGGGATGGACGGCCAGCGCGACGACCGACGCGGTCTGGAGCAGGTATCCGTCCCCGCGTTCGAGCATGGCCGGTAGTACTTCGCGGGCTGCGTACACGTGCGACATCACGTGCAGTCGCCAGCTGAGGTCCCACAGCGCCTCATCGCCGATGCCGCCGCCCTGGGGCGGTCCGGTGTAGCCGGCGTTACTGAACCAGAGATCGATCGGGCCGTAGGTGCGGCGGGCCAGCTCGGCCACTGCACGGACGTTCTCCTCGAGCGTGATGTCCACAGCCAGTCCGACGGTACCGAGGTCATCCGCCACCCGGGTGAGGCCATCGGAGTTGACGTCGGTGACAACGACTTTCGCGCCCTCAGCGGTAAAGCGTCTGGCGCACTCTGCCCCGATCCCGCTACCGCTTCCGGTGATGACGACGACTTTGTCGCGCAGCTTCATCTAGAACGCCTGGGCGGCGGAAGCGCCGGCGGGCCGCAGGTGCTTGATGGATTTGAGGCTGATGTCCCAGTCTTGCGCCTCGGCACGCAGTGCCGATACGGTCGCCTGTTCCCGCGGGATGTGGGCGAACGGGTCGTAGTCGAAGTGCCGCATGGCGTTGAGGTGGGTGATCTTGTTGATCTCGTCATCTGAGACGCCACCGAGTGACCGCTGGAGAATCTCTGGAGCGTTCGGCCAGGTGGTGTCCGAGTGCGGATAGTCGCATTCCCAGGTGATGTTGTCGATGTTGAGGTGGGCACGATTCTCGACGCCGACGAGATCGTCGATGAAGCACAGGATCACGTGCTCGGCGAAGATCTCCGACGGCAACCGGCCACCGAGATCCATGCCGCTCCAGTGCTGGGTGTGCTTGTAGATGTAATCGACGCGTTCCTGGAAGTACGGCAGCCAGCCGATGCCACCCTCGGACAGCGCAACACGCAAGGTGGGGAACTTCAGGAAGACCTTGCTCCACAGCAGGTCGGCGGCGGCGGAGAACAGGCCGATTGGTGACAGGGTGTACACGAGTTCGATGGGGGCATCGGGAGATGTCATCGGGGGGATGGAATTCGATCCAAGATGCATGCAGACGACGGTGCCCGTCTCGGCACAGGCCTCCCAGAACGGATCCCAGTGATCCGAGTACAGGCTCGGCAGCCCGAGATCGTAGGGGCTGGACGAGAAGGTCACTGCGTGGCAGCCCTTTTCGGCGAGCCGCCGAATCTCGGCGGCTGTTGCGATGGGATCCCACATCATCGGCAGCGCAAGGGGAATGATGCGACCTGGGTGCGTACCGGCCCACTCCTCGATGTGCCAATCGTTGTACGCACGCACCAGAGCGGCGGCCTGGTCCTTGTCCTCGGACTCCATGAACAACTGGCCGCAGAAGCGTGGAAAGGAGGGAAAGCACATCGAGCCGAGCACTCCGTTGGCGTTCATGTCCTTGACCCGGTCGTCGATGTCGTAACAGCCGCTGCGGATCTCCTCGATACAGGTGGGCTCGGCCCCGAACTCCTCGGGCGGGCGTCCGGCCACCGCGTTGAGGGCGGGATTGAGGATCTCCTTGCCGTCGTACAGCCACGCCATCGTGCCGTCATCGCGGCGGACGAAGCGCGGCGCCGCGGCTTCGTACTTCTTGGGCACCCGACCGTCGAACATGTTCGCTGGTTCGATCACGTGGTCGTCGACGCTGACCAGGATCAAGTCATCGATGTTCATCAGTTCTCCCTATTTGCGGTCAGGCGCCAGGCGCCTGAGTCAGCCCATCAGATCGAGCACCAACCGTTCGCCGAAGCCAGATTCTTGGAACCACGACGCGTTGGCTTTCAGGTTCTCGGCCCACACCTCGGCGGCGCCGACGGAGTCCTGCTCCGCTGCCGCGGCGACGAACTGTGCGAAGAGACGCTGGGCGTTGCGATTGGTCTTGGCCACCCAGGGCAAGCGCGTCGCGTCCGCGGTCACCGCCGGCTCCACTCCGACGCGCACCCAGTGCATGATCTCGGCGATCACGGTCAGCGCGGGGTTCTTGACCGCCGAGAAGGCGATCATCTCCGCTTCGCGCCAGGTCGTGACGAACTCCGAGGTGTTCTCGGTACATGCCGCCAACCGGGAACTGACATCGTTGAGCATCTTGAGACGGGTCGGTGTGATTCGTGAGGCGACCAGACCGATGATCGGCGGCATGATCTGCTGTGTCGCTCTGAAGAAGTCCGCGAACGTGGTTCCACGTGCTTCGAGCACGATGCCCGCCTGCTGCGCGGCAACCCGCGATGAGGGAGTCCGGATGGACGCCCCGCCGCGGTCACCGGTCCGCAGATCGAGCAGGTATTCCATCTCCAGGATCCGCAGCGCTTCGCGCAACGTAGGTCGGGAGATGCTGAATTCGTCTGCCAGGTCGGCCAGCGACGGAAGTCGGTCGCCGTCCTTGAGTCGGCCCTCGGCGATGCGCGCCCGGAACTCGGCGGCCAGAATCAACGCGCGGCGCGGCGTGGGGCCGGAGCCGGCCTGCCCGGCCTGCGCTCGCCACAACGGTGCGATATCGATCGGTCGCCGACTGACCTTCCGCCCGACGAGCAGACGATTCGTGGTGAACAGGTAGTCGCTCCACGTCTTCTGCGCCAGGGCGGCGTCTCGGCGCCGCGCGGCGTCGAGAAAGGCGCTGTGGCTCACGATGACCCGGCGCGCGATCTGATCCGCCGCGACCGCGTCCTTGCTGTCGATGGACGAATAGACCTGGCCGGCATAGATGTCGCGGAAGACTCCGGCGATGACAGCCAAGGTCTGGTTGCCCGCCAGCTCGGTGACCGCCTGATCGAAAGCTGTGATGGCGGTGACGAAACCGAGTGGATCGCCTTCCGCCGAGCGTTCGGAGTCGTGCAGTGCCACGAGGGTCTTGAGATGGCCGGTCCCGGCCAGGCCGACTGCCTGCCCGGCAGCAGCGGGCTCGATGACCGACCGGACCTCTTCGAGATGTTCCAGCGTGGTGCTACGCAGCTGCAGCAACAGTGCCACGTATCGGCTCACTGCTTCGAGTCCGGGCCGGCGAACAACCGCGCCGCCGCCGCGTCCGCGCCGGATCTCCAGGAGCTGCTGTGACTCCAGAATCCGCAGGGCTTCGCGCAGTGTCTCGCGGGAGATCTGCAAGCGCTTCGTGAGATCGGCTTCCGGTGGCAATTGTTGATCAGCTGCCAGCTGTCCGGTGAGGATCTGGTGCCTGAGGTCGGCGGCGAGCAGATGGGAGACCTTCTGGGTGTTCCGTCGCGGCATGGATCGCCACACATCGCCGTCACCGGGTTGGATCGGCATCATGGCGCTGGTTCGTTCGGCGCTTTCGGGTGACTCGGTCATAGGTGCAGTCAATACCATTGCTTCGGCAGGTTCGGTACCTGGACAGGTGCCGCCTGTTCCCGACCTGATAGGGGCCGCGTCCGGACGCGGCGTCGGGTGTCTCTGTCGGCGCACAGCATCAGGGAATCGCTCTTCTCCCGCGCTGGCCCTTGAGTCACGACATTCCTTATCCGAGAGTGGGTTCTGCTACCTACCGTAAAGTAGACAGACTACCTAGTCAACTATTTAATGCGATGCATGTGCGACGGGTTCGGAAAGGCGGTCAGGTGATCTGGTCGAGCCTGAACGGCATCGTGATCTGCTGCTGCAGATTATGGCCGCAGGCGCCGCTGACGCCCGTCGTCTCATCCCAGCCCGCCCATGTGCGCGAGTTCCTGACCGCTTGCCCCCGTGCGTCTGCGGGATAGAACTTGAATATCTGCCGGCCCGGGGAGGTCGTGACGCCGTCGGGGCAGGGTGCCCAACCCGGTAGGTCGCGCCGGACGAACCACTGGCCGGACATGTTGCGCACCTCGGCGGACCACCCTTGATCGCTGGTCACCGTGCCGGCGCACAGGTCGGCGAAACTGCAGGTGGTGGTGATCGTCCAGGTGCTTCGGACGGTGGCCTGTTCGTGAACCCGCGAATTGGTCTTGGCCTGGTCTCCCAGGGACGTCGCGCGATAGGTCCCGTTGAGTGGCCCCGCCGAATCCGCATGAGCAAGCGGAGGTGGGCCGACCAGGGGCAGCACTCCGAGTGTGACCGCAACAAGACAGGATGTGCGCATTGGTTCTCCAACCCCGAAAGATGGCGGCGGGACGCTCTGGATCTCGCTCGCGACCTCTCGTTCATGTTGCGGTGCAGTAGGTCTCGTCTGGGTCAATCGCGGAGGGCAACCGCCTCGGGCCGGCCGCTGCAACGGACTATCGGCCAATGGTGCCGCATCCTCTGCTGTCGCGGTTGTAGAATAGGGCGAAGTCAGAAAATAGTTGACTAGGTCCGTTTGATCGGCTTATATCATTGATGTTGCGTTCGGCTGAACATCGAGATCGGAGCGGCGGTGTGCACAGCGAGACACATCCGGCACCGCTTCGCGATGAGTTACCGACGAGACATCGTTGTCTAGGTCACTCGCCCGACCGGTGATGGGTCTGGTGACCATCGCGGTCATCTCCGCGCTCGTCTTCGGGGCAGTCTTCCTGTTTCGCGGTGGCGCCACCGACAGCGTGTCAGCGACGGTGTTCTCCCCGCGGGCCGGGCTGGTGTTGAACCCCGATGCGAAAGTGAAGTTCCATGGCGTGCAGGTCGGCAGGGTTTCCGCCCTCGAGGGCGCGCCGGATGGCCAGGTGGCGATTCACCTCGCGATCGATGCTGCGTGGCTGCACCTGATACCGGCCAATTCTCTGGTGAACATCGAATCGACAACGATTTTCGGTGCCAAGTCCGTGTCATTGGTTTCACCGCCCCAGCCTGCGGCAGAGGCCCTGACGGCCGGGCAAGTGCTCAGCGCTCAGCACGTCACGGTCGAAGTCAACACGGTGTTCCAGCGGCTCACCTCACTGTTGGACAAAGTCGACCCCACGAAACTCAGCCAGACCCTCGGCGCCATGTCCACAGCATTCGACGGCCGTGGCGAAAAGTTCGGTCAAGCCCTCGTCGACTTCGAGGCGTTTCTGGCCGAGATCGAGCCGAGTCTGCCTGCGCTCAGTCACGACATCGAGTTGACACCACTGGTGGTCAACGCCTACGCCGATGCGGCGGACGACCTGATGCGCACGGTGGACAACGCGTCGAAGCTGAGCCGAACCATTGTCGACACCCAGCACGATCTGGATACGTTCCTGATCAGCTCGATCGGGCTGGCGGACATCGGTAGCGACGTCATCGGCTCCAACCAGAAGGCGATGACCGATGTGGTGCACCTGCTGGCGCCCACCACCGACCTGACCAACCAGTACAACACCGCACTGACCTGCGCGCTCCAGGGACTGGAACGGATGGCGAACGTGCCACCGTCGGTGGTTCCCGGTGTCCTCACCAATTTCGGCCTTACCTTGGGTGCCGAACGATATCGGTTCCCGGACAACCTGCCGAAGGTGGCGGCCACGGGCGGTCCGCGCTGCTTCGGGCTGCCGGACCTACCGGCCGGACACCGCGTACCGCAACTGATCACCGATATCGGGGTCCAGTCCACCCAGTACGGAAATCAGGGGCTGGTTCTGAACTCCGACGGTCTGAAGCAGATGCTGTTCGGGCCCATCGCGGGTCCGCCACGTAACACCGCGCAGATCGGACCACGCGGATGATGGGCCAGGCGCGCGGTGCGGCCGTGAAGTTCGGCGTGTTCGCGGCGGTGATGATCGTGTTGATCTGGTTCCTCTTCGGCATTTTCAGTCAATCGCGGACCGGGCCCACAGCGAGCTATTCGGCGGATTTCTCCGACGCCTCCAGTCTGAAATCGGGGGATTCGGTGCGCATCGCCGGTATCCGCATCGGCACCGTGAACAACGTCGAGCTGCAACCTGATCTGAGAGTTCTGGTCGCGTTCGACGCCGATCGTGACATCAAGCTCACCACCGGTACCAAGGCCGAGGTGCGCTATCTCAACCTGGTCGGGGACCGCTACCTGGAATTGGTCGACGGACCGGGATCAACCCGACTCCTGCCGGCCGGATCGCACATTCCCACCGACCGTACCGAGGCCGCGCTGGACCTGGATCTCCTACTGGGTGGCCTCAAACCCGTGATTCAGGGTTTGGATCCGCAAGACGTCAACGCCCTGACCAACTCGCTGATCCACGTCTTTCAAGGCCAGGGCGGCCCATTGGAGTCGCTGCTGTCGCGCACCTCGTCGTTCTCGACGTCGTTGGCCGACAACAACCACGTCATCGAACAACTCATCGACAACCTGAACGCGGTGGTCGGCACCCTCGCCCAGGACGGGGATGAGTTCTCCACAGCGGTCGATCGACTACAAAAGCTCATCACCGGTCTCTCCGCCGATCGCGACCCCATCGGTACCGCGATCTCGTCGTTGAGCAGTGGGACCGCGTCCTTGACGGACCTGCTGACCAACGTGCGGCCGCCACTGGCCGAGACCGTGACGCAGTTGGGTCGGTTGGCGCCGATACTCGACGGCGACCAAGAGACCATCGACATCGCGCTGCAGCGGGCGCCGGCGAATTACCGAAAGCTGGTCCGGCTGGGCTCATACGGCAGCTTCATCAACTACTTCCTCTGCGGTGTGACCTTCCGTGCGACGGATCTGCAGGGACGCACGACGGTCTTCCCCTGGATCAAACAGACCAGCGGAAGGTGCGGTGAGCCCGAGTGATCAAATACCGCGGAAGCCATCTCATTCGCCACGGCATCATCGGTGTCACCCTCGCGGTTCTCATCATCGCGGCGGGGCTGCAGCCGGAACGCATCTCGTCGTGGGCGACATCGGTGACCTACAGCGCGATCTTCGCCGAAGCAGGGGGTCTGGGCAGCGGTGATCCGGTAACGGTGTCCGGGGTCAGGACCGGATCGGTGTCCAGTGTGGACCTGGACAAGGGGCGCGCGGTCGTGAACTTCACCCTCAAGGCGACGGTGGGGCTCGGATCGGAAACGTCCGCCCACATCCGTACCGGTTCGCTACTGGGGCAGCGGGTGTTGACTCTGAGTTCGGCCGGCAGTGGTCGCTTGGCACCCCGAACTGTCATCCCGCTCTCGCGAACGTCATCGCCGTACTCGCTGACCGAAGCGACGAGCGACCTCACGACGAACACCGCGGGGATGGACACCGCCTCCCTGAACCGGTCCTTGGATACGCTGTCGGACACCATCGGTCAGATCGCGCCGCAACTGGGACCGACCTTCGACGGGCTCACCCGGTTGTCGCAGTCCATCAACGGTCGCAACGACACCCTCGGCGAACTCTTCCAGAGCGCGGGCGAATTCACTTCGATCCTGTCGGACCAGAGTCAGCAGGTCAACACGCTCATCCTGGATGCTGATGCTCTCCTCGGTGTGCTGGTCGAGCGGCGGCAGGCGATCGCGCAGCTACTTGTGTACACGTCCGGGTTGGCGCAGCAGCTGTCCGGACTGGTCGCCGACAATGAGGAACAACTGGCTCCCGCGCTGGAGAAGCTGAATTCGGTGACGGCGATGCTCGAGAAGAACAGCGACAATATCGCCAAGGCGTTGCCGGGCCTTGCGAAATACCAACTCACCCAAGGCGAGACGGTGTCCAGCGGGTTCTACTACAACGCGTTTGTGCCGAACCTGACCCAGGCGCAGCTGTTACAGCCTTTCCTCGACTATGCGCTCGGGTTCAGAAGAGGCACCGACGCCGGCCGGCCCCCGGACAACGCCGGTCCGCGAGCTGAACTCCCGTTTCCGTACAACGGCATCCCGGGAGGATCACGATGAAAGGCCCCAAGCGGTCGGTCGCGGTCATCGCCGGCATCCTGGTCGTGCTGGCGGGTACCGGGTTCCTGATCCATCGGGAGTTCCTCGCTCCCAACAAGATCACTGCCCAGTTCGTCTCCGCCACATCGGTCTATCCGGGCGATGAAGTGCGCGTCGCCGGTGTGAAGATCGGCACGATCGCGCAGGTGGAGTCGCAGGGCACCCAGGTGGCGGTCACGCTCAGCGTCGATCGTGGCGTTCCGATTCCGGCCGATGTGAAAGCCGTGATCGTCGCGCAGAACCTGGTCGATGCCCGGTATGTCCAACTCACGCCGCCCTATGAATCACGTGGGCCGACCCTGGCTGATGGCGCGGTGATTCCCCTCGATCGGACAGCCGTACCCGTCGAGTGGGACGAGGTGAAGGCTCAACTGAACAGGCTGGCCACGGATCTGGGACCAAGCGCTACTGACTCCACCACGTCGGTGGGGCGGTTCATCGACAGCGCAGCAGACGCCATGGACGGCAATGGCGCGAAACTCCGGCAGACGATCACTCAGCTGTCGGGGATGGCGCGCATCCTCGCCGACGGGGGCGGCAACATCGTCGATATCGTCAAGAACCTTCAGGTTTTCGTCACGGCGCTCCGTGACAGCAACACTCAGATCGTGTCATTCCAGGACCGGCTCGCCACCTTGTCGAGTGTGCTGGGAGACAGCACTTCCGATCTGGATGCGACCTTGACGAACCTGTCCGCAGCGGTCGGCGATGTGCAGCGCTTCATTCTCGGCACCCGGGACAAGACGTCAGAACAGATCCGTCGGCTGGGCAACGTCACCCAGAACCTCGTCGATCACCAGATCGATCTGGAGAACGTCCTGCACGTGGCGCCGAACGCTTTTGGTAACACGGTCAACAGTTACAACCCCGACACGGGGTCGATCCTCGGTAGTTTTGCGCTCAACAATTTCTCGGATCCTGCAGGATTCCTGTGTGGCGCGATCGGCGCACTCGACAATGCCACCTCAACCGAAACCGCGAAACTGTGCGGGCAGTACCTCGGCCCTGCGGCGCGCACTATGAGTTTCAATTACCTGCCGTTCCCGATCAACCCGGCGCTGATGCCGTCGCCGAAGAACGTCGAATACTCGGACCCGGCATTGGCGCCCGGTGGCGCGGGGCCCACCCCGGGGCCCCCCGAGGCGCCGTTGGGGTTGTCGGCCTACCCGGTCGCGCCGGCGCCGCCCGGCGCCGCGCACCCGCCTCCTGCCGGATCCCCGCCGACCTTGCAGGACATGCTGCTCCCCGCAGAAATGGCGGCACCATGAGCGGATCGCTCCTTGTTCGTCGGGTACTGGCGATCAGCTCAGGTGTGGTGCTGACCGCGACGGGATGCGCATTCGACGGGCTCAACTCGCTGCCGCTGCCGGGCAGTGTGGGCCGCGGTCCCGGCGCGACGGTTTATCACGTCGAAATAGCGAACGTGTCCACACTTGAGTCGAATGCACCCGTCATGATCAACGACGTCATCGTCGGCAGCGTGGGCAGAATGACGGTCAAGGACTGGCACGCCAACGTCGAAGTATCGGTACAGCCGGGTGTCCGGGTGCCCGCCAATGCCGTGGCCAGCGTCGGGCAGACCAGTCTGCTGGGGTCCATGCATCTGCAGCTCAACGTGCCGCTGGGCCAGATACCGAGCGGTGGCCTCGAACCCGGAGCGACCATCCCGCTGAGTAGATCGTCAACCTATCCGTCCACCGAGCAGACTTTGTCCTCGCTGTCGGTGATCGTGAACGGCGGCGGGCTCGGGCAGATCGGCGACATCATCCACAACGTCAACGATGCGTTGTCGGGGCGCGAAGAACAGATTCGGTCGCTGCTCACCCGGCTGGACACCTTTGTGGGGACCATCGATGCCCAGCGCGACAAGATCGTCTCCGCGCTGCACGGTTTGAATCGATTGGCCGACACGGTCGCGGGCCGACGCGCGGTGCTGACCGAGGCGATGCACACGATCCCGCCCGCATTGGATGTGCTCGTCCGGGAGCGGCCCCGTATCGCTGCCGCGCTCAAGCAACTCGGAATCTTCAGCGATACGGCTGTCGGCCTGGTCAACGACGCCCAAGCCGATCTGGTGCGGAACCTGCAGAATCTGGGACCCACGCTGCGATCGCTGGCCGACGTCGGACCGGGTCTGAATGCCGTGCTGGCCTATGCGACAACCGCGCCGTTCACCCAGAATTTCATCGACCGGGCGGTCCGCGGCGACTATGTCAACCTGTTTGCCGAGTTCGATATCACCGCTCCACGGATGAAGCGGGCACTGCTCATGGGTACCCGCTGGGGGGAGGACGGCGCACCGTTGGTACCGGCGCCGGGAGAGCCCGCGTACCTCGGTTACACCAAGGATCCGCTCGGCGTCGGCGTGATACCGCCGCCACCGCCGCCGGCCCCCCACGCCGGGCTGGAGCCCGCCGCGCCCACATCCGATGTTCCTGCCACAGACGGGACCGGCTAGATGTTGACGCGCTTCATCCGGACACAGTTGATCGTCTTCACGATCGTGTCGATCGTCGGTATGAGCGTGATGGTGTTCGGCTATCTGCAGATACCGACCCTCCTGGGCCTCGGTCGCTACACCGTGAAGCTGGAATTGACGTCGTCGGCAGGGTTGTACAGGTTCGGCAACGTGACGCTGCGGGGCGTGCAGATCGGCAAGGTCACCAGCGTGGTGCCGACCGAGGCCGGTGCGCAGGCCACTCTCGTGCTGGACACGTCACCCAGAATTCCGGCGGACCTGCAGGCGCACGTACGCAGTGTCTCGGCGGTGGGCGAGCAATACGTCGACTTACTACCGCGCACCGACACGGCGCCGTACCTGGAGGACGGTTCGGTCATCTCGGTGCGAGACACCGAGATTCCGCAACAAGTCGGCCCGATGCTGGATCAGCTCAGTGAACTGGTCGATAGCGTTCCCAAGGAGCGGCTCAGTGATCTGCTCGCGGAGTCCTATCAGGGCTTCGAGGGAGCGGGCGATGACTTCGGATCCCTGTTCGACTCGGCATCGACGATCGGCACCGACTTCGCCCGGATCGGCGAACAGACCCGGATACTGCTCGATGACGCAGTGCCGCTGCTGGATTCCCAAGTGCAAACTGTCGACTCGATCCGGCAGTGGGCGCACAGTCTGGCAGATGTCACCGGACAGTTGGTGGCCAACGACACCCAGATTCGTACCCTTGTGCGGCAGGGGCCGGGTGCGTTCGACGAGACGTCACGGCTGCTCAGCGATGTGAAACCGACACTGCCGGTGCTCCTTGCCAATCTCACCAGCATCGGCCAGATCGGCGTCACGTACCGTCCGTCTGTCGAGCAGCTACTGGTGTTGCTGCCGAACTACGTCGGCCAACTTCATACGTTCGGAATGCCGAGCAACAGCCCGACCGGTCAGAGCATTGGTGATTTCGCTCTGACCATCAGCGATCCGCCGGCGTGTACCGCCGGCTTCCTACCGCCATCGGCCTGGCGTTCCCCAGCCGACCTGACCGACGTGGACACCCCCGACGGCTTGTACTGCAAACTGCCACAGGATTCACCGTTGGCTGTGCGCGGTGCCCGCAACTACCCCTGTATGGGAGTGCCCGGAAAGCGGGCGGCGACGGTGCAGGACTGCAATAGCGACAAACCTTTTCAGCCATTGGTGCAGCGCCAGAACGCCCTCGGCCCCTATCCGATAGACCCCAACCTCATCGCGCAAGGTATTCCGATCGATGACCGGGCCGGTATGGATGAGGGCATCTTCGGGCCCCTGCAGGGAACCTCGCCGCCGCCCGGCGCCGGCCCTCCGGCGCCACCGGACGCCACGCCCGCGCCGGCGCCTGCTGCCGGAGCGATCCCGGTCGCTCCGAGCGCATTCGGCGTCGGTGGACCGGGAAGCGGTCCATCCGTGTTCGTGACCAACTATGACCCGCGCACCGGGCAGTACGTCGGACCGGACGGAGCCGTGCATCAGCAGCGGAACCTGGCGGTGGCGACGACAGACGAGTCATGGCGGGATCTGTTTCCCACGTAGTGCTGACGGCAAGCGCGGTTGCCGCGTCAGACGATGCGCGAAGCGTGGTTCTCCCAGTACTGGTCGCGCAGCAGCCGTTTGTACATCTTGCCGTTCGCATCGCGCGGGAGAGCATCGACGAAGTCGACGGTGCGCGGGCACTTGTAGGTGGCCAGCCCGTCCCGGCAGAACGCGATCAGTTCGGTCGCCAAGGCCTCGCCGGGCACGACAGCGTCGGTGACCTCGATGACCGCTTTGACCGCCTCGCCCATATCGTCGTCAGGCACCCCGATCACCGCGACATCGGCGACGGCCGGATGCCCTGCCAGTAGATTCTCGGCCTCCTGCGGATAGATGTTCACTCCGCCGGAAATGATCATGTGGGCCTTGCGGTCGGTGAGGTAGAGGTAGCCGTCGGCGTCGAGGTAGCCCATGTCGCCGAGGGTTCGCCAGCCGGCCGCATTGCTCACCGAGTCCGTCTTGGTCGTATCATTGTGATATTCGAAAGGCCGGCCACCTTCGAAATAGACCACACCGACAGCGCCCGGCGGCAGTTCCTGACCGTCCTCACCGACGATATGGCAGCGCTCCAGCGGTCGGCCGACCGAACCGGGGTGTTCCAGCCACTCCGCGGATGAAATGAGCGTCACGCCGATATCTTCGGTCCCCGAGTAGTACTCATCGATGATCGGTCCCCACCAGTCGATCATCTGACGCTTGACCGCGACGGGGCACGGCGCGCCGGTATGGGTGACGCGCTGCAGACTGGACAGGTCGTACGCCTCGCGCTCGCTACGGGGCAATCGGAGCATCCGGGTGAACATGGTGGGTACGAGCTGTGCGTCGGTGACTCGGTAGCGCTCGATCAGTTCGAGGCAGCCACGCGGATCGAACCGCTCCATCAGCACGACTGTCGCACCGACCCGCTGCCAGGACATCGAGCACACCAATGGCGCCGAATGGTAGAGCGGTGCCGGACAGAGGAAAACGGTGTCCGGGCCCGCACCACCGGCGGTGACCGCCAGGGCAATCTGCGCCGGTGCCGATGTCGGGTCGCCGAACGCACTGGCGGACAGTTGTTTACGGACTCCCTTGGGGAATCCGGTGGTCCCCGAGGAGTACAGCATCTCCCGCCCCTCACATTCACCGGTCCATTGCTCGGCCGAGTGGGTCGACAGCAGTTGCTGGTAATCGAAGAAGCCGGCGAGTCGACCTTCGGTGCACACCTGCACCGACACCCGGCTGACATTCAGGTTGAGTACCGTCTCGGTTGCTCGCCCGCTGGTTATCAGGGCCTTTGCGCGGCAATCGTCGAGAACGTACTGCACCTCGGCGGCGCGCAGGTGGCGGTTGATAGCCGTGTAATAGAGGCCAGCGCGCTGGGCCGCCCAGGCGACTTCAAGGAAGGCTCGGTCATTGCCCAACAGGATCGCGATGTGGTCGCCCGTCTCGAGGCCTTGGTCGCGCAGAAAGCGTGCAAACGTACGCGAGCGTTCGTCGAGTTCGGCGTAGGTGACCGTGAGGCCGTCCGATGCCATCACCACCGCAGGGCGGTCTGGGGTATGCAGTGCATGCCAACCGGGGGAGAGGGCTCGCTCGATCATGTTGCCTGCAGCACCATCCCCCCGCATTGCGGATACACACCGCTCATCACCACCGCGACCTCAGCGTCGGGCACCTGCCTGTCGGCGCTCTGGCCGCGCAGTTGCAACACGGCCTCGTTGAGGAAGCCGATTCCGTGTAAGCGTCCTTCGGCCAGTTGCCCGCCCGCGGTATTCAACGGGAAGTCACCACCAGGGGCCAGTCGGCTACCATCACCGACCCAGTCACCGAATTCGCCTCGCCCGCAGGCGCCGATCGCTTCTATCCACGCCACGGTCACCGGGGTGAAGCCGTCGTAGAGTTGGAAGACATCGACGTCGGCCAGGGTCACCGACGATCGCTTCCACAGCCGATCCGCGCACTCGACCATGCCCCCATAGAGGAAGTCGACGTCGAACACCCAGTCCGCACCGCGCCCGGTGCCATACGCCATCGCATCGACGAGCACGGATGGCTGCGGCAGATCGGCGGCCCGCTCGGCCGTGGTGATCACGGTGGCGACGGCCCCGTTGACCGGGTAGTCGCAATCGAGGACCCGCAAGGGGTCGACCACCATCCGCGACGACAGATAGTCCGCCATCGTCACCTCATCACGTAATACCGCCCGCGGGTTCAGCGAGGACCACCGTCGCGCGTTGACGGCGATGCGGCCGAAGTCCTCCTCGCCGCGGCCGTACTCGGCCATCCAGCGTTGCTTCTTGAGCGCCAGGTTGACCAGAACTCCGCCGAGATATCCATAGGGGGTGAGGAACTGGTCGCGTCCGCTCACTGTCTCCGGACCGCTGGCCACGCCACCCTGGTGGCCGGCGGAGCGCGTGAGGCAGCGAAAGACGAGGACCGTCTCACAGGCCCCCGAGGCCACGGCCATCACCCCGGCCAGGACGCCGCCCAAACCCGACGGATTCGACGCCATGATGTCGGCGAAGGCGGCCAGGTCGGGCACGCCGAGCAGCCTCGCCATGTCCTGGGCGCCAGGTGATTCCGGGCCGAACTTGTACTCGAAGATCCCGTCGATGTCGCTGGTGCGTACCCCGGCATCCGCCAGCGCGGCCCTCGCCGCGGTCAGGGCGAGCGCATCCGGGTGCGGTTCACCCTTGCGGCTCAGCTCCGAGTAGCCCACACCGGCAATCGCGACGGGCCGCGCCAAGCCGCTCATGACTCCGCCTCGGCCAGCCGGAACTGGGGCAGCGTGATCGCGCCGATATCCTCGAACGTGACCTCGACGCGCATACCGCAGGACAGCGGCGTCCCCGGGACGGTGTCGAGGAGGTTGGCCAGGATCCGGAGCCCGGGTTGATCATCGAGTTCGACGAGCACCACGACGTAGGGCACGCGGTCGACGAAACCGGCATGCAGCGGGCGATCCACGACCGAATAGGAGTAGATGACGCCACGACCGGTGGATTCGCTGTGTTCGAGGTCGTCACCCTGGCAGCGTAGACAGCAGACCTCCGGGGGGTACTGCAGTACCGAGCAGGACGTGCACCGCTGCAGGACCAACCGATGCTCAGACGCTGCGTCCCAGTGGAACCGGGTGAGATCATCCGGTGCGGGGAGCGGCCGCTGGTCGGTCGTCCTCGGGGCGTCGAGACTCATTCGATGCGGGCCGTTTCCCTGCGTTCGGTGATGGGCAGCGCCAGTTGTTGTTCGTCGCAGATCCTTTGCAGCTTATCCAGGGTTTCGTAGAGTCCGGGGCCCGATGGTTCTCGCGGGGTGAACGTGGCGGGCAGGTGCCGCATGCCCTGGATCACGCCGATGGTCTCGTAGTGCACCGTGGCGTCGGGGTCGCAGTGGTAGTCGGGTATCCGGTCCAGCACACCGTTGAGCATGGATTTGAAGACGACCCGCCCGACGTTCGATCCGATGCAGCGGTGCGCCCCGAGGCCGAAGCTGAAGTGGCGATTGGCCTTACGGTCCAGGACGATCTGGTTCGGGTTGGGGAAGACCGCCGGGTCGCGGTTGGCCATGGCCCACGAGATATACAGGCGTTCGCCCTCCTTGAACTGCGTGCCGTTGATCTCGACGTCCTCGGAGAACGTCCGTCCGTCCCCGGGGGCGGGGGTGTAGAAGCGCAGGAACTCCTCGGTGGCGGAGTCGATCAGGGTGTCGCGCTCGCGGATGAGTCGGTCGCGTTGGTCCGGGTTCTGTCCCAGCCACTCCAACGAGTGGGCGGTCAGGGCCGTGGTGGTGTCGAATCCGCCGCCGATCAGGAGCGTCAGCATGCCCAGAACCTCGATCTCCGGAGCCGGCTCACCATCGATCCGCATCTGGTTCAACGCATGGATCAGGCCGGGCCGGGGCTTCTCCCGGATCTCGTTCATGTTGCCCATGAGATCCATCGCCATCGCCATCTGCCCCTCGATCACCGCCGGCATCTCCGGGGAGTCCTCCGGGGTGTAGATGAACGCGTGGATCGGCTCGCTGTAGAGCAACCACTGCTTGATCGGGATGCCCAGCATCGCCAGTGTCAGTACCGCCGGGACGACGTTGGCCAGATCGTCGACGAAGTCCATCCGGCCCTCGGCGATCTTCTCGTCGATGCTGGCGCGCACCACCTCATCGATGAACGGCTCCCAGCGCTTCACCGCGGCGGGCGACAGGTACGGGTTGAGCACGTTGCGGTACCAGCGGTGCTCGGGAGCATCCATCTCCAGCATGCCCCCCCGAACCGGGATCGTCTTGTGCGGAATGCTGATGCCCTGATAGCCGCGGCGTTCACCGTTGACGTCGTGGTCGTTGGAGATGTGCGGGCAACGGGCGAGTTCGAACACCGCGTCGCTGCTACTCGCGACCCAGTGCCCACCGTAGGTGTCCGACCATGCCACCGGGCACTGCTGCTGAAGTTCCTCGGTGACCTTCTCGAACCGAAATCGGTAGTCCGGGGAATGTCGATCGAACTGGTACCGGTTCTTCTTGCGGTCATCCTCCGGGGCAATGCTGTCGCTCACGAGGTCGTCCCCATCTTCTCTCTCTGACCATTGCGCGGACTGGTTGAAGGGGGGATGGATTCGTCGACCGTGATGGCCTGTTCGGGGCACGAACGCGCGGCTTCGATCACCAGTTCTTGCTGGTCCGGCGCGACCAGTTCGGAGACCGCCGACGCACACCCATCGACATCGCTGAGTACGAAACTGTCGGGGGCGATCATCGCGCAGAGGGTGTGGCCCTGGCAGCGCCCCGCATCAACGTGAACCTTCACGATTCTCCTTCTGGTCGTGCGGCGGATCGCTGCGCACTTCCGGTCCGTACTGAGGTACCTAACCGTAGACAAACGACCGAGTCAACTATTTTCCGTGTTATGTTCGGTTCTGCCGGGCCGGTGGATTGAGATACGTGCTCGGCCAACGATTACCTCCCGGGAGACGCGATGTCGATGGACAACAAGATGGCGACCACTTCCGCTGATATGGAGAGGCACGGCGCGGCTCCATTGCCCCGACGGCGCGGTGCGATGTTGATCGGCGGCAGCCTGGTCGGAGCGGTGGGCGGCGACACCTTTGTATCGCGCAATCCCGCAACGGGCGAGGCCGTGGGAGAGGCGCCAAACGGGACCGTCGCCGACGCAGAGCAGGCGATTGCGTCGGCCCGACGGGCCTTCGATAACACTGCTTGGTCGACCGATGTCGAATTGCGCATCCGGTGCTTGGATCAGCTGCACGCGGCTCTGGTCGCGCGCAGCGACGATCTTCGGGAACTGACGATCGCCGAGGTGGGCGCCACCCGCGCGTCGACGGAGGGGCCGCACCTGGACGGGCCGATCGGCATCGCTCGCTATTACGCTGATCTGCTCCAGACCTACTCGCTGACCGAGGATCTCGGTGAGATCGAGTACATGGGGATGCGTAACCAGCGTTGGGTGGAGCGAGAAGCCGCCGGGGTGGTGGGCGCGATCATTGCCTACAACTATCCGACTCAGCTCGCCTTGGCCAAACTTATTCCTGCGTTGGCGGCAGGCTGCACGGTGATTCTCAAGGCGGCTCCGGACACCCCGTTGATCACACTGGCGCTCGGTCAAGCGATCGCCGAGTGCACCGACATTCCGGCCGGCGTGGTCAACGTGATCAGCTCGACCGATCCCGAGGTTGGGGCCGTGCTGACGACAAGCCCTGACGTCGACGTGGTGACGTTCACCGGGTCCACGGCGACCGGTCGCAAGATCATGGCCGCCGCCAGTAGCACCATCAAAAAGGTCTTCCTCGAGTTGGGTGGCAAGTCGGCGATGATCGTGCTCGACGATGCCGACTTCCCGACTGCGGCGATGATGGCGGCCTTCATGATCACCTCGCACGCCGGCCAGGGGTGCGCGCTCACCTCACGAATATTGGTGCCGCGCCGCCGTCGCGACGAGATCGTCGACCTGCTCAAGCAGAACCTCGACATGGTGACCTACGGCGATCCGGCCGACCCGGGCACCTACATGGGTCCGTTGATCAGCGAACGGCAGCGCGCGAAAGTCCACGGCATGGTCGAACGCGCGATCCAAGACGGCGCGACGCTGGTCACCGGAGGCAAGACGATCGAGGGGCAGGGCTACTTCTACGAGCCGACCTTGCTGATCGACGTGGATCCCGACAGTGAGATCGCTCAGGAGGAGATCTTCGGCCCGGTTCTGGCGGTCCTGGCCTACGACGACGAGGACGACGCGGTGGCGATCGCCAACAATTCGATCTACGGGCTGTCCGGTGCGGTGTTGGGCAGCCACGATCGGGCTGTCGCGGTCGCGCGCCGGGTCCGCACGGGAACGTTCAGCATCAACGGCGGTAACTACGCCGGCCCCGACAGCCCGTTCGGGGGGTACAAGCAGTCGGGCGTCGGCCGGGAGATGGGTGTCGCGGGCCTGGAGGAGTTCCTGGAGCGCAAAACCTTCGCCGCGGTGATCGGATGAGCCCGCTGGACGGGGTCCGAGTGCTCGAAGTCGCGATGTACGGGTTCGTTCCGTCCTGCGGCGCGGTGCTGGGCGAATGGGGGGCCGAGGTGATCAAGGTGGAGCATGCGGTGACCGGGGACCCGCAGCGTGGGCTGCGGCAGACCGGCACGCTCGTCGTCAAGGATGATCCGAACCCGAACTTCGACAACGCCAACCGGGGCAAGCGCAGTATCGGCCTGGACATCTCGGTGCCCGAGGGAAGAGAGGTCCTCTACGAACTCGTGCGTCGTGCGGATGTCTTCCTGACCAGCTTTCTGCCGGTGGCCAGGGAGAAGCTCGGCATCGACGTCGAGGACATTCGGGCCGTCAATCCGGACATCATCTATGCGCGCGGTAGTGCGCTGGGTCCCCGCGGTGCGGAGAGCGCGAAGGGCGGCTACGACCTGACCGCCTTCTGGTGCCGATCGGGTGCGGCGGCCACCATCACCCCGCGCGGCACCCCGGGCACGATATCGCTGCCCGGGCCGGCGTACGGGGATACGATCTCGGGCACCAATCTTGCCGGGGGCGTTGCGGCCGCCTTGTTTCAGCGTGAGCGCACCGGCACACCGTCGGTGGTCGATGTCTCGCTGCTGGGTAGCGGAGCGTGGGCGATGGGCCACACGATCGCCCTCACCAATCGCTTGGACGAGCTGTTGGTCATGCCGCCACCGGGGACGCATGGCTCGCCCAACAACCCACTCGTGGGGATGTATGCGACGGCCGATGAACGCTACATCTCGTTGGTGATGATGCAGCCCACCAAATTCTGGGCGGATGTCTGCCGCCACATGGACCTCGATGACCTCGCCGACGATCCTCGGTTCGCCACGGCGGAGGACATCGCGGCGAACACCGCAGAGGCGGTGAAGATCCTGGCCGAGGCGATGGCCAAGCGCCCGCTGGCCGAATGGGCACAGCGGTTCGCGACGCTGTCTGGGCCATGGGCTCCGGTCCAGGACACCCTGCAGGTCACCGCGGATGCTCAAATGCGCGCCAATGACTATGTGATCCGAGCGGGCGATCTGGAGCTGATCGCCAACCCGGTGCAGTTCGATATCGCCGGCCCACAAACGAATCCGGCTCCGCTGTTCGCCGAGCAGACCGACGAGATCCTCGACGAGCTCGGCCTGGACTGGGACCGGATCATCGAACTCAAGACCGTCGGGGCCGTCACCTAGAAGATGTGGAGTTCGGCGTCCTTCTGGTCGACCTTGTCATCGGAATGTCGCTATCGGTAGAGTGGTCAACATTAGTCGACTGACTAATATTGACTCCGGATCGTATCCGAGTGAGTTCAGGAGATCGAACGTGGCGGTGAGGACTCCGTACGCCGAAGAGGTCCCTGAGGGGCCGGCGTGAGTGAGCTCTGTTCCGAGTTCGTCACGGCGACTGTTGCCGAGGCGGTCGCCGCAACGCGCGAGGGGCGCATGGTCATCATCGTCGACGATGCCGATCGCGAGAATGAAGGCGACTTCGTCCTGGCGGCCGAGCATGTCTCGGCTGAGGCGATCAACTTCATGGCTACCGTCGGCAGGGGTCTGATCTGTGTTCCCATGCGTACTGAAGCGCTGGAAGCATTGGAGATTCCACCGGCCGTTGCGCACAACACCGATCCGAAAGGCACGGCATTCCGGGTATCGGTAGACCATGCCGGGACGGCGACCACTGGCATCTCGGCAACCGATCGAGCCAACACGATACGGGCGCTGATCGATCCGGCGAGCAAGCCGTTGGATTTCACTCGACCGGGGCACGTGTTCCCGCTCGGGTACGCCCGGGGCGGTGTCCTCGCGAGGCCCGGTCACACCGAGGCCGCAGTCGATCTGGCCGAGCTGTCCGGTCTCATCCCGGCCGGCGTCATCTGCGAGATCTGTAGCGCCGACGGTGAAATGGCGCGTCTGCCGGAGTTGATGGAGATCGGTCGCACCCATGGTCTTCCGGTACTGACGATTGCCGATCTGATCGCCCACCGTCGCGATCAACTGTGCGAGGTCGAGCGGGTGGGTGAGGCGCGGCTTCCGTTGGCTGCGGGCGTTTTCCGTGCCATCGGGTTTGTCGATCGGTCCAACCGGGAACACATCGCGCTCGTCATGGGACGGCTCGACACCGGGACGGTCCCGATGGTGAGCATGCACGCCGAGTGGCTCCTGGGTGACGTGTTCGGCGGTGGTCGGGATGAACTGGATCGGGCACTGCGCCGGATCGCGATACACGGCCACGGCGTGCTGATCTATCTGCGCGATCCGCAGGCCGACTGCATCGGTGCGGGCGTCGCCCGACATCCACTGTCCCGGCACGACCAGCGGGTGGCCGATGCGATTCTGGTCAAGCTCGGTATCGGTGAGATCGATGTGCCGGCAACGGTTCCGCACACCAGCGAGGTCCGGTGTGCGCGACTCGCGTAAGGCTCGCACGATGCCCGCCGCGACAAGCCTGCACTGTTCGAAACGTTCGTCAACCAGAACCGGAGGCAGACCATGGGAGTCGGAATGCGCGTGAGGTACCAGAACCCTGACGGGGCGCCCGGTGTTCAGGCCTTCTTCGCGAACAGGGGCATCGCATGATGCGGTTCGAGTTGGATGTGCTCGGAGGCAGTGTCGAGGATGTGGTGAAGAATGCCGGCGGCCGGCTGTTCGACCGGGCGCGGGCGGGATGGGACGTCACGGTGCTGATTCCGAAGCTCCATGATGGTGACGTTCGGCCTCTGCAGATCCTCGGCGTACGGGGTGTCGATCTGGAGGCGGCGCTCACGGGTCCGCCGCGTTGCCCCGCGGCGTACCTCGTGGCGGCATCGCTCTGGGTGAAAGACAGGCGGGTGCGTGCCCTGGTGGGTAGTGCGGTGGACAGCGGAATGCACACGGTCATGATGTGGGGCGAGCAATGCCCGCTCGAACTGACCCGACGGCTCGTCCTCGAGAGCCGTGAGATGAGCTCCGCGGCACGCGCATTCAAGGCCCACGCCGTCGCCGCGTGCGGTAGCGACCGGACACCGACCGGGTTCGTCGAGAACTTCCGGAGTGCAACTCCGATCGGGCAGGCGGCGCTGCACCTCACCTCGGCACGCTGAGGTGGTGCAGGCACGCTGAATACCCGGTGCCGGGTGGGCGCGAGCGCCTCAGGTGGGGGCGTTGGCCGGCTGGAAGGTGCCGGTGCTGTCGGCCTCCTCCTCGGCCCGGATGACGTGCACCACCGCGTTGATCAGCGCCAGGTGGGTGAACGCCTGCGGGAAGTTGCCCAGGTGGCGCCCGGTACGCGGCTCGATCTCCTCGGCGTAGAGGTGCAACGGGCTGGCGAAGGACAGCAGCCGCTCACACAACCGCTTGGCCTTGCCCACCTCGCCGATCTCGACCAGCGCGGACACCAGCCAGAACGAACAGATGGTGAAGGTGCCCTCCTCGCCGGACAGGCCGTCATCGGTCTCCTCCACCCGGTAGCGCAGCACCAGCCCGTCCTCGGTGAGCTCCTCGGCGATGGCCATCACGGTGGCGCGGATGCGCGGGTCATCGGAGGGAAGGAACCGGGTGAGCACCGCCAGCAGCAGTGACGCGTCCAGCGCGTCGTCGCCGTAGCGCTGGGTCAGCACTCCGCGGGAGTCGACACCGTGGGTCAGGATGTCGGCCTGGATCTCCTCGGCGATCTCACGCCACTGCCGTGCGTAGGACTTCTCACCTTGCAGCTCGGCCAGTTTCGACCCGCGGTCCAGGGCGACCCAGCACATGATCTTGCTGGAGGTGAAGTGCTGCGGCTCGCCGCGCACCTCCCAGATGCCCCGGTCGGGTTCCTTCCAGTGCTTGATGGCTTCCTCGACCTGATTCTTCAGGATCGGCCACAAGGCCGGGGGCATCTGCTCGCGCGACTTCGCATGCAGGTACACCGAATCCAGCATGGTGCCCCAGATGTCGTGCTGCATCTGGTTGTAGGCGCCGTTGCCGATGCGGACCGGCCGGGAGTTGTCGTAGCCGGACAGATGGTGCAACTCCTCCTCGACCAGGCTGCGCTCACCGCCCACCCCGTACATCACCTGCAGCGGATGGCGGTCACCATTGGTGGCTCCGGACACGTCGGCGATGAAGGAGAAGAAGTCGTCGGCCTCGCGGTCCAGTCCCAACGTGTACAGGCCCCACAACGCGAACGTGGAGTCGCGGATCCACGAATAGCGGTAGTCCCAGTTACGTTCGCCCTGAGGCGTTTCCGGCAGTGAGGTGGTACTGGCGGCCAACAGTGCGCCGGTCGGCGAGTACACCAGGCCCTTCAGGGTCAGTGCGCTGCGCTGCAGATAGGCCCGCCACGGGTGATCGGGGAAGTCGCCGATGTTGATCCACTGGCGCCACGACTCGCTGGTCTTCCACATCTTGTCCGCGGCTTCTTCGAAGTTCTGCGGTGCGGGATGTTTGGACCAACTGAGTGCCACGAACACCTTGTCGCCCTCGGTGAGGCGGGTGCGGGCGCGGGCTTCATGGCCTTCCAGGCCGATCCGCAGGTTGCTGGTCAGCCGCAGGGTGGGGTTGGCCTCGGGGTCCTTCCGCGCCCGCGCGATCGCCTCGCCGTAGGCGGACGAGGAGTACTCCCAGGTCGCGGGGCTGCGCCCGTAGTCGAAGGACGGTTCGCAGCTCATCACCAGTTCCACCACACCGCTGACGCAGCGCACGGTGCGCAGCAGGATGTGTTCGGCATCCCAGTCGGTGGGGGTGCGGCGGTGGGTGCGTGAGCGGGTCTCGGTGTCGTGCCAGGGGCCCATCACCAGCGCATCGCGCACGATCATCCAGCCGGTGTGGGTCTGCCAGGTGGTCTCCATGATGAGGCTGCCGGGCAGGTAGCGCCGGGCCGAGGGCACCGAGACCCCGTACGGGCTGAGCCGGAAGTGGCCGGCCCCGCGGTCCAGGATGGCGCCGAACACGCTCGGCGAATCCGGACGTGGCACGCACAGCCATTCGACAGAGCCCGCCGAGGACACCAGGCAGGTGTTCTCACAGTCGGAGAGGAACGCGTAATCGGCGATGGGCGGGAACGGGTTTCGCACGGCTCCGGAGGGTGCGTAGGCGATGGGGGCCGTCGCCGTGAACGGCGTCGGCGTCAGATTGTGCTCGCTGTGCTCCAGAACCATGTCGCCCATCATGGGTGCAGAATGAGCCGGCGTCTAGTCGCGCGAGCTCTGGCGGGTGCGCCGTGCGAAAGCGGGCGCATGCTCGGGTAACGGACCGATGGCGATGCCGTATCCGAGGATCCTGCGCAGCAGGGAAACCCGGCTGACCAGCTTGACCGCGGCCGGCGCGTCGGCGGGGGCGTCGTCGGAGACTGCGACGGCGATCACTCGGTTGTGCACCTGCTTCTGCACGCCCTGCACCAGGGCGGTGGGCAGCCACCGCCGGGTCTGCACCCGCCGCAGGTGCCGGGTTGTCACCGCGCCGGTGAGCAACGGTTCGGCGAGCAGGCGCGCCGCGGCCACCGCGTCGGCCACCGCCAGGTTGATACCCACCCCGCCGACCGGGGACATCGCATGCGCGGCATCCCCGATGCACAGCAATCCGTCGGCATACCAGCGCGGTAACCGATTCAACTGCACGTCCAGCAGTTTCACCTCGTCGAACGAGGTGACCGTGCCGATCCGGTCGGCGACCCAGGGCACCACCGCGGTGACGCGTCGGTGCAGCGACTCGATGCCCTCGGCGCGCAGTTTCCGGTCGGCACCCTTGGGGATGACGAACGCGCACTGGAAGTAGTCGCCGCGGTCGATCATCGCCACCACGTGCCCGGCGCCCATCGCGCCCGCGAGTCCCGCCGGATCGTCCTCGGTGCGCGGCAGCCGGAACCACCAGACATCCATCGGTGCACCGAAACTCTTGGGCGCCAATGTCATCGACTCACGCAACGTGGACTCCCGGCCATCGCAGGCGACGGTCAGCGGTGCGTACAACCGGTGCACGGCGCCGTCTGCGTCCCGGTAGCGCACCCCGGTGACCGCGGAGCCGTCGCGCAGCGGCCCGAGCACCTCGCTGCTGCGCAGCAGGGTGAAGGCCGGCTCCTGTTCGGCGGCCCGGGCGAGCAGCTCCAGAAAATCCCATTGGGGGACCAGCGCGATGTGTTTGTGCGCGCCGGGCAGCCGACTCAGATCCATCTGGACCGGGACTCCCTGCACGGACAGCCGCAAGGACTGGATCAGCCGGTGCGGTATGGCGGCGAAGCTCTCGCCGAGCCCGAGTTCGTCGAGCAGGGTCAGGGTGCTGGCGTGCACGGTGTCGCCGCGGAAGTCACGCAGGAAGTCGGGATGCTTCTCCAGCACGGTGACGTGCACCCCGGCCCGCGCCAGCAGCAGGCCCAGCATCATCCCGGCGGGCCCGCCACCGGCGACGACGCATCCGCTTGCATGCTCCCGCTCGGCGGTGGTCGGCATGGCTCCATGGTGGCACCGATTCGTCGAGCACTACTCTTGGTTCGGTGGGCGGATTTCTGAGCTGGTGGGACGGCGTCGAGCTGTGGCTGTCCGGGCTCGGGTTCGTCGCCCAAACCGCAATAGTGATGCCGGTCGTGCTGTCGTTGGCCTACGGGATCGCCGTGGTCCTCGACGGCGCGCTCGGCAACGGCATCCGGCTGCTACGCCGGGCGTCACACCAGGATGAGGAGCCGTCGTGAACCAGATGCCGCGGTCGCGGGTGACGCTGGCGTTGGTCGCGCTGATGGTGCTGGTCATCGTGATGTGGTTGCTGACCCGCTGACCCGCTGAGCGGCCGGGCCCGAGGGTTGTAGCCCCGACGGGTGGTGTGAGTCACTTCTGGTACTCTTCGGCCCATGCACGCAGTGACCGGCACCGAGAGCAGCCATGTGGTGGCTCTCATTGCCGTGGGTTTTTCCGCTGTTGCTGATGTCTGTTGTTGTCGCTGACCCATACCCGTCTGCGGTTTGGCGTCGGTAGCGGCAAAATGTCCCAGCGTCGCGCACTGATCCGTCTCCTTTCCGTACGTACGGGCGTCCTGTCCCCGTCATCCGCCCGGAAAGGCCATCAATGCGCAATGTCCTCGGAAAAGCCAAAGCACGTACGTCCACCAAACGCTGGAGCGCGCTGACCGCTCTGGCGTTGTCCAGCACGCTCGTCGCCGCCTGCAGCGGCGGTGCCAGCGATGTCGCCGGCGAGGGCAACACCGCCGCGGCGGACACCACCCTCACGCTGGTGGCGTTCGCGGTGCCGGAGCCGGGCTGGTCCAAGGTGGCGCCGGTGTTCGCGGCCACCGAGGAGGGCAAGGGTGTCGGTGTCACGGCCTCCTACGGCGCATCCGGTGACCAGTCCCGCGGTGTGGAGTCCGGCAAGCCGGCCGACGTCGTCAACTTCTCCGTCGAGCCCGACGTCACCCGCCTGGTCAAGGCCGGTCTGGTCGACGAGGACTGGAACGCCGGTGCGCACAAGGGTCTGCCGTTCGGTTCGGTGGTCACCTTCGCCGTCCGCGAGGGCAACCCGAAGAACATCCGCGACTGGGACGATCTGCTGCAGCCCGGTATCGAGGTCATCACGCCCAGCCCGCTGAGCTCGGGTGCGGCCAAGTGGAACCTGCTGGCCCCGTACGCGGCCAAGAGCAACGGCGGCCAGGATCACGAGGCCGGCATCGCCTACGTCCAGGAACTGGTCAGCCAGCACGTCAAGCTGCGCCCCGGCTCCGGCCGTGAGGCCACCGACGTGTTCCGGCAGGGCACCGGCGATGTGCTGCTGGCCTACGAGAACGAGGCGCTGCACTTCAACCTGGAGCACGTCAACCCGCCGCAGACCTTCAAGATCGAGAACCCGGTCGCGGTCGTCAACACCAGCAAGCACCTGGACAAGGCCACCGAGTTCGTGAACTTCCAGTACACCCCGGAGGCACAGAAGGTGTGGGCCGAGGCCGGCTTCCGGCCGTCCGACCCGGCCGTGGCCGCCGAGTTCGCCGACAAGTTCCCGAATCCGGAGAAGTTGTGGAGCGTCGCCGATCTGGGCGGCTGGGCCAAGATCGACCCGCAGCTGTTCGACAAGGACAACGGCGAGATCACCAAGATCTACAAGCAGGCCACCGGGTGACAACCCTGCCAGAAGCGAAGCGGGACCAACCGTGAGCGTGAGCACCGATCCTGCGGCGGGTCGCCCGGAGCTTTCTGGGGGCGACCCGGCCGCGGGACGGCTGCCGCGCCGCCCCGGCGGCGCCACCCTGCAGATCGGGGTGGCGGTGCTGTGGCTGTCGCTGATCGTGCTGCTGCCCCTGGCCGCGATCCTGTGGACCTCGGCCGGGGGCGGCTGGGGCGCGTTCTGGTCGGCGGTGTCCTCGCCGTCGGCGCTGGCGTCCTTCCGGGTGACGCTGACCATCTCGGTGGGCGTGACGCTGGTCAACGTGGTCTTCGGCCTGCTCATCGCCTGGGTGCTGGTGCGCGACGACTTCCCGCTCAAACGGGTGGTCGACGCGATCATCGACCTGCCCTTCGCGCTGCCGACGATCGTGGCCAGCCTGGTGTTGCTCTCGCTGTACGGGCCGGGCAGCCCGGTGGGCATCCACATCCAGCACACCGCGTGGGGTGTGGCGCTGGCGCTGGCCTTCGTGACGCTGCCGTTCGTGGTCCGCGCCGTACAACCGGTGCTGCTGGAACTCGACCGTGAGGTGGAGGAGGCGGCCGCGTCGCTGGGCGCCAACAACCTCACCATCTTCGTCAGGGTCATCCTGCCCGCACTGGCTCCGGCGCTGCTGTCGGGCGCGGGGCTGGCCTTCTCCCGGGCCATCGGCGAGTTCGGGTCCATCGTGCTGATCGGCGGCGCCATCCCCGGCAAGACCGAGGTGTCCTCGCAGTGGATCCGCACCTTGATCGAGAACGATGACCGTGTCGGCGCGGCGGCGATCTCGATCGTGCTGCTGCTGATCTCGTTCGCGGTGCTGTTCGTGCTGCGCTACTTCGGTGCGCGGGCGGCCAAGCGGGAGGAGTCGGCGCGATGACACTGTCCCGTTCGACGCGGCTGATCCTGCGCCTGGTCGCCTCGCTGTACATCTTCGCGTTGCTGGTGGTCCCGCTGGGCGCCATCCTGTGGCGGGCGCTCGAGCCCGGGGTCGGGGCGTTCTTCGCCTCGATCAGCACCCCGGCCGCGCAATCCGCGCTGCAGCTGTCTCTGCTGGTGGTGGCCATCGTGGTCCCGCTGAACGTGATCTTCGGTGTGCCCACCGCGATCGTGCTGGCCCGGCGCCGGTTCCGCGGCAAGAACGCCCTGCAGGCGGTGATCGACCTGCCGTTCGCGGTGTCCCCGGTGGTCATCGGTGTGGCGCTGATCGTGCTGTGGGGCAGCGCCGGACTGTTCGGGTTCGTGGAGAACAGCTGGGGCTTCAAGATCATCTTCGGCTTCCCCGGCATCGTGCTGGCCAGCCTGTTCGTCACCATCCCGTTCGTCATCCGCGAGGTCGAACCGGTGCTGCACGAGGTGGGCACCGACCAGGAGGAGGCCGCGGCCACCCTGGGCGCCAACGCCTGGCAGACGTTCTGGCGGATCACGTTGCCCTCGATCCGGTGGGGTCTCACCTACGGGGTCGTGCTGACGGTGGCCCGCACGCTCGGGGAGTTCGGTGCGGTGCTGATGGTCTCGTCCAACCTGCCGGGCCAGTCGCAGACACTGACCCTGCTGGTGCACGACCGCTACACCCTGGGCAACCCCTACGGCGCGTACACCATCTCGGTGGTGCTGATGGCGGTGGCGCTGATCGTGCTGGTGGCGCAGATTCTGTTTGACGCCCAGCGTTCGCGTGTCAAGACTCAAGACTGATAAGGAGGCCCGATGCCTGTGAGCGAATACGCCATTTCGGTGAAGGGCGCGAACAAGCACTACGGCGACTTCGCGGCCCTGGACAACATCGACTTCGTGGTGCCCAAGGGCTCGCTGACGGCGCTGCTCGGGCCCAGCGGGTCGGGCAAGTCGACGCTGCTGCGCGCCATCGCCGGCCTGGACCAGCCCGACACCGGGTCCATCACCATCAACGGCCGCGACGTGACCGGCGTGCCGCCGCAGCGCCGCGGTATCGGCTTCGTCTTCCAGCACTACGCCGCGTTCAAGCACCTCACGGTGCGCGACAACGTCGCGTTCGGGCTGTCGATCCGCAAGAAGCCCAAGGCCGAGATCAAGGAGAAGGTCGACAACCTGCTCGAGGTGGTGGGCCTGGCCGGTTTCCAGAACCGCTACCCGGCGCAGCTGTCCGGTGGGCAGCGCCAGCGCATGGCGCTGGCCCGGGCGCTGGCGGTCGATCCCGAGGTACTGCTGCTCGATGAGCCGTTCGGTGCGCTGGACGCCAAGGTCCGGGAGGACCTGCGGGCCTGGCTGCGTCGCCTGCACGACGACGTCCACGTCACCACGGTGCTGGTCACCCACGATCAGGCCGAGGCGCTCGACGTCGCCGACCGCATCGCGGTGCTCAACAAGGGCCGCATCGAACAGGTCGGGTCGCCGACCGAGGTCTATGACGCCCCGGCGAATCCGTTCGTCATGTCCTTCCTGGGCACGGTGTCGCTGCTGAACGGAATCCTGGTGCGCCCGCACGATATCCGGGTCGGGCGCAACCCGGACCTGGCCATCGCGGCAGGGGATGGGACCGGTGAGTCCACCGGTGTCACCAAGGCGAGCATCGACCGGATCGTCACCCTGGGGTTCGAGGTGCGCGTGGAGCTGACCAGCGCGGTCAACGGCACGCCGTTCACCGCGCAGATCACCCGCGGCGACGCCGAGGCGCTCGGTTTGCGCGCCGGCGACACGGTGTACGTGCGGGCCACCCGGGTGCCGCCGATCGCCGGTGAACTGCAGAGCGCCGAGGTGCGCGCCGACGCGCTCACCTAGGCACTGTCGCAGACTGCCACTTCAGGCGTAGCGTTGACGCCACCGGTGGTGGCGGCCGTGCGATGGGCCGCTGCATGCCGAAATCGATGTTCCGACCTCGTCCATGACCGAGCAGCCTCCGGCCGTCGAGTGGAAGGACCGGTCACATGGACATCGCAAGCAAACCCGCCGTCGATCAAGACCAACTCATGGCCTTCGTCATGCGCGCGGTGGACGAGGCGGGCGCCGCGCTGAACTGCGCGCTGGTCGTGATGGGGGACCGGCTGGGCTACTACCGCAGCCTGGTCGAACACGGCCCCAGCACCCCGGCCGAATTGGCGCAGCGCACCGGCACCGATGAGCACTACGCGCGGGAATGGCTCAACGCCCAGGCCGCGGGCCAGTTCGTCGAGTATGACGCGGCGTCGGGTCGGTACTTCCTGAGTCCGGAGCAGGCGACCGCGCTGGCCGACGAGAGCAGTCCGGCCTTCGTGATCGGGCTGTTCCAGACCGCGCACGGCACCGCGCGGGATGCGACGAAGATCTTCGACGCCGCCGCGACCGGCGCCGGAATGTCCTGGGGGGACCACAATTCCGACGTCCACATCGGATGCGAACGATTCTTCCGGCCCACCTATGCGGCGTACCTGGTCTCGGAGTGGCTGCCGGCGCTCGATGGAGTCACCACCAAGCTGGCCGGCGGCGCCCGGGTGGCCGACGTCGGCTGTGGGCACGGTGCCTCCACCATCCTGATGGCTCAAGCATTTCCGGGATCGGAGTTCACCGGCACCGACGTGCATGCGGGCTCGATCGACACCGCGCGTGACCGGGCCCGGCTGGCCGGCGTCGATTCGACGGTGTCCTTCGAATGCGCACCCGCGGACGGGTTCGCCGGCGGCCCTTACGATCTGGTCACCATGTTCGACTGCCTGCACGATATGGGTGACCCGGTCGGGGCCGCCCGGCACGTGCGCAGCGTGATCGACGACGACGGCACCTGGATGATCGTGGAGCCGGCGGCCGGTGACCGCGTCGAGGACAACTTCACCCCGGTCGGGCGGGCTTACTATGGGTTCTCGACGTTGCTGTGCACACCGTCGTCGCTGGCCCAGCCGGTCGGGTTGGCGCTGGGCACCCAGGCCGGCCCGGCGCGCATCCGCGACGTGGTCACCAGCGCCGGTTTCACCCGGTTCCGCGAGGCCGCGCGGACACCGTTCAACGCCGTCTACGAGGTTCGGCCCTGAGGGTCAGGCCGCCACGCGGTGCGCGACGGCGGCGTCGAAGCGGTCCAGCACCGTCTCGGCCACCAACCGGTGCGAACCCAGTGGGGACGCCATCGGAATACCTTGCGCGGCAGCGAAATCAGCGACCCGATCGGTGATCCTGCCGTGCGCCAGGAACCACGGCGCGATGACCACGCGGTCCGCCCCGCAGCGCTGAAGTCGTCGAACCGCTTCCGGCAGAGACGGTTTCGGTCCGGTCGCGAACGCGGTGGTCACCCCGGCCCACCGGGTGCCGACGGCCACCGCGGGGGCGACCGTCGAGGTGCGGGCATTGGCCGCCGGGCGCGATGAACCGACCGCGGTCACGATCACACCCACACTCGAATCATCAGCGGACACACCGACTTCGGCGATCCGGCGGCGCAGCACCGCGACCAGCTGATCGTCCTCGCCGAGCACCTCGGCCTGGCGGGCGCGCACCCCGCCGGCGGTGATCATCGCCGGGATGTCGGTGCGCGCATGGAACGCGTCGGCCAACAACAGCGGAGTGACGACCGCCCGGTCACCGACCTCGCGCAGCACGTCGACCAGGTTGGGTGCGGTCTGCTCGCAGAAGGCGACCACCACGTCCAGGCCCGGCCGCAGCCTGCGGATGGTGTCGGCCACCGCATGCGTGGTCACCGCCGAGCGCGGATCGGCGCTGCCGTGCGCGGTCAGCACCATCACCGGTGACATCACCGGTGGCTCATGAGGCGTGCAGTCCGCATTCGGTCTTCGCCTGCCCGGCCCACCGTCCGCTGCGCGGATCGGCGCCCTCGGTCGGCTTGCTGGTGCACGGGGCGCAGCCGATCGACGGGTAGCCCTCGTAGACCAGCGGATTGACCAGGATGCCGTTGGCGTCGATGTAGGCCTGCATGTCCTCATCGCTCCAGGCGGCGATGGGGTTGATCTTCACCAGGCCGAACGCGGCGTCCCAGCTGATCAGTGGGGCGTTGGCGCGGGTCGGGGCCTCGACCCGGCGGATGCCGGTCACCCATGCCGAGTAACCGCTCAGGGCCTTGCTCAGCGGCTCGACCTTACGCATCCGGCAGCAGGCCGCGGCGTCGCGGGCGAACAGGTCCTTGCCGTGCAGTTCGTCCTGGCGGGCCACGCTGTTCTCGGGGGAGACGTTGACCACCCGCACGCCGTAGACCGCCTCGACCGCATCGCGGGTGCCGATGGTTTCGGCGAAGTGGTAGCCGGTGTCCAGGAACAGCACGTCCACCCCGGGGCGCACCTTGGCGGCCATCTCGACCAGCACCGCATCCTGCATGTTGGACGCGACCACATAGCCCGACCCCGGGGCCGCGCCACCGAAATGCTCATCGGCCCAGCGCAGCAGCTCCTCGGCGGAGGCGTCGGCCAGTTCGGCGGCCCCCCGCTCGGCGAGATTCTGCAGTTCTTCGGCTGTTCTGGTCACTGCTGTCACTTCTCGATCACCTCAAGTCGGCTTCGTCGGCGCGGACCGCCCACTGAGCGAAACGCTCGCCGTCCTCGCGTTGTTTCACGAAGTTGCGAACGACCCGCTCGATGTAGTCACCGAGCTCGGTGGCCAGCACCTTGTGCTGGCGCAGCTTGCGGCCGAAGGCGCTGTCCAGGCCCAGGCTGCCGCCCAGATGCACCTGGAAGCCCTCCTCGGGACCGTTGCCGTCGTCGACCATCTGGCCCTTGAACCCGATATCGGCGACCTGGATCCGGGCGCACGAGTTGGGGCAGCCGTTGATGTTGATGGTGACCGGCACATCGAGCTGTGCGTTCAGGTCCTCCAGACGCTTCTCCAGCTCGGGCACCAGCACCTGGGAGCGGCTGCGGGTCTCGGCGAAGGACAGCTTGCAGAACTCGATCCCGGTGCAGGCCATCAGGTTGCGCCGCCAGTGCGACGGGGTGGACGGCAGGCCGAGCGCATCGAGTCCGGCCCGCAGTTCGTCGAGCTTCTCATCGGCGACATCGAGGATGATCAGCTTCTGGTACGGGGTGAACCGCACCCGGTTCGAGCCCGCGGCCTCGGCCAGGTCGGCGACCTTGGTGAGGATGGTGCCCGACACCCGGCCCGCGATGGGCGCGACGCCGACGGCGTTCAGACCGTTCTTGAGCCTGGTCACACCGACGTGGTCGATCGGCCGGGTCACCGGGGTGGGCGCGGGCCCGTCGAGCAGCGGCCGCTTGAGGTACTCGTTCTCCAGGACCTCGCGGAACTTCTGCACGCCCCAGTCCTTGATCAGGAACTTCAGCCGGGCCTTGGCCCGCAGCCGGCGGTAGCCGTAGTCGCGGAACACGCTGACCACGCCCTCCCACACGTCGGGCACCTCGTCCAGGGGCACCCACACGCCGACCCGCTGGGCCAGCATCGGGTTGGTGGACAGCCCGCCGCCGACCCACAGGTCGAAACCGGGGCCGTGCTCGGGGTGCTCGACGCCGATGAACGCGACGTCGTTGACCTCGTGCACCACATCCTGCAGGCCCGAGATCGCGGTCTTGAACTTGCGCGGCAGGTTGGAGTACTCCGGCTTGCCGATGTAGCGCTTGACGATCTCGTTGACCGCCGGGGTGCCGTCGATCACCTCGTCCGGGTGCTCACCGGCCAGCGGGGAGCCCAGCACGATGCGCGGGCAGTCGCCGCAGGCCTCGGTGGTCTGCAGGCCGACCTCGTCGAGGCGGCGCCAGATCTCCGGCATGTTCTCGACCTCGATCCAGTGGTACTGGACGTTCTGCCGGTCGGAGAGGTCAGCGGTGTCGCGGCCGAAGTCGGTGGAGATACCGCCCAGGGTGCGCAGCGCCTTGGTGGTCAGGGCGCCGCCGTCGCTGCGGACCCGCAGCATGAAGTACGAGTCCTCCAGCATGTCGGTGTTCTCGTCACCGGTCCAGGTGCCGTCGTAGCCGGGCTTGCGCTGGGTGTACAGACCCCACCAGCGGAAACGGCCACGAAGGTCACCCTTGTCGATGCTGTCGAAGCCACCGGGGGCGTAGATGCTCTCGATGCGCTCTCGCACGTTGAGCGGGTTGTCGTCCTTCTTGGCCTGCTCGTTGGCATTGAGCGGCTCCCGGTAGCCGAGCGCCCACTGGCCCTCCCCGCGGGGCCGCTTCACCGGCTTCGGCTTATCGGCAGGCGTAGCGACTGTCTCAGTCATATATCTCGGAGCTCCGTGTTGTTCTGGAGCCGGCTCAGGATCGCGCAGTGCACCGGTGGCTGTTCCGGAGGCGCAGATCCGGCGACCAGCTATGGGTAGGTGGGCAGGTCTACGGGATCAAGGAAGACAGCAACAGGTACAGGTGCGCTTGAAATCGACATGGCGCCGGGCCACCAGCGTGATGCGGGTGGTGCTGTCAACGGCGGCGGTCACGTCGGCCATTGTGCCACGGAGGCCTCCACCTGCCCCAATCGGGCCAAGAGTTGGGCTCACGGTGAGCAGAACCGGTTCTGGGACAATTCCCGGTATGAGTATCGGCGGGCCGTTCGGCATCTACATCCACGTGCCGTTCTGCGCCACCCGCTGCGGCTACTGCGACTTCAACACCTACACCCCGTCCGAGCTGGGGGCGCCAACCCGGACGGCTGGCTGGCCGCCGTGCGGGTCGAACTGGAACTGGCCGCCCAGCGGGTCGGGCCCCGGCCGGTGGACACCGTCTTCGTCGGCGGCGGCACCCCGACCATGCTGGGCGGGGATGGGCTGGCCGCGGTGCTGGCCGCGGTGCGGGAGCATTTCACGCTGGCGCCTGGGGCGGAGGTCACCACCGAGGCCAACCCGGAGTCCAGTTCCCCGGCGATGTTCGCCCGGCTGCGCGCGGCCGGCTACACCCGCATCTCGCTGGGCATGCAGTCCGCCGCACCGCACGTGTTGAAGGTGCTGGACCGGGTGCACTCGGCGGGCCGGGCCCCGGCCGCCGCGCTGGAGGCCCGCGCCGAGGGCTTCGAGCACGTCAACCTGGACCTGATCTACGGCACCCCGGGGGAGACCGACGACGATCTGCGGCGCTCCATCGACACCGCGCTGGGCGCGGACGTCGACCACATCTCGGCCTATGCGCTGATCGTCGAGGACGGCACCGCCCTGGCGCGCCGCGTCCGCCGCGGGGAACTGCCCGCACCGGACAACGATGTGCTGGCCGACCGCTACGAGCTGCTCGATGCGCGGCTCTCGGCGGCCGGGATGGGGTGGTACGAGGTGTCCAACTGGAGCCGGCCGGGTGGCGAGTGCCGGCACAATCTGGGCTACTGGGACGGCGGGCACTGGTGGGGCGCCGGCCCGGGTGCGCACAGCTTTCTCGGTGCGACGCGGTGGTGGAATGTCAAGCACCCCAACGCCTATGCGCAGGCTCTCGCCGAACGCCGGCTACCGGTGGCCGATTCCGAGGATCTCGACGACACCGCCCGCCACATCGAGGACGTGATGCTGCGGATGCGCCTGCGCAGCGGTCTGCCCCGGGCCGTGCTGACCGAGCACGAGCAGCGCCGCGCCCAGGTGGCGCTGTCCGACGGCCTGGTGCACGCCAGCGCCGGCCGGCTGGTGCTCACCGACCGGGGCCGGTTGCTGGCCGACGCGGTGGTGCGCGACCTGCTCGAGGACTGAGCGCTTTACCGGTAGCCGCTCAGGAACACCCCGCCCCGACCTCCGCGCTCACCTCGTCCTGCGCCGAATGATCGTGCGGGGACAGCAATTCCACGATCCGGGAGGCGACCGCGGATGCGGTCGGATGCTCCCACAGCAGCGTCGGGGGCAGCGCCAGCCCGGTCTTGCGCTCCAGCTGCTTGCGCAGCGCGACGGTCATGATCGAGTCCACGCCGATCTCGGCCAGCGGCAGCCGCGGGTCCACCCCGTCCTCGGCGAGGCCGAGTTCGGCCGCCACGGTGGCCACCACCAGATCGCCGACCCAGTCCGCGATGTCCACGTCCTCGCGCCCGGGCGGCACCGGCAAACCGGTCAGGCCCGAACCGTCGGCATCGTCGTCCTCGCGTGGCGCGATATCGGCCAGCATCGGCACCGACGCGGCGTCCGGGGTCACCGGCAGCACCACGATGTGCGGCTGATCGGCGCGCACCGCGAGATCCAGCGCCCGCATCGCGTCGTCGGCGCCGACGGTGCCCATCCCCAGCGCGCTGAGTTGCGCGGCGACAAAGCTTGAGGCAGAACCCATTCCGAGACCACGCCAGGCGGTCCAGGCCACCGCGGTGGTGCGGTCGCCGAGGCCGCGCCGATGCTGGGCGAACGCGTCCAGGAACGCGTTCGCGCACGCGTAGGCGCCCTGGCCGGGGAATCCCGCCAGGTATCCGCAGGAGGAGAACAGCACCAGCCAGTCCAGTTCTCCCGGCGGGAACATCTCGTGCAGGGTCAGCGTGCCGTCCACCTTCGGGCGCATGGCAGCCGCGAAATCCTCGGCGGTGGTGCCGGCCAGCAGCGCCCCGGCCTCCACTCCGGCGGCGTGCACGACACCGCGCACCGGGGGCAGGTCGGCCAGCGCGGCCCGCAGGTCGTCGGCCGCGCCGGGGGCGGCGATGTCGACCGCGGCCACCCGCACCGACACGCCGCGTTCCTCCAGCACCACGATGGTGCGGACCGGCTCCTCGTCGGGTTGCCAGTCCGCCCGGTTCGGGATACCGCTGCGGGACAGCAGCACGATGCGGCGCGCGCCCAGATCGGCCAGCCGCGCGGCGACCCGCACGCCGAGCGCTCCGGTGCCGCCGGTGATCAGGTAGGTGCCGGCCGGCGAGCAGGTCAGCGCCGCGCTGCGGGTGGTCTCGGCGGGGGCCAGTCGTGCGGTCAGCGCGATGTCGTCACGGACCACCACCACGCCGTGTCCGCCGAGTGCGGCCAGCACCCCGACGGGCAGGCTGTCGTCGGCGACGTCGATGACGCCGCCCCACAGGCCGGGGTGTTCGGCGGCGGCGATCCGGGAGTACCCCCACAGTGGGGAGCCGCCGATCTCGCTGCCCTCGTAGACGCCGCGGGTCAGCGCCCACAGGTGCGCCGAGGCGGCCCGTTCGAGCAACGTGGTCAGCGTCTGGTGCACCAGGCCGACGGCGTCGGCCGGGGCGTCCCCGGCGCGGGGCAACACCAACACCACCGCGTCCCGAGCCAGGGCGGCCGGGATCTCCTCGGGGGTCTTGCACAACCGGTGATCCACATCGGCGGCCGCGAGATCGCGCATGCACCAGGCCAATGTCTCGGCGTCCCCGCCGACCAGGATCACCTGCGCCGGCTGTGCCGATTCCCCGGGTCGCTGCGCTCGCCCCCGCGAGCGGGAGGTGCCCCCAGCCCGCCGGCCGTCCTGCCACGGGGTCGGATGCCAGGCCAGCTGCTGGATCATCCGGGCGACATCGTTGCCGCCGGGGTTCTCCAACTGATCGAAGAACATGCCGCCGATGAAGCCGACCACCGAGCCGTGCGCGTCGGTGATCGTCACATCCGCGATGGTGCTGCCGGTGCCGCGCCGAATGTGCATGACCGCGAACGGCACCGGCGTACCGCGCAGCGACACCCGGTCGATCCGGGCCGGCATCCGCAGCCGCAGCGGGCTGTCGAACACGATGGAGGCGGCCGACGTCGCGGCATCCAGCAGACCGGCCCAGGTGGCCGGTGCCGAGCCGTCCGGTTCGGCGCGCACCACGGCCAGCATTTCGCCGTCTCCACGCCGCAGTTCTGTGATTTCCCAAGGGAATCCCATGGCCGCGACGCCCAGCTCGGCAAGTGTGTCCACCACATGTCCGTTCGGCAGCACCTCGGTGCAGCGGGCCCGCACGGCATCGGTGTCCCACGCGGCCGGCAGCGGCGCCGGGGCGGCCGCACCCGCGGTGCAGTGCGTGAGCCAGCCACCGCGGTCGGGTTCGCCGGTGGCACCGTCGTCCTGGATGCGGGTCGACAGGGCCAGCGCGCGGTCCTGCAGCACGACCTGCACCGCGCGCGCCCGCCCGGGTGCGACCGGGGTGCGCAGCCGCACGTCAGAAAGGTCGCCGCCGGTCGCGGTCAGGAAGGTGTTGAGCAGCACCGCGGCCGGGATGATCTCGGTGCCCTGCACGGGGTGATCGCCCGGGTAGGGCCGGGTGGCCATGTCGAGCTGGGTCTGCCACACCTCGGCCGGCACCGCCCCGGTCACCTCGAGCCGGCCGCCCAGCAACGTGTTGGTCTGCGGATCGTGCACGGCGCCACCACCGGGAGGCGCGGCGGGGGTACGCCAGAACCGGCGATGCTGCCACTGCGTGCCGGGCAGATCGTGGGCCCAGCCCGACTGGGCCGGGCCGAGTGCGACCGGTGCGCCGTGGCAGTGCAGTGCGGCGATCGCGGTGGTGACCGAGCGCACCTCCGGCATGTTGCGGCGGTGCAGCGGCAGCACGGCGTAATCGTCGATTCCGTTGTGCGACAAGGTCTCGACAATGGAGTGGGAGACCACCGGGTGCGCGGCGATCTCCAGGTACAGCCGGTGACCGTCCTCGGCCGCGGCGGTGACGGCCTCGGCGAACCGGACCCGGCCACGCAGGTTGGCCACCCAGTAGTCCGGTCCGCGCAGCGCGGCCGACCGGGGATCGGCCAGCGCGGTGCTGTAGAGCGGGATGGTGGGCGGCTGCGGGTGCAGCGTCCCGGTCAGGCGGGCCAGCTCGGCCGTCAGCCCGTCCATCGCGGGGCTGTGGAAGGCGACATCGGTGTTCACCGCGCGGACGACGGTCCCGGCCGCCGCCCAGTCGGCGGTCAGCGCCCGCACCTCGTCGGCGGTGCCGGAGATGACGGTCGAGGACGGTGCGGCGCTGATCGCGGCGACCACATCGGTGCGGCCGGCCAGGCGCTGCTCGGTCTCGGCGAAGGACAGCGCGACCAGGGCCATGGCGCCCTTGCCCTGCACCGCCCGGAATCCGCGGGCGCGGTAGCAGGCCACCTTGGCGCCCTCGGTCAGATCGAAGACCCCGGCGATGACGCACGCGGCGACCTCGCCGACGGAATGGCCGATCACCGCGGCCGGCGCCGCGCCCCGGGATCGCAGCACCGCGGCCAGACCGACCTGCATCGCGAAGGTCAGTGCCTGCACCTGGTCGGTGCCGCCGTGCTCGCCGTCGGCCAGTGCCGCGCGGGCGGAGAAGCCGAGTTCGGCGCCGAATACCGGGTCGATGGCGTCGATGACGGCGGCGAACGCCGGTTCCTCGCGCAGGAGTTCGGCGCCCATGCCCACCCAGTGCGAACCGTGTCCGGAACACACCCAGACCGCACCGTCGGCGGCGCCGGGGACCACCGAACCGGTGGCCACCGAGGAGTTGCGCTCACCGGCTGCCAGCGCGTCCAGGCCGACGACGAGTTCCTTGTGGTCCTCGGCGACGATCGCCGCGCGCACCGGTTCGTGCGAACGCCGCGACCACAACGTGGCCGCCACATCGGAGAGCTCATCGTGTGCGGAGCGCAGGTGATCGGCGAGCGCCTCGGCGTTGGCCGCCAGCCGGGACTGGGACCGGCCGGACACCGGAACCACTTGGTAGACCGAAGTTTTCGGCTGCTCGTCGGGATGCTCGATCGGCTTCTCGGCCGGTGCGGGGACCGGTGCCGGAGCCTCCTCGAGCAGGACGTGCGCGATGGTGCCGCCGTAGCCGTAGCTGCACACCGCGGCGCGGCGCGGCCGCGGGCCGCGGGGCCAGCTCTCGGTCTCGGTGTTCACCCGCAGGCCGTTGGTGCTCCAGTCCACCGCGGTGGTCGGCGTCCGCACACCGGCGGTCGGCGGAATCGCCTCGTGATGCAGCGCCAGGGTGGCCTTCACCAGTCCGACCACCCCGGCGCCGCCCTCGAGGTGACCGGTGTTCGGTTTGACCGAACCCACCAGGCAGGGTCGGTCGGCGGGTCGGCCCACGCCGTAGACCGCCGACAGCGCGTTCAGTTCGACCGGGTCGCCGGTCGGGGTGCCGGTGCCGTGCGCCTCGACGAAGTCGACGCCGGCCGGGTCGATGCCGGCGGTGTCGCAGGTGCGCCGGAACATCTGTTCCTGCGCGGCGCCGTTGGGGGACATGATGCCGACGGTCTTGCCGTCCTGGGCGACCGCGCCGCCCCGGACGATGGCCAGCACCCGGTCGTTGTCGCGCTGGGCGTCGGCGAGCCGCTTGAGGACCACCACGGCCGCACCCTCACCGCGCCCGTATCCGTCGGCGGAGTCGTCGAAGGATTTACACCGGCCGTCCGCGGCGGTGGCCCCGGCGACATCGAGCACCCGGGTCAGGCCGGGGCCGATGAGCGCGCTGACCCCGCCGGCCAGCGCCAGCGAGGTTTCACCGGCGCGTAACAGCTGACAGGCCTGATGGACGGCGACCAGGGAGGCCGCGCACGCGGCGTCCAGCGCCACGCTGGGGCCGCGCAGATCGAGCAGGTGCGACACCCGGTTGGCGATCCCGCACAGCGCGGTACCGATACCGGTCCAGGCCTCGATGCCGGGCAGGTCCTCCATCACGAGCTTGCCGTAATCGTCGGAGTTGACCCCCATCAACACCGCGGTGTCGCTGCCGGCCAGGCCGCGGGGCGGCACGCCGGCGTCCTCCAGCGCCTGCCAGCTCACCTCCAGCGCGAGGCGCTGCTGCGGGTCCATCAGTTCGGCCTCGCGCGGGGACACCCCGAAGAACTCCGCGTCGAAGCCGGGCAGATCGGACAGGAAGCTGCCCCTTCGGGTGGTGGCGTCGAGGATGGCCGCGTTGCGGGGATCCCTGCGCAGGTACGGCTCCCACCGCTCGGCGGGGACTTCGCCGACCGCGCTGCCGCCGTCGAGCAGGAACCGCCAGAAATCGGCCGGGGTGTCGATATCGCCGGCCAGCCGGCAGCCGATGCCGATGATGGCGATCGGTTCCAGGGTGGGTTCCTGCTGCCCGGCGGTACTCCCGTTAAGCGTCACGGCTGCGGATCCTCTTCACATCATCGGTTCTGCGCGCGGCCGGCGGCGCCGCATGAGTTGCGTTTACACGGATCGTGGCATGTGGCGACTGCCGACGGAGGTCTACGTTCTGTGCCTCTGCACACACCGGGGACCGAGATTTCAACTGCATGAACGGATCAGCCGTCATGACGACCTCAGCAACTCGATGATCTGCGACTTGTCGACCTTGCCGACGGCGGTCTTCGGCAATGCCGGCAGCGCGGCGAGCATGTCGGGCTTGGTGTGCGCGGACACCCCGCGGGCGTCCAGGAAACCGTTGAGTTCGGCCAGGGTCAGCGGCTTGCCCGAGAAAACGACTGCGGCACAGATCTTCTCGCCCAGATACTCGTCGGGCATGGCGACCGCGGCCGCGGCGTAGATGTCCGGGTGGGCGAACAGGTGCTCTTCCAGATCCGACGCCGACACGGTTTCGCCACCCCGGTGGATCACATCCTTGATCCGGCCGGTCACCTCGACATAGCCGGCCAGCGGACCGTCGGCGAAGATACGCACCCGGTCACCGGAGCGGTAGTAGCCGTCCGGGCTGAACGAGCGCGCGTTGGCCTCTTCGGCGCGGTAGTACCCGTTGATGGTGTAGGGCCCCCGCACCAGCAGTTCGCCCTCTTCGCCGGGCGCCACATCGGCGCCGTGTTCGTCGACCACCCGCATCTCGTCCAGGTCGGACATCGGCCGGCCCTGGGTGTGCAGAAGCACCTCGACCGGGTCGCCGGGGCGGGTGAAGTTCAGCATGCCCTCGGCCATGCCGAAGATCTGGCTCAGCCCGGGGGTCAGGTTGTCGAGGATGAACCTGGCTTCCTCGGCGGTCATCCGGGAGCCGCCGACCTGGACCACGCGCAGCGACGTGGGTAGCACCGGCTCCCAGTCGCAGGCCTGCGACCACACCTTGGCCAGCGCGTTGACCAGCCCGGTCACCGTCACCTTGTGCTTGTCGATGAGGCCGAACGCGTTCTCCGGACTGGGGTCGGCGGTGAAGACGGTGGGGGCGCCGACGGTCATCGAGCCGAGCAGGCCCGGGCAGGCCAGCGGGAAGTTGTGCCCGGCCGGCAGCGCCACGAGGTAGGTGTCCGCGCCGGTCATCAGGTAGGTCTGGGCCGAGGCGACCGCGGTGTACAGGTAGTCGTTGTGGGTCCGCGCGATCAGCTTCGGCAGCCCGGTGGTGCCGCCGGAGACCAGCAGCAGCGCCGGGGCGGCGGCATCGAAGTTCTCCCGGGCCGGCGGCGCGGCGACCTCGCCCTCGCTCGGCGGTGCGGTCAGCGTGGACCAGGGCAGGTACGGGCCGGGATCGCCGTCGACGATGACGTGACGCAGCGCGGGATGCTCCTGCTGCAGCGCCGCGGCCATTTCACGGAAGTCGAAACCGGCTGCCGTATCGGTGATTATGAGTCCGACAGCACCGCTGACGGCGGCGAAGTGGCGCAGTTCTGCCGAGCGGTGCCCGAACAGGCACATCACCGGTACCACGCCCGCCCGCAGCAGGCCGAAGAAGGCGACGGCGAACTGGGTGCTGTTGGGTAACTGCAGCAGTACCCGGTCGCCGGCGCGCAGGCCCAGGGCATGCAGACGGGCGGCGACCAGGTCGGCCAGCGAGTCCAGTTCGGCGAAGGTATATCGGCGCTCGGCGTCGATGATTGCGGCGGTGTCGGGCCATTTTTCCGCGCCGTTGCTGAGAATGGAGTCCAGCGGTTTGTCGGTCCAGTAGCCCGCCTGCCGGTAGATGGCAGCGCGATCGGCGGGGAACGGGACGAAACCGCTGTTCAGATCGCCGCGTTCCTGCGGAAAAGCCGTGCTCATGCTGGAGAAACCGTCCCTCTGGGTAGGTGTAATGCAAATACGAATATAAGGTAGCCTCACCTGAGTTAGGGGAGCCTGTACTAAATCTTCGGAGGAACCAGAGTGGGCGTCGCTGCGACGACATCAGACACGGTGCGCGCCGAGGTGGCTGAACTGCTCGGGATCGCGCCGGATGAGCTGGACCCCGACGCTGACCTCATCGCCTCCGGACTCGACTCCATCCGGATGATGTCGCTGTCGGGGCGCTGGCGGAAGCAGGGCATCGCGGTCGGTTTCGCCGCGCTGGCCGCCAACCCCACGGTGGCCGCCTGGCAGGAACTGGTGGCCGAGCATGCCCCCGCGGCACCCGCCCCGGATTCGGGGCCCCCCGATGGTGGGGACGCCGACCCCGACGCCCCCTTCCCGCTGGCGCCGATCGCGCACGCGATGTGGGTGGGCCGCCACGGCGAACAGGAACTCGGTGGTGTGGCCGCGCATCTGTACGTCGAATTCGACGGCGTCGGCGTGGATGCGGGGCGACTCCAGCAGGCGGCAACGAAACTCATTGCGCGCCATCCGATGTTGCGGCAGGAGATCCTGCCCGACGGCACCCAGCGGATCGGCGACCGCGGTCTGCCGGTCACCGTCTACGACCTGACCGACCTCGATGCCGAGGCGGCCGCAGAGCGCCTCGAGCGAATCCGTGACGACAAATCACATCAGTTACTGGACAACGAGGTTCTGCAGATCTCGCTGTCCCTGCTGGCCGGTGGGCGCACGCGTCTGCACGTCGACATGGACATGCAGGCCGCCGACGCGGTCAGCTTCCGGAACTTCATGGCCGATCTGGCCGCCCTCTACCGCGGTGCGGAACTTCCCGAACTCGGGTACACCTACCGCGAGTACCGGGCCCGGCTGACCGCGTCCACCGCGGCGCCGTCGCAGGAGGACGTGCAGTGGTGGGCCGAGCGGGTACCCGATCTTCCGGAACCCCCTGCGCTGCCGCTGGTTCCGCGCGACGATCAGGCAAATCCGTTGCGCAACATCAGGTTGTGGCACATCTTCGACGTACCGACCCGCGATGCGCTGTACGCCAACGCGCACAAGCGCGGCATCACCCCGGCGATGGCGGTCGCCGCCGCCTACGCCAATGCGCTGGCCCGTTGGTCCACGAGTTCGCGCTTCCTGCTCAACCTGCCGATGTTCGGCCGCGAGCCCTATCACCCGGATGTCGACAAGCTGGTGGGTTGCTTCACCTCCTCGCTGATGCTCGACATCGACCTGGCCGGGACCGGCACCCCGGCGGCCCGGGCCCGCGCGGTGCAGGAGACCCTGCACGCCACCGCCGCGCACTCGTCGGTGTCCGGGCTCGACGTGCTGCGCGATATGAGCCGTCACCGCGGCACCCAGACGCTGGCGACCATCGTCTACACCAGTGCACTGGGCCTGGGCGACCTGTTCGCCGGTGACGTCACCGACCAGTTCGGCGAGCCGGTGTGGACCATCTCCCAGGGCCCGCAGGTGCTCATCGACGCCCAGGCCACCCCGCTGGTCGACGGTCTGATGATCAACTGGGATGTCCGGGTCGAAGCCTTCCCGCCCGGGGTCCCCGAGGCGATGTTCGCCTACGAGGTCGCCGAACTGGCCCGCCTGGCCGCCGACGACGCGGCCTGGGACCAGCCGGATCCGCCCGCGCCGGCCGAGTCCTCGCGCGCCGTCCGGGACACCGTCAACGGCACCAGCGCACCGCCGAGCGGTGACAACCTGGTCGACGGGTTCTTCCGCAATGCCGCGGCCCACCCCGAGGCCACCGCGCTGATCGCCTCCACCGGCACGCTGCGTTACGGCGAGCTCGAGGGCCGGGTGCTGGCCGTCGCCGCCGCCCTGCAGAACGCCGGCGTCGGCTCCGGGGACGTGGTGGCGGTGCTGGGACCCAAGGGCGCCGAGCAGATCCCCGCGCTGTTGGGCATCCTCACCGCCGGCGCGGCGTATCTGCCGATCGGCGTGGACCAGCCGGCCGACCGCGCTCGCCGCATGCTGGCCACCGGTGGCGTGACGTTCGCCCTGATCTGCGGTGCCGACACCCCGGAAGTGCTCGCCGAGGCCGCTGTGCCCTCCCTGCGCATCCGCGACATCGACACCAGCGCAACCACTTTCACGCCCGTCACGGTCGCACCCGACGATCTGGCCTACGTGCTGTTCACCTCCGGGTCCACCGGCGAACCCAAGGGTGTGGAGCTGACCCACGACGCCGTGCTCAACACGCTGGAGTTCCTGTACCGGCACTTCGAGATCGGTGCGAGCGACCGGGCGCTGGCGCTGTCGCACCTGGAATCGGACATGTCGGTGCCGGATGTGTTCGGCACCCTGCGCGCCGGTGGCGCCATCGTCATGGTGGACGAGGACGCGCGCCGCGACCCGGACGCCTGGGCCCGGCTCATCGCCGAGCACCGGGTCTCGGTGGTCAACTTCCTGCCCGGCTGGCTGCAGATGCTCACCGAGGTGCCCGGCGACATCAGCTCGCTGCGGGTGGTGCTGGCCGGTGGCGACTGGGTGCGCCCCGACATGGTCCGGGCCCTGCGCGCCCGCGCGCCGCAGATGCGGTTCGCCGGCCTGGGCGGGGCGACCGAGACGGCCATCCACGGCACCATCTTCGAGATCGGCCCCGACGACGAGGTTCCCGCCGCAGCCTCGGTGCCCTACGGTGTGCCGTTCCCGAACAACGCCTGCCGGGTGGTCAGCCCGTCCGGTGAGGACTGCCCGGACTGGGTGCCCGGCGAACTGTGGTTCAGCGGCCGCGGCATCGCCCGCGGCTACCGCGGCCGCCCCGACCTGACCGCCGAGAAGTTCGTCGAACACGCCGGACGCACCTGGTACCGCACCGGGGATCTGGCCCGGTACCGGCCCGACGGCACCCTGGAGTTCATCGGGCGCACCGATCAGCGGGTCAAGCTCAGCGGCTACCGCATCGAGCTCGGCGAGGTCGAGGCCGCCCTGAACCGGCTACCCGGGGTGGGCGCGGCGGTCGCCGCGGTGATCCCCGTCGAGGGCGGCAAGGATGTGCTCGGCGCGCTGGTGCGCATCGACGATCCGAACGTGGACACCGACGCGGTGGCGGCCGGCCTCGCGGACCTGGTGCCCGCGCACATGATCCCGCAGATCATCGAGGCCACCGACAAGATCCCGTACAACGCGGGCGGCGGCAAGATCGACCGGGTGGCCGTGGCGCTGCGCCTGTCACAAGCCGGACTGCCCGCCGAACGCGGCTACCGGGCGCCGTCCACCGCGCTGGAGACCGCGCTCGCGCGGATCATGTCGGACCTGCTCGGCCGCGGGGACCCCATCGGCGTCGACGACGACTTCTTCGGCCTCGGCGGTGACTCGGTGATGGCGACCCAGCTCGTCGCCCACGTGCGGGACTGGCTGGACACCCCCACCATCATGGTGCCCGACGTATTCGCCACCCGCACCGTCGCCGCGATCGCCCGGCGCCTCATCGAGCGCGAATCCGACGGTCAGCGCCTGGAATTGGTGGCCGAGCTGTACCTGGAGGTCGCCGCGATGGACGACGAAGATGTCGTTTCCGAACTGCACGGGACCTCCGAACTCGACACCGCGGGCCGCACGTGAGCGCCGACGCGACGTTCAAACCGTGGGTCAAGCGGTACCCGGGTGGGGCACCGGACGCCCCGGCGACGCTGGTGTTCCCGCACGCCGGCGGGGCGGCACTGGCCTACCGGGGGCTGGGCACCGCGCTGGCCGCGGCAGGCTCGGACGCCTACGTCATGCAGTACCCGCAGCGCGGGGACCGGCTGACCCACCCGGCGCCCGACACCGTCGGCGAGCTCGCGGCGGACCTGTTCGACGCCGGTGACTGGGCCGCGCTGGGGCCGCTGCGGCTGTTCGGGCACTGCATGGGTGCGGTGGTGGCCTTCGAGTTCGCCCGGGTCGCCGAGAGCAAGGGCATCGAGGTCAGCTCGTTGTGGGTGTCGGCCAGTGAGGCACCGTCGACGGTGGCGGCGGCACCCGCCCTGCCGATGGCGGAGAGCGAGATCATCGCCGAGATGGTGGATCTCGGTGGCACCGACCCGCAACTGCTGGCCGACGAGGACTTCGTGGAACTGCTGCTGATGGCGGTGCGGGCCGACTACGCCGCCTTCAACCGCTACGGGTGCGACGACGATGTCCGCATCGCCGCCGACATCCACACCCTGGGCGGGGACACCGACCACCGGGTCAGCGAGAACATGTTGCGGCGCTGGGAAACCCACACCAGCGGCGCCTTCACCGTGTCGATGTTCGAGGGCGGACACTTCTACATCAACGACCACACCGCGGACGTGGCGGAGTTGGTCCATGCGCTCTGAGAACGGGCACGTCGAGGACGGGCGCACCGACGATCCGGTGGTGATCGTCGGCATGGCGCTGGAGGCGCCGGGCGGCGTCGACTCCGCCGATTCCTTCTGGGATCTGCTGTCCGGGCAGCGCGAGGCCCTCGGTCCGTTCCCCGCCGACCGCGGCTGGGCGGTCACCGACCTGCTGGAGGGGTCGCGGCGCGACGGTTTCAAGCAGATCCACGATCTGGGCGGGTTTCTCTCCGACGCAGCATGTTTCGATCCGTCGTTCTTCGGTATCTCGCCACGGGAGGCCGACGCGATGGACCCGCAACAGCGGGTGGCGCTGCGACTGGCCTGGCGCACGCTGGAGAACAGCGGGATCAACCCCGACGAGGTCGCCGGCCATGACGTGGGCTGCTACATCGGCGCCTCGGCGCTGGAGTACGGGCCGGAACTGTCCGAATATTCCACGCACAGTGGGCATCTCATCACCGGAACATCACTCGGCGTGATCTCCGGGCGCATCGCGTACATGCTGGACCTGGCCGGCCCGGCACTCACTGTGGACACCTCCTGCTCGTCGGCGCTGGCCGCGCTGCACACCGCGGCCGGGGCGATCCGCAACGGTGACTGCGACATGGCGCTGACCGGCGGGGTCTGCGTGATGGGCACCCCGGGTTACTTCGTCGAGTTCTCCAAACAGCATGCGCTGTCCGACGACGGGCACTGCCGGCCCTACAGCGCCGCCGCCAGCGGCACCGTGTGGGCCGAGGGCGCCGCCATGTTCCTGCTGCAACGCCGCTCGGCGGCGATCCGCAACGGCCGACGGGTACTGGCCGAGTTGCGGGCCACCGCCGTCAACTCCGACGGCCGCACCATCGGGCTGACCGCACCCAGCGGCGCCGCCCAGCAGCGGTTGTTCGCCCGGGCCATCGAGCGTGCCGGTGTCCGGCCCGAGCAGGTCGGCATGATCGAGGGGCACGGCACCGCGACCCGGCTCGGGGACCGCACCGAACTACGGGCGCTGGCCCAGACCTACGGCGCCACCGCGCCCGGCACCGGCGCGCTGCTGGGTTCGGTGAAATCCAATGTGGGACACGCCCAGGCCGCCGCCGGCGCGCTCGGTCTGGCCAAGGTGATCATCGCCGCCCACCGCGGCGCGGTGCCCGCCAGCCTGCACATCGACGCGGCGAGCCGTGAGATCGACTGGGATGCGCAGGGGTTGCGTCTGGCCACCACGCTCACCGCCTGGCCGGCGATCGACGGGCAGCGCATCGCCGCGGTCTCCGCCTTCGGGATGAGCGGCACCAACACCCACGCCGTGGTGTCGGTCCCCGACAGCGCCCAGGATGCCGCCTGATGGCCACCGCCCCGATGCCCGACGGACGGATCCCGGTGCTGCTCAGCGCCCACGCCGAGGACCTCATCGGCCAGGACGCCGGTGCGATCCGCAGCTACCTGCGGCGCCGGCCGCAGCTGTGCGGTGCCCCCGACGTGGCCCGGGTGGCCGCGACGCTGACGCGCACCCGGCGGGTCCGTAAGTACCGGGCGGTGATCCGCGCCGCCGACATCACCGAACTCTGTGCCGCGCTGCAGGCCCTGAACGCGGGGGAGGACCACCCGCTGGTCACCCGCTCGGATCGCACGGGTGCGCTGCGTGTCGCGTTCGTCTTCCCCGGACAGGGCAGCCAGTGGCCGGCCATGGGGGTCCAGGCCTACGACCGGCTACCGGTGTACCGCGCGGAGGCAGACCGGTGCGCCGCGGTGTTCGCCGCCGCCGGACACCCGTGCCCGCTGTCCTATCTGCTGGCCGAACCCGGCGCGCAGACCAATGACTTCTCCCAGCTCCAGATCCAGGGTGCGCAGTTCGTGCACGGGGTGGCCCTGGCCCGGGTGTGGCAGTCCTGCGGTGTGACCCCGGATATCACCGTGGGACACAGTCTCGGTGAGATCGGTGCCGCCCACATCGCCGGCGCCATCACGCTGCAGGAGGCCGTCGGGGTGGTGGCCGCGCGGGCCACCCTGCTGGACGGGCTGACCGGTCCGTACCGGGTGGCGGTACTCGGAATCGATCCCGCCCAGGCCGAGCGGGCGATCGCCGAAACACCCGGCTGGGCGGAACTCTCGGTGGTGAACTCGACGTCCTCGGTCGCCGTCTCCGGCGACACCGATGCCATCGCGACACTGGTGCGCCGGACCAACGAGGCCGGCCGGTTCGCCAAAGAAATCGAGATGTGGTTCCCGGCCCACACCACCAAGCTGGACTCCAAGCGCGCCGAACTCGAATCGTTGCTTCCCCCAGGTGTCTTCGGTGCGGCGGACATCGTGTTCATCGGGTCGGCCACCGCGCAGCCGGTGCCGGCGGGCACCGACTTCGCCGACTACTGGTACACCAACCTGCGCAGCACCGTCCGCTTCGGCGACGCCGTGCGCGCCGCCACCGCCGCCGGAGCGGACGCCTTCGTCGAACTCTCCGCGCATCCGGCGCTGCTCTACGCCATGGCCGATGTGCTCGACGACATGCCCGATCCGCCACTGATGGTGGGCTCGGGCCGCCGCGACGAGCCGATCGTGGAGCGGCTGAGCGCCAACCTGGCCGCCGTGGCCGTCGCCGACCCCGGCTTCGGACGGACCGACACGCTCGGCGCCGACTCGAACCTGTTGTCCGACTTCCCGTTCGCGCCGATGCGTGCCCAGCACCACTGGGCCGCGGCCGAACCCCTGCCACCGGTGCCGGGGCTGAAGGTGATGACCGAACGCTGGGAGCCGGTGACCCCCGGGCGGGGCGGGCCCCGTCGCGCCGCGGTGATCGATCTCGGCGAGGGCGACCGGATCGCCGGGCCCCTGGGCGCGCACCTGAACCTCACCGGCCCGGATGACGCGGACCTGCTCGTGGTGCTGGCGCCGGTCCTCGACCATCTCGATGCGGTCACCGCGGCCCACGAGCTCGCCGCGCGCATCGAGACCGGCCTGCTGGACTACCCCGACGCCATCGGCCCGCTGTGCCGCGACGTCTGGCTCATCACCGTCGGCGGCGAACAGGTGCGCCCCGGCGAACCCGGACCGCTGCCCGCCCAGGCGGCGCTGGCGGCCATGCACCGCAGCATCGGGTTGGAGCACCCCGACCAGGCCTTCGGGCACCTGGATCTGCCGTCCTGGGACCTCGGGGCGGCGGCCGCGGCGCAGACCGCCGACGCGCTGCGCGGCCCGGCCGGTGAACTCGCGCTGCGGCACACCGAATCCGGACCGGCGCTCTATGGCCGCACCACTGTCGACGACCGGCTGCCCCAACCCGCTTGGTCATCAACGGTTCTCGACGAGGTGGTGATCACCGGCGGGAGCGGAGCGGTGGGCACCCACTTCGTGCACCAGCTCGCCGCGCGCGGGGCCCGCCGGATCGTGCTGCTCGGCCGGTCCGGTGCCGATCCGCAGCGTGAGGTGTCCGGTGTGGAGGTGCTGGCCCCGCCCTGCGATATCACCGATCCGGCGGCGGTGACGGCGGCCGCCGCCGAGTTCGGCGGACGCGGAGCCTCATTGGTCATCCACGCCGCGGGTACCGCCGCCATCGTCGGGCACCGAGAACTGACCGGGCGGACCTTCACCGACACCGTCGCGGCCAAGGTGGCGGGGCTGGCCACCGTCACCCGGCACTGGCCGCTGCGCGAGGACGCACGCATCGTGCTGTGCTCCTCGGTATCCGGGCTCTGGGGCGGCAGCGGGCACACCGCCTACGCGGCCGCCAACCGGCTGCTGGACACCATGGCGGTCCAGCTGCGCTCCGACGGCCGACGGTGCACCTCGGTGCGGTGGGGGCTGTGGCCGGGCCTGCCCGGGCAGACCGGCATCATCGACGCCGACGAGGTGGCCCGGGTCGAACGGTCCGGGCTGCGGGCCATGGCGCCGGAGCGCGCCGTGGACGCCTGCCTGCGCGACTTCACCGCCGACCCGCTGGTGTTCACCGCCGACCCGGAGCGGCTGCAGCTCTTCCTGGGCAACACCCCCAGCGGCCCCGCGCACGAGGCTGCGGCAGCACCCGAGCCGTCCCTGGACGGGCTGGACGCCGCGGGAGTGCTGCGGGTGGCCCTCGGCGCGGTCCTCAACCTCCCCGCGGACACGGCACTGGAGCCGTCCGCGTCACTGCTCGATCTGGGCGTCGACTCGCTGTTGGCGCTCGACCTACGCAAGAAGCTCAAGAAGGCGGCCGGGGCCAATGTGCCACTGGCGACCATCCTCGGCGGCGCGACCGTCGCCGAGGTGATCGAGCTCCTGGAACAACCAGAGAAGAAGGCACGCCTCCGTGACTGACACCGTAGACGCATCGACGACCGCCGGCGCCAGGTCGGGGGCCGAGGCACGCCTGGAACTGATGCGCCGCAAGCTCGCCGAACGCGGCCTGGCCGCGGCAGCCGCCGAACAGGCCGACGAGAACGCACTGTCCGACGGGCAGCGCCGGATGTGGTTCGTGCAGGCCTTCGACCCGACCGGGGTGCTGCTCAACATCAGCCTGTCCTACCGGCTCACCGGTGCGCTGGACGCCGACCGCCTGCAGACCGCGCTCGATGCGGTGGGCCGCCGGCACCCGTTGCTGCGCACCACCTACACCGCCGACGAGAACGGTGAGCCGCAGGCCGTCGTGCACGACGACCTGCGCCCGTCCTGGGCCTTCCACGACCTCTCGGAGATGTCCGAGCGGGCCCGTGGGCTCCGCCTGGAGGTGTTGGCGCAGCGCGAGTTCGGGCGGAGCTTCGACCTGAGCACCGATTCGCCGCTGCGCATCACCCTGGTGCGGCTGGCCGCCGACGAGCACATGATGTTGCTGGTCGCGCACCACATCGCCTGGGACGACGGCTGCTGGCGGATCTTCTTCGACGACCTCACCCGGGCCTACGGCGGCACCGACCTCGGCCCCACCCCGCGGCCCCCGGCGCTGCCCGCCGACACCACCGACGAAGACCTGGCGCACTGGCGCACGGTGATGACCGATCCGCCCGAGCCGCTGGAACTCCCGGGACCGACCGGCTCGGCCATCCCGACCGCGTTCAAATCCCAGCGGACATCGCTGGCACTGCGACCGGAGACGGTGGCCAAGGTGTCGGCGCTGGCGCAGGAGACCGGCGCCACCCCGTACATGGTGCTGCTGGCCGCATTCGGTGTGCTGATCAACCGCTACACCCACACCGACGACTTCCTGGTCGCCAGTCCGGTGCTCAACCGCGGATCCGATGACGCCCTCGGGTACTACGGCAACACCGTGGCGATGCGGCTGCGCCCGCAGGCCGCGGCCGGCTTCCGGGAGACGGTACTGGCCACCCGCGACACCGCGCTGGGCGCCTTCGCCCATCAACGCATCAACCTGGATCGGGTGGTGCGCGAACTGAACCCGGACCGTCGGCACGGCGCCGAGCGGATGACCCGGGTGAGTTTCGGCTTCCGCGAACCCGACGGCGGCGGCTTCCGGCCCGAGGGTGTGACGTGTGCCCGTGGCGAGCTGCGCGGCAACGTCACCCAGCTGCCGCTGGGCTTCATGGTGGAGTGGGACGGCGTCGACGCGGTGGTGGAAGCCGAACACCTCACCGAGATCATCGACGCCGATCTGGCCGCCCGGATGCTCACATCGTTTGAGGTGCTGCTGGAGCACGCGCTGGCCGATCCGGAGCGCCCGCTGGCCCGGCTGGACATCCTCTCCGCCGAGGACGCCGAGTGGCTGCGCGCGGTCTCGCACGGCGAGCGGTTCGAGACCCCGGCCACCACGCTGACCGCGCTGGTCGAGGCCCAAGCCGCCGAGACCCCCGACGTCACCGCCGTCGTGTACGAGGGCCGCCACTACAGCTACCGCGAGATCAATGAGACCGCGAACCGGTTGGCGCACAAGCTGATCGCACAGGGTATCGGCACCGAGGACCGGGTCGCGGTGCTGATGGACAAATCTCCGGAACTGGTCATCACCGCCCTGGGCATCGTGAAGGCCGGTGCGGTGTACCTACCCATCGACCCGACCTACCCCGAGGACCGGCTGTCCTACATCCTGTCCGACTCCGACCCCGAGGTCGTGCTGCGCGCGCTGCCCACCGACCTGGACGAGCACCCCGGCACCGACCCCACCGATGCCGACCGGCTGCGCCCCCTGCTGCCGGAGAACACCGCCTATCTGATCTACACCTCCGGTTCCACCGGGCTGCCCAAGGGCGTTCCGGTGCCGCACCGGCCGATCGCCGAGTACTTCGCCTGGTTCGGGCCGGAGTACGAGGTCTCCGACTCCGACCGACTGCTGCAGGTGGCCTCGCAGGGCTTCGACGTCTCGATCGGCGAGATCTTCGGCATGCTGGCCGCCGGGGCCCGGTTGGTCATCCCGAAACCGGACGGGCTCACCGACATCGGCTATCTGACCGACCTGCTGCGCAACGAGGGCGTCACCTCGATGCACTTCGTCCCGTCGCTGCTCGGCCTGTTCCTGTCGCTGCCCGGGGTCGACGAATGGCGCACCCTGCAGCGCGTCCCGATCGGCGGCGAGGCGCTGCCCGGTGAGGTCGCCGACAAGTTCCACGCCATGTTCGACTCCCTGCTGCACAACTTCTACGGGCCGACCGAGACGGTGCTCAACTGCAGCCGCTACAAGGTCGAGGGCAAGCAGGGTTCGCGCATCGTGCCGATCGGCACCCCGAAGATCAACACCAGCATCCACCTGCTCGACGACTACCTGCAGCCGGTGCCGGTCGGTGTGATCGGCGAGATCTACATCGGCGGAACACACGTCGCGCACGGATACCACGACCGGCCGGCCCTGACCGCCGAGCGGTTCGTCGCCGATCCGTTCAACCCGGGGCGTCGGATGTACCGCTCCGGCGACCTGGCCCGCCGAAATGCGGACGGGGACATCGAATTCGTCGGCCGCGCCGACGAGCAGGTGAAGATCCGGGGCTTCCGGATCGAACTCGGCGAGGTGGCCGCCGCGATCTCGGTCGACCCGTCGGTCGGTCAGGCCGTCGTGGTGGTCAGCGATGTGCCGGGGCTGGGCAAGAGCCTGGTCGGCTACATCACCCCGGCCGGTGAGAACGGCATCGTCGAGATCGACCGGATCCGGGCCCGCGTCGCCGCGGCCCTGCCCGACTACATGATCCCGGCCGCCTACGTGGCCATCGACGAGATCCCGATCACCGCGCACGGCAAGATCGACCGCAACGCCCTACCGGAACCCGAGATCGCGGTCGACACCGAATACCGCGAACCCGGCACCGACACCGAACGGGTGATCGCCGAACTGTTCGGCGACCTGCTCGGCCGCGACACGGTCGGTGCCGACGACTCCTTCTTCGAACTCGGAGGGCACTCGCTGCTGGCCACCAAACTGGTGGCCGCGGTGCGCTCACGCTGCCGCGTCGACATCGGCGTGCAGGAGATCTTCGAGCTGGGTACGGTCAGCGGGATCGCCGCGCACATCGACGAGATCACCGCAGCCGGCGGGCGTTCGGACCGCCCGGCCATGGTGCCCGTCGAACGCGGCGGGCCGCTGCAGATGTCGGCCGCCCAACTGCGGCAGTGGTTCCAATTCCGCATCGACGGACCCAACCCGGTGAACAACATCCCGTTCGCGGCCCGACTGAGCGGCCCGAACAACCCGGAGGCGTTCGTCGCCGCCATCTCCGATGTGGTGGCCCGGCACGAGATCCTGCGCACCACCTACCGGGAGATCGACGGCGCGCCCTATCAGATCGTGCACCCGGCGACCGCCGTCCCGGTGCGCCGGGCCCGTGGGGTGGGCGAGGAGTGGCTGCAGGCCGAGCTGACCGCCGAACGCCGCTACTGCTTCGACCTGGAGAACGACCGGCCGATCCGGGCCGCCGTGCTCAGTACCGGGGACACCCACGTGCTGTCCCTGGTGGTGCACCACATCGCCGCCGACCACTGGTCGGCCGGGGTGCTGTTCACCGACATCCTGGCCGCCTACCGGGCCCGCTGCCGCGGGCAGGCACCGGAGTTCGAGCCGCTGCCCGTGCAGTACGCCGACTACGCCGCCTGGCAGGCCGAGCTGCTCGGCGGGGACACCGAAAGTATTGCCGCCCAGCGGGATTACTGGGTGAAGCAGCTGTCCGGACTGCCCGAGGAGAACGGGCTGCGCCCGGACTTCCCGCGCCCGCCGGTGCCTGACGGTGAGGGTGACGCGCTGACGTTCACCATCGACGCCGACACCCGGGCCAGACTGGCCGAGCTGACCCGCGAACTCGGCATCACGGAGTTCATGCTGCTGCAGGCCGCCGTCGCCGTCGCCCTGCACAAGGCCGGTGAGGGCACCGACATCCCGCTGGGCACCCCGGTCGCCGGGCGCACCGAACCCGAACTCGACGGGCTGATCGGCTTCTTCATCAACATCGTGGTGCTGCGCAACAAGCTGGACGGCAACCCCACCGTACGTGAGGTGCTGCGCCGCGCCCGGGAGATGGCTCTGGGCGCCTACGCCCACCAGGACCTGCCGTTCGACCGGGTGGTCGACGCGGTCAGCCCGGTGCGATCGCTGTCGCGCAACCCGCTGTTCGGCGTCGTCGTGCACGTGCGTGAGGAACTGCCCGCCGATCAGGTGATCGACACCGGGGCCGTTCCCGGGGGGCAGGAGCGCAGCGACTCGGGGGATGGGCACGGCGAAACCCGGTTCACCGCACTGGAACCCACCTTCGATGTGGCGCACGCCGACCTGTCGCTGAACTTCTTCGCCGAGACCGCGCCCGACGGCGCCCCGGCCGGGTACCAGGGCACCGTCATCTACCGCACCGAGCTGTACAAGCAGGAGACCGCGCGTCGGCTGATCACCTGGCTGGACCGCGTCGTGCGGGCCTTCGCCGGTGATCCCGATGCCACCCTGCGCGACATCACCATCGCCGACGGTGACGAGGGCGCCCGCATCGTGTCCCAGTGGAGCACGGCGGCGGCGCCGCTGCCCGGTCTGCCGCAGACCGCGGGGGCCGACCGGGTCTATCTCCTCGACGAATGGTTGGCGCCGGTGGCGGTCGGCGTCACCGGCGACGTGTACTACGCCGGCGGCGCGATCGACGAGTCATTCGAAACCGCCTCCCCGGCGGCCGCATACCGGTACCCGCAGAATCCGTTCGGGCGCAGTGCCCGGCTGTACCGCACCGGTGACCGGGCCCGGTGGAACCCGGACGGCACCCTGGATTACACCGAACGCGGAGAGCCCGAGGTGGCGGCCGCACTGGAGGCCGTGCCGGGTGTCGCCGCGGCCATCACCCGCTACTGGGAGACCCGCAGCGGGGCGGTGCTCGGTGGCTATCTGGTACCGGTCGAGCCGGTCGCCGACGAGGCGGCCTTCATCGACGCGGTGCGGGAAGCGCTGCCGGAAACCCATGCCGCGCTCCCGATCTCGGTGCTGTCCACACTCGACGGGGCGGTGCTGCCACGCCCGGTGATCGTGTCGACCGGGCCGAGCGAACCGGCCGGCACCGACACCGAACGCGCACTGGCGGCCATGCTCACCGACCTGCTGTCGGTGCCCGAGTTCGGCCGGCACGACGACTTCTTCACCCTCGGCGGTGACAGCATCCTGGCCGTCCAGTTGGCCGCCCGGGCCCGCGACGCCGGGCTGCCGCTGACCGCGCGGATGGTGTTCGAACACCCGGCCCTCGCCGAACTCGCCGCGGCACTGGACGCCAAGTCCGGCCAGGTACAGGCGGCCGACACCCGGCACGAGCCGATGGCCGCCTCCGGTCTGTCTCCCGACGAACTGGCCGCACTGACCGCGGGCTGGGGTGCAGACCAGAGATGAGCGCGCTGCCCAATCCCCGGGTCGCTCCGCTCCAGCCCGCCGCCGATGCGATCCTCGATGTGATGGCACTCAGCCCGCTGCAACAGGGGCTGTACTCGTTGGCCGGTCTGACCGACAGCGAGGCCGGGACCGACCCGTACTTCATCGCGATGGCCGCGGACGTGGACGGTGACCTCGACGCCGACCTGCTGCGGTCCTGCGCGGAGGCGATGCTGGAACGCCACCCGAACGTGCGGGTCAGCTTCTTCCAGGGCAACCTCAGCCGGCCGGTCGCCGTCGTCCCGGCCGCGTTCGACCTGCCGTGGCAACACATCGTGGCCACCCCGGACGAGGCGGCGGCACTGGAGGCCGAGGCGCGCCGCCGGCCGTTCGATCTGGCCAAGGGCCCGGCCATCCGGTTCCTGCTGGTGCAGATGCCGCAACAGAAGTGGCGGCTGGTGGTGGTGGCCCATCACATCGTCATCGACGGCTGGTCGCTGCCGGTGTTCGTCGGCGAGTTGATCGGGCTGTACCAGGCCGGCGGCGACCGCACCGCGCTGCCGGCGGCCCCGCGCCCGTACCGCGACTACATCGGCTGGCTGGCCGGGCGGGACCCCGAGGCCAGCAAGCAGCGCTGGCGTGCCCACCTCGCCGGTCTGGACGGCCCGACCATGCTGACCCCGGCGCTGGGCGGTGAGGCCATCCCCGGCCTGCCCCGGCGCGCCGAGATCGAGCTGGACGAACAGGCCACCACCGAGCTGCTGGATGCGGCCCGCGGCCGCGGGGTCACGGTCAGCACTCTGTTCCAGATGGCTTGGGCGACAACACTGTCGGCCTTCACCGATCGGTCCGATGTGGTGTTCGGGGTGACCGTCTCGGGCCGGCCCGACGAACTGTCCGGGGTGGAGTCCATGGTCGGGCTGTTCATCAACACCGTCCCGCTGCGGATCCGGCTGGACCCGGGCGAACGGGTCGGACAACTCTGCCTTGCGCTGCAGCGGGAAGCGGCCGAACTGCGCGACCACGGCTACCTCAGCCACACCGAACTGCGTGCCTGCGGTGGGATCGGCGACCTGTACGACACGCTGCTGGTGTACGAGAATTTTCCGCCCGGCGGCCTCGTCGGCAGCGCCGAATTCGACCTGGGACCGGCGGTGATCCGCCCCGCCGCGCTGGAGAGCCTGTCGCATTTCCCGGTCACGATCGCCGCGCACCCGACCGACGGACGGTTGACCGTGCTGGTCGAAACCCTGGACGGGGCACTGGGTCTGCTGGACGCCGAGACCCTCGGGCGACGGGTGTTGGCCGTCGTGCAGCGCCTGCTGCAGTGCTGGGGCCGTCCCATCCGCGAGGTGTCGGTCACCCTGGACGGCGAGATCACCACCTCCCAGCTCACGCCCGGCGCTATCGAGGGCGGCTTCCACACCGCCGTCACCGAGGTCGCCGCGGACCGGCCGGACGAGGTCGCGCTGAGCTGGGATCCGGGTACGCGATCGAGCTTCGGTGCCGATGGCCAACTCAGCTACCAGGCGCTCGATGCCGCCGCCGACCGGGTGGCCGCGGCGCTGCAGCGCAGGGGAGTGCGCGGGGAGACCCCGGTGCCGATCCTGTTGCGCCGTGGCCCCGATTACGTGGTCACGATGCTGGCCGTGCTGAAGGCCGGCGGTCTGATCGTGCCGCTGGATCCGGGCATGCCCGGCGAACGCGTCCGCGAGATCATCGCCCAGACCGGGGCGGACCTGATCATCGACGATGCGGTGCTCGACCAGATCGCCGGCGAAGCGGATGCGGATGCGGATTACGCGCCGACCCGGGTCCGCCCGGGCCAGGGCGCCTACATCATCTTCACCTCGGGCACGACCGGAAAACCCAAGGGCGTCATCGGCACCCATGCTGCCGTGCTGGCCTACGGTCGCGATCACGTGCGCAATGTGCTGGCCCCCGCGCAGGCCGGGCGCAACCGCCCGCTGCGCATCGCGCACGCCTGGTCGTTCACCTTCGACGCGGCGTGGCAACCCCTGGTGGCGCTGCTCGGCGGACATCGACTGCACATCATCGGCGACGATGTGCAGCGCGACGCCGAGGCACTGGTGGCCACCATCGCCCGCGTGGGGGTGGACATGATCGACACCACGCCGTCGATGTTCACCCAGCTGCGCGCCGCGGGTCTGCTGTCCACGGTGCCGCTGGCGGTGCTGGCCCTGGGTGGGGAGAACATCGATACAGCTGCGTGGCAGGGCATCCGCGCCGAATGCGAGCGCACTGGGATGCGCGCGCACAACTGTTACGGGCCAACCGAAACCACCGTCGAGGCCGTCGTGGCCGCGATCGCCGAGAACGAGCAGCCCTGCATCGGCCGGCCGACCGGGTCGATGACCGCGCATGTGCTCGACGGCTGGCTGCGGCCGGTGCCCGCCGGCGTGACCGGGGAGCTCTACCTGACCGGCGGTCAGCTGACCCGTGGCTATCTTGGGCGCCCCGGTGAGACCGCGAGCCGCTTCGTCGCCGATCCGCTCACTCCGGGGGCCCGGATGTACCGCACCGGCGACGTGGTGCGGCGACTTCCCGGGAGTGGGGTCCTGCAGTTCCTCGGGCGCAGCGACGATCAGGTCAAGATCCGTGGTTTCCGGGTGGAACCCGCCGAGGTGGCCGCCGCGCTGTACCGGCACCCCGATGTGCGGCACGCACACGTGGCCGTCCGGCGGCACCGCAGCGGGCCGCGGCTGACCGCATATGTGGTCGCTGACACCACCCCGGCCGAGCTGCGCCGGCTGCTGACCAGCACCCTGCCCAGATACCTTGTCCCGCACCACATCATCGATGTCGACGCGATCCCGCTGACCTCGCACGGCAAGGTCGACGACGCCGCGCTGGCGGCCCTGGACGCCGACCGGGGCGTCGGGGCGGCCGACGAGATCACGGCGCCGGCCACCGACACCGAGATCGTGCTCGCCGAGGTACTCGGCGAGCTCCTGGACACCAAGGTCGTGGACGTCAACGCCGACTTCCTCGACCTTGGTCTGGACAGCATCGTCGCGCTGTCGGTGGTGCAGGCGGTACGCCGGCGCGGGGTGTCGGTGCGGGCCCGGCTGATGCTGGAGTGCGCCAGCATCCGCGAACTCGCCGCCGCCATCGACACCGAAGGCGACGCCGTGGGGACCGATGAGTTCGACACCGGCGACACCGGCCCGATCCCGTTGCTGCCGGCAGGGCATTGGCTGCTGGCCCACGGTGACCCGCGCCGGCTGGCGCAGACCGAGGCGATCCGGTTGCCCGCCGGTGTCACCCGGGAGCGTCTGGAGACGGTGCTGCGCAGCGTCGTCGACGGGCACGCGGCACTGCGCAGCCGGCTGGACCGGGAGACCATGATGTTGGTCGAACACCTGCGTACCGATTTTCTCACCGAGGTCGCGGTGACCGGAGATCTGGCGTCCCTGGTCGCGGCGCACACCGACTCCGCGGTGCAGCGGATCGATCCCGAGCGGGGTGTCATGTTCGACGCGGTGTGGCTGCGCCACGCCGGCGGCGACGAGGTGCTGCTGCTCACCGCGCATGTGCTCGCCATGGACCCGGCGTCCTGGCAGATCGTGCTGGGGGAGATCGAAACCGGTTGGCACGCACTGGTCGCCGGCCGGCGACCGGCCGTGGTGCGCGAGCACACCTCGCTGCGGCAGTGGTCGCGACTGCTGGCCGAGCGCGCACTCAAGCTGGAAACCTGCGAGTTCTGGGAACGGCAGCTCGCCGGCGCCGACCCGGAGCTGGGCACCCGCCGGGTGCGCCCGGATTCCGACCGGGCCGCCGACGTCGAGGTGTCGATGTCCTTCGTCGGCCGCGCCGTCACCGCACAGGTGCTGGCCGCCCCGGTCCCGGTGCCCGACGTGCTGGCCGCGGCCACCGCCAGGATGATCGCGGCCTGGCGCAGGCGACGCGGACAGGACACGCCCGCAACGCTGCTGGCGCTGGAGACCTACGGCCGCGCCGACGCCGTGGTGTCGGCGGGGCGGGCGGGCGACTCCCGTCAGATCGACACCGGTGACACGGTCGGGTTGCTCAGCGCGATCTACCCGGTGCGCCTGCACGCCGACGACCTGCGCGGGGTCGCCGCCGAGCTGGCCGGGTTGCCGGGCGACGGCATCGACTACGCCCTGCTGCGTTACCTTCGCCCCGACACCGCGCAGCGCCTCGCCGCCCACCGGGAACCGCAGCTCCTGCTGAACTATCTGGGCCGTCTGCATCAACCGGTCAGTGCCGCGCTGACCCTGGACCGTGATCTGCTGATGCAGGTTTCCCGGACACCGGAACCCAATCTCGCGGTGCGCCATGAGATCACGCTCAATGTGGCGATGGTCGACAAGGACGGCGCACCGGTGCTGGGCACGCAGTGGCGCACACTGCCCGAGATCTTGTCCGCCGACGACGTCGCCACGCTGCAGGCCCTGTGGCAGGACGCTCTACGAGAGGTGATCCAGTGACCCCGAATCCGACGCCGACCCCGACCCTGGCCGTCATCGGCGCCGGTGTGAAGGCGATCGCGGTGGCCGCCAAGGCCGCCGAGCTGCGCGCGATGGGGGTGCCGACCCCCGAGGTGGTGGCGATCGAACGCACCGCAGTGGCCGCGAACTGGCAGGCGGCGGGCGGTTGGACCGACGGTCAGCACCGGCTGGGCACCGGCCCCGAGAAGGACGTCGGCTTCCCGTACCGGTCGTCGTTGGTGGCGCGGCGCAACGCCGAGCTGGACCAGCGGATGATGCGGCACAGCTGGCAGTCCTATCTGATCGCGACCGGGCAGTTCGCGGAGTGGGTCGACCGTGGCCGGCCCGCCCCGACCCACAAGCGCTGGAGCCAGTACTTGACCTGGGTGGCCGACAACATCGGGATGACGGTCCGCAACGGCGAGGTCACCGAGATCGGCTTGCACGACGGCCCCGACGGGACGCGGTGGGAACTGGTCACCCGGGAGGGCGCCGTGCACGCCGAGGCGCTGATGGTCAGCGGCCCCGGGCAGGCCGAGCGTTGCATCCTGCCCGGGAACCCGCGGGTGCTGTCCATCGCCCAGTTCTGGCACCGGGCCGCCCAGCACGAGCTGATCACCGCCGAGCGGGTGGCCGTCATCGGCGGCGGCGAGACGGCGGGCACCATGCTCGACGAGCTGTTCCGGCACCGGGTTTCGACCATCACCGTGATCTCGCCCCAGGTGACGTTGTTCACCCGCGGTGAGGGCTTCTTCGAGAACTCGCTGTACTCCGATCCCATCCACTGGGCGGGTCTGACCCTGGCCGAGAAACGGGATGCCATGAACCGCACCGATCGCGGAGTGTTCTCGGTGCGGGTGCAGGAGGCGCTGCTCGCCGACGACCGGATCCGGCATCTGCGCGGCCGGGTCGCACACGCGGTGGCCCGTGACGAGCGCATCCGGCTGACCCTGCAGACCGAGCGCGGCGGGGAGCGGCTGGAGACGGTGCACGGTTTCGATCTGGTCATCGACGGCTCCGGCGCCAACGCCATGTGGTTCGTGCCGCTGCTGCGTCAGGAAGCGCTCGACATGCTGGAGCTGGGGCTGGGCAAGGAGCTGACCGCCGACAGCATCCAGGAGTCGATCGGCTACGACCTGTCCGTCGGCGATGTGGAACCCAAGCTGTTCCTGCCCGGACTCGCCGGGCTGACCCAGGGGCCCGGCTTCCCGAACCTCAGCTGCCTGGGACGGTTGTCCGACCGGGTGCTGGGATCGGATTTTTTCACCAGTTCCGATACCACCGCGAGGAGAAGCGATGAGCAGCAATCCGTTTGACGACGAGGACGGTGTCTTCTTCGTCCTGGTGAACGACGAGGAGCAGCACAGCCTGTGGCCCGAGTTCGCCGAGGTGCCCGCCGGCTGGCGGGTGGTGTACGGGGAGAGCACCCGCGCCGATTGCCTGGCCTACGTCGAGGAGCACTGGCGCGACCTGCGGCCCAAGAGCCTGCGCGACGCGATGGCCGAGTGATTCTCGGCTAGGCGGGCAGCGGGTCGTCCATCTCGTAGACCCGGGCGTGCAGCACCGTGCGGTTGCGCAGCGCCGCGCGCACGGCGTGGTGCACGCCCTCTTCGAGGTAGATGTCGCCCTGCCAGCGCACGGCGTGCGGGAACAGATCGCCGTAGAAGGTGGAGTCCTCGGACAGCAACCGATCCAGGGCGAGGACCGTGGTGGTGGTGACCAGTTCGTCGAGCCGGATCTGGCGCGGCGGGATCTGCGCCCACTGCCGGTAGGTCAGGTTGTGTTCGGGATACGGCTTGCCATCGCGGACACCTTTGAAGATCACCGGCGGGCTCCCATGCAGGTGAGATTAACCGCTATCGACCGGCGATGTCGGCGAAGTCTTTGCACTCGAAATAACCTGCGGGTGGGGCGCCCGTGGACGTGATCGGTGTCGCGATGAATATGTGCTGTTGGTGCCCGTAAAATGGCGTCAGGGCGAACAGCAAGGGTAGGTGGACAGTGTTGGTGCATCATGGGTAGTGCCGACGACCGTCGCTTCGAGGTGCTGAGGGCCATCGTCGCCGACTTCGTGGCGACGAAGGAACCCATCGGATCCAAGTCGCTCGTCGAACGCCACAACCTCGGAGTTTCGAGCGCGACGGTGCGCAACGACATGGCGGTGCTGGAGGCCGAGGGTTACATCACCCAGCCGCACACCAGCTCCGGGCGGGTACCGACGGAGAAGGGTTACCGCGAGTTCGTCGACCGCCTGGAAGAGGTCAAGCCGATGTCGGCCGCCGAACGCCGCGCCATCATCGGCTTCCTGGAATCCGGCGTCGACCTCGACGATGTGCTGCGCCGCGCGGTCCGGCTGCTGGCCCAGCTGACCCGCCAGGTCGCGATCATCCAGTACCCCACGCTGTCCGCGTCGACGGTCCGTCACCTGGAAGTGGTCGCGCTGACACCGGCCAAGCTGCTGCTGGTGGTCATCACCGATTCCGGCCGCGTCGATCAGCGGGTGGTCGAACTCGGCGATGCCATCGACGACCACGAGCTGTCTCAGCTACGGGAACGCCTGGGTTCGGCCCTGGAAGGCAAGCCGCTGTCGGCGGCGTCGGTGGCGGTGGCCGACCTGGCCAGCGGGCTGCACGGGCACGGCCGGTTGGGCGATGCGGTGGGCCGGGCCGCGACCGTTCTGGTCGAGACGCTCGTCGAACACACCGAGGAGCGGCTGGTGCTCGGCGGCACCGCCAACCTCACCCGCAACACCGCGGACTTCGGCGGCTCGCTGCGCTCGGTGCTCGAGGCGTTGGAGGAACAGGTCGTGGTGTTGCGGCTGCTCGAGATGCAGCAACAGGCCGGTAAGGTCACGGTGCGTATCGGGCACGAGACCGAAGCAGAGCAGATGCTGGGAACATCGGTGGTCAGCACCGCCTACGGCAGCTCGGGCAAGGTCTACGGCGGAATGGGCGTGGTCGGTCCGACCCGGATGGATTATCCGGGCACCATCGCAAACGTGGCCGCCGTCGCGCTCTATATAGGTGAGGTCCTGGGTACCCGGTGACGGGACGCCGCCCGACGGCGGCACGAGAGAGGTTTTTAGCGTGGCACGCGACTATTACGGTCTGCTCGGCGTGAGCAAGAACGCCAGTGATTCGGAGCTCAAACGCGCCTACCGCAAGCTGGCTCGGGAACTGCATCCCGACGTCAATCCCGATGAGGCGGCCCAGGCGCGCTTCACCGAGATCCAGCTGGCCTACGAGGTGCTCTCGGATCCGGAGAAGCGCCGCATCGTCGACCTCGGCGGCGACCCGATGGAGAATGCCGCCTCGGGCGGCGGCGGGTTCGCCGGTGGCTTCGGCGGGCTCGGCGATGTCTTCGAGGCGTTCTTCGGCGGCGGCGCGGGTTCGCGCGGCCCCATCGGCCGGGTACGCCCGGGTTCGGACTCGCTGCTGCGGATGCGGCTGGATCTGACCGAATGCGCGACCGGCGTGACCAAGCAGGTCGCGGTGGACACCGCGGTGCTGTGCGATCTGTGCCAGGGCAAGGGCACCAACGGCAATTCGGTTCCCAAGACCTGTGACACCTGCCATGGCCAGGGTGAGGTGCAGACGGTGCAACGCTCGCTGCTCGGTCAGGTGATGACATCGCGGCCGTGCCCGGTCTGCGGCGGAATCGGCGAGGTCATCCCGGATCCGTGCCACAAGTGCGGCGGGGACGGCCGGGTGCAGGCCCGCCGTGAGATCAGCGTCAAGATCCCGGCCGGGGTCGGCGACGGTATGCGGGTCCGGCTGGCCGCCCAGGGTGAGGTCGGTCCCGGTGGCGGCCCGGCCGGTGACCTGTACGTCGAGGTGCACGAGCAGGCCCACGAGGTCTTCGTGCGCGACGGCGACGACCTGCACTGCACCGTCTCGGTGCCGATGTTCGACGCCGCGCTGGGCACCACGGTCACCGTGGACGCCATCCTGGACGGCCCGATCGAACTGGAGATTCCGCCCGGCACCCAGCCCGGCGCGGTGACGACGTTGCGCGGGCACGGCATGCCGCACCTGCGCTCCGGGGTCCGGGGCAACCTGCACGCGCATATCGAGGTGCTCATCCCGACCCGCCTGGACAGCACCGATACCGAACTGCTGCGCAAGCTCAAGGAACACCGCCCGCGCGATGTCGCCGAGGTGAAGTCCAGCCGCAACAACGCGGGGGCGGCCAACGGGGGACTGTTCAGCCGGCTGCGTGAGACGTTCTCCGGCCGCTAGTTCCCGATGGCCCAGCGAGACGCGCAGCGGGACCGCGCGTGAGAAGTCTGTTCTACGTGGAGTCCCTGCCCGGTGTGGGCGGCACGGCCGTCGTCGACGGTGACGAGGGGCACCACGCCGCGACCGTGCGGCGGACCCGGGTCGGCGAGGAACTCGACCTCAGCGACGGCGCCGGGACCGTCGCGCACGTCGTCGTCGAGGAGGCGGTCAAGGGCCGGCTGACGGCCCGGGTGTTGTCGGTGCGGACGGTGCCCCGCCCGTCGCCGGCCGTCACCATCGTGCAGGCCCTGCCCAAATCCGAACGCTCCGAACTGGCGATCGAGCTGGCCACCGAGGCCGGTGCCGACGCCTTCCTCGCCTGGCAGGCCCACCGGTGTGTGGCGCGCTGGGAGTCGGCGGCCAAGGTCGACAAGGGCCTGCGGCGCTGGGAGGCGGTGGCCCGGTCGGCGGCCCGGCAGTCCCGGCGCCCGCACATCCCCGAGGTCGGGGGGCTGGTGTCCACCACCGACCTGCTGGCCCGGGTGCCGGCCGCGCTGACCCTGGTGCTGCACGAGTCGGCCACGGTCCCGCTCGCCGAGGCGGGTGTTGCGGATGCGGAATCGGTGCTGCTGGTCGTCGGTCCGGAGGGCGGGATCTCGGAGCAGGAGCTGGCCGCGCTGACCGGCGCGGGGGCCCGTGCGGTCCGGCTCGGCCCGTCCGTGCTGCGCACCTCGACGGCCGCGGCGGTCGCGCTCGGGGCGATCGGCGTGCTGTCGAGCCGTTGGGATGTCGACACCGGTGGGCAGGACGCCGGCAACTGACCGTTGGGACAGCCCGGTGACCAGCGGTAAACTGGGGCGCACCATAAGCAGAGCACAAGAAAGCAGGCACGAAACCCCACGTGACGCCCCGCGAGACGACCGCTGGCCCGTTATCCGGACCGGTACGAAGCAGCATCACTGTTCCGCCCGACAGCATCGTGGGCCTGCTCGGCTCGGCCGATGAGAACCTGCGTGTGCTGGAAGAACTGCTCACTGCCGACATCCATGTACGCGGCAACGCCGTCACCTTCAGTGGCGAGTCCGCCGATGTGGCGCAGGCCGAGCGTGTGGTCACCGAACTGGTCGCGGTGATCTCCCGCGGTCAGCCGCTCAATCCCGATGCCGTGCGCCGCAGCGTCGCCATGCTGACCGGTGCGGCCGACGCATCGCCCGCCGAGGTGCTCACCCTGGACATCCTGTCCCGGCGCGGTAAGACGATCCGGCCCAAGACGCTCAACCAGAAGCGCTACGTCGACGCCATCGACGCGCACACCATCGTTTTCGGCATCGGCCCGGCCGGTACCGGCAAGACCTATCTGGCCATGGCCAAGGCCGTCGCCGCGCTGCAGGCCAAAGAGGTCAACCGGATCATCCTGACCCGCCCCGCGGTGGAAGCCGGTGAGCGCCTTGGCTTTCTGCCCGGCACCCTGACCGAGAAGATCGATCCCTACCTGCGGCCGCTGTATGACGCGCTGCACGACATGATGGATCCCACCGCCATCCCGAACCTGCTGGCCGCCGGCGTGATCGAGGTGGCGCCGCTGGCGTTCATGCGGGGCCGCAGCCTCAACGACGCCTTCATCATCCTGGACGAGGCGCAGAACACCACGCCCGAACAGATGAAGATGTTCCTGACCCGGCTGGGATTCGGTTCCAAGATGGTCGTCACCGGCGACGTCACCCAGGTCGACCTGCCCGGCGGCGCTCATTCCGGTCTGCGGGCGGCCTCGGACATCCTCGACGGTATCGAGGACATCCACTTCTCGGAGCTCACCAGCGCCGACGTGGTGCGCCACCGGCTGGTCTCGCAGATCGTGGACGCCTACTCGCGCCATGAGGATCAACCAGACCTGTACAACCGCGCACAGCGCCGCTCCTCGGGGGGACGGTCCCGGCGATGAGCGACGCTTGCGGAGCGAATAAAGAGATGACATGCGGGACCCGAGCCTGCGAGGGAGTCGGATGAGCGACGCTTGCGGAGCGAATAAAGAGATGACATGCGGGACCCGAGCCTGCGAGGGAGTCGCATGAGCATTGAGGTTTCCAACGAGTCGGGGATGGACGTCTCCGAACAGGAACTGATCAGCGTGGCCAAGTTCGCCATCGCCCAGATGAACGTCAACCCGGCCGCCGAACTGTCCATGGTGCTGCTCGACGAGCCCGCGATGGCCGATCTGCACATGCGGTGGATGGACCTGCCCGGCCCCACCGACGTGATGAGCTTCCCGATGGACGAGTTGGAGCCCGGTGGCCGCCCGGACGCGGCCGAGCCCGGCCCCTCGATGCTCGGCGACATCGTGCTGTGCCCCGCGTTCGCCGCGAAACAGGCTGAGAAGGCCGGACATTCGCTGGGGCAGGAACTCGCCCTGCTCACCGTGCACGGTGTGCTGCACCTGCTGGGCTACGACCACGCCGAACCGGACGAGGAGAAGGAGATGTTCGCCTTGCAGCGCCGTCTCCTCGAGGAGTGGGTGGCCGACCAGGTCCAGGCCTACCGCCAGGACCTGCAGAACGAGAAGGATCGCCGACTGCTCGACAAGTCGCGATATTTCGACCAACAGTGACCGGCCTCGCTCCGCTGCTCGGCGCAATCGTCCTCATCGGCCTCGGTGGGCTCTTCGCGGCGGTCGATGCCGCGATCAGCACCGCCTCGCTGGCCCGGGTGGAAGAGATGGTCCGCGATGAGCGGCCCGGCGCCATCCGGCTGGCCCGCGTACTGGCCGACCGTCCCCGCTACATCAACCTCGTTGTGCTGCTGCGCATCACGTGCGAGGTGAGCGCGACCGTCCTGCTGGTGTCCTATCTGGACGGCTACCTGGGCGTGTCCTGGGGGCTGTTCGCCGCCGCGGCCATCATGGTGGTGATCAGCTTCGTCGTCATCGGGGTGGGCCCGCGCACGGTGGGACGGCAGAACGCCTACACCATCGCGTTGGCCGCCGCGGTTCCGCTGCACGCGATCTCGGTGCTGCTCACCCCGGTCAGCCGGCTGCTGGTGTTGATCGGTAACGCCCTGACCCCGGGCCGCGGGTTCCGCAACGGGCCGTTCGCCTCCGAGATCGAGCTGCGCGAGGTGGTCGACCTGGCCCAGCAGCGCGGGGTGGTGGCCGACGACGAGCGCCGGATGATCCAGTCGGTCTTCGAACTCGGTGACACCCCGGCCCGCGAGGTGATGGTGCCGCGTACCGAGATGGTGTGGATCGAGAGCAACAAGACGGCCGGTCAGGCGCTGTCGCTGGCGGTGCGCAGCGGGCACTCCCGGCTGCCGGTGATCGGCGAGAACGTCGACGACGTCGTCGGCGTGGTCTACCTCAAAGACCTGGTGCTGCAGACCCGCACCGAGAGCGGGCGCACCGAGACCCGGGTCGGTGAGGTCATGCGGCCGGCGGTGTTCGTCCCGGACTCCAAGCCGCTGGACATGCTGCTGCGCGAGATGCAGCGCGACCGCAACCACATGGCCCTGCTGGTCGACGAGTACGGCGCCATCGCGGGCCTGGTCACCATCGAGGATGTGCTCGAAGAGATCGTCGGCGAGATCAACGACGAGTACGACGCCGACGAGGTGGCCCCCTGGGAAGTGCTGGGGAACAACCGCTTCCGGGTGTCCGCGCGGGTGCCCATCGCGGACCTGACCGAGCTGTACGAGGACCTGGAGATCGACGAGGACCTTGAGGTCGACACCGTCGGCGGACTGCTGGCCCACGAACTGGGCCGGGTGCCGCTGCCCGGCGCCCAGGTCAGCTGGAACGGATTACGGTTGAAGGCCGAGGGCGGCCCCGACCATCGGGGCCGGGTGCGCGTCGGCACCGTGTTGATCGGCCCGGAACCACCACCCGAGGAGGACGCATGAGAACCGAGCGAGAAGCGAAGCGGGATCGCGTATGAGCCTGTCCGATGAGGACGCCAAGCTGGTGACGCTGGCCCGCGGCGCGATGGGCCGCGCGGAGGCCACCGAGGGTGCGGCGGTGCGTGATCTGGACGGACGCACCTACGCCGGGGCCCCGGTGGGGCTCGCCGCGCTGAGCCTGACCGCGCTGCAGGCCGCCGTCGCCGCGGCGGTGTCCAGCGGCGCCGAGGGGCTGGAGTCGGCGGTGCTGGTCGGCGGGTCGGCGGTGGACGACGGGGTCGCCGCGGTGACCGAGCTGTCCCCGGACGCCACGGTCATCGTCACCGACCGCGCCGGGAACGCGCTGTGACCGGCCGCGGGGTGACCCGATGAGTGACGAATTCCGGTCCGGTTTCGTGTGTTTCGTCGGCCGGCCCAACACCGGCAAGTCGACGCTGACGAATGCGCTGGTGGGGCAGAAGGTCGCCATCACCTCGAATCGCCCGCAGACCACCCGGCACACCATCCGCGGCATCGTGCACCGCGAGGACTTCCAGATCATCCTGGTCGACACCCCCGGCCTGCACCGCCCGCGGACGCTGCTCGGGCAGCGGCTCAACGACCTGGTCAAGGACACCTACTCCGAGGTGGACGTGATCGGTTTCTGCATCCCGGCCGACGAGAACATCGGGCCCGGTGACCGGTGGATCTACGAGCAGATCCGGGCTGTGGCGCCCCGGACCAAGCTGATCGCCATCGTCACCAAGATCGACAAGGTGGGCAAGGAGCGGGTCGCCCGCCAGCTGATGGCCGTCAGTGAGCTGGTCGGCCCGGACGCCGAGATCGTGCCGGTCTCGGCCACTGCCGGTGAGCAACTCGATGTGCTGACCAAGGTGCTGGTGGCCAATCTGCCGCCCGGCCCGGCGTATTACCCCGACGGCGAGCTCACCGACGAGCCCGAGGAAGTACTGATGGCCGAGCTGATCCGCGAGGCCGCCCTGGAAGGGGTGCGCGACGAGCTGCCGCACTCGCTGGCCGTCGTCATCGAGGATGTCGAAGATCGGGAAGGTCGCGACGACCTCATCGATGTGCGCGCGATCCTCTACGTCGAACGCGACAGCCAGAAGGGCATCGTGATCGGCAAGGGCGGCGCCCGGTTGCGTGAGGTGGGCACCGCGGCGCGCACCCAGATCGAGAAGCTGCTGGGCACCAAGGTCTATCTGGATCTACGGGTCAAGATCGCCAAGAACTGGCAGCGCGACCCGAAACAGTTGGGCCGCTTGGGGTTCTGAGCCGATCGGGAAGGTCTACGGCGTCCAGCCGGGGACCTGGCCGAAATCGCGGATGTTCGAGGGCACCGGCGGTTCGCCGTCGCCCTTGCCGTACACCGCGACCACCACGGTGCGGTCCAGCATGCTCTCCGACCACACGCCGATGTCCACGTTCGAGCAGTCGGACATGATCGCGTGGTAGTCGGGCCGGTGGAACCACTGATTGATCAGCTCGATGCCGCTGATCGCCAGCGCCGGGTTGATCGCGACGGTCTCGGCGACCGCGCCGGCGTATCCGGCGTTGCGGGCCCGGTCGGCGACCGTGGTGCCGTCCGAGCCGATATCCCCGTTGAGCGCGCGGTTGTGCAGCACATCGTTGGTGTGCCACTGCGCGGCCAGGCGCAGCTTCGGGTTGACCTTGATGTCGGTGTCGCAGCCGGCCTTGTGCTGCATCGTGTACACGTTGGCGACCACGCTGTTGTTGAGCCGCCGGTTGTCCGCGTTGGCCCCGGGCGCGGTCACTACCGCCCCGGCGGGCAGGGCGAGGACAGCAAAGGCGGTGACGCAACGGCGGACGTTGTTCATAGCCGGTGACCTTACGTCAGGGCGTCGGCGTCCCACCAGGGATCCGGCTGCTTGACCCCCCAGCCGTTCACCGCCTCCAGCGCGGCGGCCAGCGAGATGAGCATCGGTTCGCTGTCGGCCGGGCCCATCAGCTGCACCCCGATCGGCAGGCCGTCGGCGGTGAAGCCGGCCGGGATGTTGATCGAGGGCCAGCCCAGCAGGTTCCACGGCCAGGTCACCGGGCAGGCCCTGATCATGGCCCGGTCGGTGGCCATCGGCCCGCGCTCGTCGTACTCGTCGACCCGGGGCGGGGGCAGCGCCGTGGTCGGTGCCAGCACCACGTCGGCGATGTTGAAGATCCAGCCGACCCGACGCCGGGCCCGCGCCTCGGCGGCGCGGGCCTTGCGCAGGGTGTGCTGGGACAGCAGCCAGCCGGTCCGGATGTTGCTCACGGTGCGTCTGTCCAGCGCCACCCCGGGCCCGAGTCGGTGTTGCCACTCCACCAGCCCCGAGGTGGAACGGGCCAGGAAGTTCCAGGACATCCGCAGGCCGTAGTCCGGGTCGGCCTCGGTCACGGTGTGCCCGAGTTGTTCGAGTTGACCGCCCACCCGCCGCAGCGCCGCGGCGATCTCCGGGTGCAGCGTGGAACGGAAGAGGTTGAAGGGAAAGGCGGTGGACATCGCGACGCGCAGCGGGCCGGGGGCGCGGCCGACGTGCTCGGACACCCGCACCGGCTCCGGCTTGTGCAGATCACCGTCGGCATTGCCGGAGGCGGCGTCGAGCACGATCGCCGCGTCGGTGACGGTGCGGGCCAGCACGCCGTTGACGGTGATGCCGTTGAAGGCCTCGGGCAGCGGCCAGGTCGAGATGCGGCCGCGCTGCGGTTTGATGCCGACCAGATGGGTCCAGGCCGCCGGGATCCGGACGCTGCCCGCGCCGTCGGATCCGATCGCGGCGGTCACCAGGCCGGCCGCCACCGCGGCGGCGCTGCCGCCCGACGACCCGCCGGGGCTGTGCTCACGTGACCACGGGTTTCGGGTGTGGCCGAAGCCGGGGCCGCTGGTGAACGGCCACTGACCGAGTTCGCAGGTGTTGGTCTTGCCGACGATCACCGCACCGGCGGCCCGCAGTCGCCGCACCACCTCGGCGTCGGCGGTCGCGGCGGGGAGCTCACCATCGGTGCCGAAGCGGGTGGGCACCCCGGCCACATCGACATCGTCCTTGACCGCGATCGGGATGCCCAACAGCGGAAGGTGTTGTCCGGCAGCTCGTTTGCGGTCGGCCTCGGCGGCGTCGGCGAGCGCCCGTTCGGTGAGCACCACCCGGAAGGCGTTCAGGGTGGGCTGGCTGGCCTCGATGGCTTTCAGGGACCGGCGTACCAGTTCATCGGACGTCGTGGCGCCACTTCTGAGCCGGTACTGCAACTGGGTCAGGGTGGGGAATCTTGCAGAGGCAGCCATGCGGGTGGGGAATTCTGGGGTGGGAACCATTCTGGGGTCGAGGATATCCGGCGTTGCGAATCGCTTGATGTCGGTCACCGGTGCGACACTGGACCGATGCGGTTGTACCGGGATCGAGCCGTCGTGCTGCGCCAGCACAAGCTCGGCGAGGCCGACCGGATCGTGACTCTGCTCACCCGGGAGAACGGTGTCGTGCGCGCCGTGGCCAAGGGCGTGCGCCGCACCCGCAGCAAGTTCGGCGCCCGGCTGGAGCCTTTCGCTCACATCGACGTTCAGCTGCATCCCGGGCGCAATCTGGACATCGTCACCCAGGTGCAGTCCATCGACGCGTTCGCCGTGGACATCGTCTGCGACTACGGCCGCTACACCAGCGCGTGCGCGGTGCTGGAGACCGCCGAGCGGGTCGCCGGCGAGGAGCACGCCCCGGTGCCCGAACTGCACAGCCTCACGGTGGCGGCGCTGCGCGCGGTGGCCGCGGGACGTCGTCCACGCGAACTGGTCCTGGACTCCTATCTGCTGCGCGCGATGGGGATCGCGGGCTGGGCGCCGGCACTGACCGCATGTGCCCGCTGCGCGGCTCCCGGCCCGCACCGGGCCTTCCACGTCGCCGCCGGGGGCAGCGTGTGCGTGCACTGCCGGCCGTCCGGGTCGATGACACCGCCGCAGGGGGTGCTGGCGCTGATGAGCGCCCTGAACGATGGGGACTGGGAGTTCGCCGAGGCGTCCACCTCCTCGCACCGCAGTCAGGCCAGTGGGCTGGTGGCCGCGCACCTGCAGTGGCACCTGGAACGCAAGCTGCGGACATTGCCGCTGGTCGAGCGGGCGTACCGGGTTGATAGCGCGGCCGTTGAGCGGGGGGTGGAAGGGGTCGTGCAGGATATTGCCCATGGCAACCAAGCGGGGCAAGAAGGATACGTACCCACAGCTGCCGCCGGCGCCTGAGGACTACCCGGTCTTTCCGGACGTCTCGACGTGGCCGGTGGTGTTCCCCGAATTGCCGCCGCACACGAACGGCAGGTTCTCCCGGCCTCCGCAGCACCCGTCGAAGGCGGTGCCCCCGCAGATCCCCGCCGACCAGGTGCCCAACCACGTCGCGGTGGTGATGGACGGCAACGGCCGGTGGGCCACCCAGCGCGGGCTCGGCCGCACCGAGGGCCACAAGATGGGCGAGGCCGTCCTGATCGACATCACGTGCGGCGCCATCGAACTGGGCATCAAGCACCTGAGCGTGTACGCGTTCTCCACCGAGAACTGGAAGCGCAGCACCGAAGAGGTGCGCTTCCTGATGGGCTTCAACCGCGAGGTGGTGCGTCGGCGCCGGGAGAATCTGGATGCCATGGGCGTCAACATGCGCTGGGTGGGTTCGCGCCCGCGGATGTGGAGCAGCGTCATCAAGGAGTTCGACATCGCCGAGCAGATGACCGTCGGCAACGACGTCATCACCGTCAACTACTGCGTGAACTACGGCGGGCGCACCGAGATCGTGGAGGCCGCCAAGGCTCTCGCCCAGGAGGCCGCCGACGGCAAGATCAACCCGTCCCGGATCACCGAGGCGTCCTTCGCCAAACACCTGCACCGCAGCGACATTCCGGATGTGGACCTGTTCATCCGGACCTCGGGGGAGCAGCGGGCCAGCAACTTCCTGATCTGGCAGGCGGCCTACGCCGAGTACGTCTTCCAGGACAAACTGTGGCCCGACTACGACCGCCGCGACCTGTGGGCGGCCTGCGAGGAGTACGTCAACCGCAACCGCCGGTTCGGCAGGGCCTGATGTCCCTCCAGGACAGGTTGGTCGCGGTCGCCGAGGCGTTGTTGCCGGTCACCCGTGAGGACGACGGGGCGCTGACCGTGCATCACGACGGCACCTTCGCCTCGCTGCGGGTGGTCGGTGTCGCCGAGGGCCTGGAGCTGGTCTCGCTGAACCAGATCCTGGCCTGGGATCTGCCGCTGGACGAGGCGCTGCGTGTGACGGTCGCCGAGCACACCCGGGGCACCCTGCTGGGCACGGTGTCCCTCGCGGAGAAGGACAACAGCACCGCAGATGTGCTGCTGCGCTACAACTTTCCCGGTTCGGGCCTGTCCGATGAGGCGCTGGGCACGCTGATCATGATGGTGCTGGCCACCGGCGCCGATGTGCGGCGCACGCTGACGTCGTGACCCCGGTCATCCGCATCGTCGCGGCCGTCGTCCTCGATGACCGCAACCATGTGCTCGTGGTCCGCAAGCGCGACACCACGGCCTTCATGCAGCCGGGCGGGAAGTTCGAGGCGGGGGAGAGCCCGCTGGAGGCGCTGCACCGGGAAGTCCGTGAGGAACTCGGCGCGGCGATCACGTCCGCCCACCCGCTCGGGCATCACGATGCGGCGGCGGCCAACGAACCCGGGCATCGGGTCGCCGCGGACCTGTTCGCGGTGGAACTGGACGGCCCGCCCCGCCTCGGTGCGGAGATCGTCGAGATGGCCTGGGTGGACCCGCATGACCCCGGCGACATCGAACTCGCCCCGCTGACCGTCGGCGTGGTGCTGGAGTACGCGCGCGTCAGTTGACGCCGCACCCGCCGCACACGCCGAAGATCTCGAAGGTGTGGGAGATGTCGGTGAACCCGTGCTCGGCGGCGGTCTCGTCGGCCCATGCCTCCGCGGCGCCGCCGTCGATCTCCACGGTGCTGCCGCAGATCCGGCACACCAGGTGATGGTGATGGTGCGCCGAGCACCGCCGGTACACCGATTCACCGGTGTCGGTGCGCAGGGTGTCGACCTGACCGGCGGCGGCCATCGACTGCAGCGTGCGGTAGACGGTGGTCAGGCCGATGCCCTCGCCACGTTTGCGTAGCTCGTCGTGCAGTTCCTGCGCCGACCGGAAGTCGGCGATGTCCTCCAGCAGCGCCGAGATGGCGGCGCGTTGCCGCGTCGCCCGTACGACGGGGGTCATGTGCGATCTCGCTTCGCTTCTCGCCGGGGCGTCACGCGTGGTCCTCCGACGCGTGCGTCACCGCGGCCATCACGATCTCGGCGAGGTGATGGTCGACGAGGCGGTACATCACCTCGCGGCCGCTGCGCTCCCCGGCGACCACGCCGGCCGATTTGAGGATCCGCAGATGCTGGCTGACCAGCGGCTGGGGAACATCGAGGGCATCGACGAGCTCGTGCACACAGCGTTGCGACTCGCGTAGCGCCAGCACGATGGCGATGCGCAGCGGCGCGGCCAGCGCGCGCAGCAGGTCCCCGGTGGTGTCCAGGAGTTCCCGCGGCGGCAGCTCGGGGAACGGCTCGCCGGCATGCCCGTGCTCGTGACCGGTACTGGAAATGGTTTTCATTATTGAGTCAGATTACATGCACGTCCGCGCATGTCAATCTCTTGCCGGCGGCTTGCCGGGCAGGTCCCGAGGTGGGGTGGCGGCGGTCTCATCGCTACGCTGTTGACCCGTGGCATCCATCATCGACACCGTTGCAAACCTGGCGAAACGCCGTGGCCTGGTCTTCCAATCGGGCGAGATCTACGGCGGTACCAAGTCTGCCTGGGACTACGGCCCACTCGGGGTGGAGCTCAAGGAGAACATCAAGAAGCAGTGGTGGCGCTCGGTGGTCACCAGTCGCGACGATGTGGTGGGTCTGGATTCGGCGATCATCCTGCCGCGCCAGGTGTGGGTCGCCTCCGGTCACGTCGAGGTCTTCAACGACCCGCTCGTCGAATGCCTGAACTGCCACAAGCGCCACCGCCAGGACCACATGCAGGAGGCGTACGCGGAGAAGAAGAGCACGCGCGACACGGTCATCGATCCGGACTCGGTGTCCATGGACGAGATCGTCTGCCCGGACTGCGGCACCAAGGGCCAGTGGACCGAGCCCCGCGACTTCAACATGATGCTCAAGACCTACCTCGGGCCCATCGAGTCCGAGGACGGCCTGCACTACCTGCGCCCGGAGACCGCGCAGGGCATCTTCGTCAACTTCGCCAACGTGGTCACCACGGCGCGCAAGAAGCCGCCGTTCGGGATCGGCCAGATCGGCAAGAGCTTCCGCAACGAGATCACCCCGGGCAACTTCATCTTCCGCACCCGCGAGTTCGAGCAGATGGAGATGGAGTTCTTCGTCGAGCCGTCGACCGCGCCGGAGTGGCACAAGTACTGGATCGAGACCCGGCTGCAGTGGTACGTCGACCTCGGCATCGACCGGGACAACCTGCGCCTGTACGACCATCCCAAGGAGAAGCTGTCGCACTACTCCGACGGCACCGTCGACATCGAGTACAAGTTCGGTTTCGCCGGCAACCCGTGGGGTGAGCTGGAGGGCATCGCCAACCGGACCAACTTCGACCTGTCCACGCACGCAAAGCATTCCGGTGTCGACCTGTCGTTCTACGATCAGGCCGGCGACACCCGTTACGTGCCGTATGTGATCGAGCCGGCTGCCGGTCTGACCCGTTCGCTGATGGCCTTCCTGGTGGACGCCTACACCGAGGACGAGGCGCCGAACGCCAAGGGCGGGGTGGACAAGCGCACCGTGCTCAAGCTGGACCCGCGGCTGGCCCCGGTCAAGGCGGCGGTGCTGCCGCTGTCCCGGCATGCCGACCTGTCGCCCAAGGCGAAGGATCTGGCTGCCGAGTTGCGCCAGAGCTGGAACGTCGAGTTCGACGACGCCGGTGCGATCGGGCGGCGCTACCGGCGCCAGGACGAGATCGGTACGCCGTTCTGCGTCACGCTGGACTTCGACTCGCTGGAGGACCATGCGGTCACCATCCGCGAGCGCGACGCCATGACCCAGGAGCGGGTGGCGATCTCGGAGGTGTCCAACTACCTCGCGGTCCGGCTCAAGGGCTGCTAGTCCATCCCCGCGAGCGTGCGTGTCTGTTGGCCGACACGCCGCTGCGGTAGGCGAGTTCACGCACGCTCGCCGGCGGAAACGCTGTCCCCAGTCGGGTCAGCGCGGGGTGGCCACCACCGCCCAGTTGCCGAACGTGTTGAGTCGCAGCCGCCTTGACGCCGAGATCCGGACCGGCGAGCTGCTCAAGGTCTGGCCCGGGGTGTATTCGGCCGCCGAGCCCGACGATGACATACGCTCGCGAGCAGTGGAAATATATTCCTTGACGGGAATACGTCTGTCGGCCTAGGGTGGCTGCCATGCAGGCGGCGGTGTTCGTGGCACTGGGGGAGCCGAGCCGCCTGCGGATCGTGGATCTGCTCAGGGCAGGGCCGCTGTCGGTCGGCGCGATCGCCGAGGCGCTCGGAATCCGGCAACCGCAGGTGTCCAAACACCTTCGGGTGCTTGGTGATTCGGGGATCGTCAGCAGCCATGCCCAGGCGCGTCAGCGCATTTATCAACTCGAGGCCGCACCGTTCGAGGACATCGGCCGGTGGGCCGAATCCTTCGAACGGTTGTGGGAGGACCGGCTCGACAATCTCGGCGAGTACCTGAATTCGACGGCACACGAGGAGTAACCCGATGATTCTGCAGCTGTTCAAGAAGAAGAAAGAGTTCTCCCTGGAGCGCACCTACAACGCGCCGATCGCGGCGGTATGGGACGCCTGGACCCAGGCCGAGGCGATCAAGGCCTGGTGGGGACCGAAGAACACCACCGTTCCGGAATGCCGCGTCGACGCGCGCGTGGACGGGGAGATCTACGTGGTCATGGAGGCGGGCGCCGGCATGGGCAAGTACGCGGGCACCAGATGGCCGATGGCGGGCGTCTTCACCCGGGTCGACCCGGTCACCCGGATGACCTACGACGCGCGTTCCTGGACCGCCGGTGAGGAATCCACCTCGACGATCCAGCACACCAACGACATCACGCTCACCGAGCAGGACGGCCGGACCACGCTCACCCTGGACGTCACCATCACCCAGATCGGGGACAAGGCCAAGATGGCCGCGTTCGGCATGAAGATGGGCTACAAGGCCCAGCTGGACAAACTCACCGAGTACCTCTCGGTCGACGCCGGCTGAACCCGTCGGCGGCAACAGGATTCAGAAGCGGCCGCCGCCGCCGCTGAAACCGCCGCCGCCACCGGAACCGCCGAACGTCGGCGAACTCCAGCCGCCGCCACCGATGCTGCCTCCGATGCCGCCGCGCAGCGCCCCGGACAGGATGTTGCCGATGAGGATGCCGCCCAGCATCGCACCGGTATTCGAGCCGCCGCCGCCGAAGCCGCCGTAGTTGTTGTACTGCCGCTGTGCCCGGGCGACATCACTGTTGGCGATCTGCTGCGCCTGCCCGGCGAGCATCGCCGCCCCGTTGGCGTGCGCGATCGCCTCGCTGATGTTGGTGGCCTGCTTGTCCTGGGCCGCCTGCAGCTGACGGACCGCCTCGGCGAGCCGGGTACGCGCCTCCGGGCCGATGCTGCCGCGGCGGGTGTCGATGAAATCGGAGACGCCGCGCACCCGGGACTGCGCGGTGAACAACGCCTGCTCGTACGCGCGGCGCAACCGCTCGGCGGCCTCGCGTTCCTCCTCGACATTGGCCAGCAAGCGGTCCAGGTCGGCGTCGGCCTGGGTGAGCGCGGTGAAGGCGCCCAGCGGATCGGTGCTGCCGTTGCTCTGGGCCTCGGCCACCGCGCGGGCCGCGGCGTCCCGGGCAGACCGCAACGCGTCGGCCTCGGCGATCCCGCCCCGGGCCAGTTGCGCATCGGCGGCCTTGATCCCGTTCTGGATGTCGGTGATCTCGTCCGGCAACGTCGCGATCGCCCGGTTGATGTCAGTGGCGGCACTGTCCACCCCGTCCAGCATGGTCCGGGCCTGACCCAGCGCGGACTCGGCCGCCCGGATCGAATCGACCAACCCGGCCTGACTGCCGGCCGGACGGGCCACCAGGGTGCGGGCGTTGGTGATGTTCTGATCGGCGAACGCCAAGCGGTGCTTGGCGGTCTCCACATTGTCGGTCACCGAATGCAGTGCGGTGGCGGCGAACTGCTGATGCAGGCCGGCCAGCATCTGCTCGGCCGGAGCCACCCGTGCGGTCAGGTCGACCATCTGCTGGGTCAGCGAGTCGAGCCGGCTGGGTGCATTGATGACCAGATCGCGCAGCTTGGCGAAGGCCTCGCGCTGGGCGTCGAGTTCGCGGTCGGCCTTGGCCGCGGCCACGATCACCCGGGTCAGCAGATCCCGGCGCTGCTGCGGGGTCTCGGGCACCGCGTCGTCGAGGATCTGGCGCACGTTGAACGCCTGGGTCAGCGTCTTCTTGGCGGCGGTGACCGCGGCGCGGAACGGCGCGGTGTCCTGCTCGCCGAATTCCTCGACGGCCAGCGCCAATTCGTTCTCGCTGGTGCGCACCGCGTTGTCGACCTCGACGACGATGGAGCGCGACAGTTCGTCGAGGGCATCCAGCGGGACCGCGGCCAGCGCGCTCGGATCGGACGGGTCGACGCGCTGCGCGGCGGCGAAGTCGGCCTCCCGGCGCTTGCGCTTGCGCCGGCGCGACCACAGCAGCAGCGCGGCCACCCCCAGCAGGATGACGCCGAGCATCGCCAGGACCCCGGCCCAGTTCAGTTCGCCGTCAGCCGATCCCGACGACGAACCGGCGCCGTTGAGGCCGTCGGCCGCGGCGATCGCCGCATCGGCCCACCGGCCCTCGCGCAGGGCCGGTTCGACCTTGTTGCGGCGCAGTGCGTCCACGTCCACCTTGCCGGCCGCGGCCGTCGGCACCAGCAGCGCGTACGCGCGGTCGGCGGTGGCCACCGCCAGCAGCGCGTCCTGACTGTCGAAATCGCTGGTCCGCATGGTGGCCCGGGCCCAGTCCGTGGCGGCCTGCCCGGAGAAGGAATCCACGTAGACCACCCACAACCGGACCCGGCGGTCGTTGTAGAGGGTGTTGACGGCCTGGTTGACCCGGTCGGCCTGCGGACCGGTGAGCGCACCCGCCTGGTCCACCACGTAACCGGGCAGCCGGAACGGCGGCTGGGCCGCCGAGGTCGGCGCGACCAGCAGGCCGGCGGTCAGAACCGCGAGCACCACACTGAGCAGACGGGCGATACGCATGCCGCCAATCTAGTGAACGCGGAGACCACGTGACGCGGTCATATTCAAACGGTGTCATGTCATGACGCCTGCGCCGCTGCTGGCAGACTGTGCGGCGGTGGCAACACAACGCGACGTATACGACTCCTACGACGACTTCGACCGGCAGCGGCTGGTGCCGGAGTCGCCGAAGGGTGCCGGGCTGGGTGGGATACAGCCGACGGGCGCCGACAGCGAGCACCGCACCGCGTTCGCCCGGGACCGGGCGCGGGTGCTGCATTCCGCGGCGCTGCGCCGGCTCGCCGACAAGACCCAGGTGGTCGGACCGCGGCACGGCGACACCCCGCGCACCCGGCTCACCCATTCGCTGGAGGTCGCTCAGATCGGCCGGGGCATGGCCGTCGGGCTGGGCTGTGATCCGGACCTGGTCGACCTCGCCGGTCTGGCCCACGACATCGGCCATCCGCCCTACGGGCACAACGGGGAACGGGCCCTCAACGAGATCGCCGAAGCCTTCGGCGGATTCGAGGGCAACGCCCAGAACCTGCGGATCCTCACCCGCCTGGAGCCCAAAGTGCTTGACGGCGACGGCCGTTCGGCAGGGCTGAACCTGACCCGGGCGGCGCTGGACGCGGTCACCAAGTATCCGTGGACCCGGGCGGAGAACCCGAAGAAGTTCGGCTTCTACACCGAGGACGCCGTCGCGGCCGGCTGGCTGCGCGAAGGGGCGCCGGCCGGGCGCCCCTGCCTGGAGGCCCAGGTGATGGACTGGGCCGACGATGTCGCCTACTCGGTGCACGACGTCGAGGACGGTGTCATCTCCGGGCGCATCGACCTGCGGGTGCTGGGCGACACCGACGCCGCCGACGCGCTGGCCGAACTCGGCGCCAGGGCGTTCCCGGCGATCAGCCACGACGAGCTGTTGGAGGCCTCACTGCGGCTGTCCCGGATGCCGGTCGTGCAGGCGGTCGGCAAATACGACGGCACCTTGACGGCCTCGGTCGCCCTGAAGAATCTGACCAGCGAGTTCGTCGGGCGCTTCGCCAATGCGGCCATCTCGCAGACCCGCGCCGTCGCCGGCCCCGGCCCGCTGCGGCGCTTCAACGCGAGCCTGGAGGTGCCGCCGCTGGTGCGCGCCGAGGTGGCGGTGCTCAAGATGCTGGCCCTGCAGTTCATCATGTCCGACCACCGTCACCTGCAGGTTCAGGCCGACCAGCGCACCCTGATCCGGGAGGTCGCGCTCGCGCTGTGGGCACAGGCCCCCAGCGGTCTGGATCCGCAGTTCGCGCTCGAGTTCGCCGAGGCCACCGACGACGGCACCCGGCTGCGGGTGGTGATCGACCAGATCGCGTCCTACACCGAGTCGAGGTTGGAACGCGTGCACGAAGTGCGCTCCCCTCGGCCTCTGTGACGGGCCGATAGACTGCCCGGATGGCCGGAATCGAAGCGACACGGGGTGGGCGCGGCCGCATCCCGGATCGTGACATCGCCGCCATCCGGGAACGCGTCCGCATCGAAGACGTCGTGGGCGATTACGTGCAGCTGCGTCGCGCCGGAGTGGACTCACTCAAGGGGTTGTGCCCGTTCCACGACGAGAAGTCACCGTCCTTCCACGTGCGGCCCAACCACGGGCACTTCCACTGCTTCGGCTGCGGTGAGGGCGGCGACGTCTACGCCTTCCTGCAGAAGATCGAGCACGTCACCTTCGTGGAGGCGGTCGAGCTGCTGGCCGACAAGGTCGGCTATACCGTCACCTACACCGGCGGTGCGGCCACCAACGTGCAGCGCGACCGGGGCAGCCGCAGCCGGCTGATCGCCGCCAACGCCGCAGCCCAGGAGTTCTACGCCGAGGCGCTGCGCTCCGAGGAGGCGGCACCGGCCCGTCAGTACCTGATCGAACGCAACTTCGACGGGGAGGTGGCCGCCAAATTCGGTTGCGGTTACGCGCCGTCGGGCTGGGACACCCTCACGAAACACTTGCTGCGCAAGGGTTTCGAGTTCAAGGAGTTGGAGGCTGCGGGGCTGAGCCGGGAGGGCAAACGCGGCCCGATGGACCGTTTCCACCGCCGGCTGCTGTGGCCGATCCGGGTGTCGTCGGGGGAGACCATCGGGTTCGGGGCGCGCCGGCTCTTCGACGACGACCACATGGAAGCCAAGTACGTCAACACCCCGGAAACGGTGCTGTACAAGAAGTCCAACGTGCTGTTCGGGCTGGACCTGGCCAAACGTGACATCGCCAAGGCGCATCAGGCCGTCGTGGTGGAGGGCTACACCGACGTGATGGCCATGCACCAGGCCGGGGTGACCACTGCGGTGGCCGCGTGCGGCACCGCGTTCGGTGACGAGCACCTGTCGATGCTGCGCCGACTCATGATGGACGACAACTTCTTTCGCGGTGAGCTGATCTACGTCTTCGACGGCGACGCCGCGGGCCGGGCCGCCGCCGTCAAGGCCTTGGAGGGTGAGCAGAACCTGGCCGGGCAGTCGTTCGTGGCGGTGGCCGCCGACGGTATGGACCCCTGTGATCTGCGGCTGCGCTCCGGTGACGGCGCGCTGCGCGACCTGGTGGCCCGGCGCGCGCCGCTGTTCGAGTTCGCCATCCGCACCGCCCTGACCGACCACAACCTGGACAGCGCCGAGGGCCGGGTGGCCGCCCTGCGCCGGTGCGTGCCGATGGTGGCCCGGATCAAGGACCCGACGCTGCGCGACGAGTATGCCCGCCAGCTCGCCGGCTGGGTCGGCTGGCAGGACGTCGGCCAGGTCCTCGGCCGGGTCCGCGAGGAGGCCGGACGCAAGGGCGGCAAGACCGGCCGGGGCTCGTCCATCGCGAACCGGCGCCAGAACGCCGCGACGGCGCCGCGACCGCAGTCCACGGTGGCGCGGCCCGACCCGCGCGATCCGATCCTGCGTCCACAGCGCGAGGCGCTGAAGGCGGCCCTGCAGTACCCGGGGCTGGCCGGGCCGGTGTTCGACAGCCTGGAGGTGGAGAACTTCACTCATCCCGGCTATGCGGCGGTGCGCACCGCCATCGCCGCCGCTGGCGGCGTGTCCGCGGGATTGTCCGGCGGGCAGTGGATCGAAACGGTCCGCGAGCGGGCCGGCTCACCGGACGCGGCCAACCTGATCAACGAACTCGGGGTGGACGCCATCCGCATCGAGGACGACGAGAAGCTGGCCCGCTACATCTCCGGGGTGATCGCCCGGTTGCAGGAGGTGGCGATCGGCCGGCAGATCGCCGAGGTCAAGTCGAAGCTGCAGCGGATGTCCCCGGTGGACAACAGCGACGAATATCACGCACTGTTCGGCGACCTGGTGGCGATGGAGACCTACCGCCGCAGCCTGCTGGAACAGGCCAGCGGCGACGACTTGTCTGCATGACCGCGACCCAACCGTTATGGTGGGATGCAGCTAATTGTCTAGAAAGGCACGCCCGTGGCATCTCTGAGCGATCAGAAGCGCAGGTTCATTGTGGTCGGCGCCTTCGCAGCGGCCGTCGCGGCCCCGGTGCTGGCGTTCTCGGCCACGCCCGCCGAGTCGGTGGTGCAGGCCGGTCCGGCCTGCCTGGCCTGGTTCGGCAACAAGGAAGACGGCAACTGCCTGTCCTACTCGAACGGTAATGGCATGGCCGTCGGCACCCCGGGTGCCGGGATCTGCAACGGCGGGTTCTGCACCTCGCCGATCTTCCCCGGCAACAGCTGGAACACCAGCATCCCGCTGGGCTAGCGCTAGCGCATCTTCGGGTTCTGCTGCCCCGGCGTCTGCACGTCGGGCTGTTCGGGCTGCAGCACGGACGTCTCGGCGTCGATCGCCGTCAATCGCACCATCGCCGGATCGGGTGACACCCGGTCGGCCACCTTGCGGCGCCCGGCGTCGATCACGGCCTTGGTGGCCGGGTTCTCGGTCAGCGTGCGATAGGTCGCGGAGATCTGCTCGTAGCGGTGCCGGCCCGCTTTCGCGCCCAGCACGTAGCCGACCCCAAGTACGAAGACCAACCGGAACACTGGGCTCCCCTCACGACGACAGACAGGACGCTCACCATCCTGCCTCATACACCCCGGTGCGCGCCGATCGGTGGCTGGCGACGGCATCTACCAGGCGATTCGAGGGTGGCGCGGTCCATGCGCTAGAGTCTGTTCCGGTTCATTCCCCTGTAGCTCAATTGGCAGAGCTTCCGACTGTTAATCGGACGGTTGATGGTTCGAGTCCATCCGGGGGAGCAACACAAGGTCAGCGCGAAAGCGTTGGCCTTGAGTGCTTTCTGGGCAGGCCTTCCGGCTACGCCAGCCGGCCCGCGGCCGACGCCGCCGCCGAACCGACCAGGCCGTTGAGCGGATACAGGGCGTGCGCCAGCGACGCGAGCAGCGACCCGGGCGAGCCGTCGCAGATGCTGTCCCCGGGTGCGCACAGATCCAGTGATTTCCCGTTGTAGAGCGGGGAGATGTTCGCGGCCGGGGCGCCGAATCCGTTCAGCAGGGCGGCGGTCGGTTTGCCGAACAGCACCACCCCGGCGACGTGGTCGTGCACGTCGGCGGGGATGTCGGACGTGGTGACATAGGCGGCCACCGCGGCCCCCTGGGAGAACCCGCCGAGCAGCAGCTTGGTGTTCGGGCAGTTCGCCGCCATCGACCGAACCCGGGCGCCGGCATCGGCGGCACCGGCGAACATCGTGGACGGGAAGACCGCGGGGTTCCCGAAATCACCGGTGGCCGGATAGTTCACCGGGTACACGCCGATGTTCTTACCCGGCAGGTGCCCGCGCAGGGCGTCGACGAACGCCTGGCCGGTCATGCCGACGCCCGGCGGCTCGTCGGTGCCGCGGGCGAAGATCACCTCGGCGTCGGGGCAGGGCTGGGCGGAGGCGACCGGGGAAACACCGGTTGCCAGCGTCGAGGCGGCAAGTGCCCCGGCGGCGCCCAACCCGACGGTCAACCGGCGTAAACGGCGAAATCGCATGCGGTCGATGCTACCTGCGGTATTCGCTGCGCATGGCGGAGCGGCGAGTCCGCCCGGGGCGGCACGGTTTTTCCTCCGTAAGCTCGCAACCATGCGGTTCATGCGGATTGCTCCGGCCCTCGCTGCTCTCACGATCCTGCTCGCCTCCTGCGGCTGGAGCCCGCCGAACTCGGGTCCGCAGTCCAGTTCGGACTGCCCGGTCGAGGACACCCCGACCGCCGAGACCGTCAAGACCGCCATCCAGGCCGTCGGTGAGGGGTGGACCGAGGTCTCGCGTGGGCACACCGGTGACTGCCGCCTGCACTGGGTGACGATCGGCACCGGCGATGACGCCCCCGACTCGGCCGTGCAGGTGCTGTTCTTCGACCGCGACAACCCGCTGGGCCCGCCGACGCCGCGGCCGCGCCCGTACACCACCGTGGTGCCGCTGGGCGAGAACATCGCGACGGTGACCTACCAGTGGCGCAAGGGCGAGGACAAGCCGTGCTGCCCGACCGGGATCGGACAGGTGCGCTTCCAGATCGGCGAGGACGGCGCGCTGGAGTCGCTGGACCCGATCCCGACGCCCACCCCCTGACCCCTACTTCGGCTCGATGGTGCCCGACGCCATGGCGTCCTGCTCCTGGTGCTCGTCGGCGTCGGGGATGTGCTCGGGATGCAGCATCTCCGCGTAGCGCAGCTGCTCGGGGATGCCGAACCCGTCGACCAGCAACTCGGCGTGCGGGCGCAGCCGGCGGCAGCGGTCGTTGAGGCCGCGGGTGACGGCCTTGGCGCGCTCGGTCGAGATGAACCGGTGCTCGATGAACCAGGCCTTGTCCTCTTCGATCACCGACAGCGCGTACAGGTCGCACACCATGGCGAGGATCTCGCGGGCCTTCTCGTCTTCACACGCGTCGATGCCGGCCACGAACGCCTCCAGGATGACCCGGTCGATGTGCGCCCGGGCGGTGTGCAGCACGTGGTCTTGCACCGCGTTGAACGCGTCGAACGCGGACATCTCCTTGGCCTTGCTCTGCAGCCGCCGCGCCACCGACGCCAGCATGTACTCCTCGCGGTCCTCGAACATCTGCACCTGGGTGCCGCGGTTGAACAGTGAGCCCTCCTCCTCGTTGTCCTCGCGGGTGTCCAGGATGGTCTGCATGATCGTCTGCGCGGCGGTGCGCTTGAGCACCCGCTCGCCGGCGAAGTTCGCCGCGAACCGCACCCACTCCACCGGGCTCATGCCCTTGATGTCGTCGGCGTAGGCGGTCAGCATTTCCTTGGCCACCAGCTGGGTCAGCACGTGGTTGTCACCCTCGAAGGTGGTGAACACGTCGGTGTCGGCCTTCAGGGCGATCAGCCGGTTCTCGGCCAGATAGCCCGCACCCCCACAGGCTTCGCGGGCCTCCTGGATGGCGCGGGTGGCGTGCCAGGTGTTGGCGGCCTTCAGTCCGGCGGCCCGGGCTTCCAGCTCGCGCTGCTCCTCGGGGTCGGGGTTCTCCGAGGTCTGCAGCTCATGGCATTTGGCCACCAGCTCGTTCTGCGCGAACTGCAGCGCGTAGGACTTCGCGACCAGCGGGAGCAGCCGGCGCTGATGCACCAGGTAGTCCATGATCAGCACTTCCTTGTCATCACCCGGCGCCTCGAACTGCCTGCGCTCCAACGCGTACCGAACCGCGATGTCGAGGGCGACGCGGGCCGCCGCCGCGGCGCTGCCGCCGACGGTGACCCGGCCCCGGATCAGCGTGCCGAGCATGGTGAAGAACCGCCGGCCGACGTTCTCGATGGGCGAGGAGTAGGTGCCGTCCTCGGCGACGTCGGCGTACTTGTTGAGCAGGTTCTCCCGCGGGATACGGACCTGGTCGAATTGGATGCGCCCGTTGTCCACCCCGGGCAGCCCGCCCTTGTAGTGACAGTCCGAGGTGGTGACGCCGGGCAGATCGTTGCCCTCCTCGTCGCGGATCGGGACGACGAAGCAGTGCACCCCGTGGCGTTCTCCGTCCGGGGTGATCAGTTGCGCGAACACCGCTGCGACGCGGGCGGTTTCGGCGGCGCCGCCGATGTAGTCCTTGCGCGACGACGGGGTGGGGGAGTCGATGATGAACTCACACGTCGCCGGGTCGTAGGTGGCGGTGGTCTCCAGCGACTGCACGTCACTGCCGTGACCGGTCTCGGTCATGGCGAAGCAGCCCAGCAGTTCCAGGTTGATGATCTTGCGCACGTAGGCCTGGTGGTGGCGTTCGGTGCCCAGGTTCTCGATGGCCCCACCGAACAGGCCCCACTGCACACCGGCTTTCACCATCAACGACAGATCGCTCATGGCGAGCATCTCGATCTGGGTGACGGCGGCGCCGACGTCACCGTTACCGCCGTGCTCCTTCTTGAAGCCGTCCTCGGCCGCGCCACGGGCCGCCATGATCTTGAGTTGTTCGCCGACCTTGGTGCGGGCGATGACGGTGTTGGGGGTGTAGTGCGGACGGAAGACCTCACCGGAGAGTTCGGCCCGGACCTTGTTCTTCACGTCGCGCCAGCGACCGTCGAGCGAATTGCGGAGATGTTCAGCTGTGGTGGTCTCAGCAGTTGTGGTCATAGTGGACGGTAACGTGCCCCACCGCCCAGGTAGGTAAACCTGACTAGAACCGTGCGCAGCGCAGGGCGTTGAATCACGATCATGAGCGAGCGGCCCGAACCGGTGTCACCCACCGGTCTGCCCCATGTTGTCGACCATCGTCACGCCGACGTCACGGGAGGGTGGCTGCGCGCGGCCACCTTCGGGGCGATGGACGGGTTGGTCAGCAATACCGCCCTGATCGCCGGTGTGGCCGCCGGTGCCAGCGCACAGGCCGTGGTGCTGGCCGGTGTCGCCGGGCTGCTGGCCGGGGCGTTCTCCATGGCCTTGGGTGAATACACCTCGGTGACCACCGCCAATGAGCAGATCGACTCGGAGGTCAAGGTCGAGCGTCGCTCGTTCCGCACGGACCCGACGGCCGAACGCGCCGAATTGGAGGCGATGCTCGTCGAGATGGGAATGACGCCGCAGACCGCATCCACGGCGAGCACGGAGATCCACCGGGACGAAAGTCGCGCGCTGAACTTCCACCTGGTGCAGGAACTCGGGGTGGATCCGCGGGAGAAGCCGTCGCCCTGGGTGGCGGCCGGGTCGTCGTTCCTGATGTTCGCGATCGGGGCGATCATCCCGCTGATCCCGTACCTGCTCGGCTTCGAATCGCTGTGGGCAGGGCTGGCCTGTGGCGGAGTCGGACTGCTGATCGCCGGTGCGTTGGCCGCCGGCTTCACCCGGCGCTCGCGTCTGCTCGGCGGGTTGCGCCAGTTGGCGTTCGGCTTCGTCGCGATCGCGGCGACCTACGGGGTGGGATCGCTGATCGGCGTGGCCGTCACCTGAGCTTTGGCACCGCCGATTCTGCGCGAATGACACTGCCGCGGAATCATACTCGGCTCGCCGGCGGCGCCCGATGAGGAAACTGGGTGCGGCCGCGCGCTCGGACCCGGGCCATGGGAGTCCCCATTTCATACGTGCGAAACCCCGCACCGCTGCGCGTTGTCGCCGTCACGGGAGTCAGGCGCGACACCACCGGCAAGACCGGTGAGACTTCTGATATGTTCCGAGTATCACTGAGTCGCCCGTTGCTGCGCACCCGGGCAGCGCGTTCACGGTCGACGCCGGGGCGATGTTGAAGTTCTAGGAGCGAAACATGACTGCCACCAACGACACCAGTGCCGCCATCGAGGGCCGGATCACCGACGAGGACATCGAGCGGGCTCGCGCGCAGATCGGCATCCCGGTCAACAAGAGCGGCGAACTGTGGAACCACGTCCCCTCCCAGGACGGCATCAGCCACTTCGCCTTCGGTTGCGGCGATGACAACCCGCTGTTCCACGATCCGGCATACGGGGCCACCACTCGCTGGCACGGCCAGATCGCCCCGCCGACGTTCCCGATCAGCACCGGCATCGACCAGACCCCCCGATTCACCGATCCGGAACGCAAGAAGCTGTTCAAGGGGCTGTTCCGCGGCACCGGAAAGTACTACTCCGGCGTGAAATGGACCTGGTACCAACCCATCTACGCGGGACGCCCGGTGCTGATGGAGAGTTACACCCAGGATGTCCAGGTCAAGGAGAGCTCGTTCTCCGGCGGCCGCTCGGTCAAGGAGACCTACCGGCACCTCTACGTCGACATCGACGGCAACCCGATCGCCACCCGCGACGAGTCCTACATCAACGCCGAGCGGCACGGTTCCAAGAAGGCCGGCAAGAACGCACACATCGAACGCCAGCACTGGACCCCCGAGGAACTCGCCGAGGTCGAGGCGGCGTATGAGGCCGAGGTGCGCCGGGGCGCCGAGCCGCAGTGGTGGGAGGACGTCGCCGTCGGCACGGAGTTGCCGCCGGTGATGAAGGGTCCGCTCACCGTTGTCGACATCATCAGCATGCACATGGGATGGGGTTGGGGCGGTTACGGTCTCGGCCCGCTGAAGTACGCGCACCAGTCCCGGACCCGGATGCCGGGCTTCTATGTGCCCGACGAGTACGGGGTCCCCGACGTGGTGCAGCGGCTGCACTGGGACCCCGAGCGGGCCAAGGCCTTGGGCATCCCGGCGCCGTACGACTACGGCCAGATGCGGGCGTCCTGGGTGACCCACCTGCTGACCAACTGGATCGGCGACGACGGATGGCTGGTCGAGATGGACGTCCAGACCCGCAGTTTCAACTTCCACGGCGACATCCACAACTGCACCGGCAAGGTCGTCGGCAGGGGTGCCGGCGCCGAGGACGTCCTGGAGTTGGAGGTCGCGGCCACCAACCAGCGCGGTGAGGTGAGCACCAGCGGCACCGCCAGGGTGTTGCTGCCGTCCCGGCAGACCGGTGCGGTGGTGCTGCCGGTGCCCGATGCCGAACTGCGCCGCCGGGGCGCGGCGGTGGCGTCCCGGATCGGCGGGAAGGTCGGCGCGGAGTTGCGTCGGTTGCACGGCGAATAACGACGGCGGGTGACGGGTCCGCCGATCTCGCCGCACCAAAGTTGTGATTCACGTCTCCGGTCGGCGTCTCATCCTGATACTGTCGCGCCCAGACAGTTGCAGGATGTGCTGCGCATCACAACCGCCCGAGGAGGTGTCCCGACCGATGGACCGGCCATTGCACGGCGTGCGGGTACTCGAGGTCGCCCGGTCCGCCAACGTCGCGTCCGCGGGCGCGGTCCTCGCCGACTGGGGTGCCGACGTCATCAAGGTGGACACCCCGGACGGTGACGGCCGGCCCGCGCCGGGCCCGGTCGTGGCGGCTCCCAACCGTGGAAAGCGCAGCATCGGACTGGGTTTGGGGATGGCCGAGGCGCGTCCGGTGCTGGAGGAACTCATCCGCCGTAGCGACGTCTTCCTGACCGACCACCCGGCGGCGGCCTGCGCGAAACTGCGCATCGACCTCGACGAGGTCCGCCGGGTCAACCCGGGCATCATCTACGTCACCGGCAGCGGGTGCGGCACCGCCGGACCCGACCGGGACCGCGGCGCCGACGAGGCCACCGCATTCTGGGCCCGCGGCGGCAGCGCCGACGGCCTCACCGCACCCGACGCCGGCCACGCCGCCCCCACACCGTCGAGCGGCTACGGCGACAACGTCGCCGCCCTGGCCGTCGCCGGCGGGGTGGCGGCGGCGCTGTACGGGCGCCGGGCCACCGGCGAACCCTCGGTGCTCGACGTCTCGCTGCTGGCCGTCGGCGCCTGGGCCAATCAGTTCACCGTCAACTCCGCGCTGGCGGCCGGCGGGCCGCTCCCCAAACTCGACACCCGCCCGCAGTCGCTGGGCAATCCGCTCGTCGGTGGCTACCGCACCGCCGACGGACGGTTCATCACGCTGGCGATGTCGCAGCCGGCCCGGCACTGGCCCGAGTTCTGCCGGCTGATGGGCCGCGACGATTGCGCCTTCGACCCGCGCTTCACCGCACCGGACACGTTGGCCGAGCACATCGACGAGGCGGTCGGCATCGTCGCCACCGCCATCGCCGCCCGCAGCTTCGCCGAATGCTGCCGACTGCTGGAACCGGGCACCGGGGCGTGGGCACCGGTGCAGGACGGCTGGGAGGTCGGCAACGACGAAGCGCTGATCGCCAACGGGCGGATCGCCGAGGTGGTCGACGCGCGCGGCGGCACCCAGCGACTGGTGGCCAACCCGGTGAAGTTCGACGACGGCCGGTTGCGGCTGGGCCGGGCCCCGTCGGTCGCCGAGCACACCGAGGATGTGTTGCGGGAGATCGGTTTCGACGAGGACGCGCTGACCGAGCTCAAGTTCGCCGGGGCCATCTCGTGAGCATCGTCATGCCCGCCGCGTTCGGCGAGGACGCCAACGACGACCACGTCAAGGTCCGGTTGATCGCCGCCGCCGAGGAAGAGCTGATCGCCAACGGCACCGGTGGCCTGCAGATGGCGGCCATCGCCAAACGCGCCGGGGTGTCCCGGGCCACCGCGTTCCGCCGGCTGGGCAGCCTCTCCGATGTCGTGGTGCTGGTGGCGATCCGCCGCGCCCAGCGCTACATCGACGCGGTGCAGCAGCTGATGGCCGCCGAAACCGGAGTGTTCTCCAAACTCGAAGTGGCCCTGATCTACTCCGCACGCGAACTGCCGACCGATGTGTCGATCGCCGCGATGATCACCGAATACTCGGCGACCGCGCATGATCCGCGGGTGCACGAGGCCGCTGTCGGCGCCATGGGAGAGGTGGTCCGGGAAGGCATGCGGGCCGGCGAGATCCGCACCGACATCGAGTTCGACGATCTCATCGAATTCCTGGTCGAGCAGACCTATCTGGCCGCCGAGGGCCCGGACCGCTCCGAGGACGCGGTGCGTAAACGGTTCCGGCAGTGGATCATCCCGGCGGTCGAGGCCCGCCGCGGTCCGGGCGGCGAAATCATCTCCCGGGTAACAGAAATCGAGAACGCAGTGTCGGCCGCGCTCGCCGCGGTGCAAGGTCTTACCGGGCAACTACAGGAGGGGCAGACGCGTGACAAGTGACCAGCAGGTGGGCAAGTGCCCGGTCGAGGAATTCATCATGACCGGCAAGACCGGTGTCGCGCTGGGCGGCTACGCCGACATCGACTCGCTGCAGGACCGGATGCGGCCGGTGTTCCGCAATTCCGAGGCCGAGGGTTACTGGATGTTCACCGACTACGCGGCCATCCTGGAAGGCCTGCAACATCCGGAGTGGTGGTCCAGCAGCGTGATCGTGCCGACCGACGCGAATCCGCCGTATCAGTGGATCCCGGTCATGGTGGACCCTCCCGACCACGCCAAGTGGCGCCACGTCCTGGCCGAGTACTTCTCACCCGGCCGGGTGAAGTCATTGCGCGACGAGCACCGCCGGATGGCCGCCGAGGTGGTCGACCAGGTCATCGGCCAGGGCTCCTGCGAGTACGTCAAGCAGGTCGGCCGGGTGTTCCCGTCGCACATCTTCCTCGACATCATGGGTATGCCGATCGAGCGGCTCGACGAATTCCTGGAATGGGAAGACAAGATGCTGCATCAGGGCGGCTCCGACGAGGAGTCCATGATGATTCGCCTCGAGGGCATGCAGCAGGTGGTGGCCTACTTCCAGACGCTGATCGCGGCGCGCCGCGCCGACCATGACCCCGACGCCCAGGACATCATCTCCGCGGCACTGGGCTGGAACTTCGACGGCGAGCCGGTCGGCGAAGGCGACCTGCTGAACTGTCTGCTGCTGCTGTTCATGGCCGGCCTGGACACCGTGGCCAGCCAACTGTCCTACGCCATGCTGCATCTGGCGACCCACGAGGAGGACCGGGCCCGCATCGTCGCCGACCCGGAGATCATCCCGCGGGCGGTGGAGGAACTGCTGCGCGTCTACCCGATCGTGCAGACCGCCCGGAAAGCCACCCAGGACATGGACTTCCACGGATGCCCGGTGAAAGCCGGTGACATGGCCTCGTTCCCGCTCGCGGCGGCCGGCCGCGACGAGACGATCTTTCCCGACGCGCGCACCGTGGACTTCGATCGCGGTGTCAGCCGCCACATCTCGTTCGGTGCCGGACCGCACCGCTGCCTCGGATCGCACCTGGCCCGCCAGGAGATGATCATCATGCTGGAGGAATGGCACCGCCGCATCCCGGACTACCGGGTCGTCGGCGAGCCGCAGGAACATGCCGGGCAGGTGTTCGGGCTGGACTCGCTGCAGCTGACCTGGCAGGACTGAACCCGGGCCGGCGTCAGTTCAGCCGAAGCGCCCGATTCAGCACCGTCGCCATCAGAGTGGCTGTGTCGTAATCGGTTTCATGGTCTGAGCTGGCCGGGCGCTCGGACATCCGGCCCAGCACGGCCAGCACGATGGCCGCCGCGACCGCCGGATCGAGGTTCGCGGGCAGCCTGGCCTGCGACACCAGCGCCAGCGCGGCGGCCCGATAGGGGACCAGCCCGCGCCCGACGGTCGCGGCCAGCCCTGGTTCCAGCGACCCGTCGTACCAGGACCGGATGACCCCGCGGTAGTTGCGGTGGAAATGCACATACCGGGCCAGCCAGGTGCGCAGCTGTTTCTCGCTGCCCCCGCGGGAGGCCAGCGCGTGTAGTTCGGTGCACAGATGCCCACCCTCCAGTGCGGTCCAGCCGGTGAGCTCGGAGAAGATCTCCGCCTTGCCGGCGAAGTGCCGGTACAGGGTGGCGCGGCTGACCCCGGCGGCGCCGGCGATGTCGGCCATCCCGACATCACCGAAGCCGTGTTCGGCGAACAGCGCCGAGCCGGCGGCCAGGATGTCCTGGCGTACCGGGGACACCGCGGACGGATCCGGGTCCGGTTCCGCGGCCACCGCCGCGGGCACCTCGTGCAGTCGTGCACCGGCGCGTGCCGGGACCACGGTGGTCAGGGCCTCGTCCGGGGTCTGGGGGAAGAGCAGCAGCTGCATGGCCACCGCCAGCGAATCCGATGTCTTTGTGGCCGAGGGGAGTTCGAACATCCTGCGGTGCCGGTACAGGTTGACCATGTGGGTGATCCGCAGCAGCGCCGCGGCGGCGTCGGCCGGTGCGATGCCCACCACACCGGCGTCCCGGAGGCGCTGGGCGAACAGGTCGGTGTAGCGGCCGGCGACGGCCGCAGCGTCGGTGGGCGGCAGATCGGCGGCGTGCCCCACACCGGGGAACTCCAGGAACACCATCGCGTAGCGGTCGTAGAGCTTGGCGCCGTCGCGCACCCACCGGCGCAGGCTGCGTACTCCGTCGGCGTCGGGGCCCAGGCCGTGGAGCCGGTCGACGTGCTCGAGCACCGCCTGCTCGCCGCGGCGGGTCAGCTCGATGAAGATCTCGTCCTTGCCGGCGAAGTACTGATACACCGTGGCGCGGGAGCCGCCGACGTCCCTGGCGATGGCGTCGATCGAGGTCCCCTGGAAGCCGTGAGCGGCGAACAGCCGGGCGGCGCTGTCGATGATGCGGTCGCGGGTGTGCTGCCCACGGCGGCCCACGGCGGTGTTGGCCGGGGTGTAGCCGGGACGGCGTAGGTGTTCGGCGGGGGATTGGGCGCGGGGCATCGGTTCACATCATTGCAGCGGCAGGTTCCGTTTGGCGGTCCCGGGATAGCCGAAGAACTTCTCGAAGTTCGCGTCGTTGATGGGCTGGGCGGTGTTGCGGCGCACCGCGGCTTCCAGCGCGCCCAACCGTGCGCGGGCTTTCTCCAGGCCCGCGGTGTCCCCGGCGGCCTCCAGCTCGGTGACCGCGGTGCGGGCGGCGGCGATCTCCACCCGCAGGCGTTCGGAGACCTCACCGAAAGTCAGCAGGTCATGGTCGTCTTCGTCGAGCTTTTCGCGCCCGGGCTCCGGGTCTGGACAGGTGTGATCCACATCCCATATGGTGTGAGACAAGGCGTCAGAAATCAAGACTCACTGTCAGAATCGGGGAGGCGCGCCATGCCGTTGCAGGACCACCACCAGATCGTCTCGGTCGACGACCACCTGATCGAGCACCCCCGGGTCTGGCAGGACCGGCTGCCGGCCAAGTTCCGTGAGAACGGGCCCCAGATCGTCGAACTCGACGGCAAACACCTATGGAAGTACGACGGTGAGATCTTCCCGACCATCGGCCTGAACGCGGTGGCCGGTAAGCCACCGCAGGAGTGGGGCATGGACCCGGTGCGCTACGAGGACATGATCCCGGGCTGTTACGACCCGGTCGCCCGGATCGCCGATATGGATCTCGACGGGGTGCAGGCCGCGCTGTGCTTCCCGTCCTTTCCGGGCTTCGGTGGCAGCACCTTCTTCCGCGGTAAGGACAGGGAACTCGCCCTGCAATGTGTGAAGGCCTGGAACGACTTCTACATCGACGAGTGGTGCGCCACCGCGCCGGACCGCTACATCCCGATGGCCATCCTGCCGGTGTGGGACATCGAGGCCACCGTCGCCGAGGCCGAGCGGGTCGCGGCCAAGGGCGCGCGCACGGTGTCGTTCCCGGACAGTCCGGTGCCGATGGGGCTGCCGTCGTTTCACTCCGACCACTGGGACGGGCTGTGGCGGGTGTGCAGCGAGACCAAGATGCCGCTGTCGCTGCACTTCGGTTCGGGCTCCTATGTGCCCGGGTTCTCCTTCTCCTCGATGGCCGCGTCCGTGGCGCCGACCATCCCGGACGCCCCGTTCGCGGTGGCCATCACGCTGTTCTCGACGAACCTGATGTGGACGACGGTGGACCTGCTGTTCTCCGGCAAGCTGCAGAAGTTCCCCGACCTCCAGGTCTCGTTGGCCGAGGGCGGCATCGGCTGGGTGCCCTACATCCTGGAGCGGTCGGACTACGTGTGGGAGCGGCATCGCTACTACCAGCCCATCGACTTCGACGCGCGGCCCTCGGACCTGTTCCGGCAGCACTTCTACGGGTGCTTCATCGACGACGAGCACGGCCTGGCCAACCGGCACACCGTCGGCGTCGACCGGATCACCCTCGAAATCGATTTCCCGCATTCGGATTCCAACTGGCCCAACTCGCGCAAGCGGGCCACCGAGGTGCTCGCCGAGGTGCCCGATGACGAGTGCGCACTGATCGTGGAGGACAACGCCCGTCGGATGCTGAACTTCCCCCGGACGGCTTAGCGCCGGGCGGCCAACGGGGCCAGCAGGATCTGCACCATCTGGCGGGTGGTCGCCTCGTCATCGGCGCCGGCGCCGATATCCGGGGTCATCCACATGCTGGCGAAGAACCGCAGCAGCAGTTCGGCCATCACCGTGGTGTCGACCTCGACGCCGAGTTCCTCGGCGGTCTGGGACAGCAGTCGTTGCACCGCCGCGAGCTGGAACGCGGAGATCCGCGGATCCCGTTGCAGCGGTAGGGCGTTGTCGTCCTCGACGAGGCGCTGGGCCACCGGGTGGGTGCGGATGACCCGCACCATGTCGACCGTGAGTTCGACGAGCCGTTCGAAGGGGTCGTCGAATGCCGCACCCTTGCTGCCGAACTCGGCGACCAGGCGCTGCAGTTCCAGTGCGAATGCCTGCCGGATCAGATCGTCCTTGGATTCGAAGCGCCGGAACACCGTGGCGCGCCCGACGCCGGCGGCCCGGGCGACGTCCTCGACCGTCATCCGGTCCATGCCGTAGCGGGTCAGGCAGCGAATGGTCGCTTCCAGAATCGCGAAGTCGGAGGAGTCCCCGTCGATCGGCGGTGTCGACAAGGCACCGGCCACGATATTTCGGGCTTCCGGAATGGGACTCATAGCCGTGTACAGTATCACCGGTCTCAATCGGACGGAGTCGAAGATGGTGTTGAAGCCGGGAAGCACGCTGCGGGCGGTCGGCGAGACCGCACTCGCCCTGGCGCCGTGGGTCCCCGCGCCCAAGCCTCATTCCGCGATGGGGGTCGACGCGGCCTGGCTGTCCGGGGTGTTCGCCGACCGCGCGCCGGGGGCGACGCTGCTCGGGGTGCAATCGCTGGACGGCACCACCGGCACCACCGACCGCCGCCGGCTGGGCCTGGAATGGGATGCCGCCGGCCAGGAGGCCGGGCTGCCCGCCAGTGTCTTCGTGAAATCCACTCCGCTGTCGGCGAAGAACCGCACCATGGTCGCCGCGCTGGACATGGCGGTCAACGAGGTGCGCTTCTACAAGCAGGTGCGTCCGGAGCTGGGGCCCGACGTCGCCCCGCAGAGCTACGCCTGCCACGCTGGGCACGGCGCCCGGCATCTGCTGGTGCTGGAGGATCTCGCGGCCTCGGGTGCCCGATTCCCGGAAGACCCGGACGATCTCGACTACGACTACACCAAGGGCATCGTGCGGGCGCTGGGGCAACTGCATGCCACGTTCTGGGAGAGCCCCCGGCTGCGCGGTGACCTGTCCTGGGTCGCGCCGGAGAGCCGGCGCCCGGGCTTCAAACTGCTGCTGTGGCAGTTCCGCAGCATGCGACGCAAGATCCTGGCCAACCCCGAGCATGAGCTCAACCCGTCGGTGCGTGCCATGGCGGCCTTCGTCAACGACAACGACGTGGCGTTGCACGCCGAATGGGAGAAGGGCCCGCAGACCGTGCTGCACGGAGATGCGCACGGCGGCAACACCTATGCGCTGCCGGACGGCCGCGGTGGCCTGCTGGACTGGCAGGTGATCCACTCCGGCCCCGGGATCCGGGAGATCAGCTACTTCTTCACCCACTCGGTGCCCACCGATGTGCGGCGCGACCATCAGGAGGAGTTCCTGCGGCTCTACCTGGAGACCCTGGCCGAGAACGGGGTGCGCAACCCGCCGAGTTTCGACGCCACCTGGCAGGCCTACCGGTTCTTCGCCTTCGATGCCTGGGACTCGATCGGCATGTGCGTGGTGTGGCCCGGTCTGCAGGAGCCCGATCTGGTCGAGGTGGCCTTCGCCCGGGCCAATGCGACGGTGGCCGACCTCGAGGTGGACCAGGCCGTCAAGGCGGCCATGTCCTAGGGCCCGTCGGCTCAGTTCCCGACGGTGACGGCGGTGGCCTCGTCGGTCAACTCGTCCACCCGGGGTTCGGGGGCGTCCACAGCGCTCATGTGCTTGCGGGCGGTGAACAGCAGTGCGGCACCGGCCAGTACCGCGGCCGCGCCCACCCAGTACGGCAGGTGCACGCTGAACTGCTCGCCCAGCACCCCGGCCAGCCACGGGGCCGCCGCAGCGCCACCGAAGCGCAGGAAGCTGTAGGCGGCCGAGGCCACCGCTCGCTCGACCTCGGAGACCTTCATGACCGTTTCGGTGATCAGCGTGTTGTTGATGCCGCACCAGAGTCCGGCGACCACCACCGAGGTGGCCAGCACGGCCTTGCTGTCGGCGCCGATCGCCATCACGGCCAGCGTCGCCGACATCACCACCAGGTTCACCAGCAGCGTCGGCATGGTGCCGAACCGGTGCTGCAGGCGCGGGGCGACCACCACCGAGGTGAAGGCCAGCGCGACACCCCAGCCGAAGAAGATCAGCCCGATCTGGTGGGCGGACATGTCCAACGGGAACGGGGTGAACGCGAGCAGGGTGAAGAAGCCGAAGTTGTACAGCAGCGCGGTGACCGAGACGGCCAGCAGCCCGCGGTGGCGCAACGCCCGGAACGGGTCGAGGAGGGTGGTGGCCCGCGCCGGACGCGGCGTGCTCGGCAGCAGGAACACCGTGACGACCAGCGCCAGAGCCATCAGCGCCGACACCCCGAAGAACGGACCCCGCCAGGAGATGGAGCCCAGCGCCCCGCCGACCAGTGGGCCGACGGCGATGCCCAGGCCCAGCGCGGCCTCATAGAGGATGATCGCCTGTGCCACCGAGCCTTTCGCGGAGTTCACGATGGTGGCCAGTGCGGTCGCGATGAACAGCGCGTTGCCCAGGCCCCACAGCGCGCGCCAGCCGACGATCTCCATCACGGTCGCGGACATGCCGGCCAGCCCCGCCCCGGCGATGATGATCACCAGCCCGAGCAGCAGGGTGTTCTTCGGCCCGATCCGGCTGGACACCACCCCGGTGATGAGCATGGTCACGCCCATCACGGCCATATAGCTGGTGAACAACAGCGACACCTGCGAGGGCGAGGCGTCCAGGTTCTCGGCGATGGGTTTCAAGATGGGGTCCACCAGGCCGATGCCCATGAAGGCGACGACGGAGGCAAACGCCACGGCCCAAACAGCTTTCGGTTGACGCCACATGGCGTACCAACTCCTAACTACGGTCAGTGCTGATCGGGCTGGACCGACTGGGCGTCGTCGAGCAGCCCACGCAGCACCCGGATCGCGTCGACGAGCGCGCTGCGCTCGGCGTCGTCGAGGTGTTCCAGATAGGGATTGATCGCGGCACTGCGATCGGCGCGCACCCGGGCCAGCGTCTGGCGGCCCGCATCGGTGATGGTGATGAGCACGGCCCGGGCATCCCCGGGGTCCCCGGTGCGCGAGACCAGGCCGGCGTCCTCGAGGCGGCGAACCTGGGTGGTCATGGTCGGCTGCGAGCAGTGGTCGATCGCGGCCAGCTCGGAGATGCGGGTGCGGCCCCGATCTTCGATGAGCGCCAGCAGTCGGGCCTGCGCGACCGGCAGCGGCAACTCGATGCGTTGGGAGGCCAACCGGTTGATCCGCGCGACCACGGCCAGCAGGTCGGCGCCGAGGGCCGCCGTGTCGTCCGGGCCATTCACTCGACCCAAGGTACATAGAGTCTCTATGTAGTCGCAAATGTCGGAGCGTGGGAACCGTCACAGTGCGGGCGGCCGAAGTACTCCTGCCACCTGGCAGAATCGGGTGATGCCTCCCGGTTCGAGAACGCTACGCCGGGCCGGGTCATTGCAGCCGAACGAGCTCGCCCAGGCCGCCGTGATGGCGGCCCTGTGCGCGGCCATCGCGATCATCGCCGTCGTCGTCCCGTTCGCCGCCGGGCTGTCGCTGCTGGGGACCGTCCCGATGGGCTTGCTGGCCTACCGCTACCGGCTGCGGGTGCTGTTGGCGGCCACCATCGCCGGCGCGCTGATCGCCTTCCTGATCGCCGGTTTCGGCGGCCTGATGACCGTTCTCAACTGCGCCTACATCGGCGGGCTGACCGGCATCGTGAAACGCCGCGGCCGCGGGCTGCCGGTGGTGGTGCTGGTATCGATGGTGGCCGGCGCGCTCTTCGGCGTGGTGGCGGTGGTCGCGCTGCTGATCGCCTCCCGGCTGCGCGAGCTGGTCTTCACCGCGATGACCGCCAACGTCGACGGCACCGTCGCGATCTGGAGCTACATCCCCGAATTGCGGCCCGCCGCCGAGCAGTTCCGTGAGCTCTTCGGGTTGGCTCTGCAGCATTGGCCGATCCTGATCTTCGGCTACGGGCTGTTCGCCATCATGGCCGTCAGCCTGGTCGGCTGGTGGGCGCTGTCGCGGGTGTTGTCCCGGTTGTTCGGGGTGCCCGATGTGCACAAGCTCGACGTCGTCGTCACCGACGGGCCGGTCGCTCCGGTCCCGCTGGCCCTGCGCGACGTGGTGTTCCGCTACCCGGGCACCAACCGTGACGCGCTGGGTCCACTGAGCATGGATGTGCAGTCGGGGGAACACCTGGCCATCACCGGCGCCAACGGATCCGGCAAGACCACCCTGATGCTGCTGCTCGCCGGGCGCGAACCCACCGAGGGCACCGTGGTCCGCCCCGGCGCGGTCGGGCTGGGCGCCCCGGGCGGCACCGCGGTGATCCTGCAGCACCCCGAGAGCCAGGTGCTCGGCACTCGGGTCGCCGACGACGTGGTGTGGGGACTGCCCCCCGGCACCCGGGTCGACGTGCCCGGCCTGCTGACCGAGGTCGGTCTGGACGGGCTGGCCGAACGCGACACCGGCAGCCTGTCCGGTGGCGAGCTGCAGCGCCTGGCGGTGGCCGCCGCGCTGGCCCGCAAGCCCTCCCTGCTGATCGCCGACGAGGTCACCAGCATGGTCGACCAGCAGAGCCGCGAGGGTCTGATGTCGGTGCTCGGCGGGCTGACCCGCAAGCACCAGACCTCGCTGGTGCACATCACGCACTACAACGAGGAAGCCGAGGCGGCCGACCGGGTGGTCAACCTGACCGGCGGCTCGGAGATGGTGCAGTCCGCCGAGGTGCCCGAGCCCAGCGCCGAGGTGCACTCGGAGGTGCCGGTGCTGGAACTGCGCGACGTCAGCCACCGCTACGCCGACGGAACCCCCTGGGCCAACGACGCACTGCGGGACATCAACCTGGTGGTGCACGAAGGCGACGGTGTGCTCATCCACGGCCTGAACGGGTCGGGGAAGTCGACGCTGGCCTGGATCCTGGCCGGGCTGACCGAGCCCACCACCGGAACCTGCCTGCTCGACGGGAAGCCGGTCTCCCAGCAGGTCGGCGGGGTGGCGCTGTCCTTCCAGGCGGCCCGGCTGCAACTGATGCGCAGTCACGTCGGCCGCGAGATCGCGTCGGCGGCAGGGTTCCCCGCAAGGGACCGGGCCCGGGTGGAGGCGGCCCTGGCGACCGTCGGCCTGGAGGCCGCGCTGGCCGACCGCCGCATCGATCAACTCTCCGGCGGGCAGATGCGCCGCGTGGTGCTCGCCGGGCTGCTGGCCCGCTCGCCGCGCGCGATCGTGCTCGACGAGCCGCTGGCCGGCCTGGACGCCGCCAGCGCCCGCGGACTGTTGCGCCTACTGGAGGAGTTGCGCCGCGGCGGCCTGACCGTCGTGGTCATCTCCCACGATTTCGCCGGGCTGGAGGACCTCTGCCCGCGCACACTGCATCTGCGCGACGGGGCACTGGTCCCGGTCGCGACGGGAGCCAACTCATGAGTGCACAACGCAGACCCGTCGTGCTGCTGCGGCCGGTGCCCGGCGACACCGTCATCCACCGGCTCTGGGCCGGTACGAAACTCCTCACCGTGGCGGCGCTCTCGTTGCTGATGATGTTCTATCCCGGCTGGGTGCCCATCGCCTTCGTCGCCCTGCTGGTGGCGGCCGCGGTCATGCTCGCGCGGATCCCGCGGGGTGCGCTGCCGTCCATCCCCGGCTGGCTGTGGCTGATCGTGCTGCTCGGCGGGGTGACGGCGGCCTTCGCCGGCGGCACCCCGATCGTCGCGCTGGGCGGGCTCGAGCTGGAACTGGGCGGTCTGCTGAAGTTCCTGCGCATCACCGCGGTGTCGGTGGTGCTGCTCGGGCTGGGCGCCCTGGTGTCCTGGACCACCAACGTCGCCGAAATCGCGCCCGCCATCTCCAGTTTGGGCCGCCCGCTGCGGTTCCTGCGGCTGCCGATCGATGACTGGGCGGTGACCGTGGCGCTCGCGCTGCGCGCCTTCCCGATGCTCATCGACGAGTTCCGGGTGTTGTACGCGGCGCGGCGGCTGCGTCCGCGGGTGCGCCCAGAATCTCGCAGGGCCCGCCGCAAGCAATGGTTCGCCGAGGTGATCGATCTGCTGGCCGCCGCGGTCACGGTGTCGCTGCGGCGCGCCGACGAGATGGGCGACGCCATCACCGCGCGCGGGGGCGCCGGCCAGATCGCGGCCGCCCCGGCCCGCCCGGGTGTCGCCGACTACGTGGTGCTGGTGCTGGTGGCCGTGCTGTGCGGGGTGGCCGGCTACCTCGAAGCGGCCACCTTCCTCAAGACCACATAACCGCCCCGGCGCTTTGTCGGCAGCCGACAAACCGCACCCGGCCGATTGGCCTGTTCCGCAGCGCCGTCGCGTTGTGCACTGTCGATGATGGTGGCAGTACCAGCGCAACGAGGGTGGAGGTCAGGTAATGGTCGGCGTCGATCGCATCGGCGAAGGACCGCGCAGTGTCATCGTGGTCGGAGCCGGGATCGTCGGTCTGTCGACGGCGTGGTTCCTGCAGGAACGCGGCGTCGAGGTCACCGTGGTGGACCGCGCCGGGGTGGCGGCCGGCTCGTCCTGGGGCAACGCCGGCTGGGTGTCGCCCGCGCTGACGATTCCGCTCAACCAGCCCGGGACGCTCACGTACGGGCTGCGGTCGCTGTTCAATCCGGCGGCCCCGCTGCACATTCCGCTGCGCGCGGATCTGCGGCTGGCCCGCTTCCTGGCCACCTTCGCCCGGCACTGCAACCATGCCGGCGTCGAGCGGGTGGTGCGCGGCAACCACGACCTGAACATCGAGAGCCTGGAGGCCTTCGACGTGCTCGTCGCCAACGGGGTCGACGCACCGGTCACCGACGCCGCGATCACCGCCCTGTTCGAGAACGAGGCGCAAGCCCGGGAACTGCGCGCCGAGATCGACGTCCTGGAACGGGCCGGCCTGCCGGTGCAGACCGAGCTGCTCACCGGGGACGCCCTGCGCGACGCGGTGCCGCTGGCCGGCCCGACCGCCACGGTGGCCCTGGCCGTCGAGCAGCAGCGCTTCATCGACCCGGGCCGGTTCGTGACCGCCCTGGGCCGGGCGGTGGTCGAACGGGGCGCCACCCTGCGCACCGAGCGCATCGTCGACATCAGCACCGCCGGCCGGGTGGTGTTGCGTACCAGCGCCGGTGAGGCGCTGACCGCCGACGCCGTCGTGCTGGCCACCGGTGCCTGGCTGCCCGATCTGGCCCGGCGCTGGGTCCGGGTTCCGCTGCGCGCCGGGCGCGGCTACTCGTTCACCGTGCCGCTGGAGCGTCCGATGCCCGGGCCGATCTACCTGCCCACGGTGCGGGTCGCCTGCACGCCCTACCACGGCGGCATGCGCGTCGCGGGCACCATGGAATTCCGCGGGCCCGACGATCCGGTGGTGCCCGCCCGGGTGCGTTCCATCGTCGATTCGGCGTCCCGGTTCCTGCACGGGGCGCGCTGGAGTGAACGCAGCGATGTCTGGGTCGGGCCTCGTCCGGTGACCGCGGACGGTCTGCCGGTGGTCGGGCAGGTCGCCGACGGGCTGTATGTGGCCGGCGGGCACGGCATGTGGGGGCTGGCGCACGGACCGGTCACCGGCCGGATGCTGACCGAGCAGATCACCACCGGCAAACAGCCCGACGCACTGCGCGCCTTCGACCCGCTGCGCTGAAGCTTTCCTCCCGTCGTCAGGGGCGGAGAACCCACCCGCCCCTGACGACATACCTCTGCCGTTACGGTGGGGTCCGTGACACGTCGTTCCGTCGATCCCGACTTCCTTGCGCTGCCCCGCCGGGCGCTGGCCGATGCCGCGCTGTCGGCGGCCCGCGCGGCCGGTGCCGGCTACGCCGATCTACGCATCCACCGGCTCACCACCGAGGTCGTGCAGCTGCGCGACGGCGAGCTGGAGACCTCCACCCTGGACCGTGAGATCGGGCTGGCGGTGCGGGTGATCGTCGACGGCACCTGGGGCTTCGCCTCGCACGCCGAACTGGACCCGGCGGTGGCGGCCGAGACGGCGCGCCGCGCGGTCCGGGTCGCGACCACGCTGGCGCCGTTGAACGCCGAACGCATCGAACTGGCCGCCGAACCGGTCTACGACGATCTGAGCTGGGTGTCGGACTACCGCATCGACCCGTTCACCGTGCCCGGCGCGGACAAGATCGCGGTGCTGGCCGACTATTCCGAGCGGCTGCTGGCGGCCGACGGGGTGGACCATGTGTCCGCCAGTTTGCAGGCGGTCAAGGAACAGACCTACTACGCCGACACCTTCGGCACCTCCACCACCCAGCAGCGGGTGCGGCTGCAGCCGTCGCTGGAGGCCACCACCGTCGACCCGGCGGCCGGCACCTTCGAGACCATGCGCACCCTGGCCCCGCCGACCGCCCGCGGCTGGGAGGCCGTGGTCGACGACAGCGTGTGGAACTGGAGTGCGGAGCTCGCCGAGCTGCCCGCGCTGCTGGCCGAAAAGGTCAAGGCGCCCAGCGTCACCGCGGGGCCCACCGACCTGGTGATCGATCCGACGAACCTGTGGCTGACCATCCACGAATCCGTCGGGCACGCCACCGAATACGACCGGGCCATCGGCTACGAGGCGGCCTACGCCGGCACCTCGTTCGCCACCCCGGACAAGCTGAACAGCATGCGGTACGGCTCGCCGGTGATGAACGTGACCGCCGACCGCACCGTCGAACATGGCTTGGCCACAGTTGGTTTCGATGACGAAGGGGTGCGTTCACAGAGCTGGGACCTGGTGCGTGACGGACTGTTCGTCGGCTACCAGCTCGACCGGGTGTTCGCGCCGCGGCTGGGGGAAGCGCGCTCCAACGGCTGCTCCTATGCCGACTCCCCGCACCATGTCCCGATCCAGCGGATGGCGAATGTGTCGCTGCAGCCGGGCGCCGAGGACCTGTCCACCGCGGATCTCATCGCGCGGGTGTCCGACGGCATCTACATCGTCGGCGACAAGAGTTGGTCGATCGATATGCAGCGGTACAACTTCCAGTTCACCGGGCAGCGGTTCTTCCGGATCCGGGACGGCAAGCTGGACGGGCAGCTGCGCGATGTCGCGTATCAGGCCACCACCACCGAGTTCTGGGGGTCGATGGAAGCCGTCGGCGGGCCGTCCACCTGGCGCCTCGGGGGTGCGTTCAACTGCGGCAAGGCGCAGCCCGGTCAGGTCGCCCCGGTCAGCCACGGCTGCCCGTCGGCGTTGTTCCGAGGGGTCAATGTGTTGAACACGCAGGCGGAGGCCGGCCGATGATCGCCGCACAGCACGTCGTCGACCAGGTGCTGGCCGAGGCCGCCCGGCTCGGCGGAGCCGATGAGACCACCGTCATCGTCACCGACCGGGCCGACGCCTCGTTGCGCTGGGCCGGTAACTCAATGACCACCAACGGTGAATCGCAGGCCCGCAGCACCACGGTGATCTCGGTGCTGCGCCGCGGCGCGGACGCGCACGTCGGCTCGGTCAGTTCCACCGAGGTCGACCCGGCTGCGCTCAGCGCGCTGGTCGCCGCCTCCCAGCGGGCGGCCGCGTCGGCGCCGGCGGCCACCGACAGTGCGCCCGCGTTGCCGGGCGGAGATGCGCCGCCGAACTGGGATGCCCCGGTGCCCACCACCGGTTCCGATGTATTCGCCGATGTGGCAACCGGTTTGGTGCGCGGCTTCCGCGGTGCCGACAAGCTGTACGGCTACGCCCGGCACGTGTTGTCCACGACGTTCCTGGGCTCCTCGACCGGGCTGCGTCGCCGCTACACCCAACCGACCGGTTCGGTGGAGATCAACGCCAAGCGCAACGGCGCGAGCGCCTGGGCCGGGGTGGGCACACCGGATTTCTCACGCGTGTCCACCGATGCCCTGCTCGACGAGTTGTCGCTGCGACTGGGCTGGGCGCAGCGCACGGTGGATCTGCCGGCGGGACGGTACGAGACGCTGATGCCGCCGTCGACGGTCGCCGACATGCTCATCTATCTGGGCTGGAGCATGGACGGCCGCGGTGCGCAGGAGGGCCGCACCGCGCTGTCCGCGCCGGGCGGGACCCGGGTGGGGGAGAAGCTCACCGATCTGGGGCTGACCATGTACTCGGACCCCACGGCGCCGGGCCAGGAATGCCAGCCGTTCGTGGCGGTGTCGCGGTCCTCGGAGCAGGTGTCGATCTTCGACAACGGGCTCGACGTCGGCCGGGTGGACTGGCTGCGCGACGGGACGATCAACGCGTTGGCCTACCCGCGTGCGGCGGCCGCGGAATTCGGTGCGCCGGTGGCGGTTCCGGCCGACAACCTATTGATGACCGGTGGCACCGCGTCGCTGGCGGACATGATCGCGTCCACCGAGCGCGGGCTGCTGCTGACCACGCTGTGGTACATCCGCACCGTGGACCCGGCGGTGCTGCTGCTGACCGGGCTGACCCGCGACGGGGTGTACCTGATCGAGGACGGCGAGGTGACCGCGGCGGTGAACAACTTCCGGTTCAACGAGAGCCCGCTGGATCTGCTGCGCCGCGCCACCGAGGCCGGGGTCAGCGAGCCCACGCTGCCGCGGGAGTGGGGGGACTGGGCGACCCGGGCGACCATGCCGTCGCTGCGGATCCCCGACTTCCACATGTCCTCGGTGAGCCAGGCGCAGTAGCTCAGCGGACCTCTGGCTGTCGGTGCCGGGTGCTATCCCTATCGGCAGTGAGTCGAGATGGAGGTCTGGCATGACGCAGGTGGAGATCGACCAGGACCGGTTGACGCTGGGTTCGGTGACGGTGACGTTCCAGCGGACGCTGCGGATCCCGGAGACCGGGCTGCATCCGCTGCCGCCGGGGCTGGGCAGGTTCCCGCTGCGGCGGGTCGCCGACTACCCGGACACCGCGCCGGCCGACTGGCTGGCCCGCGGCGGCATCATGCTGCCGATCTTTCAGCGCGAGGCGATGTGGTTGTCGTTCGACGCTTTCGAGCCGGCCGCGCTGCAGGTCGGGGTGGGCAAGGTGTGTGCGGTCAGCGGGCTGCCGTGGATCGACCATCTGACCGGGGACCCGCAGAACTACGTGCCGCTGCCCACGCAGCCGTGGCTGGACGGCATCAACGCCGGCGCGGGCTTCATCCGCCAATTCGTGGCGGTGCCGCTGGGGTCGGGGGCGACCGTCGAGGGGCAGGTGACCGGGGAGGAGACCCACGGTGGGGTGCAGCTGCGTGCAGTGGGGCTGACGGCCGAGGCGTTGGAGCGGTGGCGGGAAGCGCAGCGCGTGGTGCAGTGCTCGCCTGCCTCGATAATGGAGTGCGACGAGTTGGTCGCGTGTGAAGGGCCGGCAATGGGGCTCGGTGCCGGTGGGCGGATGCGCCAGGAGGTGTACTCCGATGAGCGCCCGCTGGCCGACTACGACCAGAGCGCGGCGCTGCGGGTGTTCGTGCACCTGTGCTCGGCCGAGCAGTGGAACGCGATCACCGGGGAGCTGCCGCCGCCGACGCCGGTAGACCGGGAGGCCTACATGGATGCCGGGTTGCCGTGGTTCGACTATTACGACGCCGACGAAGCGGATGTGCTCGCCTCGGAGATCCTGTCCAGAATCAAGAGTGTCGGCAATGTGCTTGGCCAGAAGGAGGATCCGTTCGTGCCGGTGGACCCGAGCACGGTGGTGAAGCTGGGCGCCGGCGGTGGTGATGTGGTGGCCGACGGGACCTGGTAGCTCAGGTCGTAGCGGCCTTCTTCTTCAGGACCAGCATCGGCAGCACCAGGGTGGCTATCGCGGTGACCAGCCAGACGATGACGGTCGCCGCGATCCACGAGCCGATGCCGCTGATGCTGATGCCGCTGGAGAACAGCGAGGCCAGGATCAGGGCGGCCAGGGTGGAGAGCAGGCCGATGCCACCGAGGAACGCCGAGGCGTACCGGTTGGCCATCTTGAGGAAGAAGGGGGAGAGGATGCCCTGGGCGACGGTGAAAATGACCACCGCGGTGAGGAATCCGAGCGGGCGCAACGTCATGCCCGACACCAGCCACGAGGCGACCAGCAGGCCGATCGCCGAGGAGCCCAGGAACACTGCGATGCGCAGCAGGAATCTGATCACCCGGTGAGACTAACCGGGTTGTATGCCGCTGGGGGGTGCTGTGCGAACATAGGTGCCGCATTACGCGTCGGGGCGGTAGCTCAGTTGGTTAGAGCCGGGGACTCATAATCCCTTGGTCGCGGGTTCGAGCCCCGCCCGCCCCACTGCAGAGCGTATTTCTAAAGATTGCTGGCAACAATCCATCGTTTATTCATCGCTTATAGCGCGGTCCAGCAGGTCGGCCACCTCGGTGTGGACCCGGCCCCGCGCCATGTACCGGTCCTGCGTCATTGACACTTTCGAGTGCCCGAGCTGGTCAGCACCAATGCGTGCAGACAGGCCGCCGTCGTCAATCAGTGTCGCCACCGTCTTGCGGAATGAGTGGCTGGTGACTCCGGGGACGCCGAGCGCCTCACGCACACTGCGCCATGCTTTACCGAAGTTGTTCGGGTCGCGCCAGGTGCCCGAGGTGGCCGGGAAAATCATGTCCTGTTCGCCCGCGTACTCGCGGCCGTGCCGGGCGGTGAGCATGTCGACCGCGAACTTGGGGAGCGCGACAGTGCGCAGTCCGGCGGCCGTCTTGGTGTCCTCGACCCGCTGCAGACCGTAACCAGTCGCGCGGACCAGCTTGCCGGTGACGCTCAGCGTTGCCGCGTCGGCATCAAAGTCCGACCATTGCAGGGCCAGGAGCTCGGAGCGGCGCAGGCCGGTCGCGATCAGCAGGATGATCGGATCGGCCAGGTCACGCGTAGCGCAGTAGTCCGACGACCGCACATCAATCAGCAGAGCGCGCACTTGCTCGGCCGTCAGCGCGGCAGCGCCCTTGGGTGCAGCTCTCGGCCTGATCGTGTTCACGTCGCGCACCGGGTTGGCGGTCAGTGCGCTGGCCATGACGGCGAGCTGGAGACCACCGCGCAGAATCGTCTTGGACTGTTTGGCCATCGTCGCGCCGTGCGCGGTGCGCATCGACCGCAGCGCGGCATCCAACCGGGCCGTGGTAGCCTCGCGCACCCGCACACCACCAACGAACTTGCGCAGCTTCTCTGCGGTGAACGCATAGGTGGCCAGCGTGGCGACTGACCTCCCGTCCTCGGCCAGTCGACGCAGGTGCTCATCTACCAGCGTCATCACCAGCGTGTCGGGTCCCACGGCGTCGGAGACACCCGGTGCCTGACGCTCTGCCAGCGCGGCGATCAGCGCGTCCTCAGCGAGCTTTCCGTACTGGTCGAACTCATCGAGGGGGCCACGTCGTTCGACCGTGCGAGTGACTCCGTCGTGATCTCGGTACCGGCACCTCGCCACCCAGACGCCGTTGGCCTTCTTCGTCCGCGAGATCCTTCCATGCTGGCCGATTCGCAGTGGGGGCCTACCGGCCATGAGCGCCTGGCTCGCCGAGAGCTTGAAGTAGCTCTTCCTTCATTCGGCGTGTGATTTGACCGCGCTTCTGCCGGTTGGCTCCTTCCCCGGCAAGCTTGTCGCGGTGGATGGAGAAGGCCTCCCCCCACAGCGCGGCAGATGCGACGGCCAGTTCTGCATATGACAGATTGAGTGACTTTTCGATCTTCCGCTCTGGCGCGCCTGACTGCGCGAGAACCGTCCTTACAGTGTCTGGGGTCACCGCCTCGAAGAGTCGGCCTACCGACTGCTGAGCGGATAGGTTCCGGCGACCCGCCAACTGCTTCAGGACGTCGGCGAGAATGAACGATGGCACATCCTCGCTCCTGCGAAGGAATGGGATGGAGAAATCTCCCTGTGCCGTCGGAGGGCTCGCCGAGGTTCGCCGAGGACCAGGTTGTGCTGCTGCGCTGGCCGATTTCGGCGGCAGGATCTGCTCGCACAAGATCGAGACAGCTGCGCTCTCCGACAGGCACAAGCCGCCATTGACCCGGATCTCGCCCCCATCGGTGTGGATGAGCTCGGCGATTGTGGCCGATTGACAACCGACGTCGCGAAGCGCGCAGCACAGGGCGATCAGGGTGGGAAGAGACGGCGAGCCCAGCCCCCGCTCGAAATCTGCCGCCCTCGATTCTGCCCAGTTCAGACCGCGGTGGCGGGCGGCCACGGCTAGCCGATTCAGGGTGATGCCAGCGTCTGTGCGCAGTCTTCTGAGGTTCTTGCCGACCACAACGCGCAGCTCTGCAGGTGTCTCGTCGACCATGACCATAACGCTACCGAGATCCGGGTTGCCAGACAACCCGGCGCGCGGTAGGCTGGCCTCTAGCAACCAAATATTGACTTGCGTGAGTCCAGTTTTGATGGGAGGCGGCGGTGAAGGAATCACTCGCACAACCAGCCGAGGTGGCCTGCTACCTGCGAACTACCGCCGCCGCACTCGCTCAGATGCGCTGGCGTGGAACGGGTCCGGCGTTCATTCGGATAGGTCGCCGTGTGCTTTACCGGTGGGACGACGTCGAAAGCTTCCTTGTAGAGCACCGTTGTAAGGAAGGTGAGCGAAGGGAGGGGAATCGATAGTTACCGTTAGCGACATCCGTGGCTTGACCTAGCGCCGCGCCACGTTGAGTTGCAAGGATCGGACCGCCTCTGGGCGGGGTTGGACAGAACTACGTACTCACAGTTTAAGGAATGAAATGAAAGATCTATATGGCCGGACTCCGGCGCAGGTAGAAGACGACCGTAAACACGCTCTTGCCGAGGGCACTCTAAGTGCTTGGCGTATCGATCAATTCGTCCGCGATCTCCAACGGGGCGGGCGGATTGACCAGCAAGAGCTGGACTCTGTGCTAGATGACCTTGAAATCTGCGTGCAACGGTTGAAGCTCGTTACGATCTGGAGTGTCGAAACGTCGGGAGGCTCTGAGGCCGAGGCTAAAAAGGCCTTCAGCTTCTATAGCGACGGTACGCCCGTTGTGGAGCTGGCCGGTGATCTCGGTTGGCCTGCAGACTTCGACGCTGAGGACTTCGAGCCTGCGGACGAAAACGCGTACGTCGTGCCCTGGCTCCCGTCGTACGCATACCCAGTTGGTGCGATGGGGCCGAAGCCGCCCAACTGCACGGTCGTAATAAACGAACCAGCGCACGATTGGTTCGATATGGACGAGGGCGAGGACGACAACGGATGAAACCGAGTAAGCGCCGGACGGGACTGAGCCCACCCTTCGACACGCCCGGGGGAGAGCGTACGGCTGAAGGCCAATAGTCCTTCTGCATTTAGATATCGGCCTAGTGCTGGGCTCATGCAAAGCGCATCTTTGGTTCGCCCGTAATTTTTCAAGGTACGTAGCGTCGTTGAATCTGCGTGGCCTTAGGGCGTCCGAACTAGAAACCGCCGGTGCTTGGTTTCGACTGCCCAGTTTCAACTGTGCAGATGCCGATTATACATACGCGCCGTCGTCGAGGAGCGGCTCAAGCATTCGAGCAGTGTTCGGAGTTGAATGGAGTGCGTAGCTTAACTAGTTGTGCAACAGGGATTTCGGGTAGACACGGGGGCATGTTTGTGGATTCTGGTGATGTCAGGTGACATCTTTCGGCCTAGAGAATCCGCTCGCCAGAGCGCAGGTACCGTTGGAACTGCGCTGGCGTCCTGACCAATTGTTCCCGGTGTTAGAGAAGCTGCGACCCGTGCTCCCGCCTGGTTTGACAGGCGAAATGCCATGGTCTATCGCAAGTGTCGCCCGTTCGCTTCTGGTGGTTTACAAGCTCACAGGGAATGGGGTCCGCTACAGCCGGAGGAAGAATTTCTACCCTCCGAAGCGGTATGCAGACCAGTACTACAGCTACCACTACGTCACGAAGGCCGTAGATCAGCTCGCCGACCTCGGGCTCGCCAAGGCGTTCACAGGCTATTGGTACAACTCGGCGAATCGGGGCTGGCAGTCAACTGCAACCGCCACCAGCGCCCTGGTGAACCTGACCGGCGATGTCGTTGAACGGCGCGAAGGACGGGGTGAACCTGAAAGGTTCGAAGCCATCGTCCTGCGCAAGAGCAAGGATGACCTCGACGGCGAAGATATCTCCGACTTGAAGGACTATTCAGACACCGACGAGGTCGCCAAGATGCGGGTGCAAGTCGAGGTCATCAATACCAGTCTTGGGACGCTCGACGTGTGGGTGGGGAGCGGCCAGACGTTCGGAACCGTAAGGGGACGAAGGATCTTCAACGGTACCTTCGACCGTGGCGGGCGCTTTTACCTGCAGGGAGACTCGGTCCAGAACATGCCAAGGCGTCACCGGGCGTGGGTGAGGCTGCAATTGGATGGGGAGCTCCGCGACACGGTTGAGTTGGATTACAAGAGCCTGCATCCCGTGATGGCATACACCCAAATGGGGCTGCCGATTCCGGTAGGGGACCTCTACGAGATAGAGGGCTACGACCGAGACGTCGTGAAGCGGGCATTCCTCATCATGCTCAACGCCAGAGATCTTCCAAGTGCCATGAAGGCTCTGACGCATCACCTTCGTACGTATGCGGAACATAGAACCCTGTGCGGAATAGAATCCAGTTCAGGGAAGCTGCCGAGGATCGTTGCCGAGTACATTGTCGAGGCAATAGCAGAGAAGCATGAACCCATCAAAGAGCTGTTCGGTTCAGACTGTGGAGCCCGGTTCATGCGGACAGACTCCGACATGGCGATCCAAGTCATGCTCCAGATGATCGAGAAGACAGGACGCTGCCCACTCCCGGTGCATGACTCCTTCATCGTGGTGACAGAGGATCAAGAAGACCTCCAAGCCACGATGCTGAAAGTAGCTGGGAACAGAGGTCTCGACCTCCAAGTGGACAGGAAGAGCTAGAGATTGACCCGCCGACACCACGATTGTCATCAGCGATCTCTATCTATTAGGGATACACAGGCAGTGACCTGCGGTTTTTCTCGCCGGGACTGAGGGCCGATGTACGTGTGCCTCAGGAGGGTCGCCAGGGAGGCTGTGTCGTTCCAGGGGGTTTGCCGAGCACCCCTGAACGGGGCCTTCTTTGAGCTGCCCGTGGTCCGATGCTTGCCCAGCCGTTCAGCCGGTCTCCCAGATCCGAGCAGAGGTGCAATGCGCCCACCAACGGGCCGCGATCCTGGTGCTGCGCAAGCGCACCAACACGTCCTGACCGGGTTCCTCACCACCGCCAGCATCCTGATCTTCATCCTCGCCGGGGTCGGGGTGTTTGTGGCCACCGACAAGCTCGACGAGGTCCGCCAAGCCCAGGAAACCCAGGATGCCGACCGGCTGAACACCATTCAACAATGTGCACAGGCACTGGCCGCGAAGAAGACCCACCCCGAGATCACACTGACACTTCCCCTCGTGTGCACAGCGCTTCCTGAGTAGAGGGCACCCAGTTCGTCCATACGGCTGCCGCTGAGGGGTGTGACCCCAAACGGCTTAGAAAGTCGGTCTACGGGCCTTCTGGAGCCCTTTAATGGCGGTATCTAGGGCAGTGAGCATGGCGGGTTCCTAGATCGATATCACCTGGGGGAACCAGCGGAGGGGAAGACCGATAGACACCGAAGCTATTGTGGTACTTAGGAATATCTTCCATGCATATGTAACACCTACACATCGATACGCCCATCATGCCGGATCTTCTCCGTCCGGTTCAGCCAAGCTGTAGATGGCCGCTCGTCGATTCCCCGCCAGTCCAGCTCTTCCCTTGGAGAAGCGGACCAGAAAACCCCTGTCGGACAGTGACTTCAACGTCCGTGAGGCCGTCATCGGGGAGATTCCTGCATACTCGGCGACGTCCCTGGCCGGGCAGGTCACTCTGGTCAGGCGGCGGCGTTCGGTCTGGGTAGCGACGTAGCGCATCACCCCGCTCTCTGTGGGGGTGAAGCTATCCTGCCCGGTATCCAGCCTGTCCTGCCATAGGTATGCCCGCTCAACGGCGTCAGAGCGGAGGTCGTCGGTGGTCCGCAGGGCTCCACTGAACATGTTCTCCTCAGCGCACCGCCAGGCCTTATCCAGCGCTCGGTGTGCGGCAGCCTCTGAGGAGTTGTGGACCAGCATCTGTTCCCACAGCTTGTGTCTGGCCCACCGTCGCTTACCGTTGGCGATCTTGCGCCTCTGGCAGCTGGTGACCTCTCCGATGAAATCGGCTTGGCTCCAGCCTCTGGCCTGGGCGCACATCGCGATTCGAAGCATGGTGCCCCACACAGCCTGCGGGGTTAGCGGTTCTTCGGCGACCCCGTAGATCAGCCGGTCGACGGCCCACTCTGGCAGCGCCCTGGGTAGGGAGGGATCGGTGCTCACGGTGCCACCACCGTCTGGGCGCGCAGCTCGTCGAAGCGGCGGATTAGGGGCTGGTCTACCACCCAATACTTGGCCGTGTTACAGGACACGCAGCAGGGCACGACGTTGTCGAGCGTGTGGGTACCCCCGGCCCGCACACAGACCACGTGGTCGATGCACTCGAACGCGCCGTCTGGGCAGTAGACGCACCTGTCGCCGTGACGGTCTACTAGATCGGCTGGTGTAAAACATTCCACGACGGCCGGGAGCCTGTATTTCCGTGATCGGATTTTGTAGCTATGGCTCCAGTCATAACCTTGTCGGCATACCCCGCACTGCGTCCGGTAGCCCGTCGGGCGACGCGAGTCCTTCGCCATCTGGCATAGAAGCTTGGTCTGGCCACAGGTTCTGCAGTCCCTGCGCTCGAAAAACTCTGGTCCCCAGGTGAATGGCAGCCTCATAGCGCACCGCCATCGGTGGTAGGGCCGTCGCTGGGGACTGCTAGGTCCAGCTGCTGATGGGGCACGGCGGTGCCCGCGCTGTCGAAGCCCGGAGACGTGGTGCGCGCCTCCCGGTCCTGAAGCCACTGCTCAACCACGGCCTCGCGGTAGAAGACTCGTTGGCCTATACGGATATGGGCTGGCCATCCTGGGTCTAGGAGACGCCCTCGAAGCTCGCCGCTTTCCGAGATGCCAAGCTGTTCGGCCAGTTCCACCCGACTGATGAGTTTGGATAGAGGCATGATGCCGCCTTTGCGGACCGACGATGGCGGGCCCGTTCACCGGAGCTGGCGGGTGTACCGCTCCAGTACTTCTGGCAGCAATGACGCCTGTTCACAGGGTTTGGGTCTCGGAGGCGCAGAAGACGACGGCTGGTGCGCGCAGCCGCAACCCAGCGGCCTGAGACTTCTCGGAAGTGTGAAACGCTGCGCTGAGGTCGCGGGCTCAGGGCCTACAGCGCTGTGACAGCGCAAGTCTCACAAAGTATAAAAAGGTCTGTGGGACAACAGATGTAGAGATACGGATTGGAGTCCTTGGGGAATAACCGACGCTAGGTCGTCGTTGTAGTTGTGTTGCCCGCTCCCGGAGGGTCCCGCCAGTGAAGGCCGTGTCACCACAGTTCCCGTTCCCGTTCCCGTTCCAGTACGCCTCAGACCACGATGGGGATCGGTTCGTGATCGTCGACGAACGCGATACCGACATGACCGGCTGGCGGATTGAGTGCCGGACCTATGATGGCCGCACCTACATCTCCGAGTTCCAGCGGGCCACTTGGTGGCTCAGCGGGGGCGAATGGTGGAACGGGTTGGGCCTCGGCGAGACGAGGAAGCCCTGGAGCGCCCTCTGCGACCACCACGATGAGCTGGTTCGCTGGGTCCCTCCGGGCGCAAGCGCGTTGATGTAGTCGGCAGGCCCACAGAAGATTGGCACTGGACTGCGAGCAATCCGCTAGATGTCGAAGACCTCGAATCCATAACGCTGCAGGGGTTTAAGCACCTCTGGTGCGCGCGCTGCGGCTACACCGTCAAGGTCCTGTCTTTCTAGCATTGCTTGAGCGACCGCCAGGTACCAGATCCCGTTGTCATGATGGAGAACCGCGTATGCGAGCACCGGGTAGAGGGCTTGTGACATGCCCGACACGTCCGCCCGCAGAGCGTCTCGGCTGTAGTAGTTGGCGAAGGTGAGGCTCACGGTATGAACTCCGTAAACAGAGCCATCCTCAGCGAAGTTCAGGCACCCCGCCGGATCGTTTGAGACATATCGAAGTGGCGCGGTTCTGTCACGCACCAGGCTAGGAATACCGCAGGTGGCCTCTGCCCAATCGTAGACCTCGGACCTTCGTGGTTCGCCGTGACTGCTGGGAATGCCAATAGGGATCGAAGCTAAGACGCACAGAGCTGTCGCCAGCCCAAGGAGGGTTGGTTGCGCGCGCATCGTATGGGATGGGAGGTTTGTCATGGTCCGATGGTCCAACCCACCTCAGTGCAAATCATGGGCCTACCGCTCTGCGTCTGCGCGAACGGTCCAGCCGCCCCATAGGTGTAAGGGCAAGGTGATCCAGGCTTCCTCACCCCAACAAGGTCACCGCCGAGAGGCCCATCCCAGATCATCTGCTGTCCGCCTGAGATGACGTGACAGACAAAGACTCGGCCAGCGCCGTCCTGGCCATAGACGTACCTGATTGCGTCAGAACAGGGCTGTCCGACAGTGACATTAGAGTGCATGCCAGGAACAGTCTCGCGTGCCGCCGTTGACTGCGATGCCCGGGTAGTCGGTGTCGAGCTTTCTGTGCTTCGAGGAACCGAGGCTAATCCCGCTCTGTCAATAACGAAGCCGAAGTCCTTTAGGGGTTCCAGATCGTCTGGCCCGTACCCTGCCGTGGATACGAACACCCAGGTCGCGCCAGAATCATCTTCAATGGTCGCAAAGTAGTAGCCCGGTAGCCCACTGTTGAGATCTGAGTGCATAGCTCCGACGTCTTGGTACACCCCAATGGCCATATTGATAGATGGGTTGAACGCACGGCAGAACCAGGTTTCATCCGCATTCGCCATGCTTCCGTTGGCCATGGGCGTAAGCGACTGATCGGCACACACGCTCGGTATCCAGTCGGTGAACGCATTAGTCGTTGTCGACGTAGCGGATACCGATTCGAAGTTCTGGGTTGGTCTAGGGCCCGAGCTGGAGCACCCCACGACCGCCAACGAGATCAGCAGCATCAAGGCATACCGGGCTACCATCCGGCCCTCGCTTTCCCCGCCACAAATATCCTGAATCGGGATAATTCTAGGCGCACGGTGCGCTATCGCAGTGGAAAAGTCGATCTACTCGGACGAGTATCGGCAACTCTGCACGCTGTTGCGCGATAAGCATTCAGAATTGGACGTTGGCGGACTCATACCCATGGTCGTTGCCGTGACAGTGGGTAGCATTCGCCCCATGCCGCTGAGAATCGGTGACACTTTCGCCGGGTACCGCGTTCTGCGCCTGCTTGGCTCGGGCGGAATGGGTCAGGTGTACCTGGTCCAACACCCCCGTCTCCCACGTCAGGAGGCACTGAAGGTACTTCGTCCTGATCTGTCGCAGGATGAGTCGTTCCGCGAACGGTTCACACGGGAAGCTGACCTGGCATCAGGCCTACGGCATCCCCACATTGTCGGCATCCACGACCGGGGTGAATATGAGGGCCAGTTGTGGATCGCGATGGACTACATCGACGGCACCGACCTCGCTGAACTACTAGGGCAGCGATATCCGCAGGGAATGCCTGTTGGTCATGTCTTGCCGATAGTCACCGCCGTGGCCGGGGCGCTGGACTATGCCCACAAGAAGGGGCTCCTGCACCGAGACGTCAAGCCCGCCAACATCATCGTTGCTGACCTCGACACCGACGACCCCAAAGTGTTTCTGGCCGACTTCGGGATCGCCCGTCCCCTCGATGACACCTGCGGGATTACCACCACCAACATGACGGTTGGAACCGTGGCCTACGCGGCACCCGAACAGCTCATGGGCGAGCCCATGGATGGACGTGCCGATCAGTACGCCCTCGCTGCGACGACCTACCACCTGTTGACCGGCTCGCATTTGTTCCCGAACTCCAATCCGGCGGTTGTCATTAGCAGGCACTTGAACACTCCACCACCGTCATTGGCCTCGATCCACAGTGGTCTGGCGAGCCTGGATCAGAGCATTTCTGTAGCGCTGGATAAGGACCCTGACCGACGTTATGCACGGTGCGTGGAGCTATCGGACTCGCTTATTCTGCGGTCAAATGCTGATGGTTCGGTTTCGGGGTCAGCGCAGACAGCGTTCGCACGGGCCGCTACGCCGTCGAGAGATCCGAATCTAGGACTGCACAGTCGGAATTCGGCACGCTCAAAGCGGACCGTCAGGTCGGTTGTCCTGTCCTTATGCGCGGCACTTGCTCTGGCTGCACTGATTCTGGTGTGGAGACCTTGGGCGGCCTCTGATGCGTCGTCATCGGATCTGGGCAGTACTCCAGTTCTGCCGCCTTCTGCGTCCAGCTCCCCAGAGGTTTCGTCAGTGCTTGAAACTACAACGCCGCCACCGCCGGAGTTTCCGGCGTCGTCGATTGACTCGATACTTCTGACACCGGCTGACATCACGGCCCTCACAGACGGTGTGTTTGACGGTGATCCGCCTGGTGGACGAGCTGTCGAACTACTCAATTCGTCCCAAGGCACCTCAGACAACACCCATGCAGCCGACCCGTCGGCCTGTGTGGGGGTGCTCCACGGTGCTGAGCAACAGGTTTATGCCGGTACCGGTTACGAGGCAGTCCGTGACCAGACACTTGGTAAGACCATCTCGTATATCGACGATCTGGTGCAGCAATCCGTCGTGATCTTTGCCTCTGCGGAACAAGCGCAGGCGATCCTCGACTCATCGAACGTGCGCTGGAATGAATGCGCGGACGGTCACCCGACGGCCTATTCGTCGGATTCATCGGTGGATGAGGATCTCGGCTACGAGAGAGGATTTAGTTGGTACCTAAGCGATCCTGCCAGGACGACATCAATGCTCACCATGCATATGACAGCGGCCAATGTGGAGAACGCCCAGACACCAGCTTGCCAGGTGGCGCTCGGGATCCGCGACAACGTTGTGGTCCAAACCAGGACATGCCGGGATGTCGGAACGACGCGCCCGTTCGGCTCGGGCAGCCAGATCCCATCACGACCAGATCCATCAATGGCCGGTGACTACGCGGAAAGGCTGGCCAACGCAATGCTCAACCGAGTTGGAGGTTGAGTCAAAGCCCTGCGCAGAACTAGCGAGGTGTCTTCAAATAGACCTCATATGAGGGTCTCGAAAGGTTGTCGTAGAAGTCTAAACGTGTCGCGTGTGGCGTGCGTAAGGAGTTCAAGCGCCACGTCCGCCATGCTCGATCTACTCGAAGCGTCGACAAGCCTACTCACGCAGGAGAATCGAATAGGAAAGGAATGTGGCCACGGCTTTCTGTGCCTTGCGCTGGGCTTGCTTGTACTCCCGCGCCCAGCGTCGGCACCGGTTGCAGCGGCAGCCGTAGTAGGTGTACCCGGTGGACGTGCCGTGCAAGTCGTGGTCATCGGAAATGCCACGCTCGATGGCTCTATCGCGAGACTCTGTGCGCTGCACCGTCTTTCGGACGGCGGCGTGCTCCGGCGAGCATGTCTCCGGTGGTCGGCCGCGGGTGGTAGGAGCCGCGAACTTCCGGCCGCAGACCAGGCATTGCCTCATTGCTCATTCCTTTCTGTCGGGTGTTGCGAAAATGCAAACACCGGGTTGGGCCCGTCGCCATCTTGTCGGCTTAGAGCGTCGAGATCTCATGCGAAAAACGAGAGGCCGATTAGTTAGTGGCGCGATTTCCCGCGGTAGTGACATTAAGGTTGCGAGGTAACATGCCAGCCCTCGCAAAAGCCACACAAATATTGGCGCGTGATATCCCATCTGCAGGCACCCCCATCCGCTTCCGCGATGGCGCGCACGAATCTCGCATCCTTCAACGCTAACTTCGCGTCATTCCAGTCGCGGTATCGCCGCTTGCCGGATTTCCCGCATCTGGCCCAGTTGCGCTTGGGCCTGCGACTTCTCGGAGGGGTATTTTTCCTCACGGCACTTAGCCTCGTTGTTGAATCGTATTTCATTGCTGATCTCCTTGTCCAGGTCGGATATGTCCCAAATTTGGGGTAAAAAAAACCGGACACATCAATGTGACCGGCTGTCGAGCAATGCCCATAAACCAAGAGGGCAGTCAGTTATCCAAACGACTGCCGCAATTATTTCCCATTTCGACACAATGTCAAGCCACTTCATTTTGCAAAAAAACCGACCGAGAAGTCATATTCGATGTTCGACTTTATGTCGACGTGCCACTTCTCCGGCGGGAACGCATATCGCGCGCATGCATCGGACTCGGGACGTGAGTGTTCAAAACTTGAACACCTCTGCGGGGTGTATCGGTATATCGCGCGGACGGCCACGCTGCGGCGCGCGGGTGACGGAATCGCTGATCCCGTCACCCGGGATACTTGATCCTGGCGAGTATCCGTTCGCGCTTGACCTGCGGCGTGCGTTGCATTTCGCAACACCCGGCCGTCCGTCCGAACTCCCGCCGACGGTGATCGGCGAATACCGGACACCCTGCTGGCCCATCCTGCACCGCTTCACGGTGTGCGACGATAGCGTCCCGGGGAGTGGTGGACTTCGGATCTGGCGTGGTCCACGCATTACAATCACGCGAATCATGTTGAACGCTAGTCGATTTGATTTCGTTTGGCATGTAGCTACCGCCGCGTGTTTCTTCTCGATGACAGCCCGTAGCTCGTCCATGGAGACGTCGGAGAGATAGCGGCGGGTGATCTGCCACTCGTCGTGTGCTTCGATGACCACCGCGGTCTCCAGTTGTAGGAACGCGGCCGGGTTGGGGAAGATCTCGACGCCGTCAGCGCGGCGCTTGATCTCCTTGTTGAGCCGCTCGATCGGGTTGATCGACCAAATCTTCTGCCAGTGCGCCCGTGTGAACGCGGTGAACGCGAGCACGTCAGTCTTGGCCGCGCCGAGCATGGTCGCAAACTTCGGGAAGCTGAAGGCCAGTGTGTCGGCGCCTCGGCAAGGACGGTGAAGTACGACCACGAAATAACATTGACGTCCCTCAATGTTATGCGTTATGTGGGGATTCCAGGGAAACGAAGGTCCAAAGGTGTGGCTCCGCCGGACACTGCGGTCGTCTATCTCCGGGTGTCAACGTCCGAGCAGGCTGCCTCCGGCCTAGGCATTGAAGCGCAGCGTGCAACCGCACGAGTCTATGCGGATCGCAAAGGCCTACGGATCATTGAAGAGTTCTGCGACGAAGGCATCAGCGCCAAGAATCTCAAAGGAAGACCTGGAGCATTGGCTGCCCTTGATGCTGTGCGGTCTAAGCGTGCAGCCGGTCTGCTGGTAGCCAAGATGGACCGTCTAAGCCGATCGGTCGTCGACGGAGCAAGTCTGATGGAGTCGGCCCGTCGGGAGGGTTGGGCTTTACACTTCGCCGACCTTGACATCGACACCAGTACTCCAGCGGGGGAGATGGCCGCGAACATCATTATTTCCGGCTCCCAATACGAACGGCGTCTGATAAGCCAGAGGACACGAGATGCTCTGGCTGCCAAACGTGCTCGTGGTGAGAGACTAGGCGCAGTTCCTCGCCTACCGGACGCTGTAGTCGCCAGGATCCTCGCAGAACGGCGAGAGGGACGGACGTTTCAAGCAATCGCAGATGGTCTGACTGCTGACCGGATCTCGACGGCCCGAGGTAGATCGAAATGGTTTTCTGCGACAGTCCGAGCCATCACAGTGAGCCAGCATGTGGGACAGCGTCGGGCAGCTGCCTGATGATCTAGCCCCAGAGGTTCACTGCGAGTGCAACATCACTGTCAGATGCCGGAACTCAAACGTGAGCTTGCCAGACCGGGCGCTGGAAATCGGCCGCGACTCTTAGTGCACACTTACACGCCTATGCAGCTCTCGAACAGCTCATGGGTGAGGCCATAGATGGGCGGGCCGACCAGTACGCCCTCCCCAAACTCTCCTGATATCGATGTCAGCGTGGTCGTTGGGAATGAGAACGGGCGCAGCTTCGTCCTGGGGAATGTGGAGCGGATCGGGGACATGATCGCAATCTCGATGGCCCCTAACAATCCGTTTGGGGCGCATGCATGCCAGCAGGCGCTCGGGAGCCGAAACAACGTGGTGGAGGCACGTACCTGTCGGGTGCCACCGAACGCAGTGTCGATAGATGGACTGGAGCCCGCTGCCCCAGGGTGGGCACTGCCGGACGCGCAACAACTTGTAGCCGCAATGCTCGCCGAGGTCCGTTGACAGAATCGGGATACCTCCGCCACGACCTCGTCACCTGAGATCTAACTCGAAGCTCTCCCAGAGCGGCAGCCTGCAGCAATAGGGGCGGGCGCGGCTCGGCCTTGTGTGCGCCATTCGGGTGAACTCTCCGAGAAACGCCCCGATGGCCCAACGTCAGCGTCAATTGTTTGCTATAACTCGCACAGCGATTCCACAGCGCTCTAGTGGTGTGGGCACAGGACGCACCGAGGGAGCAGCAGTGGGGTCAGCCAGGTACATCGGTCGTGTCGGGGCGTTGGCAGTCGCGTTGGGGATCGGATCGGCGGTTGTTTCGGTCCCGGCGTGGGCGGAGACCGGCGATACCGACGCCTCGTCATCATCGGCCTCTCCGTCAGGTTCGGCAGCGGGGTCCGCCAGCAGTTCCGATAGCAGCTCGACACCGGGTGCGGCGGTCAATGAACCCAGTTCCGGGACGACGACAACGTCAGAGCCATTAACTCCACCTGAACCGGATGAGTCCACGTCAAAAACGACTGGTTCGCACTCGATCAAGTCGGTGCGTCCGCCCAAGCGCAAGCCTGACCGTAGAGCTGTTACGCCCGCTACTGCACAGGCTATCGAATCGTCGCGGGCACCGACCGAGTTGAAAATCGACGATGCCGGGACCGCGAACGAGGTGGCGGACTCCAAGCTGTCGACCAGCAGAGTGACGTTGAGTGTCGCGACCCCTGTCAGCACGGTATCCACCGAGCGGGTCGCCTCGGATCCTGTTCCCGAGGTGTCCGCATCCATTGGTACGGCGAAGGCTGAGGTGGTGGCCACGGTTGCCGCGCCTTCGCTAGCGCCGGGAACCGGTCTGCCGGTGCAGTCTCCGGCGGAGTGGGTGGTATTGGCCGCGGTACGGCGTGAGATCGGCGACATGGATGGAGATTCGAGCACGCCCACTGTCGAAGACGCGCGGGGCCTAGCCTTGACTGCGACTGCTTCCGCTGAATCGGCAGAAGGCCCGGCGAGGACCGCCGCACCCGCCAGTGCCATCGGGGCTCCCGTCCGTGTGGGGAATGGTCCGTGGGGCATAACCGTAGCTCCGAACGGAACCCGCGTCTACGTCGCCAATTCCAACGATGGCACGGTATCGGTGATCAACACCGCAACTAACAGCATCGTCGGTGCGCCAATCAGAGTGGGACTGACCCCTATCGGTGTAGCGGTGAGTCCGGATGGTTCACGTGTCTACGTCACTAACCACGATGGCGACACCCTGTCCGTAATCGATACCGCCACCAACCAGGTTGTCGGTGCCCCGATCTCGGTGGGACGGGGACCTGTCGGCGTAGCGGTGAGTCCGGATGGTTCACGTGTCTACGTCGCCAACTACTACGGCGGGACGGTGTCTGTGATTGATACCGCCACCAACAAGACACTCGGTGCCGCGATCCCACTCGGAGAGCACCCGCTTGGGATAGCAATGAGCCCGAACGGCACCCGCATCTACGTCACCAATTCCTACACCGACACTGTCACGGTGATCGATACCGTAACTAACTCCGCCGTCGGCGACCCAGTCCTAGTAGGCCGCTATCCGTCGAGCGTGACGGTGAGCCCAAATGGCTCGCGCGTCTACGTCACCAACCAATGGGACGGCACGGTATCTGTCATCGATACAGCAACCAACCGGACTGTAGGTACTCCTATCCCGGTAGGTATTTCACCCTTCGGTGTGACGGCGAGTTTGGACGGCACCCGCCTCTACGTCACCAATATCGGTGATGGCGACGGCAGCGGTAATGGCACCCTGTCAGTGATCGATACGGCCACCAACGCCGCGGTCGGTGCCCCCGTTGCATTGGGTACTGATCTGTACGCGGTGGCGTTGAGCCCGAACGGTACTCGGGCTTATGTCACGAATTACACCACCGGAACGGTATCGGTCATCGACACCGGTATCACCGCGTATGCGTTGGTGGGTAAGCCGAACGTGAAGACGGGCGTTGTGTTGGGGACGGTCACTATCACTAACCCTGGCAATCAGAAGCTCGTCTATACCGCCAGTGTCCCCGCAAAGGGCAAGGTAAGCGTCAACAGCAGTGGTGCTTTTACTTATACGCCGAGTGCTGCTGCACGCCATGCCGCATCGGTGTCAGGCGCAGGTGCGGCGGTGCTGACTGACACGTTCACAGTGATGGTCAACGGCGGCCCGACCGGAACCGTCAGCGTCCCGGTGACGGTAGTCATCGGCCCAAAGAACACAGCTCCGACCCTCAAGGTCTCCGTCAGTAAGGCGAATGCGGCGACTGGTGTAGTGACTGGCAAGGCGGCCGCGACCGATGCTGACAAAGACACGCCGACCTACACCGCGCCGCCATTTAGCGCGAAAGGCGGCGTGGTAGAGGTTAATGCAGTTACTGGGGCATTTACCTACACCCCCAGTGTGGAGGCGCGACATGAAGCGTCGGTGGCAAGTGCGCCCAGTAGCGCGAAGACCGACACCTTTACTTTGAATGTCTCGGATGGATTCGGTGGTGTCGTAAACAAGGTGGTGACGGTCGCAATTGCGCCGAAGAATGCCGCACCGACCGTAGCGACGAACCCGATGGTCGGATCCCCGGACTCCACGACGGGGGTGTTGACGGGCACTCTGGCTGTTGTCGATGACGATGGCGATCCCGTGACGTATTACGCCCTCCCAAAGAAGGGAGCGATCACCTTCGGCACTGGTGGCTCTTTCATCTACACCCCGACCGAGGCAGCCCGGCACGCCGCAGCAGCGGTAGGGGCAAAGACATCGGTGAAAGTTGACACCTTCAGCGTCACCGTAAATGACGGTCACGGCGGAACTGTAGTGAAGACGCTCACTGTGCCGATTACCCCGTCCAACACCGGCCCCGCGATCACCTCCTCGACTGTCACCACACCGAACTCCAAAACCGGTGTGGCGACCGGCAAGATCGCCGCGACCGACGCAGATCAGGACAAGCTGGTGTTCAGTGGGACCTCCACGGCCAAGGGCAAGGTGGTGGTCAACGCCAAGACCGGAACATTCACTTACACTCCGACCGCTGCGGCCCGGCATGCAGCGTCGGCGGCCACCGCGAGTCCGCAAGATTTGAAGGATTCGATTACCCTCTCGGTGTCTGACGGGCATGGCGGCATCGCCACTAAAACGGTTGAGGTGGCGATTCTTGCGGCCAACAAGGCACCAAAGGTTACGGCGACGGTCGGTAAGCCCAACACGACCACCGGCGTGGTCACCGGGACCATTAAGGCCACCGACGCCGACAAGGACATGCTGACCTATGTAGCACCGGCTGCCACGGCAAAGGGCACGGTGATCGCCAATCCAACCACGGGAGCGTTCACCTACACCCCGAGCACAGCGGCCCGGCACGCCGCCTCGATGACGGGAGCGCCGAAAGCGGTCAAACAGGACAGTTTCACCGTCACTGTGACGGACGGGCACGGCGGCTCTATGACCAAGCTGGTGACTGTTGCTATCGCTCCCGCAAACACGGCACCTGCACTGGCTGGCACGCCTACCGTGAATAGCCCGAACCCCAACACCGGGATCGTCACCGGCACACTGGGTGCCACCGATGCCGACGGCGATGCGCTGGCGTTCAAAGCAAGCCCGAAGAAGGGCACGATCACCTTCGATGCTGGTGGGTCGTTCACCTACACCCCGACCACAGCGGCACGCACCGCAGCAGTGAAACCCAACGCCTCAATCTCGGCCAAGCAGGAAACATTCACGGTCACGGTGACAGACGGATTCGGTGGAACCACAACCAAATCGGTGACAGTAGCCATCGCTCCTGCAGGGCACGTCAACAGCGCCCCGACCATGGTCACAGTGGCCATCGACGACGAAGATCCCGTCACGGGCAGGGTTGCAGGAAAGGTCACGGTTACGGACCCTGACGGGGATCTGGTGACCTTCGAGGGCCCGGTCCACAGTGCTGGCGGTGGGACAGTCTCAATTCGACCCGACGGGTTCTTCACCTATATCCCGGCCGCGAGCCAGCGCCACGCCGCCGCAGCCGACAATGCCCCCATCACGGCGACGACCGATTTATTCATTGTCACCGTGACCGACGGACACGGCGGCACACACAGCACCACGGTCACCGTTGCTGTCGCTCCGGCCAACAACGCACCTACTACGGCGGTGGGGAGCCCTGCCTACGTCGTCAATGCCATCGACATAGCGACAGGAGCAGTGACCGGCCACCTCAACATCACTGACCCCGATGGTGATGCGTTGATTTTCAGCGTTCCCGCCACAACCAACTATGGCGGCACAGTCGATGTGGATGCTGCCACCGGGGCGTTTTTATACACCCCGAGGGCAGTTCAACGGATTACCGCCAATGCCGACAGCACCGACACATTCGTTGTGACTGCCGACGACGGTCACGGGGGGCTCATCTCCGAGACCATCACTGTTCCGGTCGCGAGCCCGGAATCGAACACTGTCGTCGCCACCATTCCTGTCGGCCCCTACCCAACCGATGCCGCTACCAGTCCCGACGGCAGCTACGTCTACGTCGTCGGCGGAACCGATAGCGGCACGGTGTCCGTGATTGACACCGCTACGCAGACCGTGACCGCTAGCATCCCGGTCGACGCTGGTGCGGCCGGGATCGTCATCGCGCCAGATGGCAGCCGCGTCTACGTGATGAACACCGTCCAGGGGGCTGCTTCAGTATCAGTGGTCGATACCGCTACGAACGCTGTGATTGCGGTCATACCAGTCACCAATGGTTCTGCTTCGGATTGGCCGACGGGCCTGGCAATCAGTCCGGACGGCAGCCGGATATACGTCACAATCGACACCGGAGGCTTCGTTGGCGGCAAGGTGTCGGTCATCAATACCGCTACGAACAAGGTCATTGCGACCATTCAACAGACGGGGCACCCGGAGGGAAACCAACCGACTGGGGTCGCGGTCAGTGCTGACGGCAGCTTGGTTTACGTTACTAATGCAAATAATTGGGGTTCAACCTCGGGCACGGTGACAGTGATCGACACTGCCACGAATTCCGTATCGACGACCATCCCGCTCGGCACATATGGTCCGGGAGCGTTGGCGGTAGCACCCAACGGCGGCAGCCTTTATGTCGTAAACGAATCCGGAGGCTCGGTGTCAGTTATCGATGCTGCCACGAATGCCGTCACTGCCACTATCCCAGTCGCCGAAGGCTATGTCGCACTGTATGGACTGACAATCAGTCCCGACGGTAGCCGCCTGTATGTGACCAACTACGTCAACCCCGAAATCGGCGGCAGCACCGTGTCGGTGATCGACATTTCCACGAACACCGTGATCGCTACTGTTCGAGTCGGCAATAATCCGTTCGGGCTCGCAGTCAGTCCCGATGGCCGACTGCTTTACGTCGCTAATGTTTTCAGCAACACAGTGTCGGTGGTGTTCGTTGGATAGGCCAGCACCAATCGGGTGCCCATAGCTGATCTGGGATTGGTATCGCGCACCTAGCAGGCCGATGCCGATGGCCGCCAGTTCGTGACCTCCTACGATCGCGAAAGTGGCACTGGGCCAGACGTGTTGGTCACTGTCGCTCGGACAGCGCTCGATAAACCGTCGCTCTCTGCTGACTCCGAGAACGGAAGCGATGACCGGCACCGATTCCCCAGACTTGCGAATCCGCTCTGCGAGGGCGACCTGATCAGCGTCGAGCGATTTGGGTCGACCAACCGGCAGCCCGCGCAGTTGGCGAGCGGACTTAGCAGCGTTTCGACGCTCGCGCTGCAGCTCAAGCTCGATTGAAATCTCTCTGGCGTACGTCGGCAGCCTGGTTCACTTAGCGGCGAAGCGCTTATGTCCCGATGCGCGGTATTCATGGGCTGTCCGAAACTGGCTCTGGCAGTTCCTCCCTGGTGCATGCATGCACGGTCGCTGCGCTACTGGTCCCTGGCTTCGATGCTGGGATGAGCGGGTGCAGGATCTTCGTCAGCGTCGACCAGGTCACCGTGAACTAGCGTCTTGGCCGCAACTTATGACTTCCAGCGGAAGTAGGGGTTGCTCCGCCCGGGCTGCCAGGCATTGCTCTCACCGCCCAGGTAAGGCTGGTAGTCCTCCTCAAACACGCGCTTGTTCACTGATCTCGGCTCCGGCTCCGGCTCCGGCTCCTCGCGGAGAATCGGCGTCCCTTGCATCCTTGAAACAACAGTTTGTGGGGCTATCCTCGGCGACGCGTATGCGCGGAAACGAGCGAACTCACTGGTTTCCACATAGCCAAGTTCTTTTAGGTGGTTGGCTATGTCTCTCCGATCCCTAGGAGGGATTCGTTGCCAGGTTCTCCTCGCGGCCTTTCTTAGAGCCTTGCGGTTGGCTCGCTCTGACACAGGAATAGCAGTGGCTAGCGCGATCAGGGCGCGCTGCAACAGAATCGCTGGACTCGGACCTCTGTACCGCTTCGATGAGCTCATGACGTGTCACCTCGCCTGTTGACCAGAAATCGTAGGAGATCACCGTCCACGCGGCTCGCCGTTCAGTTACGAAGGGCAGCGGCCCAGCGACGTCATATCCACGAAACCGTCGCCCGCCGTCTGCACGACACAGCCGACGTCATGAGCGTCTAGGAGCTCGACGAGATCAGCTGCTGGCGGTTCGGGCAGCAAGACAGCGAGCTTCGCGTCGGCGACGTACCGTCCATAGTCAAGAACCTGCCCCAGGGCGAGGCGGAGGCTCATGCGGTCTGCCGAGCCTTTAGCTTCATACAGAACATTCGCCGTGACATCAGCCAGGTCGCTGTAGATCGCGGGCAACCCAGGCGGAACGATCCGATACCGCTTGACCACACGTTGATGGGTCTCCAAGTAATACCGAAACCGCTCCGTCAACTGCGCTTCCTTCTGAACTACCGGACCGCTGATCACCTTTTCAACCTCAGACCGTTCGGCAACCACTGCCGCTACAGGAACCGCATCAACTGAGACCGACGAGACCGTGGCTGCCTGACTCGCGCCGTCGATCGTGCTGAAGTGAGGATTGTCGCCGACCGCAACAAGGCCGACAGGAACCAGCCGGAACACGAGGACGGTGCGCGGCGAACCGTCCGTGCCTGGTGCCACGCGGGTCAGGTACGGCTGGTCAGGATCGACGGCGAACTGCCCCACGTACTGATGGACTCGCGTGCCAGTACCCGGCTTGTAGCTGACCGCCACAAAGAGGCGCAGCGCAGTGCCCTCGGCGCGATGCTCGGCGATGGCCTTATTGCCGCGCAGCAGTACCTGGTTACCGGTCTTACCCTCACCGGTGTAGTAGTAGATCCGCTTGGACTGGTCCCACCCGTCAAAGTCGTAGCCGTTGGCTCCGGCTTTCTCGTGGTCGGAGTAGACCAGGACGTTGGGGGAGCTGCTCGACCGCGAGATACCGGCCTGGGAGTTGCCGCCGTAGGTACCATGAATCTGGTCCCGAATCAGCGTGTCGCCGGGTCGCACTGTCCAGGTCGGGGTGGTCATGTCGAGATCGTAAGAGGCCACACCGACACGCCAGCATCGATTCCCTTATATAGCTGAAGCAGAGCGGACAGATGATTGCACCAGGCGGCGCAGTACTGAGAGCGATGTCGAGCGAACAGTCTGAGTCTGTAGATAGCATCCGTGCATGCCTTTGGCGATCGAAGACAGTTTCGCGGGATACCGCGTACTGCGACTTCTTGGCTCCGGCGGCATGGGCCAGGTGTACTTGGTCCAACACCCCCGACTTCCACGTCAGGAAGCCCTGAAGGTACTCCGACCCGAACTGTCGCAGGACGGCTCATTTCGTGAACGCTTTATACGGGAAGCTGACCTGGCATCAGGCCTACGGCATCCCCACATTGTCGGCATCCACGACCGGGGTGAATATGAGGGCCAGTTGTGGATCGCGATGGACTACATCGACGGCACCGACCTCGCTGAACTACTAGGGCAGCGTTACCCGCAGGGAATGCCTGTCGGTCACGTCCTTCCGATAGTCACCGCAGTGGCCGGAGCCCTGGACTACGCCCACAAGAAGGGGTTACTGCACCGAGACGTCAAGCCCGCCAACATCATCGTGGCTGACCTCGACGCGGACGACCCCAAAGTGTTCCTGGCAGACTTCGGCATAGCCCGGCCCCTCGACGACACCAGCGGGATCACCACCACCAACATGGCTGTCGGCACCGTGGCGTATGCCGCCCCCGAACAACTCATGGGCGAGCCCATGGATGGACGTGCCGATCAATATGCCCTGGCTGCCACGACCTACCACCTGTTGACCGGATCGCAGCTTTTCCCGAACTCCAATCCGGCGGTCGTCATCAGTAGGCACCTCAACGCACCAGTGCCTGTCCTTGCTGAGGTACGACCCGAACTCGCCTCACTCGACCCGATTCTGGCTGCCGCGCTGGCCAAGGATCCTGATGACCGATACGCCAGCAGCACGGACTTCGCCCGGGCCCTCGCCGGGCACACCTCGGGAGTCGTCGCTGCGCCTACCGTCTACGCCAAAGCGCCTCGAAGGCCCGATCCAGCAACAGATGCCGAAGGCTCTGGTGATCAGAACGACACTGCAAGCTCCGTATCCAGGCGGCCTATTGGCATTTTGGTTGCGGCAGTCCTTCTGATAATGCTCGTGGTTGCCGGAATCCTCTGGCGGCCTTGGCAGCACCCGCAGCCGGATGCCTCCGCTGTCTCATCGAGCATTGTCCCGACGTCGCTCACCTTGCCCACGACGACGTCTGCACCAGTCTCTACCTCGGCGTCTGCCGCACCGGACCCTCCACCAACGAGTACGGTAGCGGCTCCCACGGTCATTCGGACGCCGACGGTCTACGCGCCCAACGACGAACGTCCGAACATCGAAGGAGCCGACTGGGCTAGCTACGACAGGGCGTTGGGGCAGGGGATGTCAGCGGCGGGTGTGGAGAAGATGAGGGGAATCGTCTGGACTGACTCCGCTGCCTGGGTGTGCGACTGGGACAAGCAGGGTGCCAACCAAGCAGCGGTAGAGGACCGGTTGGTAGACAAGTACGACGATCTCAGCTATCAGGACGCCAGCGTGATCTATCGCTCTGCGATGGACTGGGTCTGCCCTACGGCCGCCCACCCGCCAGCGCCCTCGATCATGCCATCGGCCGCCTCCAACCCGAACGGCCCTGGGTGTTCGGCGGAGCGACCTGAGAAGTGCGGCCCATGGACGCCCGAGCAGGCCGCGTTCGCGTGCCGAGCCGTAGCAGGTGGAGCCGACTACACCGAAGACCTGAAGCACATGCTGATAAATCGGTATGGCTTGGACGACAACAGCGCCTTCTTCCTAGGCAAGGAGGCGTGGTACAGCGTGAGCAGTGGGGGGTACATCAATACGGGCAGCATGGCCGACGGCCCACATCCGTTGTGCAACGACATCATTCCCTGAGAGGGCGCATCAGAAGCTGCCTTCGAACACGACGGTCATGCCACCGCTGATAGCCCAGCGTCGTCGTAGACCGCGCATACATACTGTCAACGTTCTCCGTGCGGTCCGACGAACTTGCCGACAATGTGCCAAAGAACCCCCGGCCTTCGACTCGTCAGCCGGATGGCAGCTTTTGTCCTCTAGCCGGGTAGGTTCCTACCCCGTGAAGACCATCCGTATCGTCCCGGTCATTGCAGTTCTCCTGACAAACGCCTGTTCCGCTCAGAACCTCGAGTCCTCGCCGAGCACAGTGACCGTAACCGACACGGCAACCGTCACAGCGGCTTCTGAGGTCATGCCGCCTACGGCACCGCCTGAGCCAACGGCATCGGTTCCGACGGGCTACGGTCCAGGTACCTACTCTGTTGGATCAGAGCCACGTGGCGGTCTGGCTCTCGCGATCCCACCTGGCCAGTACCGTGCTGAGGCGCTGCCTGATGGCCTCGGACCCGCCTGGGCGCGCTGCAGTGATGAGATATGCGTGGATGGCACCGGCAATCAGGCCCACATCATCGAGCAGGCTTATGTCATGGGCACGGCCATAGTTCAGATTCAACCCGGCGACGTTGCCTTCTGGGTGCGCGGTGCAACGCTGACCCCGGTGCCATGACCTGCCAATAGATCAGCCGACAATGACGGCGATGCGCTCCTCTGCCAGGCCGACCTTCTTGTGCGCCGTTCGGATGATCTTTTCGAGCGCTGCCTCCGTGATCCGCCCCTGGCGTCCGTTGGTTGCTATAACTCTGACAGCGAGTTCGCAGCGGGCTCGTCAACACAGCTTGGGAGGCAGTGTGGCGGGTCGCCATCGGTCGGGTCAGCGCACCAAAGGCTCGAGTAAGACAACCAGAGGTGACCACCGTTCGAAGCCCCAGCGAGAGCCATATCGGTGGCTTGGCGCTGGCGCTGTCACTGTCGGCCTCGGTGTTGCCATGGCAAGCAGCACGGGTATTGCTCACGCCGAAGAACTCGGATCGGGTGCGTCATCGAGTAGCGGCACTGAAAGCCCCTCAGAATCTCGCAGCGGCGAGCCTTCGAGCTCATCGTCTCGTGACTACGCCTCAGCATCGGCGGGGGGAGCGAGCAACGATCCTGATGGCGAACCCAATCATGATCCGGAACTGTCGGGAGAATCCGAAGACGCCGATAGGCAGGATTCGGGCCCCAAACACGGACAGGACGAAGACTCGCAGCTGACGACGAGCCCCGGAGACGGGAGCGCAACTGGCGGCACCGGTTCCGCGACGGATCTCACCGGAGATGACATCGCCGACAGGAGTGCCACAGAGGCTGGCCCTGAACACGATTCGGTCGCCGCAGTACTGGAATCAAAATCGTTGTTTAGAACCCGATCAAGCGCGCGGGCGACCAACCCGAGCCAACACACGAAGTTGCAGACAATCGCGCCAGATCCTCAACCTGCCGTTGCTCCCGCAGAACGTGCGATCCAGGCGGTGGCCACGGTGATCGATGAGCCTCAACAACCGGTGCCGTTCAGCGCAGTCAACGACCAGCATGTCGACGCACGTGCCGATGTGTCGGCGTCAGCCGTATCTGGAGCTGAGTTCATGACGACCGCCGTTGCGTTAGGGCGGACGAATCAGGGTCCGTCGGCTCCCGCCTTGCCGTCAAACCCGTTGGCGGAAGCCCTTTACGCATTGTTTCGCCGCATCCAGACTACGTTCTTTAACTCCAGCCCGATCGCGTCGCCTTCGCAGGACCCAGGTCAGTCTGCGGTAGGAGTCGTGACCGGTGATGTTGGCGAGAATGATCCCGATGGCGACCCGTTGGTCGTCGCTCTGAAAACGGGCCCGACCAAGGGCAGCGTAATCGTCAACTCCGATGGCACCTACACCTACACGCCATCTCAAGCGCTCGCAGGAACCGGCGGCACCGATACCTTCACGGTCACGATCGCCGAAACCAATGCCGCCGAGCACATCCACGGGTTCAATGGCTTCATCAACCGCCTGCTCGGTAAGAACGACGGAAGCACCATTACGAAAGACGTCACCGTCACCATTTCCCCTGTTGTACCGACAGATAACGGTGCTCCGGTGGTTGGTGATCCCGCGTACTCGATTGATCGGTTGGATCCTTCAACCGGTCAGGTCACCGGATCGCTACACGTCACAGACCCCGACGGAGACCGGCTCACATATACTCTGAACAGCCCGCCTTCCGTAAAGGAAGGCCGTGTCATCATCGACATAAACACCGGTGATTGGACCTTCACGCCATCAACCACTGCCCTTATGAGTGCATGGGACAAGAACGCGCCGAAGGTCGTTCCCTTCGGCATCACCGCGAGTGACGGCGAGAAGTCAGTCATCGTAACAATCGTCGCGACAGTGGTGCCCTCCCGTGACGCACTGATCAACAGTATTGAGTACACGGGCAGTCGTCCATCTGGGGTAGCAGTTGCACCTGACGGGCGGATTTATGTCATCAACGAAGGTGCCCACACCCTGTCGTTCTTTGACCCGACTAGCGGAGAACCGACAACTGTCCGCGTCGGACATTCACCTGGAGCGATCGCAATCGACGGCCGAGGGCACGTCTGGGTTACGAACACCGGCGACGGCACTGTTTCTGTCTTCACCGCCGCCGGGGCTCCTATCCGCACTCTGTCTGTCGGTACGACGCCCGTCGGTATCGGCATCAGCGACACAACCGTCTTCGTGGCGAACTTCGCCGACGACACTGTCTCGATTGTGGACCCCGACGACTACAGCATCCGGACCATCAGCTCCGCCGGAGCCAACCCGATCGGGATCGCTATTGGCGCGGACGGTACCGCGTACGTGAGCAATTTCGGCTCATCAACGATTGCCGTCATCGATCCGCAGACGCACGAAGTGACCCAGACGATCGGCACTGGCGTCACCCATCCGTACGGCATCGCAGTAGACGGCAATGGCATTCTGTTTGTCACTCACCCACTTAGTGAAACCGTATCGGTCCTAACGCCCGAACGAATCGGTGACGCACGAGCTCAGGTCGGAAAATTCGTCGGACAGACGGCAGTGGCGGTATCACAAAGTGGTAGGGCGTACACGCTCCGGCGTACCACCGTGCTCGGCTCACCGACCGCCGTCAGCATCGGCGCAGGCGGCAAGGTCTACATCACCAATGCTGACGGTGCGACAATTACTGTCCTAGAACCACTGTCGTTGGCCGCAAGCGTCATCAGAACGGGCCCAAATCCCACAAGCGTGTATCACGATGGCGGAAGTAAGCTGTATGTGACGAGCGGAACGGACAACACCGTCCAGGTGATCGACACCAATACCCATGTTGTACAGACAGTTAAGGTCGGTGTCGCCACATCGAGTGTGATTGTGGAAGATGGAAACCTCGTCATCACCGACACCGACGGGGCGACGGCGACAGTTTCGGTAGTAGCCGGATCCGCAAAAGAGCCACTGACCGCGACAGTGATTCAGAGCGACTCCACTCGGGCGGGCGAAACTCTCCCACAGATGGTGGTGAGTCCCAATGGGGACCGAATGTATGTGACGAGCACAGTTGCCGTCCCGGGCGGCATGTCAAACGGGCTGACCTATGTGAAGGTGATCGACACCAGGACTAATACTGTGATCGCCGAGATACCTATCGGTGACCGCGTCAGCTATTATGAAGGGTCGATGGCAATTAGCCCTGACGGTCACTATGTCTATGTCACCCATCAGACCGCCGGACACGTACCAGACAACCTGGACGCGTTCAGCGGCATCCAAGAAGTGTTGTCGACAGGGAGAGTTGAGGTCATCGACACTCACAGCAAGTCTGTGGTGGACTCGATTGTCCTCGGTATCAATGTCGAGCCAATCCAGATCGCAGTCAGCGCTGATGGCAAACGACTCTTTATCGCCGGATCGCACCCGCATGCCGTCAGGCTCGACACTAGGGAACTCGTAGATCCGCTGACATTGGCACCAATAACTGGGCCTGGCATTCCTGGATGGCCCGAAGCGGTTGTGTGGGTCGTGGACATCGACTCTCGCGCAGTGGTGAAGAGTTCTATCGTGCGGATCGATTCTGAAATCAACAACCTGGCTGTAAGCCCGGACGGCACAACTCTTTACATCATCGCAGGAGGCCCAGGAGAGACCTCGGGACAACAAAAGTACTACTTCGCAGCCGTCGATGTCGACACATCTGAGACGTTGGCATTCGAACATCTACAGTGGACTGATCGTGGAGCATCCCTTGCCGTCACCAGAGACGGCTTACGGGTCTACCTGCCGGACGGCCATGTGTTCAATCCCTCCGACAAGTCACTCTCCCGGTTCAGCCAAATCGGAGGAGATCTCGTACTCAGTCCCGATGACACCCGGCTGTACCAGGTTGCCTGGACACCGGCATCTGTCACTCTCACGGCATTCGACACCGAGACAGGCGGCGTGATCGACAGCGTCTCTCTCGGCATCCAGGAGGCCACCGATATCGCGGTTAGTGAGAAGGGAAGCCTGTTCGTCCTCGGCGGCATCAGGAGGGGTGATCCTGCCGTCAACATGGGGCCCGCACCCACTTCGGTTGAAGACCTCTGGACCAATCTGAAGGACTACACCAACGACAGTAACGGCGGTACTTTCATCCAGACAGTCCGAGACGCCAACAATAAAGTCAGATTGATCGTCTATGTAGGTGGTACCACCGACGACTTCTGGGCCGGAAACCAAGCGATCACCGAGAACATCCCCGCAGAACTTCACGTGGCAAAAGGTGACCAGGTCGCGGCAATAAACGACGCCCTAGAATACTGCCGGGCGAATACATCTGGATGTAACTCGATCGATGAGATCATGATCGTCGGCTACAGCCAGGGGGGTATCGACGCTCAAAACCTCGCCAGCCGAGGTGGATTCGCGGCACCGATCACCACGATTATCACTTTCGGAAGCCCGATAGTCAGCAACCCTGCAGTGACAACACTGCATATACAGGACGACTGGGACGAAGTGGTCAACGCCGAAGCCCTCGTCAGATTTGGTTTGGCGCTTGCACCGACCCCGCCATGGCTGAAGCTTATGCTGGTAGGCCCCAGGATCGCAGCACTCTCGAAAATCTACCGTGGGGACTCACCGACCTCCTTGAACATCACCAACGCCTTCTCGGTGCACGGAGACCCAGAAACCTATCGATGGCTCGGAGAGCAGTTTGGTGCGACACATACAGGCGCTTTCAGTGCCCAAAAGTCGGCGATGAGTCGCTTCCTCGGAGGCGCCGTTATAGACCCGCTGAGGGAGCGCGGCCCCGGGGCATCCAATCTTTGATCGCTTGCGCTATCAATCAATGCAACGCGTGACTGCGTCGATCGGGCTCGGACCACCGAATCGACGCTGGATTAACGAACTCGCGATGCCCGGATCCCCTACCACGCAGACGAGTCTCGGCAGTATACGATGACTGTCGCACAGGTCGATCGGCGGTCTCCTGCAGCGTCGGCGATGCGCTGTCCGGACGAAACAATCAGTGCCCAGTGGCATTCTGACTTGGCGGTGTACTGCTCATCTTCGAGCGGGTCCTCGAGCGACTCGCCAGCCGCCGACCAAGAATTGATGATGTCTCGAAATAGACCACATATTAGACTCTGCAACGGGATTCGTCCTCCTTGCGGTTTCTCGGGGCTGCGGTGTCTCGAAAACCAGTCTCAGAAATAAAATTTTTGAAACTCGAGTTGGCGCTAGTTATGAGTCAGCGCGACACCCCCACAGCCGTTTCCGCGGGCACGCGTATTGGTTACACCCGCGTCTCGACCGTCGGCCAGACGCTCGACCAACAAACGAGGCACTCTCCGCCGCCAGCGCAGTCAAGGTGTTCTCCGACGTCATGTCCGGCGCCGGCGACGACCGGCCGGGGCTCGCCGAGCTGATCGAATACGTGCGCGACGGCGACACCGTCGTGGTGTGGAAGCTGGACCGGTTGGGTCGCAACATGCTCCACATCCTGCAGACGGTTAGGCAGCTGACCGATCGAGGCGTGACGCTCGTGTCGGTCACGAACGGCATCGACTCCTCGACCCCGGCGGGCCGGATGATGATCGGCGTCCTCGGCTCGTTGGCCGAGTAGAACGGGAGCTGATCAAGGAGCGGACGGCTTTGAAGCCAGAGGTATCTCGGGCGCGCGGCACCAAGTTCGGGCGCCCCAGGCGGTTAGCGACGTCGACCACATCTCTACGGCCCGAAGGTTGGAGACCGACGGGCACACCGCAAGGGACATAGCCAAGTACCTGGGGGTCAGCCGAGCGACGCTGTACCGGGGTACCTTTGCGCCATGGACGACGGTGGCCCCAGGTACATACAGCGTTGATCAGAGCATCGGAAGATAGGCCAACGAATCCCCGTCCAGTTCGCCAGGTAATCCGAACTGTGGCAGCCCGACACTTCTGAAAATTAGACCAAAGTCGAGGCGACTGTGCAGATCCCTAGTAGCCGACGGCGGCTACTCCATATGCGGCCTGCGCGGGGGTGTATCCATCGCCTTGTATGAGCTGGTTAATAAGACCGCTGCGGGAGAAGGATGTGTAGTCGAGGTAGTTCTGTGCGGCCTTCGCTGCCTGCACGTTCCAGTCGACGGTGATGCTGTTGACGGCGAGTGTTGCATCTTCCCTGGAGTATCCATCGCCCTGCACGAGCTGATTGATGAGCCCGCTGTAAGAGAAAGAGGTGTAGTCGAGATAGTTCTCGGCGGCGCTTATGGCGTTTTGCTGACTCAACGGACTAAGGGGTAGCCCGCCCATCGTGTTGAGTGGGTGCGCGGGTCCGACGGTCTCGGCTGCTGACTGGTGCGCAGTGACACCGCCGACTGCGAATACCACTGCCATAGTTACAGCGGCGAAAGGCACCCTATTAACCATGGCAATGAATGTAGTTCTCCCCGCAGAACCTGGGGGTAGTTCCAGAAGGTTCCGGGTCGGTGTCGGTCGACCGGATTACGACGCTATCGTCGCGGTGGTCGGCACACGCCTACCAGCTCTGCCTTGACCACGAGCGCACTCTGAACGGCGACAGCGATCCACGGAATATCCCGCCAAAGCGGCTTACTTGGGCAATCAGATTCTCTGTGTTGAGCCCACAGTGATTGCTCGTAAGGCGCTCATCCGCGAGATCATGAATTTCGGCGGTAGGCCCCAATGAGTCTTCATCGATATCCCCGGTGTCGACGTCTCGGTAGTTACTCTGCCCGAATGGACGAAAATCACCTGGTCGGAGGCAAGCTACACGAGAAAGGAGAGGCCGAATGAGCCGACTCGGACTGGGTATCGACGGTGCGAAGTCGCGCTACAGCCAGGCGTACCTCTCGGCGGTCTGTTCCCAATCAGGGCACACTCTGCAGGAGGGACGGCAAGATGAGGATTGCTGGGCAGTCGACACCACGGTCGACCTCACGGCGGCGCCGGTTCTCGTCCAGCTAAAGTGCACGTCGTCTCCGAAGGCGACTCGCGCAGGTGACTACCGGATCTCGCTCAAGAAAGACTGGGTGGAGAAGTGGTCGGTGAAGCAAGTGCCGGTGTACGTGATGCTGGTTGTCGTACCCCCGTTGCAGCATGAATGGATCGAACAGGCTGACTTGCAGACCGTGCACCGAGCCCATGCTTATTGGGAGCGGTTCGATCCGGGGTCGCACGACAAGTCCATCGTCGTACCGAAGAAACAGCGTTTTCAGGCGTCTACGCTTTCGACCTGGGAGACGCAGTTGAATGATGTCTTCTCGGGAGGTGCCGCGTGAACGAGGTAGGTGCGGTCCGTCTCGACGACACAAACGCATGGCTGACAGCGAATGGGTGGCACCAGAAATCCGAGGGGCGCGGCGGGTGGATGTGGCTTCACAGTGCAATGGACCGCCAAGTGGGCGTTGTTCGCAACCTCAGCGTCGATAAACAAGCGCAGGCAGGGCTCGTCAATCGGCTCGCCGACGCTCACAATCGAAAAGTCGAGGACATTCAGCGGGAGCTGCAGTTCTGGGGCATCGATGTGACCTACGTTCGCGCCGCGAACGATGTCGTCATCGCCGATACGATTCCGCTCAACGCTGGCGCTGCGATGACGGAGTCTGCGCGCTTGATGTTCCGTTCGGCTGCGTCGGCGGCGCTTCGGCTGCGCCCCGTCATCAAGGGCGGGTACTCCAAAGCAGGTGACGCCGTGGCAGATTCGGTCCGGATGGGCCACACCATCAAGGGCTCCTACATCATTCCTGTTGAGGTGCGCGTCGGAGAAGCCCTCCCACCTGAAGATTCTGACGAAGATCCCGACCAAAAACAGTTGCCAGGTCTGGAAACTGCGGCGACCGTCGAATCGTTGGAGCGTCGAATGACTCGCACTTTCGCGCAGGCGATGGCCGCGATGCACGAAGAGATCGTGCAACACGAAAAGTTGCCACAGGGGGATGCTCTGCTGCGATTGGTATCGCAGGGGGTCACTGCAGAGTTCGTCGATGCGGTCGCCCGTGTCTTGGATCACAGCGCGGTCGCGCAACTGGACACGACGTTCCGGTGGGCGCAGGCACAGCCCGCGCCGCGCGACGTCAGAGACACTGTGGCGATTCCGTCGGCGGCGAAGGAGAAGATTCGTCGGACTGGTGTGGAGCTTCGATCAGGCAAGGTTCCGCGCACGGAAGTCTTCACCGGACCTGTCGTCCGCGTAACCCACGAGCCGGAAGAAAGCACTACCAGTTTCGCGATCCGGACCTTCCGAGGAGGTCGGCTTTGCCGGATCGAAGCGGTGACCTCCATGTCGATTGCCGAGGTCACGCAGTGGATGCGCGATGGCACCACTGTCCAATTGCAAGGGTCGGTACAGCGCAGCGGGGGCGGCCTGTACATACCGAGAGCAAAGGTGTCCGCACTCGTTCACCTGCCTGAACAGATGGGACTCGACTAACATCGACTCAGATTCACCCGTGGGTCTGATCACCAATCGGGTGAAGGAGCGCGCAGTCCCTTGATGCGCTCCCGTGCAGGTTCGTCACGCTCCAACACACACCACTACACGGCACCGAGCGTGCCCGGCACCTTCGCTAACACTGCCTCCCACCAGTTGAAACTGTGATCGAGCAATCTATCCACGATGTCTTAGCTCGGGTCGAGTCCGTCGGCCTTCATTATCCCGTGCACCCCAGAGTGGACAGCCAGATCGTTTGGACAGCGATTACACGCTGCTTCCGCTCGGACTTCCCGAACCCGAGGACGACGGCCGCGCTGCGCATCTGCCGGGAACGAAGCTGCCCGACATCGTGCTGACGGACAGTGACGGGGTGAGCGTCGACCTCGCGCAGCTGCCTGCCGGTCGCACGATCGTCTACCTCTACCCGCTGACCGGCCGCCCCGGCGTCGACCTTCCGGACGGGTGGGACGCCACTCCGGGCGCCCGCAGGTGTTCAACAGAGGCGTGCAATTTCCGCGACCATTACACGGAGCTACAGGAGCTGGGAGTGCAGGCCGTCTACGGATTGTCCAGTCAGGACGTGGATTACCAGGCTGAGGTCATCGAACGCCTGCACCTGCCGTTCAGCATGTTGTCTGATCGGAGTTCCGCCTCGCGGAGGCCATCGATCTGCCGACATTCAGCGCGACCGGCCACCCAAAGCTGTACTCGCGGCTGACGTTGATCGTGAACAGAGGCACCATCGAGCACGTCTTCTACCCGATCTTTCCGCCCAACACCCACGCCGAGCAGGTGCGTACTTGGATTGAGCAGAACCAACCGGAGATCTGAGCGAGGCCGTCTCAGTACCCTGGTGTCGACAGAAAGTATCGAGGAGTTCAGTGATCGAATGTCGCCGTTGCGCCGCAGGTGAGTGCAGCCATGGCCAGCGGTGCTCGACGATGCTGCGGTGGTACGACGATCCGTGGGACGGAACCTTCTGGCGTCGCTGCGAGTGTGACGCCTGGGCCGAACCACCACACGGCGCCGCGCCCGTGACCGTGCGGCGGATTGCCGCCCAAGACAGTGCAGATTAAGCCGAGTACCCCGGCGCCAGATACCTTCGCACCATCTCCTTTTCAGCCTCCGCATCCTTCACCGGCCAGTACCACAGCGCCAGGAACGTCCGGATCAACCACTGCGACGCCAGCGGATCGGCCGCCCCTCCGACCATCTCGTCGGCGAAACGCGTGACGACGGGCGACTCGGTCAGCCAGTCATTGCCGGGCAGTGTCGTCATCGAGCGCATGATCTGGGCCAGGGGATCGGCCCGAAGCCGTTGTAGCGCAACGGTGGTCGCGGTGACGACGCGCTCGGAACCAGTCAGTCCGTCGATGGCCTCGCGCACCGACGCAAGAATGCGTTCGGCCTGGCGGCCCACCACCGCATCCCGGATGGCGGTCTTGCCGCCGGTGTGGCGGTAGATGGTCGCCGGCGAACAATGCACGGCGGCGGCCAGGGCATCGATGCTGAATGCCTCGAAACCGTGCTGCGCCATCAGGTCGGCGGCCGCGGCGTAGATCCGTTCGGCGGCCTCGCTGTGCCTGTCGCGGCCCACCAGCCAGTCGTCCGCCCGCCGAGAGCCCATGACGCAGTTTTATCACCGTGAGGAGAATGAGGGCAGAATTCTCATCGAAGTCGCAGGTCGCCGGACGTCAATGAGAAATCAGCGCTCGGCCTGCGTGCAATGGGGCTTTCGTGTTTCCCGTGGACCATTGACGCTCCGCTCCACCGCATCGACCCTGTGCACATGACCCTGCTGTCCAGCGCGACGGATTTCTTCGGACCCGAAGCGCTCCAGGACCCGTACCCGCTCTACGACCGGATGCGTGCCGACGCCCCGGTGCAACGCATCGGAGATTCGGGTTTCTACGCGGTGTGCGGCTGGGAAGCCGTACTGGATGCGGTGGCCCGGGTCGAGGACTTCTCCTCGAACCTCACCGCCACCATGGTGTATCACGACGACGGCACCGTCACGCCCTTCGACATGGGCCCACTGGGCGGCCCGCAGCACGCGCTGGCCACCGCCGACGACCCGGTACACGACGTCCACCGCAAGCTGCTCCTCCCGCACCTGTCCGCCAGGCGAATTCGCGTCATCGAGGAGTTCGCCGAAGCCACTGCCATCGAACTGTGGTCGAAAGGATTGGCCGACGGCCGCATCGAGTGGATGAGCGCGGTCGCCAACAGGCTGCCCATGATGGTGGTCGCCAGGCTGCTCGGCCTCCCCGACGCCGACGTCGACCGCCTCATCCGACTCGGCTACGCCACCACCACCCTGCTGGACGGCGTGGTCAGCGAGGAAGAGTTGACCGCCGCCGGCACCGCGGCCATGGAACTGGCCGGTTACGTCATGGAGCACTTCGCCGCGGTGGGGGACACCGACGGGGACGGGCTCATCGGGGACCTCGCCGTCCGCTATGCATCCGGCGAGCTGGAACAGTTTCCGGCAATGGGCATCATGCTCACCCTGTTCAGTGCCGCCGGCGAATCCACCGCCTCACTGCTCGGCAGCGCGGCGTGGATCCTGGTAACCCAGAAAGACGTTCAAGAACAGCTCCGGGCCCAACCCGATCTGCTCGGCGCGTTCATCGAGGAGACGCTGCGCTTCGAGGCGCCGTTTCGCGGTCACTACCGCCACGTCGTCCGGGACACCACGCTGTCCGGGGTAGACCTTCCCGCCGATTCGCGCTTGCTGTTGATGTGGGGCGCCGCCAACCGGGATCCGCAGAAGTTCGACGCGCCCAATGAGTTCCGGCTGGACCGTGAGAACACCAAAGGGCACATGACGTTCGGCAAGGGCGCGCATTTCTGCGTCGGCGCGGCGCTGGCGCGCCTGGAAGCCCAGATCGTGCTGCGGATGCTGCTGGAGCAGACCACCTGGATCGAAGCCGCCGACGTCGGGCAGTGGCTGCCCAGCATCCTGGTCCGCCGACTCGAGCGCCTGGAACTCAAGGTCAACGGGTGAACCTCAGGACTTCCCGAGCCCCTTGGCCTGGAACTGCCCGATCGACATCACCGCCCGCCGGCGCGACATCAGCCGGGTCTGCAGCAGGAGAAACAGCCGGTTCGGCAGGCTCGGCACGAGCATGTGTTTACGACCGATCGCGCTGAGGACGCGGCGCACCACCGCGTGCGGCTCCGAAATCAGCCACTGCGGATATGCGTCGAACAGGTCGCCTTGCGTGTTCATCAGCCCGCCGACCATCACCAGCACGTCGACGCCGCTGCCGAGCAGTTCGAACCAGAGCGCCTCGCCCAGACCGATCTGAAACGCCTTGTTCGCGCCGTAGGCGCCGGTGAACGGACTCGAAGTCAGGCCGACTCCCGACGACACGATGACGATCGAACCCCGTCCGCGGCTGCGCATCTGATTGCCGTATCGGTGAATCAGATCGGTGTAACCACGGGCATTGATGTCGATCATGCGGCGGTGCACATCCAGCGGCATATCCAGGACGCGGGGAGTGTCCGACGGGGTGAACATGTGGTTGCACACCAACAGGTCGACCTGGGCGCCGTCGGTGGCGGCCGCGATCCGGTCAATGGCGTCGGGATCACCCATATCGCACGGCACGGAAATCACGTCGACCCCGAATTCGGTACGCAACTCGGCCGAGCGGGCGGCCAGCTCATCGTCGAGGATGTCCACCAGGATCAGGTTCAGCCCCTCGGCCGCCAGCTGCCGGGCGAACGCATACCCCAGACCGACGTCGCGGGCCGCGCCCGTGACCAGCGCCCAGCCGCCCCGGTACTCGCGCACCCGGGACTTGCGCAACCGCCTCAGACTCGGATGGTGTCCGGCCGCACGAACCATGGGCACAACCTAGGGGATCCGCCGGTCCGTCAAACCGCGATCGCCCCGACACTCTCGTGCTGCTCACAGCGGTCTTCGCGGCTGCAAATGCCCAGCAAATCGTTGCGAAAGCAGAGGAGCGGCGGTGTTCTGCGTAATAACGACCGCATTTCGTTGCCGCCTGAATTAGCTGCAATGCACCAGAGGCTGGACGTCAGCGCGGTCAGGAACGTAGGTTTCCACCAATCGAGGAGGATCGCATGACGTACACGGTGGTTCATGCCGGAACCGGCCTCACCGGGCGCGAAGCGCTGCGTGGACTGATCGACGACCCGGACATCGAACTGGCAGGCCTGCTGGTGTCCTCCCCGGACAAGGTCGGCGAGGACGCGGGCAGCATCTGTGGACGCGGCGACACCGGGGTGCTCGCCCACGGTGACTTCGACGCTGTGCTCCGGCAGCGGCCAGACTGCGTCGCCTATTGCCGGACCGCGGTCGGCCGCGAGGAGGACGCCTACAGCGAGATAGCACAGCTGCTGCGGCACGGCATCAACGTCGTCACCATCTCGACGATCCCCATGGTGTACCCGCAGAGCGCACCGCAGCGGTGGCGCTCGCTACTCGAATCCGCTTGTCAGGAAGGCGGATCGACGTTCTACGCATCGGGATGCGAACCCGGCCTGATCAGCTTGAACCTCCCGGTCGCCATCCTGGCCGGTGCCGGGCAGGTCGACAGCTACCGCATGGACGAGTACGCGGTGGGCCTGGATCTGGTGTATCCGATCTGGGACGTGCTGCACGAGTCGATGGGGTTCGGTAAGCCCGACGGACATGTCCCGGCGCGCATCGCGTCCGGAAAGGTGCGCCACGACTGGGAAGCGGTGGTCCACTACATCGCCGATGCGCTGGGCCTCGAACTCGACGACATCGACCTGGAATGGGAGACCCTGCTCGCGCCGCACGACCTGTCGACGGCGCTCGCCGTGATCCCGGCAGGCACCATATGCGGGCATCGGTGGAAGCTGGCCGGTGTGGTCGACGGCGTCCCGGTGGTGGCCGTCCAGTACTTCGCCACGGTATCGACCACGCCGTGGCCCGATTCGTGGCCCGCGCCCGAAGGTGGCGCCGGGATGGTGCACCGCATCGAGGGGCGGCCCAGCCTGCGCCTGCAGGTGGCCTTCGAGGACGGGCCCGGCGAGCGTGCCAATCCCTCTCTGGTGTTCACCGCCCAGGCGATCGTGAACGCAATACCGCATGCCGTGGACAACAAGCTCCCGGGACTGCTGGAGCCCGTCCTCGGGCGGTCTGTGGTCACCCGCCAGGCCCGCCGGAGCGGTTAGACCGCCCTTGGGGCGCTTTGCCGGACCCCGTTTAGCGTCGGACGGCTACAACTCGGCGGATTTATGTCACGGGTAGTTACCCAGCAAAGCCCCGCAGCCGCTAGAGTGCTGCTAGCTCATTTTGACTCGGGGGATAAATATGTTCCGCAAGCTCGCCGCCGCGGGCCTCGCTGCGTTGGCTGTCGGCGCCGTGGTGCCGCCGGTGCCTGCGCTCGCGGATTCCGAAGCCGAGTACGCCTTCGTGCAGTTCATGCACAGTCGGGACATCGACGACTTCTATCCGGGCCGCAAGGAAATGATCACCGCCGGTATGGCGGTCTGTACGGCCATGGATGACGACCGCTACACCTGGCAGCAGGCCACGATGAAGCTGATGACGGCCGACGCCATCCCGGTGGAGAAGGCGACGTTCATGGTGTTCGGGGCTGCCGCGGCGTTCTGCCCGTGGCATCTGCGGCAGTGACCAGCTGAGCCTCGCGCATCCAACCTCGTAAGAGGTTGCGCCGCACAGCTAGTTGAGTGCCAGCGGTGAATTCGGGTCGAAGGGTGTGTACCACCACCATTGAGCTCGTTCGCCGAGTGGTCCTCTGCACGGCGGGACGTCGGGTGGGGCTGTGGTGGGTGGTCGGGCGAGGGCGGCGCCGGTCATGGGGTCGCCGTCGCTGTCGGTGACGACGAGTTTGTCGGCGGGGCCGGTGAGGGTGATGTCGCCTTTATGGTGCAGCCGGTGATGGAAAGGGCAGAGCAGCACCAGGTTCGAGAGGTCGGTGGGTCCGCCGTTCTCCCAGTGCACGAGGTGATGGGCGTGCAGGCCGCGGGTGGCCCCGCAGCCGGGCACCACACAGGTCTTGTCCCGGTACTCCAGGGCGCGGCGCAGGCGGCGGCTGATGGTGCGGGTGGTCCGCCCGGCCCCGATCGGGGTGCCGTGGCGTTCGAACCAGACCTCGCAGGTGGCGTCGCACAAGAGGTAGCGGCGGTCGGCGTCGGTGAGGGCGGCTCCCAGATGCAGCGCGGCGATGCGCTTTTCGACGTCCAGATGCATCACCACTGTGGTGTGGGCTCCGTGTGGGCGGGCTGCGGCGTCGGTGTCCCAGCCGGCTTCGACCAGGCTCATGAAGGCATCGGTGGTGTCCGGGAACGGTGGTGCCTGCTCGGAGGTCTGCGCACCGGGCTGCTCGTCGTCGCTGTCGCCGGCGTCGTGATCGCGTCGCCAGTCCGCGACCAGTGCGTCCTTGTGCGAGGCGACCGCGGCGTCGAACTTCGCGGCCTCCAGCTTGGGCAGCCGAATCTTGTAGGTGGTGTAGCCGTCGCCATCGACCGAGGAGAACGAACGCTTGGGCTCTGGCTTGCGGTCCGGTTCGGGCCGGGGTTCCTGTTTGACCGCGGTCCGCAGTTGGGTGACCGTGGCGACCTGCACCAGATTGGCGTAGTGATCGTCGCAACCTGCGGCAGCCTGTTCGGCGATGACCCCGATCTGATCGAGGGACACCCGCCCTTCGCGCAATCCCTGGGTGCAGCGCGGCAATTCGTCGATGCGGTGCGCGACGGCGACCATGGTCTCGGCCCGGCGCGGGGTGACACCGGCTTTCCAGGCCACCAGCGCTTCGATCGACCGGCATCCGGTGGCACCCCACAGCGCGTTGCCGTCGGCCGTACCTCTGCCGTCGATCTCGGCGATGATCTCCACCAACCGGCCGTCGATCGCATTGCGCTGGCCGGTCAGCTCGGCGATCTCCTCGAACAGCACATCCAGCCGAGGCTCAACGTAATTCTCCGCGAAAGGTGTTGTCGGAGGCGGCATGACATCATTATCGCACCGGGGTCCGACAAGTTCCGACGTTGTCGGCTACTCCCGTCCACTGCTGCAGTACGGCTCCCCACGCGTCCCGGTCCGCCGACGATCCGATCCACGCCTGATAACCATCGGGGCGGACCAGCACCGCGGGCCCGTCGTCGGCACGTTCGGCCTGTAACACAACGGAGGCATCCAACAACCCCGCCCCATGTTCGCGCACCAGGACGAATCCCGGCCTGCGTTGCAGCTCGGTGAGCCGGCCCGTCACCAGGGGAATCTGCACGGCGCGGGTGCCGGATCGTCCGTACCGCAAGCCGATACCGGAGAAGCTGCCCGCCACCGCGTCCCGGACAGCCGGGATCCGAAGCAGCCGTGGCGCAAGCAGATTACGCAATCCGCGTGCCAGTCGCGGATGCAACGTCACACCACGCGCCATCAGGCCGGACTGGCGCAGCACCCGCGTGCCGATGGGATGGCGTTCGGTCTGATAACTGTCGAGCACCGCGTCGGGCGCACCACCCAGCGCAGCATCGAGCTTCCACGCCAGATTCGCCGCGTCCTGGATCCCGGTGTTCATGCCCTGCCCACCCATGGGGGAGTGCACATGCGCGGCATCCCCGGCCAGGAACACCCGCCCGTGCCGGTACTGCTCGACTTGCCGTTCGTCGCAATGGAATCGGGAATGCCACCCCACCTCGACAACCCCCGGATCGGTGCCCATGGCCCGCCGCAGCACATCGACGATCTCGGCGGTGTCCACCGGCACATCGTCGGATACCTGAAACGCGCGGTCCCACAGCATCGTCCGGTACCACCGGCCGTCACCGTACGGGGCGAGGAAGGCGAACACCTCCCGTGTGCTGTGCAGTGCCAGGCCATCACCGGACGGCCCGTCTGCGAGTTTCACATCGGCCAGCACGATCGAGGCCAGGATGGTCTTGCCCGGAAACTCGGCGCCGAGCAGGTGCCGCACCGTGCTGTGCGCGCCGTCGGCGCCGATCACATACCGGGCCCGAAACGACGTGACACTGCCATCGGCAACCGACCGCGCGGTCACCGAGACGCCGTCGCCGTCCTGCACCAGCTCGACCACCTCGCATCCGCGCCGCACATCGGCACCGTGCGCCGTCGCATAACGGGCAAGGGCCGCATCGATATTGGTCTGCGGCGTGATCATCGCGAAGGGATACGCCGAGTCGAGGTGAGTCATATCGATGCGGGCACCGCCGAAAATGGTCACGCCCGGCGTGCGGTGGGCATGAGCCAGGAGATCCTCGGCCAACCCGCGGCTGTCGAGAAGTTCCAGGGTGCGGGCCATGGTGGCGAACGCGCGGCTGGACGGGTGGACCGTCGGGCGGCGCTCCAGCACGATCACCGACCGGCCCGCCCGGGCCAGGTCGCCGGCGGCCGTCAATCCGGTGGGTCCGGCCCCGACCACCAGCACGTCGGTATTCATGAGGGCACCACCGCCTCCGGGTCCGGATACCAGCGGCGGATGTCGTCCGGGGTGGCCACGGCGGCGCGGTTGAAGACGAACCGGCATCCCGGCTGGCTGGTGTGCGCGGCGTTGACGATCGCCTCGAACAGCAGCGTGTTGGCGGCGACCAGCCGGATCCCGGCACCGATGAGCACCGCGTCGTATCGACCCGCCGCCAGCCACTGCCGGGCCTTGGCCGCGCCGGCCTCGCCGAACGGGATGAGGCAGCTGTCCACCTGGTAGCCGGCGGCGCGCAGCCCGGCGACGTTGTCGTCGTTGGCGGCCCGCAGTTTCTCCCGGGTCAGCCCGCGGAACTGGGCGAAATCGGGGGAGCTCACGTCGATGACATCGGGATCGAGCCCGATCTGGATGGCGGTGATGGTCATGTCCGGTCCTCCGACCTGCGAGTTCAACAACCGTTGAACTCAACGCTAGGCCTGTGGGTTGGCCATGTCAACGGTTGTTGAATAGTCTGTCGGCCATGGCGACGAAACTGCGGGACGGCGAGGCCACCAAGGCATCGATCCTCAATGCCGCCCAGGCGCAGTTCGGCGAGCAGGGGTTCGAGCGCACCACCATCCGGTCCGTCGCCGCGGCGGCGGCGGTCGACCCGGCATTGGTCATGCACTACTTCGGCAGCAAGGCCGGACTGTTCGCGGCGGCCACCCGGCTCGACATCAGGTTCCCGGACCTGTCCGGGGTGGCCCCGGCGGATATCGCCGCCGCGGTGATCCCGATGTTCGTCGAGGTGTGGGGGCCGGACGGGTCGTTTCTGCCGCTGCTGCGGGCCGCCGCCACCAACAGGGTCGCCGCCGAGGCGCTGCTGAAAGTGTTTGGCACACAGGTGGCCCCGGCACTGGCGGCGGTGGTGCCGGATCGTCCGGCCGAACGGGCGGCGTTGGTCGGTGCCCAACTGCTCGGGGTCGCGGTATCGCGCTACATTCTCGGCACCCCGCCGCTGGCCCAGATGTCCGATGCGGAACTCATCGGTTGGCTGAGCCCGGTCCTGGCGCACTACCTCACCGATCCTGTGCCCGCGGCAGTCGGGGTCGCTAAGGTGGCCCCTCATGGGGGAATGTGATGGTTGAGACGGACAGTGACCCGAACGTCACCGGGTCCGGCGTCGAACCGCCGGTCAGCCCGGAGGTGCGGCACAGGTTCAGCTTGCTGGAACAGTACGCGCCGGGGGAGGGCGCGCGATGGGCCACCGAACTATGGTGCACCCCGCCGGTGGTCGAGATGAGCCTGCGCATGCCGCCCGGAGTGCCGCCGAGCACGCCGGTCGAGGCGTTCTGGGAGGGGCACCGGATCGCGGGCGCCTCCTGGGGTGCGGGCGAGCCGGTGTACCTGGTCCACGGCTGGGGCGGGTGTCAGGCCCACCTGGGCACCTTCATCAAACCCCTCGTCGAGGCCGGATACCGCGTCATTGCCATCGATCTGCCCAGCCACAACGACTCTGAACCCGGCGATCTCGCGCCGGGCCGCACCACGCTCATCGAGTGCGCCAAGGCCGTGCAGGCCGTGGTTGACGAGTTCGGGCCGGCCCGCGCGATCATCGGGCACTCTCTCGGCGCGAAGGCGGCGGCCTTCGCGGTGGCGTGGGGGACGTCCGCCCAACGCCTGGTGTTCTTGGCGCCGATGGGCAACTTCCCGGTCTACATCGACATGTTCACGGCGCGGCATGGATTCGGCCCGCGAATCCGTGACGGGTTGAGCCGCCGCCTCGAACAGCGGATCGAGATGCCGTTGGCCGACACCGACATTTCGGTGATTGCGCCGCGCGCCGACAATCCGCCGCTGCTGATCATCCATGACCCCGACGATCCCGACACTCCCTACGAGACCAGCGAAGAGATCGTCGGAATCTGGCCGAACGCCAAGCTGGTCACCACCAAGGGCCTGGGCCGGCTGGCGCACTACCGACTGCTGCGGCACCGCCCAGCGCTGAATGCCGCACTCGAGTTCATCTCGGATTGAGGCGTCACGACGCCGGGCGTGAGTTCTTGTCCGCGTACATGAGCTCGTCCACCCGAACGAGTAGTTCATCGACCGTACTGGTGTCGGAGGCGGGCACACTCATCAGCCCGATGCTGGTGGACAGCCGGTAGGACCGGACCTCGGTCTCGTTGAACTGCTGCACCGCGTTTTCCAGCCGCGCTTTCAGGGCGGCCGGATCGGTGTCGTTGTCGACGATGAGGACGCAGAACTCATCGCCACCCAGCCGGGCGAGGATGTCGGATTTCCGCAGCGCCGATCGGAGAACCCGGGCCAGGTCGACGATCAGGGCGTCCCCGACGACGTGCCCCTGGCGGTCGTTGACCTTCTTGAGCCCGTCCACGTCGATGAACCCCAGCAGGCAGTCGCGTCGGTCGCGGCGGGCCGCCATCAGCACCGACTCGGCCAGCAGGTAGAAACCGCGACGGTTGGTGACGCCGGTCATCTCGTCGGTGACCGTCAGCTGCAGCATCTCGTTGTTGACCTGCTCCAGTTCGGCCGTCCGGTCCAGCACCCGCTGCTCGAGCTCGGCGTAGACCTGCACGTTCTCCATGGCCACCGAGGTCGCGTCGGCCAGGGCCTGCAGGAGTGAGACCTCTCGCTCGGTCGGCATCCGCTGATCGGCCCAGTAGTTGCCGATCGCCCCCACCGGGTCCAGGGTGCGGATCGGCACCATCACCAGGCTCTTGACGAAGGTCGGGCGGTACGCCTCGTGCGGGATGCGGTCGTCGACGTAGATGTCCTCGATGACCGCTGCCGTACGGTTGAGCATCACCCAGCCACTGATGCAGGTCTGCATGGGGAACCGGCCGCCCTTCCACAGCGGCGCGATCGCATCCTCGTCGGCGTAGTAGCACATGTCGTTGTCGCGCAGCACGAACGTGGCGCCGTCGCAGCCGGTGAGTTTGCGCGCGGCGGCGCGCACGATCCGCTGGATATCGGGCAGGCAGCGTGCCAGCGAGAGCTCCTGCACGGCCTGGACCAGGTGCTGCGTGGACTGCACGTAGTCGACGTCGTCGGGCTGCTCCGCCGTGGTGCGCGCCGGGTCCTCGACGCTCATCCTGCCTCCGTGTGGATCGTCCTCAAGACACCCGGGGGAGTCCGATCAAGATCGTACCGCCGAGCACACCGGGCCGCGGACTGCTGGAACCGCGCCGGCCGGCCGAACTAGCCGACGGGCTCCAGCGGTTTCGGCGGCGTCGCCGCGCGGGCCGGACGCTGCCGGACGACCTGCGGCCACCAGAACCACTTGCCCATCAGCGCGGCAATGGACGGCGTCATGAACGACCGGATCACCAGGGTGTCGAACAGCAGACCCAAACCGATGGTGGTGCCGACCTGTGCTACCACCGTCATCTCGCTGACGAACATCGACATCATGGTGAACGCGAACACCAGGCCGGCGGCCGTCACCACCGAACCCGTGCCGCCCATGGCGCGGATGATGCCGGTGTTGAGACCCGCGTGGATTTCCTCCTTGATTCTGGCGACCAGCAGCAGGTTGTAGTCGGCGCCGACGGCGAGCAGCACGATCACCGCCATCGCCATCACCATGAAGTGCAGTTCGATACCCAGGATGTGTTGCCAGACAAGGATGGACAGGCCGAACGACGCGCCGAGGGACACCACCACGGTGCCGACGATGACGGCGGCGGCCACCAGGCTGCGGGTGATCAGCAGCATGATGATGAAGATCAGGCTCAGCGCCGCGATCCCGGCGATGATCAGATCCCAGTCGTTGCCTTCCTGCATGTCCTTGAACGCGGCCGCGGTGCCGGTCAGATAGATCTTCGACCCCTCCAGCGGGGTGCCCTTGATGGCCTCCTTGGCGGCGGTCGTGATCTTCTCGACCAGTTTGATGCCGTCGGGGGTCAGCGGATCGTTCTCGTGAGAGATGATGAACCGCACCGATTTTCCGTCGGGGGAGATGAAGCTCTCCATCCCGCGTTTGAAGTCTTCGTTGTTGAAGATCTCCGGTGGCAGGTAGAAGGTGTCGTCGTTCTTGGCGTCGTTGAACGCGTCACCCATGGCGCTCTGGTTGTCCTGCATCGCCATGCCCTGGTCCTGCATACCCTTCTGGGTCTGGTACATCCGCAGGATCATCTCGCGGGAGGATTCCATCGACGCGATCTGCGACGGCATCGTCTCCAGCATCTGCGGCATGAGTTCGTCGAGGCGGTGCATGTCCGGCAGGATCTCCTCGAACTTCGAGGTCATCGTGTCGGTGCCGTCGAGCGCGTCCATCACCGAGCGCATGGACCAGCACACCGGGATGTTGTAGCAGTGCGGTTCCCAGTACAGGTAGTTGCGCAGCGGGCGGATGAAGTCGTCGAAATTGGAGATGTTGTCCCGCAACTCCGCGATGTCGGCGGCCATCGCATCGGTCTTGCCGACCATGCTGTGCGTGGTGGCGCTCATCTCTCCCATGAGCGAGACCATCCGCTTCATGGTGTCGATGGTGGATTGCATGTCGTCGGCCTGCAGCAGCATGTTCGCGAACATGTCTTCCATGTACTTCTGGTTCATCTGCTGATTGGTGCCGCCCATGCTCATCTGGGCGGGGATGGTGCTGAACTCCAGCGGTTCGCCCTGCGGGCGGGTGATGGCCTGCACGTTGCCGATGCCGGGCACCTTGAACACCGCCTTGGCGATCTTGTCGATCACCAGGAAGTCCGCCGAGTTGCGCAGATCGCGGTCGGTCTCGATGAGCAGCAGCTCCGGATTCATCCGGGCCACTCCGAAGTGCCGCTCGGCGGCCGCGTAGCCCTGCTGGGCCGGCAGGTCTTCGGGCAGATAGTTGCGGTCGTTGTAGTTGGTCCGGTAGCCGGGCAGCGCGAGCAGACCGATCAGCGACAACGCGATCGTGGCCATCAGCACGGCACCGGGCCAGCGCACCACGACCGCGGCGACCCGGCGCCAGCTGCGGATGCGCATGGAGCGCCGGGGTTCCAGGATGTTGCGGTAACGGCTGGCCACCGTGATGATCGCCGGACCCAGCGTGAGTGCGGCCAGCACCACCACCACCATGCCGAAGGCCATCGGCACACCGAGGGTCTGGAAGTACGGCAGCCGGGTGAAGTGCAGGCACAGCATGGCGCCGGCGATGGTCAGACCGGAACCCAGCACCACGTGGGCGGTGCCACCGAACATGCTGTAGTACGCGGATTCCCGGTCCTCGCCGACGGTTCTGGCCTCCTGATACCTGCCTATCAGGAAGATCGCGTAGTCGGTGGCAGAGGCCACCGCCAGCGTCACCAGCAGCTGGGTGGCGAAGGTCGAGAGCCCGATCAGTTCGTGATAGCCGAGGAAGGCGACCACGCCGCGGGCCGCGGTCAGTCCGAGCACCACCATGACCAGCACCAGGATCGTGGTGACGATCGAGCGGTACACCAGCAGCAGCATCGAGATGATGACGAGGAAGATGACGCCTTCGATCACCTGGACGCTGCGGTCCCCGGAGATCTGCTGATCGGCGGCCAGGGCGGACATGCCGGTGACGAAGACCTCGACACCCGGCGGGGGCGGTACGGCCCGGACGATCTCGGTGGCGGCCTGCACCGATTCGTTGGCCAGCGACTCACCCATGTTGCCGGCGAGATACACCTGGACGTAGGCGGCCTTACCGTCGGAGCTCTGCGCGCCGTCCTGGGTCAGCGGGTCGCCCCAGAAGTCCTGGACGTGCTCGACGTGTTCGGTGTCGGCCTCCAGCCGGTCGACCATGTCGTTGTAGAAGTAGTGCGCGTCGGCGCCGAGTGCCTGCTCACCCTCCAGCACGATCATCACCGAGCTGTCCGACTTGTACTCGTCGAACACTTCGCCGACTCGCTTGCTGGCCACCACCGCGGGCGCGTAGTCCGGGCTCATCGACACCGACCGCATCTGGCCGACGGTTTCCAGCGGGGGGACCGTGATGCTCAACAAGGCGACGAGGGCGACCCACGCGATGATGATCAGGACGGCGAACCGGCGGATGAAACCGGCGATGCCGCCGCGATGCTGCTGGTGGGGGGCGACGACCGGGGCCGCGGGAGAGTCGGGCACGTCGGCAGCCACTCCTGATCGATTAGGGGTACTTGCTTTTTACCAGATGGCCGCCGCCAGTGGCAGGACAGCCTTGCCTCACCCGGTAAATCCCTACCCGGACACCGGATGCGGGTAGGTCGCCGCACGGTGCTGGAATGCCAGGATGGCGGGGTTCTGCACGGTGCCGTCCCGGATCTCGATGGCCCGTGAGATCGTCGTGCTCTCATCCCAGGCTGTCCGGCCGCCGAGCACGGTGGCCAGATGTGGCAGTAACGCCTCGCTGATCTCCCAGGTGGCCGAGTTCCACAGGTAGGAAGGGCTGTGGTCGACGGCGTAGTAGGAGACGCCGTGGGCCAGATCGACGACCGGGTTTTTGAACGTCGTCGGTCGCGCCCAGCTGAATCCCATACCCACATCACAGGACACGTCGATGAGCATGGTGCCCGGGGTGAAGGTCTCCAGATCCTCGGTGGTGAGGAAGACCAGGGGTGAATTGGGATCCTGCAGCACACAGTTGACGACGATGTCGTTGTCGGCCAGTAACCGCGCCACCGGCACGCTGCCGTACTCGGGGATGTCAGCCCACGTCTGGCCGTCCTCATCCTGTGCCATCTGGACCATCTGGGTGGACGGGATCGGCGATCCGACGGCCGCCACCTCACGGTTGGTCAGCACCCGGACGTCATCGACACCGTGGGCGTTCAGCGCGGTGACCGCGCCGCGGGCCGTCGCGCCGAATCCGATGACGGCAGCACGCATCCGCCGGCCGTAGCTGCCGGTCACCCCGGCGAGCTGCATGGCGTGCAGCACCGAGCAGTAGCCGGCCAGCTCGTTGTTCTTGTGGAACACGTGCAATCCGAATCCGCCGTCGGCCTGCCAGTGGTTCATCGCTTCGAAAGCGATCAGCGTCTGCTTGCGATCGATGGCGATCTGGGTCAACTCGATGTCCTGGACACAGTGCGGCCAGCCCCAGATGATCTGTCCGGCCCGTAACTGCGCAAGGTCCTCGGCCTGCACCTTGGGCAACAGGATGACATCGCAGGCGGCGACGATCTCGTCGCGCGTCTTGACGCCGCCGACGAACTCGGTCAGGGCGTCGTCGGTGGTGCCGAACTCCGCCCCATAGCCCTTCTCGACGAAGATGCGCTTCCGCAACTCGGGGTCGATCCTGGCGAAGTGGGCCGGGTGGATGGGCAGCCTGCGCTCGTCGGGTTTCCGTGAGCGGGCCAGCACACCCAGCGAAAGCCCCGCGTGCCCGGTCAGCGGGCGTTCCCCGGAACGGCGGTGTGCAGCGTCATGGCGACGCTCCTGTCTCTGGCCACGAGACGGCCAAAATTTTCGAATCGGCGACGACGCGACGTCATCAGTCGGGTACGAAGGACCGCCGATGTCGGTCAGCCTACCCGGCCGACGCGGACAGGAGACCGCCGTAGCGCAGGTCAGTGCAGCGTCACCAACCGGTCGAGCGCGTCGATCGGCAGGTTGCCCTCGGTGATGGCCCGCACGTTGAGCAGGTTCAGGAGGATCCCGCCGTTGTGGTTGTCCAGGAACGCGGTGTCTGCGGCGTCGCGCCCGGTGGCGATGCGGACCAGGCTGTCCCGCGGCGCCAGCCCGGTGGCGTCGACCACCCGCCACTGCCCGTCGACGAACGCCTCGGCGACCGCATGGAAGTCCATCGGGAACAGGCCCGGCGCGTACACCGAGACCAGCCGGGCCGGCACCTTCACCGCGCGCAGCAGCGCCACCACCAGGTGCGCGTAGTCGCGGCACACCCCGGCCCCGGCGAGCATGGTGTCCACCGCCCCGTCGATCGGGTCGCTGGATCCCGGCACGTACTGCAGCCGGCGACCCACCCAGGCGGTCACCTCGGCCAGTAGCGCCGCGTGATCGGAGCGGTCCCCGAATTCGGTGCCCGCGAAGCCGAACAGTTTGTCGGCCTCGGCGTACCGGCTGGGCCGCAGGTACATCGACAGGTCGGAGTCGGTCACCGGCGGGGGATCGGCGTAGCCGACGACGGTGGCCGAATAGTCCACCCGCAGATGCCCGATCCCGGCGTCGAATTTGTGGATGCGGTTGCCGTGGGTACCGCTGATCTCCAAGGCGTCCACGGGTTCGCCGTTCAGCACGAAACTCAGTGACTCGGACACCTCGGCGCCCGGGTGCGGGGCGACGGCGATCTGGAACTCCAGGGTGGTGGGGGCGGTGATGTTGACTTCGAGTTCGGCCCCCACGTCGCGTCGCATGACCCGATCATCCTTCACGTGTCGCGTTCGGGCGAATCGCCGTCGCCGGTGCGGCCGGACCGCCAGCCGCGGTACCCGCGGTGCGCGGCGAACGCGCCGACGATGGCCGTCGCGCACCACACCGCGATCGCCACGTACACCAGCGGGGAGGACAGGTCACCGACCGAGGCGCCCAGCGCGGTGTAGACGAACGCCCGCGGCGCGGAGCCGATGAAGGCGCCGATCATCATCTGCCACAACGGGACCCCGAAAGCGCCGAACGCGTAGGACGCCATGGCATCCGAGATGCCGGGGACGAAGCGCTGGCCCACCACGGCCCACAGCCCGCCGCGCTCGATCAGGGCGTCGATACGGTCCGCGCGCTGCGCGCCGAGCAGCGCGCGGGTGCTGTCCCGGCCGGCCCGGCGGCCGCCCAGGCTGGCGATCGTTGCGGTGCCCACCGTCGCGCCCAGGGTGACGAAGGTGCCCAGCACCGGGCCGAACAGCACCCCGCTGCCCGCGGCCAGCAGCGGGCCGGGCACGAACAGACTGCCCAGCACCGCGGAGACCAGCACGTAGACCAGGGGCGCGGCCGGTCCGGTGGCGGCCACCGCACCGCGGATGTCCTCCAGGTCGAGGATCCGTGCCACCCCGATCAGGTAGTACAGGCCGAGCAGAAAGACGGCGAGCACGGCCAGTCGGATGATGTGCGGGCGCCGGCCGGGCTTCACTTCGTCATCGGAGGTGTCGACGGGGGTCACACCCCGAGCATGGAGTCGAGCCATCCGCGCGCGAAGTACAGCAGGAAGCCCGCCGCGACCACCCACAGCAGCGGGCTGATCTCGCGGCCCTTGCCGGCCGCGGTACGCACGACGGCCCAGGCGATGAAGCCGACGCCGATGCCGTTGGCGATCGAGTAGCTCAGCGGCATCACCGCCACCGTCAGGACCACCGGGAGTGCGATGGAGAAGTCCGCGAGGTCGATCTCGCGCAGGTGCGAGGCCATCATCGCGCCGACGATGACCAACGCGGCGGCGGCGACCTCGGTCGGCACGATCGCCGCCAGCGGCGTGAGAAACATTGCGGCCAGGAACAATCCGCCGGTCACCAGGCTGGCCAGCCCGGTGCGCGCGCCCGCGCCGATTCCGGCGCCGGACTCGATGAACACCGTGTTCGACGAGGCCGAGGCCGCGCCGCCGACCACCGCGCCGGCACCCTCGACCACCAGCGCGGACTGCAGCCGGGGGAAGTTGCCGTTCGCGTCGGCGACGCCGGCCTGGCGGGACAGCCCGGTGAAGGTGCCCATCGCGTCGAAGAAGTTGGTGAACACCAGGGTGAAGACCAGCATGACGGCGGCCAGGATGCCGATCCGGCCGAAGCTGTCCAGGCTGAACTCGCCGACCAGGGACAGGTCGGGCAGCGCGAACGGGGAGCCGCTCAGCGTGGGCACCGACAGTCCCCATCCGCCCGGGTTGTCCTGGGCCGATCCGAGATGCCAGATGGCCTCGACGACGACGGCCACGATGGTGCCGGCGATCAGGCCGATCAGGATGCCGCCGCGGACCTTGCGGGCCACCAGGATGCCGGTCACCAACAGGGTGAACACGAAGATGACGGTCGGCACGCTGGTGATCGAACCGGCGCCCTGGACGCCCAGCCCGACCGGCGGCGACGGCCCACCGGTGGACGCCACGAACCCGGCATTCACCAGACCGATGAACAGGATGAACAGCCCGATACCGGCCGTGATGGCCAGCTTCAGCGGCATCGGCACCGCGTCGAAGATCATTCTGCGCAGCCCGGTGACGGCCAGCGCGACGATGATCAGACCGTTGATCACCACCAGGCCCATCGCTTCGGGCCAGGTCAGCGAGCCGACCACCGAGGATGCCAGGAAGGAGTTGATCCCGAGCCCGGCCGCGAACGCGAACGGCAACCGGGCGATGACGCCGAAGGCGATGGTCATCACGCCGGCGGCCAGCGAGGTCACCGCCGAGACCTGGGTGAAACCCAGCTGGTTGCCCGCGACGTCCGGCGCCCCGGACAGGATGATCGGGTTCAGCACGATGATGTACGCCATCGCGATGAATGTGACGACGCCACCGCGCATCTCGGAGCCGACTGTCGACCCGCGTGCGCTGATTTCGAAGAAGCGATCCAGCCGGTTCACGGTACGACCTTAAGGTGCGCCGCCGGGTGCGCGCTCGCTGGCCGGTTTGGCCCGGCTGCCGGAACCGGCCCAGGCCAGGAATTCCTCCGCCGAGAACACCGGCTTGCCCAGTTCGTGCGCCTTGCGGGCCTTCCCGGACTGGGTGCCGACCTCGGCGGTGACCAACACCTCACACCGGGTCTTGGTGACCGTCTTCACCGGAGCCAGCCCGGCCGCCTCGGCGATCCGCAGCATTTCCTCGCGCGGCACCTCGCGTCCGGCGTCGTCGAGCGCGGTGCCGGTGAAACAGATCCGGGCGCCGGGCACCAGCACCGAGGTGATGTCGGCGGCGGAATCGGAGGAGTCCAGGTCCTCGTCCAGGATGGGTGCGCCCAGCAGCTGTTCGGCGGCCCGCAGCCGGGTCAGCACGTCCGCGGGCAGCCGGACCCGGCCGGCGGCCGCGCGCAGCTGGTCGGCCACCGAGTGCCGGGCCGCCGCGATCCACGGGGTGACCGGCAGCTCGTCGGCGGGGTCGGGGCGTCCGAGCAGAGCGGGCCCGAGCCGGCGGCTGACCGCGAGCAGCGCCGACAACGCCGGCAGCGTCGCCGCGGTCGGTGTCGGGTTGTGGTGGTCGCGGGTGATGAGGTGTCCGGACAGGGACTCGGGCGGATCGCCGAACGGTGTCGAGCCGGCGGCGGTGACACCCGATTCGGTGAACGCCGCCAGCGTGGCGGTCGCGCGCTCCAGGGCGGTGCCTCCGGTGGCCCCGACGCTGCGGCGCGACACCTCGACGCCGAGCGGCATCACCGTCACCTGGCCGAGGCGTTTGAGCTCGAAGTCCAGCAGGCCCAGTGTCTCGTCGATGCCCGCGCCGACCGGTGTGCAGCCCGTCAGCATCGGTGCGATGACGCCCCACGCCTCGGCCAGCGTCGGTGCGAGCAGGATGTCGGACACCCCGATCCCGTACGCCTGGCGGGCGTCGGCGAGGTCACGCTGCGGGTTGACCAGGGTGCTGACCGCGGTGCCGTCCTCGAAGGCGACGGCGATCTCCACCGGCCGGGGCCGCGACATCCGGCCCTCCTCGCCGACGGTCAACATCGCGATCGCGCAGAAACGGCGGGGCCCGCCGTCATCGGCGGCGTCGTGCAGGAACCGGGCGATCCGCCGGTCGGTCTTCAGATCCTTGGGCAGCACAGGGCGTTTGAGCACCAGCCCGTTCATCGACGTGCACCGGCTCAACGCCACGTAGAGCTGCCCGTAGGAGAACATGCCGCCGGTCAGGTCGACGATCAACCGGTCCAGGGTCTGGCCCTGGCTCTTGTGGATGGTGATCGCCCAGGCCAGCTTGAACGGCAGCTGGGTGAACGTGCCGCACACCTCGTGGCGCAGCCCACCGCCGTCGACGACGGGCTGGGTCGCCTCCCAGGTGAACGGCGCGACCTCGGCGCGGCTGCCGTCGGTGAACTCGATGACGACCGCCGAGTCGTCGCCCCGAACCCGTGCGATCACCTTGCCGAGCGTGCCGTTGACCCAGCGATCGGCCTGGTCGTTGGTGAGCATCATGATCTGTGCGCCCACCTTGAAGCGCAGCGTCTCGTCCGCGGGTGGGTCGAACAGGCTCAGATCTCCGGACTGGCGGGCGTGGTGCACGATCTCCTCGCCGGCCAGCCGCTCCAGTTGCTGCCGGTTGCGCGCGGTCACCAGCCGATTCGTCGGCGCCAGGGTCAGCCAGAACTCGTCCTCGGGCGGGACGAAGTCCGGGTCGGTGCGCGCGTTGAGCTGCTCCTGCGCGTGCCCGAGCAGCAGACCCTCGCGAATCTCGTTGAGAATGGCCGTCATCCGGTCATCACCGAGCTGGCGGAACACCGTGGTCAACGAGACCATCGGGAAGTCGTCGCGGCGGAACGAGTCGGCCGAGAAGAAGTACGGGGTGGCGTACCGGTCGGAGAAGAACGCGGCCTCGGCCTCGGTGACCACCGGGGGCAACTGGTGCAGATCGCCCACCAGCACGATCTGCACCCCGCCGAACGGGGTGCCCGGGTCGGGGCCGAACCGTTCCAGCGCGGCGGCCACCTTGTCGAACAGGTCGGCCCGCACCATCGACGTCTCATCGATGATCAGCGTGTCCAGGGCCTTCACCGTCCGCGCGAACCGGCCGGGGTAGTAGCGGCCGGTCCGGATGTCGGCGAGGCTGGTGGTGGCGGTGAAACCGAACAGCCGGTGAATCGTGTAGCCCTCGACATTGAGCGCGGCGATCCCGGTCGGTGCGACCACCACCACGTTGCGGTCGGTCTGGGACATGAACCGGCGGATCAGCGTCGACTTGCCGGTGCCCGCCTTACCGGTCAGGAACACGTGGCGCCCCTCGGCGAGCAGCGCCATGGCGTCGCGGAATTCATCGGTCAGCACGAATTCGCGCGCAGCCATCCCGTTCTCCCGTCGACGATCCGGGACTAGATGGTGTCAGACTCCGCGATGTCAGAAGACGGTGACCGGACCGGTTGCAGGCAGCGTGATGACGCTCTGTGAGTTGCCGTTGTCCTCGGTCTGCTCGACGAGGTTGTCGTCGGTCCGCGGTCCGGCATTCAGCACGACCGTCAGTGCCACCACGGCCGCGACGACGGTATTGCCAAGTGTGGGCTTGCTCACTGTTGCACCTCCTTTCGTGGCGCTGATCAGCACAACGACCGATGGTGGCCGAGCCCATCCCGGATGGCGGGATCTTGACCTGATCTGGCTGTAACGCCGCGGCGGCTGCGGCGATGAACCATGCAAGACAGCTGCTGGGCCTTTGAGGGCCGGTGTTGGGGGAGATGACTGCGACGGCAGTGGTGGCGCAGAGCCGCACTCTTTGATAGTTGAGGAGTCGATGCACGATGGGTGCAGCGCGTGAGGAATTCCTGAGGCGATCCATGGTGGCCGGGGTGGCCTCCGGAGTGGTGATGTCGCTGACCGCCCTGACGGTGGGTGTGGCGCCGGCGGTGGCCGAACCGGATGTCGTCGAGACGACGACGGTGCAGGCGCCGGCCCCGTCGCGTGGCTCGGAGTCCGGCGGTGGGCAGGGCCGGAGCGGGCAAGACCGTGGCGGCCGGGACGAGGCACCCAAAGCGCCCAAGGTGACCTCGGCGGCACCGGAGGCGACTCAGGAGGCGCCCGCGGCGCCGCCGCAGACACAGGCACCCGTGGTCACCGTGGTTCCGGACCCCGAACCGGCCCCGGTGCCGGCCCAGACCCAAGCCCCGGCGCCCGAGCCGGTGGCGCCCCGACCGAAGCCCGCACCCGAACCTGAACCACAGGCCGAGGCGCCGGCGAGCACCACCGAGCGGCCCAGCACCCGGGTGACCACCTCGCCGTCGGCGCCCGCCGCGGAGCCGGCCGCCCCGGTCGAGGACGAGTCCAAGGCGGTCGAACGCGAGACCTCGACGCCTGACACCACGACGCCCGACACCACGACGCCTGACACCACGACGGCACCGACCACGACGGCACTGACCACGACGACCGGCGCGCCGGCCGCCGATGCTCCCCGCGAGGAGGTGCCGAAGCCCTCGGCGTCCGAGGAGACCTCAACGGAGGAACGGGTTTCGGAGAAGGCCGACCCGGCCGGCACCCCGGAGGCCGACACCCCGGAGGCGGACCGCCCGGAGACCGACACTGCAGAGCCTGCGGCGACCGACGACGCATCCGAGAGCGCCGAGGCCACCGAGGTCGAGCCGGTCGCCCGCGTGATCGAAACGCTCAAGCCGCAGGTTCTCGAGGCACCGGTCGAGGACGTGGTGCTCGCCGGCAACACCAAGCCGATCGAAGCGAAACCGGAGCCGGCGAAGGTCGAGGAACTCGCGCAGCTGTCGTCGTTGATCGGAATCTCGAAGGACGAGGACCGCCTCCGCGAGGAGCGCCGCGACTTGCGGGAAGATCAGCGCCAACTGCGCGAGGATCAACGCCGGTTACGCGAGGATCAGCGCGAACTGCGCGCGGAACAGCGTGATCTGGACCGCCGGGTGCGGCAATGGAGCTCGGACTGGGTGCAGTACGACGAGTTCTACCGGCCGATGATCGTCAACCCCTACCGGGATCCGGTGCGCATCGTCTACGAGTACGAGAACCGGCCCCGGACAGTGGTGATCCCGCCGCTGCAACGGATGGTCATGTACGTCGCGGACCTGGCCGCCTACAGCTTCACCGCGGTCGTGCTCAACGCCGTCAACACCGCCGTCAGCGTCGCGGTCGGCAGCTTCTTCGGGGGTGGGTTCATCCCCACCATCGGCGCGCTCGCCCCGCCGCCCCCGCCGCCGCTGTGGCGCTACGACAACGTGCCCGTGCAGGTGCGGTACTCGGACGCGGTGTACGAGCCGTTCCGGGTGCAGCGCATCGTCGACGTCGGCGACGACGCCCGCTACGGCGAGCGCCGGGTGCTGCTCGACGGGGTCACCCCGGTGTGGGGCGTGTGGAAGCAGAACGCCGGCGGTGAACGGCAATTCGAGGTGCACCGGACCCAGCAGTACCCGGGCCTGGACACCCCGCGGGAGGCCCCGCTGCCCGGCGACTACCGGCTGCGGCTGGCCTCCGAGGAGGCTCCTGCCGGGGCGGACCGCAGCCAGACCTACCTGATCACCGCGGCGATCGCGTGCGCGGTGCTCAGCCTGGGAGCGGTGGGTGCGGCCGGGCTGCTGGGGCGGCGCCGACAGATCTAGGCGTGCACCCCGCGCCGGCCGACCGCGCCGCGCAGGCCCGAGCAGTTCACGCACCCGATGCAGCCCACGCAGTCGGTGCAGCCCGCGCACGCCACGCAACCCCGGCACTTGCTGCAGGCCACACATGCCAGACAGGCCACGCAGCCGATCAGCGCCGCGCACAGCACGGTGAACGCGCTGCCGACGACCGCGAATCCGCCGGCCACCCCGGCGCTGCCGCCGACCCCGATCGACCCGGCGACCCCGGCGCTGTTCACGGTGGCGACGGAGCCGGCCACCGCGGCGCTGCCGACGGTGCCGATCGCTCCGGCGACCGCCGCGCTCCCGACGGTCGCGATGGATCCCTCGACCGCGGTACTGCCCACGGTCGCGAGTGAAGTTGGGCTGGAATCGGTTTCGGCGATGGCCAGACGGTTCATCAGTCGGCGCCCTTTCCGTTGTCGACGCGGTACACCGCGCCGTGGATTGCGGCCGCGTCGTCACTGGCCAGGAAGGCGATGGTCTTGGCGACATCGACGGGGTCCATCATTCCGCGCGGCGCGGCGATCCGCATGATCAGGTCCCAGTCGGCGTTCTCGGGAGCGGCGAACTCGGTGACCTGCGCGGTCAGCATCCCGCCGGGGCAGACGGCGTTCACCCGGAGCTTCTCCTTGGTGAATTCCACCGCCAGCGCTCGGGTCAACCCGATCAGTCCGTGTTTGGCGGCGCAATATCCGGCCGAGTAGACCTCACCCTCGACTCCGGCCACCGAGGAGACGTTGACGATGTTGCCGCCGGCGGCCAGCAGGTGCGGCAACGCGGCCCGGCACAGGTAGAACGGGCCGTTCAGGTTCACCGCCAGATCGAAATCCCAGTCCGCATCGGTGACCGACGCGGTCCGCCGCATCTGATGGAACCCGGCCACATTGGCCAGCACGTCGATCCGGCCGAAGGTCGCCACGCAGTCCGCCACGGCCTGCTCGCAGGCATCGGCGGTGCTGATGTCGTAGGACCCGAACCGGCCGCCCGGCACGTCGGCGAACACCTCGGCCATCCGGTCGGCGTCCCGGGCCACGCCGTACACCGTCGCGCCGCGCTCGGCGAACAACTTCGCCGTCGCGGCGCCCAGCCCGGCCGAGACACCGGTCACCAACGCCACTTTTCCGTCCAATGAGGTCATGACGGCGACTCTCTCACGGGGCAAAGTGCGGACGTGCCAGAAGGGTCCTGCGATACTGCGGGGGTGAACATCTTTCGCGGCTTGTTCAGTGCGGTCCTGCTCGTCGCCGCCATGGTCGGCTTCGCCGGCCCGGCGCAGGCGCAACAGCAGGTCCTGGAGGGGGTCTACGACTACCACCAGGAGGGCGGGCCGTCCGTCGGGACCTGGACGATCTACCCGGTGTGCGTGCCGGTGGTGGGCGACCTGCGCGCCGAGATCCGCGACCCGGTTGCCTGCACCCTGCACGTGGCTGGCACCCCCGCCTCCTGGGTCGTCGGCGGTGACGCGAAATTGACCAACGGCCAGTGGGCCTTCTCGCGGAATGTGAAGGACGGGTTGATCTGCCCGGACGGCAGCGAACAGGCCATCCTGGAGATGGTCAAGTTCAACACCGACACGATGAGCGGCACCCGCAGCATCTCGCACGGGCAGGTGTGCGGTCTGCCGGCGACCATCGACACGCATCCTTTCACCCTCAGCTTCCGTGAGCCGCTGCCGATGCCGGTCAACGAGTACCCGTTGATCTGCGAACCCGGCGGCCTGCGCCGGTGCTTCTAGCCGCCCGCTGCTACTGACACCGAAAGGGTGGCGATGACCAAGCGCGTGGTGGTCTGGGGTACCGGATTCGTCGGGAAAATGGTGATCGCCGAGATCGTCGAACACCCGCTCTTCGATCTCGTCGGGGTGGGGGTCAGCAACCCCGCCAAGGCGGGCCGCGACGTCGGCGAGATCTGCGGGCTGGGCACGGCACTCGGGCTGGCGGCCACCGACGACGTCGACGCGCTGATCGCGCTGAAACCCGATGCGGTGGTGCACTACGGGCCGACGGCCGCCCACGCCGACGCCAATATCGACGTCATCACCCGGTTCCTGCGGGCCGGCATCGACGTCTGCTCGACGGCGATGACCCCGTGGGTCTGGCCGGCGATGCACCTCAACCCGCCGAACTGGATCCAGCCGGTCACCGAGGCGTGCGAGGCCGGGGGAGCGTCCTGCTTCACCACCGGGATCGACCCCGGATTCGCCAACGACCTGTTCCCGCTGACGTTGATGGGACTGTGCTCGGAGGTCAAGACGGTGCGGGCCTCCGAGCTGCTCGATTACACCAACTACACCGGAGACTACGAGTTCGAGATGGGCATCGGCCGGCCACCCGGGTACCGGCCGCTGCTGGAAAGCCCGGAGATCCTCATCATGGCTTGGGGCGCAACGGTTCCGATGATCGCGCACGCGGCAGGCATCACCCTCGACGAGATCACCACCAGCTGGGAGAAGTGGGTGACCCCGACCGACCGGAAGTCCGCCAAGGGCGTCATCGCCGCGGGTAACGTCGCCGCGGTGCGGTTCACCGTCAACGGACGGTGGGGCGGGCAGACCCGCATCCAGCTCGAGCACGTCAACCGCATCGGTGCGGACGCCGCGCCGGACTGGCCGACCGGCAACGACAACGACGTGTACCGGGTCGACATCGAAGGCACGCCCAGCATCTCGCAGGAGACCGCGTTCCGGTTCACCGACGGCTCCGGGCGCGACGCGGCCGCCGCGGGTTGTCTGGCCACCGGGTTGCGGGCGTTGAACGCGGTGCCCGCGGTCAACGATCTGCCGCCGGGGTGGGTGACCGCCCTGGACCTGCCGCTGATCCCCGGCGCCGGCACCATCCGGTGACGATGGGTACCGGAGCCGACCTCGTCCTGCAGCGGCTGCTGGCCGGTGACGTCGACGTGTGTTTCGCCAATCCCGGCACCTCCGAGATGCATTTCGTCGCCGCACTGGACGCCAACCCGCGGATGCGGGCGGTGCTGTGCCTGTTCGAGGGGGTCGCCACCGGTGCTGCCGACGGCTTCGCCCGCATCGCCGGCCGGCCCGCCGCCACCCTGCTGCACCTGGGGCCCGGACTGGCGAACGGGCTGGCGAACCTGCACAACGCCCGCCGCGCGCACACCCCGGTGGTGAACGTGGTCGGCGACCATGCCACCTACCACGCCGAGTTCGACGCACCGCTGGAATCGGACATCGAGGCGCTGGCCACCTGGCCGGAAGGGCTTGTGTACCGGCCACATTCGCCCGCCGCATTGACGGCCGCGGTGGATGGGGCCCTCGCCGGTGCGATCGGGCCGCCCGGGCGGGTGGCGACGGTGATCCTGCCCGCCGACTACTCGTGGGGGCCGGCCGACAGCGACGGATCACCGGTCGTGGACGCCCCGCCGGAGACCGGTGCGGGCGGCATCGGCGCACCGGCGGCCGCCGAACTGCTGGGTGACTACGGCGAGCACACGGTGCTGCTTTTGGGCGGCGCCGCCACCACCGCCGCGGGACTGACCGCGGCCGCGCGGGTCGCGGCGGCCACCGGGGCCCGGGCCCTGGTGGAGACCTTCCCGGCCAGACTCGCACGGGGCCGCGGCATTCCGGCCATCGAACGGCTCGCCTATCTCGCCGAACAGGCCGAGCAGCAACTGGCCGGGGCCACCCAGATCATCCTGGTCGGCACCCGTGCCCCGGTGGCGTTCTTCGCCTACCCGGGCCGGGCCAGCGGGCTGGTACCCACCGGCGCGCAGGTGCACACCCTGGACCCCGCGGACCTCGCGCCGCTCGCCGAACACCTGGGCGCGCCGGCCGCCCCGGCGCCGGATGCGGCACCGCGGGACCTGCCGGAAGGCCCACTCACCGTGGCGAACTGGGCCGAGGTCATCGGTGCGCTGTTACCGGAGAACGCGATCATCTCCGATGAGGCGAACACCAGCGGGGTGCTGATTCCCGCGGCGACGGCCGCGTCACCGCCGCATGACGTGCTGACCCTGACCGGCGGAGCCATCGGGCAGGGCCTGCCGGTGGCCGTCGGCGCCGCGATCGCGGCACCGGACCGTCCGGTCGTCGCCCTACAGGCCGACGGCAGCGCGCTGTATACGATTTCGGCGCTGTGGACGATGGCTCGCGAGCAACTCGACATCACCGTCGTCATCCTGAACAACCACGCCTACGCGATCCTGCAGATGGAGCTGGGCCGAGTCGGTGCAACAGCTGGTGAGCGTGCCCGTTCACTGCTGGATCTGAGTCGCCCGGACATCGACTTCGCCTCCATCGCAGCGGGTTTCGGTGTACCGGCAACCCGAGCGGCGACCGCCGAGGAGTTGGCCGAGCAGTTCGCCGCGGCCGTGGCCGAACCCGGCCCGCACCTGATCGACGCCGCCGTCGCCCCCTGGGGCTAGCGCGCCGGTCGCGGCTTCTTGTGCAGCACGATCTGGGCCATCGGGATCTGGGTCTCCTGCGGTGCGGCCGCCATCCGCGCCGCGACCCCGGATTCCAGTGCGTCGCAGAACACGGCGCGGCGGGCCGCGGTCTCGGCACTGCCCTCGGTATCAGCGCCGACGGCGCCGGCCAGCGTCTGGAACACCGCCGCTCGCAGGAAGGCCGCCCACTGTGCGCCGAAAGTCTCTGCGTCCCGGTCCTTCTGGTACTTCCGCCAGAACCTGTCCTCGGCGTCGAACACCTCCAGGTGCTCGATGGTGAGCTGCTCGAGGCGCCCGGACGGGGCGAACGGGGTGTGGAAGTCAGCGGCGCGGCGGCCGACGATCGGGATGTTCATGCCGCGCATCTCGTCATCGGTGATGACTCCCCGCGAGACCAGCTCACCCAGTTCGGTCATCAGCGCGGCGAACAACTGCCGGTAGCCGAATTCGCCGTCCTCGGCGATCGCCATCGTCATCACCACCGCCCGTCCCCCGGGGCACAGTTCGCGGCCCCGATAGGCCACGAACTCGTGCCAGTCACGGGCGGCGGCGCGCTCGTATGCGGACCGGGCCGACTCATCGGCGCTGAACGCGGCGAGGATGTGATCGGTGACCGGGGCCGGGGTCGTGCTCAGCCACAACACCGACCAGGACGACCAGCCCAGGGTGACGGTGTTGGACGGCAGGATCTGGCTGTAGTAGGACCGGCCCACCGCCGAGAAGTACGTGCAGGGGTCGTGGTCCAGGTAGCTGTCCGGGTCCTCCCGCAGGGTCCGGAACAGCGCGCTGAAGTCGTTCTCCGGCACATCGGTGTAGGTCACCGCGATCGCGTGCTCGGGGCGGGAGCGTTGACGCAGAATCTTGATCGCGGCGTTGACCGGCAGCAGGGAGTTGTGCCCGTTGGCGGCGCCGTAATCGGCGACCAGGATGGGCAGCGGCGCCTTCGGGATCGGCACCGCCGCGGCGGCCTCCTCGAACAGTGCGATGGCCTTCTTCAGCCCGGCGGCCTGCAGCCGCGAACTCGCGCTGTAGTCGCCGCTGCCCACCGGCACCGGGCGCACCACCACGCTTGACTCGGGCATGTTTCCGACGATAACAACACCCGGGCGGGCAGGGGAGATGCGCCGGTGACGACCGGTCAGCCGCCCACCGGCGCCAGCCGGTCCGCCCATGGCATGGCCTCCTCGAGCTGGGCTGCCAGCCGGATCAGCAGCGATTCGCCGTTCAACGGCGCGACGAACTGGACGCCGAGCGGCAGGCCGTCCGCGGTCCAGTGCAGCGGCAGCGAGATCGCCGGACGGCCGGTGATATTGGCCAGCTGCGTGTAGGGCACCCAGCCGAGATTCTGCTCGACGGTGTCGTCGACGATCTTGGTGAACCGCAGCAGGTGCGCGGTGCGGGTCTTGATCAGCAGATCCGAGGCGCGTTCCAGGACGGCCGGCAGATCGAAGGCGCCGATCTTCGGCGGCGGCGTGGCCAGCGTCGGGGTGAGCAGCAGATCGTAGGATTCGAAGTAGGTGGTCAACCGGCAGGTGTGCTCGTGGCGGCGCTGCACGGCGTCGAGGTAGTCGACACTGCTGGTGGCCCGGCCGAGCGCGGCCAAGATCAGCGTGTCGCGCTCGAACGCCTCGTCGCCGGCACCCGAGACCCGTTTGGCCTCGGCAAGTTCCCACGCGGTGTAGACGAACCAGGACAGCAGGAACTCCCGGGCCAGCGCGGCGTCGTCGAACGGCGCCTCGGGCAGTTCCTCGACGTGGTGGCCGAGGTCGGTCAGGGTCTGCACGGTCGCCGCGACCGCGGCGTACGCCTCGCGGTGCGGGGACGGGGTGATCGCGGTGGGCACCCGCACCCCGATGCGCAGGGTGCCCGGCTCCGCCCCGACCGCCGAGGCGAACGAGGCGTCGGGCAACCCGGGCACGTACGGCCCCCACGGTTCGCCGCCGCTGATGACGTCGAGCATCGCCGCGGTGTCGCGCACGCTGCGGGACACCACACCCTGGACCGCCGAACCGTGCAGCGACTCCGCCGTCATCGGACCCATCGGGGTCAGCCCCCGACTGGGCTTCAACCCGACCAGCCCGCAGCAGGCCGCCGGGATGCGGATGGACCCGCCACCGTCATTGGCGCCGGCGCAGGGCACGATGCCCGCGGCGACCGCGGCCGCCGACCCGCCCGAGGAACCGCCGGGTGTGCGACTCAGATCCCACGGGTTGCGCGCCGGACCCCACAAGGTGGGCTCGGTGATGCCCTTGGCGCCGAACTCCGGGGTGTTGGTCTTGCCGAAGATGACCAGCCCGGCGTCGATCCAGCGGGCCACGATGGTCGCGTGCGCTGCGGCGGGAATCGAGGCCAGCGCCCTGGATCCGGCCGAGGTCGGCAGCCCGGCGTAATCCTGGGCGAGATCCTTGATCAGGAACGGCACGCCGGTGAACGGCCCGTCTACCGGATCGGCGGGCGGGGCGGGGACATCGCGCACGATGGCGTTGATGCGGGGATTGACGGCGGCCGCCCGGGTGCGCGCCACGTCCAGCAACTCGGCCGGGGTGACCCCCTTGTCGGCCACCAGGCGGGCCAGTCCGGTCGCGTCATAACTGCGGTACTCGTCGAAATGCACGCCTCGACCGTAGCCCGGGTGAATCTCGGCGTGCGGGACACGCTCATGCCAGACTGCCATCCATGAGCCGAGCGGCGGCGTCACGCGTCCTGACCGTCTTTGCCGTGCTGGCCATGGTGGTGGCCGGGATCGGGTTCATCGCCTCGTTGTTCCTCAACGCCTTCGTCCTCGACCGGTACAACGCGTACGGCGAGGTGCCCGTCCCCGGCACCGCGACGCTGCACCTGCCTGCCGGGGAGGTCGACATCAGCTTCCACACCCAGATCATCGGCAGCGGCAACGGCAGCCTGCCGGTACCCGATCTGCGGATGGGCATCGACCCGCCGGCCGGGGTCCGGGAGCCGACGGTGACCGAAAACATCGGCGGTACAACGACGGTCAACAACGACGCCCGTATTCGGGTCTGGGTTGCCCAGATCGCCGAGGACGGTGACTACCGGATCCGGGCCGACGGAAACGTCAGCGCCTTCGTAAGCCCTCGGCTGGCCTTCGGGCACGGCAGCCCGTACGGCGCGGCACCGTGGTGGTGCGCCGGACTGTTCGTGGCGTCGGCCCTGGTGCTGGTGCTCGCCCTGGTGTGGGGAGCTCGGGTGCGTGCCGCGCCACGGCCGGTGGGTGCCATACCGGCGACCTTCGACATCGGTGACACGCCATCGGGCTTCCAGCCGCCGTACGTCCCCACCGAGGACGGCATCCGGTTGCAGCAGCTGAACAACCTGACCGCACTGCGGGATTGCGGCGCGCTGACCGAGGCCGAGTTCGAAACCGAGAGACCCCGACTGCTAGGCGGCGGGTGACAGCAGCCGGGACCGCTCGAAGCCGCCCGCCGGCTCGAACCGGGCGAGCACCTCATCGGCGGGCTCGCCGGCGAACTCGGTGATGAGTGCCTTGGCCGCCTCCTCGGAGGTCACCGAGTCGAAGCGGCGCGGATCGTCGAGCAGGCCGAACAACTTACCGGCGAACCGCGGGCTACCGCTGGCCGCGGCGAAGAACAGGCCGCCGATCTCGGCGAAATCCGGATCGGACAGGAACAGTTGAGTCACCAACTGCGCGGCCCGCCCGCGGTGGTCGTAGAAGTCCTCGAATGCCGCTGTCAGCCAGGCGATGTCGAACGGGCCGTCGTGTGCGGCGGCCCGGTGGACCAGCGCGGCCGCCTGCACCAGCCCGCCCTGTGCGCCCTGACCGGCGATCGGGTCATACGAGATCGCGGTATCGCCCAGCGCCGCAACGGGATGCCCATTGGCGGTGTGCCCGACCCCGCGACGGACCAGCTGGGTGACTGCCCCGGTGAGCCAGGAATGCGGATCCTCGTCGATCACCCGCAACTGGTTGACCTCCGGGAGATCCCAGTCGATGTAGTCACGGTGCAACCCGGTGGTCACCTGCAGCGCCGACGCGGCGTCGGTGACGCCGGCGAACCGGCGCTCCCAGTCACTGCCGGGCAATGCCCATCCCAGGAACGCCCAACTCGGGCCGGCGTCCTTGTGCAGGTACGGACCCCAGAACGTCTCACCCTGACCGCTGACCGCGGAGTATGCCTCGTGCTGCCCGCCCGCCGTGCTGCGGTGGGCGAACACGTCGGGCCCGTGCCCCAGTCCGGTCACCGAGAAGGCCAGCAGGCTGCGCTGCGGCTTGTCGTACACCGTGCGGGCCGGATCGACAGGGAACAGCGCGGACAGGCCGCCGCGGCCGGTGGCGACCAGCGTCAGATCCGCCTTCGCGGCGATGGCGTCGAGGCGCACCGGGTCGACCGTTTCCACCACGAAATGTCCACCGCGCCGGCGGAACAGGGTCAGCCGGTCATCGGCTTTGAGCCGGGTGTCGACCGCGATGCCGCGGGCGCCGTCGAACCAGGCGTCGAAGGCGATCGCCTCGGCGCCGTCGTCGACGACGCGCACACTCTGCCCGGTGGACAGCGGTGCGGTGGCCAGATAGGTGTTGAGCCCCAGGCTTTCCTCGGCACGCTGAGCTTCGCCGAAGATCAACGCCGTGCCGGTGGCCGGGACGGCGTCACGCAACGCGTCCTGGTCCCGGTCGCTGTAGACGGTGACGTCGAACCCGTTGTCCAACAATCCCAGTGCCGCGGTCACGCCGGTCTGGCCGGCGCCGATGATCGCGGCGGTGCGTCCGCTCGAGGTCGTCATGGCATCTGACTATCGGCCCAGGGGTGCCGCGCGGGTAGGTACAGGCTCAGCGTGATCGGAAAAGCCGTCAGCCCGGGGAGGTACCGACCAGCCGCATCAAGGGGTCGGTGGGCCCGATGTCCAACGTGCATTCGCTGGGTCGTGGGTCCGGCACGAAGGACCAGAACATCGCACCCGCGGTGCCGTGCTTGCGCATCTCGGTGAACGCATCGCGCAGCACCCGCTCCCGGTTGTCGAGTGACCCGCAGGAACCGGCCTGCATGCCGATCTCGGTGATCAGCAGTGGCTTGTTCAGTGCGCGGGCCTGCTGTGTGCGCCGAACGAGTCCGTCGAACGCGTTTCCGGGCAGCGAGTCGATGCCGTGGTAGAAGTGGTATTCCAGCACGTCGACGCCCGGTGAGGCGCTCACCCGCTCGAAGGCCTCACCCGCCGAGCCGCACTGCCCGCCGCCTGCGTGGCCACTGAAAATGGTTGTGTCCGGATCGATCTCACGAATCCGGGCGCCGGTGGCGTCGTAGAACGCACGAAGTACGTTCGGTGAGTCCGGATGGCAGTACCGCCGGGTCCAATCACACTGCGGGTCGCGGCACTCCGAGGGCTCGGGTTCCCCGACGGCGGTCCAGCCGGCCAGCGCCGGAGAATCCCGCCAGCGCTGCACCGCGGTGTCCAGCCACGCCTGAAACGTCATCGGGGTACCGGGGGAGACTTCGGTGCGCCACCCGCGGGCGTACCACTCGTAGTCCTTGAACGAGTCGCCCTCGCACGCACCCTCGTTGTTGGACAGCACCGCGACCAACAGTTGTCCGTGTCGTTCGGCGGCGCGGACGACCGCGTCGATGGCGGAGAAGTCGAGCAGCCCGGTGTGCTTGTTCACCGCGAGACTGGAGAACGCATTGAACCGGGTCAGCGAATGTGGTTGGAGCCGGCTGAAGAACGCGTCGAGGTCCACCTCGGCACCGCACCCGGCGTTGACGGACCAGTCGGTGGCCAGCTGATAGGCGTTGATGCCGATGGGCCACCACGGCTTGCCGTCCAGCGTCAGCGAGGTGCCCGACACCCCGAGCGGCGGGATCGGCGCGGTCGGCGAAGCCGGATCGGCCGATTGCGACGACGGTGCCGCACACGACGCCGTCAGGAACACCGCCAGAAGACTGACGATGATCCGCAGTAGCCGCCGTCTCATGAGGGGAGCTTAGTGCTCCCCGTCACGAATCGTGCACTCAGTGGCCGGCCGGCTAGTGGCCGCGGGTGACCCATTCGTCGTAGTGGATGAGTTCGCCGCCGATGGTGGTGGTGTCGCCGTGGCCGGTGTAGACGACGGTGTCGTCGGGGAGCAGGCCGAGGCGGTTTTTGATGGAGTCCAGGATGGTCGGGAAGTCCGAGTAGGACCGTCCGGTGGCGCCGGGCCCGCCGTGGAAGAGGGTGTCCCCGGAGATGACGGCGTTCAGGTCGGGGGCCGACCAGCACACCGAGCCCGGGGAGTGGCCGGGGGTGTGCAGGGCGTGCAGTTCGATACCACCGGCGCGTAGGACCAGGCCGTCGTCGACGGTGCGGTACTCGGCACCGGGGTGCACGACCTGCCAGAGCATTTCGTCGGCGGGGTGCAGGAACACCGGGGCATCCAGGGTGGCGCCGAGTTCGGGGGCGACGGTGATGTGGTCGTTGTGCCCGTGGGTGCAGACCACGGCGATGACGTTGCGCCCGTTGACGGCCTCGACGATCGGGGCCGCGGTGTGGGCGGCGTCGAAGACGATGACGTCGGTGTCGTCGCCGACGAGCCAGATGTTGTTGTCGACCGCCCAGGAGCCGCCGTCGAGTTCGAAGGTGCCGGAGGTGACGACCCGCTGAATGCTCACAGGACGACCACCGAGCGCAGGACCTCGCCGGCGTGCATCTTGTGGAAGGCGTCTTCGATGGCGTCGAGGGTGATGCGTTCGGAGACGAATTTGTCCAGCGGCAGGCGGCCCTGGCGGTACAGGCTGATCAGGGTGGGGAAGTCGCGTTCGGGCAGGCAGTCGCCGTACCAGCTCGACTTCAGGGAGCCGCCGTGGGAGAAGAAGTCGACCAGCGGCATTTCCAGCTTCATGTCCGGGGTGGGGACGCCGACCAGGACGACGGTGCCGGCCAGGTCGCGGGCGTAGAAGGCCTGTTTCCAGGTTTCCGGGCGGCCGACCGCGTCGATGACGACGTCGGCGCCGAATCCGTCGGTGAGGTCCTGGATGGTTTTCACCGCGTCGAGATCGCGGGCGTTGATGGTGTGGGTGGCCCCGAATTCGCGGGCCTGGTCGAGCTTTCGGTTGTCGACGTCGACGGCGATGATGGTGCGCGCCCCGACCAGGGCGGCCCCGGCGATCGCGGCGTCCCCGACGCCGCCGCAGCCGATGACCGCGACGGTGTCATCGCGGCCGACCGCGCCGGTGTTGACCGCCGCGCCGAGGCCGGCCATCACGCCGCAGCCGAGCAGCCCGGCGACGGCGGGGTCGGCTTCGGGGTCGACCTTGGTGCACTGGCCCTGATGGACCAGGGTCTTGTCGGCGAACGCCCCGATGCCCAGCGCGGGGGTCAGTTCGGTGCCGTCGGTCAGGGTCATCTTCTGGGTGGCGTTGAAGGTGTCGAAGCACAGCTGCGGGCGACCGCGCTTGCAGGCCCGGCACTCTCCACACACCGCGCGCCAGTTCAGGATGACGAAATCGCCGACCTCGACGTGGGTGACTCCCTCGCCGATGGTTTCGACGATGCCGGCGGCCTCATGCCCGAGCAGGAACGGGTATTCGTCGTTGATGCCGCCTTCGCGGTAGGTCAGATCGGTGTGGCAGACCCCGCAGGCCTGCACCGCGACCACCACCTCACCCGGGCCGGGATCCGGAATCACGATGTCCACCAGCTCCACCGGAGCACCCTTGGACCGAGAGATAACACCACGCACCGTCTGACTCATGGCCTACAACTTAGTACCCGGCCCTCGGGTTCCTGGGACAGGTGTCCAGGCGCTGTGCAAGTAGCATCCTGCCCGTGAGTGCCCTCGACGTCCTGTCCGATTGGCCGGTGCCGGCGGTGGCCGCAGCGGTGGTCGGGCCGTCCGGCCTATTGGCCACGCACGGAGACACCGCGCAGGTGTTCCGGTTGGCCTCGGTGACCAAGCCGTTGGTGGCGCGCGCGGCGCAGATCGCGGTCGAGGAGGGCGTGTTCGATCTGGACACCCCGGCCGGGCCGCCGGGGGCGACGGTGCGTCACCTGCTGGCCCACACCTCCGGTGTGTCGATGCAGTCCGCCGACCTGCTGGCCGCCCCGGGCGCCCGGCGGATCTACTCCAACTACGGGTTCACCCTGCTGGCCGAGGCGCTGCAGGAGGCCGCCGACATCGAGTTCGGGCAGTACCTGAGCGAGGCGGTGTTCGAGCCGCTGGGCATGGCGTCCTCGACCTTGCGCGGCGGGGCGCCCGCCGCCGGTCACGGCGGCTACGCCTCGGTGACGGATCTGGCCGCGTTCGCCGGGGACCTGTTGCGGCCCGGACTGGTCTCGGAGGCCCTGCACGCCGAGGCGATCTCGGTGCAGTTCCCCGGCCTGAACGGGGTGCTGCCCGGTTTCGGATCGCAGCGGCCCAACGACTGGGGGCTGGGGTTCGAGATCAGGTCGGACAAGTCGCCGCACTGGACGGGGTCTCAGAACTCGACGCGCACCTTCGGTCATTTCGGTCAGTCGGGCACGTTCCTGTGGGTGGATCCGGCTGTTGACCTGGCCTTTGTCGTGCTCACCGACCGGGACTTCGGGGACTGGACCTACCCGCTGTGGCCGGCCATCTCTGATGGAGTCCTGAGAGAATTCGGGGCACACTAGCGCAACACGCGTCCCACAAGGCACAATAGACACGCACGAAACAACTGCACAGTTCGGTAACGCCAGGTCGTTGGGGAAGACGTCCCTCGTGGAGCCGAAGGAGCAGAAGTATGCGTGCGTCGAACCAGTTCGCCGAGGCGACAACTGGCGTGGTTTACGTTCACGCCTCGCCCGCGGCGGTATGCCCACATGTGGAGTGGGCACTTTCGTCGACCCTGTCGGCGCGGGCGAACCTCAAGTGGACGCCCCAGCCCGCCATGCCCGGGCAGCTTCGCGCTGTCACGAACTGGGTGGGCCCGGTGGGTACCGGCGCGCAGTTGGCCAATGCCCTCCGGTCGTGGTCGGTGCTGCGCTTCGAGGTGACCGAAGACCCCAGTGAGGGCGTCGACGGGCACCGCTGGTGCCACACCCCGCAGCTCGGGCTGTGGCACGGCGTGATGAGCGCCAACGGCGACGTGATGGTCGGCGAGCAGCGGCTGCGCAGCCTGATGGCGTCCGGGGCCGATGCACTGGCCGCGGACCTGGATTCGGTGCTCGGCACCGCGTGGGACGAATCGCTGGAGCCCTACCGTGGCGGTGGGGACACCGGCGAGGTCACCTGGCTCAACCGGGGCGTCGGCTAGCCGCGGCCATGGCGCTTCCCGACTTCGTCGCCGAACTGTCGGCGTCGCTGTTCGGGGTGCGCATTCCCGGCGATCGGGCTCACCTACTGAACTGCTACCTGTGGGTGGGCGAGGACGGGGTGACCCTGATCGACACCGGCTGGCCCGACAGCGCGCCGGTGATCGCCGAGGCGCTGACGGCCGTGGGCCGCACCCGCGGTGACCTCACCCGCATCGTGCTCACGCACTTTCATGAAGATCACGCCGGCTCCGCCGCGGAGATCGCCGGTTGGTCGGGTGCCGAGGTCGTCGCCGGGGCGGCCGACGCCGACTATGTCCGCGGGGAATCCCCGGGTCCGTTGCCGCGATTGACGGTGCGGGAAAGCGCGATTCGCCCGGAAACGGACCTGCCGCCGCACGGGCCGCCGTGCCGAGTGGATCGGGCCGTCGCCGACGGGGACGTGCTGGATTTCGCCGGTGGCGCCCAGATCTTGGAGGTGCCGGGGCACACCCCGGGCAGCATCGCCGTTCATCTGCCGGCGGCCGGTGCCGTCCTGACCGGCGACGCGATCGCCGAGTTCGACGGGCGGGTGATCCTCGGGGTGTTCAACACCGACCGGCCGGCGGCGCTGCGGTCCCAGGCCCGGCTGGCCGCCCTCGGCGCCGAGATCGCGGGCTTCGGGCACGGTGAGGCCGTGCTCACCCGCGCTCATCGGCGCATCGCCGAGGCCGTCGATGTGTTCGCCGACCCGGACTGAGACCGGAAGGCTCAGGAAGCCATTGCCTCGGCGAGCATCGCGCGCAACGGGTTACGCGGGTTGCCGGCGGTGATCCCACCGTCGACCGGCAGCACGATGCCGGTGACGTAGCGGGACCGGTCGCTGCCCAGATAGACCGCGGCGTTGGCGATGTCGGAGGTGTCGCCGTCGAATTTGAGCGGGCGGTCCTCGGCGATGATCCGGCGGATCGCCGACGTGGTTCCCGACTCCTCGGCATCTCCGGTCGCCGACGACAGGATTGCGGTCGGGATGCCGCCGGGGGCGATGCAGTTGACCCGGATCCCGTACTCGGCCAGGTCGATTGCCGCGGACTTGCTGAAGTGGATGACGCCGGCCTTGGCGGCCCGGTAGGACAGCACGGTGCACCCGGCCTGCATCCCGCCGATCGAGGTGGTGTTGATGATCGACCCGCCGCCGTTCTCCTTCATGTGGCGCGCCGCGATCTGGGTGCCCAGCATGACCCCGAGCAGATCGACCTTGAGCACCTGCTCGAAGTCCGCGAAGTCGTCGTCGAGCAGGTTGGGCTGCATGGTGCCGGAGATGCCGGCGTTGTTGAACATGATGTCCAGGCCGCCGAAGGTGGCGACCGCGAAGTCCACCAGGTCCTGCACGTCGCTGCGCTTGGAGACGTCGGTGTACTTGAACGCGCAGTCGGGCCCGAGTTCGGCCTCCATCGCCTCGCCCTGATCGGCGTTGATGTCGGCGATGACGACGTAGGCGCCCTCCTTGAGGAAGTGCCGGACCGCGGCAGCGCCGATGCCCGCCGCGCCGCCGGTGACGATTGCGACCTTGTTGGCGAGCTCGAATGTCATGGCTGACCGGTCCTTTCGGGTGTCTGGACGATCGTCCAGTAAGTTCGCCATCCATGATCGCGGTCGGCTGGACGATCGTCCAGCTATCGTGAGTGCATTCACAGCGCCGAAGGGGAGTGACGATGGGCACGTCGGAGGAGCGGCACGCGGAGCCCGCGACCCGGGACCGGCTGCTGGCCGCCGCGGCCGAACTGATCCGCGAGCACGGTTACGCGGGCACCTCGCTGCAGATGATCGCCGACCGGTTGGGCTTCCGAAAGGGCGCCATATATCACCACTTTCGCGCCCGTGACGAGATCCTGGCAGCGCTGATCGGGCCGGTGTTGGATGGGCTGGCCGAAATCGTCACCGACGCCGAGGCCCAGCCGTCGGTTACCGCCCGCGCCGAACGGATGATCAGCGGCTACGCCGAACTGGCCGCCGACAACCGCGCCATGGTGTCGATCCTGCGCGGGGACCCGGCGGTGCTCGAGTTCATCCGCGGCCAACCGCAGTGGAGCGGTCTGGTGAACCGGCAGATGACGCTGCTGGCCGCCGCGCATCCCGGACCGGGCGGGCGGGTCCGGGCGGCGATGGTGCTGGCCGGCATGTCCGCGGCCGCCGACCCGGCCGTGCAGAACCCGCCCGGCATCGACCTTTCTGCCGAGTTGGCCCAGGCGGCGCGGCAGCTCCTGGGCCTGCGCACCCCCACGCCGAACTGACCATCGGACCCAGTCAGTTGTGCCGGCCGGGCCCGATGCTGTCGGTCAATCAGAGACGCCGGGCGAATCCGATGTTGTCGCCGATCACCGTGGTCGGACCGATGGGGAGTTGCTGGGCATCCGCTCCGGCGACGGGCACGAATTCGAGCTTCTTGTTCCAGACGATCCGCAGCAGATCCTCGAACGCCATGATCGTGAGTTGCTCACCTGGGCAGCGGCGGTAACCGAACCCGAATGGCGCGAACCCGGCGTAATCGCACACCGGCAGTGGGCGGTCGTCGACGACCCCGAACACGGTGCCGAAGGCGCTGTTCTGCATGGCGGCCTTGCGGCCGTCCTTGACATCGAAGGATGTCGGGTCGAAGGGGCACTTGGCCAGGCCCATCTGCTTGATCCGTGCCTCGTCCACCTCGGCGCTGGTGGGCGCGGCCTCATAGCGCGACGGGTCGAATTCGTCGGGGTTGACCCACTGCACGGGGTCGTGGCTGGTCGAGGTGTGCGGGCTGATCATGTAGCTGTGCCGCTCGAACTGCACCTCCGGCGAGATCTGCAATGCCGAGATGCTGCCGCCGTTGGGCGAGATCGTCCGGAACAGTTCCATCACAAGACGTTCCAAAGGCGGGAAGGCCGATCCGGCCGCATTGTCGTAATCGCCGGACATGGTCCGGGTGAACCAGTCCTTGGCCTGGCTGTTGCCGCCCTCGCGGCCCAGGGTCGCCATCACGTTGTAGAGACTGTTACCCCACTGGCTGAAGGCCACGAAATTGTGGAAGCACTCGAAAACCACATCCTTGTGGTTGAAGTGCTCGCTGTTCTCACCATTCTTGAGCCAGTACCAGGCGAATGTCTTCTCCGGTTCGGGTGTCCGGCCGGCTTCGATGTCCTCGAGCCGGTCGTCGATCCACGACTTCAGGAAGTCGAGGTTCTTGCGCACCGTCATGTAGTTGTCGTAGACGATCTGTTCGGTGGGATCGCGATATGCCAGTACCGCATTGAAGCTGGCCCCGATCTGACGCACCTGCTCGGGAATCTGATCACCCTTGACCCCCAGATGCAGATTCCAGTACAGGTCCCAGAAGGTGTCCAGGTACAGCTTCATCAACGGCTTCTTGGCGTTTGCCGGGCCGAACAGGGCATCGAAGAACTCGACGACCTTGCCCTGGTACATCCCCTCGTAGAGATCGGGGGTGACCGCCGACATGTAGATGCGCTTGCGCAGGTTGTCCGGACCGCGTTTGTCCAGTCCCTGGAGGAAGACGGTGACACCCTCCTCAGGGGCGGGTTGCCATGTCTCGCTGAGAAGTCCCCACAGGTCGTAAGGGAGGGCGTTCTCTTTGGTCAGCGGGGTGTCGATCATCGGTAACACCGGTCGCTCACCGTCGGAGATCCGGTTCAGGAAGTGCTGGACGATCACATTGTCGACGTACTCTTCGTCGAACTTCGCAATGTATTCGTCGCGGATCTTGATGATCTCTTCGGGCAGGCCCGCGAGCGCGCCGGGAGCGTTGGTGGCCGACGGGACCGTGGTCTCCGCCGTGGAGCATCCCGCCAGTGCCTGTGCCGACACCACGGCCGCGGCCCCTGCGCCGCCGGCAAGAAAAATACGTCTCCGCAACATGATCCATTCCTCGTTGAATGATGGTGAACGACGGTCAAGGAACTGCCCCTGTGACACTCACTGACGCAAGGCGGCCGACTTCAGCTGGTCGAATTCGGCGGCGGTGATGACGCCACCATCGAGAAGATTCTTGGCATCGGAGATCTCCTGCGCCGGCGAACGTCCGGCCGCCTGGCGGATGTAGTCCTCGGTGCTCTTCCTGGCCGCGGCCGCGTGCTCGGTGCCCCGCTCCGCCATTCCCTTGCCCCGGGCGATGAGATAGACCAGCGCGGTCAGATAGGGCAGCACCACCAGGAAGACAACCCAAATCGCCTTGACGACACCCGATGTGGCGCGATCACGCCAGAACAGATCGACCAGGATGTTGAACAGGATGATCAGATAGGCGATGAATGCGAAGACCACCACTGTCGACCACAAAAAGTGCCAGAACGAATTCCACATGAGTAGTGCAGGCTCCTCGGGACAGCATCGTTGAAAGAAGTTCAGTCCGTGGACTGTTCTCAACACCCTAGACGCGCAACCGATTACGAATCCCACGTAAGCGTCGTCGCCCAGCGTTTGTCCCCCGAATAGGGGTCAGACTCTGCGGCGAACCCGGGGTATTTCAGCCCGCCGGCGCGGCGGTGTCGTCGCGTGAGATGAAACCGTCCTCAACCCCGATGGTGTAGAGCTCCGTCTTCGTCCGGACCGTCAGACCCGCCTTCGCATACTTGTCGCGAACCCGGTCGATGTACTGCTTGGCAGTACTGCTGGCCACCCCCATCCGTCGAGCTACGCTGTCGAGTTTGAGACCGCACGCATACAGCTGGAGAGCCAGCAACTCCTGATCGGACAATACCGGCCGGTCGACCTGATCAAGGGTGATGGCCTGCGCCAGCATGGGACTCATCCACGGCCGGCCGGACAACGCGGCGCGCACCGCGGCGCCGAGATCGTCCATGCTGTCACTCTTTGCGACCACCCCCAACGCGCCGGCGCGCAGCATTCTCTGCACATGGCGCGGACTTCCCGCCGCGGACACGATGAGCACAGCGGCGCCGTGCTCGCGTAACCGGATGATGTGCTGTTCCTGAACCAGCCCCGCGCCACCCAGGTCCAGGTCGAGTAGCACCAGGTCGAACTGTTCGCCCTCGGTCGGCAACTCCTCGAGATTGTCCGCGGCGGTGACGGTATGACCGGCCTCGCGCATCATCCGCACCAAGGCGTCGCGGACCAGCACGTGGTCATCCACCACTGCGATGTGCGACATCGAACCACCTCATCTCGATCAGTCCCAGCCCGGGGGTGACGGTGAACTGTGCCGTCCCTGGCGGCATTGCCGCCGCCGTCGCGTCCGCGTACCGCTCGACGGCGGGCGGCGGTGCGACGATTATCAGTGACGGTGCGGATTCGGGCCCGAAAACCCCGAGCGACACGTCATCTCCGGCTTCGCACTTCGCAATGATCTGCCGCAGCGTGGACACGACGATGCCGGCGTACTCGTCGTTGAGCACACCCGGGGCCGCGTGCACGCTGATCCTGACGCCGGCGCTGCGGGCGGCATCGATCGCCCCGACGAAATGCTGCAGGGCGGTCGCGGTGGCGATATCGGCGGTCAGGCCGATCAGCGCGCGCAGATAACTTTCCTCCAGGCCCGCTTCCGCCCGGGTTTGCGAATGACGAGCGCGTTCCGGGCGGTCGGCGACGGCCTGCAGGATGTCTTTGGAGAATTCGAGTGTGGCGGCGAAACCGTCATCGTGCAGCGCATCCTCGGCGGCGATCCGTTCCTGCTCCTCCCGGCGCCGGATCTGGTCGCCGTGGTGCTCGGCTGCCACCGTCGACAACCGCAGCGTCTGGCGACGCAGCAGATAGAACGCGCCGATCACCAGAAGGTCGGTGGCGAACAGCCCCAATGTCGAGCCGAGACAATCGGATTCCGTTCCGATCAGCATGGCCACGATCGCCGCGGCGGTCATCCCGACCGCGGGGCCGACCACCCGGAACCGTCCGTCGACCAATACCAGGATGGCGCCGACGGTGGCGACCGCGTCCCCGCCCCAGGCCAGGGTGGGCTTCAGGCCGCAGACACTTCCGGTCGCGTCGGCGAGGTGGTAGACGACGACCATCCCGAGCAGACCGAGGTACGCGGCGATGACGGCGTGAACCGGCAGTGTGCGTTCCCGCCCGGCGGACCTGACCAGGATTGCCAGTACCGCCGCGGTCACCGACCACATCAGGACCTGGGGGAGGACGGCCGCTGAGCTCCAGTCACCGCTGAAAGCCGTGATGACGACTGCGATCACCAGGAATTCGGTGAGCATCACCGCGGCGACGGCAGTGGCCATCCGTGCCGAGGCGGCTTCGAAAACGCCTGTGGCGGTGTCGTCGAGCGGTGGGATCTGGAGCGCGACGGTGGTGCCGTGGCCGGCTTCGCTGCGGATCTGCACCTGTGCGCGGGCATCGCGGACCCGGTCCGCCATGGCCTCCGTCAACGGTGCCGGGTCGGCCATCCCGGCCCCGTCATCACGCACCGTCACCGTCGATGACTGTGCGTCATAGGACAGCCGGGCTTGGGTCGCGCCGGCATGCTTACCGATATTGGTGACGGCCTCGCGGAGTATCGAGATGACCTCACGTCGCCGCCACGACTGCTCGGCGCCGAGTCGTCGGCTGAGGGTCGCCAGATCCGCTGTCTGGAGCCGGACCCCGACCGCAGCAGCATGGGTGATGACGTCATCGACCGATGGGCATTGCGGGGCCGCGGACCGGCGGAGCAGATCAGCCATCCGGGCGTCCTCGGCGCACCGCCTCGCCACCAACGGGTCCGAGCTGACGATACGGCCGGTGGCAATCGCCCCGAGCGTGTTGACGATGGTGTCGTGGATGGTCCGTGCGCGACGCCGTGCGGCCTCGAGTGCGCGTTCCTTGCGTTGTACGGTGCGGTCGGCCTCAAGCTGGGCCCGGGCCTGATCGTCGGCCTGTTCGGCGACTCGGCGCAGCTCGCGAAATGCCAGGGCCAGCGCCGCGGCGACGCTGACGGAATAGATGGGCGTCTGGACCGCGATACTCCACAACGCGGAGGTGGGGCTCTGGGCGGCGACCAACACCGCGGTCGCGGTCGTCAGGCTCACCGCGGCACTGGCAGCCAAGGCCTGCCGCAACGGCAGCAGCATCGCGGTCGCCGCCGCGATCGTCAGCGCGATGTTGCGCGTCGCCACCGGTTCGGCGACTCCGGCCGCGGCCATCTGCGCCCCGATCGAGATACCCACCACCGACCAACTCGCGAGCATCGTGGCCGCTGGTAGCCGCCCGCAAACCGCGGCCAGCCAGACGGCCCCGTGGATGGCGAACGCGACCCAGATGAGCGCGGGATTCGGGTACGGCGGCGTACTGGAGTGGAAGGCAGCGAACTGAACCGCCGGGGTGATGCCGGCAAAGAAGAAACCCGCGGTGGTCAGTGCCCGGTGCACACCGGCAGCGTGGCCCCGGGGTGTGGTCATGCCGGAGACTCTATGTCCAGGCGTCTACGAAAGCGCCAATTACCTGGCCTGTTCGGGGGAGTGCAGGATTTTCAATGCGCCCGGCACAGCGGTCACCTCGACCGGCAGCGGGCAGACATACTCACCGTCGGCGTAGGCGTTGATTCCGGGACAGTCCACCGTGACGGTCCGCGCCCGCCGGGTGGTGACCTCGTCGAGGTTGACGTGGGTGCCCTTGAACACGGTGGGGAACAGCCGAATCAGTTTGGTGCGGGAAGCCGAGGCCACCATGGTGACGTCCAGCATCCCGTCGGTCGGGTCGGCGCCCGGACAGATCAGCATGCCGCCGCCGTAACTTCGGGTGTTGCCCAGGGTTGCCAGCGTCAGGTCGGTGACCACCTCATCGCCGTCGAAGACGAGCCGGAACGGCAGCAGGCGCAGCTTGGAGATCTCGGCCACCATGGCGAGGTTGTAGCGCATCCGCCCGTGCGGCCAGCGCATCCGGTTGGTCCGGTCGGTGACCAGCGAGTCGAACCCGGCCGCCATCACCGTGCCGAACCACCGGCGGGTGCCATCGGCGCCGGTGATCAGGCCGAGGTCGATCTGGCGCACCTTCCCGTCGGCGACCACATCCGCGGCGGCTTCGGGATCGTTTGTGGGAACGCCGAATTCACGTGCATGGTCATTGCCGGTGCCGGCCGGGATGATGCCCAGCGGCGTGTCGGTCTGGGCGAGTACCTGCAGCGCCAGGGAGATGATGCCGTCACCGCCGACGACCACGAGCGCATCCATGCCGCGTTCCAGGGCACCCTCCACGAGTTGGCGGGCGTGGGTGGCATCGCGGCCCGCGATGGCCACCACGTCCATCCCGCGGCGGTGCAGCTGGGTGATGGCTCGCTCGGCGGCATGCGACGCACTGCCGTGGCCCGATGCCGGGTTGGTCAGGACGGTGACCCGGCCGATCATGGAATCAGCTTGCCCGGGTTGAGAATTCCGGCGGGATCCAGCCGGGCCTTGACCGCCCGCAGGACATCCACGCCGAGGTCGCCGATCTCGGCCTGCATCCACGGCCGGTGATCCGCGCCGACCGCGTGATGATGGGTGATGGTCGCGCCGGTGCGCACCATGGCGTCCGAGGCCGCGGCCTTGGCGCGGCGCCACTGTTCGATCGGATCGCCCTGCTGGGCGGCGACGACGGTGAAGTACAGCGACGCGCCGGTGGGGTACACGTGCGAAATATGGCACATCACCAGGGCCTGTCCCAGCGATTCGGTCAGCGCCGCGGTGACGGCGGCTTTGAGCGCGGGCACGCCTGCCCAGGTGGTCGCGGTCTCCAGCGTCTCGCACAGCGCGCCCGCGGACAGCAGCGAATCACGCAGATACGGTGCGCCGAAGCGGCCGTGCTCCCAGTTCCGCGCGGCGGCCTCGCCCAGGGAGGTGGCGCCGCGGGACCGCAGCAGCGCTGCGGTCTCGGCGTGCCGACTCTCGGTGTGGGCCGGACTGCCCTCGAAGACGGTGATCGCCAGGCAGCCGCCGGTGATGCTCTGCTCCCCGATGCTTTCCGTGGTGGCCAGGTTCACCCCGGTCTCGACCTCGTCGGACAGCCGGATCACCGTCGGTCCGGTGCCGGTCTGGACGACCGCCCGCAGGGCATCGGCGCCGGTGCCGAAATCCGGGAACGACCACGCCTCGTAGCGGGTCGACCGCGATACCGGATGCACCCGCACCCGCACGCTGGTGATGATGCCGAACACGCCCTCCGATCCCAGCATCAGCTGGCGCAGGTCGGGCCCGGCCGCCGAGGCCGGGGCCCGGCCGAGGTCGAGCACCCCGGCGGGGGTGACCACTCGCAGACCGCGCACCATATCGTCGAACCGGCCGTACCCGGCGGAATCCTGGCCGGAGGACCGGGTGGCGGCGAACCCGCCGATGGTGGCGAACTGGAAACTCTGCGGGAAATGCCCGAGCGAGAAGCCGCGGGCACCGAGCAGTTCCTCGGCGCGCGGGCCGGTGACCCCGGCGCCGAGTTCGGCCTCGCCGGACACCTCATCGAGACTGTGCAGGGCATCGAGGCGGCGCAGATCCAGCGAGATGACGGCGGCGAAATCACCGCGTTCCGGGTCCAGGCCGCCCACCACGCTGGTGCCGCCACCGAACGGGACGACCGCGATCCGGCGTTCGCCGCAGACCCGCAGGATCTCGGCCACATCGTTCTCATCGGCCGGGAACAGCACAGCGTCCGGTGCGTCCTGAACGCCGGTATCCTTGCGGCGCAACAGATCCAGTGTCGACTTACCGCCGGACCGCAATAGCCGGCTCGAATCGTCGACCCGGCAGAACGGCGCTCCGACCGCGCCCTGCAGTGCGTTCCGGTCGGCGTCGGTCAGCGCGGACGGACGGACCCGGACGTCGGCGATGTCCAGATCCGGCGCCGCCGGGCCCTCCACACCGAGCGCCTGCTTCAGCAGTGCCTTGATGCCGTCGGAGAGCGGCCTGGCGGCCTGCGGATCACCCCAGGCGTTCCATTTCATCGGGGGTTGCAGTTCGGTGCCGGCTTGCGTCATGCGTTACAGTCTTACATATCATGTCAATCAGTAACGATAGTCCCGGGGAGGGTTCCGACGCCGTGCAGGACCGGATCCTGGATGCCGCCGCGGCCTGCGTGCTCGCCTACGGCATCGACCGGGTCACCCTTGCCGAGATCGCGCGGCGCGCCGGCGTCAGCCGCCCGACGGTGTATCGGCGCTGGCCGGACACCCGATCGATCCTCGCCGCGCTGCTCACCAGCCGGGTCGTCCGGGTGCTCGACGACCCGGCCGACCGCGAGCCCGGACGCGAGGCCCTGGTCGGGCGCATCGTCGCCGTCGCCGGCAAGCTCCAGCACGACGAGATCGTGATGGCCGTGCTGCACAACGCCCCCGAACTTGCGATGGTCTACATCGCCGAACGACTGGGCACCAGCCAGCAGATCCTCATCGACGCGGTCGCCGGGCAGATCGAACAGGCCCAGGAACACGGCAGTGTGCGGGCCGGCGACCCGCGCCGGTTGGCGGCCATGTGCCTGCTCATCACCCAGTCCACCGTGCAGTCCGCGCAGATGGTCGAGCCCATCCTCAGCGGTGGCGAGCTGGACACCGAACTCGCCCACGCGCTGAACGGATACCTGAAGCGATGACCAGAAGCGCGCTGAACGGCGCCCGCCGGACCGCCGAACTCGCCGCGCTCGGGGACGGCGACCCGATCGACGTCCTGGTGATCGGCGGCGGTATCACCGGCACCGGCATCGCGTTGGACGCGGCCACCCGCGGACTGCGCGTCGTGCTCGTCGAGAAACATGATCTGGCCTTCGGTACCAGCCGGTGGAGTTCCAAGCTCGTGCACGGCGGGCTGCGCTACCTGGCCACCGGCAACGTCGGCATCGCCCGGCGCAGCGCCATCGAACGTGGAATCCTGATGACCCGCAACGCACCTCACCTGGTCTCGGCGATGCCGCAGCTGGTACCGCTGCTCCCCGGTATGGGCCGTGCCTCGCGCGCCCTGGTGCGTACGGGCTTCATCGCGGGCGATGGGCTGCGCGCGCTGGCCGGCACGCCGGCCACCGTCCTGCCGCGGTCCCGCCGAATCGGTGCCGAACGGGCGGTGCAACTGGCCCCCACCGTGCGCCGGGCCGGCCTCGACGGTGCCTTTCTGGCCTACGACGGTCAGCTGATCGACGACGCCCGGTTGGTCACCGCGGTGGCCCGCACCGCCGCACAACACGGCGCGGTGGTGCTGACCAGGGTGTCCGCCCATGACGCACATGGCGATTCGGTCCGACTCACCGACGAGCTCACTGGAGAGACGGTGCAGGTCCGGGCCCGCGCGGTGGTGAACGCGGCCGGGGTGTGGGCGGGGGAGGTGGACCGTTCGATCAGGCTGCGCCCCAGTCGCGGCACCCACCTGGTGTTCGACGCGGCCGCCTTCGGCAATCCGACCGCGGCGCTGACGGTCCCGATCCCCGGTGCGCTCAACCGGTTCGTCTTCGCCATGCCCGAACAGCTGGGCCGGGTCTACCTCGGCCTCACCGACGAGGACGCGCCGGGGCCCGTTCCCGATGTGCCGCAACCGACTCCCGCCGAGGAGTCCTTCCTGCTCGACACCGTCAACACCGCGCTGGATACCGCACTGACCGCCGCCGACGTGCGCGGTCGCTACGCCGGGTTGCGGCCGCTGATCGAGAACGAGGGCGACACCGCCGACCTGTCCCGCGAGCACGCGGTGACCGAATCGGGTGACGGGGTGATCAGTGTGATCGGTGGCAAGCTCACCGAATACCGGTATATGGCAGAGGATGTGGTGGACCGGGCGGTGGCGATGCGGGGACTGGCCGCGGCGCCCTGCCGCACCCGCAACCTGCCGTTGGTCGGGGCCCCCGCCAATCCGGTGTCCACGCCGCGGACCCCGCAGGACCTGCCGTCCGCACTGGTGGCCCGGTACGGCGCCGAGGCGCCCAATGTCATCGCCCGCGCCACCTGTGCCCGGCCGACGGACCCGGTGGCTGACGGGATCGACGTGATCCGAGCCGAATTCGACTATGCCGTCAGCTACGAGGGCGCGCTGACCGCCGACGACATCCTGGACCGGCGCACCCGGATCGGCCTGGTGCCCGAGGACCGGGACCGGGTACTGGCCACGGCCGCCGAGTTCGTCTAGTCAGCGTCCGGCGGCCACCACCGCGTCCCGTTCGCCGGAACTGGTGTGCCGCAGCCATATTGCCTGCACGCCGACCAGCAGTTCCGGTTCCAGGTCGACGACCCGCACCCGGCCGTTCATCGCGGCTCCGGCCGGTGTGGTGACGAACGCGACCCCGCCGGTGGTGATCGGTGCGGCGACGGGAGCCGAACCCTGCACCCGGCTCACCAGGTAGTCCGGTTCGAACCCGGCGCGGCGGCAGGCGCCCATCAGGAAGTCGCTGTAGGAGGACGCCCCGGGCGGGGCCCACAGCGCCACCGTCTCGCCGGCCAGTTCGCTGATGTCGATCACGGACTTCGCGGCCAGTCGGTGCTCGGCGGGCAGCGCCAACCGCACCCGGTCGTAGCCGACCACGGCGGTGGCCAGGTCAGCGTAGGGCACCACACCGCGGCGCAACCCCAGATGCACTGTGCCGGAAATAATCTCGCGTACAAGATCGTCGGGGAAGAGTTGCCGGAAGGTGAACGACCGGTCCGGGAACGCGTCGATGGCCGGTTCCAGGTGCACGTAGGCCTCGGCGCCGCTGAGGGTCGGCGCATAGCCCACCACGAACTCGCCCTCGGCTCCGGCCGCGGCCCGCTGTACCCGGTCGGTGACGGTGTAGGCCGCGGCCAGCAGGGTGCGGCCCTCGTCCAGCAGCAGTCCACCGGCGGGGGTGAGCGACACCCGACGCCCGTCCCGGGTGAACAGCGTCGCGCCGAGTTCCTTCTCCAGTTGGGCCACCGAGCTGCTCAGGGCCTGCTGGCTCAGGTGCAGGCTGTTCGCGGCCGCGGTGAAGCTGCCGGTTTCGGCGACGGCGATGAAGTGCCGTAGTCGGCGCAGGTCCGGAAATCGGCGCGTCATCGGCCCAGTGTTGCACAACCGTTGTTTGTGGAAACCTCGGATTCTTGCGTTTCCCGTTTGTCGGGTCGCTGTTTACCGTCGAGCAGTGAGTACGAACTTGCACGGGAAGTCCGCGGTGATCGCCGGTGGGGCCAAGAACCTCGGCGGTCTGGTCGGTGCGACGTTGGCCACGTGGGGTGTCAACGTCGCGGTGCACTACCACAGCGCGGCCACCGAACCCGACGCCGACGAGACCATCGCCGAGATCGAGGAAGCCGGCGCCAGGGCCATCAAGTTCCAGGCCGACCTGACCGATCCGGCCAATGTCGAGGCGTTGTTCGACGCGGCGATCGGCGCCTTCGGCAGTGTGGACATCGCGATCAACACGGCGGGCCGGGTGCTTCGCAAGCCGATCGTGGAAACCACTGAGGCCGAATATGATTCGATGTTCGACGTCAACGCGAAGGCGGCGTTCTTCTTCATCCAGCAGGCCGGCCGCAAGCTCGCCGACGGTGGCTCGGTGATCACCATCGTGACCTCGCTGCTGGCAGCGTTCACCGATGGCTACGCCACCTACGCCGGGGCCAAGAGTCCGGTCGAGCACTTCACCAGGGCGGCGGCCAAAGAGTTCGCCGCACGCGACATCAACGTCAACAACGTCGCTCCGGGGCCGATGGACACCCCGTTCTTCTACGGGCAGGAGACCCCGGAACGGGTGACGTTCCACCGGTCCCAGGCGATGGGAAATCGTCTGACCATGGTCGAGGACATCGCACCGCTGGTGGTGTTCCTGGCCGGCGAGGGACACTGGATCACCGGGCAGACCATCTTCGCCAACGGCGGCTACACCACGCGGTAGCGCCCCAGAAACGACTTCGGCGCGTTCACATTCGCTGAACGAACGTGAACGCGCCGAAATCGCAGATTGGCTACAGCGGGATGTTCTTGTGCCGGCCGCGCCGTGCGGGCGCCTCGGCCAGCGCCTGGGTGATCACGCTGCGGGTGTGCGCGGGATCGATCTTCGCGTCCACCACGCCGATCTCGATGGCGCTGTCCACGCCACCGGCGATCCGCTCGTGCTCGGCGGCCAGTTCCTCGTGCAGGGCGTCGCGCTCGTCATCGGCGGCGGCGGCCAGCTTGCGCTTGTGCAGGATGCCGACCGCGGCCTTGGCACCCATCACGGCGACCTCGGCCTCCGGCCAGGCGAAGACCTTGGTGGCGCCCAGCGAGCGAGAGTTCATCGCGATGTAGGCGCCGCCGTAGATCTTGCGGGTGACCAGCGTGACGCGCGGGACGGTGGCTTCACCGAACGCGTGCAGCAGCTTGGCGCCGCGGCGCACCACACCGCCCCACTCCTGATCCACGCCGGGCAGATAGCCGGGCACGTCCACGACGACCACCAGCGGGATACCGAAGGCATCGCACAGCCGCACGAAACGGGCTGACTTCTCGGCGCTTTCGGAGTTCAGGCAGCCGCCGAGGCGCAGTGGGTTGTTGGCGATGACGCCGACGGTGCGCCCGGCGAGGCGGCCCAGGCCGACCACGATGGACGGGGCCCAGCGGGACTGGAACTCCTCGAAGTGCGAATCCTTGTCCAGCAGCGCTTCGACGATCGGGTGCACGTCGTAGGCGCGCCGCGCGGACTCGGGCATCAGGGCCTTGAGGTCGGTGTCGCCGGCCTCGGCCTTGCTGCGGTCGAAATGACCCTGCTGGCAGAACAATCCGACGAGGCGGCGGCCACGCTCGTAGGCGTCGAGCTCATCGTCGGCGACGATGTGGCACACACCGGACTTCTTGTGATGGGCCTCCGGGCCGCCGAGGGACACCATGTCGACGTCCTCGCCGGTCACGCTGCGCACCACGTCGGGGCCGGTGACGAAAACCTTGCTGTCCGGGGCCATCACGATGACGTCGGTCAGCGCGGGACCGTAGGCGGCGCCGCCGGCGGCGAAGCCGACCACCACCGAGATCTGCGGGACGTAACCGGAAGCCCGGATCATCGCCTCGAAGACCAGACCGACCGCGTGCAGCGCCTTGACGCCCTCGGCCAGTCGCGCACCGCCGGAGTGCCAGATCCCGACGATCGGGCTCTGCTCCTCGATGGCGACGTCGTAGGCGTTGACGATGTGCGCGCACCCCTCGATGCCCATCGCGCCACCCATGACGGTGCCGTCGGTGCAGAACGCGATGGTCCGCACACCGTTGACGGTACCGGCGGCCGCCAGCACACCGGACTTGTCGCGCTCGTGCAGCAACGAGACGCTGCCGTCGTCGAAGAAGGTCTTCAGGCGCAGCAGCGGATCGCGCGGGTCGAGCGACTCGGCGGCCGCTTCGGGAGCCATGATGGTCATCCAGTCCTCCTGGTTACGCGTCGGATGGTGACCGGCGCCTTCGGGTACTTCTGTCAGTATTTTCCGAAGGTGAGCGCCACATTGTGCCCACCGAATCCGAACGAATTGTTGATCGCGTACTTGTAGTCACCGGGTCGCGGCTCGCCAGCCACGACATCCAGGTCGATCTCCGGGTCCAGATTCTTGAGATTCAGCGTCGGCGGGATGATCCCGTCGCGCAGGGCGAGCACGGTGAGGATGCTCTCCACCGCACCTACCGCACCGACCGAGTGGCCCAGAGCCGACTTCGGTGCGTACACCGCCGGCTTGTGCCCCTTCATCGCATTGTTGATGGCGTATCCCTCGGCCACGTCGCCGACGGTGGTGCCGGTGGCATGCGCATTGACGTGGTCGATGTCGGAGGCCTGCAGCCCGGCCAGTTCGATGGCCCGGCTCATGGCATACCCGGCCTGCTCCCCGTTGGGGTCCGGGGCCACGATGTGATAGCCGTCCGAGGTGACGCTGGCACCCATGATGCGGGCCAGGATGTTGGCGCCGCGGGCCTTGGCGTGCTCCTCGGTCTCGATGACCATCAGCGCGCCACCCTCACCGAAGACGAAACCGTTCCGGTCCCGGTCGAACGGCTTGCAGGCGCCCTGCGGGTCATCGTTGGAATTGGACAGCACGATGCGCATCTGGGCGAAGCCGGCGATCGGCACCGCCTCGATCTTGGTTTCCACACCACCGCAGATGGCGATATCGGCTTCGCCGAGCACGACGTGCCGCCAGGCGTTGGCGACGGCTTCCGAGCCGGATGCGCACGCCGAGATCACCGTGTTCACCCCGGCCCGCGCGCTGCGTTCCAGGCCGACGGCCGCCGCGGCGGCATTGGGCATGAACTTCTGGACCACCAGCGGGGAGACCGCACGCAGTCCCTTGCTGCGCATCCCGTCGTAGGCGAAGACCAGTTCCTCCGAGGAACCCATACCGGTACCCATCGACACCATCAGGCGTCGCGGGTCCACCTCGGGTTCGCCGGCATTGGCCCAGGCCCGGCGGCTGATGATCACGGCCATCTTCTGCAGGTAGGACAACCTGCGAAGCTCCACCTTGGTCAGCTCGCTGTCGAAGTCCTCGAGCAGATGGCCGCCGATTCGCACCGGTAGGTCATACAGGTCGATGAAGTCGTCTTCGAGCTTGCGGATGCCGCTCTCACCGGCAAGCAGCTTCTGCCACGTCGTTTCGGCATCGGTCGCCAACGCGGTCGTCATGGCGATGCCAGTGACGACCACGTTGGGCAGACCATTCCCCGTAGACAGCTTGTTCAAGCCGTTCCCCACCATCTGCTACTGGTCTTTCTTGGTTACCTCAGTAACGTCCGAACGCCAGAGCCACATTGTGGCCACCGAATCCGAACGAGTTGTTGATGGCGTACTGGTAGTCACCGTACCGGGGCTCTCCCGCGACAACATCGAGATCGATCTCAGGATCGGGGGTCTCGAAGTTGAGCGTCGGCGGAATGACGCCGTCACGCAACGCCAGCACTGTCAGGATCGACTCCAGTGCACCCACCGCACCGATCGAGTGACCCAGAGCCGACTTCGGCGCGTACACCGCGGCATGCTCCACCCCCGCGACTCGGATGGCGTTCGCCTCGGCGACGTCACCGATCGAGGTCGATGTGGCATGCGCGTTGACATGCGAGATGTCCTTCGGTGACAGACCCGCGGTCTCCATCGCGCGCTTCATGGCCTGGCCGGCACGCTTGCCGTCCGCGGCCGGAGCCACCATGTGGAACGCGTCGGAGGTGATGCCGGCACCCATCAGACGGGCCAGCGGCTTGGCGCCGCGGGCCAGGGCGTGCTCCTCGGTCTCGATGACCATGAGCGCACCGGCCTCGCCGAAGACGAACCCGTCGCGATTCTTGTCGAACGGACGCGAAGCACCTTCCGGATCGTCGTTGCGGGTCGACATCGCACGCATCATCGAGAACGCCGCGATGGGCAGCGCCTCGATGGCACCCTCGACACCACCGCACACGGCGATATCGGCGTCACCCATGACGATCTGACGCCATGCGTGCGCGATGCCTTCCGAACCCGAGGAACAGGCCGACACCGGCGTGATGACACCGGCGCGGGCCCCGAGCTCGAGGCCGACGACGGCGGCAGCACCGTTGGGCATGATCATCTGAACGGCGAGCGGGGACACCTTGCGGGGCCCGCCCTCGTTCATCGCGTCATAGGTCTCGACGATCTTCTCGCCGCCACCCAGCCCGGTGCCGATCACGACCGCGAACCGGTCGGGATCGACCTCGGGCTTGCCCGCGGTTTCCCAGAGCTGGTTGCCGAGGTACTTCGCCATCCGCTGCACGTAGGACATACGCCGCATCTCGAGGCGGGACATCAGCGGATCGAGCGGCTCCTTGAGGTGCCCACCGATCTTGGCTGCCAGGTCCCACTTCTCGACGAAGTCGTCCTCGAGCTTGCGGATGCCGCTCTCGCCGGCCAGCAGGCCCTTCCACGTGCTCTCGATGTCCGGTGCCAGTGAGGTGGTCGCCGTAACGGCGGTCACCACGACATTCGGGAACCCGCCGTTAGCAGTGGAAGGTTTGGTCATTCCGAGCCAAACTTCTCGCGCAGGGCAGCGGCAGCCTCGGGGTTCTCGGCTTCGAGCTTCTGGATGTAGGAGACGACGTCACCGACGGTGCGCAGGCCCGCGAGGTCCTCGTCGGGGATCTTCACGCCGTACTTGTCCTCGGTCTGCACCGCGATCTCGACCATCGACAGCGAGTCGATGTCCAGGTCGTCGACGAAGGACTTCTCCATCGTGACCTCGGACGGCTCGATACCGGTCACCTCTTCGATGATCTCGGCGAGACCGGCGATGATTTCTTCCTGGCTGGCGGCCACGATGTGGCTCCCTTCATTTCTTTCTCATTGCCCGAAAGCGAGTGCGATCCGGGGGTGAAGCTCGTATGTGGTTGTGACTGGGGGTGGTGCAGGACGTGCGCGCTCTACAGGTCGGCGAGCCCGTCCAGATCTTCGGGGGTCTTGACCGGCTTGGTCGGGGTGCCCTTCAGTTCGCGCTTGGCGATACCGACCAGTGTGCCCGCGGGCGGGAACTCCACGACGGCCCGCACGTCCAGGCCGCGCAATGTCTCGTTGCACAGATCCCAGCGCACCGGCCGGGTCATCTGGGCGACCAGCTTGGCCATGGCGTCCGCGGCATCGGCCACCGGTTTGCCGTCGGCGTTGGACAGCAGGGTTGCGGTCGGCTCGTTGGTGGCCACGCCGGCCGCTGCGGCGGCGTAGCCCTCGGCGGCCGAGGCCATGTAGTGGGTGTGGAACGCCCCGGCGGTGGCCAGCACACGGACCCGGGCCTTGGCCGGCGGATCCTCGGCCAGCTTCTCCAGCGCCGAGACCGCACCGGCGGCGACGATCTGGCCGGCCGCGTTGCGGTTGGCGGGGATGAGGTCGAGGCGGGCCAGGGCTTCGAGGACGTCGGCCTCCTCGCCGCCCAGGACGGCGGCCATACCGGTGGGCTCCAGCGCGCAGGCCTTGGCCATCTCCGCGCCGCGGGTGGCGGCCAGCTTGACCGCGTCGTCGGCGCTGATCACGCCGGCGATGGCGTAGGCGGCGATCTCACCGACCGAGTGGCCGGCCACGGCGGCATCACCCTGCAGCACACCGCGCCGGGCGGCCTCTTCATGGGCGAGCAGCGTCGCGGCCACCACGAGGGGCTGGGTCACCGCGGTATCGGTGATCTCCTCGGCGGTGGCGGTGGTGCCGAGTCGGACCAGGTCCAGTCCGCTGATGTCCGACCACGTGGCGAGACGCTCGGCGGCGCCGGGCAACTCCAGCCACGGGCTGAGCATGCCGGGGGTCTGCGAGCCCTGTCCGGGGGCAAGCAGCGCAAGCACAGTGTTTTCAGGCACGGATTAAGAAAACACTGTGAAGCACCCTTTGTGCCGTGTAAGAGATTATGAACCTTGTCTTATTCTTTTGTGGAGAGTCTACAAAAGTGCACGTGAAGCGACCGGGCCGAGACCGAGCCGCGATCAGCGCTCATGAGGGGTGCCGGCCCCACTGCGTCGTTTGCTGTCCACCGGCCATCGCAGAGGGGCCGTTTTGTGAGGTGAAGTGGCTTCCGTCACCTTTCATGCGGCCCACCGCGGTCGCGACCCGCAGCACGTAGGCGTCGCGCGGGACGGTCGGATCGCGGCCCGTGAAGTCGGTGATTCGCTTGAGTCGGTAACGAACTGTGTTTGGATGAACCGTCAATTTACGGGCGCACGCCTCTATGGCACCGCCGGAATCGAGGTAGGCGTCCAGAGTTTTGGCCAGCGCCGGATCGGCGTCGGCGAGCGGGCGCATCACCTCGGTCGCCAACGCGCTCACCGCGCTGGGATCCCCGAGCAGGGCGCGCTCGGGTAGCAGTTCGCGGGATGAGACCGGCCTCGGGGCATTGCTCCAGCCGGCCACCGCGTTCATCCCGGCGATGGCCTCGGATGCGCTGTGGTGTGCGGCGCCCAGCGTCGGCATCGTCGGGCCGACGACCACGGGACCGTCGCCGAACACCTTCAGCAGTTCCGCGGGGAAACGCTCGGTCGGGGAGAGGCCGCCGCTGACGATGGTGACCAGCCAGGTGCCGTGCACATCGGACAGGGCGGAGCGCCCGCAACTGTCCGCCGCGGCGTGCACATCGTCACCGGTCTGTTCGAGCCGGTCGGGGCGGGGCAGCCCCACGATGACGGTTGCTGGAGCGGTCGCGTCCCAGTTCAGGGCGGCCGCCTGGGACTGCAGGTCGGGGCCCATGTCCCCGCGCACCACCGCGTCGACCAGGTTGGCCTCCATCCGGGTGTCCCAGGCGCCACGCGCCTCGGCCTGATCGGCATAGGCCGTGGCTGCGGCGAACGCCAGGTCGCGGCTGTAGCGCAGGATGCCCGCGGTCAGCGCGGTCAGCTGCTGCTCGTTGCGGGCGAGCAGCGGCACGACCTCCTCGAAGAACTCCATGGTGACGCGCACCATCTCCACGGACTGTCGCAAGGCGACCCGGCGGCGCAGATCCTGGGGCACCACCTCGAAGGCCTGCGCGGTGTAGCCGACATCGCTGTTGGGGTCGCGCATCCATTCGACGAAGTTGATCACCGCGGTCTGCACGACGAGCTGCACGCTGGCGCGCTGCGAGGCCTCCAGGTCGGCGAAGAAGGGCAGCCGGGTCTCCAGCGCGTGGACCGCCTGGGTGGACAACGTGCCCGAGTACTGCTTGAGCCGGCGCAGCGCCGATTCGGGCACGCTCTGCAGCACCTCCAGCGTGGATGCCGGTGGAGGTGCGGACCGGTTGTCGGGCATCCCCAAAAGATACGCCTAGGTTTTGTGAGTAGGCGATATAGGGATGCCCGACTGTCCGGTCTTGGTCAGGCGCTACCGGTGTCCGCGTAGGAAACGCCGGCCGCCGTGACGTCGTCGATGCGGTACTCCTTGGCCGCCGCGATCGCGACCGACGGGTCGATCTCGCCGTCCCGGGCCAGGGCCTCCAGCACCGCCACCACCACCGACTCGGCGTCGGTGTTGAAGTAACGCCGGGCCGCCGGGCGGGTGTCGGAGAAGCCGAACCCGTCGGTGCCCAGCGTCACGTAGGTGCCCGGCACCCACGGCCGGATCTGCTCTGAAACCGCGCGCATCCAGTCCGACACCGCCACCACCGGGCCGGCGGAATCCGCGAGCACCTCGGTCACATAGGCCGTCGGCGCCTGCTGGTCGGGATGACGCAGCCGGGCCTTCTCCACCGCGACACCGTCGCGGTTGAGCTCACCCCAGCTGGTCACCGACCAGACGTCGGCGGCGACATCCCACTTCTCGGCGAGCATGTCGGCCGCCTTGAGCGCCTCGGGCATCGAGACACCCGACGCCAGGATCTGCGCGGTGCTGGAACGCTTCTCCGTCGCCGCGCGGAATCGGTACATCCCGCGCAGCACGCCCTCGGGGTCGAAGTTCTCCGGCTCCGCGGGCTGCACGTATGGCTCGTTGTAGATGGTGATGTAGAAGAAGACGTTCTCGGGATCCTCGCCGTACATCCGCTTCAGACCGCTTTCGATGATGTACGCGATCTCGTAGGCGAACGCCGGGTCATAGGTGACCGCGGCCGGGTTCGTGGAGGCGAGCAGCAGTGAGTGCCCGTCGGCGTGCTGCAGCCCCTCCCCGGTGAGCGTGGTGCGGCCCGCGGTGGCGCCGAGCACGAAGCCCTTGGCCATCTGATCCGCCGCGGCCCACAGTCCGTCGCCGGTGCGCTGGAACCCGAACATCGAATAGAAGATGTAGATCGGGATCATCGGTTCGTTCTGGGTGGAGTAGGACGTACCGACCGCGGTGAACGACGCCGTCGACCCGGCCTCGTTGATGCCCTCGTGCAGGATCTGGCCGATTTCGCTTTCCTTGTAGGCCAACATCAATTCGGAGTCCACCGCGGTGTAGAGCTGGCCGTTGCGGTTGTAGATCTTCAGGCTCGGGAACCACGAATCCATCCCGAAGGTGCGCGCCTCGTCCGGGATGATCGGCACGATACGCGGCCCGATGTTCTTGTCCCGCAAAAGTTCTTTGAACGTGCGCACGGTCGCCATGGTGGTGGCCACCGGCTGCTTGCCGGACCCCTTCTTGAGTGCCGAGTAGGTGTCGGTGCCGGGTAGCTTCAGCACCTTGGACTTGGTGCGCCGCTCCGGCAGGAACCCGCCCAGGGTGCGCCGACGGTCGAGCAGGTACCGGATCTCCGGGGCGTTGGGCCCGGGGTGGTAGTACGGCGGCAGGTACGGGTCCTTTTCCAGGTCGGCGTCCGAGATCGGCACCCGGGTGACATCGCGGAAGGTCTTGAGGTCTTCCAGTGCAAGCTTTTTCATCTGGTGCGTGGCATTGCGGCCCTCGAAATGCTGGCCGAGCGTGTAGCCCTTGATGGTCTTGGCCAGGATGATCGTGGGCTGGCCCTTGTGCTCCATCGCCGCGCGGTAAGCCGCGTACACCTTGCGGTAGTCATGCCCGCCGCGCTTGAGGTTCCAGATCTCCCGGTCGGTCATCGGTTCCACGAGCGCCTTGGTGCGCGGATCACGGCCGAAGAAGTGGTCGCGCACGTAGGCGCCGTCATTGGCCTTGTAGGTCTGGTAGTCACCGTCGGGGGTGGTGTTCATCAGATTGACCAGTGCGCCGTCGCGGTCGGCGTGCAGCAGGGCGTCCCACTCGCGGCCCCACACCACCTTGATGACGTTCCAGCCGGCACCCCGGAAGAACGACTCCAGTTCCTGGATGATCTTGCCGTTCCCGCGCACCGGGCCGTCGAGGCGCTGCAGGTTGCAGTTCACCACGAAGGTCAGGTTGTCCAGCGCCTCGTTGGCCGCCACCTGGATCAGGCCGCGGCTCTCCGGTTCGTCCATCTCGCCGTCGCCGAGGAACGCCCACACATGCTGATCGGAGGTGTCCTTGATGCCGCGGTCGGCCAGGTAATGGTTGAACCGGGCCTGGTAGATCGCGTTCATCGGGCCCAGGCCCATGGACACGGTCGGGAATTCCCAGAAGTCGGGCATCAACCGGGGGTGCGGGTAGGACGGCAGTCCGCCGCCGGGATGGCTGTGCTCCTGCCGGAAACCATCCAGTTGGTCGGTGGACAGCCGGCCCTCCAGGAAGGCGCGCGCGTACACGCCGGGGGAGGCGTGACCCTGGATGAAGACCTGGTCTCCGCCACCGGGATGGGATTTGCCGCGGAAGAAGTGGTTGAACCCCACCTCGTACAGCGACGCCGAGGACGCGTACGTCGAAATGTGGCCGCCCACACCGACTCCCGGGCGCTGGGCGCGGTGCACCATGATGGCGGCATTCCAGCGGATCCAGGCGCGGTAACGTCGCTCGACATCCTCGTCACCGGGGAACCAGGGCTCCAGTTCGGTGGGGATGGTGTTGACGTAGTCGGTGGAGGTGAGTGCCGGGATCGCGACCCGCTTCTCCCGGGAGCGCTCCAGCAGACGCAACATCAGATAGCGGGCACGGGCCGGTCCGGATCGTTCCAGCAGTTCGTCGAACGATTCCAGCCATTCACCGGTCTCGTCGGGGTCGATATCGGGCAGATAGGAGGCAACGCCCTCCCGGATCACGCGGACCCGGTCGGGTTCGCCTGTGCTGCCAGAGTTTTGGGCCAGGTCTTGGCGCGCGAACTCGGTAGTCAACTACGGCTCCTCGGTAGAAAGGTGCTTGGTGTCGGATAATTGGCGCTTGTGGCACCTCCTATCGTCCTCCCATCCTGCCGCATGTGGCCGCGCGGGGTTCGCTACCGCAATGATCTGCCCATCGGGCTGCCGAACCGGTAAGTTTGGCGATGATGCTGAAGAGTTGGCGGGGCTGTGCTGCAGCGACGCGTCTGCGCATCGTTGCGCTGGCACTAGGCGCGCCGGCCGCCCTGGCCATGATCGTGGTGGGGTGTGCAAGCGTCACCAGCGGTACCGCGACGGTGGACAAGGCCGACGCGCCGATCTACCAGGCCTCGGTGTCCGCATCGAGCGCCGAATCCGCGGCAAGTGCCAGCGCGCGGGAGTCCGAACGCCAGGTTTCGATCACCAGGAAAGCCGTGCACAGCTCGTGCGAGGCCCTCAGCAACACGAGCGCGGAGGCGATCACCGCCGTCAACGGGTACGTCGACGCCTACAACCAGAGCTCCGACGTGGCGGCGACGGCCCGGCCGGCGATCGACGCACTCAACGGCAGCGCCGATCAGGTCTCGGGCAGTTTGTCCGAGCCGTTGGGGCCCGAATTGAACGGCGCGTTGCGGCGCTGGGTCGATGCCGCCCGGGCGGTGGCGTCGGCGATCGCGACCGATATCGGACCCGGTCCGTTCAACGACGCGATCAACCAACTGAACGATTCTCGGACGGTGGCGCTCGATTTGTGCGATGCCGCCTACTGATGGGTATTTGGGGCAAAACGGCCGCCAGAGGGCGGCTACCACGACAGGACATGCGACGATAGGTCTCCAAGAAGTTCGGAGGCTGACACGAAGCAGCAAGAGGGAGGACAGAAGGTGGTCGCGGCGGGGAAGGAATCTGACCCGAACTACGCCCAGAAGTTGGGCATCGCCAAGGGACAGGTCGTCCAGGAGCTTGGTTGGGACGAAGATACCGATGACGACATCCGGGCCGACGTCGAGGACGCCATCGGCGGCGAGATGCTCGACGAGGACTCCGACGAGGTGGTCGACGTCGTCCTGCTGTGGTGGCGTGACGATGACGGCGACCTGGTCGACCGGCTGATGGATGCCATCACTCCGCTCGCCGAGGACGGCGTCATCTGGGTGGTGACACCCAAGACCGGTAAACCCGGCCACGTGGCGCCCGCCGAGATCGCGGAGTCTGCGCCCACCGCGGGCCTGATGCAGACCTCGTCGGCGAACCTGGGGGGCTGGATCGCCAGCCGGCTGGTGCAGCCGAAGTCCAAGGCCGTCACGAAGCAGCGGTAGGCATGCTCGCTGTCGGGCAGGCTGCGCCGGACTTCACGCTCAAGGACCAGCACGGTCGCGCCGTGACGCTGTCGTCCTTGCGCGGGAAGAACGTCCTGCTGGTGTTCTTTCCGTTGGCCTTCACCGGGGTGTGCGAAGGCGAACTCGGCGAGATCCGCGATCACCTGGCCGAGTACGAGAACGAGGACACCGCGGTGCTGACCATCTCCGTCGGCCCACCACCCACCCACAAGGTCTGGGCGGTGCAGAACGGGTTCCTGTTCCCGGTGCTGGCCGATTTCTGGCCGCACGGCGCGGTCACGCAGGCCTACGGGGTGTTCAACGCCGACGCCGGCTACCCGAACCGGGGCACCTTCGCGCTCGACCGGGACGGGGTGATCCGGTTCGCCGAGATGATGCAGCCCGGCGAGCCGCGTGATCAGTCGGTCTGGCGCCACGCCCTGGCGGCGTTGCGCGGCGGCTGAGGTTTCTCGACACGGGATTTCTCCCATGCGGGCACGACGTGTAAGTTGCCTGCGACGGGGCGCGTAGCTCAGTGGTAGAGCTCTGGTTTTACACACCAGCGGTCGGCGGTTCGATACCGTCCGCGCCCACCATCATTTCTGCAGGTAAGGGCCGTTGTCGGTGGCGTCGGCCCACCGTTACAGGTGCCCAGGCGGGTCAGGGCACCTTCAGCTCGACCAACACCTCTCTGTCTCCCCGGTCGGCCCCGCGCTGCCGGGACGCCGACTCTGTCGAGCTGGTGAAGATCCGGGCGTCCCAGATCAACGGATGCGCCTACTGCCTGCGCATGCACAGCACCGACGCGATCGCCGCCGGCGAGTCACCCGACCGCTTGGCGGTGGTATCGGCGTGGCGAGAGACGCAGTACTTCAGCGACATCGAGATGGCAGCCCTGCACATCAGTGAGTACGTCACCGCGATCTCGACGGCCGAGCTGCCCGATACGATCCGTGCCGAGATCAGCCGAACACTCACAGCCGAGCAGATCGCGGCCGTGCACTCGCTCGCCATCGCGATCAACGCGTTCAACCGAGTGGCGATCTGCAGTCACATTCCGGTGGCGCCCGAGTGAAATGTGCCAGAGCGCAGTGACACCCATCAGATCACTACGGCGACCTCGCCGAGGAAAGAAGGGCACCGGCACCACCATCAGCCAAGACATGATCGACATCATCGAGAAGTCAAAGCTCATGTTCGTGGCGACCGTGAACGACGACGGTGCGCCGAATTTCTCCCCGAAGGGGTCGGTGCGGGTACTCGACGACAAACACCTCATCTTCGCCGACATCGCCTCGCCACACACCATCGACAACCTCCGTGCCCGCCCAGCGATCGAAATCAACGTGGTGGACTTCCTGTCGCGGCGGGGATATCGCTTCGGAGGTACCGCTGAAGTGTTGGATCCCACAGACCCCGCCTGCACCCACATCGCAACTTGGCTCCGGGAAACCAACGGCGACTCCGTGCCGTGCCATCATGCGGTCAGGATCGAAGAGACTCGTGCCGAAGAATTGCTTTCTCCGGCATACACATTCCAGAAGTCGACCGAACCAGAGCTACGGCACGCATGGATGTCCAAGTATGGCCTCGTCCAACCCTGACACCATTGGATGCGGCGACCGTCCTGACGGAATCAGCCTGGTTCGGGTGGACGCCCACGATCCGAACCTCGTCGCGGTGTGGACGCTGCTGACCGAACTGCGGCCGCAGCTGACGTTGCAGACCTTTGCGCAACTGCTCATCGACGCCGTTCAGATGAATCTCGTCTACGAAGCAGCCATCCTGGAAGGCAAAGCCGTTGCACTGGTCGGTTGGCGGCTTGTCACCGACTCCCGGCTCGGCCGGCACGTTTACGTCGCGGACCTCGTCGTGACCACCCGGCGGCGAGGGCTGGGACTCGGCCACGCCGTTCTGGCCAAAGTCGTCGAGCGTACGCGGGAACTGGAGTGCACCCACGTCGTCCTCGACTCAGGGATCACGAACACCTCCGCGCACCGCTTCTACGAAGCGTTCGGTTTCACCCAGACTGCCCTGCAGTTCGAGCTGGCCCTGAACTGACTCCCGAAATCGTCTCTGACAGAAAGCACTTGTGATGTCGACCTATGTTCTTGTCCACGGCTCCTGGCACGACGGAGCTGCCTGGACAGATGTCGCGGACGAACTTCGCGCCCTGGGCCACGAAGTCCACCACCCGACGATGGCAGGGCATGGCCCCGGCGCCGATCGCGATGTCACTCACGATGACTGTGTTGCCTCGGTAGCTGACTACGTCACCGAACACGGACTTGGCGACTTCGTTCTCGTCGGCCACAGCTTCGCTGGAAGCGTGATTGCCCGGCTGGCAGCGCAGATGCCACACCTCGTGAGGCGACTGGTGTTCTGGAATGGCCGAAAAGCTGGACATGAAAGCCTTTTACGCACTGATCGATGTGCCGCGCAGGTACGTGCTGTGTAACGACGACTCGGGTCTGCCGCCCGGGGATCCTGAATGCGGTTATCTGGCTCACGCCCGCCGGTTGGGTGTCTTCAGGCTGGTGACACTCGATGGCTCGCACGAAGTGCTCTTCACGAACCCCAAGCTTCTGGCCGAGAAACTGGTACTCGCCGGCCGGGACTGATCGTCGACGCCGGCCGAGGATGGAATTTTTCGACACGGCCGCGGTGGTTCATCGAGTAGCACTGCGCGGCACCAGGCCGAACCGGAACCGTCAGGCCGGTCGAACCATGCGGTGGCTTCGCCGGATGCGTCCACGAGGAGGAAGAACCATGGTCCGCAGGTATCACGCCGCGTTGCACACAGTAGGCGTCGTCGTTGCGATGACATCACTTGCCGCGCCGCCATTTCTGTCGCCGGCCGTTGCCAACGGCGCCCCGACCGGCTGCCCGGATGTCGAGCTTGTCTTCGCGCGAGGGACGTTCGAACCTGCGGGCCTGGGCCGCTTCGGCGAGGCGTTGGCATCCTCTCTGCGGTCGCGACTTCCGGGACGGACCGTTGGGTCGTACGCGGTGGAATACCCGGCGTCGTTGGACTTCGGTCGCGCTGCAGACGGCGTTGCCGACGCGACCCGCTACATGCACCGGGGAGCCCCACCGTTGGCACTCGGCGCACCGTACGTCGTGAAGTCCCTCGATCTCTGTGCTCCGGGCGACCCGATCTGCCAACCCGGCGGTTTCGACCGCGCAGCACACAGCAGTTACGCCCTCAACGGAATGGTGGACCGGGCCGCTGATTTCGTCGCACGACGGGTGGACCCGGAGAGCCGGTCCGCAGAGAACCCCCGCGGGTCCACTGCGGTTAACCCCCGGTGATGTCTCGGGCTTACCGCATGGATTCGATCCCGCCGACGTTCGATGCTGAATGTGCACGTGAAAAGCGTTCGCAGTAGACACATTCGCACTTTCAGGAAGGGGACGACGATGCACACGATTCTGCATGCCGCGGTCGGCTCGATCGCGTTGGCGGCGGTCTTCGCCGCGGCGCCGGCCGCCTCGGCGGCACCGTCGGCAACGGCATCTGTGGCCGAGACCATCGACGGCCTGCGGGCCCAGGGATACAACGTGCAGGTGAACGGGACCCGCGCCGGGCCGCTGTCCAACTGTTCGGTGGAGGCGGTGCGCGGCCCGTTCAGCACCAGTCCCGGCTCGACGGTCTATGTGGACCTGTCCTGCCCGGCCGAATACATGTACTGACCGTTCGGGCCGGGACAGGGCGCCGATCCGGTTCTGGTATCTACTGATGTCATGAACTCGGTCGACGTCGTCATCGCGTCCTACCTGCCCCCCGACCTCGTCGAGCGGATCGCCGCGACGGACCAGCGGCTGCGGGTGCACTACCACCCCGAGCTGCTGCCCGAACCGCGCTGGCCGGCCGACCACGTCGGCACCGCGAGGTCATTGAGCGCCGAGCAGGACGACCGGTGGACGCGATTGCTGGCGGCCGCCGACGTGATGTTCGACTTCGACTGGCGCCGCCCGGCCGAGACGTTGACGCAGTCGCCGCGGCTGCGGTGGGTCCAGGCCACGTCGGCCGGAGTGGGAACCCGGATGGCGACGCTGGGGCTGCGGCACACCGAACTCACCGTCACCACGGCCTCCGGCGTGCACGCCGACCCGCTGGCCGAGTTCGCGCTCGCCGGGATCCTCTATTTCGCCCGCGATCTGCCCGGTCTGGCCGCCGATCGCAGGAACAAGTTGTGGCGTCCGGGCGGGGTGACCGAACTGGCCGGCCGGCATGCCGTCATCGTGGGAGCCGGGCGGATCGGCACCCGGATCGCCGAACTGCTGGCCGTCTTCGGGGTCACCAGTAGTGGTGTCGTGCGCCGGCCCCGCGACCTCGGTGCTCCGTTCTCCGCGTCGTTGAGCCGGGACAACCTGCCCGCGCACCTTCCGTCCGCCGACATCCTGGTGATCGCCGCGCCGATCACCGACGAGACCGAGGCGATGATCGGCGCCCGGCAGCTCGCCGCGCTTCCCGACGGGGCCATCGTGGTGAACGTCGGTAGGGGAGCGACCATCGACGAGAATGCACTCGCCGATGCCCTGCAGCGGGGGACGTTGAGTGGTGCCGTGCTGGATGTCACCCGCATCGAACCGCTGCCGCCCGAATCTCCGCTGTGGGCCCTGGACTCTGTGATCCTGAGCCCACATGCGGCGGCCAATGCGCCCTCGGAGAACGCGAAGATCGTCGACATCTTCATCGACAATCTGCGTCGATTCCTCGACGGGCGCCCGCTGCGCAACCTCTACGACCACGCCGCCGGATACTGATGCACGGCAACCTGATCCACGATCGATCCTGCTGATCGTGCAGGGTGCGGCGGCCGCGGTCACCGCCTGCTGACCGCTCGGTCTAGGCTGTACCGGCGCACGAACGACTTCACCCGGCGTGGATACGAGGTGGGGTGTCCCAGCGGGACCGAGTTCCCGCACCTGCACACCCCCTCGACGGCGGCGCCGTCGGACCGATCCGATCGAACAAGGAGCTGTGGTGACGGCCGAGCACGCCCACATTCGGCCCACCGACTTCCGGGCCCCGACCCGCGGCCGGGCATGGACGGCCGGCGCGGCCTCCGGCGTGGCGTACGGGCTCACCCCGGTGGCCGCGGTGTTCGGCTTCAGCGGCGGTACCGGCCCGGCAGTGCTGCTCACGGTGCGCGGTCTGTTCGCACTCACCGCGATCGGATTGTTGTGCGTCTTCATGCGCCGGTTCCGGCGGGTACCGATCGGCGCGGCCGTGGGTCTGATCTGCTTGTGCGGGCCGATGTTCGGGCTCCAGGTCCTGGCCTACTTCGCGGCGATCGAGCAGGGCGGTGCACAGCTATCGGTCGTGCTGGTCCACGTCTACCCGATCGTGGTGATCCTGCTGGTGGCCCTGCGCAACCGGGCCCCGGTGTCCGGGCCCTCGTGCGCGCTGGTGGGGGTGATCCTGGCCGGTCTGGTCCTGGTGACCCTGACCACCGGGGCCACCGCACCGGCCACCGCCATCGGGTGCGCACTGCTCAGCGCGGCGGGTTATGCGGTCTATCTGGTGGCCAGCGAGCGGTGGGTTCATCGGGTGGGCACCGTGCTGTCGACGCTGATGGTCACCGTGGGCGCCACCGCGACCGTCGGCATCGTCGCACTGGTGACCGGGCAGAGCTTCGCCATCTCGCCCAGTGCCTGGCAGGTGGCGGCGCTGCAGGGTCTGGTGCTGTTGCCGATCGGGCTGTGCGGTGCGCTCTACGCGGTGCGCACCCTGGGCTCGGTGCCGGTGAGCATCCTGGGCACCCTGGAACCCGTGGTCGGGGTGCTGGCGGCCGCGGTACTGCTGCACGAACGGCTGACACCGACGCAGTGGGCCGGTGTCGCGGTGATCCTCGCGGCGTGCGCGATGCTGCCGTGGGTTGCACCCCGCCGGGACGAGGAGGCCGACGCCGCCGGTGCGCTAGACGCTCGTCACGACCCGTTCGACACCGGTACGGGGGTCCTCGACCCACTCGGCGACCAGAGCCCGGACCTGGTCCGTGGTGACGCGCCCCAACCACCGATCCTCGGGGTGCACCACCAGGACCGGGCCGTGGTTGCACGGGAACAGACATCCGGTCTGGGTGACCAGCACCTGATCCTCGTCGAGGGCGTGTGCGCGCAGCGATTCGTCGACGGCGATCGCGACGTCCGCGGCGCCCTTGGCGGTGCACCGCGGGCCCCGGCACACCAGCACGTGGCGTCCGTGCCGGGGGATCGCCTCCCACGCGGGCGAGGACAGGCCGGCCTCCTGGCCGGTGACCGGCCGCTCGGCGACCCGCAGGTCCAGGATGTCGGGGTGACGCCGCGTCCAGTCGGCAGCCACCCGGCGTAACCACGAGCGAGCGGGTGCGGGAGCGCCCGCACTCGGCACCGCGATCAGGCGCACCTCATCCTGTGGCCTGTCGGCCGCGATCTCGTCGAGCACCTGATGCAGCGTCGGGGTGCCGATCTGCAGATAAGCGAGCCGGGCTCCGACCTGTTCGGCGAGGATCGTCAGATCCGTTCCGCGTGCTGGACTGTCGGCACCCATACCGACCAGGACCAGTTGGTGCATGGCGCATCAACCCTTCTCGGGGAGTTCCGCCCCGGCAGGAAAACTCAAGACGAGGCGAAGGTCTGGCTCACGAGCACCCGAGGGGCTGCGTTCACAGTGGCGGTACCGCGCCGGAATCACACCGGACTTCCTCATCCTGTCTCACATGGACGGCTGGACTGTAACAGCCCGAGTCATCCCGCCAGCGGCACAGCAACCTCGTTGCGCCGCCGGAACGGCAACGTCCACGGCGGATCGTAGAACCAGGCCACCGGCTCACCGTCGGGGTGATATTCGCTGCCGTGCAGTGCCTTCAGTAATTCCGCGGACTTCTGCGTGACGGCCGTGGGGCTGCGGTCACCGGTGAACTGCAGCACGGCGAACCTTTCGGCGGGCACCTGTACCACCGTGACGGTCGCATCGTCGGGTTCGGGCAGGGTGTCCATCGACCATTTGGACGGCATGTAGAAGCGGATGACGGAGTCTCCGGTGTCCCCGTGGGTGCTCTGCGCCACCGGGGCGGTCATGGCGATCTTGTCGCCCTGCTGGGCGACCGGGGCCGTCATCGCGATCTTCTCGTTGCGGTGGTTGCCTCCGAAGATGTAGCCGGCCAGCCGCCGGAACCCCTCACTGCGGGCGTCGTTGCCGTCCCCGGAGACCCGGGTCTGCGCCGCGATGCGCGGCCCGTACCTCCGGATCTCGATGTCGCCGAGGCGGTCCTCGCTGAGGTAGAACGGCTCTTCGGTACCGATCCGGATACCGACGATGCCTCCGATCCCTTCGGCGATTTGGACGGCGGTGCCTGCGATCTTCGTCAACATGCCTCAGGAGGTACCCACTGTCGCGAGGTTTACTCAGGCGGGATCTGGCCGGGCGGGGCGAAGAACTCCAACGCGATGCCGTCCGGGTCCCGGAAACTCAGCCCGGACCCGTAAGGCGCCTCCACGACGCCGCCGTGCGCGATGTTCAGCTCATCGAGCCGGGCGACCCAATCCTGTAGGTCCGCGCGGGACGCGACGCCGAACCCGACGTGGTCCAAGCCGGCCCGAAATTCGGTGAAGTCGCCCGGGGAAATATCGCGGTCGTGCTCGTGGATGCCGAACAGCGTGCCGTTCCCGAAGGCCCACACCAGGTGGCGGAACCCACCGTCGGTGTGCTCGTCGAGCACCGGGTCGGCGCCGATCAGCGCGCGGTACCAGGGTCCGCTCACTCCGATATCGCTGACCGTGACGGCCACATGGTCGAGCGCTGAGATGACCATCCCCGAACCAGCCATGGAACTCTCCTCACCCGAACCGTCGGGTTTCACACCACCCGCTTGCCGCGCCGCGGCAGACCCAGCCTCATGGAGTCGAGTACACCACCTTGTGAGACGCTGCCGACGTGTTTGCGCGCAGAACCTCAGCCCGAGCCGTCGGCCTGGCGGCCGGTTACCTGGCCGACGTGTGCCTGGCAGACCCGCAACGCGGTCACCCGGTGGCCGCGTTCGGCACCGTCGCCGCCGCACTGGAACGCCGCAGCTACGCCGACAACCGGGCCGCCGGGGCCGTGCACACCGCGGTGCTGCTGGGCGGGCTGGGTGCGCTCGGGGTGGCGGTCGAACGCGCCGCTCGGCGCCGCGGACCGGTCTGGACGGCCGCGACCACCGCGGTGGCCACCTACGTGGTGCTCGGCGGAACATCGTTGGCCCGCACCGGTGCCCAGCTGGCGGGCTCGCTGGAAAGCCAGGACATCGACGGGGCGCGGGCGCTGCTGCCGTCGCTGTGCGGGCGTGACCCGGCCGCGCTGGACGCCGAGGGGTTGGCCCGGGCCGCGCTGGAGTCGGTCGCCGAGAACACCTCCGACGCGCAGGTCGCGCCGATCCTGTGGGGCGCGGTGGCCGGTGTGCCCGGGCTGCTGGTGTACCGGGGAGCGAACACCCTCGACGCGATGATCGGGCACAAATCCCCGAAGTATCTGCAGTTCGGCTGGGCTGCAGCACGATTCGACGACGTGGTGAACTACCTGGGGGCCCGCGCGACCGGGCTGATCGTGCTCGCGTGCAGCGGTGCGCCGGGCGCGGCCTGGCGGGCTTGGCGCCGCGACGCGAGCAAGCATCCCAGCCCCAATGCGGGCGTGGCCGAAGCCTCGTTCGCCGGCGCGCTCGGCGTGCGCCTGGGCGGCCCGACCCAGTACGCGCACCGCTTGGAGATACGGCCGACGCTGGGCGACGGTCCGGCACCGGGGGCTGCGGATCTGCGACGCGGGGTGCGGCTGTCGCGGGCGGTGCAGGCGGGTGCGGCGGTGCTCGCGGTGACCGTCAGCGCCGCTTGCCGTACCGGTCGGCCAGCTTCTGCTCGGTGCTGACCGGCGCCGGTTTCGCGGACTCGGCGGAATCGGCGGCCTCAGCGTTCTGGGCCTTCGCGAGCGCCTTCTCCCGGCGCCGCACCTTCACCTCGGCCATCACGAAATACCCCACCCCGATCGGGGCGATGATGCCGAACGCGATCCACTGGATGCCGTAGGACAGGAACGGGCCGGCATCGAGCACGGGCAGCGGGATCACCCCGAGGCCGCCGGGCTGATTCTCGACCAGCTGCAGGTAGGACCCGGTCAACGGGACACCGGTGAGTGTGGATATCTGGCCCGGGTTGATGGTGTACACCTGCTGGGCGCCCTCGGCGACGAACGGGTCCTTACCAGGGAACAAGCCCTCGGCGTCGCGCAGTCGGGCGGTGATGGTGACCGGCTCGGTCGGGGCCGGGGCGATCGGGGGCACCGCGGTGCCCTGCTCGGGTTTGACGTAACCCCGGTTGACCAGGACGGTCGGGCCGCCGTCGACATCGAACGGCACCAGGACCTCGTAGGCCGGTCCGCCGTCCACCGACCGGAGCCGGGCCAGCACCTGCTTGTCCGGCAGGTAGCGGCCGGTGGCCGTGACCCGCTGCCACTGGTGCTCGTGCGCCGAGGAATCCTGCTCCGGCAGATACGTTGTCAGCGCCACCGGCTCGGTGTTGAGCGAGCTGGCGATCTGGGCGTTCTCCCGGGAGGTGGTGGTGTTCTTGCCCAGCTGCCACGGCGCCAGCACCGTGAAGCACAGCCAGGCGAAGGCCGCCACCACGACATACAGCGCCAGCCACTGTGGCCGCAGCAGGAACGCCCAACGCTTCATCGGAACTGCCCCAGCCGCTCGTCGATCCAGTTGTGCAGGCCGGGCAGCGACGCCTCGATGACGGTGAAGACCGCCTCGAAATCCTCCGGACCGCCGTAGTAGGGGTCCTCGACGTCCAGGGTGAAGGCGGCCGAGCGCGGGTCGAAGGACCGCATCATCCGCAGCCGCTCCGACGGGACGCCCATATCGGCAAGGAAGCGCTGATGGTTGCGGCCCATGGCGACGACCATGTCCGCGGCCAGGTGGTCGTCGTTCAACTGAGCGGCGCGGTGTGTGCTCGGGTAGCCGTGTGCGTGCAGCACCGCGTTGGTGCGGTGATCCGCGCCGTCGCCGGCGTGCCAGCCGCCGGTGCCGGCGCTGGTCACCCGGACCAGATCGGCCAGACCGCGCTCCTGGATCTGGTGGGCCAGCATCTTCTCGGCCATCGGGGACCGGCAGATGTTGCCCGAGCAGACGAAGGTGACGTGCAGCTTGGTCTCAGACACCCAGCACCTCCCGCAGCTCGGCGACCGTAGCCACCCGGTGCAGTGGAGTGGAGGCATCCGGCCCGTCGAAATCGGCGCGTCCGTATCCCCAGTCCACAACCACGGTGTCGATGCCGTGTTCGGCGGCGCCCTCGACGTCATGTGACCGGTCACCGACCATCAGCACCCGCTCGGGCAGCGGCCCGAGCTGCGCCAGCGCATGGGCCACCACATCGGCCTTGGCGGCGCGGGTGCCGTCCGGGCTGGCGCCGGCGATGACCTCGAAGTGCCCGTCCAGGCCGAAGTGGGCCAGGATGCGCTGGGCGGTGGGCTGCGCCTTCGAGGTGGCCACCGCCAACCGGACCCCGGCCTCCTGCAGGTCGGCCAGCAGATCGGGGATGCCGTCGAAGACGGTGTTCATCGACCAGCCGCGGGTCGTGTAGTCGGCACGGTAGGCGGTGATCGCCTCGTCGGCGCGGGCACCGAGGCCCATCGAGCTCAACGTGTGGTGCATCGGAGGGCCGACGATCCTGCCGGCCAGGTCACCGTCGGGAACCTCGGCGCCGACGCTCTGCAGCGCGTGCCGGAAGCTGGCGACGATACCTTCGGCGGAGTCGGTCAGCGTGCCGTCGAGATCGAAGAGGACCAGTTCCGGTGTCCGGGTCACAGTGTCAGCCACCCCCTCATTGTCGCCGATGTTCAACAGTGCCCGGGCGGCGCACTAGGGTCGTGCTGTGGTTCACGAGGTCCGGCAGGCGGCGCGCTATCACGGCGACCAGGCCGTGGCGCCCGGAATGCTGGACTTCGCCGTCAACGTGCGCAGCGCCGGTCCGCCGTCGTGGCTGGTCGAGCGCCTGGCCGCCCGGCTCACCGACCTGGGGCACTACCCGAGCGCGGCCGACGTCGCCCGGGCCACGCGGGCGGTCGCCCAGCGGCACGGCCGGGCAACCGACGAGGTGGCGTTGCTGGCCGGCGGGGCCGAAGGGTTCGCCCTGCTGCCGGAGTTGGCTCCGCGGCTGGCGGCACTGATCGCCCCGTCGTTCACCGAACCGGAGGCCGTGCTGAGCGCGGCCGGGGTGCCCATCGCCCAGGTGGTGCTCGACGCCCCGTTCACCCTCGACCCGGCCGCCGTTCCCGCCGAGGCCGACCTGGTGGTCGTCGGGAACCCCACGAATCCGACCTCGGTACTGCACCCGGCCCGCGACATCCTCGCGCTGCGCCGGCCGGGGCGCATCGTGGTCGTCGACGAAGCGTTCGCCGATGCGGTGCCCGGCGAGCCGGAATCGCTGGCCGGTATGTCGCTGCCCGACGTCGTGGTGCTGCGCAGCCTGACCAAGACCTGGTCGGTGGCCGGGTTGCGGGTCGGGTACGCGCTGGGCGCCCCGGACGTGCTGGCCCGGCTGACGGCCCGGCGCGCGCACTGGCCGCTGGGCACGCTGCAACTGGAAGCGGTGGCTGCCTGCTGCACGCCGGAGGCGGTGGCCGCGGCCACCGCGGGTGCGCGCGGACTCGCCGCGATGCGCGCGGAGATGGTGGCCGGATTGCGTGGCTCCGGACTGGATGTGGTGGACGGTCATGCGCCGTTCCTGCTGGTGCGGGTGCCCGGTGCCGAGCTGGTGCGAAAGCACCTGGACGCCAGCGGGATTGCGGTGCGCCGATGCGACACCTTCGTCGGCCTGGACGATGAGTATCTGCGGGTGGCGGTGCGTGCCGAGTGGCCGCGCCTGGTCGATGCGCTGACGGAGGTGCTGCGGTGAGTGTGACCCTGGGTGAGTTGATCGGCGTTCTCGACGCCGCGTATCCGCCTGCACTGGCCCATGATTGGGACTCGGTCGGCTTGGTGTGCGGGGATCCCGCCGAGCCGGTGACATCGGTGACCATCGCGGTGGACGCCACCGAGTCCGTGCTGGCCGAGGTGCCCGAGGGCGGTCTGCTACTGGCGCACCATCCGCTGCTGCTGCGCGGTGTGGACACGGTGGCCGCGTCGACCGCCAAGGGCGCGCTGATCCACCGGATGATCCGGGCCGGGCAGGCGCTGTTCACCGCGCACACCAACGCGGATTCGGCGTCGCCGGGTGTCTCCGACGCGCTGGCCGACGCCCTGGGGTTGGTGGTCGAGGATGTACTGTCACGTGGGCCGTCCGGACCCGATCTGGACAAATGGGTGGTGTTCGTCCCGGTCGAACACGCCGGAGCGCTGCGTGATTCGCTGTTCGCGGCGGGTGCCGGACAGATCGGCGACTACTCCTGCTGCAGTTGGAGCGTGACCGGCACCGGCCAGTTCCTGCCGGACGAGGGCGCCACGCCGGCCATCGGGCAGGTCGGCGCCGTCGAGCAGGTCGCCGAGGACCGTGTCGAGGTGATCGCCCCGTCGACGCTGCGCCCCCGGGTGCTCGCGGCGCTGCGGCACGCGCACCCCTATGAGGAACCGGCCTTCGACGTGTTCGCGCTGGCGCCGCTGCCTGCCGACGTCGGGATCGGCCGGATCTGTTCGCTACCGGAGCCGGAGCCGTTGTCGGCGTTCGTGTCCCGCGTCCGCGGTTCGCTTCCGGTGACCACCTGGGGGGTGCGCGCGGCCGGGGTCGCCGACGCGATGGTGTCCCGGGTGGCCGTCTGTGGCGGCGCGGGCGATTCGCTGCTCGGCGCGGTGCGGGGCGCCGGGGTGCAGGCGTACGTCACCTCGGACCTGCGGCACCACCCCGCCGACGAGCACGGCCGGGTTTCCGATGTGGCGTTGGTCGACGTCGCGCACTGGGCAAGTGAGTTCCCCTGGTGTCACCAGGCGGCGGCACTGCTGCGCGGCAGTTTCGACGATTCTTTACCGGTGCGGGTGAGCACCACGCGCACCGATCCGTGGAATATCGATGGAGGTCCTCATTCATGAAAGCTGAAATCGACCAGCAGCGGACGCTGTTGACGTTGGCCGAGGTTGACGCCGAGTTGCGCCGGATCGCGCACCGCGCCGCCAATCTCACCGAGCAGCAGGAGGTCGACCGGCTTCAGGAGCAGCATCAGGTCGCCAACGATCAGCTGGCCGTCGTCGGTATCGCGCTGGAGGATCTGGACGGCGAGATCACCAAGCTGGAGAGCGAGATCGAGTCCGTCCGGCAGCGTGAGGAGCGCGACCGCGGGCTGCTCGCCGGTGGCACGGTGAATGCCAAGCAGCTCAGCGAGCTTCAGCACGAGCTGGAGACGCTCGAGCGGCGTCAGGCCTCGCTGGAGGATTCGCTGCTGGAGGTCATGGAGCGCCGGGAGGCATTGCAGGCGCAGCAATCCGAGCAGCTGGCCCGCGTCGACGAGCTGCAGACCGAACTGTCGGCGGCACAGTCCGCCCGCGACAAGGCGTTGGCCGAGATCAACGCCGCCCGAGAGGGGTGCGGGGCGCGGCGATCCTCGCTGGCCGGCGCGCTGGTGCCGGAGTTGTTGACGATCTACGAGAAGCAGACCGAGCGGGGCGGCGTGGGGGCCGCGGTGTTGCAGGGCCGGCGTTGTGGCGCGTGCCGTATCGAGATCGACCGCGGTGAGATGGCTCGTATTACGGCCGCCGAACCCAACGATCTGTTGCGTTGCCCGGAGTGCGGGGCGGTTCTGTTGCGGCTCAAGGTGTGAAGGTGATCTCGTCGTGAAAGTGGTTATCGAGGCCGACGGTGGCTCGCGGGGGAACCCGGGCCCGGCTGGGTACGGCGCGGTGGTGTTCAGCGCGGACCGCTCGACGGTGCTCGCCGAACGTAAGGAATCGATCGGTTTCGCGACCAACAATGTCGCCGAGTACCGCGGCCTCATCGCCGGACTGACCGCGGCGTCGGAACTGGACGCCGATGAGGTCGTGGTGTTCATGGATTCCAAGCTGGTCGTCGAGCAGATGTCCGGCCGGTGGCGGGTCAAACATCCCGACCTGATGGAGCTCAATCGCGAAGCGGCGCAACTTGCCCGGCGGTTCGGGAGCATCGAGTACGGCTGGATCCCGCGGGCCCAGAATTCGCATGCCGATCGGTTGGCCAACGAGGCGATGGACGGCGCAGTGCAGGCGCCTTCGGCAGCCCCGGCCGCGGCCCCGGCGTCGCCGGGCTGGAGCGGTGCGCGTGGTGAGCCGACCCGATTGTTGTTGTTGCGCCACGGGCAGACCGAGCTCTCGGTGGACCGTCGGTATTCCGGGCGGGGCAATCCGGCACTGACCGAACTCGGTCGTCGTCAGGCCGAGGCCGCCGCCCGGTATCTGGGTGACAAGGGTGGTATCGACGCGGTGCTGTCCTCGCCGTTGCAGCGCGCCCACGACACGGCGGCCGCGGCCGCCACGCAGCTCGGACTCGACGTCGTCATCGACGATGACCTCATCGAAACGGACTTCGGTGCCTGGGAGGGCCTGACGTTCACCGAAGCCTCGCAACGAGATCCGGATCTGCACCTGCATTGGTTGCGCGATACCAGCGTGGTACCGCCGGGCGGGGAGAGCTTCGACAAGGTGGCCGAACGCGTTCGCCGCGTGCGGAACCGGATCGTCGCCGACCACGCCGGGTCGACGGTGCTGGTGGTCTCGCATGTCACGCCGATCAAGACCATGTTGCGGTTGGCGCTGGACGGCAACGCCGGGATCCTCTACCGGCTGCACCTGGATCTCGCGTCGCTGAGCATCGCGGAGTTCTATCCGGACGGGCTGGCCTCGGTGCGGTTGGTGAACCAGACCTCGTATCTGGACTAGCTGTGCAGGTGCAGGCGTTCGCCGTGCGCGTCGAAGATCATGATGGCCTCGGCCGGTCCGTCGACGGTGCCGAACCAGTGTGGCGTCCACGTCGAGAATTCCACGGCCTCACCGGGTTTGATGACGAAGTCCCGCTCGCCGAGGATCAGACGCAGGTTGCCGGACAGCACATACATCCAGTCTTGGCCCTCGTGGGTGGGCAGTTCGGCCGGAGGAGTGCTGCGTTTGGCGTTCACCCGTACCTTGAACGTGTGTCTGCCGCCGGTGGCGCCGTGCCGGGTCAGCGGCCAGTACGTCACGCCATGGCGGGTGTGTGAGCTGCCGCGGACGCGCGGGTCCTCGGACTCGGGTTCGCGCAACAGGTCGTCGGTGCTGACCGCCAGCGCGGAGGCCAGGCGCGGCAGATGATCGAGCGCCAGGCGCCGTTTCCCGGACTCCAGCCGGCTCAACGTGGACACGTCGATGTTGGCGCGTTCGGCGACGTCCTGCAGCGTCAATCCCTGCTGAGTGCGCAGATCACGCAGCCGCTTGCGTACCGTCTCGTCGACGCTCTTTGCCTCCATGGCAAATCAGCTTGGCATCCTGGGAGGGGTTCGGCAAGCTCGATGGCATGGATAGCGAATGGGATTGCGTCATTGTCGGCGGGGGAGCAGCGGGCCTGAGTGCGGCACTGGTGCTCGGCCGGGCGCGCCGGCAGACTCTGCTGCTCGACGAGGGCGACCAGAGCAATCTGGCCGCGCACGGCATCGGCGGGCTGCTCGGCCACGACGGCACACCGCCCGCGGAGCTGTACGCGGCGGGCCGTGCCGAGCTCGCCACGTACACGAGCGTGAACGTCCGGTCGGCGACGGTCAGTGGGGTGCGCCCGGATGGGGCCGGCTTCGTCGTGGAACTGGCCGACGGTGGCCGGGAACGCGCCCGGCGGATATTGCTGGCGACCGGAATGCAGTACCGGCCACCGCAGATCGCCGGGCTGGATGTGCTGTGGGGCGGTGTGGCCTTCCACTGCCCGTTCTGTCACGGCTGGGAGGTCCGGGATCAGCCGCTGGCGGTGCTGGCGGACGGGGACCGGGCCGTGCACATGGCGTTGATGTTGAAGGGCTGGACCGATGACATCGTGGTGCTCACCAACGGCGCAGCGGTGGACTCCTCGTTGCTGGAAGCCGCGGGCATTTCGGTGGACACCCGTGAGGTTGTCGAATTCCATTCAGAGGCAGGTGAATTGATCGAGGTACGGTTCGCGTCTGGGGAGCCGCTACCGCGACGCGGTGTTCTGGTGGCCACCGTTCTGCAGCAACGTTCACACCTGGCCGCCCACCTGGGTGTGGAGTTCGCGCCGGCGAATCCCCTTGCGGTGGATGCCATCGTCGTAGACGAGTTCCAGCGGACCACGGTGCCGGGGGTGTTCGCCGCCGGTGATGCCGGCGTGCAGGTGCCGCAGGTGGCGGCCGCGGTGGCCGGCGGGTCATTGGCGGCGACCGCCATCGTGCAGAGCCTGCTGGCCGATGAGGTGGGGTTGCCGGTGCCGCCCTGGCCGGTCCCGGATGCGCAGGAGCACTGGAACACCCATTACGGCCGGCGTGACCGGATCTGGAGCGGTAGGGCGAACCAGCGGCTGGTCGAGGTGGCGGAGTCGTTGGAACCGGGCCGGGCGCTCGATCTGGGCTGTGGTGAAGGCGGGGACGCCATCTGGCTGGCCTCGCGAGGGTGGTCGGTGGTGGCCACCGACATCTCCCAGGTGGCGCTGGACCGCGCTGCCGCGGATGCGGGGGAGTTGTTGAGCCACATCGACTTTCAGCATCACAATCTGGAAGAGAGTTTCCCCGACGGGTTGTTCGATCTGGTGTCGGCGCAGTTCTTGCACTCAAAGGTCCCGCTGGATCGGGTTAGGGTGCTGCGGCGCGCGGCGGAGGCGGTGACGCCCGGTGGGCTGCTGGTGATCGTCGATCACGGTGAGGCACCGCCCTGGTCGAACCACGGACACGTGGAGTTCCCCAGCGCCGAGGAGGTCGTCGCGTCGCTCGGTCTCGACGAGAGCTGGGAGCGCGTCCGGGTGGGCCCGGTCGAGCGGGAGGCCACTGGGCCGGACGGGCAGCTCGGGCATTTGATCGACAACGTGATGGTGTTGCGCCGGGTCCGCTGAGTTATCCACAGCCGGGGACATTCTTTGTGGCGCGTGTCATAGGGGTCCGGTAATATCGAACACATGTTCGATAGGGTTGCGTTGGCGGGGATGGGCGATGAACAGCTCATCTCCGCGTTGACGGACGCGACCCGGTCGGAGGCCATGGCGGCCGCGGATCGGCTGGCCCTGGTCGCCGAGGTGACCGCCCGGCAGTGCGAGGACGAGGACGACGTGGTCGCCCATCAGGTGATCGATGGGTGGGCGTTCGCGAAGGCGCAGGTGAGTGCGGCCTGCAATCTCAGCCCTCACGCGGCCTCGACTCAGATGCGCATCGGGGTGGCCCTGCGGGAGCGACTGCCGCGCACCGCGGCGTTGTTCGGGTGCGGGGCGGTGTCGGCGAGGGTGATCGGGGAGATCACCTGGCGCACCCATCTGGTGACCGATGAGGACGCCCTGGCGTTGATCGATGCCGCGATCGCCGCAGAAGCCACCGAGTACGGGGCGCTGTCGGAAGCCGCACTGATCCGGGCGGTGGATTTGTGGGTGGAGAAGTTCGATCCGATCGCGGTGATCCGGTCCAAGGCGGCCGCCAAGGATCTCTATGTCGAGTTCGATGATCGTGATGACCCCAACGGGGTGTGCTCGTTCTGGGGGCGGCTGCGGGCCACCGATAAGGCGGCCGTGCAGCAGCGCCTCAACGATCTCGCGGACACCGTGTGCGCCAATGATCCGCGCACCGTGCGCGAGCGCCGCGCCGACGCCCTGGGTGCCCTCGGCATCGTCGGCCCGTCGCTGCAGCGGTTGGCCTGCCGGTGCGGGGACCCGGGCTGTGCGGGTAGTGGCAAAGACCCACGCTCGACGGCGGTGAACATCTACATGCTGGCCGATCAGGTGCCCGGCGCAGATGCGAGGCCCACCCCACAGACCGGGCCTGGGCCCACGGGTGAGCCCGGGCCCGAAGGGCCTGAGCCGGAGCCTGAACCAGCTCCTGGACCAGATGGCTCTGAGCGGCCCGCAGCGCAGACACCGACGCCCGCCGAGTCCTATCCGACGCCCGCCGTGGACCCCGCGGCGCACGTGCCATTCAATTCCCGGCCCGTGGGCACCCTCCCCGGGGCGGGCGTCGGGGTGATGCTCGACGGCACCGTCATCCCGGCCGCCATGCTGGCCGACCTCATCGCCACCGGCGCCAAGGTCCGGCCCCTGCGCGAGGTCGCCGACCTGCCCACCGAACGCCAATACCGGCCCTCGGCCGCGCTGACCGCGTTCGTGCGGATGTGCTCGCAGACCTGTAGCTTCCCCGGCTGCTCGAAACCGGCGCACCGCTGCGATCTGGACCACGTGATCCCGTGGCCGGCCGGGGCCACCCACCCGGGCAACCTGCGTCCGCTGTGCCGTGAACATCATCTGGTGAAAACGTTCCGATCCGGCCCGAACGGCTGGACCGTCAAAGCACGGCCCGACGGCGCCACAGAATGGACCTCGCCGACCGGGCACACCTATGTCAGCACCCCGGGCGCGGCGATCCTGTTCCCGCACTGGAACATCCACACCACCGTCCCGCCACCGCGACACATCAGCCTCATCCACGACGATCACGGCAGCGCCAAGATGCCCACCCGCCAACGCACCCGCGCCCAAGACCGCGCACACCGCATCAACGCCGAACGCACCCGCAACGCAACCGAACTCGCCCTCGCGTCAGCAGCGAAGGACAGCAATCAGGTCCGCATCGCCAACAGCGCCACCCCACCAGACGACGTCTTCAACACTGGGAAGTGCAAGGGCGAAGCCGTGAACGACAGCGACCCGGACCCGCCGCCCTTCTGACCGTCAGCCGAGTGCGCTCACATCCGCCAACTGGGTGAGCCGGACGCTGTTGCCCGACGGATCGCGGAATCCGCAGTCGATGCCGTAGGGCATCTCGGTGGGTTCCTCGGTGAACTCCACTCCGCGGGAACGGAGTTCCTCGAAGCTGGCCCGGCAGTCGTCGGTGGACAGGAAGATCGTGCCGGCGAATCCCTTGGCGGTCAGTTCCCGCACCTGCTCCTGGGTGGTGGCATCCATGACGGGTGGGCCGGGCACCGCCATCAAAACAATGGACACATCGTCCTGGCCTCGCGGCCCGACCGTCAGCCAGCGGAAGACTCCGTCGACATCGGGTAGTGAGACGTCCTGGCGTACCTCGAATCCGACTTTCTCGGTCCAATAGCGGAGGGCGACCTCCTGGTCGTGAACCCAAAGGTGTGCACTTGCGATCTTGATCATGGGAGAAACGCTACGACTGCTCGCCATCGTCCGTCTTCTTCCCGTGTGCTGTCTTGGTCCGGCTTCCGGGCGCACGCCGGGTATCGCGGCGGACGATGCACCCGGGCACCCGCGCGTAGGCGGTCGCCGGGGGCAGCGCCGCCCGATATGCCGCCGGCGGCTTGCCGTACACCCGGGCGAACGTCGTGGTGAACGAGCCGACACTGGTCAAACCGACCATCGCGCAGATCTCCGCGACCGAACGGTCGGTGTAACGCAGCAGCGCGGCGGCCCGTTCCAGGCGCCGGCTCTGCAGATACGCGTGGGGCGACTCGCCGAACGTGCGGGTGAACATCCGGCTGAAGTGTGCCCGGGACAGTCCGGCGGCGGCGGCGAGGTCGTCGACCGTGATCGGCTCGGCGTAGCGGGCGTCGACCAGGTCCTTGGCTCGCAGCAGATATCGGGCTGGCGGCACCTGTGCCATGCCCCTAAGGGTACGGTGATCTGCGCGGACGAGTTGGCCGGGCGACCGCGGAGAAATTCGAGGAAAGTCCGGACTTCACAGAGCAGGGTGATTGCTAACGGCAATCCGGGGCAACCCGCGGGACAGTGCCACAGAAAACAGACCGCCACCTGAGCCGTTTGGGCAGGTGGTAAGGGTGAAAAGGTGCGGTAAGAGCGCACCAGCATCCCGGGTGACCGGGATGGCTAGGTAAACCCCACCCGAAGCAAGGCCAAGAAGGCCGCGACCTGGTCGCGGCTGCGCAAGCGTTCGAGGGCTGCTCGCCCGAGCTTGCGGGTAGGCCGCTTGAGGCACCCGGCGACGGTGTGTCCAGATGGATGGTCGCCGCCTCACCGGTTACCCGGTGAGGGACAGAATCCGGCTTACAGGCCAACTCGTTCCGCCAACCCCCTGAACAGCACGTTCAGGGGGCTAGCTGCTCTACGGTCCGCAGCGCTCCCACTCGGCGAAGATCCCAGCACCGAGCCCACAGGTGACAGGTGTCCAGCGTCGCGACCGCGGATGCATGTCCAAGACCGATCACCGGTCGCGGCGCTGACCGCCATGGGCAAGCTCGACCAGTTGATGTTCCACCTCGGTTTCGCCCGCCAGAACGGGGTAACCGATGACGAGCTGAAAGAAGCCCTCCTGCACCTCCGTTTTGCTCCGGCTGTCCCAACGGCACGGGGGCCGCGACGGTGCTGAAGAACATCATCGAGAAAGGGTCACCATGCATACCAGAACCCTCGGCCAGGGCCTGGAGGTCTCCGCGATCGGCCTCGGCGCGATGGGCATGTCCCAGAGCTACGGCCCCAACCCCGGCACCCGCGACGACATGATTGCGGTTCTGCGCTCCGCGGTCGACGAGGGCGTCACGTTCTTCGACACCGCCGAGGTCTACGGCCCCTACGTCAACGAGCAGCTCGTCGGCGAGGCCCTACAACCACTCCGCGACCAGGTCGTGATCGCCACCAAGTTCGGCTGGGACATCCAGGACGACCGGGTGGCCGGACTGGACAGCCGACCCGACCAGATCCGCCGCGTCGCGGAGGGATCGCTGAAGCGGCTCAGGACCGACGTCATCGACCTGTTCTACCAGCACCGCGTCGACCCGGACGTCCCGATCGATGACGTCGCGGGCACCGTCGGCGAGCTGATCGCGGAGGGCAAAGTGAGGCACTTCGGTTTGTCCGAGGCCTCGGCCGCAACGATCCGTCGCGCACATGCCGTCCACCCGGTCACCGCGGTACAGAGCGAGTACTCCCTGTGGACGCGGGACCCCGAGGCGCAGGTTCTGCCGACACTGGCGGAGCTCGGCATCGGTTTCGTGCCGTTCAGCCCGCTCGGCAAGGGTTTCCTCACCGGCACCGTCGATGCTTCCACGGAGTTCACCGAGGGCGACATCCGCCGCCGGGTCCCCCGCTTCGAGGCGGAGAATCTCGCCGCCAATCAGGCGCTCGTCGAGCACGTGAAGGACCTCGCCGACGCGAAGGGCTCGTCGAGCGGGCAGATCGCCCTGGCCTGGCTGCTCGCCCAACAGCCGTGGATCGTGCCGATCCCCGGCACCCGCCGCACCGAACGCATTCGCGAAAACGCGACCGCGACCCAGGTCGCGCTGTCCGCCGACGAGCGCGCCGACCTCGACAGCCTCGCCCGGCGCATCGGCGTGCACGGGGACCGCTACAACGCCCAGCACATGGCCTACATCAACCGCTAGTCGCAGCAGAAGGAACGACGACATGACACACAGCGAGTTCGACCAGATCTTCCCGCTCGGAGAGAAGAACGACGCCTACGCGCAGTACTTCATCGGGCAGAGCTACCTCGCTCCACTCACCTCCGGGAGCGTCCCGGTCAGCAACGTGTCCTTCGAGCCCGGCTGCCGCAACAACTGGCACATCCACCACGGCACCGGCGGCGCAGGCGACCAGATCCTGCTCTGCACCGCCGGCTCGGGCTGGTACCAAGCCGAGTGCCGGCAGCCCATCAACATGGAGCCCGGAACCGTGATCCGCGTCCCGGCCGGCACGAAGCACTGGCACGGCGCGAAGACCGACTCGTGGTTTTCCCACCTCGCCTTCATCACCCCCGGCGAGGACGTCAGCAACGAATGGCTCGAGCCCGTCACCGACGAGGTGTACGGCCAGCTGCCGGGCAGCTGATAAACCGCTCTGGCCGACGACCCTCGCTACGAAAAGCAGAAATGAAGACCACGAAACCCTCACGAAAGAAGAGAGCCATGACGATCCTTGACGAGACCTACACCCTGTCGAACGGCGTCGAGATCCCCAAGCTGGGGCTCGGTACCTGGTTCATCGACGATGACAAGGCAGACGACGCGGTGCGCGCGGCCGTGGAGATCGGTTACCGCAACATCGACACCGCCCAGGCCTACGGTAATGAGCGCGGAGTCGGTGAAGGCGTACGTACGGCGGGTGTGCCCCGCGAGGAGTTGTTCGTCTCGACGAAGTTGGCTGCGGAGATCAAGGCTTACGACGGCGCGGCCGCCGCGATCGACGGGTCGTTGGAGAAGCTCGGGCTTGACTACGTCGACCTGATGCTCATCCACAGCCCGCAGCCCTGGAACGATTTTCGCGGCGGCGACTATGCGGAGGGCAACCGTGAGGCGTGGCGAGCACTCGAGGACGCCTTCGAGGCCGGCAAGCTGCGTTCGATCGGTATATCGAACTTCGAGCAGGCCGACGTCGAGAACATCCTCGGCTCGTGCTCCGTCGCACCGCACGTGAACCAACTCCTCGTCCACGCGGGAAACACCCCGACTGACCTCTTGGCCTACTGCGCGAGCAAGGACCTCCTCGTCGAGGCGTACTCGCCGATCGCGCACGGCGAGATCCTCAAGAACACCGACATCGCGGCGATGGCCGAGAACTACGGCGTCAGCGTGCCCCAACTCTGCATCCGCTACACGCTGCAGCTGGGTACCGTGTCGCTTCCGAAGACCGCGAACGCCGAGCATATGCGCTCCAACGCAGAGGTCGACTTCGTCATCTCGGATGCGGACATGGACGCATTGCGGAACCTGCACGCCCGGGATTACGGCGACGCAAGCGTGTTCCCCGTCTACAGCGGCAAATAGCAACTCCGATCCAACGACACCCGTGATCCGGCCGGCTCGTCCGTCCTACTCCTGCACGGCCTTCTTGAGGGCCTTCAGGGCATCGCCGATCTCGTCCTCGGCCTGCAGCGCGACCTCGACCTCCCGCTGGTACAGCAGTCCGTAGGTGAAGGTGTCCTCACCGGCCGCGTGCGCGGCGTCGGCCTCCTCCAGCAGGTGGGTGCGGCTGACCACACTGTCCTGATGGTCGCCGAGCAGGGTCTGCACCGCCTTGGCCTTCTCGGCCACCCCGGAATTGCCGGTGGCCGATGCCGTGTAGCGAAGACGCTTGGCGCGCTTGCGGATCCGGTGCAGTGCCTCGTCGGTGCCCTCCGATTCGGCCCGCTTGGCCGCCTTGTGGACCTTCTTGTAGGCCGCCGCCAGGCTGGCCGCCGCCGATTCCGCACCGGAGCGCCCCGAGGTCGCCGACGGTGCGGCCAGCAGCTCGTCGAGGGCATCCAGCAGCCGGAAGTAGCGCTCCGAGCGCATCGCGGCAAGCGAGCGGCGCAGACCGTTGGCGTAGCGCTGGCGGGCCCCCTCGACCAGGCGCTCGCGCACCCGCCCGCGCACCAACTCCGGGGCCAACTCGTCGAGCGTGTTCTCGTACTTCTCGGCGAGCACCTCGGCGTCGCGGGCCCCGCCCAGGATCCCGCCCAGTAGCTTGAGCTCGTCGAGCACCCAGGCGTCATCGGGCAGGCCGAAGGACTCGTCGGCGAGCAGACTGCGGATCTTGCGGGTGCTCACCCGCATCTGGTGCACCGAATCGTGCACGTCGGCGCGCACCGCACGGTCCCAGGCGATCAGGTCCTCGATGTTCGCGGCCACCGCCCGGCGCACCGGGTCCGAGGGCGCGACCGCGGGCACGTCGGGTTGCGCGGTGGCCAGCACCCGGGCCAGCTTCGAACCGTGCCCGGCCGGCACCGCGCCGGCGTCCAGCAGCCGGTTCGACAGCCGATCCAGGATGTCCGTCGAACCGGCACCCTCGGCGAGTTCCAGCTCCCACTCCCGCCACATCTGCGGTTCACTGTCCGGCCGTAACGCGGCCGCGGTCACCTGGTCATCGCAGAATTCCGCGACCGGGGTGTCGTCCACGCCGAACAGCAGCGAGACCGTGCGCTGGGTGGTTATCCGGGCCACGGCGGCCAACGGCCGGTCCCGGACGATCGCCGCGACCACATCGCGCACCTCATCGGGCATCGAATCGGCCAGCGGCGCCCGCACCTCGGTGCGGGCGTCCGGGCCGGCGGGCAGCTTCACGTGCCACCCGGCGTCAGCGCCACCGGTGCGGCGACGCAGGGTGATCTTGCGGGCCGCCAGGTCGTAGTCGGGGGTGTCGAAGTACACGGCCTCCAACGTCTGGGTGGGGGCGTGCTGCACCCGGGACACCACGGCCAGCCCCTCGAACGAGGGCGAGAGGGTGCTCTCGACGACGTCGAACTTTCGCTCAACCTCGCTGTGGCGCGACGTCTTTGGCTTGTCTGCAGGCATGTTCACCCTTATTCGGTCCGGCGCGTGGCAAAACTTGTGACCAGCGTGCCACATCGGGGCGTCCGACCCGGTGGCGAGCGTTCAACCCGTCCGCCCGGAATCACCCGATCGGGGACCACGTGTTACACGATCGGACCTGGGCGTAATACCGTGTGCGCCATGACCGCATTCGAGACGTTGAAGTTCACCCGGGCAGGATCTGTCGTCGACATCGTGCTGGACCGGCCCGACGCCGCCAACGGGATGAACGCCGCGATGACGCGCGACCTCGCCGATGCGGCGGCGCTGTGCGACACCGCCGAGACCAAGGTGGTGACCCTGACCGGTGCCGGCCGGTTCTTCTGCGCGGGCGGCGACCTCAAGGCCATGGCGGCCGCCGAGGACCCGGGCGTCTTCGTCAAGGGCATCGCCAACGATCTGCACCGCGCCATGTCGACCTTCGCCCGGATGGACGCCGTCCTCATCACCGCGGTCAACGGGGTCGCGGCCGGCGCAGGCTTCTCCCTCGGCGTCGCCGGTGATCTCGTGCTGGCCGCCGAATCGGCATCGTTCACCATGGCCTACACCAAGGCCGGCCTGAGCCCGGACGGTGGCGCCTCCTACGTGCTGCCGCGGTTGATCGGGTTGCGCCGCACCCAGGAACTGATGATCACCAACCGGGTGCTCAAGGCCGCCCAGGCACTGGAGTGGGGCCTGGTGACCACGGTGGTCCCGGACGCCGAACTTCCGGCCAAGCTCGAGGAACTGGCCCGTGAAATCGCAACGGGCGCAAAGGGATCCAACTCCGCGGTCAAGCAGCTGCTGCTGAACAGCTACGGCGCGGACTACGAATCGCAGCTGGAACTCGAGGCGCGGTTCATCGCGGGGAACGCCGCGGGCGCCGACGGGAAAGAAGGCGTGGCGGCGTTCCTGGGCAAGCGTGCCCCGGAATTCGGCTGACCGGTCCTAGAAGGAGTGCTCGTCGGCGGGGAACACCCCGCCGGCGACCTCATCGGCGTACTGCCGTGCCGCACGCCCCAACTCGGCACCGATATCGGCGAACCGCTTGACGAACTTGGCGGTCTTGCCTGAGGTCAGACCGGCCATGTCCTGCCACACCAGCACCTGGGCGTCGCAGTTCGGGCCGGCGCCGATGCCGACGGTCGGGATGGTCAGCTTGCCGGTGATCTGGGTGGCCAGCTCGGCGGGCACCATCTCCAGCACCACCGCGACCGCGCCGGCCTCGGCGACCGCGATGGCGTCATGGATGGTCTGGTCGCCGGAGTCCCCGCGACCCTGCACCCGGTAACCGCCCAGCCCGTTCACGCTCTGGGGGGTGAACCCGATGTGGGCGATGACCGGGATACCGGCCTGGGTGAGTGCGGCGATCTGGGCGGCCACCCGCTCGCCGCCCTCCAGCTTGACCGCGTGCGCACCGGTCTCCTTCATGAACCGGGTCGCCGTCTCCAGCGCCTGGTCGGCGCTGCGTTCGTAGCTACCGAACGGCAGATCGGCGACCACGAGGGCGTGCGGGGCACCCCGGACCACGGCGCTGACCAGCGGGATCAGCTCATCGACGGTGACCCGCACGGTGGTGTCGTACCCGTACACCACGTTGGCGGCGGAGTCGCCGACGAGCAGCACCGGGATCCCGGCGTCGTCGAAGATGCGGGCAGTGGAGTAGTCGTACGCGGTGAGCATCGACCACTTGTGGCCTTCGGACTTCCACTTCTGGAGGTGGTGGGTGCGAACCTTCACCGGAGCTTTGGCGGCACCATAAACGGACTGTTCAGACATCTTCGTCCCTCGATATGTGGTTGTCGGGTTGATCCTCGAGGCCGCTACGGGTCCCCGGGTCATCTGACGCCGCCCAGTCTGCCACTCGACACCCCGCAGGTGAACGCCTGGTTGAGTGGATTTCCTCACATCGCGGTCGCGTCCACCTACCATCGGCACATGCAAAGGCGCTCTCTGCAACGGCTCAGTGGCCTCGACGCCAGCTTCCTCTACCTCGAAACCGCCTCTCAGCCGTTGCATGTCTGTTCGGTCCTGGAGCTCGACACCTCCACCATGCCCGGCGGTTACACATTCGACCGGCTACGCGACGCGCTGGCCATGCGGGTCAAGGCGATGCCCGAGTTCCGGGAGAAGCTGGCCGACAGTCGGCTGAACCTGGACCACCCGGTGTGGGTGGATGACCGCGATTTCGACGTCCAGCGCCACCTGCACCGGATCGGGCTGCCGTCCCCGGGCGGGCGCACCGAACTCTCCGAGATCTGCGGGCACATCGCCTCGCTGCCGCTGGACCGCAGCCGCCCGCTGTGGGAGATGTGGGTGATCGAGAACGTCGCGGGCACCGACGCGCACGCCGGCGGCCGGCTCGCAGTGCTGACCAAGGTGCACCACGCCGCCGTCGACGGGGTGACCGGTGCGAATCTGATGTCCACGCTGTGCAGCACCGAACCGGATGCGCCGCCCCCGGACCCGGTCGAGGGACCGGGGGATGCGTCCGAACTGGAGATCGCGATCAACGGTGCGGTCAAGTTCGTCACCCGGCCGCTGAAGCTGGTCAACATGCTGCCCTCGACGGTGTCGACGGTCCTCGACACGGCGCGCCGGGCCGCCAAGGGAATCTCCATGGCGGCGCCGTTCGCGGCGCCCAAGACGGTGTTCAACGCCAACGTGACCGGCCACCGCAACGTGGCGTTCGCCGAACTGGACCTCGCCGACATCAAGGCGGTCCGGGGCCACTTCGGTGTGAAGGTCAACGACGTGGTGCTGGCGCTGGTGTCCGGCGTGCTGCGGCGGTTCCTGCTCGACCGTGACGAACTGCCGGACTCGTCGCTGGTGGCGATGATCCCGGTGTCGGTACACGACAGGTCCGACCGGCCCGGCCGCAATCAGGTGTCCGGGATGTTCTCCACGCTCTACACCGACCTGGCCGACCCCGCGGAGCGCCTGATGGCCATCGCCTCGGCCAATTCGGTGGCCAAGCAACACAGTTCGGCGATCGGTGCGACGCTGCTGCAGGACTGGACGCAGTTCGCCGCGCCCGCGGTGTTCGGTGTGGCGATGCGGGTGTACGCCCGCAGCAACCTGTCGGCCGCGGCGCCGGTGCACAACCTGGTGGTGTCCAATGTGCCGGGCCCGCAGGTCCCGCTCTACATGCTCGGCAGCGAGGTGAAGGCGATGTACCCGCTGGGCCCGATCTTTCACGGCTCCGGGCTCAACATCACCGTCATGTCGTTGAACGGCAAACTCGACGTCGGCCTCATCTCATGCCCGGAACTGCTGCCTGACCTGTGGGAGATGGCCGACGACTTCAGCGTCGAACTGGCCGAGTTACTCGCCGCATGTAGGTAGCCTCACCTGCCCCGATGTCGCGCATGGCAGCATGGTCAGCCATGAACCTCAAGCGCGGGGGCCTCGCGGCCGCCATGGCGCTGCTCCTGGTCTCCGGATGCAGCAACGTCGTCGACGGCCGTGCCGTGCTGTCCGCACCCCGGCCCGGTACGCCGGTGCAGTGGGCGCCGTGCGAGGCCGGCGCGGGGGAGTCCCGGATGCCGATGGGCGCCGAGTGTGGCCTGTTGTCGGTGCCGGTCGACTACGCCAACCCGGACGGTGAGGTCGCGCAGATCGCGATGATCCGGATCAAGGCCACCGGCGAGAAGATCGGATCGTTGTTCATCAACCCGGGCGGCCCCGGCGAATCGGGGGTCAAGGCCGCGGTCAACCTGGTCGGCACGATGCCGCAGTCGGTGCGCGAACGCTTCGATCTGGTCGGATTCGACCCGCGCGGCGTCGGTGGGTCCAAGCCCGCGCTGTGGTGCAACTCCGACGAGGACAACGACCGGCTGCGTGCCGACCCGACGGTCGAGTACACCGAGGAGGGCGTCGAGCACATCGAGTCCGAGACTCAGGCGTTCATCGACCGGTGCGTGGAGAAGATGGGCGAGGAGTTCCTGGCCAACGTCGGAACGGTAAGCGTGGCAAAGGATCTCGACGCCATGCGGGAGGCGGTCGGCGACGAGAAGTTGACCTACCTGGGCTACTCCTATGGCACCCGGATCGGTGCCACCTACGCCGAAATGTTCGGCGACAAGGTGCGCGCGATGATCCTGGACGGCGCGGTGGACCCCAACGCCGATCCGGTCGAGGCCGATCTGCGTCAGGCGGCGGCCTTCCAGACCGCCTTCGACGACTACGCCGCGGACTGCGCCAAGGAGCCGGACTGCCCGCTGGGCACCGACCCCACCAAGGCCACCGACGTGTACAAGGACCTGGTCTACCCGTTGGTCGACAACCCGGCGCCGACGGCCGACCCGCGCGGCCTGGGCTACAGCGACGCGATCGTCGGAACCATCCTGCCGCTCTACTCGCCGAACCTGTGGCGTCACCTGACCGACGGGCTCAGGGAACTGCGCGGCGGCCGCGGCGACACCATGCTGGCGTTGGCCGACCTGTACATGGGCCGGGATGCCAACGGCCACTACAACAATTCCACCGACGTGCGGGTGGCCGTCAACTGCGTCGACGAACCGCCCATCACCGACCGGGCCACCGTCGTGGAGCAGGACCGCCGTGCCCGTGAGGTGGCGCCCTTCCTGAGCTACGGCGAGTTCACCGGCATGGCGCCGATGGGCACCTGCTCGTTCTGGCCGGTGCCGCCCACCTCGGAACCCCATGAGCTGCACGTGCCCGGGCTGCCGCCGACGTTGGTGGTCTCCACCACCAACGACCCGGCCACCCCGTACCAGGCCGGCGTGGACCTCGCCGAGCAGCTCGGCGGCACGCTGCTCACCTACGTGGGCACCCAGCACACCGTGGTGTTCCAGGGCAACCAGTGTGTCGACGACATCTCGGCCAAGTACGTGATCGACGGGATCCTCCCGCCGGAGGGCACCCGGTGCTGACCCGCGGCGGGTCACGGTTGGGTCTCCGTCCGGTATCCGGGGTGTCTCTGCGCTGATTCGTCGACCGGGTCGGGTGGTCGGTCATGCGAGCATGATCGCCATGGGGCTGGCCGGCAAATTCTCTGTAGTGCTGCTGGCCCTGTTCACCGCGGCCGGCGTGGCCGGCGCACCCGCGCACGCCGAACCGCCGGCAGCGCTGTACGGGCAGCCACCGGTCTGGGGTGACTGTGCCCAGTTCCTCGGCGACGCACCGGTGATCACCACGGCGCAGTGCACCACGGTGCCGGTGCCGATCGACTGGTCCGGTATCACCGGTCCCGAGGCAGCCGATCCCGAAGGCGCACAAGCACAATTGGCGGTGATCCGGGTACCCGCCTCCGGGCAGCGGATCGGGACACTGATGGTCAACCCGGGCGGCCCGGGAGCCTCGGCGGTCGACACCGTCGCCTCGATGGGCACCGCGCTGGCCGAGACCGAGATCGGGCGCCGGTTCGATCTGGTGGGCTTCGACCCGCGCGGTGTCGGCTACTCGACGCCACAGGTGCGCTGCCGCAGCGACGCCGAGTTCGACGCCTACCGCCGCGAACCGCTGGCCGACTACAGCCCGGGCGGGGTCGCCCACATCGAAGAGGTCTTCGCGACCTTCGCCACGTCCTGCCTGGACCGGATGGGCCCGCAGTTCCTGGCCAATCTGGGCACCGCGTCGACCGCGCAGGACATGGATGTGGTGCGCGCGGCGCTCGGTGACGAGCAGCTGAGCTATCTCGGTTTCTCCTACGGCACCGAACTCGGCACCGCCTACGCCGCGCGCTACCCGCACCGGGTCCGGGCCATGGTGCTCGACGGCGCGCTGGACCCGGATTCCGACCCGATCAGCGAAAGCGTCCGGCAACTCGCCGGATTCCAGCGGGCCTTCGAGGATTACGCCGCCGACTGCGCCCAATCGGCGGGCTGCCCGCTGGGCACCGACCCCAGCCAGTTCGTGGCGCGCTATCACCAGCTCATCGATCCGCTGGTGCAGCGGCCGGCGGCCACCTCCGATCCGCGTGGGCTCGGCTACGCCGACGCGATCACCGGCACCGCGCACGCGCTCTACAGCAAGCGGCACTGGCCGTACCTGACCAGCGGGCTGCTCGGACTGCAACGCGGCACCGATCCCGGTGATCTGCTGATGCTGGCCGATCAGTACCACCGCCGTGACGCGGCCGGGCACTACCGCGGTCAGCAGGACGCATTCACCGCGATCCGCTGCGTGGACTCGACCTACCCGAGAGATCCGGCTGCGTGGGTCGATGCCGACCTGCGTACCCGTGCCGCCGCACCGTTCATGGAGTACGGCACGTTCACCGGCTATGCGCCGCGCGACATCTGCGCGATGTGGCCGGTGCCGTCCACCTCGGCGCCCGGGCCGGCGGTCTCACCGGGACCCGGCAAGGTGATCGTGGTGTCGACGACCCGCGACCCGGCCACGCCGTATGAGGCCGGGGTGGAACTGGCCCGTCAGCTCGAGGCCCCGCTGGTCACCTTCGAGGGCACTCAGCACACCGTGGTGTTCAACGGGGACGCCTGCGTGGACACCACCGTGCTGGCCTTCCTGACCGATCTCGTTCAGCCGCCCGCGGGACTGCGCTGTACCTGAGGGGTGTAGCTCACCATCTCCCGGGACAGCAGGGCCCGCACCCGGGGCTCGCGACTGCACGCCACCGCGAACACCGTCAGCAACACCCAGCTGGTCAGCGCGCTGGCCAGCACCAGTGCGAACGCCGCCCAATCCCCGCCCAGCAGCGCGTCGGCCGCGTACTGCCGTGACCACAGCCGCCAGTAGATCATCAGGTTGACCGTCAGCCCGACGCCGTAGGACAGCGCGAACGAGAACAGGAACGGTTTCCAGGTGCCGTCGTGCAGGCGGGCCGAAATGGGTTCGTGCCGAAGTGGATAGAGCACCGACAGCACATTGCCCACGCCCAGCCAGATGAACACCATCGTCACCAGCTGATCGATCATGGCGACCGGGTTGCCGTCCCCGGTGGCGGTGAGCAGGCCGATCACCGGCAGCCCCGCCCCGATCACCAGCACCGCGATGGTGATGTTCTTGACGACCAGGACGCGCCAGATCCGTTCGCCCGCAGCCAATGCGCCGCGCACCCGCTCGGCCTCGAAGCACAGGGCGTTGGTACAGACCACGCTGCCGACGACGGCCGCGAACAGGTACAGCGTGAGCCGGCCGGCGTCGTAGGTGGCCAGGCCGAAGAAGTGGTAGAAACCCACCAACGCCAGGCTGATCCCCAGCGTGATGGCGGTGCGGACCAGGATCGCGCGCGGCTTGTCGCCGACGATGTGGCGCAGTTCCGCAGCCACCCGGCGGCCGAGGTCGGGCAGCAGCGGCCGGGCGCTGCGTACCAGCGCCGCGCGGGTCGGTTCGGGAGTCACCTGCCGGGCCACCGCCACCTGTATCACCGCTTCGGCGACCGCGGCGCGGGCCAGCCCGACGGCCACCACGACATCGGCCGCCGCCTGTTCGGGTGTCGGATCCAGGTCGCGGGTCGCGCGGACGCCGCGGGCGTGCTCGGCCGCCCGGTCCAACCACTGCTTCGATGCGCCCGCCGCGCCGACGTCGGCACCGACGGCATGGCCGAGTTCGATGCGGGCCCGGCGGGCCTGCTCGGCCAGGGCGGTGTCATCGCCCCACTCGGCGGCCGCGGCGGCCGCCTCGGCGCCTCGCAACGCGCCGGCCAGGGCCCGCAACTCGTGGATTGCGGACAGTGAATGCGCCTGCGCGTCGTGCGCGTGGCCCTCGGATCCGGTCGGGTCGGCAGTTCCCATCACCGCATCACCCAACCACGTCCAGGTCGGCGCAACCGCGACGCGTGTGTAACACAGATTTAACAGCCGGTACCTAGGCTTCCAGCATGGACCGCCAGAAGGAATTTGTGCTGCGCACGCTGGAGGAACGCGATATCCGCTTCGTCCGGTTGTGGTTCACCGACGTGCTCGGCTATCTCAAGTCGGTGGCGATCGCGCCCGCAGAACTCGAAGGAGCCTTCGAGGAGGGCATCGGTTTCGATGGTTCGTCCATCGAGGGCTTCGCCCGGGTGTCCGAATCCGATACGGTCGCCCGTCCCGATCCGTCCACTTTCCAGGTGCTGCCCTGGACCGACGGCAGCGGCCAGCACTATTCGGCGCGGATGTTCTGCGACATCACCATGCCCGACGGCTCGCCATCCTGGGCCGACTCCCGGCATGTGCTGCGTCGCCAACTGGCCAAGGCCAGTGACCTCGGCTTCTCCTGCTACGTGCACCCCGAGATCGAGTTCTTCCTGCTCAAGCCCGGCCCCACCGACGGGACTGTGCCGGTGCCCGCCGACAACGGCGGTTACTTCGACCAGGCCGTGCACGATTCGGCGCCCAACTTCCGCCGGCATGCCATCGACGCGCTGGAGCAGATGGGCATCTCGGTGGAGTTCAGCCACCACGAGGGTGCGCCCGGTCAGCAGGAGATCGACCTGCGCTACGCCGACGCGCTGTCGATGGCCGACAACGTGATGACCTTCCGGTACGTCGTCAAGGAGGTCGCACTGGCCGACGGCGTGCGGGCCTCGTTCATGCCCAAGCCGTTCAGTGAGTACCCGGGCTCGGCCATGCACACCCACATGAGCCTGTTCGAAGGCGACACCAACGCCTTCCACAGCCCGGACGATCCGCTGCAGCTCTCGGACGTCGCCAAGTCGTTCATCGCGGGCATCCTGGAGCACGCCAGCGAGATCAGCGCCGTCACCAACCAGTGGGTGAACTCCTACAAGCGGCTGGTGCACGGCGGCGAGGCACCGACGGCCGCGTCCTGGGGCGCGGCCAACCGCTCCGCGCTGGTCCGGGTGCCGATGTACACCCCGCACAAGGCGTCCTCGCGGCGCGTCGAGGTGCGCAGCCCCGACTCGGCCTGCAACCCGTACCTGGCCTTCGCGGTGCTGCTGGCCGCGGGTTTGCGGGGCATCGAAAAGAACTATCAGCTGGCACCCGAGGCCGAGGACAACGTCTGGACCCTCACCCCCGAGGAACGCCGGGCGATGGGGTACCAGGAACTGCCGTCCTCGCTCGGGATGGCGCTGGGTGAGATGGAGAACTCCGAGCTCGTCGCGGAAGCGTTGGGGGAGCACGTGTTCGACTACTTCCTGCGCAACAAGCGGGCCGAGTGGGAGGACTACCGCAGCACCGTCACCCCGTTCGAGCTGAAGCACTACCTCTCGCTCTAGTCCGCACCCGTCCCGGGTAACGTCGTCAACGTGGCCAAACCCGCGACGCAGCGACCCAAACTGCCCGGCGTGGGACGGCTCGGCCTGGTCGAACTGACCGCGCGAGACGACCTGGACCGGCTCGGGTGGAACACCGACGACTACGTCGAACTGCTGTGGTCGCTGTCCAGGGCGCCCGACGCCGACGCCGCGCTGAAGGCATTGGTGCGCCTCGCCGACGAACTCGGTCCGGACTGGGCCGAACTCAACCAGGCGTTGCTGACCGACAAGGCGTTGCGCGGGCGGCTCTTCTCGGTGCTGGGCGGTTCGTTGGCCCTCGGTGACCACTTGGCGGCCCGCCCGCAGTCGTGGCGGTTGTTGACCGGCCCGGCGACCCTGCCCGGTGTCGACGAGTTACGCCGGACCTTCGTCGCCGAGGCCGAGAAGGCCACCGAGAATGCGACGGACACCCGATCGGCGTGCCTGGGATTGCAGGCCCTGTATCGGGACCACCTGCTGGTGCTGGCCGGGCTCGACCTGGCTCCGACCGTCGAGAACGAACCGGTGCTGCAGTTCAGCACCGTCGGTGCGCACCTGTCGGATCTCGCCGATGCGGCGCTGGCGGCGGCACTGACGGTGGCTGTGCAGAGAGTGTGTGGCGAGGACACCCTGGCGCCGGTCATCTCGGTGATCGCGATGGGTAAATGCGGCGCCCGCGAACTCAATTACGTCAGCGACGTGGATGTCATCTTCGTGGTCGACGACGCCTCCCCGGACAGCCTGTCGGTCAGCACCCGGGTGGCGGGGGAGATGATGCGCTTCGCGGGGGACGCATTCTTCGAGGTGGACGCGGCACTGCGGCCGGAGGGCAAGCGCGGCCAGTTGGTGCGCACGCTGGAATCGCACGTGGCGTACTACGAGCGGTGGGCCAAGACCTGGGAATTCCAGGCGCTGCTGAAGGCGCGGCCGGCCGCCGGCGATCCCGAACTCGGCGCCCGCTACATCGAGGCGCTGATGCCGATGGTCTGGACCGCTTGTGAGCGTGAAGATTTCGTCGTCGAGGTGCAGGCCATGCGCCGCCGGGTCGAGGAACTGGTGCCGGCCGGGGTGCGGGACCGCGAGATCAAGCTGGGCACCGGCGGGTTGCGCGACGTCGAATTCGCGGTGCAGCTCCTGCAGTTGGTGCACGGCCGCAACGACGACTCGCTGCACGTGGCCTCCACCGTGGACGCGCTGGCCGCGCTGAGTGCCGCTGGATACGTCGGCCGTGACGACGCCGCGAACCTGACCGCATCGTATGAGTTCCTGCGTCTGCTGGAGCACCGGCTGCAGTTGCAGCGACTCAAGCGCACCCACATGCTGCCCGAGCCCGACGACGACGAGGGGATGCGCTGGCTGGCCCGCGCAGCGCACATGCGGCCCGACGGTCAGCACGACGCCCTCGGGGTGCTGCGTCAGGAACTCAAGCGCCAGAGCATGCGGGTGTCCCGGCTGCACGCGAAGCTCTTCTACCAGCCGCTGCTGGAATCGGTCGGCAAGCAGGGCTTCGACGCGATGAGCACCGAAGCGGCCGAACGCCAGTTGGCCGCGTTGGGCTATGAGGGCCCACAGAGCGCGCTGACGCATCTGGCCGCATTGACCGGGGAGGGTGGCCGTCGCGGTCAGGTACAGAAGATCCTGCTGCCCACCCTGCTGGACTGGCTCTCCGATACCCCCGATCCCGATGCCGGGTTGCTGGCCTACCGGCGGATCAGCGAGGAGTTGGGCGACCTGCGCTGGTATCTGGCCACGTTGCGGGACGAGGGCGCCGTCGCCAAACGGCTGATGCGGGTGCTGGGCACCTCGGCCTACGTGCCGGATCTGCTGATGCGCGCACCCGATGTGATCCAGCTGTACGCCGACGGTCCGCAGGGCCCGAAGCTGGTGGAGGTGGACCCCGATACGGTGGGCCGCGCTTTGGTGGCATCCGCAGGCCGCCACCAGGATCCGGCCCGGGCGATCGCCGCCGGCCGCACGTTGCGGCGCCGCGAACTGGCCCGGGTCGCCTCGGCGGACCTGCTGGGCATGATGGAGGTGACCGACGTGTGCAGCGCGCTGACCTCCATCTGGGTGGCGGTGCTGCAGGCCGCCCTGGACGTGGTGACGCGGGACAGGGCACTCAAGGGTGGTCCGCCGGCCCGTATCGCGGTGATCGGGATGGGCCGCCTCGGTGGTGGCGAACTCGGTTACGGGTCCGATGCCGATGTGATGTTCGTGTGCGAGCCGAATCCCGGTGTGGAAGAGACGGTCGCGGTGAAGTGGGCGACCACGGTCGCCGAGCAGGTGCGCGCTCTGCTCGGTACGCCCAGCGCCGACCCGCCGCTGGAGGTGGATATCGGGCTGCGTCCGGAGGGCCGCAACGGGCCGTTGGTGCGGACGTTGTCCTCGTATGAGGCCTATTACGCGCAGTGGGCGCAGCCTTGGGAGATCCAGGCGCTGCTGCGGGCGCACCGGGTGGCCGGCGACGTCGACCTCGGTGAGCGGTTCCTGCTGATGATCGACAAGACCCGCTATCCCGCGGGTGGGGTGTCCGCCGAAGCGGTGCAGGAGATCCGGCGGGTGAAGGCCCGGGTGGATGCCGAACGGTTGCCGCGCGGCGCGGACCCCAATACGCACACCAAGCTGGGCCGTGGCGGGCTGGCCGATGTCGAGTGGACCGTGCAGTTGTTGCAGTTGCGGTACGGGCACGAAATCCCGGCGCTGCACAACACGTCGACGTTGCAGACGCTGGACGCGATCGGCGCCGCCGAGCTGCTCGCCGAGGGGGATGTGGCGCAGTTGCGTGACGCCTGGCTGACCGCCACCCGGGCCCGCAACGCGCTGGTGCTGGTCCGGGGCAAGCCCACCGACCAACTGCCCGGGCCGGGACGGCAACTCAATGCCGTTGCCGCCGCGGCGGGTTGGCCCGGCGGGGATGGCGGGGAGTTCCTGGACAACTACCTACGCGTGACGCGCCGGGCGAAAGCCGTGGTGCGCAACGTATTCGGGGGATAGCGCGCCGGTCTAGGTGAGCCGGTTGTCGCGCATACCGACCGAGTCGAACGCGGCCTTGATGGCGCCGATCTGGCTGTCGGTGAACCCGTTGGCCCGGGCCGCGCTGATGATCGCGTACCGGGCGTCGACGAACTTCGCCGTCGAGGGCAGTCGGTACAGCGAGTCGTAGAACACCCGCGCCCACTGCTCCCCGGACAACTCGTTCTTGGTGGCTTCCATCATCGTGTAGGCGGCGAAGTTCACGATGCCGCTGTTGCTGTGCACATAGTCGAAGTCGTCGTTGGGGTTGCAGCCACAGTTGTCGACGTAGCGCCCGTCGTAATGCTCGGGCTGACGGTAATCCGACGGATCCTCCATGTTGCGGAACGGGTTTCCGGAGGCGTCCTCGGCGAACAGCCAGCGGGCCGCACCGGTCTTGTTCTCGATCAGCGCGCCCATGATGTCGGAGTAGGACTCGTTCAGGGCTCCCGACTCGCCGAGATAGGCAAGGCCGTTGACGTACTGGATGACGGCATGGGTGTATTCGTGCGCCACCAGATCCAGTGCGGCCTGGGTATTCCCGGCATCGCCGAACACCAGCACCGAGCCGGACCAGGCCGCGTTGCGCCAGCCGCCCGCCGAACTTCCCCCGGGGTTGTAGTCGATGCTCATCACCACATGGGCGTGGTTGTCGTCGAAGGAATCCCGGCCCAGCACCGTGGAGTAGTAGTCGTAGACCCGAATCATGTTGGCCTGGGCGGATACCGCAGACCTCAGCCAGCTCGTCGTGTAACCCACCGCGGTGCCCGGGATGCTGGGCAGCCCGGACCACGAGCTCTGGTACGTCGTCGCGAACGTGCTGATGTTGCGCACCGCGTCGGTCAGCACGATCGAAGTGCCGGTGTTGGCGGCGGTGACGGTCCGCACCTTGCCCAGTTGATCCGTGCCGGAGGACCTTACCGGTGCCAGAGCGTGCTGGGCGGTAGAGAACTCGTTGATGATGGTGCCCGGCTTGGCGCCGTTGGCGGCGATGAAATAACGGGTGCCCACCGATGGGTAGATGCTGTCTGCCGCCGAGGTGACGACCACCCGCCAGGCCAGCTGGGGCGGATTGTTCAGATCCTCGTTGTAGATCACTAGTTCGGTGTCGAAGCTCAGCGTCGCGAGGAACGCGTCCTTGGTCGCCTGGCTGGGGCGGCCACCGAAGTCGGACAGCAGATCCGCCTTGACCAGGTCGATCACCTTGGATGCCCGGTCGACCGTGCCGACGGGGACGATGCTGACGCTGGTGACGGCCGGGTCATAGCCGCTGATCAGGCTGGTGACCGTGCCGCTGCTGTCGGTGGTCAGCACCACCTCGCTGCCCATCACCCGCAGGCCGTTGACCGTCGGGCGCAACCGGTAGTACACGGAGCCGAAGGCATTGGTGGACATCGTGATATCCGCGGCGTCGGCGAACCCGGCGGGGATGCCCAGGTGAGTGGACATCCGGTTCAACAGGGCCGCAGCCGAGGCCGCGTCGGTCACGGTGTCGACGGTGAAGGTGCCGTCGATCGCCCGCACCTTGCCGTTCGGGTTCTTGGCGATGTCGACGTAGCCGCTCAGTGCCAGGTTCTTCAGCTCGGCGAGGGTCAGGGTGCCGTCGACGTCGGGGTGTACCGCGGCGATCGGAATGCTGACGTCGACCGGGATCCCGTCCTGGCTGTCGAGGGCCGACACCGTGAACGTCAACTGGTCCTCGCCCGGGGTGAAGTACGCCCGGTAACGCGCCGCCGCGGTGGGGGTGAAGATGAACTCACCGGTGGCCCCGTCGATGCTCAGCACACCGGCGGTGGGGGTGGCCGAGGCCAGCAGATAACTCAGCGGGGACGCGTCGGTGACGTGGACCTGGCCGGTGACGACCCCGGTGACCGCGTGCACGGAATAGGCGACCGCGCCGAGCACGGGCAGGTCATTGCCGGGTGTCGAGGCCGCGACGCTGACGGCCACGGTCAGCGTCCGTGTCCCGCCGTGCCCGTCGTCGACGGTCACCTGAAACGAATCGGTGCCTGCGCCGGCGGCGCGGGCCTGCGCGGTGGGGGTGTAGGCGAAGGTGCCGTCGGCGTTGACCACCACCGAACCACGCGACGGTGGAGTCGTGGTGAACGTCAACGCATCCCGGTCGGCGTCGGTGACGGTGAGCGTCCCGGTGACCCGGCCGGTGTCGGCGTCGGTTCTCAGCCCGGCGAGGGTGGGGGCGGTGGGTGCGGTGTTGCGCGGGCCGATGGGCAGCGCGAGGGGCACCTCGACGACGCCGCCGTGCCCGTCGTCGACGGTGATGGTGAAGTGGGCGACCCGCACCGCGGCCGGGTCGGCGCTCGCGGCTGCGTGCCGGGCGGTGACGGTGGGGGTGAAGGTGAACTTGCCGTCCCCGCCGACCACGAGGGTGCCGGTCATGGTGGCGGTGGTGCCGTCGTAGAAGACGCGGTCCTTGTCGGCGTCGGTCGCCTTCACCGTGCCCGTGATCACGCCGGTGCTCGAATTGACTTTGCCGACAGTGAGTTTCACGGTCGGATCGATGTTGGACGGCACCACGGCGATGGTGATGGTCTGCTGGACCACGCCGCGGCGCCCGTCGTCGACGGTGATGGTCACGGTGTCGGTCAGCGCGGACAGTGGCGCGGTGTCCGCCGCCGCCTTGTGCCGGGCGGCCGCGGTGGGGGTGTAGGTGAAGGTCCCGTCGGCGCCGAAGGTGATGGTGCCCTTCGCCGGTTTGGTGAGCACGGTGATCTTCATGGGATCGCCGTCGCCGTCGGTGACGCCGATGGAACCGGTCACCCGACCGGTGACCGCGTCACCGGTGCCCGTCGGCGCGACCACCTCGGGGCGCAGATTGGGCGGCACCAGCGACACCACCCGCAGGGCACCGCCGGCGCGGTCGGTGACGTAGAGCTCCATGCCGTCCGGGCTCGCGGCGAGCGCCCCGGCGCTGCTGCCGGTGTTCAGCGTGTTCAGCAGCGAGCGGGTCGCGGTGTCGTAGCTCAGCACAGCGCCGTCGGCGGAGGTCAGGAACAGCAGGGTGCCGTCCTTGTTCACGGTGCCCGCGGTGACCGCCGTGGGGACGGTGAACTGGCCGGTCACCGCGCCGGTGGCGGTGCGGACCGTGATGTCGGTGCCACCGGTGACGGTGTACACCGACGCGGCGTCCCTGCTCACCGCCAGCACCGACGAACCCGCGGTTCCTGCAATGAGTTTCGCGGAGTTCGTCCAGGACGAGGTGGTGTGGACGGCGATGCCGTTCGGTGTCGTCACGTACACCCGTTTGCCGTTCGGGCTGACGGTCACCGAGGTGGCGCCGGTGGTGTTGCCGATCCACCCGGTGATGCGGTTGGTGGAGGTGCTCAGCTTGGCCATCTTGCCCGAGGCGTTGCCGATGTACACCGTCGAACCGGACGGGGTGATCGCCAAGGTCGTCGGTGTGAAGCTGAGCGTGATCTGGCGTTTCACGGTGTTGGTGGCGGTGTCGATGACCGAGATCGAGCGGTCGTCGGCGTTGGCCACGTACGCGGCCTTACCGTCGGCCTTGACCACGACGGAGATCGGATTGCTGCCCACCGGGATGGTCGTGAGCACCGTGCCGTCGAGGGTGTTGACCACCGTCACCGTGCCGGTACTCGAATCGACCACGTACGCACGGTTGTTGGTGGCGGCGACCGCGGTCGGGTTGCCGAGGGCCACCGGGTTGAGCAGGTGGATGGGCGTCGGGCTGATCGGGATGGCCACCGCGGTGGTGACTTTGGCGGTCTTGCCGTCGGACACGGTCAGGGTGAACACCGCGTCGGGGACCGGCCCGAGCCAGGCCCGGATGCGTTGTGCGGCAGTGGGGGTGTAGGTGAACGCGCCGGCGGAGGTGAAGGTCAGGGTGCCTTCGGCGGGCCGGGTGAGCAGGGCGTAGGTGAGTTTGGCGCCCTCGGGATCGGTGGCCACGACGCGTCCGGTGACCGCGCCGGTGGTCGGGTCGGGCTCGCCGAGAACGGGTTCGCCGATGATGGGCTGCGCGTTGGCAGGAGTGGCGGCGGCTGTGGCCGCGATGGCCATGGCGGCCGGCGCGGATGCCGCGGTGACGGCCGGGGTGGGGTCGAGTTGGCGCCGGGCGGCGGCCAGCATCACCCACAGGCCGGGGAACTCGACGGGCGCACCGGGCCTGCTGCCGTGAAACGGTGCGGTCAGAGCCGACAGCAGGGTGTTGACGACCTTCGCCGGGGTGGGCAGCGTCGGTTTCGGAACAGCCTGGGGGACAGCGGTGCTCAGTGCGGACGCCGATGTGGAGGCGGTGACCACCGGGGCTGCGGTGGTGTCCGACGGCTCAGGTGTGGGGGCGCGCTGGATCATCGCTGCGGGCTGCGCGGCGTCATCGGGCCGCGTTGTCCGCGATGCCGCCGGCGCCGCCGCGGTCCGTGCGCCGGATCGAGCGGTGATGGCGGTGCGCGGCTTCTTCTTCGGGGCGATCGTCCGGGCCGGGGCGGGGCCGGCCGCGGCCACCTCGGCGGCGTCTTCGAGGCTGGTGTCCGGCCCGGCCGTGCCCGGCGCGGTGGTGCTCGGGTCGGGCTCGGGATCTGAGGGCCCGGTGGTCGATTCGTCGCCGGCCGTTTCGGTGCCGGCCGAATCGGATGGACCGGATGTGCTGTCGGACTGGCTGGTCCCGGTGCCGGACGTGTCTGGATCGGCCCACGCTGTCGGTGCGGTCACCACGACTCCGGAACCGACGCCCAACCCGATTCCGAGAGCCACCGCGAGCGCGCCGACGCGGCCCACGTGGCGCGCGTCGCCCGCTGTGATCGAGTCCTTCACGACCGATGCCTCCGTCTCGACGCCGGCCGAGTCGGGGCAGCGGCGGCTTTGCTGGAAGTACACCATAGAAGTGCCTGCGACCGTCGGCGATGGGTGCGTTCACGTGTGGCGCCGCCGCCTGATAGAACCAGAAGATGTTCACCGAGATCAGCGCCGACGAACACGACCGTCAACTGGAGTTGCACGGACCGTTGACGGCGGCGGTGCGCCGGCTGGTCGAGGCCGGCATCAGCACCGGGGCGGACAGCGAGACCATCCGGCAGGCGCAGCTCGCCGTGGAGGCGATCGCCGAGACGCTGGAGCAGCAGCGCCACGACGGGCCGCGGACCATGCGTCACGCCGTCACCGGGCGGCCGGTGGTCCTGGCCGATCCGGTGATCGGGGTACGCAACGCGATCGCGCCTCCGTTGACCGTGCAGCACACCGAGTCAGGCCGGTGCTGGACCGAATTCACCCTGGGAGCTCCTTACGAGGGGCCGCCCGGACGGGTGCACGGCGGCATCTGCGCGCTGGTGCTCGACCACATCCTCGGCGAGGTGGCCAGCGACGGACTGCGCCAGCCGCGGTTCACCGGCACGCTGACGCTGAAATACCTGCGCGCCACCCCGCTGGGGCGGCTGCGTGCCGAGGCCTGGGTGGAACGCATCGAAGGCATCAAAGCCTTTGCGCGCGGCCAGATCCTGGACGATGAGGGGGTGACGGTGGAAGCCGAGGGGATCTTCATCGCGCCCGCGTGGGCGCGGGAAGCCGGCTGAGTCAGACCGCCGGCGCGGCCGACTTGCGCCGGATCACGTTGTCCAGGGCGATGGCGCCGCCGCCGGTGAACACCAGGAGCAGGAACCCGAAGCAGAACAGCACGGAGGGTTCGCCGCCGTTGTCGATGGGCCAGAACGCCTTCGGGAAGTGGGCGCTGAAGAACGCGTAGGCCATCTCGCCGGAGGCGATGAACGCCGCGATGCGGGTGAACAACCCGGTCAGGATCAGCAGTCCCAGGACCACTTCGAGGACGCCCGCATACCAGTACGGCCAGGTGCCGGCAGCGACGGTGCCGCTGGACGTGGCGCTGGGAAAACCGAACAACTTCTGGGTGCCGTGCAGGGTGAACAGGAGTCCGAACACGATCCGGAAAACCGAGAGCACAACGGGGGCGTACTTGGTGAGCTTGGTGTCGAGATCTGTCATGGCCATGCCCAATGGTAGGACCACGGTCCGTTTATTGACCAGCCTCCGGTGTCCGGGAGCGCAGTCGGTCCAGTGAATAGGGCCCCGGGCCGGCGAAGACCAGCAGCAAGAACCCGAAACAGAACAGGATCGGGCTCAACCCGCCGTTGCCGCCGTACTCCGGCGGGACGATGGGCCACAGGCCCAGCGGCTGATGCTGCCAGAAGTAGGCCACGGCCATCGATCCGGAGGCGACGAAAGCCGCTGCGCGGGTGAACAACCCGACCATGATGAGCAGGCCGGCGACCAGTTCGATCAGACCCGCGTACCAGCCGGGCCAGCCGCCGAGCGGCTGCGCCATCGCGATGGGCCAGCCGAACATCTTCGAGGTGCCGAACGCGGTGAACAGGAATCCGAACACGAGGCGGAACAGGCTCAGCACCGTCGGTGCGAGCGCGTCCAGGCGGGCGGACATGTTGATCATGGTCTTCGACCATACCCATTGAAAAGGAAACAAAGGAGGCCCCCGGCGAACCGGGGGCCTCCAAAGAACGACGAGTGTGCGCTCGGCTGTGCCGACTTACACGTCGTAGTAGAGCGAGAACTCGTACGGGTGAGGACGGATCTGGATCGGCATGATCTCGTTCTCCCGCTTGTAGGAGATCCAGGTCTCGATCAGATCCTCGGTGAACACGCCACCCTCGGTGAGGTACTCGTGATCCTCTTCGAGGCGGTCGATCACCGCGGCCAGCGAGGTCGGGGCCTGCGGGATGTTGGCGGCCTCGTCCGGCGGCAGCTCGTAGAGGTCCTTGTCGACCGGAGCGAGCGGCTCGATCTTCTTCTTGATGCCGTCGATACCGGCCATCAGCATGGCCGCGAACGCCAGGTACGGGTTGCCCGAGCTGTCCGGGCAACGGAACTCGAGGCGCTTGGCCTTCGGGTTGTTGCCGGTGATCGGGATACGGACACAGGCCGACCGGTTGCGCTGGCTGTACACCAGGTTGATCGGGGCCTCGTAGCCCGGCACCAGACGCTTGTAGGAGTTCACCGTCGGGTTGGTGAACGCCAGCAGCGACGGGGCGTGGTGCAGGATGCCGCCGATGTAGTGGCGGGCGATGTCGGACAGGCCCGCGTAGCCGGACTCGTCGTGGAACAGCGGCTTGCCGTCCTTCCACAGCGACTGGTGGGCGTGCATACCCGAACCGTTGTCGCCGAACAGCGGCTTCGGCATGAAGGTGACGGTCTTGCCGTTCGCCCACGCGGTGTTCTTGATGATGTACTTGAACAGCAGCACATCGTCGGCCGCGGCCAGCAGCGTGTTGAACTTGTAGTTGATCTCGGCCTGGCCGGCGGTGCCCACCTCATGGTGGCCGCGCTCCAGCGTGAACCCGGCATTGGTCAGGTTGGTGGCCATCTCGTCGCGCAGGTCCACATAGTGGTCGTACGGCGCGACGGGGAAGTAGCCACCCTTGGGGCGGACCTTGTAGCCACGGTTGGGGGAGCCGTCGGCCTCGTAGGGCTCGCCGCTGTTCCACCAGCCGGACTCGGAGTCCACCTCGTAGAAGGTGCCGTTCATCTTCGAGTCGAAGCTCACCGAGTCGAAGATGTAGAACTCGGCCTCGGCACCGAAGTAGCAGGTGTCGGCGATGCCGGTGCTGACGAGGTAGTTCTCCGCCTTGCGTGCCACGTTGCGCGGGTCGCGCGAGTACGCCTCGCGGGTGAACGGGTCATGCACGAAGAAGTTCAGGTTCAGCGTCTTGGCCGCCCGGAACGGATCGATGCGCGCCGTGTCGGGATCGGGCAGCAGCATCATGTCCGACTCGTGGATCGACTGGAAGCCGCGAACAGAGGAGCCGTCGAAGGCGAGTCCGTCCTCGAACACGCTCTCGTCGAACGCCGATGCCGGGATCGAGAAGTGCTGGACAACACCGGGCAGATCGCAGAACCGAATGTCGACGTATTCGACGTTCTCGTCCTTGATCAGCTTGAAGATGTCATCGGAGGTCTTTTCTGCCACTACGAATTCTCCTTTTCTGGTGACCCGCGCGTTGACGCTAGGGACACGATGTTGCACGGTCATCAACCGGATGTTGCGTGGAAGTTACGCGTCGAAGTCACGCGGAGGCCCCCGCTCTATGCTGGCTGCATGGCCCGTGAACTCTCATCCTGGTTGTCTGGACCGGAACCTTCAAGCTCGGGCGCGCCGGGGGAGCCGCCGAACGAGTATCCGGGCCACCGGTTGGGATTTCCTCAGTACGGGCCGGGGTCGATCGCCGGATTCGGGCGACGGACCGTCGCGCTGCTGGTCGACTGGCTGATCTCCTACGGTCTGGCCGCGCTCGGGATGAGCCTGGGCCTGCTGTCCCTGCAGGCCATGTCCACCGCGGTGCTGGTCATCTGGTTGGTGCTGGGGGTGGTCTCGGTGCGGTTGTTCGGGTTCACGCCCGGTCAGGCGGCGCTCGGGCTGATGGTGGTGTCGGTCGATAATCGCCGGCATGTGGGGGTGGGCCGGGCAGCCGCCCGCGGTCTGCTGACCGCGCTGGTGATCCCGGCGCTGTTCACCGACAGTGACCAGCGTGGCCTGCACGATCTCGCGACCAAGACCGCCGTTGTGAGGCGATAGTCACACGCCTGTCACACCTCGTGGCGGATGCGCCCGTTCATCATCGTCATGGTGACCGTGGTGCTGTGGATGTCGTGCGGGTCGATCTCCAGGATGTTGCGGTCCAGGACGATCAGATCGGCGAGTTTGCCTACCTCCAGTGAGCCCACCTTGTCCTCCATCCGGAGCTGATAGGCCGCACCCAGGGTGTTGGCGTGCACCGCCTCGGCGACGGTCAGCTTCTGATCGGCCGGAGCCAGCACCGGCGCGTCCGGCTCGCCGATCAGCTGCCGGGTGGCACCGATCTGGACGGAATCCAGCGGCTTGTAGGTGGAGAAGTAGCCCGCGGCGGGCCAATCGGTGCCCATCGAGATTCGACCGCCGGACTGCAACACCTTCTGTGGTCGGAAGAAGTTGTCCTTGCGCGGCGACCCGTAGCGGGCGCCCATGTTCTGCACGGTGTCCGGATCTGCCGACATCCAGTTGGCGGAGAACTGGGCGATGACGCCGAGTTCGGCGAACCGCGCGCTGTCCGGGTCCTCGACGTAGACGAGGTGCGCGACGGTGTGCCGGCGGTCACGTGTGGGATTCGCGGCGATGGCGCGCTCGATGGAATCGAGCCCGACGCGCGCGGCCCGCTCCCCGCAGGCATGGATGTGCACATCGAAACCCGCGGCGTCGACCTGCGCGACGAGCTGGTGCCACTGCTCCTCGGTGAACGGCGATGCGCCGATCGAATCGGGTTTGTCCGCGTACGGCTCCAGCAGCCAGCCCGTGTAGCCCTCCTGGGTCCCGTCGCCGATGATCTTCACGACGTTGACCTCGACCAGTTCGGAGGAGACCCGGCTCCGGATGTCGGTGAGCTGCTGCACCGCGTTGTCCACCGGCGCCGACTTCACCATGTAGGAGGCGACCACCCGGAACGGCAGGGCGCCCCGCTTCTCGATATCGGTGTACTTGGCGATCAACGCGCCCTGATCGCTTCCCACCGGCGGCACACCCGCGTCGAAGATCGACGTGATACCCGCCTCGGAGGCCTTCGGCAACCAGGCCTCCAGCAGCGTGGCCATGGTGTCCGCAGAGACCGGCTCGACGGCGTTGACGACCCCGAGCAGCGCTTCCACTTCCAGAATCCAGCCGGTGGGCTCGCCGTCCACGTCGCGTATGTAGTAGCTGAATCCCGGAATCGGATCCGGGGTGTCACGCGTCACCCCGGCCATCTCCAGCGCCTTGCTGTTGGCCCACAGGCTGTGTCCGTCGATGGCGAAGAAGAATGCCGGCCGATCGGGCACGATGCGGTCGAGGTCGGCCCGGTTCGGTCCTTCGGGGCCGAACATGTCCACCCGCCAGCCGAAGCCACGGACCACTCCGGTCGGGTTGTCCTTCGCGTAACGCTCGATGGCGGCCAGTGCATCGGCACCGGTAGGCAGCTGCAGGTCGACGCCGGTGCTGAGGAACCCGCCCAGGAAAGGATGGATGTGGCCCTCGACGAATCCGGGCATCAGCAGCCGACCGTTCAGGTCGACCACGCGGGTGTCCGGGCCGGCGAGCTCCATCGCCCCGGCCTCGTCGCCGACGTAGGTGATGGTGTTGCCGGTGACGGCCAGCGCTTGTACCCAGGGCTCAGGACCCGCGACGGTGTAGATCGCGCCGTTGCGGAAGACGAAGTCGGGGTCGGACCCCGATCCGGTGGCCGGCCCGGTCGCAGGCGCCCGATCCGGATCGGTGGAACATGCTGTCATCGCCGTCACCGCAGTCGCCGTCGCCGCGATCGTGACAGCGCGCAGCACCGTCCGACGGTTCGGCTTCAGTGCGGCGAAGTGCGGGGCCCAGTCACACGCGGTGCACATGCGCCCGCCTCAATGTCATTGGGCCATCTAAGCAACCGGGCAGCGCCGGCGAGGGCGACTCGCCGAAAGTATTTACGTTCGCGACTATTTACGGCTGCGATTACTTACGGCGCACGGTGCGCTGCACGCCCCGCATCTTCGCGCCGTTGGGCATCGGGCCCTTCGGCATGGCGGCTGGACCCAGCTTCGAACCCAGCGCCACCAGACGCGACTCCAGTGCGTCCATCTGCTTGACGGTGATGTTGGCGGGCAACTTGTTGAGGTGGCGCTCCAGCTTGGCCAGCGGCACCTCACCCTCGCCGTTGCCGACCACGATGTCGTAGATCGGGACATCGCCGACCAGCCGTGCGGTGCGCTTCTTCTCCTGGGCCAGCAGCGGTTTCACACGTGAGGGTGTGCCCTCGCCCACCAGCAGCACGCCGGGCCGGCCGATCACCCGGTGCACCGCGTCGAAGTGTCCGGTCGCCGCGACGCCGGGCGTGACGCGCCACTTGCCGCGCAGGTTGTCCAGCGCCCAGGCTGCCGCGCCGGTCTGACCCTCGGCCTTCTTGTACACCGACTTCTGCGCGCGACGGCCGAAGATGATGAACGCGACCAACGCACCGAGGATGACGCCGAGCGGGATCATGAGGTACTTGGTGAAGCCGCCGGCGAAGATGCCCAGCGCCACCGAGGCCCCGACGATCAGTATGAACGCCCCGACCATGTACGGCAGCAGGCGCTTGTCTTCTTTGCGTTGAATCTGGAATGCCTGCCACAGCTGGCTGCGCCGCTGCTTGGACGCCGCCTTGCGGGCAGCCTTAGCCTCGGCTTTGGCTGCCTTGGTCTGGGCGGGAGTACGTTTCGCCATCAGATCAGGATACGGGTGGAGTCGCGGCTGTCCGAACCCGTGCCGCCTGCTCGTAGAGACGGCCCGCGCGGTAGGACGAACGCACCAGTGGTCCGGCCAGCACACCGGCGAAACCGAGGCCCTCGGCGAACGTCGTGAACTCGACGAATTCATCCGGGTGCACCCAGCGGTCCACCGGATGGTGGCGCGGTGACGGACGCAGGTACTGGGTGATGGTGACGATGTCACAGCCGGCCTCGTGCAGGTCGGTCAGCGCGGTGCGCACCTCGTCGGGAGTCTCACCCATACCCAGGATGAGATTGCTCTTCGTCACCAGCCCGAAGTCGCGGGCCGCGGTGATGACATCGAGGCTGCGCTGGTACCGGAACGCGGGCCGGATCCGCTTGAAGATGCGCGGCACGGTCTCCACGTTGTGCGCGAACACCTCCGGCCGTGACTCGAACACTTCGGCGAGCTGTTCGGGGACCGCGTTGAAGTCCGGGGCCAGCAGCTCGACGCCGGTGTTCGGGTTGAGCGCGTGGATCTGGCGGACCGTCTCCGCGTACAGCCAGGCGCCGCCGTCGGGCAGATCGTCGCGGGCGACACCGGTGACCGTGGAATACCGCAGACCCATCGCCTGCACGCTCTCGGCGACCCGGCGCGGTTCGTCACGGTCGAGCTCGGCGGGCTTGCCGGTGTCGATCTGGCAGAAGTCGCAGCGCCGGGTGCACTGCTCGCCGCCGATGAGGAAGGTGGCCTCGCGGTCCTCCCAGCATTCGTAGATGTTGGGGCAGCCGGCCTCTTCGCAGACGGTGTGCAGACCCTCGCGGCGGACCAGGCTCTTCAGCTCGGTGTACTCCGGGCCGGTGCGCAGCTTGGTCTTGATCCACGGCGGCTTGCGCTCGATCGGAGTCTCGGCATTGCGCACCTCGAGGCGCAGGAGCTTACGGCCTTCGGGTACGACGCTCACTCCGACGATGCTACTCGGATACGTCCGGCCAGCGCGTCGGAGACGGCATCGACCACCGCGGCGGTGACATCTTGCACTGCAACGTGGCGGCCCAGTTCAGCGGTCAGCGAGGTGACCCCGGCGTCGGTGATGCCGCACGGGATGATGCCGCCGAAGGCGCCCAGGTCGCAGTCGCAGTTCAGCGAGAAGCCGTGCAGTGTCACCCCGCGTGCCACCCGGATGCCGATCGCAGCGACCTTTCGGGGCGGAGAGCCCGGTACCCACACCCCGGATCGGCCCTCGACGCGACCCGCCTCCACCCCGAGGCCCGCGCACACCGAGATGAGTGCTTCCTCAAGGCGCCGAACGAAATTCACCACATCGAGCGGCTCGGTCAGCCCGATGATCGGATAGCCGACCAGCTGACCCGGCCCGTGCCAGGTGATCTTGCCGCCGCGGTCGGTGTCCACCACGGGGGTCCCGTCGGTGGGGCGTTCGTGCGCCTCGGTGCGCTTGCCGGCGGTGTAGACGGGCGGGTGTTCGAGCAGCAGCAAAGTGTCCGGGCCGCCGGCCACCCGCCGTTCGGCGATCTCACGCTGCAGCTGCCAGGCCTCGCGGTAGTCGACCGTGCCGAGCAGGTTGACCTGCAGGGGCGCCGACGAAGACCGGATGGAATCCATGAGAGCCAACGCTACGCCGGGGGAGCACCGGCGGTGGCATAGGCAAGCGCCTCACCGACGGTCTTGTGCCGGAACCCGAAGCCGGCCCGCTCGAGTGCGGCCGGGATGGCGCGCTGCCCGCTCAGCAGGCCGTCGTCGGCGAACTCCCCGACGACCGCGCGCAATGCGAACCCCGGCACGCTCATCGGGGTGGGGCGTTTGAGCGTACGGCCGAACGCGGCGGTGAACTCGGCGTTGGTGACCGGTGCCGGTCCGGTCAGGTTGACCGGACCGGACAGATCGTCCCGGTCGATGAGGAACTCGATCGCACGGATCTGGTCGTCGAGGCTGATCCACGGGAAATACTGCCGGCCATCGCCGAGCCGGGCCCCCAGGCCCAGCCCGAAGATCGGGCGCAACCGGCTGAGCATCCCGCCACCGGGCGACAACACGAGTCCGGTGCGCAGCAGCACCACCCGCGCGCCACCCTGGGCTGCCGTCGCGGTGGCAGCCTCCCAGTCCGTGCACAGCTGTGCCAGGAAACCTGTTCCGTGCGAAGCGGTTTCGTCGACCACGCGGTCGCGGGTGTCGCCGTAGTACCCGACGGCGCTCGCGTTGAGCAGGACCGGCACGCCGGCGTCGGCGACCGCGGCGGCGAGCACCTCGGTGGGGCCGATCCTGCTGTCGCGCAGGCTCTGCTTGAACGCGCCGGACCACCGCTTGGACCCGACACCGACACCGCACAGATTCACCACGGCGTCGACCCCGGTCAGCTCATCGACGTCGAACTCGCCGGTGTCCGGATTCCAGAACACCTCGTCGGCGGACGACGGGCGGCGGCGCACGATGCGGATCACCCGGTGATCGGCGGTGCGTAACGCCGTCGTCAGTGCCGAACCGATCAGGCCCGAGGAACCCGCGATCGCGACGACCATCCCCGCCACCGGTTAGAGCCCCAGGTCGGCCTCGAAAGCGCCTTCCTCAAGCCGGCGCTTGATGGTGGTGAGGAAGCGACCGGCGTCGGCGCCGTCGATGAGGCGGTGGTCGTAGGTCAGCGGCAGGTAGGCCACCGAACGCACGCCGATCGACTCGTTGCCGAACTCGTCGACGATCACCCGGGGGCGCTTGACGATGGCGCCGGTGCCCAGCATCGCCGCCTGCGGCGGAACCAGGATCGGGGTGTCGAACAGCGCGCCCTGGCTGCCGATGTTGGTGATGGTGAACGTGCCACCCGACAGCTCATCGGGCTTCAGGTTGCCGGAGCGGGCACGCGCGGCGATATCCGAGATCGCCCGGGCCAGACCACCCAGGGACAGGTCGCCGGCGTTGTGCACGACGGGGGAGAGCAGACCCTGCTCGGTGTCCACCGCGAAGCCCAGATGCTCGGCGTCGTAGTAGGTGATCTGCTTGCTGTCCTCGTCGTAGCTGGCGTTGATGTTCGGATGCGCCTTGAGCGCGTCGACCACCGCAACCGCGAAGAACGGCAGGAAGGTCAGGTTGACGCCCTCGCGCTCGGCGAAGCTCTTCTTGGCCCTGGCGCGCAGCGACACGATCTTGGTCAGGTCGACCTCGTGCACCTGGGTCAACTGCGCCGTGGTCTGCAGCGACTCCCGGGTCTTCTTGGCGGTGATCTGCCGGATCCGGTTGGCCTTCTGGGTGGTGCCGCGCAGATGGGCCAGCGCCGGTGCGGGCGCCGCGGAGGCGGCGGGCTTGGCGGCCGGAGCCGAAGGGGCGGCCGCGGCGGGGGCCTCGGGTGCCTTTGCGGCCTCTGCGGCGGCGAGCACGTCCTGCTTGCGGATGCGGCCACCGACACCGGTGCCCTTCACCGAGGCCAGGTCGACGCCGTTCTCGGAGGCGAGCTTGCGCACCAGCGGGGTGACGTAGGGCGAACCGTCACCGGACGGCGCGCTCGCGGCCGCCGGCTTGGGCTCGGGCTTGGGTTCCGGCTTCGGCTCCGGCTTGGGTTCGGGCTTGGGTTCCGGCTTGGCCTCGGCCTTCGGGGCCGGCTCCGGTTCGGGCTCGGGCTCGGGCTCCGGTTCGGGTTCGGGCTCGGGCTCGGATGCCGACGCGGCTCCGGCGTCGCCGATCTTGGCCAGTTCGCCGCCCACGGCGACCACGTCGTCTTCCTCGGCGCTGATCGAGAGCAGCGTGCCGGCGACCGGCGAGGGGATCTCGGTGTCGACCTTGTCGGTGGATACCTCGACGAGCGGCTCGTCGACGGCGACCTCATCGCCGACGTTCTTCAGCCAGCGGGTGACGGTGCCCTCGGTGACCGACTCGCCCAGTTCGGGCATCGTCACCGACGTCGCGTTGCCGCCCCCGGACGCGGCGGGCTTGGCCGGCTCGGGTTCGGCCTTCTCGGCGGCCGGTTCGGGCTCCGGTTCGGGCTCGGGCTCGGCTTCCTCGGCGGGGGCGGAGTCACCGGAGTCGCCGCCGGTCGACTCCTCGGCCGAGGCCTCGTCGGAAGACTCGCCGGCCTCGCCGATCAGCGCGAGGTCGCCACCGACCTCGACGACGTCATCCTCGGCCGCGATGATCTTGGTGAGCACACCGGCGGCGGGCGACGGGATCTCGGTGTCGACCTTGTCGGTGCTGACCTCGAGCAGGGGTTCGTCGACGGCGACGGTGTCGCCTTCTTGTTTGAGCCACCTTGTGACGGTCCCCTCGGTGACGCTCTCACCGAGTGCGGGCATCTGGACGGAGATTGCCATGGGCTTTGACTCCTCGAAAGTCATCGTCACGTGTCGAATGCTGTCTGCTCTCCTATCCTGTCATGTCTGCCGTGCTCGTTCGTGACAGACCGCCGACTCCATGCTCTGGCACCATTGAACAAGGCGTGCGAGAGGAGTATCGGCAGTTGGGACTGTTGGACAGGTGGCGGCGCCCGCGAGGCGGATCGCGCGCGCAGACACGTGAACAGGCTTCGGCCGATCTGAACTACCTCCGCAACTGGGTTGCCACCCACACCGGCGTCGAGGCGTTCGTCGAACCCGAGACCACCGTCACCGAGGTGACCGTGGTGCTGGTGGCGGCAGACGGGGAATGGACGCGGCGCCGTACCGGCGGACACGCGGGGGCCCGGAAGCTGAGCGCCAAACTCAACATTCCGGTCTACGACGTGCAAAAGGTGGGCTATCCGCAGCGCATGCGCGACTACGATTCCCGACGCCGGATCGAGCGCGACCGGGCCATGCGCAAGGACCTCGAAGGATAGCGATGACTGATACCGCCGAACGGTTCGTCGAGAGTGCCGATGGCACCCGGATCGCCGTCTACGAAGAGGGCAACCCGGACGGACCCACGGTGGTACTGGTGCACGGCTGGCCGGATTCCCACGTGCTGTGGGACGGCGTGGTTCCGCTGCTCGCCGACCGGTTCCGGGTCATCCGGTACGACAACCGGGGTGTGGGCGCATCCGCGGTGCCCGGACACTTCTCCAGCTACACCATGGCCCGCTTCGCCGACGACTTCGCGGCCGTCGCCGCGGCCGTCAGCCCGGACTCGCCGGTGCATGTGCTGGCCCACGACTGGGGCTCGGTGGGGGTGTGGGAGTACCTGGCTCGTCCCGAATCCGCGTCCGTGGTGGCATCTTTCACCTCGGTGTCGGGGCCGAGCAGCGACCACCTCAACCGCTTCGTGATCGACGGGCTCAAGCGGCCGTACCGTCCGCGGCGCTTCGTCCGCGGGCTCAGTCAGCTCGCCCGGTTGTCCTATATGGGGGCGTTCTCCACGCCGGTGCTGGCGCCGGCGGCCGTCCGGTTCGCGTTCGCGCGCGGCGAGATGCGGCGGCGGTTGCTCAAGGACGGCATTGCGCCCGAGGCCATCCATCATTCGGAGACCTTCGCCGGCGACGCCGCCAACAGCATGAAGGTGTACCGCGCCAACTTCTTTCGCGGATTGCGGCAAGCCCGCGCCGACCATCGCGTCGACGTCCCGGTGCAGCTGATCGTCAATGTCAACGATCCGTTCGTGCGGTCCTACGCCTTCGCCGACATCGGATCCTGGGTGCCGCGGCTGTGGCGTCGTGACCTGATCGCCGGGCACTGGGCGCCGATGTCGCATCCGGCCCAGCTGGCCCGTGCCGTCACCCAACTGGTCGACCACCTCGCCGGGGCACCCGCGCATCGGGAACTCACCCGGGCCCGGGTCGGCGTGGACCGCCCACCGTTCGGTGACCAGTTGGTGTCGGTGACCGGCGCAGGCAGCGGCATCGGCCGCGCGACCGCGCTGGCGTTCGCCGCCCAGGGCGCCGAAGTGCTGGTGAGTGACATCGACGAGGATGCGGCGGTGGCGACCGTCGCGCAGATCACCGCCGCCGGCGGCAGCGGGCACGCCTACCGGCTCGATGTGGCCGACGCCGATGCGGTGAACCGGTTCGCCGAGCAGGTGTGTGACAGCCACGGCGTGCCCGACATCCTGGTGAACAACGCCGGGGTGGGGCACGCGGGGATGTTCCTGGACACCTCGGCCGAGCAGTACGACCGAGTGCTGGACATCAATTTCGGCGGGGTGGTGAACTGCTGCCGTGCCTTCGCGCCGCGGATGGTCGCACGCGGGGAGGGCGGGCACGTCGTCAACGTGTCCTCGATGGCGGCCTACGCCCCGACCCAGGTGATGAACGCGTACGCCACCAGCAAGGCCGCGGTGTTCATGTTCTCCGACTGCCTGCGCGCCGAGCTGGATCCGGCGGGCATCGGTTTGACCACGGTGTGCCCGGGCGTGGTGGACACCAACATCATCGACGGCACCCAATTCGACCTGCCTGGCTACGAATCCGAGATCGACGCGCTGCGCACCCGGATCAAGAAGGGCTTCGCCTTCCGCCGATACGGTCCCGAGAAGGTCGCCAAGGCCATCCTGGACGCGGTGCAGAAGAAGAAGCCGGTACGCCCGGTGACACCGGAGGCGTATCTGGTCTACGGGGCGGCGCACGCCTTTCCGCAGGTGATGCGCAGTACCGCGCGGAGTAATCTGCGCTGATGGGGGTGGCGGGGGCTGTCTGCACGATCGCGGTGGTCGATCTGGAGGCGGCCTGCGCTCTGTATGGCCGTGATGATCTGCCGCAGCCGCTGGGGCGCAGTCGACCGGTCGGGTCGGTCTGGTTGCTGAGCCGCGAGCCGGTCCGAGAGCGCTTGGGCGATGGTGATTTACGTGATGTCCGAAACTGGGTCGAGGCGCTGGCACGGGCCGAGGCGACCGTGGCTTGCCGGGTGAGCTTTTCCGATGAAGGCGGTCCTGATTTTCGGCTACACGGTCTGCGGGCCGGTGAATCGAGTTTCGTTGCGGTGCAACGTCGTGACGATGAGGGTGTGGATGTCGTCGACATACATCGGGTCACGTCGTATGCATTGGCCGGGGTGATTGCCGAGTCGGTCGGGTTGGTCGGCCCCGGACGGCACGTCCGGGTTGCGGTGTCGGGTGGGGGAGACCGCCTGCCGCCGGCACCCGCCGCGGTCGACGAGTACGACGACTTCGGCTTCCTGATTCCCAGTGCCGAGCCCGGTGATGCGGCATTGAGCGTCGTCGACGCCCGTGACGTGGCGGCGATCGGGACGGTGCGGACGTGGCAGGACCGCCACCGGCACTGGGGCGACGATGCGAACAGTCATGTCCTGCAGTGGATTCGGGTCGCTGAGGATGGTGATTATCTGTATGCCCCCGGTGGGGTGGGGTATGCGGAACCGCTGGACGTGGAGTTGCTGCGCACGTGTGTCGAGGAGCTCATCGGCGGCTGAGCTACGCCGTGAACCTTTCCTCGTCGAGGCGTTTCAGGGCTCGACCATCGGTGAGTTCGGCACGGTGTTCGGGGTTCTGCCAATAGAAGCGCACCCACTCCCGGAGTGCATCGCTGTCGTCGGTGACGGTGTCCGAGAGGAATGTTCCGCTGCGCCCTTCGGGCAGGGCGAGGACGATGACTTCTCTGCCACGGAGCTTTCGGTGTAACGGTTGGTCTCTGACTTCGGAGATGTCCTCCCACTTGGCGCGCCGCATGGCCAGCCACGGTCCGTTCCAGATTTCGCAACCGCTCGGGGTGAGTCTGAGATAGCTGTCACCGCCGTGGGCGATCATTCTCCAGATTGTCGCGGCGCCGGCCACCGCGGCGACAGCCATCAACCAGGGCTGGGTCGAACGGGCGTGCGGTATGTCGATCAGGCCGAACGGGGCGAGCGTGATGTACACCCAACCAGCGAGGGTGGCTGCAACGTGCCAGATATAGGAAAGCGTGTCGTAGAGCATTCGGGGCCGGATGGTGGTTCCGGCTGGACCGAATTCAATACGTGGACGAGGGCAGCGTCGCATGACAGCCCAACCGGCGGCGAAGACGACGGCGAACAGGGCGCCCAACAGGGCGACCATGCCGGAGGGAGCATTGCCGCGGTCGATCGCCCCAAAGCCCCACCAGGCCAACCACACAGCGGCGGCGGGAAGTCCGATGAAGGCGAATACGTTGCTGACGACTCTCATCGTGAGCAGAACTGATTTCCGAGGAACGTGCCGAAGGCGGATCCTGCCTGTGAACCAGCGACGGAGAGCACTGACGCCACTGCCCAACCGGCGCCGGGCACCAGGACCGGCGCGAAACCTCCGGCGATCGAACCGATTCCGGCGTACGTATCGACACACCGTTCGAATGCGGTTTCGGCACCCGCCATGTTGAACACCATCTCGGCGACACCGATGGCGGGACCCGCGAACTTCGCGCCGACACGTAGGTCACCGAGTGCTTCGGCGCTGAGCTTCGGGATCGAGCCGCCCTGTGCCAAATACTGCTCGAATCCGGTGGCGGCACCGCCGGCGATAACCGCCGGCGGGTTGCTGAAGAGTTCGATGGGTATGTCGCCTTGCCGACCGTCGGGCGTGTGCACGGTCGCCGTGGCGCGGCCGTCCGGCCACTGGGTGTTTTCGAGGACGGTGCCGTCGGCCAGCCGAGTCGAGGTGGTGGTGGCACCCCTGAGCGCATACGTCGTGTCGGGCTTCCACGTCACCGTGCTTGTCTGCGACACGAAATTTCCGTCCTTGTCGTAGTGGGTCACCCGCAGCGTCGGGCCGCGGTCCCATTTGTATTCGTTGTCCTCGGTGATGACTTGAGTGCTGCCGTCCTGCATGGTGTGCGTCGTGGTGGTGACGTCCCCGTCCGTCTCGACCTTTGTATCCCTGATCGTCTGTGACATCTCGATATCCCGCAGCATGGCCTGCTGCATCACGCCCGTCATCGTCATCGGATTGGGAACGTCATCGCCGGGCCTCGCGACTCCGGGCAACAGATTCTCTGGACCGGTCGGGTCGGGAGCCTCGAAACCGGGCTTCTTCCCGGCAGCCATCACGCTGTCGGCCGTCTCGTCGTCGGCCGCACTGACCGCCGACAACAGTCCGTTGACCGTGACCTGTTCGGCCTGGGCCCGCTTCTCCAGGGCGGCGGCCTGCTCGGCGGTCATCTGCCCGCCGGTGACCAGCACGACCCACTGATCACTCACCCGCAACTGGCCGGTCATGTCGATCGCATCGGCCTTGTTCAACAAGGCCGTGCGGGCTGCGCCGATGGATCCGGCACCGTCTTCGAGGGCTGTGGCGATCGCGGAGGTGTACTCCGCCAACGCATCTGTCCGCGTCTTGGCCCGCCCGAACATCTCGGTGGCCGCGGTGTGCGCCGGGCCCTTCCAGGCCCGCGTCTCCGGCATCTCCCCGATGCTCGTGTGGGCCCGGCTCACCGCCTCCCCGACGGCCACGCCGTTGTCCCGCACCGTCTTTGCGGCGAACGCCAACGAGTCCGGATTCCAACCTTCGAGCCGGGGACGGGAGGGCAGCACGGCGTCAGAAGATTCCGCCGAAGCTGCCCGCCAGACTGCTGTCGGAGACCTCGTAGGTGTCGCCCGCGCCGCGGACGGCCACCCCCATCTCGTCGACGTTGGCGGCGATGTCGTCGACCACTGTTTTCACGTGTGCACCGACCAGACGTACGGCCCACTGGGTCGTCGACCCGTCCAGGCCGTCCGCCGCGGTGCCGACCTTGGTGCCGACGTCGGCCTCGCGTATCAGACCTGCGGTGATGTCCACCTGACCGGCGAACGCGCGCAGGATCTCTGGGTCGACCTCCACGACAGTCTCCGTCCCCCCCGGTCGGCTCATTGCGTCAGCAAACAGCCTAATGCCGGCCGGGGGTCACGTGAGACACCAATTTTTGCGGGGAGATCACCCGCGCTCGGCGCGGCTGAATCAGCCCTGGCGGGCGATGTCCTCCAGGACCGCGAACATGGTCCGCGTCGGAACCCCGGTGCCGCCCTTGGGCGTGTAGCCCCACGGGCCACCGGTGTTGTAGGCCGGTGCGGCGATGTCGATGTGCGCCCACTGCACGTCCTCGGCGACGAACTCGCGCAGATAGACCCCGGCCACCAGCATGCCGGCGTAGCGCGAGGCACTGACGTTGGCCAGATCGGCAACGGTCGATTTGAGGTCGTCCTTGAGTTCCTCGGGCAGCGGCATGGCCCAACCGTTCTCGCCCACCTCCTGCGAGAGCTTGGCGACCCGGTCCCGGAACTCGTCGCTGCCCATCACGCCTGGGGTGCGGGCCCCGAGTGCGACCGTCTGCGCACCGGTCAGGGTGGACGTCTCGATGAGGTAGTCCGGGTTGTCCTCACAGGCCCGCACGATGGCGTCGGCCAGGACCAGCCGGCCCTCGGCGTCGGTGTTGAGCACCTCGACGGTGATGCCGCCGTACTGGGTGAGCACATCGCCGGGACGCTGCGCGGTGGCCGAGGGCATGTTCTCGGCCATCGGCACGGTCGCGATGACGTCGATGGGCAGGTTCTGCTTGGCGGCCAGCACCACGGTGGCGATGACGGCGGCCGCGCCTCCCATGTCGGAGGTCATGTGGTGCATGTTGGCGGCCGGCTTGATGGAGATGCCGCCGGTGTCGAAGGTGATGCCCTTGCCGACCAGTGCGACCCGCTTGGGGTTGCGGCCCTTGCCTTTATGGGTCAGCCGCACCAGTCGGGGCAGCCGGGACGAGCCCTTGCCCACCCCGACGATGCCGCCGTAGCCGGCCTTTGCCAGCGCCTTGTCGTCGAGCACCTCGACCTGCAGGCCGACCGACTCGCCCAAAGCCTTTGCCTGCTTGGCGAATTCGGCAGGGTAGAGATGGCTGGGCGGGGTGTTCACGAAATCGCGGGCGGTGGCCACCGACGAGGCGATGTCCACGGCACGCTGCGCGGTGGCCTTGGTCGCCGCCTTGGCATCGGCCGCCAGCGCGATGATCTTGCCCAGGCCCTTGTCCTTGGGTGCGGTCTTGTCGCTGCGGAACTCGGTGAACCGGTAGGCGCCCAGGATCAGACCCTCGACCGTGGCCTCCAGGTCCACCGCGGCCAGCGCGGCCACCACGGTGGAGACCTTGTCCAGCGAGCGGGCCGCCGCGCCGGCGGCCCGGCGGATGGTGTCGGCGGGCCAGTCCCGCGGCTCACCCAGGCCCACGGTCAGCACGCTGGCCACCGGAAGCTCCGCGATCACCAGTCGGTGCAGCTGGCCCTCGCCGCCGGTGCCCCCCAGCGCCTTGAGCCCGGACTCGATCGCCGCGGTCGCCGCGGCGGACACGTGGGTCTGCGCCAGGGCCACCACCGGACCGTCGTCACCGGTGACGACGCCGACGACCAGGACGGCCTCGGAAAGGCCCCTGGCGGGCAGGGACGAGCTGACGGTGACGGTGGGGGCCTGATAACCAGTTGCGCTGCTCACCCCGTTCACCCTAATCAGGTCAGCGGATACGCGGTGACCGGCTCGCTGAACCCCTTCAGGCTCAGGGCCTGCGGAGGGCCGGTCGGCTGCTCCGGTAGCAGGGCGTGCACCGTCTCGGAAACCAGAATCTGGCCGGGTGCGGCCGCCGAGACCAGCCGGGCCGCCCGGTTGACCGGGTTGCCGAAGTAGTCCCCGCTGATCGCCAGCACCGTGCCGTGGTCCAGACCCGCCCTGATCTGCAGCCCCGCCTCCGCCGCCCGCGGGTGCCCGACGATGCCGACGGCCACCCGCAGCAGCTGCCCGGGGTCCGAGGCCACCCACATGACCTCGTCACCGATGAACTTGACCAGCCGGCCACCGGCGGCGTGCACGACATCGGCGGTCGCCGCGCCGAACTCGTTGAGCAACTCGGACAACTCGACGGTGGTCAGCGTCTGGGTGAGTGCGGTGAACCCGGACAGGTCGGCGAACCCGACCCCGCAGACCACATTCGCCGACCCGTCGCGCACCACGTGCTCGAAGTACCGGCGGGTGGTCATCAGGTGGTGGCGGTGCACCGCGTCGATCATCTCGCCCAGTCGCGGGACGAAGGCGGCCGCGGCCCGGTACGCCCGGGCGGTGCGCAGCTCATCGTGGGACTGCTCGATCTGAATGTCCGGCGACCCGGCCCGGATGGTCGACGAGATGGCCTCCGACAGCCGCGCCATGCTGGCCCCCATCACCCGCAGCAACCCGGTGGCCGCCTCGTCGCCGAGGATCCCCCGGATATCGGCCCAGGTGCCCAGCCCGTGGACATCGGCCTGGCTCAGCGCCGGCTCATCGAGGCCGTCCACCGTCAGACCCAGCGCCGCCCAGGCCCGGGCCACGTCCTCGACCGGCAGGCCCAGCGTCTCGGCCGCCGATCGCAGGCTGTACGCCGGCGGGCCCGACCACTGCAACACGTCGCCGGCCAGCCCGAACAACCGTCCCCGGCGCTCGGCCTCCACCATCTCCTCGGCGGTGAATCCGAGCCCCTCGAGGTATTCGATCAGCGGCGCCCGCCGGTGCGCGTCGGCGATACCGGCCGCCTGCAGTGCGTCGAGATCGGCCACCCGCCAAGTGTGGCAGTCGGACCCCGCGCATCGGGTGCGGATTAGGGTGGGTTCGTGAGTGACAACCTGCTGCACGGACCGCTGGAAGACCGCCACCGCGCGCTGGGCGCGAGTTTCGCCGAGTTCGGCGGGTGGCTGATGCCGGTGTCGTATGCGGGCACCGTCGCCGAGCACAACGCGACGCGCAACTCCGTGGGCCTCTTCGACGTCAGCCACCTGGGCAAGGCGCTGGTGCGTGGCCCGGGCGCGGCCGCCTACATCAACGCCACACTCACCAACGACCTCAACCGGATCGGGCCGGGCAAGGCGCAGTACACGTTGTGCTGCAACGAGTCCGGGGGCGTGATCGACGACCTGATCGCCTACTACGTCGCCCATGACGAGATCTTCCTGGTGCCCAATGCGGCCAACACCGCGGCGGTGGTCGCCGAACTGCAGCGCCACGCCCCGGCCGGGCTGACCATCACCGACGAACACCGCTCCTACGCGGTGCTCGCGGTCCAGGGCCCGAAGGCCGCCGAGATCGTCGCTGGACTGGGCCTGCCCACATCGATGGACTACATGGGCTACGCGGACGCCGAATTCGAGGGCGTGTTCACCCGGGTGTGCCGCACCGGCTACACCGGTGAACACGGGTTCGAGCTGCTGCCGGAATGGGACCGGGCCGGGGTGGTGTTCGACGCGCTGGTCGAGGCCGTCCGCGCCGCCGGCGGGGAGCCGGCCGGCCTCGGCGCCCGGGACACCCTGCGCACCGAGATGGGCTACCCGCTGCACGGGCACGAACTCTCCCTCGACATCTCTCCGCTGCAGGCCCGCACCGGCTGGGCCGTCGGGTGGAAGAAGGAGCAGTTCTGGGGCCGGGAGGCGCTGCTCGCCGAGAAGCGGGCCGGGCCCAAGCGGGTGCTGCGTGGACTCAGGGCGCTGGGCAGGGGAGTGCTGCGCGCCGACCTGACCGTCCTGGATGGCGACGGCGGGACCCCGATCGGTGTCACCACGTCGGGAACCTTTTCTCCGACACTCAAAGTCGGTATCGCGCTGGCGCTGATCGACAGCGCGGCCGGCATCGCCGACGGGCAGACGGTCACCGTCGACGTACGGGGCCGGGCACTGGAATGCGAGGTGGTCACCCCACCGTTCGTGGCGGTAAAAACTCGCTAGCCTCGGGCGATACAATCGGTCCATGACTGACCGCCCCCTCGAGTTCACACTTGCCCGCAACACCAACCCGGCAAGTGATGAAGTACGAGCAGGCATCCTCGCCGACCCGGGATTCGGTCGCTATCACACCGACCACATGGTGTCGGTCTCCTACACCAGGGCCGACGGCTGGCACGACGCGCAGGTGGTGCCGTACGGCCCGATCGAGCTGGACCCCTCGGCCGTCGTGCTGCACTACGGCCAGGAGATCTTCGAGGGCCTGAAGGCCTACCGGTGGGCCGACGGTTCCATCGTGTCGTTCCGGCCGGAGGCCAACGCCGCCCGGCTGCAGTCCTCGGCGCACCGGCTCGCCATCCCCGAGCTGCCCACCGACGTGTTCCTGGAATCGTTGCGCCGGCTGATCGCGGTCGACGAGGCCTGGGTGCCCGCCGCCGGCGGTGAGGAATCGCTGTACCTGCGTCCGTTCATCATCGCCACCGAGCCCGGCCTCGGCGTGCGTCCCGCCGACGAATACCGCTACCTGGTCATCGGTTCACCCGCCGGGGCGTACTTCAAGGGCGGGATCAAGCCGGTCAGCGTCTGGCTGTCGCACGAGTACGTGCGGGCCTCGCCGGGCGGCACCGGCGCCGCCAAGTTCGGCGGCAACTATGCCGCCTCGCTGCTGGCGCAGGCCCAGGCCGCCGAGCAGGGCTGCGATCAGGTGGTGTGGCTGGATGCGATCGAGCGCCGCTACGTCGAAGAGATGGGCGGGATGAACCTGTTCTTCGTGTTCGGCAGCGGTGGGTCGGCGCGCCTGGTCACGCCCGAACTGTCCGGCTCGCTGCTCCCGGGCATCACCCGGGATTCGTTGCTGCAGTTGGCAACCGATGCCGGCTTCGCCATCGAGGAACGCAAGATCGATGTCGACGAGTGGCAGAAGAAGGCCACCGCGGGCGAGATCACCGAGGTGTTCGCCTGCGGTACCGCAGCCGTCATCACCCCGGTCTCCAACGTCAAGCACCGCGACGGGGAGTTCGCCATCGCCGACGGCCAGCCGGGCGAGATCACCATGGCCCTGCGTGACACCCTGACCGGCATCCAGCGCGGCACCTTCGCCGATACGCACGGCTGGATGTCCAAGCTCAACTGAGCGACCCAGGGGCAGGAGCGAAGCGACCCGGGGGATGGATGCCGCTAGGTGCCGCAGAAGGTGCGGTAGCTCGCGGCGAAGTCCTCGGACCCGGGGGCGGCGTAGCGCTCCAGGCCCGGCCGCTCGGTGAACGGATCGCCGAGCACGTCCAGCAGGCGGGCCGCCGGATCAAGGTCACCGGCGGTGGCGGCGGCCAGCGCCTCCTCGACCAGGTGGTTGCGCGGGATGTAGACCGGGTTGACCCGGTTCATCGCCTCGGTGTCGGGCCGGTGCGCGCGCCAGCGCTGCACCCAGTTCATCAGGCCCAGCGCCACGTCGCCGCGCGCCAGCCCCCGGAAGAACGACGTGTAGTCCAGCTTGTGCTCTTCCAACAGCGCGGGCAGCTCGTCGACCAGCCCGTCGTCGGTGCCCGCGGGCAGGCCGAGCTTGACGTGCATCCCCGCGCGCCAGGCCTGCTGGTAGCGGGTGGCGTAATCACCGAGGGTCTCGGTGGCGATCTCGATGGCCTTCTCGACGTCGTCGTCGATCAGCGGCAGCAGCGTCTCGGCGAGCCGCGCCAGATTCCACCCGGTGATCGACGGCTGGTTGCCGTAGGCGTAGCGGCCCCACCCGTCGATGGAGCTGAACACGGTCGCCGGGTCGAAGGTGTCCATGAACGCGCAGGGCCCGTAATCGATGGTCTCGCCGGAGATGGTCACATTGTCGGTGTTCATGACGCCGTGGACGAAGCCGACCAGCATCCAGCGGGCCACCAGCTCAGCCTGCACGGTGATGACCGCGTCGAACAACGCCAGATACGGGTTGGCGGCCGCCGCGGCACCGGGATGGTGACGGCTGATGGCATGGTCGGCCAGCCGGCGCAGCAGCCCCAGGTCCCCGGTGCCCGCGGCGTACTGGAAGGAGCCGACCCGCAGATGGCTGGCGGCCACCCGGGCCAGCACCGCGCCCGGCAGGGGAGTTTCGCGGTACACGGTCGCGCCGGTGGCCACCACCGACAGCGAGCGGGTGGTAGGGATGCCCAACGCGTGCATGCCCTCACTGATCAGATATTCGCGGACCATCGGGCCGACCGCGGCCAGCCCGTCCCCGCCGCGGGCCAGCGGGGTCCGGCCGGACCCCTTGAGGTGCAGGTCCCGGCCGTCGCCGAATTCGCCGAGCAGCAGTGCCCGGCCGTCGCCGAGGCGTGGCTGCAACCCGCCGAACTGGTGGCCCGCGTACACCTGGGCCACCGGCGTGGCCGCCGCGGGCAGGGCCGTGCCAGTGAGCAGCCCGACGCCGTCGGGGGTGCGCAGCCAGTCTGGATCCAGGCCCAGCTCATCGGCCAGCGTCTCGTTCAGCAACAGCAGGGTCGGGGCAGGCGGGGACTGCGCCTGCCAGCTGATCGTCAGCTCGGGCAGGTCGGTGGCGAAGCGGTTGTCCAGCGTGAAGGTCGGCGCACTCACCCCTCCGACGCTAATGGATCGCCAGGCCCAGTGCCGTCAGCGTCGTCGTGACCTCGACGGATGCGCCCAGCACGTCACCGGTGATGCCACCGAACCGGCGCACACAGTGCGCCACCAGCGCCGCGCTCAGGCCCAGCGCCACCACCACCACCAGCGGGCCCTGCCACGGCCGCGGAGTGGCGAACGCCGCCGCTGCCGCCAGCACCAGCGCCCAGGCGGCCACCACCGGAAGCGGCTGGGTGCCCGCGACCAGTGCGCCCAGGGTGCTGCCGGGTGCGGCGGGCACCGAACGGCGGCAGGTGAGCAGCACCGCGACCCGGCCGGCCGCCACGGCGACGACGACCGCCACCGGTTCGACGGCGCCGAAGGTCAGGCCCTGCACCAGGATGACCAGCACGCAGGCGGCCACCCCGAACGGCCCCGCCGTCCCGCCCCGCATCACGGTCAGTGCCCGCTCTGGAGGCCCGTAGCAGCCCAGCCCGTCGACCGTGTCGGAGAACCCGTCGATGTGCAGGCCGCGGGTGAGCAGCAGGAGCACCGCGACCGCCAGCACACCGGGTAGCGCGCCGGGCCCGAACAGCTCCGTGCCGGCCCACACCACGGCGGCGGCCACGGTGCCGAGCACCACCCCGACGACCGGCAGCGCGGTCAGCGCGCCGCGCCCGAACGGCCGGTCGCTCCGGATCGGCAGCACGGTACTGAACGCGAAGGCCGAAGCGAGCGAAGAGATCATGAGACCGGGTCGGGTGCGCCCGCCACTGCGGCTTCGGTGAAGGTGGCCATCGAAGCCAGGGTGGCCACCGCGGCGCGCAGCACCGGCAGGGCCACCGCGGCGCCGCTCCCCTCGCCGAGGCACATCTTGAGATCCAGGATCGGTTCCAGTTCCAGCTGCTGCAGCGCCAGGGTGTGCGCCGGCTCGGTGGACCGGTGCCCGGCCCGCCACCAGGCGGATGCGCCCGGGGCGAGTTGTTCGGCGACCAGGGCGGCCGCGGTGACCACCACGCCGTCCAGCAGCACCGGGGTGCGCCGCACCGCGGCCTGGGCCAGGAAGCCGGCCATCGCGGCCAGATCGGCGCCACCGCACACCCGCAGCAGCGCAAGCGGATCGGCGACCGCGCCGCGGGCCCGGTACAGCGCGTCGCGGATCGCCGACGCCTTGCGGGCCCAGCCCGCATCGTCGATGCCGGTGCCGCGTCCGATCACCGCCACCGGTTCCGAACCGGTCAGCGCCGCGATCAACGTCGTTGCCGGGGTGGTGTTCCCGATGCCCATCTCACCGGCGATCAGCAGATCGGCGCCGGCGTCCACCTCTTCGTCGGCGATGGTGCGCCCGGCCGCGACGGCGTCGGCGGCCTGTTCGGCGGTCAGCGCGTCCTCGACGGCGATGTTGCCGCTGCCGCGGCGGATCTTGTGCGCACCGATCGCGTCGTCGCTCCGATCGGTGTCCACGGCCATGTCCACGACTCGGACCCCGGCGCCGGCCAGTTCGGCCAGCACGTTGATCGCGGCTCCACCGGCGTCGAAGTTGGCCACCATCTGCGCGGTCACCTCGGACGGGAACGCCGAGACTCCCGCCGCGGTCACCCCGTGGTCACCGGCGAACACCACAACGCGGGCACGGCTGAATTGCTTTGGGGGACAGGCGCCCTGGCAGGCGGCCACCCACGCCGAAAGGTCTTCCAGCCGACCCAGCGATCCGGGCGGCTTGGTCAGGCTGCGCTGGCGGGCCCGGGCGGCACGCTCGGCCTCGGGATCCGGCGGGACCACCGCGGGGAACGTGCTCATATCTGCTCCTCGTGTGCGCGGGGGCCCTTCACCACCAGTGGCTGCCCGGCCACCACGAGCACCACCCGATCACACAGTGCGGCGAGCCGCTGGTTGAGCGTGCCCAGCTCGTCGGCGAAGCGCCGGCCACCCGCGGTCGCGGGGACCACCGTCAACCCCACCTCGGGGCTCACCAGGCTCAGCTCGCCAGCGAATCCTCCGACAGCGGAGCACAATTCGTCGATATCTGCATCCACCGACCCGCCGGTCCAGGCGTCGCGGCGGTCCATGATGGCGGTCAGCCAGCCGCCGATATCGTCGACCAACGTCGCGGTCCGGGTGTCGGTGCGCAATTCGGTTGCCACATCGGCGGTTTCGACCGTCGACCAGTGTGCCGGGCGACGGCTGCGATGGGCGTGCACACGCCGGGACCACTCGGGGTCGGTGGAGTCGGTGCGGCCGGTGGCCACGTACCGCACGGCGGGGGCGTCGATATCGGTCTCGGCCCAGTGCGATTTACCCGACCGGATCCCGCCGAGGACCAATACCCGCACCCCAGGGCGAGCGGAGCGACCGGGCATGTACCGAGTCAGACGTCGTCGCCGCGATTGACCATCGGCCGCGGCGCCCGCATCCGGCGCAGCTGCGAGGCGCGGCTGGCGGCGTAGAAGCCCAGCTTGAAGCCGGTCTCGGTGTTGTCCGGGAACTTCTCGTCGACCTTGCGGTTCACGTACCGGCCCACCAGCACACCGTCGATGGCCATCACGAGCAGCAGCACCGGCATCGCGAACGACAGCGGCTGCTGCACCGCCGGCGACGGCACCGACAGCGTGATCAGGATTAGGCCGAGCGCGATCGGCATGAACAGGCCGAGCAGATTGCGGCGGGCGTCGACCAGGTCGCGGACGTAACGGCGGACCGGGCCCTTGTCGCGGGGCAGCAGGTAGGCGTCCTCGCCGGCCATCATCCGTTCGCGACGGTCGGCCATATCGGCGCGCCGGGTCAGCTTCTGCGCGCGCTTCTCTTCCTTGGTGAGCTTGGGGCCACCGACCTCTTTGCGGCGCTTGCGGGCTTCGGCGGTGGTCATGGGCGCCGGCGCGACCGGGCCGCGCCGGCGGCTGCTCTCACTGCGCTTGGGGGTCGGCCGGCCTTTCGGGGCGGTCACCCGCGGAACGGTGTCGTCCCCGGTGGCCTCCTGAGGGGTCGATCGGTCGTCCTCCGGTGACGGATTGTCCTTCTTGCGGCCGAGCAGATTCACGCCGTCCAGATTACTTCCCGGGCGCCGGCCGCCCGGCATGCACCTCCGAAAGTGAGGCTCTACGCTGCTGGAATGACGGGCCTGGGCGTGCTGATCGCGCCGGATTGTTACGGAGACAGCCTCACTGCGGTACAGGCCGCGGAGGCGATCGCCGCGGGGTGGCGGGCGGCCCGCGGTGGCGATCGGCTGACGCTGGCCCCGCAATCGGACGGCGGCCCCGGATTCGTCGACGTCCTGGCCAGCCGCCTCGGAGGTTTGCAGACGGCCGTCGTCAGCGGGCCGCTCCAGGAGCGGGTGACCGCGCACTGGGTCCTGCACGGGCAGACCGCCTACATCGAGTGTGCGCAGGCCTGCGGGCTGACGCAGCTCGGCGGGCCGCCCGACCCGCGCACCGCGGTCGCCGCACACAGCGCGGGCGTCGGGGAACTCATCGCCGCCGCCATCGACGCGGGCGCCCGGCGCATCGTCGTCGGGCTCGGCGGCAGCTCGTGCACCGACGGGGGCCGTGGCCTGGTGACGGCCCTCGGCGGTGTGGACGCCGCCCGGGCCCGGCTGGCCGGCATCGAACTGATCGCCGCCAGTGATGTCGAACACCCTCTGTTGGGCCCGATGGGCGCCGCCGCGGTGTTCGGACCGCAGAAGGGCGCCGACCCGGCCACCGTCGAACTACTGGAGACCCGGCTGCGGAGCTGGGCCGCCGAACTCGGTGGCGACGTCGCCGACCAGCCGGGGGCCGGCGCGGCCGGCGGGATCGGAGCAGCCCTGCTGGCCCTCGGCGGGCGCCGGGAACCGGGCGCCGCGGTCATCGCCGAACACACCGACCTGGCCGCGGACGTGGCCGCCGCGGACCTCATCATCACCGGTGAGGGCCGTTTCGACGACCAATCGCTGCACGGCAAGGTGGTCAGCGCGCTGGCCGCCGGGGCCCGTGCACGCGGAACCCCGGTGCTGGTGCTGGCCGGGCAGGTCACCCTGGATCCGGCCGCGCTGGACCCGGCCGGTATCGCCGCCGCGCACTCCATCACCGAGTTCGCCGGGTCCGTGCAGCGGGCGATGGACGAAGCCCGGACGCAGTTACAGGGGCTGGCCCGGCGGACCGCCGCCAACTGGCCCGACCGATCCACGCGCACGGGTCGGGAATAGCACGCCGGCAAGGTACCGTTGACTACATCGCGATTGCGCCAATCACTACCGGTACTTCAGGAGACTGCAATGACTCTTCAGGACGACACCACCACCGAAACCCATGGTGCGGTGCTGACCGAGGCGGCCGCCAGCAAGGCCAAGGCACTGCTCGACCAAGAGGGTCGTGACGATCTGGCACTGCGCATCGCCGTTCAGCCGGGTGGTTGCGCCGGTCTGCGCTACAACCTGTTCTTCGACGACCGCACCCTCGACGGCGACCTGACCACCGACTTCGGTGGCGTGGCGCTGACCGTCGACCGGATGAGCGCGCCGTACATCCAGGGCGCCACCATCGACTTCGTCGACACCATCGAGAAGCAGGGCTTCACCATCGACAACCCGAACGCCACCGGCTCCTGCGCCTGCGGCGACTCGTTCAACTGATCTGCTGACTCGGCCGGCGGGCTCAGCGAGCCCGCTGGACGTAGGAGCAGACCAGAATCTCGTCATCGGACTGCAGTAGCTGGGCCACCACCTGCAGTTCGCTGCCGATCTTGGGTGCCCCCCGGCCCGAGCCGGGTGCCACGACCTGCATCGTGAACAGTGCCTGGGCCTGACTCGTCGACCACGGCACCAGTTTGTCCACCGAGATCACCTCGACCTTGGTGAACTGCTTGCGGAACGCGTCCGAGGTCAGATCGGCCAGCGCCAGGTCCGAACTGCGGTCATCGACCGCGTCATATAGCCCGCACAGGGCATGCCGGGCGATCGCCTGGTCATCACCGTCGGTCAGCGCATCCAGAAAACCCTGGATGGCGGTCTTCGCGGTATCCGGGTTCAACGCGGCGGCCGGCTCGTCCTCGGTAGCGGAGATCACCAGCACCGCGCCGATGGCGGCGGCCACGACGACCACCGCGGCGACGGCCGCCAGGATCAGGCGGACCGGTTTACGTTTGGGGTACTGCACCGGCGGCGGCATCGCGCCCGGATAGGGGCCGGGGAACGGGCCGGCCGGCGGCGGCGCGAACAGAGGCCCCTGGTTCGGCGGAAAGCCTTGCGGGGGAGTGGATTCGGGATACGGCACAGGACCGGACATCGGCTGCTTTCCGGGATCGGGGCGGGCGTCGGACGGTCAGAGTCGATCGGTCGACGAAGTCCACTGCAGGCTAGCGCACCGGCCGCTGTCCGCTGCGGACCGAAGCGCGCGCCCGTCCGCCTCTGTAGTGTTCGCTTGGCGACGTTAAAGATATCGAAGGGCAGCTCCCGTGACCATTGCCGTGACCGGCTCCATTGCAACCGACCATCTGATGAAGTTCCCCGGCAAGTTCTCCGAACAACTCCTGCCGGAGCACCTGCAGAAGGTTTCGTTGAGCTTCCTGGTCGACGACCTCGTCATCCACCGCGGCGGCGTCGCGGGCAACATGGCCTTCGCCATCGGGGTGCTCGGTGGTGACGTGGCGCTCGTCGGCGCGGCCGGACGGGACTTCGGTGACTACCGGCGGTGGCTCAACGACCACGGCGTCAACACCGACAACGTGCTGATCTCCGAGACCGCCTACACCGCGCGGTTCGTCTGCACCACCGACGAGGCGATGGCGCAGATCGCCTCGTTCTACCCCGGTGCCATGTCCGAGGCCCGCAACATCGACCTGGCCGAGCTCGTGAAGCGCAGTGGCGCACCGGAACTGGTGATCGTCGGGGCCAACGATCCAGAGGCGATGTTCCGGCACACCGAGGAATGCCGCTCCCTGGGACTGGCTTTCGCCGCGGACCCGTCCCAGCAGCTGGCCCGGCTCTCCGGCGAGGAGATCCGCCGACTGATCGACGGGGCGACCTATCTGTTCACCAACGACTACGAGTGGGACCTGCTGCTGCAGAAGTCCGGCCTGTCCGAGGCGCAGGTGATGAGCCAGATCAAGCTGCGCGTCACCACGCTGGGGGAGAAGGGCGTCGACATCGTGTCCGGAGGGGGCGCCGGTGACGACCGCACGTTCATCCACGTCGATGTCGTCCCGGAAACCCACCAGGAGGACCCGACCGGCATCGGCGACGCCTTCCGGGCCGGTTTCCTCACCGGCCGCGCCGCCGGGCTGAGCCTGGAACGGTCCGCGCAGCTGGCCTCGATGGTCGCCACCCTGGTGCTGGAGGCCCCCGGCCCGCAGGAGTGGAGCTGGGACCGCGACTCCGCGATCAGCCGGCTGACCGCCGCCTACGGCGACGAAGCCGGCGCCGAGATCTCGAAGGCGCTCGGCGCCGACATCGGCTGAGGCGGCACTGAACTGACAGACGCCGAGACGGACAAACGGGCGCGATCCACTCGGATTTTCGCGCCCGTTTGTTCATCTGGGCGAGTTCAGGGGCGGGGTCAGAGCTGCACCGGGTAGGTCGGCTCACTGATCTGCGGGGTCACGCTGCCCTCGATGAAGATGGCGTGCCACAGCATGAAGATCAGCACCGTCCACAACCGGCGGCTGTGATCGCTGACCCCGTTGCGGTGCTCGTCGAGCATGGTGCGCACCGCGGCCAGGTCGATCAGGTGACCGGCCTGCGACGCCGCCACCGTGGCGTGCGCCCAGTCCAGCAGCTCGCCGGCCTTCAACCAATGCCGGATCGGCACCGGGAAACCCAGCTTGGGCCGGTTGAGCACATGCGCGGGCACGATCGGCTCCAGGGCCCGGCGCAGTGCGTACTTGGTGGTGGTGCGGGTGATCTTCTGGTCATACGGCAGCCGGGACGCGACCGCGAACACTTCGGGATCCAGGAACGGCACCCGCAGCTCCAGGGAGTTGGCCATGGTCATCTTGTCGGCCTTGACCAGGATGTCCCCGCGCAGCCAGGTGAACAGGTCGATGTGCTGCATCCGGGCCACCGGATCCCAGCCGTCGGACTCCGCGTACAGCGGCGCGGTGACATCGGTGTGCGTCCACTCCGGCCGGAACCCGGGCAGCACCGCACGCAGCTGCGCGTCGGAGAAGCTGCGCGCATTGCCGTAGTAGCGCTCCTGCAGCGTCAGCGACCCGCGGTGCAGCAGGCTCTTGCCGCGCAGACCGTCGGGCAGCGGCTGCGATGCCTTGCCCAGTGACCGGCGCACCGGTCTGGGCAGGTAGTCGAAGGCCTTGAGCGACAACGGCTCCCGGTAGATGGTGTACCCACCGAAGAGTTCGTCGGCGCCCTCTCCGGAAAGCACCACCTTGACGTGCTTACGGGCTTCGCGGGCGATGAAGAACAACGGCACCAGCGCCGGATCGGCCACCGGTTCGTCCAGGTACCAGACGATCTCGGGCAGCGCGGCGACGAACTCGGCCTGGCTGACGACCTTGGTGACGTGCCGCGCGCCGATCGCCTTGGCCGACTCCACCGCGACATCGATCTCGGAGAAACCTTCCCGCTCGAACCCGGTGGTGAAGGTGATCAGCCGCGGGTTGTGCCGCATCGCCAGTGCGGCGATGGCCGTCGAGTCGATCCCGCCGGACAGGAATGCGCCCACGGTGACGTCGGCGCGCATGTGCTTGGCGACGGAGTCCTCCAGCACCGCGGTGATCTCGTCGTAGCGGGCCTGCCCGGAGCCGGCCTTGAACAGGACCGCGTCGAACTTCGGCCGGAAGTAGCGGTTGATCTCGGGCGCCTGGCCCGGCCGGATCCGGGCGTAACAACCCGACTCCAGGCGGCGCACCCCACGCTGCAGGGTCTCGGGCTCGGGCACGTACTGCAGCACCGTGTAGTGCTGCACCGCGCGCTCGTCGATCCCGAGGTCCAGCCCCGCCGTCGCGGCCAGATCCAGGAGGCACTTCTTCTCGCTGCCGGCCACGGTGCCACCCGCACCGGTGGCCAGATACAGCGGCTTGATCCCGAACGGGTCCCGGGCGCACAACAGCTCACGGGTCTCGGTGTCCCACAGCGCGAAGGCGAACATGCCCCGCAGCCGGGTCAGGATCTCGGTACCCCAGTAGTGGAATCCCGCGACGATCGCCTCGGCGTCGCCGTCGGTGTGAAACACCGCACCGAACTCGTCGCGCAGCGCCTCGCGGAGCTCCAGGTAGTTGTAGATCTCACCGTTGAACACCAGCGCGTACCGGTCCGGGGATCCCGGCGGACCCCAGCGCAGCGGTTGATGGCTGTGCGCGATGTCGATGATGGAGAGACGGTTGAACCCGAGCACGATATCGGCATCCGACCAGGTCCCGGGCTCGTCCGGGCCCCGGTGCCGCATCAGATGCGAGGCCCCCGAAACCGCGTCGACCAGCCCGGAGGAGGTCTCGACGGACGGGTTGGTCAGATACGCCAGCAGTCCGCACACCGGGCCAGTATGCCGAATCGGTCGGTCGCTTCGCTCGCTCCGGGAGGCGTGGTCTACGCTGCGTAGTATTCGCCAAGTTTGACCGACCGCGTTGCGGTTCACCGACTTCATTTAGGAGGCGCCGACGTGACCGCTCGCGGGTACCGTTTGGTGGCGTTGTCAGTGGTTCTGGGTGGTATGACCATCCTGCTCAGTGGCTGCAACTACCAGGACGTATTCGGCCTGGGGTGGCCCGAGGGCATCACCCCCGAAGCCCGATTGAATCGTGACCTCTGGGTCTGGTCGGTCATCGCGTCGTTCGTCGTCGGTGGCATCGTGTGGGCGCTGATCTTCTGGACCAGCGCGTTCCACCGCAAGAAGAAGACCGACACGGAGCTGCCCCGCCAGTTCGGCTACAACATGCCGCTGGAACTGGTGCTGACCGTGGTGCCCTTCCTCATCATCTCGGTGCTGTTCTACTTCACCGTGGTCGTGCAGGAGCGGATGCTGCACAAGGATCCCAACCCCGAGGTCGTCATCGACGTGACCGCCTTCCAGTGGAACTGGAAGTTCGGTTACCAGAAGATCGAATTCGCCGACGGCACGCTGTCCTATGACGGTGTCGACAATGAGCGCAAGGCGGCCATGGAGTCGGCGCCCGACGGCGTCGATGCGCACGGTATCAAGCAGGTGGGCCCGATCGCCGGCCGTAACGGCGAGGACCGCAGCTACCTGAACTTCGACAAGATCGAGACCCTCGGCACCAGCACCGAGATCCCGGTCCTGGTGCTGCCCAAGGGCAAGCGCATCGAGTTCCAGATCGCCTCGGCGGACGTGATCCACGGCTTCTGGGTGCCGGAGTTCCTGTTCAAGCGGGACGTGCTGCCCAACCCCAAGGAGAACAACTCCGACAACGTGTTCCAGGTCAGCGAGATCGAGCAGACCGGTGCCTTCGTCGGACGCTGCACCGAGATGTGCGGCACCTACCACGCGATGATGAACTTCGAGGTGCGCGTCGTTGAGCCCAACGACTTCAAGGCCTACCTCGACGCCCGGACCGCCGGCCTCACCAATGCCCAGGCGCTGGAGGCCATCAACCAGGCTCCGTTGGCCACCACGACAGCTCCGTTCGATTCCCGTCGCGGCGAGCAGGTTGGTGCTCCCGCCCAGGCGAGCAAGTAGGGATTGACACATGCATATCGAAGCCAGGTTGTTCGAGTTCCTGACTGCGTTCTTCGCGCTGTGCGCGATCGTCTACGCCGTGTTGACCGCGATGTTCGCCCCGGGTGGCGTCGAGTGGGCGGGTACCACCGCGCTGGTGCTGAGCACCGGGCTGAGCCTGATCACCGGCACCTTCTTCCGGTTCGTCGCGCGCCGTCTCGACACCCGGCCGGAAGACTACGAAGACGCCGAGATCAGTGACGGCGCCGGCGAACTGGGCTTCTACAGCCCGCACAGCTGGTGGCCGATCCTGATCGCGCTGTCCTTCTCCGTGGCCGCGGTCGGTACGGCGATGTGGCTGCCGTGGCTGATGGTCGCGGGCATCTGCTTCGTGCTGGCGTCGTCGGCCGGGCTGGTCTTCGAGTACTACATCGGCCCCGAGAAGCACTGACCTCTTTCCCCCCAGGTCACAACCGTGCGTCAGTTCGCTGACGCGCCGTCGTGGCGTGGTCCCCGCCGTCGCCTGGTTCGGTAGTGTTGCCGAGGCAGCAGACGAGAAGGATAGGCCGAGGTAGTAGCAGATGAGCGGGCCGTCAGGACCGGAGTCTTCGGGTGCGGACAACAAACCCCGCACCGACGAGACCGACATCCATTCGCGGGCGTACTCCGCCCCGGAATCCGAGCAGTTCAGCAGCGCGCCGTACGTGCCGCCGGACCCGGCGCTGTACGACTACGACAACTACGCGCTGACCGACCCGGAGCAGGGCCCGCCGCCGCGCTGGCCCTGGGTGGTCGGTGTGGTGGCCATCGTCGCCGCGGTGGCGCTGGTCGCCTCGGTCGCACTGCTGGTCACCCGGACCGACAACACCGGTCTGGCGAACCCGCAGACGTCGACCACCTCGGCCCCGCCGGTGCAGGACGCGATCACCACGACGCCACCGCCGCCGGCAAGCGAGGAACCGCCGCCACCGCCGCCGCCGCCCAGCGAGGAACCGCCGCCCCCGCCGCCCGAGACGGTGACGGTGACGCAGGAGCCGCCGCCCCCGCCACCGGCGGCCGAGGAACCGGCACCGCCGCCGGTCACCAGTGAGGCGCCCCCGCCTCCGCCGACCACCACCCGGCCGGCCGGCCCGCGCCAGGTGACCTACTCGGTCACCGGCACCAAGGCTCCCGGCGACATCATCACCGTCACCTACATCGACGCGTCCGGACGCAGCCGGACCCAGCGCAACGTCTACATCCCGTGGTCGTTGACGGTGACCCCGATCTCGCAGTCCGAGGTCGGCTCGGTACAGGCGTCCAGCCTGTTCCTGGTGAGCAAGCTGAACTGCTCGATCACCACCAGCGACGGCACCGTGCTGTCGTCCAATACCGGTAACGCCGCACAGACAAGTTGCTGATGCTCAAAGACACTGAAACCACCCGACGTACCCTGTCCGGCCCGGACAACCTGGAACGCATCCTGCTCGGGGTCTGCGCGGTGATCTGGCTGGCGGCTCTGGGCGCGGCGGTCGCCGCGACGGTCGCCCTGGTCGATCTGGCCAACGGACGCGGCACCGTGCGCGCCGAACTCTCCGAGGCCTCCGGCTCCGAGACACCCTGGGTGCTGTACACGGTCATCGGTATATCGGCCGCGGTGATCGTGATCGCGATCCCGCTGCTGGTGCGGGCGCGGCGGCAGAACGGGCACCGGCCGATCCGCGATCACACCCCGGCCGGGGGATCGGTGGCCGAGGACATCGCCGCGGTCCCCACCCGGGCGGAGCGACGCCGGCAGGAGACCGCGCGCAGCGTCGGCGACGCCGGCGGGCTGGGCGGCCGCGGCGCCGCACTCGCCGACCAGGTGTACGTGCGGTGCGGATTGTCCATCGGGTGTGCGGTGGGCGCGGCTGTCCTCGCCGTCGGTGCCGCCACCTACCTGATGGCCACCGACAGTGGGAGCGCAGCGATCGCGTTCTACATCGTCGCCGGTATCGTCACCGTCGCCATGCCGGTGCTGCCGTGGTTCTACCTGCGCGAGTTGCGCGCGGTGACCGGCGCCCACTGAGCTTCGCTCCCTGAACCCGTCGCTGCCGCTCCCTGACCCGTGCGGGTCAGCCGAATTCGGGCAGGACGCGTTCCCACGGTTCGACGGGGCCGGGCACCGTCTGGAACAACGGATGCGGCGTCGGATCGACGTCCGCGGGCCCGAAGCCCTCCGGCGCGCTGCCGCGCTCCCGGCATTTCGCGGCCAACAGCCAACGCTCGTAGTCGATCTGGCCGATCGGTACGTCGATCAGTGCCACCACCGCGGCCGGCGGCTCGACGATCAGGTCCCGGTTGAACCGGTAACCGCGGCGCTGCGCCTCATCGGCCACCACCCAGAGGTAGGCCCCGATGGCGGGTAGGGGAGTGGGCGCCGCGCTACTGGGGTAGGCCTTGAAGCGGTCGAGCTGAGGGTGATTGCGGAACCCCTTCGTCTTCCCCTGCAGCACCTTCTGGGCAAGCAGCGCCTCCCGCCAGCACGCCACCAGGCCGCGGCTGTCCAGGGCCCGCGGGTGCAGTGACCACAGTCGCATGTGTCCGGTCCCTTCCCGGGCTGCCGCCCGGAAACCAAGAAGGCCCGCGCAGCATGGCTGCGCGGGCCTCCTGGCGATCCACGGACTAGTGGTGCCCGTTGGATCCGTTCGTTCCCTCGGTTCCCTGGTACTCGCTGAGCACCGCGATCGCCTTGTGCTCGGCGGCATGTGCCGCCTCGGCGAGTGCTTCGTGCTCTTCGATCGGATCGGGGAACAGGAAGCTGCCGCTGCCCGGTTCGCCCGCGGAGCCGAGCTTGTTCATCCGCTTGGGCAGTGGTGCGCCCTGGTACTCCAGCGGAATCGGATGCCCATGCTCGTCGACCGGGCCGAGCGGCTGGTGCAGCTCGATGTAGGCACCGTGCGGAAGCCGCGTGATGATGCCCGTCTCGATGCCGTGCTCCAGCACCGCACGGTCGCTGCGCTGCAGGCTGATCGCCCACCGGTAGGTGATGTAGTAGACGATCATCGGCAGCACGACCATGCCGATACGGCCGATCCAGGTCGTCGCGTTCAGCGAGATGTGGAACTTCAGCGCGATGATGTCGTTCATGCACATGAAGGTCATGAGCAGGTAGAACGCGATCGCGGCGGCACCCACAGCGGTACGTGTCGGTGCGTCACGGGGACGCTGCAACAGGTTGTGGTGCGCATCGTCGCCGGTGAGCTTCTTCTCGATGAAGGGGTAGGCGATCAGCAGGCCGAAGACCAGACCCATGCCCAGCGCCACCCACACCGACTGCGGGATCGTGTAGTTGCCGATGTAGAACTCCCAGGCCGGCCAGGTACGGGCCAGGCCGTCGGTCCACATCATGTAGAAGTCCGGCTGGCTACCCGCCGAGATCTGCGAGGGCTTGTACGGGCCGAGCACCCAGATCGGGTTGATCTGCAGCAGACCGCCCATCAGGCCGAGCAGGCCGGTGATGAGGGCGAAGAACGCGCCCGACTTCACCGCGAACACCGGCATGACGCGCACGCCGACGACGTTCTTCTCGGTCCGGCCGGGGCCGGGGAACTGGGTGTGCTTCTGGAACCACACCAGCGCCATGTGGGCGCCGATGAGCGCCAGCATGATTCCCGGGATCAGCAGGATGTGCAGGGCGTACAACCGCGGGATGATGATCTCGCCCGGGAAGTCACCGCCGAACAGGGCCCAGTGCAGCCAGGTGCCGATGACCGGCATGCCCAGGGTGATCGAGGAGAACGCGGCACGCAGGCCGGTGCCCGAGAGCAGATCGTCGGGCAGCGAGTAACCGAAGTAACCCTCGAACATCGCCAGGATCAGCAGCAGCGAGCCGATGACCCAGTTGGCCTCACGCGGCCGGCGGAACGCGCCGGTGAAGAAGATGCGCGCCAGGTGCACCATGATCGACGCCGCGAACAGCAGCGCCGCCCAGTGGTGGATCTGGCGGACGAACAGGCCGCCGCGCACCTCGAAGCTGATCTCCAGCGCCGATTCGTAGGCCCGCGACATCTGCACACCGCGTAGCGGTTGGTACACGCCCTCGTAGGTCACGTGCGCCATCGACGGATCGAAGAACAGCGTCAGCCACACACCCGTGATCAACAGGATGATGAAGCTGTACAGCGCGATCTCACCCAGCAGGAAGGACCAGTGGGTGGGGAAGACCTTGTTCAGGACTCCGCGGCGTACGGCGGCGGACGGGTGATACCGGGAGTCGATCGCGTCGCCCTGCTTGGCTGCGATTTCTCCGAGCTTGGGACTCATGATTTGCGCTCCCAGAATGCCGGTCCGACGGGTTCGATGAAGTCGCCGTTGGCGACCAGGTAGCCGTCCTTGTCAATGGTGATGGGCAGCTGTGCCAGTGCGCGGGCCGCCGGGCCGAAGATCGGCCGGGCGAAATGCAGTGCGTCGAACTGCGACTGGTGGCACGGGCACAGAATGCGGTAGGTCTGCTGCTCGTACAGCGAGGACGGGCAGCCCAGGTGCGAGCAGACCTTCGTGTAGGCGAACAGCTCGCCGAAGTTGAAGCTCTCCTGGCCCTGCCGCTTGACGACCTTCTTCATGTCCTGCGGCTTGATGCGGATCAGCATCACCGGGTTGCGGACGCCCATCGCCACCTCGAACAGGTGGTGGCTGGACTCCACGGTGGTCCCGTCGCCGTCGGATTCGCGCCACGGGAACACCGTCTCCATACCGCCGGCGTCGATGTCCTCGGGGCGCATCTTCACGAAGGGCGATTCGCCGGGGATACCGGTCGCGCGGGCCAGGTAAATGGTCTCGCCGTGGAACCGCGGGGTCCACCCGGAGGTCCACAGCACGGCCTTCTTGCCGTCGGCCGTCGGCACGACGGGCTTCCACGGGTTCTTGATCAGACCGCCCATGAAGGCCACCAGGGTGCCCAGGCCGAACGCACCGAGGCCGATGCCCATCGACAGGCCGATCAGCTTGCGCCGCTTGATGGTCGAACCCTCAAGCGCATCGGTCAGGTTCGCGACGATGGTCTTGCGGTGGATCTCCGCGGAGGCGCCGTCGTGGCGGTCCTGGATGGTGATCTCTTCGGGGATGAACTTCTTCTGGAAGAGCACCGCGCCGATACCGATGCACAGGATCGACATGCCGAAGGTGAAGCCGTACAGCGGGGTGGCCAGCGTGTAGAGGCGCTCGCCTTCCTCGCCGTAGGGGACGTGCTCCCACGGCCAGAACAGGAAGACCAGCAGCAGTGCCAGGCCGAAGAAGCCACCGGCCAGCAGCCAGTAGGCGACGGTGCGGGAAGCCCGCTTCTCGGCCTTGGTGCCCTCGACCGGCCACCGCGGTTCCTTGTAGACGACCTCGACACCGTCGAGCTTGCCGCCCAGGGCCAGCAGTTCTTCGCGTGACATCTCCGCCAGTTCGGCGTCGGTGGGCTGCCCGGGCACTGCGGCGCCCGAGGTGTCACTGCCCTTGACGTCCCCGCTCATGCGCGAGCTCCGATCCACAACGTCATGGCGACGGCAGCGACCATCCCGATGATCCAGATGGCCATGCCTTCGGTGGTGGGTCCGAATCCGCCGAGGCCGTAGCCGCCCGGATCCGGGGTGTTGGCCGCTTCGGACACGTAGGTCACGATGTCGGCCTTCTCCTCGGGGGAGAGCTGACGATCGGAGAACTTCGGCATGTTCTGCGGGCCGGTGAGCATGGCCGTGTAGACCTGTGCGGGCACCTTGGCGGCCTCGCCGAGGTCCGGTGCGTACTTACCGGAGGACAGCGCGCCGCCCTTACCGGTGAAGTTGTGGCACGAGGCGCAGTTCAGCCGGAACAGGTCGCCACCGCGGGCGACGTCGCCGGAGAGCAGCGACGCATCGGCGATGTGGCCGTTGGCCTCACGAGGGACGACGGGTCCGCCGCCGTTGGCCTGCACGTAGGCGCCCAGCGCATCGGTCTGGTGCTCGTCGAACACCGGAGCCTTGCGCGGTGCCTGAGCCTCGCCACGCATGGCGGGCATACGGCCGGTGGAGACCTGGAAGTACACGGCGGCCTCGCCGGTGCCGATCAGGCTCGGACCACGGTCGGGAACACCCTGCAGGTTGGCGCCGTGGCAGCTGATGCACGAGGTCTCGAACAGCTGCTCGCCGGTGCGCAACAGGGCGGACTGCGACTCGTCGGCCACCGCGACCTGCGGGGTGGGCGTCAGGGTGGCGGCGGTGACGCCTGCGGCAGACAGTCCGAGCAGCAGCAGTACCGCCGCGGACAGTCGCCGGCGTAACCGGCGGCGAGACTTGCTGGTCATCGAACCCCTTCTCATGGCGTGACTTTCACCGGACACATCGGCGGAGCCGATCGTCCGACGCATCGGCTTGCCGATCATCGGACGAAGTAGATGACGGCGAACAGAGCGATCCACACGATGTCGACGAAGTGCCAGTAGTACGACACCACGATCGCGGCGGTCGCCTGGGCAGGCGTGAACTTGGACATCCTGGTGCGGATGAGCAGGAAGACGAAGGCGACCAGACCGCCGATCACGTGCAGGCCGTGGAAACCGGTGGCCAGATAGAACACCGACCCGTAGGCACTGCCCGGAATGGTGGTGCCGTGCTGCACGAGGTGGACGTATTCGTAGGCCTGACCGAGAACGAAGAACGTCCCCATCAACAGCGTGATCACGTACCACCGGCGCAGCCCGAACACGTCGCCGCGCTCGGCGGCGAACACGCCCATCTGGCAGGTGAAAGAAGAAGCGATCAGCACCGCGGTCACCGGTACGGCAAGCCACAGGTTGAGCTCAGTCGGCTCGGGCGGCCATGCGCCCTGCGCCTGAGCCCGCGCAGTGAAGTACATCGCGAAGAGTCCAGCAAAGAACATCAGTTCACTGGAAAGCCACACGATGGTGCCAACACTGACCATATTCGGTCGGTTCAGCGAATGTACGCGGGAGGTGATCGCGGTCCCGGAAGTCCCAACAGCGCTCGTCACAGGAGCAAGTATGACGCTTTGTAGTTGATTAACTCCACCCGGGTTCGTAATTGAGTTGAAACGTGTCCTGGTATTGACTGCGTACGGCCTCGGTTCGGGCCGCGGCAGAGCGATAGCATCACGGCGTGTCATCCGCCGAGAACGCATCCGAAATGTCCAGCACCTGGCCGAAGATTCTGGGCCGCCTCACCACTCATCAGGATCTGGGGCGTGGCCAGGCTGCATGGGCGATGGACCAGATCATGACCGGGACGGCGACTCCCGCGCAGATCTCCGGCTTCGCGGTCGCGATGCGGATGAAGCGGCCGACCTCCGCGGAGGTCACCGAACTGGCCGACACGATGCTCAAGCACGCCCGCCGCATCCCGGCCGCCGCGATCGGCACCGACGCTGTCGACATCGTCGGCACCGGCGGCGACGGATCGAACACCGTCAACCTGTCCACGATGGCCTCGATCGTGACCGCCGCCGCGGGCGTGCCGGTGATCAAGCACGGCAACCGGGCGGCATCCTCGCTGTCCGGTGGCGCCGACACCCTGGAGGCACTCGGGGTCCGCATCGACCTCGGGCCCGACGAGGTGGCCCGCAGCGTCGCCGAGGTGGGTATCGGGTTCGCCTTCGCGCCTCAGTTCCACCCCTCTTACCGGCACGCGTCGGTGGTGCGTCGCGAGATCGGGGTGCCGACGGTCTTCAATCTGCTCGGTCCGTTGACGAACCCGGCGGCTCCGCGGGCCGGATTGATCGGTTGCGCGTGGGGGGACCTCGCCGAGGTGATGGCTGGGGTGTTCGCCGCCCGCGGCGCCAGCGTGCTGGTGGTGCACGGCGACGACGGCCTCGACGAACTGACCACCACGACCACCAGCACGATCTGGCGGGTGCAGGCCGGCACGGTGGAACGGCTGACGCTGGACCCGGCGGCCTTCGGTTTCCGGCGCGCCGACCTGAGCGAGTTGGTGGGCGGGGACGCCGAGGCCAACGCCGCCTCGGTGCGCGCGGTGCTGGGCGGCGCGAAGGGCCCGGTGCGCGACGCCGTGGTGCTCAACGCCGCCGGTGCGATGGTCGCGTACGCCGGGCTCTCCGGCGACGCGAAGTGGGTTCCGGCCTGGGAGTCCGGTTTGGCCCGTGCCGCCGACGCGATCGATTCCGGTGCGGCAGAACGACTTCTGGCGAACTGGGTGCGATTCACCCAGAAGGCGGCCAGCTGACTCAGACCGCCTCGGCGTGCGGCCGGCGCGGCCGGCGCACGCCGTAGCGGTCGTCGAGATCGTCTGCGGCACTGTCCAAGTCGGTATCAGACCGGCGGGCGGCCAGCCGGGCCGAGCGGGCGGTGGCCGCCCATTCCACCCACCGGGCCGCACAGCCGACCGGGCTGGCATAGCCGGGTTCGGCGCTCACGATTCGCACGCCCGGACCGGTCAACCACCGGGTGATCAGTGCCGTCTCCTCCACCAGTGCGCCGCCGAGCGGTGCCTGGGCGGGCAGGATCGTCTGTGCCGCAGCCGTGATGGCTTCGACGACGGGCATCGGTGGGACACCACGGCGGGCGCACCCGGCGGCCGCCAGCTGCCCGTGCCGGATGACGGCCAGCTCCCAGCCGCCGCGCCCGTCCGGTCGCGCCGCGATCAGTTCGTCCACCGCGGCCAGCGCCTGCAGCCGCTGCCCGCGCCAGGTCGTCTCCACCGCCGCCGCGGTGTGGTCGCGCAGCCGGGCCGCGGTCTCGTAGCGGTGCAGGCCGGCGAGTTCCTCGATCTCGCCCAGCACCGTGGCGAAGGCGGAACTGTCGGTGCCGTCGATGAGCGCGGCGGCCCGGCGCGGTGCGCTCGCATACTGCGCCATATCGAGCCCGTGGGGTGCGGGGCAGGGGGAGAGTTCGCGTTCCTCGCAGACATGACGGGCGCTGCGGGCCAGCCGCGCGGTACAGGTCCGCACCCCGGTACCGCGGGCCAGCACGTCGACGGTGCCGACCGCGTCCGCGCGGGAGGTGAACGGGCCGATCGCGTGCCGGCTGCGGGGCGCGCGCACGATCGAGAACCGGGGGAACGCCTCGTCGGTCAGCGTGATCCACCACCACCGGCGGGGGAACTTGGACCGGCGGTTGTACGGCGGGGCGTGCGCGGCCAGTAGCCGGAGTTCGCGTACCCCGGCCTCCAGTTCATGCGCGCACTCGACATGGTCGACCCGGGTGGCCAATGCCACCATCTCCTTCATCCGGGTGCGCGGGTCCGCGCCGGTGAAGTACTGGCCGACCCGGCGGCGCAGATCCACCGCGGTGCCGATGTAGAGCGCCTCGTCGCCGGGACCGCGGAACAGGTACACACCGGGTACCGACGGCACGCCGTCGGCCAGATGCCGCTTGCGTCGCTGCGGGGCGGCCGCGTCGGGGAGGTAGGCCCGCAACTCGGGGTAGGTGCGCACCCCCTGGTTGCCCACCCGCTCGATGAGCCCGTGCAGGACGTCGACGGTGGCGCGGGCATCGTCGAGCGCCCGGTGGGTGGGCGTGGTGGAGGCGCCGAACAGTCGCGCGAGCGCCGAGAGCTTCACGCTGGGCGCCTCGTCGCGGGTCAACACCCGGCGCGCCAGCTTCACCGTGCACAGCACCTGCGGCCGCGGCCAGGGCAGGCCGAGTCGCTGGGCGGCGGCCCGCAGGAATCCGATGTCGAATCCGGCGTTGTGCGCGACGAGAACCGCGCCCCGGGAGAACTCCAGGAACGCCGGCAGCACGCTGTCGATCCGGGGTGCGTCGTAGACCATCGCCGAGGTGATCCCGGTCAGCGCGACGATCTGCGGCGGAATGCTGCGGCCCGGATCGACCAGGGTGCCCAGTTCGCCGAGCACCACACCGCCGCGGATCTTGACCGCCCCGATCTCGGTGATGGCGTCGTGGTCGCTGCCGCCGGGGGTGCTGGCGGTGGCGCGCCCACCGGTGGTCTCCAGATCGACCACCACGAAGGTGGTGTCGGCCAGCGGCAGACCGGCGAGTGGGTCACCATCGGCGAAGCCGCCGGACGGGTCCACGTCGCCAAAGCTCAGCTGCTGCACGTCCGAGACGTTAGGCGCCGGGACCGACACGGCGCGGATCGTGCCGTGTCGCTCTCATCCGGGCGTGTCGGTACCCGTCGTTACGGTGCGGGGGATACCGAGAACGAGAGGACGAACGATGAACGAGGAACAGGCCCCCCGGCATCAACCCGGCGAACGGCTGGACACCGGCTCCGTGGTGATCGATTGCGACGACTGCGCCGTGCGTGGCCCGGGGTGCCAGGACTGCGTGGTCAGCGTTCTGCTCGGTGTCCCGCAAACGTTGCTGGATGACGAGCGGCAGGCGCTGGAGGTGCTTGCCGAGGTCGGGCTCGCACCGCGGCTGCGGCTCGTTCCGATCCATCGGGATGAGCGTCGGGATGGTAGAACTGGAGTGGCATGAGGACACGCGGGTGACCTCCAGCAACGCTGAGAAGCGGCGCGTCTATTCCGGGCAGCTGTTAAATTCACGTCTTCCGTTGGACAAGCCCGATGCCATTTCGTAACCTGTTCGAGACCTGATAGCGACTCGTCGCGGCAGAAGCGCAGCTGTAAGGACGCAATATCTTGAGGCCTGATCGCACACACCGACGTATGAGTGGCGTCCGGCGACCTTTGATCGGTGCGATGGCAGGTCTCACGATATTCGGCGGCATGCTGGCCACCAGTGTGCAGGCCGACCCGGCCGACGATGCGCTGGCGAAGCTCAACGAGCTCTCCCACCAGGCCGAGATCGCCACCGAGAACATGCACGCCGCCCAGCTGGATCTGGACAACAAGCTGGCCGCGCAGCGCGCCGCCGAGGAGAAGCACGCCGCCGACACCGCCGCGGTGAATGCCGCCCGGGCCGATCTGGCTAAGTTCCAGAGCTCCGTGGACAAGATCGCCGCCGCGCAGTACATGGGCGGGCGCACCGACGGCCTGGACTCCATGCTGACCGCCAGCTCGCCACAGGTGCTGATCGACCAGCTCGCGGTGCAGCGCGTGATGGCCACCGAGATGTCGACCCAGATGCAGAACTTCCGCAACACCACGGTGCGGGCCGCCCACGCCGAGTCGGCCTCGGCGCAGTCCGCCGCCAACGCCAAGACCGCGGCCGAGCAGGCCGCCGCGGTGCGCGCGGACCTGCAGGCAAAGCAAAGCAAACTGCAGGTCGAGATCGCCGTCGTCAAGTCGCAGTACGAGCTGCTGACACCAGCCCAGCGGGAGACGCTGGCGGCCATCCCGCCGGTGCCCGCGACGATCCCGTTGCCGGGCCCCGAAGCGTTGCCGAACAACGATCCCAGCGTGCTGGCCGCCCCGCCGGAAGGCATCCCGCCCGGCGATATGGCTCCGCCGGAGGCCGCGCCCGTGGCCCCCGGCTCCGGACCGGCCGTGGTGGCCATGCAGGCCGCGCTGACCCGGATCGGATCGCCCTATTCGTGGGGTGCGGAGGGCCCGGGTGCGTTCGACTGCTCCGGTCTGGTGAAGTGGGCCTTCCAGCAGGCCGGCATCTCGCTGCCGCACTCCAGCTACGCCCAGGCCGCCGGCGGCCAACCGGTCTCCACCGACCAGATGCAGCCCGGTGACGTGGTGTCCTATTACTCGGATGCCTCGCACGTCGGCATCTACATCGGTGACGGCATGATGGTGCACGCCTCGACCTTCGGGAAGCCCGTCGTGGTCGCCCCGGTCAACAACGCACCCATCTACAACGTCCGTCGGTACTGAGTCGGTGCGCCTGCTGGGCGCACTCTCCGTGGTGGTCCTGCTGGCCGGTTGTGCCGCAACCCCGACCCTGACCCCGGAGTCGTCGAGTCCGCCCACCACGACAACCGCCACCACGACAACCGCCAGCATCAGCATCGAGCTGCCCGACGGGCGCACCGCGCAGCTGCGCGGTCTCGGCGGCGCGCACGCCACGCAGCTGATCGATCGCATCACCGCCGAACTGCCCGCCGCCGCGGCCGCGGTCTCCGACTTCTGGGGCCCGGACTGGCCGCGCGAGATCGCGGTGGTGGTGACCGGCTCCGAGGAACAGTTCGGTGCCCTCGCCCACGCCGGCAGCGACATCGCCGCGGCCACCACCGCCGAGGGCATGGTGTTCGCCCCGGGCGCGGCGAAGATGAGCGACGACGCACTGCGGATCGTGGTGCGCCATGAGCTTTTTCACTACGCGGCCCGCGCCCGCACGGTCGCCGACGCGCCGCTGTGGCTGACCGAGGGAGTCGCCGACTACGTGGCCCGGCCGGCCACCGCGGTGCCCGGCCAGCAGCGGGCGGCCGAACTGGCCCGGCTGCCGTCGGACACCGACCTGCAGACCGCGGGTGCGGCGCGCTCCCTGGGTTACGACCGGGCCTGGTGGTTCAGCCGCTACATCGCCGACCGCTACGGACCGGGGACCCTGCGCGAGCTGTATCTGCGCGCGGCGGGGCCGGGACACCCGGATGTGGCGACGGCCGTCCGGGACACCCTGGGCGCCGGGATCGACGAGGTGGTGGTGCAGTGGCGGCAGTGGATGAACGGATAGCGTCATCGCCAGCCGCGGCGCCGGCCGCCATGCACCGTAGTGAGGAGCGCAGATGACCCGGGTGCTGTTGGTGACCAACGACTTCCCGCCCCGCCGCGGCGGGATCCAGTCCTATCTGGAGGCCTTCGTCGGTCAACTCGCAGCCGGTGAGCACGATCTGACGGTGTACGCGCCGAAGTGGAAGGGCGCGTCGGTTTACGATCGCGACGCGGGCTACCGGGTGGTGCGGCACCCGACCACGCTGATGGTGCCGGAACCGACGGTCGCCAACCGGATGCGCGCCCTCATCGCCGAACACGACATCGAGACGGTGTGGTTCGGTGCGGCCGCGCCGCTGGCCCTGCTGGCGCCGTTGGCCCGCAGCGCCGGGGCGTCGCGCGTGCTGGCCAGCACACACGGCCACGAAGTGGGCTGGTCGATGCTGCCGGTGGCGCGGAATGCGCTGCGCCACATCGGCGATCACACCGATGTGGTGACCTACGTGAGCAGCTACACCCGCGGCCGGTTCGCGGCGGCCTTCGGTCCGCAGGCCTGCCTGGAACGACTGTCACCGGGCGTGGACATCGACCGGTTCACCCCGGATCCCGCCGCCCGGGCGGCGTTGCGGGGCCGGTACGGGCTGGGGGACCGGCCGGTGGTGGTGTGCCTGTCGCGGCTGGTGCCGCGCAAGGGCCAGGACATGCTGATCCGCGGTCTCGACCGGATCCGGCAGCGGGTACCCGGCGCCGCGCTGGTGATCGTCGGGGGCGGACCGTACCGGGAGAGCCTGCAGAAGCTGGCGCGGCGCTGCGGCGTCGCCGACGACGTGCTGTTCACCGGCAGCGTGCCGGGCGAGGAACTGGCCGCCCATCATGCGATGGCCGACGTGTTCGCCATGCCGTGCCGGACCCGCGGCGCCGGTCTGGACGTCGAGGGCCTGGGCATCGTGTTCCTGGAGGCCTCGGCGTGCGGGGTGCCGGTGGTGGCCGGCCGCTCCGGGGGCGCACCGGAGACGGTTCGCGAGGGGGAGACCGGCCGGGTGGTCGACGGCACCGATGTCGACGAGATCGTCACCGCCGTCGGCGATCTGCTCGCCGACCCGGACACCGCCGCCCGGATGGGTGCGGCGGGCCGGGCGTGGGTGGTCGAGAACTGGCAGTGGCGCACCCAGGGCGAGCGCCTGAACAGGCTGCTGACCGATGGCGGCAGCGGTCAGGCGTAGCGGTCGGGAGTACCGGTCAGGAGTAGATCGCCGCGATGTGGTCGGCGAACTTCTCCACGACCACCTTGCGCTTGACCTTGAGCGTCGGCGTGAGCTCGCCGGTGTCCTCGGTGAAGTCGACCGGCAGGATGCGGAAGGTGCGGATGGCCTCGGCCTTGGACACCGGCCTTGGACACCGCCAGGTTGGCGTCCCTGACCGCCAGTTCGATCTCGCCGACCAGGTCCGGATCCTGGGCCAGCTCCTCGACCGAGGAGCCGCCGTTCTTGCCGTTGCGCTGCTTCCAGCTGACGAAGGCCTCCGGATCGATGGTGATCAGTGCGGCGATGAAGGGTTGCGCGTCGCCGACCGCCATCGCCTGGCTGATCAGCGGATGCGCCCGCAGCCTGTCCTCCAGCACGGCCGGGGCGACGTTCTTCCCGCCGGCGGTGACGATGATCTCCTTCTTGCGCCCGATGATCGTCAGGAAGCCGTCCGCATCGATGGCGCCGAGGTCGCCGGTGTGGAACCAGCCGTCGGTGAAGGCGTCCCTGGTGGCTTCCTCGTTCTGCCAGTAGCCGCCGAACACCACGCCGCCGCGGACCAGCAGTTCGTTGTCGTCACCGAGCTTCATGCTGTTGCCGGGCAACAACTTTCCGACCGAACCGACCTTGATCGCCCCGACCTGGTTGACGGTGATGGCGGCGCTGGTCTCGGTGAGGCCGTAGCCCTCGTAGATGGTCAGCCCGACACCGCGGTAGAAGTGCCCGAGCCGGGCGCCCAGCGGGGCGCCCCCGGAGATGGCGGCGTGGCAGTCGCCGCCGAGCGCGGCGCGCAGCTTGCCGTAGACCAGCTTGTCGAACAGCGCGTGCTTGGCCTTGAGCAGCAGGCCGGGTCCACCCGTGTCCAGGGCCTTGCTGTACTCGATCGCGGTGTCCGCGGCGAGTGCGAAGATGCGGCCCTTCCCGCCGTCGATGGCGTTCTGGTCGGCGGTGTTGTAGACCTTCTCGAACACCCGCGGCACCGACACCACCAGGGTCGGCTTGAACACCCCGAAGGTCGGGACCAGGTTCTTGATGTCGCTGGTGAAGCCGAGGGTGACCTTGTTGGCGAAGGCCGCGATGGTGATCGCCCGGGCCAGCACGTGGGCCAGCGGCAGGAACACCAGCATCTTCTCGCCCTTGGCCAGATGGGTCGGGAAGCAGGCCTTGGCGCCGCGCATCTCCGAGAGCAGGTTGGCGTGGGTCAGCTGGCAGCCCTTCGGCAGTCCGGTGGTACCCGAGGTGTAGATCAGGGTGGCCGGGTCCGAGGACTTGGTGGCGGCGATCCGGGCGTCCAGTTCGGCCGGGTCGACACCGGCGCCGGTCTCGGCGAACGCGTCGAGCGCCTCCACGCGCAGCACGGTGCGCAGGTTGGGCAGCGTGTCCCTGATCTGCTCGACGATGGCGGCGTGGCCGTCGGTCTCGGCAAAGACCAGCACCGCCGACGAGTTGTCCAACACGTGGCGGACCTGCTCGGCTGCCGATGTCTCGTAGATGGGCACGGTGACCGCGCCGACTGACAGGATGGCGAAGTCGATGATCGGCCATTCGTAACGGGTGGCGGACAGGATGGCGACCCGGTCGCCGACCTGTACACCCTGGGCGATCAATCCCAAAGCCACCGAGCGGATCTGGGCGGCTGCCTGCGCGCAGGTGACATCGGTCCAGTTGCCGTCGACCACACGCTGGAAGATCACATGGTCGGGATCCTGCCGCTCGTGTGAGTACACCGAGCTGACGACGCTGTCGTACTCGGCGATCTCGAACGACGCCGGAACGGTGAACTCACGCACGATCTTGGCCCCTCGGGTGGTCGATTGGATCTTCTCCCGCGACAGCCTAGTCGGCGGCCACGTCGGCCAGGTCACAGTGCGGTCATTGGTCCGCGAGGCCATGTGTGAAGCTAGACGGTGATGAACAGCGTCCAGATCGCCGATGAGACTTTTGTATGCGCCGACCCGGTCGATGTCGGGCAGGCCGTCGCCGACGTCGCCAGTTGGCGACGCTGGTGGCCGGACCTGCGTTTGACGGTGGTCGAGGACCGCGGCCCGGCCGGCCAGCGCTGGACCGTCGCCGGAGCGCTGACCGGGACCATGGAGGTCTGGCTGCAGCCGGTGATGGACGGCGTCATCCTGCATTACTTCCTGCACGCCGAGCCGCCCGGTGATCCGGCGCGGCTCGACCTGGCGAAGCTCAACCACAGCCGCCGGGTGGCAGGGAAGAGGATGTCCTTCGAGATCAAGACGCGGCTGGAGGCGGCCCGTCCGGTCGGGGTGTCACGCCTGACCTGATGGTGAGCAGGCCCGTCGGGGGTGCGGGTAGATTTCGTGACGTGGCGGAGAAGACGGCGCAGACGATCTACATCGAGGCCGATCCCTCGGCGGTGATGGACGTCATCGCCGACATCGGTGCCTATCCGGACTGGGTCGCGGAGTACACCGAGGCCGAGGTGCTCGACACCGACGGTGCGGGCAATCCGAAGACGGCCCGGCTGGTGCTGGATGCCGCGGTGCTCAAAGACACCATGGTGCTCGCATACCTTTGGGCCGACGACCGCCGATCGGTCACCTGGACGCTGGTGTCCAGCTCGCTGTTGCGTGCGCTGGAAGGCGCATACCGGTTGTCTCCCAAGGGCTCTGGCACCGAGGTCACCTACGAGCTCTCCGTCGATCTGATCATTCCGATGATCGGTCTGCTGAAACGGAAGGCCGAACGGCGGCTGACGGACACCGCACTCAAGGACCTCAAGAAGCGAGTCGAGGTGGGGGTGCACTGAATTCCGAGCAAGCGCCCGCCCGGATCAACCTGTTCGTCGGCAAGGGCGGGGTAGGCAAGTCCACGTTGGCGACAGCCACCGCTGTGCGTGATGCGCGCAGCGGTCTGCGGGTGCTCATCGTGTCCACCGACCAGGCGCACTCCACCGGCGATGTGCTGGGCGTCAGCGTCGTCCCGACCGGACGGCGTGAGCCGACCCGGGTGTTCGCCGATCTGGATATCGGGGGCGGTGACGGTGGCCGTGCCGGATCCGGGGGATCGCTGGACGCACTCGCCCTGGACACGCTGGCCCTGCTGGAGGTCCGGTGGCGGGAGATCGCCGGCATCCTGGAGGAGAAGTTCCCCCAGTCCGAGCTGGGAACCGTTGCCCCCGAAGAGCTGTCGGCCCTACCGGGGATCCAGGAGGTGCTCGGCCTGCATGAGGTGGCCGAGCTCGCCGAGTCCGGTGAGTGGGACCACGTGGTGGTGGACTGCGCATCCACCGCGGACGCCCTGCGGATGCTCACCCTGCCCGCCACCTTCGGGCTCTACCTGGAGCGGGCCTGGCCGCGGTACCGGCGTCTCGGGCAGCCGCCCGCCGATCCGGCCTCGGCGGCCATGCTGGCCCTGCTGGAGCGGGTGGCCGACGGCACCGAACGGCTGTCGGCCCTGCTCGCGGACGCGTCACGGGTCGGTGCGCACCTGGTGCTCACCGCCGAGCGGGTGGTCGCCGCCGAAGCGGCCCGGACGCTGGGTGCGCTGACGCTGATGGGCGTGCCGGTCGCGGAATTGCTGGTCAATCAGATTCTGGTGCAGGACGACTCGTTCGAGTACCAGAACCTGCCCGCTCATCCGGCGTTCGACTGGTACTCCGAACGGATTGCCGAGCAGCAGGTGGTGCTCGACGAGCTGGATTCGGCCATCGGTGACGTCAAGCTGGTGTTGGTGCCGCATCTGCCGGGTGAACCGATCGGGCCCAAGGCGCTCGGCGAGCTGCTCGAGGCCGCCCGGTTGCGTGACGGTTCCCCGCCGCCTGCGCCGCTGCGGCCGGTGGTGGACCGGGAGTCCGGAACCGGTCTCGATGCCGTCTACCGGATGCGGTTAGAGTTGCCGCAGGTCGACCCCGGTGCATTGACGCTCGGCCGGGTCGACGATGACCTCATCATCGGCTCCGGCGGGATGCGGCGGCGGGTTCGGCTGGCGTCGGTCTTGCGGCGCTGCATCGTGTTCGACGCACAATTTCGGGGCGGGGAATTGACAGTACGTTTCAGACCGGATCCAGCAGTGTGGCCCAAATGACGGGGGCCCAGGCATGAGCACCCACTCCGAGATCCCACCGGAGCTGCGGCAATTGGCCCAGGCCATCCTGGACAAACTCGACCCCGCGGTGCGACTGGCCGCCGCGCGGGCGACCTCCGACGGCGCGGGCCCCGGCCCGTGCCAGCAGGTGTGGTGCCCGGTCTGCGCGCTCGCGGCGCTGGTCAACGGGGAACAGCACCCGCTGCTCACGGTGGTCGCCGAACACAGTGTCGCGCTGCTGACGGTGATCCGGGCGATGGTCGGCGACCCCGCCGATACCGCGGCCCCGCAGCCGCCACCACCGCCGCCGGCTTCAGACGGCGGTACGCCGCCGAACGGGGGCAGCCGCTACGAGCAGATCCCGGTGACCTTCGACGAGTAGGCCGCAGCCCGACAGCGCCGCGGAAGAGACGGGGTCGATCCGCTCGACTCTCTGTGGTCGCACCCACCGCGGCTGGGTAGAGTTGACCCCGTCCGGCCCGGTCCTGGTCCCCGGGTGGCGTCGCAGGAGGGTCCATGTGGTTCTGGTTCTACAAGTACATCTTGATGGGCCCGTTGCTGACCCTGTTGGGCCGGCCGAAAGTGCAAGGGCTGGAGTATGTTCCGGACTCGGGCGCGGTCATTCTGGCCAGTAACCATCTGGCCGTCGCGGACAGTTTCTACCTCCCGCTGGTGGTCAAGCGCCGGATCACCTTCCTGGCAAAGGCCGAGTACTTCACCGGCACCGGTCTCAAGGGCAAGCTGACGAAGTTCTTCTACACCTCGACCAACCAGGTGCCGATCGACCGCACCGATGCGGATTCCGCGCAGGCAGCCTTGACCACGGCGCAGCGCATCCTCGGCGAGGGCAAGCTGCTCGGGATGTACCCGGAGGGCACCCGCTCGCCGGACGGCCGGCTCTACAAGGGCAAGACCGGGCTGGCCCGGGTCGCCCTGGAGAGCGGTATCCCGGTCATCCCGGTCGCCATGGTCGGCACCGACGTCGTCAACCCGCCCGGCAGCAGGATGTGGCACTTCGGCCGGGTCGAGGTGCGGTTCGGCAAGCCGATGGACTTCAGCCGGTTCGAGGGGCTGGCCGGCAACCGGTTCATCGAGCGGGCCGTCATCGACGAGGTGATGTACGAGCTCATGCAGCTGTCCGGCCAGGAGTACGTCGACCTGTACGCCGCAGATCTCAAGCAGCAGGCCGAGAAGGCCGCCGCCGTCACCGCCAAGGCCGCCGTCACCGCCAAGGCGGGATAGCGCCGGTCAGTTCGCCGCGGGCAGCGCGTCGGCGGGTTTCTCGCGCCCGGCCCGGTTCCGCCTGCCGGGCAGCAGGCCCGCCGCGACGATCATCAGCAGCGCCCACCACAGATACGAGCCGCCGGCCAACCGGCGCCACAGCGTCGCAGCCGTCTCCTGGTGTGCGGGCATCAGGGTGATCGGCGTCCAGATCGTCAGCGCCAATCCCGCCAGACCGACGAGGACCAGCGCCAGGTTGCGGTGCCGAACCCCGAGCACCAGGGCGACCACCACGGCCGGCAGCACCCACACCCAGTGATGCGACCAGGACACCGGGGACACCGCCAGGCCGAACATCGCCACGCAGACCAGGGCCAGCACTGCCTCGTCGCCATCGGGTCCACCGGCCCGGAGCAGCCGGTGGCCGGCCCACACCGTCAGACCCAGAACCGCGAAGCACAGCGCGACCCACAGCAGGAAGCGCGCGTCCTCGCCGGCGCCGAGCCTGGCCAGCATGCCGGAGATGTTCTGGTTGGTGTTCAGCGTCGCGGACCCGATCCGGTCGGTATCCCGCAGCGTCTCGGTCCAGTACACCCAGGAGTCCCGCCAGGCCAGCGCGAACCCGAGCAACGTGGCCCCGGCCGCCGACGCCGTCGTCACCAGCAGTGCGCGGATGTCGCGGCGCAGCAGGAAGTACAGCAGGAACACCGCCGGGGTCAGCTTCACCGCGATGGCCAGGCCGAGCAGCAGCCCGCGCGGCCAGGGCGTGCGACGCGGGACGCAGTCGGCGATCACCAGCGTCATCAGCACCACGTTGATCTGGCCGAAATCGAAATTGGCCCGGATGGGTTCGAGGAACACCACCGCCGGCGCCACCAGCGCGACAGCCAGCCACAGCCGGCGGGCCCAGGCCGGCGCGCGCAGCGACGAGGTCTCCCACACCCGCAGCCGGGTCAACACGATGTGGGTCGACACGATCAGCAGCACCAGCGTCGTCACGGTGATCGCCGCGCTCGCCGCGGGCAACGACAGCCAGGCGAACGGGGCGAACGCGACGGCCGCCAGCGGCGGATAGGTGAACGGCAGGTCCAGGCCCGCCTGAGTCTCGAAGACGGTGGCGTCGTTGTACAGCTCGGTCCCGTCCAGCCAGGCCCGCCCGCCCATCCGGTACACGTCGATGTCGATGCGGTAGATCGCCTGGCCGAGCAGGCGCCAGCCCGCCCACGCCAGCAGCGCCAGGGTGGCCAGCTGGAACAGCCGCCATGCCACCAACTGTCCCGCGCCGGCCCGCTCAAGGACCGATCGCCCACCAGCCCCGACGGGCGAACTCCGAATCCTCATGTCGCCGACCAGCCTATCGGGGGCGGGCGACGCGGCGGACGGCACACACCGGCTGATACCGGCCGATGGGTGCTCAGCGGCGTATCTTTTGCGACCGTGCACCTGAACGTCGGACTGGACTTCGTCACCAGTGACCGCCTACCGCTGCTGTGTTGCCTGATCGCGTTCATCCTGACGTTCTTCGTTACCCGTCTCATCGTCCGCTATATCCGCAGCCATCCGAGCACCGGTGCGCCGCGCAGGTGGTGGCAGCCCCGGAACCTGTCGGTGGGTGGTGGCGTACACCTGCACCACGTGGTCTTCGGCGTCATCCTGGTGATGGTGTCCGGGGTGACGATGGTGACCCTGGCGGTCAACGGGGGAGTGGCGGAGTTCACCGTCGCGGCAGTCCTTTTCGGTATGGGCGCGGCCCTGGTGCTCGACGAGTTCGCGCTGATCCTGCACCTGCAGGACGTGTACTGGGCCGAGGACGGCCGCACCTCGGTGGACGCCGTGTTCGTGGCGATCGCCGTCGCGGGTCTGCTCATCCTCGGGTTCAACCCGCTGTCCTTCTTCGATATCGACATCTGGCGGGCCGACGACACCCTGGAGGCACGCGCGGCCGTGATCGTGACGGCCGTGCTCACCCTCGCGCTGGCGGTGGTGGTGCTGATGAAGGGCAAGGTGTGGACCGGCCTGGTGGGCATGTTCATCACCCCGCTGCTGTTCATCGGCGCAATCCGGTTGTCGCGGCCGCACGCGCCGTGGGCCCGCTGGCGTTATACGATGCGACCTCGCAAGATGCACAAGGCGCTGGAACGGGAACGCCGGTTGCGCAGACCGGTGGTGCAGGCGAAGTTGTGGGTTCAGCACATCGTCGCGGGCGAGCCGCATTTCCCGGACGATGCCAAGGTCGACGAGGAACTGGACCGCGAGATTCACGCTGCTCCGGCGCCCGCTGTGCCTGCAGAAACCGAGGGAGCCCGCTGAAGTGCGTTATTTCTACGACACCGAGTTCATCGACAACGGTCGCACCATCGAGCTCATCTCGATCGGTGTGGCCGCCGAGGACGGTCGCGAATATTACGCCATCTCAACGGAATTCGATCCGGAGCGGGCGGGGAGCTGGGTGCGCAAGAATGTGCTGCCCAAACTGCCGTCGCCGTCGTCGAAGCTGTGGCGCTCGCGCCGCCAGATCCGCAGCGAGCTCGAGGACTTCTTCGACATCGACGGCGACGAGCCGATCGAACTGTGGGCCTGGGTGGGCGCCTACGACCACGTGGTGCTGTGCCAGCTGTGGGGGCCGATGACCGATCTGCCGCCGGCGATACCCCGGTTCACCCGCGAGTTGCGCCAGTTCTGGGAGGACAAGGGCTCACCGCGGATGCCACCGCGCCCCCGGGACGCGCACGATGCGCTGGTCGACGCCCGGCACAACCTGCGCCGCTACGAGCTGATGACCGACCAGGGGGACTGGGCGGTGCGCTCCTGAGGGTGACCCGCTGAGCTGCGGGTATGGCCGGTAAATCGGCGGAGGTCGCGCGGTTACCATGGAGCGGTGAACTGGACCGTCGACGTGCCCATCGACCAGCTGCCCGCACTTCCGCCGCTGCCCGTGGATCTGCGCAAGCGTCTTGACGCCGCCCTGGCCAAGCCGGCGCTGCAGCAGCCCAGCTGGGACCCCGATCAGGCCAAGGCCATGCGCACCGTGCTGGAGAGCGTCCCGCCGATCACGGTGGCCTCCGAGGTCGAGAAGCTCAAGACCCAGCTGGCCGCCGTCGCCCGGGGCGAGGCGTTCCTGCTGCAGGGCGGCGACTGCGCCGAGACGTTCGTGGACAACACCGAGCCGCACATCCGGGCCAATATCCGGACCCTGCTGCAGATGGCCGTGGTGCTGACCTACGGCTCCAGCATGCCGGTGGTCAAGGTCGCGCGGATCGCGGGCCAGTACGCCAAGCCCCGTTCCTCGGACACCGATGCGCTCGGCCTGAAGTCCTACCGCGGGGACATGGTGAACGGTTTCGCGCCGGACGCCTCCGTCCGCGATCACGACCCGTCCCGACTGGTACGCGCGTACGCGAACGCCAGTGCGGCGATGAACCTGGTCCGCGCGCTGACCTCGTCGGGGCTCGCGTCGCTGCACCAGGTGCACGACTGGAACCGCGAGTTCGTGCGCACCTCACCGGCCGGAGCCCGCTATGAGGCGCTGGCCGGCGAGATCGACCGCGGCATGAAGTTCATGACCGCCTGCGGGGTCAACGACCGCAACCTGGACACCGCCGAGATCTTCGCCAGCCACGAGGCGCTGGTGCTCGACTACGAACGCGCCATGCTGCGGATGGACACCGGATCCTCGCCGGTCGACGCCGCCGATGCCGCGGCGGCCGCCACCGACCCGAAGCTCTATGACCTGTCGGCGCACTACCTTTGGATCGGGGAGCGCACCCGCCAGATCGACGGTGCCCACGTGGCGCTGGCCGAGGTGATCGCCAACCCGATCGGTATCAAGATCGGGCCGACCACCTCACCGGAGCTGGCCGTCGAGTATGTCGAGCGCCTCGACCCGCGCAACGAGGCCGGCCGGTTGACCCTGATCAGCCGGATGGGCAACCAGAAGGTACGCGATGTGCTGCCCGCCATCATCGAGAAGGTCGAAGCGTCCGGGCACCAGGTGATCTGGCAGTGCGATCCGATGCACGGCAACACCCACGAGTCGTCCACCGGCTACAAGACGCGGCACTTCGACCGCATCGTCGACGAGGTGCAGGGCTTCTTCGAGGTGCACCGCGCGCTGGGCACGCATCCCGGCGGCATCCACGTCGAGATCACCGGGGAGAACGTCACCGAATGTCTCGGTGGCGCCCAGGACATCTCGGACTCCGATCTGTCCGGCCGCTACGAGACGGCCTGCGATCCACGGCTGAACACCCAGCAGTCCCTGGAGCTGGCGTTCCTGGTCGCGGAGATGCTCCGCGATTGAGCGCTGCGGAGATGCTCCGCGATTGAGCACCGCGGAGATGCTCCGCGACTAGCCCTGGGCTCAGACGTCAGAGCAGCGTGTGCAGGTTGTTGCCCAACGTCCAGCCGCCGGCGGCCGCCAGTCCGGCCAGGATCAGCACAACGACCACCCAGGCCAGCAGGGCACGCCTGCTGCGCTGCCGGGCCCAGTGGAACTCGTCGATGTCGATACCGGCGAATTGTGATGCGGCGGGGTGGTATTCGAGCTCGTCATCGTGGTGGCCGAAATCGGCGACCGGTTCCGGCTGGTGCTGCCACTCGGCGGGGGTGAAGACCCGGGTATCGCGGTGGGATTGTGTCGGGCGCACGTCGGTGGTGGGGGCCGACCCGACCCGGCTGTGGAATGCGGTGGCGGCACGGTGTTGTGCCGACTGCTGGGGTGCGGGTACCCGGAACGGCGGCAGCCCGAGTTCGTCGACCAGATCGGCGAGTGCGGCGCCGAGGGCGTCGGCGTCGGCGAATCGGGCGCCCGGATCACGGTCGGTGGCCCGGCGCACCAGTTCGTCGAACTGCGGGGGTACCCCGGCGATCGCCGAACTCGGCGGCGGCACATCGTGGTCCATCCGCTGGTAGGCCACCGACAGCGCGGTGTCCCCGGTGAACGGGGTGCGTCCGGTGAGCAGTTCGTAGGCCAGGATCCCCACCGCGTACACGTCGCTGCGCGGGTCCGATTCCCCGGAGGCGACCTGCTCGGGGGACAGGTAGGCCGCGGTGCCCAGGATCACGCTGGTGGAGGTGATGCCCGCCTCGGCGACCGCGCGCACCAGCCCGAAGTCGGCGATCTTGACCTCACCGGCATCCGAGATCAGCACGTTCTCCGGCTTCACGTCGCGGTGCACCAGCCCCGCGGCATGCGCCACCGCCAGCCCGTTGCAGATCGGCAGCAGCACCGCGGCGGCCGCGTGCGGCGGCATCGGCCCGCGTTCGCGCAGTAACTCGCGCAGGGTGCCGCCCTCGACCAATTCCATGACCAGGAAGGGCGGGTGCCCGGGCGTGGATCCATCTGAGTAGGCGGCTCCGCCGCCCTGGTCGTACACCGCGACCAGGCCTTCGCCCTTGAGTCGGGCCACCGCCTTGGCCTCGCGCTGGAACCGGGCCAGGAACTGGCTGTCCCCGGAATACCGGGCATCCATCACCTTGAGCGCTACCGGGCGGTCCAGTCGGGTGTCCAGTCCGCGGTACACCGTCGACATCCCACCGGTGGCGATCACGGCGTCGACGCGGTAACGCCCCTCCAGCGCGGTGCCGACGAGCGGGTCCGGACGCTGGTAGGTCTCCACCGCAGACATGGTACGGATCGCGGCGTCGTACTCCGGGCGGGATCCGGGCAGCCTAGAATCTGTCCGTGAGCATTCCGGCGGCCAAAGACATCCTCGATCCCGACGAAGCGGTTCTCGACCTGTCGGAGGTGTCGAAGCTACTCGGCGTCTCGGTCAGCAAGGTGCACCAGCACCTGCGCGATGGGCATCTGATGGCGGTGCGCCGCAACGGCTCCATCGTCGTGCCGAAGGTGTTCTTCGACGAGAACGGCGGTGTGGTGAAACCGCTTCCGGGGCTGCTGGTCGTGCTCAGGGACGGCGGCTTCGACACCACCGAGGCGATGCGCTGGCTGTTCACCCCGGATCCGTCGCTGACGTTGAGCCGCGACGGCAGCACCGAACAGCTGGAGAACGCCCGGCCGGTGGACGCCCTGCGCTCACATCAGGCCCGTGAGGTGATCCGCCGGGCCCAGGCTTCGGCTTACTAGACCGCCAGCGGTCGGGGGCTTACTAGACCGCCAGCGGTCGGGGGCTTACTGGGCCGCGGGTTCTTCCGGCGCCCGGGACAGCGAATACCACGCCGCGATGGCGCACGCGGTCGCCAGGCCGACATGGATCCACGAATACATGCCGTGCGCGCCGTCGGGTTTGAAGATCACCATGATCCAGGTGGAGAACCCGGCGATCAGCGCGATGGCGGCACGGCTCTGCCACAGGGTCGAGAGCACCGCCAGCGGCCAGGTGTAGTACCAGGGCAACGCGGCGGGCACGAACAGCACCACCACGCCCAGCGCCAGCGCGGTCCCGGTCAGCGCGTCCCGGTCGGTATGCCGAAAACGCCACCACAGCAACGGAAGTGAGATGGCGATGGTGGCGATGCCGAGAATGCGGGTGACTTCCAGCACGGCGTAGAAGTTGACCGGCATGACCAGCCCGCCGATGACGTCGATCAGGTTGGCCGCCGCCGTGGGCAGGGTGAGCCAGTTGATGATCTTCACCGAACCCGCCAGCGCGGTCAGCCAGCCCAGCCCGACTCCGGCCAGCCAGGACAGCACCGCGAACACCGCACCGAAGATGACCGCGGATGCCGCGGTCGCGACGGCGAAGGCCGCGACCGGGTGGTAGCCGCGGGTGTCGCGCAGCCGCCGCATCCAGACCCACACCATGAACGGCAGCGCGATCCCGGCGGTGGCCTTGACCGCCACCGCGGTGGCGATGAAGCCGACGCCCAGGACCGGACGGCCGCTGAAGGTCAGCGCGATGGCGGCCATCATCAACCCGACCATCAGCATCTCGTTGTGCACGCCACCCATCAGGTGGATGATCACCAACGGATTGAGCACGCAGATCCACAGGGCAGCAGCGGAGTTCGCGCCGATGTGCCGGGCGATGCGGGGCGTCGCCCAGATCAGCAGCGCCAGCCCGGGCAGCATGCACAGCCGCAGCAGCATGGTGCCCTCGACGACGTTGTTGCCGACGACCATCGTGACGAACTTGGCCACCAGGATGAACGCCGGGCCGTACGGGGCGGTGGTGGTGGTCCAGATCGGGCTGACGTCGTCGAGCAGGGAGTTCGGGTTCTCGATCGGACCGACGACGTAGGGGTCGAAACCGTCCCGCAGCAACGCGCCCTGCGCCAGATAGGAATAGGTGTCCCGGCTGAACACCGGGGCGCTCAGCAGCAGCGGCGCCAACCAGAAGCCGGTGGTGGCCAGCATCGTGTACTGGGACGCCGAGCGGTCGACGACGCGGCGGCCCAGCCACAACCACGCCATCAGCATCACCGCGACGCCGCCCCACAGCAGCACCGAGGACAGCACCAGGCCGTGCCCGAAGCGCAGCCAGGACATGTGCAGGGATTCCAGCAGCGGGTCGTGCAGGCGGGTGCTGCCCGCGCCGAGACCCCCTGCGGTGATCAGCACCGCGCCCAGGAATCCCAGCCGGGCCGGGCGGCCCTCCGGTGATGCGGCGAACAGCAGCAGCCTGGAGATGTGCGCGCTGAGGCCGGTTTTCGTGGACTCGACCGAGACCGGGGTAGACATCGCCTCAGGCGAGCCGATTCGACGCCAGGCCGGCCAGTTCGGCGAGCCCGAGCTTGGCCTGCGGATCGATCTTGGCCTGCTCGATGGCATCCAGTGCGCGACGGTGCAGCATGGCGATGCGGCTCTCCACGGCGGCCAGCGCACCGACGGACTCGATGGCCATGCACACCTCCTTGACGCCCACATCGGTCAGCTCGGTGCCGATGGATTCGCGCAGCAGTTTGGCGGCCGCCGGATCGGTCTGCTCGGCCAGTTCGACGGCCTCGGCCAGCAGCACGGTGCGCTTGCCCGAACGCAGATCGTCTCCGGACGGCTTGCCGGTGACCACGGGGTCGCCGAACACCCCGAGGACGTCGTCGCGCAGCTGGAAGGCCACCCCGAGGTCGGTGCCGATCTGATGGAAGATGGCCTGCACATCCGGGCGGTCGGCGGCGGCGGCCGCCCCCAGTTGCAGCGGCCGCGACACGGTGTAGGAGGCGGTCTTGTAGGTGTTGACGTTCATCGCCGAGGACACCGAGTCCGCGCCCTTGGATTCCGCGACGATGTCGAGGTACTGGCCGCCCAGCACCTCGGTACGGATATCGGCCCACACCTTCTGCACCCGCAGGTGCGCATCGGCGGGCAGGTCCGCGGTGGCGACGATGTCGTCGGCCCAGACCAGCGACAGGTCGCCGAGCAGGATCGCCGCGGACAGGCCGAACTGTTCGGCGGACCCGCGCCAGTTGTTCTCCCGGTGCAGGTCGGCGAAGTGTCGGTGCACGGTGGGCAGCCCGCGGCGGGTGGCCGATGCGTCGATCACGTCATCGTGGGCCAGTGCGCAGGCGTGCAGCAGCTCCAGTGCCGAGAACAGTCGCAGCGCATCGGCGTCGGACGGCCGGTCCGGGCCGGCGACCGCGCGCCAGCCCCAGTAGGCGAATGCGGGGCGTACCCGCTTGCCGCCGCGCAGTACGAACTCCTCGAGGGCTGCCGTCAGCTCCGCGTATTCGCTGCCGATGTAGGCCGCGTCACGCCGACGCTCGGCCAGGTACAGCCGCAGCTGTTCGATGACGGCGTGCACCAACTCGGCGGCTGACGGTGCCGCTGTATCCACGCTCAGCGGTCGCCCCTTTCTGGTCCAGATGTGCTCCCCCGAGCGTCTTCAGCGTAGAGCCTCCATGGCGACTCATGGGAGTCGGAGGGCCTACCAGCACGCAATTATGCAGTCGCCGCACCGAATACGCCCGCCGAGCTGAGCGGGTTACCCGACGCGCGGTGACCGGTCGCGGCTCGTCCAGGCCAGCGCGCCGATGATGCCGGCCACGATCATCGATCCGATCCCGAGCCAGATCGCGGCGGCGGTGAACGACCGGGCGCTCGGATCGGTGAAGCGGGCCTGGGCGTTCATCGTGGTCACCACGCCGGGCTTGAGCTTCCACTCCACGACGCCGGTGGACACCTGGTCGCCGTTGGTGGAGGTCACCTCGCCGGGGAACGACACGCTCAGCGAGACGTCCGCCTCGGGGTCGCTCAGCGAGGTCAGGTCGACCCGGCCTTCCAGGATCACCAGGTCGCCGGCGCGGCGCAGCGAGATGTCCACGCCCGCGGCGTCCCGGTTCATGTTCGCCAGCTGGGGCAGTTCGGCGAACGTCAGGTCGGAGAACACCGCCTGGGACCCGACGTAGTCACCGCGTTCGTACCTGGAGACGGCCACCTTGTTGCTGAACGGCAGCGAGTTCAGCAGCTGCGGTCCCTTGTCGTCGCTGTCGCGGGCCTTGGCGGCGGCAACGATCTGACCGGAGACCCGGTCGTCGGGGGACACCGTGATGGAGGCGCGCACCCGCACGCATCCCACGGCGAACGGCACGACGATCAACAGCAGCAGGACCAGGGCTGAAAGCCGGTGGCGACGGGGGCGCACGGACACCCGGTCATCGTGCCAGACCCGGTCAGTCCAGGGGCAGCGACCGGCCCAGGATGGCGAACGCGCGGGGATCCCCGGCGAAGTGGTAGTCGCGGATGACGTCCCCGAAGCCGAGTCGGCGGTACAGCCGCCAGGCGCGGTTTGCCTCGCCGTTGATCTCCGGCGTGGACAGCAGCACCCGCGCCTCGGGCCGCCCGCTGAGCAGTCGGCGGGCCAGGGCCTCACCGAGTCCCTGCCCCTGCGCGCGTGGGTGGATGTGCAACTCGGTGAGTTCGAAGTAGTCCCCGAGCAGCGCGTCGGCCTGGTCGGGGTGGGCACCGGTGCGACGCAGACCGTGCACCACCTGCTGCTGCCACCACTGGTCGGGGGCGCCGCTGTAGCCGTAGGCGACGCCGAGCAGTTCCGCGGTGTCCAGCGCGGCGGATGCCTGCGGGTCGGCCGCTTCGACCGCCGGCCCGTCAGGAACAAGCCCTGCAGGAACGGGTTCCGGGGTGCTCAGCGCGGCGACGGCCTTCCATCCGGCCCGGCGGGTGTGCTCCAGCCACATCGAGGCCCGCTGGTCCTCGGTTCCGCGCGGGTAGTGCATCGCATTCACATAGACCGTGAGCGCCTCGTTCAGCCGTCGACGCATGACCTCGGCCGAGAGGTCGACCAGATATGTCGGCAACGGGTGGTCCTTCTACGGGGTCGGTCGGCGCGGACGATCACCCTCATTATCGGTCCCGAGTTCGGGGTTGTGCTCATGCGGGTGAGGTGATGGCCGGCTTTGGTGGCGGAGGTCATACAATCGTGGACGAAGTAGGTGGTACGGCTCAGATTGACCTCGTATCATGGTGATCGGATGCCCGCGACTGCGGGTGCAGCACACGATGAGAGGTTCCGGACCAGCCGGGACCAGGGCGCGGACTAGGAGGGACGGATGCCACTCTCCGACCACGAGCAGCGCATGCTCGACCAGATCGAAAGCGCGCTCTATGCCGAGGACCCCAAATTCGCCTCCAGCGTTCGAGGCGGCAATCTGCGAGGGCCGTCGGCCCGCCGTCGCTTACAGGGCGTCGCCCTCTTCGTGGTCGGTCTGGCGATGCTGGTTTCCGGCGTGGCCATCAAGGCGACCATGATCGGCAGCTTCCCGATCCTTTCCGTCATCGGATTCATCGTGATGTTCGGTGGTGTGGTGTTCGCCATCACCGGGCCGCGTGGACCCGTGCCGGTCGACAAGGCGGCGTCGTCCTCGGGGGCGTCGCGGTCCAAACGCAACAAGAACACCGGCGGATCGTTCACCAGCCGCATGGAGGACCGCTTCCGCCGCCGCTTCGACGAGTAGGACGCCCGGGCCGTCGCGCGTGAGCGGGCCGGCCCGCTCCACATTTCCCCACCGGGGTAGCTCGATTCGCGAGCTACCCCGTTTTTTATGCCTGTGAACCGGTCGGGCACGGCGGCGTGTCGACTCCCGCAGGGCCTGCACCCCACTTTTGCCCCACCGCTCCCCACATCGCGCCCACCCCGGCGCTTTCCCGCCGTGAGCTGGTCTTTTTCCTTGGCGCGAGGGTTCGTGCCCGCCCCGCCGGGGCGGATGACCGGGCATCGCGCGGCGCAGAGTGGGGCCGCCGGGGAACTTGGTGGCAGCAAATGGAGCTAAGTGGGGGATTGTGGGGTAAAGTGGCGGACAGCGGAGCAACCGGAGCTTCGCGAAGCGGGCAGATACGACTCGGAATCCAACCGAGTGGTCGGAGGTGGCGAGATGTTTCTCGGTACCTACACGCCCAAGCTCGACGACAAGGGGCGGCTCACACTGCCCGCCAAGTTCCGCGACGCACTGGCAGGAGGGTTGATGGTCACCAAGAGCCAAGATCACAGCCTCGCTGTCTACCCGCGTGCGGAGTTCGAGAAGCTGGCCGAGAAGGCGATGTCGGCATCGCGCAGCGACCCGCAGGCCCGCGCCTATGTGCGCAACCTGGCGGCCGGTGCCGATGAGCAGCATCCCGACGCACAGGGCCGCATCACCCTGTCGGCCGAACACCGCCGGTACGCCAACCTGTCCAAGGATTGCGTGGTGACCGGTTCGCTGGGGCACCTCGAAATCTGGGATGCCCAGGCCTGGCAGCAGTACCAGGAGACCCACGAAGAGACTTTCTCCGCGGCCAGCGATGACACTCTTCGCGACATCATCTGAACCCGATGCCCGTGCAACGCGGCCTCTGCCCGATCCGGCCCTGGCGTACTTCCCCGACGCCAGGTCCGTCATCTCGGGCAGGGACCCCGTTGCAGGGGCATCTCATCGCGACAGGGGAGTCGCAGTGCCTCAAGACTCCGGCCCGCACGGGCACGTTCCCGTTCTCATCGACCGCTGCGTCGAACTGCTCAAGCCCGCGCTGACCCGGCACCATCCTGACGGCACCGGCGCGGTGCTGGTGGACGCCACCCTCGGTGCCGGCGGCCACACCGAACGCTTTCTCACCGAACTGCCCGGGTTGCACGTCGTCGGACTGGACCGCGACCCCAACGCCCTGCGCATCGCCACCGAGCGGTTGGCCCCGTTCGGCGACCGGTTCCGCTACGTCCGCACCCGCTACGACGGCTACTGGGCCGACCGCGACGAGGACACGGTCGACGGAGTGCTTTTCGACCTGGGTGTGTCCTCGATGCAACTGGATCGGGTGGACCGCGGTTTCTCCTACGCCCACGATGCACCGCTGGACATGCGGATGGATCCCGACGCCGAACTGACCGCGGCCGACATCCTCAACACCTATGACGAACGAGCCCTGGCCCGGGTGCTGCGCGAATACGGTGAGGAGCGCTTCGCCGGCCGGATAGCCTCCCGCATCGTCAAACGCCGGGCGCGTCAACCGCTGCGCACCACCGGCGAGCTGGTCGAGTTGCTCTACGAGGCGATCCCGGCGGCCACCCGGCGTACCGGCGGACACCCGGCCAAGCGCACCTTCCAGGCGCTGCGGATCGCGGTCAACGCCGAACTCGACTCACTGCGCGAGGCGTTGCCCGCCTCGCTGGCCGCACTGTCCGGGGGAGGACGCATCGTGGTGATGGCCTACCAGTCCCTGGAGGACAAGATCGTCAAGGGACTGTTCGCCGCCGCAACGGCGTCGCGCACGCCGCCCGGCCTACCGGTCGAATTACCGGGCTATGAGGCCGAATTCGTATCACTGACCCGGGGGGCCGAGCAGGCCGACGCCGACGAGATCGAACGAAACCCGCGCAGCGCCTCGGTGCGCTTGCGGGCGTTGGAAAAGGTTGCCGGAAAGGATGGCTCATGAGGGGGAAGCGACCTGCGCCGGAGCGTGGCAGCGACGAGCCGCGCCGCGCGAAGCCCCAGCGTGCCCGGGGGCGGGCTGCTGAGGCGCCGGCCCGCAAGCGCCGCAGCGCGCCCGAACAGCGCCCGCAGCGCTCGGCCCCGAAGACGAGCCCGGTCCGCCGGCCGGTCGACGGGCCGGCCCGGCCCAAGAACGCCAGTCAGGCCAAGGCGCGCGCCAAGGCCCGTAAGGCCAAGGCCCCCAAGGTCGTCCGCCCGCCACTGCGGGAACGATTGATCACCCGGCTGGCGGCCATCGAATTCAACCCGCGGGAGCTGGTCTCCCGGGTGCCCTTCGTGGTGCTGGTCATCGGCGCGCTCGGCCTCGGGCTCGGCGTGACGCTGTGGCTGTCCACCGACGCCGCCGAACGCTCCTACCAGCTGGGCCATGCGCGCCAGCTGAATCAGGCTCTGGCGCAGCAGAAGGAAGCCCTCGAGCGTGACGTACTGGAGGCGCAGGCCCCGCCGGCACTGGCCGAGGCCGCCCGCGGGCTGGGCATGATCCCGTCCCGGGACACCGCCCATCTGGTGCAGGATCCCACCGGCGCCTGGGTGGTGGTGGGCACGCCCAAACCGGCCGAGGGAGTACCCCCGCCGCCGCTGAACACGCCACTGCCGGACACGGTTCCGGAATCTTCCGCTCCCGGACGCCCCGCGCGCCCGGGCCCCGCCGACGCCGCGCCGGCGCCGCGGGTCGTCGATCCCCGCGAGGTGGTGGTGCGGGTACCGCCTCGGGAGACGCCCGCCCCGGCCGCCGCGACGCCGCTGACGGCGCCGGTCGTTCCGGTCGATCCCGCGGCACCGTTGGCCGCCCCGGTCGACCCGGCCGCCGCGCCGCCGGCCGCCGATCTGCAGCCCGCTGACGGGCTGCCGCACCTGGCGGCTCCCGAACTGCCCGCCCAGCCCGGCCCGGTCGGCGGCATGGAGAACATCGGCCCGGCCCCCGCCCCGGCTGTGGTGCCCGAGCTTCCCGTCGAGTCACCCGGGGCACCGGCCGCATGAGCCGCTCCAAGAAGACCCAGGAACACGTCGCGACAGACCGGCGGGTCCGGCACGCCGAGCCGCAAACCGGTTTGCGCAGTTCGTCGTTCGTGTTCCGGCACCGGGCCGGCAACGTGGTCATCTTCCTGGTTCTGGTGGTCGCCGCCGCTCAGCTGTTCAACCTGCAGATCTCCAACGCCGCCGGGCTGCGCGCCGAAGCAGCCGGTCAGCTCAAGGTGACCGATGTGCAGAAGGCGGTGCGCGGCAGCATCATCGACCGCAACGACGACAAGCTCGCCTTCACCATCGAGGCGCGGGCGCTGACCTTCCAGCCGGTGCGGGTCCGCAAGGAGTTGGAAGAGGCCAAGGCCAAGGACCCCGACAAGCCCGACCCCGACGACCGGCTCCGCGAGATCGCCGCCGAGATCGCCACCCGACTGAACAACAAGCCGGACGCCAGGACCGTGCTCGCCAAGCTCACCAGCAAGGACACCTTCGCGTATCTGGCCCGTGCGGTCGATCCGGCTGTCGCCGAGGCGATCATGGACAAGTTCCCCGAGGTCGGGTCCGAGCGCCAGGACATCAGGCAGTACCCGGGTGGGTCCTTGGCCGCCAACATCGTCGGCGGCATCGACTGGGACGGCCACGGTCTGCTGGGCCTGGAAGATTCCATGGACGCGAAGTTGGCCGGCGCCGACGGATCGGTCACCTATGACCGCGGCTCGGACGGGGTGATGATCCCGGGCAGCATGCGCAACCGGCACGAGGCCGTCGACGGGTCGACCGTTCAGCTCACCCTCGACGACGACATCCAGTTCTATGTGCAGCAGCAGGTGCAGCAGGTCAAGGACGTCTCCGGCGCGGCCAACGTGTCGGCCGTGGTGCTGGATGCCAAATCCGGTGAGGTGCTGGCGATGGCGAACGACAACACCTTCGATCCGTCCCAGGACATCGGCCGCCAGGGGCACCGGCAGATGGGCAACCCGGCGGTGTCCTCACCGTTCGAACCGGGTTCGGTGAACAAGATCGTCACCGCCGCCACGGCCATCGAACTCGGCCTGACCAACCCCGACGAGGTGCTGTCGGTCCCGGGTTCCATCGACATGGGCGGCGTCACGGTGCGCGACGCGTGGCAGCACGGCGTCGACTCCTACACCACCACCGGGGTTTTCGGGAAGTCCTCCAACGTCGGCACCCTGATGCTGGCCCAGCGCATCGGTCCGGAACGCTTCTACGACATGCTCGGCAAGTTCGGCCTGGGCCGGCGCACCGGCATCGGGCTGCCCGGTGAGAGTGCGGGCCTGGTGCCGCCCCTCGATCAGTGGTCGGGCAGCTCGTTCGCCAACCTCCCCATCGGACAGGGCCTTTCGATGACCCTGCTGCAGATGACCGGCATGTACCAGGCCGTCGCCAACGACGGCGTCCGGATCCCGCCGCGGATCATCAAGTCCGTCATCGCCGCCGACGGCACCCGCACTCCGGAGGAGCCGCCGGAAGAGATCCGGGTGGTCTCGCCGGAGACCGCGGTCGCGGTGCGCAACCTGTTGCGCGCCACCGTGCAACGCGATCCGCGCGGTATTCAGCAGGGCACCGGCTGGCAGGCGGCCGTCGAGGGTTATCAGGTCGCGGGCAAGACCGGCACCGCGCAGCAGATCAACCCGAACTGCGGCTGCTACTACGACGACCACTACTGGATCACCTTCGCCGGGCTGGCGCCGTCGGACAATCCGCGCTACGTCATCGGCATCATGGCCGACAACCCGCACCGCACCGCCGACGGCCAGCCCGGCACCAGCATGGCGCCGCTGTTCCACAACATCGCGTCCTGGCTGTTGCAGCGCGAGAACGTGCCGCTGTCGCCGGATCCGGGCCCGCCACTGACCCTGCAGGTCACCTGAGCGCGGTCGCGCCGCACCGAGTGTCGATCCGCTGTCCCGGTACTGTGGCAAGGCCATGAAGCTGCGTCCCTCCCATCCCGTCGGTGAGCTGCTCCGATCGCTGGCCGAGCGGATCGGGGTCGCCGCGGCGTACCCGGACGAAGTCCGGGTCACCGGTGTGACGCTGCGCAGCCAGGACGTCCGACCCGGTGATCTGTTCGCGGCGCTGCCCGGAGGCTCCGCACACGGGGCCAGGTTCGCGGTGGACGCGGTGGCCGCCGGAGCGATCGCCGTGCTGACCGATCCGGCCGGCGCCGAGCAGTTGCCCGCCGACCTCGGCGCACCGGTCCTGGTGCACCCCGAGCCCCGCGCGGTCCTCGGCGGTCTGTCCGCCGCGGTCTACGGGCAACCGTCGCAGGCGCTGCGGGTCATCGGTATCACCGGCACATCCGGCAAGACGACCACCACCTACCTGGTCGAGGCGGGCCTGCGCGCCGCGGGCCGGACCGCCGGGCTGATCGGCACCGTCGGGATCCGCATCGACGGCCGCGACGAGCCCAGCGCGCTGACCACCCCGGAGGCCCCCGACCTGCAGGCGTTGCTGGCGGTGATGGTCGAGCGCGGGGTGGACACCGTGGTGATGGAGGTGTCCAGCCACGCGCTGACGCTGGGCCGGGTGGACGGGACCTCGTTCGAGGCCGGCGGGTTCACCAATCTGTCCCGCGATCATCTCGACTTCCATCCGACGATGCAGGACTACCTCGATGCCAAGGCCCGGCTGTTCGAGCCGGACTCGCCGACGCACGCCGCGCACGCGGTGGTGTGCACCGACGACGAGGCCGGGCGCGCCATCGCGGCCCGCGCGCAGGCTCCGGTGCAAGTCAGCACCGGTGACGCCGACGCCGACTGGACCATCGCCGCGGTGCGCGCGGTGGGCCACGGCGGCCAGGAGTTCGTCGCCGTCGACCCCGCCGGGACACGGCACACGCTGCAGATCGCGCTGCCCGGGCACTACAACATCGCCAACGCGCTGCTGGCGGTGGCGCTGCTCGACGTGGTCGGGGTGTCCCCGGAGCAGGGCGCACCCGGGCTGCGGGCGGCGGCGGTGCCCGGCCGGCTGGAGAGTGTCGCCCGGGGTCAGGACTTTCTCGCCCTCGTCGACTATGCGCACAAACCGGGGGCGCTGGAGGCGGTGCTGCAGACCCTGCGCGCCCAGCTGCCCGCGGGTGGCAGGCTCGCGGTGGTGTTCGGGGCCGGCGGCAACCGGGATGCGGGCAAGCGGGAACCGATGGGCCGGGTCGCCGCGGGGCTGGCCGACCTGGTCGTGGTCACCGACGACAACCCGCGTGACGAGGATCCGGCGGTGATCCGGGCCGCGGTGCTGGCCGGCGCCATCGGTGGTGATGCCGAGGTCGTGGAGATCGGGGACCGCCGCGCCGCCATCGACTTCGCCGTCGACTGGGCGCGCGCCGGGGATGTGGTGTTGATCGCCGGTAAGGGCCACGAGTCCGGGCAGACCAGTCGGGGCACCACCCGCCCGTTCGACGACCGGGTGGAATTGGCAGAGGCACTGGAGAGGCAGACCCGATGATCGCGCTGACGCTGGCGCAGGTGGCCGACATTGTCGGCGGCGAGCTGGCCGACATCACCGCCGAGCAGGCCGCGGCGACCCGGATCACCGGCACCGTCGAGTTCGATTCCCGGGAGGTCACCGAGGGCGGGTTGTTCCTGGCGTTGCCGGGTGCGCGGTCCGACGGGCACGACTTCGCGGCGGGGGCGGTGGCCGCGGGCGCGGTGGCCGTGCTCGCCGCCCGCCCGGTGGGGGTGCCGGCGATCGTCGTGCCGCCCGCCGATACCGCCGCGACCTCCTCGGGCGCACTGGAACACGATGACGCGCACGGCTCGGGTGCTGCGGTGCTGGCCGCGCTGGCCAAGCTCGCGTCGGCGGTGGCCGCCGAGCTGGTGGCCGGTGGGCTGCGGATCATCGGGGTCACCGGATCATCGGGTAAGACCTCGACCAAGGATCTGTTGGCCGCGGTGCTGGCGCCGCTCGGCGAGGTGGTCGCGCCGCCCGGATCGTTCAACAACGAGCTCGGCCATCCGTGGACGGTGCTGCGGTCCACCACTGACACCGACTTCCTGATCCTGGAGATGTCGGCACGGCACCCGGGCAACATCGCTGCGCTGGCCGCGATCGCCCCGCCCTCGATCGGGGTGGTGCTCAACGTCGGTACCGCCCACCTCGGTGAGTTCGGTTCGCGCGAGGTCATCGCGGCGACCAAATCTGAACTGCCGCAAGCTGTTCCGTCCTCGGGTGTGGTGATACTCAATGCCGATGACCCGGCCGTCGCGGCGATGGCGGAGCAGACCGCGGCCCGGGTCGTGCGGGTGTCCAGAGGATCCGGCGGCGCTGATGTCTGGTCCACCGACGAGGTGCTCGACGAGCTGGCCCGTCCGCGCTTCACCCTGCACGCCGGCGACCAGACTGCGGAGATCGCGCTGGCCGTGCACGGCGAGCATCAGGTGTCCAATGCGCTGTGCGCGGCCGCGGTGGCATTGGAGTGCGGCGCCACCGTGGCGCAGGTCGCCGATGCGCTCGCCGGGGCCGGGCCGGTCTCGGCGCGCCGGATGCACGTCAGCACCCGCGCCGACGGGGTGACGGTGATCAACGATGCCTACAACGCCAACCCCGACTCGATGATGGCCGGGCTGAAGGCCCTGGCGTGGATGGCCCGCCGGTCCGCCGGGGCGACCGGGCAGAAGCGCCGTAGCTGGGCCGTTCTCGGCGAGATGGGCGAACTCGGGGACGAGGCGATAACCGAACACGATCGCATCGGCCGCTTCGCCGTGCGCTTAGATGTGTCTCGTCTGATAGTCGTGGGAACCGGGAGAGCGATGAGCGCCATGCAGCAGGGGGCGGTGATGGAAGGCTCGTGGGGCAGTGAGGCCATCCAGGTGCCCGACGCCGACGCCGCGCTGGCGTTGCTGCGGGCGGAACTGGCCGAGGGGGACATCGTGCTGGTGAAGGCCTCGAACGCGGCCGGGCTGGGTGCGCTGGCCGACGTGCTCGCCGAGGAGGGCTGACACCGGTGAAGCAGATCCTTTTCGCGGTCGCCATCGCGCTGGCCGTCTCGATCGTCCTGACACCGGTGCTGATCCGGCTGTTCACCAAGCAGGGTTTCGGCCACGAGATCCGTGAGGACGGCCCGCCCAGTCATCAGAAGAAGCGTGGCACGCCGTCGATGGGCGGGGTCGCCATCATGGCCGGCATCTGGGCCGGTTACCTGGGCACGCACCTGGTCGGGCTGGCGTTCGACGGGGAGGGCCCGTCCGCGTCGGGCCTGCTGGTGCTGGGGTTGGCCACCGCGCTGGCGATCGTCGGCTTCATCGACGACTCGATCAAGATCCGGCGGGCCCGCAACCTGGGCCTGAACAAGACCGCCAAGACGGTCGGGCAGTTGACGGCCGCGGTGCTGTTCGGCGTGCTGGTGTTGCAGTTCAGCAACGCCGAGGGGTTGACCCCGGGCAGTGCGCAGCTGTCCTATGTGCGCGAGATCGCCACCGTGACGTTGCCGCCGCTGGTGTTCGTGTTGTTCGTGGTGATCCTGGTCAGCGCCTGGTCCAATGCGGTGAACCTGACCGACGGCCTGGACGGGCTGGCGGCCGGTGCGATGGCCATGGTCAGCGCCGCGTACGTGCTCATCACGTTCTGGCAGTACCGCAACTCCTGCGCGACCAGCCCCGGGCTGGGCTGCTACAACGTGCGTGATCCGCTGGATCTGGCGCTGGTGGCCGCGGCTACCGCGGGCGCCTGCATCGGGTTCCTGTGGTGGAACGCCGCGCCGGCCAAGATCTTCATGGGCGACACCGGTTCGCTGGCCCTGGGCGGCATCATCGCGGGTCTGTCGGTGACGAGTCGCACCGAGATCCTGGCCGTGGTGCTGGGCGCGCTGTTCGTGGCCGAGGTGACTTCGGTGGTGGTGCAGATCCTGGCCTTCCGGACCACCGGGCGGCGGGTGTTCCGGATGGCACCGTTCCACCACCACTTCGAGCTGGTGGGCTGGGCGGAGACGACGGTGATCATCCGGTTCTGGCTGTTGACCGCGATCGCGTGTGGTCTGGGTGTGGCGTTGTTCTACGGCGAGTGGCTCAGCATCGTCGGCGCTTAGGCGCCGCCTCAGGTGTCGTCGGCGCGTAAGGCACCTCACCCCTTCGCCGAGACGCGCAGATCTGCTGTTTTCGAGACTTCGGCGCGACCATTGCGCGTGACTCGGGTTAGCTGGCCGCTTCGGTCGGGCGACACGCCCCCGATATCCGCGCCGCACGCCGTGGGACGGGGGAGGATTCTGGGGTGCAGGGGACTAGTGGGGCGGGCGTTACGTCTGTGACTTCTGTGAGTAGCGCGTGAAGAATCCACTGACCGGCCTGCGGTCGCGATTGCGCCGTCCCGGCACATCCACCGGCACATCCTCCGGGACCGCCGCGGTGAAACCCGCCACCGCAACGGCTGGGGGTACGACCACCAAGACCGACCAGCCGCGGACCCGCTTCGGTGTCTGGCTGAGCCGGCCGATGACGTCCTTTCACCTGATCATCGCGGTGGCCGCGATCCTGGTCACCCTCGGCCTGATCATGGTGTTGTCCGCCTCGGGGGTGTACTCGTATGACACCGGCGGTTCACCGTGGACGGTCTTCGCCAAGCAGGTGACGTGGACCGCCGTCGGCCTGGTGTTGTTCTACCTCGCGCTGCGGATGCCGATCTCGCTGATGCGCCGGTTGGCGTTCCCCGCCTTTGCGATCAGCATCGTGCTGCTGGTGCTGGTCCTCATCCCGGGCATCGGCACGATCGCCAACGGTTCCCGGGGTTGGTTCGTCTTCGCCGGCCAATCCATGCAGCCCTCCGAGCTGGCCAAGATCACGTTGGCCATCTGGGGTGCGCATCTGCTGGCCGCCCGAAGGATGGAACAGGCCAGCCTGCGCGAGATGCTGGTTCCGCTGGTGCCCGCCGCCGGCCTGGCCCTGACCCTCATCGTGCTGCAGCCCGACCTCGGACAGACGTTGTCGCTGAGCATCATCGTGCTCGGCCTGCTCTGGTACGCGGGCCTTCCGCTGCGGGTGTTCGTCAGCTCGGTGGGCGCGGTGATACTCGCGGGCGGGGTGCTGGCGTTGTCCGCCGGCTACCGCTCCGCGCGCGTGCAGTCCTGGCTCAACCCGATGGCCGACGCCCAGGGCTCGGGCTACCAGGCCCGGCAGGCGCGCTACGCGCTGGCCAACGGCGGCATCTTCGGTAACGGCCTCGGCCAGGGCAGCGCCAAGTACAACTATCTGCCCAATGCGCACAACGACTTCATCTTCGCCATCATCGGCGAGGAACTCGGCTACATCGGCGCGGCCGGACTGCTGTGCCTGTTCGGGCTGTTCGCCTACACCGGCATGCGCATCGCGCGCCGCTCGGCCGATCCGTTCCTGCGTCTGCTCACCGCCACGGTCACGCTGTGGGTGATCGGGCAGGCCTTCATCAACGTCGGCTACGTGGTGGGCCTGCTGCCGGTGACCGGTCTGCAGCTGCCGCTCATCTCCGCCGGTGGCACCTCGACGGCGACCACCCTGTTGATCCTCGGCGTGATCACCAACGCCGCCCGGCACGAACCGGAGGCGGTGGCCGCGCTGCGCGCCGGCCGCGACGACCGCGTCAACCGGCTGTTGCGGCTCCCGCTGCCGGCGCCCTATGTGCCCACCCGCCTGGAGGTCGCGCGCGACCGGCTGCGCACCAGGGACGGCAACTCCGCCGGTAAGCCCAAGAAGGCCGTCAAGAAGGCCCCCGCCAAATCACCGGCCAAGGCGTCGGGCAAACCCCGCGGCGCCGGCAGCCCCAAGCAGCCCCGCAAGGCGGCGCGCACTGCCAAGACCGCGGGTTCGCGCCGAAGTGGCCATCCGGGCGAAGGGGCGACACGGCGCGCAGGGCATCATGGAGATGGTCGAGACTCCGGCCGGCCGGTGAAAGCCGCGCGCCGGGGTCAATCCGAAACGCCACGGCAGGGCCGTGGTCAGCAGGCGCGTTCACAGGGACGAGCCCGTTCATTGGAAGGTCAGCGTTACGGGTGAGCACGATATCGGTCGTTCTGGCGGGGGGCGGCACGGCGGGACACGTCGAACCCGCGATGGCCGTGGCCGATGCACTGACCGAGTTGGAACCGCAGGTGCGGATCACCGCGCTGGGCACCCAGCGCGGTCTGGAGACCCGGCTGGTCCCTGAACGCGGCTACGACCTGCAGCTCATCACCCCGGTACCGCTGCCCCGCAAACCGTCCAAGGATCTGCTGCGGCTGCCGCTGCGGGTGCGCAGCGCGGTGCGGGAGACCCGCGCGGTGTTCGACGACGTCCACGTCGACGTGGTCATCGGCTTCGGTGGCTACGTGTCGGTGCCCGCTTATCTGGCCGCCCGGCGTGGGCCGCGCCGACCCGCGGTACCGGTGGTGATCCACGAGGCCAACGCCAGCGCCGGCTGGGCCAACAAGCTCGGCGCGCGCTCCGCGAAGCGCGTGCTCTCGGCGGTGCCCGATCCGGGCCTCGGCCGGGTCGAGGTGGTCGGCGTGCCGGTACGGGCCAGCATCACCGCCCTGGACCGGGCCGCGCTGCGCGCGCAGGCCCGCGCCGCCTTCGGGTTCGCCGACGACGCCCGGGTGCTGCTGGTGTTCGGCGGATCCCAGGGCGCCCAGTCGATCAACCGGGCCGTCTCCGGTGCGGCCGAAGCGCTTGCCGCCAAGGGTATTTCGGTGCTGCACGCACACGGGCCGAAGAACACCCTGGAACTTCCCGACCTGTCCGGGGCGCCCGGGGTCCGCTATGTGGCGGTGCCCTACCTGGACCGGATGGATCTTGCCTATTCCGCCGCCGACCTGGCCATCTGCCGGTCCGGTGCGATGACGGTCGCCGAGGTCAGCGCGATCGGCCTGCCCGCGGTGTACGTGCCGCTGCCGATCGGCAATGGTGAACAACGACTCAATGCACTCCCGGTGGTCGACGCGGGCGGCGGTCTGCTGATCGACGATGCCGACCTGTCACCGCAACTGGTGGCCGACACCGTGGTGCCGGTGCTCGCCGACCCCGACCGGCTGCAAAAGATGACCACCGCCGCCGCGCTGGCCGGGCACCGTGACGCGGCCCGCCGAGTGGCCGAAGTGGCGCTCGAGGTGGCGCGTCAGGGTCGCAGCGACCGGAAGACCGTGCGATGAAGGGCCTGCCCCCGGCACTGCAGCGCGTGCACATGGTCGGTATCGGCGGTGCCGGCATGTCCGGGATCGCCCGCATCCTGCTGGACCGCGGGGGACAGGTCTCCGGTTCGGATGCCAAGGAATCCCGGGGCATCGCCGCGCTGCGCGCCCGCGGCGCGGAGATCCGGATCGGCCATGACGCCTCGGCGCTGGACATGCTCGAGGGCGGGCCCACGGCGGTGGTCACCACCCACGCGGCCATCCCGAAGACCAACCCCGAACTCGTCGAGGCGCGCCGCCGCGGCATCCCGGTGATCCTGCGGCCGGTGGTGCTGGCCGAGCTGATGGCCGGGGACAAGACGCTGATGGTCACCGGCACCGCCGGGAAGACGACCACCACCTCGATGCTCATCGTCGCGTTGCAGCACTGCGGTTTCGACCCGTCCTTCGCGGTCGGCGGAGAGCTCGGCGCGGCCGGCACCAACGCCCATCACGGCAGCGGCCCCTACTTCGTCGCCGAGGCCGACGAGAGCGACGGATCGCTGGTGCAGTACCGGCCCGACATCGCCGTGGTGACCAACGTCGAGGCCGACCATCTCGACTTCTTCGGCAGCGAGCAGGCCTACATCGACGTGTTCGACGCGTTCATGGAGCGGTTGCGGCCCGGCGGCGCCCTGGTGGTCTGTGTGGACGACCCGGGGGCGGCCGCACTCGCCGAACGCACTGCCGCCCTGGGGATCCGGGTGCTGCGCTACGGGACCGGCGGCACGGGATCCGGTGAGCTGGCCGGCGCCCTGCTGAGCTGGGAACAGCACGGCACCAGCGCGGTGGCCGAAGTGCAGTTGGCGGGGGAGAGCACGCCGCGGACCATGCGGCTGTTGGTGCCCGGCCGGCATATGGCGCTCAATGCGCTGGCCGCGCTGCTCGCGGCGACCGAGGCCGGCGCGGATCCCGAGGTGGTGCTCGAGGGGCTGGCCGATTTCGAGGGTGTACGCCGCCGGTTCGAGCTGGTGGGGGTGTCGGCGGGGGTCAAGGTCTTCGACGACTACGCCCATCACCCGACCAAGGTGTCGGCCGCACTGTCGGCGCTGCGCACGCTGGCCGACGAATCCGCGGGCCGCGCCATCGTCGTCTTCCAGCCGCACCTGTATTCGCGCACACAGACTTTCGCCCGCGAGTTCGGTGCCGCGCTGAGTGCCGCGGACGAGGTGTTCGTGCTGGACGTCTATGCGGCCCGCGAACAGCCGATCGCCGGAATCAGCGGACGCAGCATCGCCGACCACGTCACCGTGCCGGTGCACTACGTCCCGGACTTCTCCGCCGTCGCCGCCCGCGTCGCCGCGGTGGCCGCACCGTCGGACGTGGTCGTCACGATGGGCGCCGGTGACGTCACCCTGCTGTCCCGCGAGATCCTCAGCGCCCTGGATGCACGGGCTGACCGGACGGCGCGATAGATGACCGACCCGGTCGACGGGCGGGAGGAGCCCGAAACGTCCTCGACCCCGGCCGAAGCGGCCCCCGACGCTGCGGCCCGCGAGGCTGCCAAGGCTGCTGCTCCCGAGGCGGCGGCCGCCGATGAAGTCCCCGCAGCCGCCCCCGACGGCGCGGACGCCGAGGATTTCGAGGGCCCGCGCCGCCGGGCCCGCCGGGAACGTGAGGAACGCCGGGCCGCGCAGGCCCGTGCCATGGCCATCGAACAGAGCCGTCGGGAGGCCAAGCGCCGCGCTCTGGGGCAGGCCGAGCAGCAGCCGAAACCGTCGCACCGCGGGGTGATCCGCGGGCTCAAGGTGCTGATGTGGTCGGCGCTGATCGCGGTACTGGCGGTGGGTGCGGGCCTGCTGCTCTACTTCACACCGATCATGTCGGTGCGGACGACGGTGATCACCGGCCTGGTCGCCATCACCGAGGACGAGGTCCGGGAGGCGGCCGGGGTCACACCCGGGACGCCGCTGCTGCAGGTCGACACCGACACCGTGGCCGAGGGGGTGGCCTCCATCCGGCGGGTCGCGAGTGCCCGGGTGCAGCGCGAGTACCCCTCCACGCTGCGTATCACCGTGCAGGAGCGGATCCCCATGGTGGTCAAGGACTATCCGGACGGGCCGCACCTGTTCGACCGCGACGGCGTCGACTTCGTGACCGCCCCGCCGCCGCCCGGCCTTCCTTATATAGACACCGAGACCCCGGGGCCCAACGATCCGGCGACCAAGGCCGCGCTCGAGGTCCTCATCTCGCTGCCGCCGGAGGTGTCGGGTCAGGTGAGCCGGGTGGAGGCGCCGTCGGTCGCGGCCATCACCCTGATCATGTTCGACGGCCGGAAAGTGGTGTGGGGCACCACCGACCGCACCCAGGAGAAGGCGCTCAAGCTCGCTGCGCTGCTCACCCAGCCCGGGCAGGTCTACGACGTGTCCAGCCCGGATCTGCCGACCGTCAAGTAGCTCGTGCCCGGAACGGGTGCCGGAAAAGAGAAATTGTCACGGCGTTTCGGCGCGCCTGCGGTGATCCTGCGCCGGGTCGCCCTACCGTTCTGTTTGCACGGAACTACTTGACATAACTCTAAGCCTATGGTTGAGGTTGAGGGTTTCGCTCACAGACATCGACATTCAGGGCAGGAAAGGGCGACCGCGATGACCCCCCCGCATAACTACCTCGCCGTTATCAAGGTGGTCGGCATCGGCGGCGGCGGCGTGAACGCCGTCAACCGGATGATCGAGCACGGACTCAAGGGCGTGGAGTTCATCGCCATCAACACCGACGCGCAGGCGTTGTTGATGAGCGATGCCGACGTCAAGCTCGACGTCGGCCGCGACTCCACCCGTGGCCTGGGCGCCGGCGCCGACCCGGAGGTCGGCCGCAAGGCCGCCGAGGACGCCAAGGATGACATCGAGGAGCTGCTGCGCGGCGCGGACATGGTGTTCGTGACCGCCGGCGAGGGTGGCGGGACCGGCACCGGCGGCGCACCCGTCGTCGCCACCATCGCCCGCAAGCTCGGTGCGCTGACCGTCGGCGTGGTGACGCGGCCGTTCTCCTTCGAGGGCAAGCGCCGCTCCAACCAGGCCGAGAACGGCATCACCTCGCTGCGCGAGAGCTGTGACACCCTCATCGTCATCCCCAACGACCGGCTGCTGCAGATGGGTGACGCCGCCGTCTCGCTGATGGACGCGTTCCGCAGCGCCGACGAGGTGCTGCTCAACGGCGTGCAGGGCATCACCGACCTGATCACCACCCCCGGCCTGATCAACGTCGACTTCGCCGACGTGAAGGGCGTGATGAGCGGTGCGGGCACCGCGCTGATGGGTATCGGTTCGGCCCGTGGTGACGGCCGCGCCCTCAAGGCCGCCGAGATCGCCATCAACTCCCCGCTGCTGGAAGCCTCCATGGAGGGTGCCCAGGGCGTGCTGCTGTCGGTGGCCGGCGGCAGTGACCTCGGCCTGTTCGAGATCAACGAGGCCGCCTCGCTGGTCCAGGAGGCCGCGCACGCCGAGGCGAACATCATCTTCGGCACCGTGATCGACGATTCGCTCGGCGACGAGGTCCGGGTCACCGTGATCGCGGCCGGCTTCGACAGCGCCGGACCCAGCCGCAAACCGGTTGTCGGCGAAGGCGCTTCGGGCACGGGCGTGGCCCCGGGCGCGGCAGGCAAGGTGCGCTCCAGCGTGTTCGAGCCCGCCGACGCCATCTCGGTCCCGGCGCAGACCAACGGTGCGACGGTGAAGATCGGCGGTCCGGACGACGGTGGTATCTCCGACGACGACGTCGATGTGCCGCCGTTCATGCGCCACTGATTCCCGTGTCCGTCCGGGTTCGGCGCGTGACGACCACCCGTGCGGGCGGTGTATCCGCGCGTCCGTTCGACACGTTCAATCTCGGTGACCACGTCGGTGACGATCCGGCCGCGGTCGCAGCCAACCGGAAGCGACTGGCGGCCTCACTCGGTCTGGCCGAGGACGCCGTGGTGTGGATGAACCAGGTGCATTCGGCCAACGTCGCCGTGGTGGACGGACCCCGCACCACCGCGGTCGATCAGACGGATGCACTGGTCAGCGGCAGTCGGCGGCTGGCCCTGGCGGTGGTGTCCGCCGACTGTGTTCCGGTGCTGCTGGCGGATGCGCGCGCCGGCGTCATCGGCGCCGCGCACGCGGGACGGGTCGGCGCCCAACTCGGCATCGTGCCGCGCACCGTCGAGAAGATGGTGGACATGGGCGCGTCGGTCGCCGGCATCTCGGTACTCCTGGGTCCCGCGGTGAGCGGACGCAACTATGAGGTGCCCGCCGAGATGGCCGCCGAGGTGGAGGCCGCGCTGCCGGGCAGCCGGTGCCGTACCGCCAAGGGGACACCCGGTCTGGACATCCGCGCCGGACTGGCGCGACAGCTCGCGGATCTGGGGGTGAAGGCCGTGGACATCGATCCGCGCTGCACCGTCGAGGACACCCGGCTGTTCAGTCATCGACGTGATGCGCCGACGGGCCGGCTGGCGTCATTGGTGTGGCTGGAATGACCGGCGAGACCCATCGGGACGTCGAACTGGCCGGCGCGCTGGCGGCGGTGCGGACCCGGCTGGCGCTTGCCGCCGAGGCCGCGGGCCGCCCGGTCCGTGACATCGAGCTGCTCCCGATCACGAAGTTCTTCCCGGCGTCCGACGTCGTCATCCTGCACCGGCTGGGCTGCTCGGAATTCGGTGAGTCACGTGAGCAGGAAGCCGCCAAGAAGGTCGCTGACGTCGCGGAGGTGTTCCCGGCCGACCCCATCCGCTGGCACATGGTCGGCCATATCCAGCGCAACAAGGCGCGTGCCATCGCGCGCTGGGCCTACGCCGCGCATTCGGTGGACAGCGCCCGGTTGATCGCCGCGCTCGGCGGCGGCGCCGAACAGGAACTGAGCGCCGGGCGGCGCACCGAGCCGCTACGGGTCTACCTGCAGATCAGCCTGGACGGGGACCCGGCCCGCGGCGGGATCGACATCGCCAAGCCCGATCTGATCGACGAGCTCTGTGCCGCAACGCATGCCATCGATGCGCTGGAGTTCACGGGTCTGATGGGCATCCCGCCGCTGGGCTGGGACCCCGAGGACGCCTTCGCCCGGCTGCAGGCCGAGCGCGACCGGGTTCAGCAGTCCTATTCGCAGCGGCTCGGACTGTCGGCAGGCATGTCCGGGGACATGGAGATCGCTGTCAGATACGGATCCACCTGTGTGCGTGTCGGAACCGCGTTGATGGGGCAACGTCCTCTAACGTCACCCTGAGTAGTCACTCCAGTCACATCTTCATCACAAACAACACAGTCACAAGTCGTTAAAGGGGCAGGCGATGAGCACTCTGCACAAGGTCAAGGCCTACTTCGGTATGGCGCCGATGGACGATTACGACGACGAGTACTACGACGACGAACGTTCGGCGCGTGGCGGTTATCCGCGCCGCGCCGCCGAGGAGCGCTTCGAGGAAGACGGCTATGGCCGCCCGGAGCCGCGCGCCTTCGACGACCGCATGCCCGCCCGCGAGTACGACGATCTTCCCGGCGCCTACCGCGGCGGCTACGGCGACGCGCCCCGGTTCGAGGGCCGGCTGCGCGGACCCCGTCCCGAGTTCGACCGTCCGGCGCCGCGTTTCGCGGCGCCGACCCGTGGCGCGAGTGCGCTCGCGATGGAGCCCCGCCGGATGGCGGCGCTCTTCGAGGAGGGCAGCCCGTTGGCCAAGATCACCACGCTGCGCCCCAAGGACTACAGCGAGGCCCGCACCATCGGTGAGCGCTTCCGCGACGGCACCCCGGTGATCATGGACCTGGTGTCGATGGACAACGCCGACGCCAAGCGTCTGGTCGACTTCGCCGCCGGCCTGGCCTTCGCGCTGCGCGGCTCCTTCGACAAGGTCGCCACCAAGGTCTTCCTGCTCTCGCCCGCCGACATCGACGTCAGCGCCGAGGAGCGTCGCCGGATCGCCGAGGCCGGGTTCTACTCCTACCAGTAACGGGCCACCCGAGCCCCTTCGGCCTGCCAGGTAGGCTGAGGTCCAGGGTCGGCCCGTCCGACCCGTTTGCTCGAATGTTCCCCGTACCTGTCTGGTACCTGCCCGCTGAATCAGCAGTAGTGAGGTCGGCTCAGTTGTCGATGGTCTTCCAAATCCTGGGTTTTGTGCTGTTCGTCTTCTGGCTGCTGCTCATCGCCCGGGTGGTCGTCGAGTTCATCCGCTCGTTCAGTCGCGACTGGCAACCCAGGGGCGCGACGGTGGTGGTGCTGGAGCTGATCTTCACCGTCACCGACCCCCCGGTGAAGCTGTTGCGCCGGATCATCCCGCAGCTGACCATCGGTGCAGTGCGATTCGATCTGTCGATCATGGTGTTGTTGCTGCTCGCCTTCATCGGCATGCAGCTGGCCTTCGGGGCCGCCGCGAGCGCTCTCAGCTGACGGTTTTCCCGGTGAATCCGGTGCTCAGAGCCGGGTGAGACGCAGCCGTGAGGCGTTCGGCGCAGGTAACGAGAACATTGAAATTCATTCTTAATTACGAACCTCCTCTGCAACCGTAGAGTCTGCTGTGACAGGATGGACGCCAGTTACTTCCTACTGACGCTCTACACTTCGAAACCGGTTGACGGTCCAGACTCAAGGGGGCAGACAATGCCGCTCACTCCAGCCGACGTTCACAACGTCGCTTTCAGTAAGCCGCCGATCGGCAAGCGCGGCTACAACGAGGACGAGGTAGACGCCTTCCTCGACCTGGTCGAGAACGAGCTGACCAGGCTCATCGAGGAGAACGCCGACCTGCGTCAGCGCGTGTCCGAGCTCGATTCGGAGCTCGCCGGTGCGCGCTCCGGGGGAGGCGTCGCCGCGACGCAGACCATTCCCCCCTACCAGGCGCCGCAGCCCGAGCCCGAGCCCGAGCCGGCTCAGCCCGTGTACGAGGCCCCGCAGCCTGTCGCCGCGGCCGCACCGGTGTCCGAGGATTCGCATCTGCGGGCCGCCAAGGTGCTCAGCCTGGCCCAGGACACCGCGGACCGCCTGACCAGCACCGCGAAGGCCGAGTCCGACAAGCTGCTCGCCGACGCGCGCGCCCAGGCGGACGCCATGGTCGGCGAGGCCCGGCAGACCGCGGAGACCACGGTCGCCGAGGCACGCGCCAAGGCCGACGCGCTGCTGTCCGACGCCCAGACCCGCTCCGAGACGCAGCTGCGTCAGGCGCAGGAGAAGGCCGACGCACTGCAGGCCGACGCCGAGCGCAAGCACTCGGAGATCATGGGCACCATCAACCAGCAGCGCACCGTGCTGGAAGGTCGCCTGGAACAGCTGCGCACCTTCGAGCGCGAGTACCGCACCCGCCTCAAGACCTACCTGGAGTCTCAGCTCGAAGAGCTGGGCCAGCGCGGTTCCGCCGCGCCGGTCGACTCCTCGGCGGGCAACGAGGGCGGCGGTTTCAATCAGTTCAACCGCGGCAGCAACTGACGGCCCGTACCTCGGCTGAATACGATCCATGCTGATCATCGCGCTCGTCCTCGCCGTCATCGGTCTGACCGCACTGGTGGCCGCCGTCGTCACCAGCAACGAGTTGATTGCCTGGGTGTGCATCGGCGCCAGCGTCATCGGTGTGCTGTTGCTCATCGCCGATGCGCTGCGTTCCCGTCGTGACGGCGGCGACGCCGGCGCGGCCGCAACCGACGACGCAGAAGGCGACGAGGCCGGCGCGCATGATCAGCACGAGGTGCACGACTACCCGGACGAACCGGTGACGGAGTTGGACGAAACCGTGCCGGAGTCCGAGGCCGAGCCCGAATCAGGTGCCGGGCCGGTGGCCGAACCGGAAACCGAAGCGGAGCAAGCCGTCGATGTCGATGTGACCGATCCCGGTGCCGACGGCTCCGATACGGACGAGGACGCGGGTGGCGCGGTGGAGATCTCACCGGATCCCGAGGTGCCGTCCGAGGACGTCCCGGCCAAGGACACCCCGGCCAAGGACTAGCTGTCCGGCTCCGCGTGCCGGGGCTGATCGGCGAGCAGCGCGCAGACCTCCGCATCGGTGGTCTGGGTGAAGTCCTCGTACACCTGCCCGACCGCCTGGAAGTCCGCCGGTGTGCTGATGCAGACCAGCTCATCGGACTCTGCACCGATCCGGCGGCATGCCGCCGCGGCGCCCACCGGCACCGCGACCACCACCCGCGCCGCACCGGCTCGGCGCACCGCCCGTACCGCTGCCAGCATGCTGGCGCCGGTGGCGATCCCGTCGTCGACCAGAATCACGGTGCGCCCGCGGACCTCCGGAGCCGGGCGATCCCCGCGGTACGCCGCCTCGCGGCGCTGTAGTTCCGCAGATTCCCGCTCGATCGTCTGCCGCAGTTGTTCCTCGGTGACGTCCAGGTTGCGGACCACCTCGTCATTGCGGACCAGGGTGCCACCGGTGGTGAGCGCCCCCATCGCGAGCTCGGGCCAGCCCGGCACGCCGAGCTTGCGGACCAGGAACGCGTCCAGCGGGGCGTTCAGCGCGGCCGCCACCTCCCAGCCGATCGGGACGCCCCCGCGCGCCAGCCCCAGGACCGTCAACCCGGGTTCGCCTTCCAGATGCGACAACTCGCCGGCCAGCGCCCGGCCGGCGGCCCGGCGATTCTGGAAACTGATGGCATGGCCACCACGGTGGCGTCTGGGCATGGGAGTTCGGTCCGGTCTTTCGGCCAGTTTCTGCGATACGACCCGGGGGTACCCCGGCGCGGAGGGGAGCAATCACGCATGGGCATCGAATACACGGGCGTCATCGGCCATCCGCTCGACGAGGTCTTCGCCTGGCACACCAGGCCCGGTGCGATGCGCCGCCTGGTGCCGCCCTGGCAGCCGATGAAGGTGATCGCCGAGGCCGACAATCTGGCCGACGGCCGAGCGGTGCTCGGACTGCCCGGCGGGCTGCGCTGGGTGGCGGCGCACCAGCCGGGGGAATTCGATCCGCCACACCGGTTCGTCGACACCTTGTCCACGGACGGGCCCAGTTCCTGGCCGGCCCGGGTGATCGGCACCTGGACCCACACCCACGAGTTCACCGAAGCGGGCACCGGCACCCGGTTGTACGACCGCATCGACGCCGTCGTCCCGGCTGCGGCGCTGCGCCCCATGTTCGACTACCGGCACACCCAGCTGGCACAGGACCTGGCCGCGCATCGAGCGGCGGGCCTGTCACCGATGGTGGTCGCGGTGACCGGCGCCAGTGGCCTGGTCGGGGATGCGTTGACCGCGTTCCTGAGCACCGGCGGCCACCGCATCATCCGGCTGGTGCGCCGGCCGCCCGTGAATGCCGATGAGCGGCAATGGGATCCCCGGAATCCGGCGCCCGATCTGCTGGCCGGGGTGGACGCCGTCGTGCATCTTGCCGGTGCGTCGATCGCGGGGCGGTTCACCGACGCGCACCGGGCGGCCATCCGGGACAGCCGCATCGAGCCCACCCGGGCGCTGGCCGAGGTCGCCGCGCGCGGGGCAGGCGGTCCGAGCGTGTTCATCAGCGCCTCGGCGATCGGGTACTACGGCTACGAGCGGGGCGATTCGCTGCTCACCGAGGACGCCACCCGGGGTGAGGGATTCCTGGCCGATGTGGTCGCGGACTGGGAGGCCGCGACCGAACCCGCCGTGGCCGGCGGGCTGCGCGTGGTCAAGGTGCGGACCGGCGTCGTGCAATCGGCGCGCGGCGGCACCCTGCGGTTGTTGCGCCCGCTGTTCGCCGCCGGACTGGGCGGCCGATTGGGCAGTGGCGACCAGTGGCTGGCCTGGATCGGCCTGGATGATCTGCTCGACGTCTACCACCGCGGGCTCTACGACAGCCGGCTGACCGGCCCGGTGAACGCGGTGGCGCCGGAACCGGTGCGCAACACCGAGTACACCGCGGCGCTCGGCCGGGTGCTGCGCCGCCCGGCGAAGTTGCCGGTGCCGTCCTTCGGTCCCCGGCTGCTGCTGGGTTCCCAAGGCGCACAAGAACTTGCCGAAGCCGATCAGCGGGTGGTGCCGGCCAAGCTACAGGGACGTGGTCATACTTTCCGCCGCCCGCAGATCGAGGCCGCGCTGGCTCACGAACTGGGGCACGGCGGACGGGCTGTGTAGGCCAGGAATCCGTGTACCAGATGCCGGATGCGCCGCGCCGCGTCGTCGTGCAGTTGCGCGGTGGCCGAACGCAGTTCGTCATGGGTACGACCGATCATGGCGGCCTCCCCGGCCTCCAGGTCGTCCTCGAGCCAGAGTTCGAGCAGGGCGGGGTCGAGTTCGGGATGGAACTGCAGGGCCACCGCCCGGCCGAGCGCGAAAGCCTGTGCCGCACCCTGGGTACGGGCGACCTCGATGGCGCCCGCCGGGGCGGTCCACCGGTCGAAATGCCATTCGAACCAGGGCCCCGGCGGGATCAGCTCGGGCTGATCGGATTCAACCTCATACCAACCGATTTCGGGTGCATCGGAGCGCTGAACACTGCCGCCGAAGGCCTGGGCCAGTAGTTGGCCGCCGAAGCAGACACCGAGCGTCGGCACACCGGCGTCCGCGGCGGCGAGCATCATCCGGGTCTGCGCGCCGACCCAGGTGGAGCGCAGCGCGTCGTCGTACACCGACCAGCGTGCGCCCAGCGGAACGATGACGTCATAGTGCGTCGGGTCGGGAAAGTGTACGTCGAACGCCGGGTCACCGACGCGCGACGCCGGTACCACCTCGAAGGTGCTCACGTCATATCCCGCGTCGGTGAACGCCTCGCCGAGCATGGCTTCGGGGGCGATCGGATCGTTGTAGAGGAACAGGACTCTCGGCGCCACCGGACAAACCTACCCGGGCGAGCCCGGTGGTGTCGGGGGAGCGTCCTCGGGGGCCAGTTCGGCGCCGATCCTGCGGAACAACGTGTCGGCCTCGTTGGGGTAGTTGCCGGCGTCATCGAACGCCTCCGGCAGGTAGGTGACCGCGATGGCGACGGCAAGCTTCTTGGCGGGCAGGTACGCCGCGACGCCCGCCTGCCCGGCGAACAACGGATTCTGCAGCAGCCAGTAACCTGAGCGGACGATGCCGATCCCGTAGGTGTAGAACACGGTCTGCGGTGCGCAGGTGGGGCAGCCCGGCTGGGCCGATGTCTTTCCGCGCAGGTCCGGCGCGATCATCTTCTGGTAGGACTCGCTGGACAGCAGCGCGCCGGAACCGATCGCGGCGGCAGTGGCCGCCATATCGTGGATGTTCGTCGTCTGAATGGCGCCGTTGGTGATCGTCCAGGACGGGTTCCAGTAGGTGGACTCCTCGTAAAACTCTGTCCCGCTGGGGATGCCGAGGGATTCCCGGCGCTCCGAGGTGAATGCGTGCAACGTGGGCGTCGGGATCTCGGCGGTATAGGAGTTGGCGGTGTTGGTCAGCCCCAGCGGTCCGAGCACCTCGTCGGTGAGCAGGTCGGGCATATCGCGTCCGGTGGCCTTCTCCAGCGCCAACCCGAGCAGCACGTAATTGGTGTGGGCATAGTTCCAGTTGGTGCCCGGCGGGTAGTACAACGGCTTGGATGTTGCGAAGCTCAGCAGCTCTTCGGGTTCCCATTGCCGGAAAGGATTGGCGTAGTAGGCCTTCTGGAACTCCTCGTTTCCGATCACGAAGTCGGCGTACCCGGAGGTCATCTGGGCGAGCTGGCCGAGCGTCACCTGATCGGCGTGCGGGGTGTCGGGCAGCCAGGTCGACAGCTTGTCGTCGAGGTGGACTGTGTTCTGCTCGACCAGTTTCAGCAGCAGGGTGGCGACATAGGAGATCGCGACCGCACCGTTGCGGAAGTGCATGGCGGGGGTGGCCGGCACACCCGTCATGGACTCGCCGAACGCCCGGGTCAGCACCTCCCGGCCGTCCTCGGTGACCCGGATGATGACGGCCTTGAGGTGGCCGCGTTCCATCGCGTCCTCGACGATCCGCGACACCGTGTCGGCCGCGGCGGAATCCGGGCGCGCCGGGTTCTGCGGTTCGTCGGCGGCCGAGCATCCCGCCAGCAGGGAGAGGGTCGTCAGCATGGCGAGGGCGTACCGGGTAGCGGTCGTCATCCGCGGATCTTGGCACACCGTCGCGAGTGGCATCCCGTTATCCGGGATGCGGGCGGTCACCCGGCCGGGCGGTAACGGCGCTCCGGGCGGCCCGCGCCGTACTGCAGACGCAGTTCCAGCAGGCCGGCGGCGAGATAGTGCTCCAGGTAGCGGCGGGCGCTGACCCGGGAGATCCCGACCAGGTCTGCGCATTCGGCCGCGGAGACCTCCTGGGCCCGGCCGACCGCCTCCAGGACCAGCCGTCCGGTCTCCGCGCCGAGCCCCTTGGGCAGTGCCTCCGCCGTGGGGGCCGCGGCCGGGCCGCCGAACAGGGCGTCGATCATCGACTGGTCGGCGCCGCCGTCGGCGGCCAACGCATCCGCCCGGGCGGCGAAGGCGGCCAGCTTGGCCTGCAACTGGGCGAACTCGAAGGGCTTGATCAGGTAATCGGCCGCGCCGCCATCCAGTGCCCCGCGGACGGTGTCCAGCTCGCGGGCCGCGGTGATCATGATGACGCCGACATGATCTCCCTCGGCCCGAAGCCGGTGCAGCACATCCAGGCCCGTCATATCGGGCAGGTACACATCCAGCAGGATCAGGTCCGGCTGGTGCTCCTGTGCGGCGGAGAGCGCCTCGGCGCCGGTGCGCGCCACCGCGACCGGATCAAAGCCCTCGATGCGTTCGACGAACCGCCGGTGGATCTCGGCCACCATGAAATCGTCGTCGACGATCAGCACCTCACGCACGGGGCGCCCCCAGTGCCCCCGTGGCCAAAGCTGATGCCGGTAGCCGCACCACGAACGACGCGCCGCCGCCGGGGGCGTCACCGATCTGCGCGTGCCCGCCGTGCTGGGCGGTCACCAGCCGTACGAGCGCCAGCCCGATCCCTCGCTTCTCCGCGGGCCCGCCGGCGCCGTCGGGTTTGGAGGTCACCCCGCGGGCGAACACCGATTCCCGAAGCGCCAGCGGCACACCGGGACCCGAATCGGTCACCGCGATCAGCAGACCGTCGGTGTCCTCGATCCGGACGGTCACCCGAGCGGACGCCGAACCCACCGAGGCGTCCACGGCATTGTCGATCAGATTGCCCAGCACGGTGATCACATCGGTGGCCAGGGCGGGTGGCAGGGCGCGCAGCCGACTGTCCTCGTCGAGGGTCAACGTCACCCCGCTCTCCCCGGCCAGCGAGGTCTTCGCGATCAGTAGTGCGGCCACCGCGGGGTCGGAAACCCGTTGCGTGACAGCGTCGTTGATTTCTGCCCGGCGCCGGGTCAGGGTGCCGACCAGCTCGTGCACCGCATCGAACTCTCCGAGCTGGACCAGCCCGGAGATGGTGTGCAACTGATTGGCGAATTCGTGGGTCTGCGCCCGCAGGGTGTCGGTGACGCTGCGGTGCGAGGACAACTGGGCCTGCAGGGCCGCCAACTCGGTGCTGTCGCGCATCGTGGTCACGGTACCGATGCGCCGCCCCTGGCTGTTGGCCGCGCGCCGATTCAGTGCCAGCACCCGGCTGCGGGTGGCGATCACCACATCGTTCTCGTCGGCACCGTTTCCGTTCGGGTTGTTCGCCTGGGACAGCAGGAAGTCCACGACGGCCTGTTCCAGCCCGACCTCGTCGGCGCGCCGGCCCACGGCGTCGGCGCCGATCCCGAGCAGATCCTGGGCGCTGTCGTTGAGCACCGTGATCACCCCATCCGGGTTCACCGCCACCACTCCCTCACGGATGCTGTGCAGCAACGCTTCCCGATGATCGGCCAGGCCGGCGATCTCGGCGACCTCCAGCCCGCGGGTGTGCCGTTTGATGCGCCGCGACAACAGCCAGGACGCCGCCATCCCCAGCAGCGCACCCAGGCCCAGGTACACCACCAGGCGTTCCCCGGCGCCGGCAAGGGACTGCCACAGCGAGGGATAGCCCTCGCTGACCGAGGCGACCGCCAGCACGTCACCGTCGCTGGACAGGATCGGCACCTGCCCGATCAGACTGTGCATGCCGTCCACCTCGGCGTCCCCGAACCAGGCCCGGCCCTCGTCGGCGCGGCTGGGACCCAGGTCGGTCTGCGCCCCGATGCGGGCCGGGTCGGACGAGGCCCGCACGGTGCCGTCCGGGCCGAGGATCTCGGCCAGGCTGGCGCCGGACAGCGCCACCGCCCGGTCGACCTCGGGCGCGAGGAACTCGTCCGCGAACGGATCGGAGTACCGGTCCCGCACGATCGGCGTCGAGGCCATGTTCTCGGCCACCGCGATCATCCGCAGGCCGCGGACCTCGCGGAACTCGCTGGTCGACTGCGCCACCGAGACGGCCGCCACCGCGATCAGCACGATGGCGACCACCACCAGCTGAAACGCCAGGAACTGCCCGGCGAGGCTGCGGCTCCAGCTCGTGTTCTTAATGACCACAACTTCCTTTGCGTCCACATGAGTGACCTGGGTCACGGTCGGTGTTCAGTATTGCTGAGCATCACACACAAGTGATTGGGGACGACATGTTCGAACGGCGTCATGCGACACGGGGCCTGCTGATCGCCCTGATCGCTGCGCTCCTGCTTACCGGCTGCGGGGTGACCCGCGGAGAGGAGACCGGGCTGCACCGGCTGCGCATGATGGTGCCCAACAGCCCCGGTGGCGGCTACGACCTCACCGCGCGCACCGCGGTCAAGATCATGGAGGACGACGAGATCACCGGCCGCGTCGAGGTGTTCAACGTGATCGGCGCGGGTGGCACGGTCGCGATGGCCCGGTTGATGAACGAGCGCGGTAACGGCGACCTGATGATGATGATGGGGCTGGGGGTGGTGGGGGCCGTCTTCACCAACGGTTCGACGGCGCGCGCCTCGGACGCCACCGCCCTGGCCAAGATGGTCGAGGAGCAGGAAGGCATCCTGGTGCCCGCTGACTCGCCGTTCAGGACGGTGGGGGACTTCGTCGCGGCGTGGAAGGCCGATCCCACCAAGGTCACCGTCGGCGGGGGTTCCAACCCCGGTGGCCCGGACCACCTGTTCCCGATGGAGACCGCCAAGGCCGTCGGCGTGGATCCGACCAAGGTCAACTTCGTCTCCTACGACGGCGGCGGCGATCTGCTGACGGCCCTGCTGGGCAACAAGATCGCGGCCGGCACCTCGGGGCTCGGTGAGTACGTCGACCAGATCGAATCCGGTCAGGTGCGGGTGCTCGCGGTGTCCGGGGACGAACGGGTCGAAGGCGTCGACGCGCCCACCCTGCGCGAGGCCGGCATCGACCTGACGTTCACCAACTGGCGCGGAATCCTTGCCCCGCCCGGCATTTCGGATGAGGACCGGGCGGCCATGGTGAAGATCCTGGAAGAGCTGCACGCGACCGACGCATGGAAGGAGGCGCTGGTGAAGAACGGCTGGACCGATGCCTTCCTGACCGGGCCCGCATTCGAGGAGTTCCTGGCCGAGCAGGACCGGCGCGTCGAGACCACGCTGACGGATCTGGGGCTGGTGTGAGTACCGAACCGGAAGTGGCCGCGCGGGTACGGCCCGACTACGCGCAGTACGTCGTCTGTGTGGTGATGGTGGCCGTCGGTGCATTTCTGCTCTACGACGCGCTGACCATGCCGGGCGGTTACGCCGAGGTGGATCCCGTTGGGCCGCGCTTCTTCCCGATCGTCATCGGGGTGGGCCTGCTGGTGATGGCGGTCATCCTGGCCATCGCGATCCCGCGTGGCTCCACCGGCGAGGCGGACGCGGGGGAGGACGTCGACCCCGACATGCCCAGCGACTGGCGGACGGTGGGCCTGCTGATCGGTCTGTTCGTCATGCTGATCGTCTTGGTGAACCCGCTCGGCTGGGCGATCACCAGCGCACTGTTCTTCGCCGGCTGCGCCACCGTGCTGGGCAGCCGGCATTACCTGCGCAACATCGCGATCGGTGTGGTGCTGGCGCTGGTCAGCTTCTACGCGTTCTATTCCGGGCTCGGAATCCCGCTGCCCGCAGGCATCCTGGATGGGATTCTGTAGATGGAGAATTTCGACTGGCTGCTACAGGGGTTCGCCGAGGCGGCCACACCGATGAACCTGCTGTACGCCGCGATCGGCGTGCTGCTGGGGACCGCGGTCGGGGTGCTGCCCGGCATCGGTCCGGCGATGACGGTGGCACTGCTGCTGCCGATCACCTACAACGTCAGCCCCAGTGCGGCGTTCATCATGTTCGCCGGAATCTTCTACGGCGGTATGTACGGCGGGTCGACCACGTCGATCCTGCTGAACACACCCGGTGAATCGTCGTCGGTGATCACCGCGATCGAGGGCAACAAGATGGCCAAGGCCGGTCGCGCCGCGCAGGCACTGGCCACCGCCGCCATCGGCTCGTTCATCGCGGGGGCCATCGGCACCGTGCTGCTGGCCGCCTTCGCGCCGGCGGTCTCCCGATTCGCGGTCACCCTGGGCGCGCCGTCCTATCTGGCGATCATGCTGTTCGCGCTGGTCGCGGTGACTGCGGTGCTGGGATCCTCGAAGGTCCGCGGGCTGATCTCGCTGCTGCTGGGCCTGGCGATCGGCATCGTCGGCATCGACTCGCTGACCGGTCAACCGCGCGCCACCTTCGGGGTGCCACTGCTGGCCGACGGCATCGACATCGTGGTCATCGCGGTGGCGGTGTTCGCGGTCGGTGAGGCGCTGTGGGTGGCGGCGCATCTGCGCCGTCGTCCCGCCGATGTCATCCCGGTCGGGCGGCCGTGGATGGGGCGCAGTGATTGGAAGCGGTCCTGGAAGCCGTGGCTGCGCGGGACGGCGTACGGGTTCCCGTTCGGCGCCTTGCCCGCCGGTGGCGCGGAGTTGCCGACCTTCCTGAGCTACATCACCGAGAAGAAGCTGTCCAAGCATCCCGAGGAGTTCGGCAAGGGCGCCATCGAGGGTGTAGCCGGGCCGGAGGCGGCCAACAATGCCTCGGCCGCAGGGACTTTGGTGCCGATGTTGTCGCTCGGTCTGCCCACCAATGCCACCGCGGCGGTGATGCTGACGGCGTTTGTGTCCTACGGGATCCAGCCCGGCCCGACGCTGTTCGACAAGGAACCGCTGCTGATCTGGACGCTGATCGCGAGCCTGTTCATCGGCAACGCCATGCTGCTGGCGCTGAACCTGCCGCTCGCGCCGCTGTGGGCCAAACTACTGCGTACGCCGCGGCCCTACCTGTATGCGGGCATCTTGTTCTTCGCCGCGCTGGGGGCGTTCGCGGTGAACCTGCAGCCGCTGGATCTGTTGTTGCTGCTGATCTTCGGATTGATGGGGCTGATGATGCGCCGGTTCGGGCTTCCGGTGCTGCCGTTGATCATCGGGGTGATCCTGGGTCCGCGGATCGAGCGGCAGCTGCGGCAGAGTCTGCAACTCGGCGGCGGGGACTGGAGCAATCTGTTCACCGAACCGGTGGCGATCGTCACCTACGTGCTGATGGCGCTGCTGCTGCTGGCGCCGCTGGTGCTGCGGCTGATGCATCGCAGTGAGGAGACGCTGTTGATCGTCGAGGATGACCGGGACCAGAAGGAAAAGGCTGCGAACTCATGATTGTGATCGGGTACACCGCAGACCAATTCGGTTATGCCGCGCTCGAGCACGGCATCGCGGAGGCGAAACTGCGCGACACCGACCTGTTGGTGATCAACTCGACGTCGGGGGAGTCGTACGTGGACTCGCGCTTTGCCGGTGCCGGCGAGGTCCACGACCTGGAGGCCCTCCTGGAGGAGTGCGGTGTGTCGTTCGAGCTGGCGCAGCCGGTCGGTGTGGACGCGGCCGCGGAACTACTGGCGGCGATGGACCGCCCGGCCGCGCAGTTACTGGTCATCGGCATCCGGCACCGTAGCCCGGTGGGCAAGCTGTTGCTCGGTAGCGTCGCGCAGAAGCTGATCCTGGAATGCCCGAAACCCGTTCTGGCGGTGAAGCCTTCCGACGACTGACCGTCATCGGTCACCGTCGTCCTGCTCCTCCGGTGGGAGGAGTTCTTCGGGGTGGAAGTGGTGGTTGAGGGTGTCACCGCCGGTGTCCATCAGTGGGGGTGGGTGCCAGTGGGTGCGCCCGGTGTCGTGGTCGATGCTGGTGGTCCAGCCCATTTCGGCGAGCCGGTTGTCGGGGCCGCAGCCCAGGGCCAGGGTGGGGGCGTCGGTGAGTCCGCCGTTGTTCCAGCTGGGTTCGGCGTGATGGGCCTGGCACTGACACGCGGCTTTGGTGCAGCCGGGCCGGGTGCAGCCGCGGTCGCGGTTGTAGAGCAGTAGGCGTTGGGCCTTGCTGGCCAGGCGTTTGGTGCGCCCGAGGTAGAGCGGTTCGGCGGTGTGTTTTCGGTACACCACCAGGTAGTGGTACGCCTGTTCGGCGAGGCGGATCAGATCCGGCATGGGCATCAGGGTGCCGGTCCCGGTGACCGCGATCCCGGCGCCTGCCTCCAATTCCGCCAACGTCGTGGAGACCACGATGGTGACCGGGATGCCGTTGTGTTGGCCGAGGCTCTTGGCCATCAGGGCATCACGCAGGATCGCCTTGACGGCATCGTGCAAACGTTGGGCCCGGGTGCGGGTATCACCGGCGGCCAGGTCGGCCAGGGCACCGAAGTCGGCGGGGTGGTTGGGATCGGGATCTTCTGCTGTGTCAGCGTCGGCGAAGGGCTCTTCACCGGCCGGATCCGCGAGTCCCTCATCGGCCGCGTCGTCTTCACTGTCGGCGCCCGCGGGTTCTTCTTCGCCCTCCGGATCGCACGCCGGCCCGGGTTCGTCTTCGAGCGGGTTCGGGTCCGGATTGAGCTGGGGCTCAGCGTCATCGGGGTTGTTGACCCCGGGCCGGCCCCACACCTCTTGCGCGGTGCCCAGATACGCCGCCAACTCCGCATCGACCCAGCCGGTGATGCGCACCAGCCCGTCGGCATCCTGCGGGCCCAGGGTGATGCCCCGCTTATGCCGCGCGACATCGGGGCCATGGCCGTCCTGGTTGAGTTTGTAGAGCACCCGTTCGGCGGCCTTTTCCAGGGTTTCCGGGGTCGTGGTCTTGGCCGCGGCGACCAGCGACACCTCCAGGTCCGCCAACTCGGTACCAGTCATCCGGCCGCACGCGGTCTTCATTATCGCCCGGACCACCTTGATGTGCCCCGCACAGATCGCTCCGTCGGCCAACGCGGCGGCACAGGCCGCCAGCACCGGCTCCAATACCTCCCCGCCGATGGCGTGGCGCGGGCCAAGCACTTCGGCGCCCGACACCCGGCGGGCGGCCTCGGCACGGCTGATCCGCATCCGGGTGGCCAGCACATCGACCCAGGACTTCCCGCCGATCTCATGCGCGGTGGCCCGGTCCATCAGCGCGGCCTGGATCCGGTGCCCGATCATCTCGTCCGCGCGCGCCCGCAGTTCGCGTTCGGATTGGATGGCCAACAACTCCGCGGTGTCGAACACGGTGAAGTCGGCATCCAGCAAGGCTTTGGTGGACGCGGCGTGATCGGAGAGTGCATGCTGCACCGCCTCCCGACCCTGCACCACATCCCTGCTCATAGTTCGAACATACGTGCGACCACCGACAAACCCTGACAGGATGTGACAGCAGGGACGAAAGAGGCCAAAGAAATTTCTGAGGCCCGGCCGGCGGGCTAATGTTCGTCTCTGACACCGCTGAATTACTCAGGAGATGATTCGATTGAGCGCCGCCGATCTCATTGAAACCACTGCGACCGCGGGAGCTGCCATCGAGCAGGCCGTGGCCGTGTTCATGCTGCACCCGCAGACCTACGGGGAGAGTGTCGCCGCCGGCTATGAGAACCCGCTGGCCGGCTACGTGGCGGGCCGCGGTGGAGTCCTCGGTGACGCAACCGGTGCCACCGTCAGTGCGGCTTTCGCGGTGTTCGAACCCGCCGGCCTGTCGGCCATGTGGGAGGAGGGCATCGCGGTGCGCGGTGCTGCCGGTGCGGCTGAGGTGTACTGGAACCAGGCAGCAGAATTCGGCCGCAAGTATCTGGCCGACGCACAGGGCGTGGACCGCATCGCCGCGCTCGGCGAGAAGCTCATCGCGGTGGCACCCATCGCTGCGTCGCCGTTGTTCGCCGGCTGGCGCGCGATGCCACTGGCCGAGGATGCGCCGGCGCGGGCCCTGCAGGTGATGTTCGTGCTCCGCGAGCTGCGCGCCGGACTGCACTTCAATGCGCTCAGTCTGGCCGGTGTCAGCCCGATCGAAGCGCACATGCTCAACAAGGGCCCCAAGTACGCGGCGATGTTCGGCTGGCCCGAACCATACGCCGACGGCGCGGACAAGAAGGACCGCTACGAGGACGCCGAGCGGGCCACCAACCGCCGGATGGCCGAACTCGTCGACGAGGCGCTCGATGCCGCCGAAGCGCAGGAGCTGGCCCGGCTGACCGCCGCGGCACTGGAAACGGTGAAGGCCAACGTTCCCAGCTGATCAGTAACGCTCCCGCAGGAAGCTGGTCAACCGCCGCGCGGCCGGGGTCACCGCGGTCGGGCCCCAGGCCAGCGCGATCTGACGTTCATAACCGGACGGGGTCAACGCGACCTCGACGGTATCCGGTGCGCCGCGTTCGTCGTGGGGGAGCAGCGCGATGCCGAGGCCCCGGCCGATCAGTTCGTGCATGGTGGCGAACTCGGTGATCTCGACAGCTATGCGCGGGGTGAAACCCGCTTGTTCGCACCATGTTTCGGTGAGCTGGCGCAGGTTGTAGGTCACCGGGTTGGCGATGAACGGCTCATCGCGCAGCTCGGACAGTCGCAGCCGTCTGCGGGTGGCCAATCGGTGAGATGCGGGCAGTACCGCATGGATCGTCTGCGTCCCGATGACGCTGTGTCGCACCTGATCCGACGCCGGGATCATCACCGCGACATCGAGCTCACCGGCCTTCAGGTCGGCCGCCAGCTGGGATCCGTGTGCCTGCGTGATCTGTAACCGGACGCCCGGCGCCCGGCGATGGAACTCCGCGACGAGCGTCGGCAGCCGGCCCGAGCCCATGGTCAGGGGGAATCCGAGGCGGACGGTGCCGTGCTCGGCATCCGCCTCTCCGGCGATCGACTCGATGGTGGCTTCCAGTGCGTGCAGCGGATCGCGGGCCCGTTCGGCGAGCCGGACCGCGGCGGGTGTCAGTCGCACGGTGCGGCCGTCCTGGATCAGCAGACCGATTCCGAGCGTCTTCTCCAGCGCGTGGATGCGCCTGCTCATCGACGATTGCGGGATGCCGAGGCGCTCGGCGGCGCGGGTCATGTGCCCGTCCTGCGCGGCCAGCTCGTCGAGGGCGCGCAACTGGGGCGCCAGCAGGCTCAACCATTGATCCATATATGGATGATATTGCCCCGAAGATTCATTGGACGCATCGATTGTGGGAGGTCATCGTGGAGTCATGAATGAGCAATCGACAGCCGACGTCGTACTGATCGGCGGGGGCATCATGTCGGCAACGCTGGGCGCCATGTTGACGGCGCTGGAACCGGGATGGCGGATCGTCATGGTGGAACGCGCCGACGAGGTGGCCACCGAGAGTAGTCAGGCCTGGAACAACGCCGGCACCGGGCATTCCGGGTACTGCGAGCTCAACTACATGCCCGACCCGGCCGACGGGTCCGCCGCGGCCGGCATCGCCGAACAGTTCCAGGTGTCGCGGCGTTGGTGGGAGCACCTGGCGGCGCGGGGCCAGCTAGATCCCGACACCTTCCTGCACGCCGCCCCGCACATGGACGTCGTCTTCGGCGAGCGCGATATCGCCTATCTGCGTGAGCGTTTCCAGACCCTACGGACAGACCCGCGATTCGATGGTCTGCAGTACTCCGAGGACCCGGCCACCATCGCGCGGTGGGCGCCGCTGGTGATGGAGGGCCGCGATCCGGGTGAGCGGGTCGCCGCCACCCGGCACCCGGCCGGCACCGACGTCGACTTCGGTGCCCTGACGAGCGCGCTGGTGCGCATTCTCACCGACAGCGGCGGCGGATTGCTGCTCGGCCACGAGGTGCGTGGCCTGGTTCGGGACGCCGATGGGAACTGGCAGATCTCCGGCCGGAACCGGGCGGGACATTTCGAACTGCACGCCCGCATGGTGTTCGTCGGGGCAGGCGGAAACGCACTGCGACTGCTGCAGCGCGCCAAGATCCCCGAGGTCCGCGGCTACGGCGTGCTGCCGGTGGGTGCGGCGTTCCTGCGGTGCTCGGACCCGCAGGTGGTGGCACGGCACGACACCAAGGTCTACGGCCAGGCGCCGATCGGAGCGCCTCCGATGTCGGTGCCGCACTTGGACAAACGCATCGTCGACGGCACCGGCCACCTGATGTTCGGCCCGTACGCCACCTTCAGTACCAAACTGCTCAAACACGGCCGGCTCACCGACTTCTTCGCCACCGTGCGCTGGCACAACGTCGCGGTGCTGGCGACCGCGGCATGGAGGAATCTCGCCCTGGTGCGCTATCTGATCGGCCAGCTGCTGGCCACCCGCACGCGTAAGCACGCGGCGCTGGCCCGGTACTACCCGAACGCCGACCCGGCCCAGTGGGAACTGATCAGCGGGGGTCAGCGCGCCCAGCTGGTCACCCCCGATGCCGACCACCGCGGGGTGCTGCGGTCGGGGACCGAGCTCGTCGTCTCGGCAGACCGCAGCATCGCCGGCCTGCTGGGCGCCTCCCCGGGCGCGTCGACGGCGGTGCCGATCATGGTCGACCTGCTGCAGCGCTGTTTTCCGCAGCAATGGGAGTCGGCCTGGAGTCAGCGCGTGCCCACCGACCTTCTGGCATCCTGAATTCATGACCGATCCCGGTTACCCACCGCCACCGCCGCCGTATCCGGGGCCGCTCTACGACCCCGCAGCCCCGTACGGGCGGCACCCGGTCACCGGCGAACCGTTCTCGGACAAGTCCAAGGTGATCGCGGGCCTGCTCCAGCTGCTAGGACTGTTCGGACTGGTCGGCGTGGGCCGGATCTACCTCGGCTATACCGGCCTGGGCATCGCCCAGCTGCTGGTCGGGCTGCTCACCTGCGGTATCGGCGCGATCATCTGGGGCATCGTGGACGCCGTTCTCATCCTCACCGACCGGGTGCGCGACCCGCACGGCCGTCCGCTGCGCGATGGCACCTGAGGTCGTCAAGGGCCGCGCCGCGCTGATCGGCGGCGGAGTGGCCCTGGCGGGTGCGGTGGCCTACATCGGACTGGCCGACCCGCACAAGCCCGGCTTCCTCTTCCCGGCCTGCCCGTTCAAGGCACTGACCGGGCTGGACTGCCCGGCGTGCGGTGGCCTGCGGATGACCCATGATCTGCTGCACGGCGATCTGGCGGCCGCCGCGGTGGACAATCTGTTCCTGGTGGTCGGTCTCCCGCTGCTCGCGGTGTGGCTGCTGGTGCGGTGGCGGCGTGGACGTCCGCTGATGCCGGTGGCTGCGACGGTCACCGTGGTCACCGCTGCGGTGGCCTGGACGGTGGTGCGCAACTGGCCGGGTTTCCCGCTGGTGCCCACCCTCCTGCCTGGATAGTGGCACGATCGCGCTGCTGTATACCCGCGCGGACGCGCTGATATACTGGGTTTTCGGGCCGGTGCAGTCCCTCCACACATCAGTACGGAGACTGCGGAGGTAGATTCGCTTGCTGTTCTCGGCCCTTCCCAAAGCCCAAGGACTCTACGACCCGGACAACGAGTCGGATTCATGCGGTGTCGCCATGATCACCGATATCCTGGGCCGCCGGTCCCACAGCATCGTGGTGGACGGTCTCACCGCGCTGGAACACCTGGAACACCGCGGCGCGGCCGGTGCCGAGCCCAACAGCGGTGACGGTGCCGGGATCCTCTTGCAGCTGCCGGTCGAGCTGTTCGCCGGTGTCGTCGACTTCGACCTGCCCGCGCCCACCGCCGACGGGATGAACACCTACGCGGCCGGGATCTGCTTCCTGCCGCAGGACGAGGACAGCCGGGCCGACGCCCGCGCGCGCATCGAGAGCATCGCCGCCGAGGAGAACCTGGAAATCCTTGGCTGGCGCGCCCTTCCGATCGACCCGGACGGTGCCGGCGTGGGCGCCACGGCCCTGAGCTGCATGCCGTACTTCGCCCAGCTGTTCGTCGCTGCACCCGAACGCTGTGGCGGTATCGACCTCGACCGGCGGGTCTACCCGCTGCGTAAACGGGCCGAGGCGACCGACGACTCCGAAGACGAGGCCCTCGGCGTCTACTTCCCGACGCTGTCCAGCCGGACCATCGCCTACAAGGGCATGCTCACCACGATGCAGCTGCCGCAGTTCTTTCCGGATCTGCGTGATGACCGCTGCCTGAGCGCCATCGCGATCGTGCACAGCCGGTTCTCCACGAATACCTTCCCGTCCTGGCCGCTGGCCCACCCGTTCCGTTTCGTCGCGCACAACGGTGAGATCAACACCGTGCGCGGCAACCGCAACCGGATGCACGCGCGGGAGGCCAAACTTTCCAGCGAACTCATTCCCGGTGACCTGAGCCGGCTTTCGCCGATCTGCCCGCGCGACGGTTCGGACTCGGCGTCCTTCGACCAGGTGCTCGAGCTGTTGCACCTGGGTGGGCGCAGCCTGCCCCACGCGGTGCTGATGATGATCCCGGAGGCCTGGGAGAACAACACCACGATGGGTCCCGCCCGCCGGGCGTTCTGGCAGTATCACGCCTCGCTGATGGAGCCGTGGGACGGCCCGGCGTGCGTCACGTTCACCGATGGCACCGTGGTGGGTGCGGTCCTGGACCGCAACGGATTACGCCCCGGTCGCTGGTGGCGAACCATCGACAACCGCATCATCCTGGCCAGTGAGAGCGGCGTGCTGGACGTGCCCAGCGCCGAGGTGGTGGCCAAGGGACGCCTGGAGCCCGGCAAGATGTTCCTCGTCGATACGGCTGCGCACCGCGTCATCCCGGACGATGAGATCAAGGACCAACTCGCCGGTGCGCACGCCTACGGCGAATGGCTGCATTCCGGCCTGCTCGACCTCAAGACGATGCCGGATCGCGGTCGCGTGCAACCCAATCACGAGTCCGTGGTGCGCAGGCAGGTGGCGTTCGGGTACACCGAGGAGGAGCTGCGGGTCCTGTTGACCCCGATGGCGGCCTCGGGGGCAGAACCGCTGGGCTCGATGGGCACCGACACCCCGATCGCGGTGCTGTCCAAGCGATCCCGGCTGCTCTACGACTACTTCGTCGAGCTGTTCGCCCAGGTCACCAATCCGCCACTGGATGCCATCCGGGAAGCCGTGGTCACTTCGATGGCCCGGGTGATGGGGCCGGAGGAGAACCTGTTGGAACCGACGGCTGCCTCGTGTCGCCAGATCCGGCTCGGCTGGCCGGTGCTCGACAACGATGATCTCAACAAGCTCGTGCACATCAACGACGACGGTGAACAGCCCGGACTGCGCACCGCGGTGCTGCGCGCGCTCTACGACGTCGAGCGCGGTGGCGACGGCCTGGCCGAGGCACTGGAGGAACTGTGTATCCGGGCCGGCGACGCCATCGCGAAGGGCGCTCGCACGCTGGTTCTTTCGGACCGGGATTCGGACCACACCCGCGCCCCGATCCCGTCGCTGCTGGCCGTCTCGGCGGTGCACCACCATCTGGTCGACACCAAACAACGCACCAGTGTCGGACTGGTGGTGGAATCCGGCGACGCCCGCGAGGTGCACCACATCGCGATGCTGATCGGTTTCGGTGCGGCCGCGGTCAATCCGTACCTGGCCTTCGAATCGATCGAGGACCTGATCCGTGAGGGCGAACTCACCGGCATCGAACCGTCCACCGCTGTGCGTAACTACCTCAAGGCGCTCGGCAAGGGCGTGATGAAGGTGATGAGCAAGATGGGCATCTCGACGGTGTCCTCCTACACGGGCGCGCAGGCCTTCGAGGCGATCGGGCTGGACCGCAGCGTGATCGACCAGTACTTCACCGGCACCCCCATGCAGCTCGGTGGGGTGGGGCTCGACGTGCTGGCCGAAGAGGTCAGGTTCCGGCACCGCCGCGCCTACCCGGAGAACCCCACCGAGCGAGCGCACCGGCGGCTGTCGGTCGGCGGCGAGTACCAGTTCCGCCGCGACGGCGAATTGCACCTGTTCACACCGGAAGTCGTGTTCCTTCTGCAGCATGCGACGCGGACCGGGCGCAGCGAGGTGTTCGCGCAGTACTCCGAGGAGGTGAACCGGCTGTCCAGGGAGGGCGGAGCCCTGCGTGGCCTGTTCGAGTTCAAGAACGGGGTGCGCCCCCCGGTGCCGCTGGAGGAGGTGGAGTCGGCGGACGCCATCGTCACCCGGTTCAACACCGGCGCGATGAGCTACGGCTCCATCTCGGCCGAAGCGCACGAGACCATGGCCATCGCGATGAACCGCCTCGGTGCCCGGTCCAACTCCGGTGAGGGCGGCGAGGAGACCGACCGGTTGTACGACCCGAAGCGGCGCAGCGCGGTCAAGCAGGTCGCCTCCGGGCGGTTCGGCGTCACCAGCGACTATCTGGTGAACGCCACCGACATCCAGATCAAGATGGCACAGGGCGCCAAACCCGGTGAAGGAGGCCAGCTTCCGGGGTACAAGGTGTACCCGAACATCGCCAAGGCGCGGCACTCCACGCCCGGCGTCGGTCTGGTCTCGCCCCCGCCGCACCACGACATCTACTCGATCGAGGATCTGGCCCAGCTGATCCACGATCTGAAGAACGCCAACGACAAGGCCCGCATCCACGTCAAGCTGGTGAGCTCGGTGGGGGTCGGCACGGTCGCGGCCGGCGTCTCCAAGGCGCACGCCGACGTCGTGCTGATCTCCGGGTCGGACGGCGGCACCGGCGCGGCGCCGCTGACCAGCCTCAAACACGCCGGGGCGCCGTGGGAGATCGGCCTGGCCGACACCCAGCAGACCCTGGTCCTCAACGGACTCCGGGATCGGATCACCGTGCAGTGCGACGGCGGTCTGCGCACCGCGCGCGATGTCATGGTGGCCGCGCTGCTCGGGGCCGAGGAGTACGGTTTCGCGACCGCACCGCTGGTGGTCGCGGGCTGCATCATGATGCGGGTGTGTCACCTGGACACCTGCCCGGTCGGGGTGGCCACCCAGAACCCCGAACTGCGGGCACGCTTCAACGGCAAGCCGGAGTTCGTGCAGAACTTCTTCCAGTTCATCGCCGAGGACATCCGCAAGATGCTCGCGGAGTTGGGTTTCCGCAGCCTCGACGAGGCGATCGGGCACGCCGAGCTGCTGGACACCGCGGTCGGCGTCGCGCACTGGAAGAGTCAGGGCCTCGATCTCAGTCCCATCTTCGCGGTGCCCACCGACGAGCACGGCGCCGAGCCGGCCCAGCGTCGCCGGGTGCGCGATCAGGACCACGGGCTGGCCGAGGCGCTGGACCAGACCCTGGTGGCGCTGGCCGAGGGTGCACTCGAGGACGCCCACCCGGTGCGCCTCGAGCTGCCGGTGCGCAACGTCAACCGCACGGTGGGCACGCTGCTGGGCTCGGAGGTCACCCGCCGCTACGGGTCCGCCGGGCTGCCGGATGACACGATCCACGTCACGCTGACCGGATCGGCCGGGCAGTCGCTCGGCGCCTTCCTGCCCCGCGGTGTCACCCTGGACCTGGTCGGCGATGCCAACGACTATGTCGGCAAGGGCCTTTCGGGTGGACGGGTGATCGTGCGCCCGCCCGACGACGTGTTGTTCCTGCCCGAGGACAACGTCATCGCCGGCAACACCCTGCTCTTCGGCGCCACCGCCGGGGAGGTCTTCCTGCGCGGCCGGGTCGGAGAACGCTTCTGCGCCCGGAACTCCGGCGCGCTGGCCGTCGTCGAGGGTGTCGGCGATCACGCCTGCGAGTACATGACCGGCGGCCGGGTGGTCGTACTCGGTGGCACCGGACGCAATATGGCGGCCGGGATGTCCGGCGGTATCGCCTTCGTGCTCGGACTGGATCCGGCGCAGGTGAACACCGAGATGGTGGAGCTGCAACGGCTGGAGGCCGAGGACCTCAGCTGGCTGCACGATGTGGTGGCGCGGCACGCGCAGGTCACCGGCAGCACCGTGGCGAGCTCGCTGCTGGCCGACTGGCCGCGGCGCAGTGCACAGTTCACCAAGATCATGCCCACCGACTACGAGCGGGTGATGCGCGCCACCCGGATGGCGAAAGCCGAAGGGCGCGATGTCGATACCGCGATCATGGAGGCCAGCCGTGGCTGATCCGAACGGATTCTTGAGGGTTCCCAAGGTGGAGGCCGCCAAGCGGCCGGTGGACGAACGCATCGGGGACTGGCGTGAGGTCTACGAGAGCCGGGACCCCCGCGCCCGGGCCGGTGAGGTGTCCCAGCAGGCCCGGCGCTGCATGGACTGCGGGATCCCGTTCTGCCACTCGGGTTCGGCGGGCTGCCCGTTGGGCAACCTGATCCCGGAATGGAACGACCTGGTGCGGCGCGGGCGGTGGGATGCGGCCATCGACCGGCTGCACGCGACCAACAACTTCCCGGAGTTCACCGGACGGTTGTGCCCGGCACCGTGTGAGGCGGCCTGCGTGTTGTCCATCGCCGAGGAGACCACCGGCGGCAGCGTCACGATCAAGCGCATCGAGCAGACCATCGTCGACTACGCCTGGGCGACCGGGTCGGTGGGGCCTCAGCCGGCCGCCATCGCGTCGGGCCGCAGTGTCGCGGTGGTGGGTTCGGGTCCGGCCGGGCTGGCGGCGGCCCAGCAGCTGACCCGGGCCGGGCATCACGTCACGGTGTACGAGCGGGACAACCGCATCGGCGGGCTGATGCGGTACGGCATCCCGGAATACAAGCTGGAGAAGGCGACGCTGGACCAGCGGTTGGCGCAGATGCGGGCCGAGGGAACGCGGTTCGTCATCGAATGTGAGGTCGGGGTGGACCTGTCCATCGAGGCGCTGCGTGCCCAGCACGACGCGATCGTGCTGGCCGTCGGCGCGCTGCGCGGCCGGGACAACGACGTCGAGGGCCGCCACCTCGACGGTGTCCATCTGGCGATGGAGCACCTGGTGCCGGCCAACAAGGAGTGCGAGGGCGATGGTCCCGCCGAATTGACCGCTGCCGGAAAGCATGTGGTGATCATCGGTGGCGGCGACACCGGCGCGGACTGCCTGGGTACCGCGCACCGCCAAGGCGCACTCTCGGTGACCCAACTCGACTACAACCCGGAACCGCCGGAGACCCGGGATGACTCGGTGTCCCCGTGGCCCACCTGGCCGCTGTTGCTGCGTACCTCGCCGGCGCACGCCGAGGGCGGGGCGCGGCGGTTCGAGGTGGCCGTCCAGCGGTTCATCGGTGACGGGCCGGACGGCACCACCGGAAACCTGCGGGCCATGCAGATCGCCGAGGTCAAGGTCGAACGGGACGAGAACGGCCGGCGCCACATCCAGCCCGTCGGCGAGCCGATCGAGATCCCCTGCGATCTCGCATTGCTCGCGATCGGCTTCGAGGGTGTCGAGCACATGCCGCTGCTGGACGGGCTCGGACTGAAGCTGAACGGCCGCGGCACGCTGTCCTGCGGATCGGACTGGCAGACCGAGGAGCCCGGCGTCTTCGTCTGCGGGGACGCGCACCGCGGTGCTTCGCTGATCGTGTGGGCCATCGCCGAGGGCCGCAGTGCCGCGCACGCGGTGGACGCCTACCTGATGGGGGAGTCGGAGTTGCCGGCCCCGGTCCGGCCCGGCGCGCTACCTCTGGCCGTCATCTGAATCGATTAACGACTATGCTCATGAGACGTGAATAGACGCGGAAAGATCGTCTGTACGCTCGGCCCGGCAACCTCCACCGATGAATCGGTGCGGGCCCTGGTCGAGGCCGGAATGGATGTTGCACGACTGAACTTCAGCCACGGCGAGTACGCGGACCATGAGCAGTCCTACCGGCGGGTCCGGGCGGCGTCCAACGCCACCGGCCGTGCCGTCGGCGTACTGGCCGACCTCCAGGGACCCAAGATCCGGCTGGGCCGTTTCGCGGACGGGCCGACCGTCTGGCGCAATGGCGAGACGATCCGCATCACCGTCGAGGACTGCGCCGGCAGCCACGACCGTGTCGGCACCACCTACAAGCGGCTGGCCAAGGACGCCAAGCCCGGGGACCGGGTGCTGGTCGACGACGGCAACGTCGGGCTCGTCGTCGAGCACATCGACGGTGACGACGTCGTCTGCACCGTCACCGAGGGCGGCAAGGTCAGCAACAACAAGGGCATGTCGCTGCCCGGGATGAACGTCTCGGCGCCCGCGTTGTCGGAGAAGGACATCGATGACCTGGAGTTCGCGCTGAAACTCGGCGTGGACCTGGTGGCACTGTCCTTCGTCCGCTCGCCCGCCGACGTGGAACTCGTCCACGAGGTGATGGACCGGGTGGGTCGCCGGGTGCCGGTGATCGCCAAGTTGGAGAAGCCCGAGGCCATCGAGAACCTCGAAGCCATCGTGCTGGCGTTCGACGCCATCATGGTGGCCCGCGGCGATCTGGGCGTCGAGCTCCCGCTCGAAGAGGTGCCGCTGGTGCAGAAGCGCGCCATCCAGATGGCCCGCGAGAACGCCAAGCCGGTGATCGTCGCCACCCAGATGCTCGAGTCGATGATCGAGAACTCCCGCCCCACCCGCGCCGAGGCCTCCGACGTGGCCAACGCGGTGCTCGACGGCGCCGATGCGGTGATGCTGTCCGGTGAGACCTCGGTGGGCAAGTTCGCGCTGGAGGCGGTGCGCACCATGGCGCGCATCGTGAGCGCCGTCGAGGCCGTGTCCACGGAGGCGCCGCCGCTGACCCACGTGCCACGCACCAAGCGCGGCGTCATCTCCTACGCCGCCCGCGACATCGGCGAGCGGCTGGAGGCCAAGGCTCTGGTGGCGTTCACCCAGTCCGGCGACACCGTGCGCCGGCTGGCCCGGCTGCACACCCCGCTGCCGCTGCTGGCGTTCACCGCGCTGCCCGAGGTCCGCAGCCAGTTGTCGCTCACCTGGGGCACCGAGACGTTCATCGTCGGCAAGATGGAGACCACCGACGGCATGATCCGCCAGGTGGACAAGTCGCTGCTGGAACTGGGCCGCTACAAGCGCGGGGACCTGGTGGTCATCGTCGCGGGTGCGCCTCCCGGCACAGTAGGCTCGACCAACCTGATCCACGTGCACCGGATCGGGGAGGACGACCACTAGCCCTGCGGGGCGGACCAGGAGAGAACCGTGTCGGCGGAGCATCTCAAGGAACTGCTGACGGTTCTGGATCTCACCCGGGTCGGCGAGGATGCGTTCACCGGAACGCACCCGAGCCGCAACCCGGTGCGCACCTTCGGCGGCCAGATGATGGCGCAGGCCTTCGTCGCGGCGAGCCGCACGGTGAGCGAGAAGCTGCCGCCGAGCACCCTGTCGATGCATTTCATCGCCGGCGGCGATCCGGCCAAGGACCTGGAGTTCGAGGTGGTCCGCCTGCGCGACGAGCGCCGGTTCGCCAACCGCCGGGTGGACGTCACCCAGGACGGTGTGCTGCTGGGCACGGCACTGGTCTCCCACCTGGCCGGCGGCCGCGGGTTGGAGCACAATCTCACCGCGCCGCAGGTGCCTGCCCCGGAGTCGCTGCCCACCATCGACGACCTGCTGGTGGGCTACGAGGAGACGGTGCCGCACTTCGTCAGTGCGCTGCGCCCGATCCAGTGGCGCTACACCAACGACCCGGCCTGGGTGATGCGGGACAAGGGCGGCCGGCTCGACCACAACCGGGTGTGGCTGACCGCCGACGGCCCGATGCCCGAGGATCCGGTGCTGCACGCCGCGGCGCTGGTGTACTCCTCGGACACCACGGTGCTCGACTCGATCATCACCACACACGGGTTGTCGTGGGGGTTCGACCGGATCTTCGCGGTCACCATGAACCATTCGGTGTGGTTCCACCGGCCGGTCCGGTTCGACGAGTGGGTGCTCTACTCGACGTCTTCGCCGGTGGCCGCCGACTCCCGCGGATTGGGTTCCGGCCACTTCTTCAACCAGGCCGGGCAGGCGGTGGCCACCGTTATGCAGGAAGGCATCGTCAAGTACTTCCCGGGCCGTTAAGGCCGGGACAGGCCGTCGGGGAGGCTGTAGTCCTGCTGGATGCGCTCGCGAAAGGTGTTCTCGCACTGCACCTGCGCCGGCCGATCCGTGCCGGCGCGCTGCATGCAATCGATGTAGTCGCCCATCCCGGCCTCGGACAGGAAACCGATCCAGATCGGGACGAAGGCGGCTCCGACGACGATGGCGAGTGCGCCCAGCCCGATCCCGGCATTGGCGATCGGACCGTTGTCGGCCTCACCGCGCTGGGCCCGGCCGCGCCCGGCGGCACCGAGCACCACCGCGAGTGCGCCGCCGGCGATGCCGCCGATGACGCTCCAGGAGAACACCAGCGCCAGCATGGCCAGCACCAGTGCGGCACTGCCCAGCCCGTTACGCGGCCCCGTCGGCGGCACCGGGTAGCCGGCGTAGGGCGGCTGCGGTGCCGGGTACGGGCCAGGGGAACTCATGGCGGTGAGATTACCCGCGCACTCGGGGGCCGGTCCGGCTGCCGGGGCTGTCATCGAGGCGGATCGCGGTGCAGTCCAGGCCGGCCGGCAGATGGTGGGTGGCGACGACGACGGTCCGGTCGGCGGCGAACAACCCGCCCGGGGTCAGCAGCGCGGTGAGCAGACGGTCACTGTCGGCGGCGTCGAGGTGTTCGGTCGGCTCGTCCAGCAGCACCACCGGGAAATCGGAGACGAGTGCGCGGGCCAGCAGCAGCCGCCGGCGCTGACCGGCCGAGACCGCCGCCGCCCCGCCGCGCAGTATGGTCGACAGCCCGTCGGGCAGTCCGGCCAGCCAGTCACCCAACCCCACACGGTCGAGCGCCGCGGTCAACTCCGTATCGGTCGCATCCCCACGGCCCACCAGCAGGTTGTCCCGCACGGTGGTGTCGAACAGGTGCGCATCCTCGGCGAAGAACGCTGCGGTGACCGGTTTTCCGGGGTCGTGGGGGTACTCCGTGGACAGGTCCATCAGCAGGGTGGTCTTCCCGCAGCCGCTGGGGCCCAGGACGGCGAGCCGCTCGCCGGGATTCAGCCGCACCGGCGCGCTCGCCGGCCGGGACCGCGCCGGCGGCGTCTCGGTGAGGTCGGTGAGTCTGCGGGCGGCGATGCGGGAGCGGACCAGCTGGGCGGCCGCTCCGGGCAGTGCGGCGGTGGCTTCGAACGCCGACAACGGCACCAGCATCAGGATGGCCAGGGACGTCGGGCTGGTGTGGCCGGAGATCATGATCCCGACGAGCACGGCCCCGAGCACCGAAACACCCACTGCGGCTGTGGCGACCGCGCCGGCGGATGCGGCCGGCGCGGCGGCGCGGTCCTGTGCGCGGCCCAGATCGCGGTGTTCGGTCTCGGATTCGGCGATGACCTGCCCGAGCCGGCCGGCCACCCGCAGCTCGGCGGCGTGCTCCAGGGCGAGCAGGGTGGCGGTGTCACGGGCGCTGTGGTGAAGGGCTGCCAGCATTTCGGTGGCGGCGGCGGCCCGGCCCGACAACCACGGAGCGGCCACACCGGCGACCAACAGGCACAGCGCCAGAATCACCGCGGCCGGCGGTGAGATCAGCGCGATGATGGCGACGGCGGCCCCGGACAGCACCGTGGCCACGCAGATCGGCACGACCGCACGCACCAGCACATCGGCCAGATCGTCCACCGAGGCGCCGACCCGGGCGACCAGGTCTCCGCTGTGCAGACGCAGCGCGGTCTCCGGCGACACCTCGGTCAGACGTCGGTACAGGCCCACCCGGGCATGACCGGCGGCGCGTAACGCGGTGTCGTGCACGGCAAGACGTTCGCAGTAACTGAACACCCCGCGGGAGATGCCGAGCGCGCGGACGGCCACGACCGCCACCGTCAGATCGAGTACCGGCGGCATCTGCCAGGCCCGGGTGATCAGCCAGGCCGCCACGGTGGCCAGGGCCAGTGCGCTGCCGAGCGCCAACACCCCGAACAGCACCGCGAGCAGCAGTCGGGGCACCCGGGGCTGTAGCAGCCTCCACACCTCACCCAACGGCATGTGCTGCCCCCAGCGTCACCACGGTGTCGCCGATCCCGAGCACCGGCGCGCGGTGGCCGATGACCAGCACGGTGGCCCCGGCCCGGGCTCGCGCCGAGATCGCCTCCAGCGCATGGCCTTCCGCCGCCTCGTCCAGATGCGCCGTCGGCTCGTCGAGCAACAGCACCGGCGCCCCGGAGCCCAGCGCCCGGGCCAGGCCGAGGCGCTGGCGCTGGCCGAGCGACAGGCCGGTGCCACCCCGGCCGATGACCTCGTCCAGGCCGCCCGCAAGGGTGCCGAGCACCGCATCGAATCCCGAAGCGCGACAAGCGCCGTCGATATCCTCCAGCGGGCCGAACAGTTCCAGGTTGCTGCGCACCGTGCCGGGCAGCAACACCGGGCGCTGCGGTAACCATGCGATGCGACGCCACCACTGCGACAGGTCGATCTCGCCGAGATCGCGCCCGTCGATGAGGATCCGGCCCGAACTGGGTGGGGTCAGTCCCAGGATCGCCGCCACCGCGGTGCTCTTGCCTGCACCGTTGGGACCGGTGAGCACACTCACCTGACCCGGGACGATGTCGGCGGTCAGCGCATCGGGGGCGTTGCCGTCCCGGCCGGCGACCGACAGGTCCTCCAGCCGGATCGCGATGCCCCGCTCGGCGGGGTGGGCGGTCCCGCGGGTGGTCGCAGGTTCGGACTCCAACAGGTGCAGCGCCGCATCGGCGGCGGCCTTGCCGTCCTGGGCAGCATGAAACTGCACGCCCACCCGGCGCAGCGGCCAGAACACCTCCGGCGCCAGCAGCAGCGCGGTCAATCCCGCGACCAGACTCATCTCACCGAAGACCAGGCGCAGTCCGACACTGACCGCGACCAGTGCCACGCCCAGGGTGGCGATCAACTCCAGCACAGCGGCGGACAGGAAGGCGATACGCAGTGTCTGCATCGCAGAACGGCGGTGCGCGGCACTCAGTTCGGCGATGCGATGCGCGGGCCCGGCCGCCCGGCCCAAAGCCCGCAGCGTCGGTATGCCCGCCACCAGATCGAGCAGCCGGGACTGCAGTGTGGTCATGGCGGCCAGGGCGGCGGCCGAGCGGTCCGCGGTCAGCTTGCCGATGAGCACCATGAACAGCGGGATGAGCGGCAGCGCGATGGCCACCACCGCCGCGGACTGCAGATCGGTCGCGGCGATCACGACCACGGTTGCCGGGGTGAGGATCGCGGCCAGGATCACCGCGGGCAGGTAGCCGGTGAAGTACGGGCGTAACCCGTCCAGACCGCGGGTGAGGACGACGGCGGCCTCATCGCGTACACCGGGCAACCGGTGCGGCGGCAGCGCGGTCACCGCGCGTAGCACCTGCGCCGACAGATCACCGATCAGTCTGGTGGCCGCCTGCTGGCTCAGACCGGCCTGCACCCGTTGGGCGAGTGCCCGGGCCATCCACAGCGCGGCCAGCACCACCAGTTCGGTGCTCCAGTGGCCGAGGGTGCGGGTGTCCGGATCGGTGATGACCCCGGCGACCACGCGCGCCAGCACGACGGCACCGGCCACCGTCGCCGCGCTGATCACCGCCCCGCACAGCACGGCCATGCCGAGATAGCGGCGCATGCCCGGCGATGAGTGCCAATTCACGGCAGGCGCGGTGACAGACCCGCGGGATCGGGTATCCGCTCGGCCGAGATGCGTTGCCGGAAGACCCAGTACGTCCAGCCTTGGTAGATCAGAACCAGGGGAGTGACCACCACGGCGGCCCATGTCATGACCTTGAGGGTGTACGGCGAGGACGACGCGTTCTCGATGGTGAGGCTCCAGGCCGGGTCGAGCGTGGACGGGATGAGATCGGGGTACAGGCAGCCGAACACCAGGGTCACCACCGCTATGACGACGGCGGTGGTGGATGCGAAGGCGAACCCGTCACCGGCGTCGGCGAGCACCAGCATGACCGCGGTCAACTGCGCCGCCACCGCGAAGCCCAGGACCAGCCAGGTCCAGCCGTTGCCGTGCGCCAACTGGGTCCACAGACCGAAGGCGGCGAGCACCACGGTCACCGGCACCGCCAGCCGGATCGCGTACCTGCGCGCATCGGCGCGCACGGAACCTTCGGTTTTCAGCGCCAGGTAGACCGCACCGTGCAGCAGGAACAGCCCACACGTGGCGAGCCCGCCCAGGATGGTGTACGGGTTGAGCACATCCCCGATGCCGAGCGCGATCTGGTGGTCGGCGTCGACGGGCAGACCGCGCAGCAACGCGGCGAACGTGACGCCCCAGAGCACCGCGGGCACCCAGGACCCGACCGCGATGGCGATGTCGGCCCGCCGCCGCCAGACCGGGTCGTCGACCTTGCCGCGCCATTCGATCGCGCAGACCCGCACGATCATGGCCACCAGGATGGCCAGCAGCGGGAGGTAGAGGCCGGAGAACATGGTGGCGTACATCCCGGGGAACGCCGCGAACATGGCACCACCGGCGGTGATCAGCCAGACCTCGTTGCCGTCCCACACCGGGCCGATGGTGTTGAGCGCGGCACGGCGGTGTTTCTCGGGGTCTCGTGGCGGCCCGCCGTCGGTGACCCGTGCGGCGCTGCGGCCGAAGAACCACATCAGCATGCCGACGCCGAAGTCGAAGCCCTCCAGCACCAGGAAGCCGACGAAGAGAACGGCCAGCGTGACGAACCAGAAGAGTTGAAGGTCCATGGCGCGCCTCCTAGTACGCGAACGAGAGCGGTTTGACGTCGTCCTCGTCGGGTGGCGTCGGGGGAATGGGTTCGGTGTCGTGCTCCTGCGGCCCTTCCACGACGTAGCGGCGCATCAGCCAGAACCAGATCACCGCGAGCGCCGCGTAGATCGCGGTGAAGATGATCAGCGACATCAGCACCATGCCCGTGGCATGGTTCGAGACCCCCTGGGAGACGGTGAGGCGCAGTATCGGATCACCGGTCGGGTTCGGCGCGACCACCCACGGTTGGCGGCCCATCTCGGTGAACACCCAGCCGGCGATGTTGGCCAAGAACGGTGTCGGCAGGGTCACCAGCGCGAACGTGGCGAACCAGCGCTGCCGGGGTATTCGGCCGCCGCGCGTGAGCCACAGTGCGGCCATGGCGAACAGCATCGGCACCGCCAGGAGCCCGATCATGGCCCGGAATGACCAGTAGGTGACGAACAGATTGGGCCGGTAGTCACCGGGGCCGAACTTCTGTTCGTACTCCGCTTGCAGATCCTGCACACCCTGTAGTTCGACACCGCTGACCTTGCCCTCGGCCAGCCACGGCAGCACATAGGGCACCTCGATGAGGTGGATGACGCTGTCGCAGTTGTTGTGCGTGCCGACCGTCAGCACGGAGAAGTTCGGATCAATTTCGGTGTGGCACAGCGATTCCGCCGAGGCCATCTTCATCGGCTGCTGTTGGAACATCAGCTTGCCCTGCACATCGCCGGTCCAGGCCAGCGCGCCCGCGGCGATGAAGGCGATGACGCACCCCATGATGGTGGCCGGCCGGTGCATGGTGCGGGCATCCGGGTTGTCCGGATCGCGCACCATCAACCAGGAGCAGATGCCCGCCACGAACGTTCCGGCCACCAGGAACGCGCCGGCCACCGCATGCGGGACCGCGGCCAGCGCAGTGTTGTTGGTGAAAAGTTCGGTGACGCTGTTCAGTTCGGCGCGCCCGGTCTCCGGGTTGAACCGCGCCCCGACGGGGTGCTGCATGAAGGAGTTCGCGGCGATGATGAAGTACGCCGAGGCGTTGACGGCGAATGCGACGATCCAGATACAGGCCAGGTGCACCAGTTTCGGCAGCCGGGTCCAGCCGAAGATCCACAATCCCAGGAAGGTCGATTCGAAGAAGAACGCGACCAGGCCCTCCATCGCCAGCGGGGCACCGAAGACATCGCCGACGAACCGGGAGTATTCGCTCCAGTTCATGCCGAACTGGAATTCCTGGACTATGCCGGTGGCGACGCCGAGGGCGAAGTTGATCAGGAACAGCTTGCCGAAGAAGCGGGTCAGCCGGTACCAGGCGGTGTTGTCGGTGACGACCCACAGTGTCTGGAACACCGCGATCAGCGGTGCCAGCCCGATCGTGAGCGGTACGAAGATGAAGTGATAGACGGTGGTGATTCCGAACTGCCACCGTGCGACATCCAGAGCGTCCATGTGCACCAGTTCCTGGGATGCGGGGGGTTGAGCTCATCGCTCAACTACGACGGAGTGTAGTAGTGCTCCTCTCCGCATCCCAGAAACGTGGTGGGAATTACTCAGCTCGTAGGGGCGGCCACCGGGGGAGCCGGCGGGTCGGCAGGGTTGGTCGGCTCGGTTGCTGCCAGGGCAGCGGAGCCCTTCTTGGCCGCGGACCGGATACCGAACGCGGTGATGATCTCCGAGACGCCGATGAAGATCAGGCAGAACCCGGCGACCAGGGTCAGGGTGCCGAGCGACTCGAACGGGGCGGCCAGCACGATGATGCCGGCGATCAGGCTGATCACGCCGACGATGATGGTCCACGCCCGTCCGGGCAGTGTCGGATCGCTGATCGCCGAGACCGCCGTGCTCACGCCGCGGAAGATGAAGCCCACGCCGATCCAGATGGCCAGCAGCAGCACCGCATCGGTTATCCGGATGAGCGCCAGGGCCCCGAGAACGACCGACGCGGCACCGCTGATGAACAGCAGCACCCGACCACCTTTGGCCACCTTCAGGCTGAAGGCGAGCACGATCTGGGCGATTCCGGTCACCAGGAGGTAGGCGCCGAAGAGGATCGCCGTCACCAGGATGGTCTTACCCGGCCACACCAGCACCGCGATTCCGAGTGCCACCGCCAACACGCCCGAGATCAGGGTGGATTTCCACAGCTGGGGCAATAGGCTCGGGGGAGCGAGAGTCGTCATGCGCGAAGTGTCCCACAGCGTCAAATGCCACTGGGCGATATCGACACACCGTAATCAGATGGTCGTTAATCTTCGATTACGACAGTGCGCGCTTGATCCAAGGTCACTATCGTCATCTCGGCTTGAAAGATGACGGGCGTGGTGCTGGATGACGCCCGATCCCACGAGAAAGAGGCAACCGTGTCAGCTGGATGTAAGAACCGCCGGAGCAGGAAGTGGCGCGTGGCAGTGGCGTTCGCGGCGAGCGGGGCCCTGCTCGCGGCGGGCTGCACGAGCAACACCGACAGCGCGGAGTCGACGACGAGCACCACCGCCGCATCGGCCGAGAAGGTCGAGGCCATCGCGAACACGGTCCCGGAGGCCATCAAGTCCTCCGGCAAGCTCATCGTGGGCGTCAACATTCCGTACGCCCCCAATGAGTTCAAGGACGAGACGGGCAAGATCGTCGGGTTCGACGTCGACCTGATGGACGCCGTCGCCGGGACACTCGGGCTGACCCCGGAGTACCGCGAATCCGACTTCGCCAAGATCATCCCGTCCATCCAGGGCGGCACGTTCAACGTCGGCATGTCGTCCTTCACCGACAGCAAGGAACGCGAGCAGCAGGTCGACTTCGTCACCTACTTCTCCGCGGGCACCCTGTGGGCCCAGCCGGCCGGCGGTGACATCGACCCCGAGAATGCCTGCGGTAAGCGGGTCGCGGTGCAGGCCACCACCGTGCAGGACACCGACGAGCTTCCCGCGCGCAGCAAGAAGTGCACCGAAGAGGGCAAGCCCGCCATCGAGATCATCCCGTTCGACAGCCAGGACGCCGCAACCAACGCAGTGGTGCTCGGCCAGGCCGACGCCATGTCCGCGGACTCCCCGGTGACGCTGTACGCGATCAAGCAGACCAACGGAAAGCTCGTGCAGGCCGGGGAGACCTTCGATTCCGCGCCTTACGGCTGGCCGGTCGAGAAGAATTCACCGCTGGCGCAGTCGCTGGTGCAGGCGCTGCAGCATCTGATCGAGACGGGCAAGTACAAGGAGATCGCCGCGAACTGGGGTCTCGAAGAGGGCATGATCGACAAGCCGGTGATCAACGGCGCGGTCTCGTAGCAAGACCTCACAACCGATGAGTGATGACGGCTCGCCGCCACAGTCCAGCCCACCACAGCCCATTGACGCGGTCCCGCTGCGCCATCCCTGGAGGTGGGTGGCGGCGACCGGCATCATCGTCGTGGTCGGCCTCTTCCTCTACGGGGCCGCCACCAACCCTGCCTACGGCTGGTCGACGTTCGCGCAGTACCTGTTCCACGAACGGATTCTGCTCGGCGTCCTCAACACCCTTCAGCTGACCGTGTATTCGATGGTCATCGGCGTCGTGCTCGGTGTGATCCTCACCGTGATGCGGCTGTCGGACAATTTCGTGCTCAGTTCGGTGGCATGGGTGTTCTTGTGGATCTTCCGCGGCACCCCCGTGTACGTGCAGCTGGTGTTCTGGGGACTGATGCCGACGATCTACCAGAAGATCCGGTTGGGTGTGCCGTTCGGCCCGTCGTTCTTCGAATTCGACCTGCAGAGCCTGTCGTTCCCGTTTGCGCTGGCGGTCATCGGTCTGGCGCTCAACGAGGCGGCCTATATGGCCGAAATCGTCCGCGCAGGCATCATGTCGGTGCCGGAGGGACAGCTGGAAGCGTCGACGGCTCTGGGCATGTCATGGGGTCTGGCGATGCGCCGCACGGTGTTGCCGCAGGCGATGCGGGTCATCATCCCGCCGACCGGCAACGAGCTGATCAGCCTGCTCAAGACGACCTCACTGGTGACCGCGGTGCCGTACGCATTGGATGTCTACGGCATCGCCACCCGCGAGATCGCCGCCCGCATCTTCGAGCCGGTGCCGTTGCTGCTGGTCGCAGCGGTGTGGTATCTGGCGATCACCAGTGTCCTGATGGTCGGCCAGTTCTATCTGGAGCGCTATTTCTCCCGGGGTGTGTCGCGCAAGTTGACCTCCAAGCAACTCGAGGCGCTGGCGAAGGCGCAGATTGGTACCTTGCCGTGACGAGACCCGAGCAGTCCGCGCACCCCATGGTGAGGGCCGAACTTGTCTGCAAGGACTTCGGGGCGCTCAAGGTGCTCAAGGGCATCACTCTGGAAGTCCAGAAGGGGCAGGTTCTGGTGCTTGTCGGGCCGTCGGGCTCGGGCAAGTCCACATTTCTGCGTTGCATCAACCATCTGGAGAATGTCAGCGCCGGTCGGCTCTATGTCGATGGCACGCTGGTCGGCTATCACGAGCGGGGCGGCAAGCTGTACGAGATGAAGCCCCGCGAGGTCGCCAGGCAGCGGCGCGACGTGGGGATGGTGTTCCAGCACTTCAATCTGTTCCCGCACCGGACCGCGCTGGACAACATCGTCGAAGCTCCGATCCATGTGAAGGGTGTCAAGAAGAACGCGGCCGTCGCCCGGGGCAAGGATCTGCTCGACCAGGTCGGCCTGGCGGACAAGGCCACTGCCTATCCGGCGCAACTGTCCGGTGGTCAGCAGCAGCGGGTCGCGATCGCCCGGGCGCTGGCCATGAACCCCAAGCTGATGTTGTTCGACGAGCCGACCTCCGCGCTGGACCCCGAACTCGTCGGCGAGGTGCTCGCCGTGATGAAAAAGCTTGCCTCAGAGGGGATGACGATGGTCGTTGTCACCCATGAGATGGGCTTCGCCCGGGAGGTCGCCGACGAGTTGGTGTTCATGGACGGTGGCGTGGTGGTCGAACGCGGTGATCCCACCCAGATCCTGAGCAACCCGCAGCACGAGCGGACGAAAGCCTTTCTGTCCAAGGTGATGTAGGGCGGTGCGTACGCAACAGCCGGTAGACCCGGTGGCTCCGCTGTGGCGGGCCGCGCAGGTCTTCCGGCTGCTCAGCTGGATCTACGCGCTGTACTTCCAGGTGTCCAAGAACGCCGAGCTCGATCACCCGGTGCTGGGCTGGGTGCTGTTCGGGGTGCTCACCGCGGGCACCGCGGCGTGCGGGCTCGCCTACCTGCAGGGGTTCGGCCGCCGGCGGGCCTGGGTGCTGGCCGAGGCGGTGCTGGTGATCGGTCTGATGGGCAGCACCGTGCTGGTGGCCTCACCGCAGTGGACACTGGCCAACCAGTCGTGGCCCACCACGCTGTGGGCGACCAATGCGGTGGTGTCGGCCGCGATCCTGGCCGGGCCGGTGGCCGGGATGGGCAGCGGGCTGGCGGTGATGGCGACCGCCGCCGCTCTCAAGGGCGCGATCGCCGTGGACCTGGTGCGCAGCCCGACCATCCTCATCGAGCTGAGCGTCGGCCTGGCCATCGGCATGGCCGCCAACACCGCGCGCCGGGCGCACGCCGACGTGGAACGGGCAGCCCGCCTCGGGGCGGTGCTGGCCGAGCGGGAACGGCTGTCCCGTCACGTACACGACGGCGTACTGCAGGTGCTGGCCATGGTCGCCCGAAGGGGTCGCGAGATCGGCGGTGAGACAGCCGAGTTGGCCGAAGCCGCCGGAGAGCAGGAGCGAGCGTTGCGCAGGCTGCTCAGCGCCGTGGAGATCGAGCCGGATGCGGCGGCCGCCGACAGCGATCTCGGAATGCTGCTGCGCCGGCACGCCACCGACCGGATATCGGTGAGCGTGCCCGCCGACGCGGTTCACCTCGAAGCCGGGGTGGCGTCCGAGGTGGAGGCCGCCACGATCAACGCGCTGACCAACGTCGAACGCCATGCCGGTGCCGGGGTGCGGGCCTACGTGCTGTTGGAGGATCTGGGTGACGAGGTGGTGGTGAGCATCCGCGATGACGGGCCCGGAATCCCGCCGGGCAGACTGGAAGAGGCGGTCGGCGAGGGGCGGGTGGGCGTGAGCAAATCGATTCGGGGGCGGATGGCCGCGCTCGGTGGCCGGGCCGAACTGACCACCTCGGTGGGCGGGGGTACCGAATGGGAGTTGACCGTGCCGCGGAGGACGAGGTGACCACCGTGATGGTGGTCGACGATCACCCGATCTGGCGCGATGCGGTCGCCCGGGATCTCACCGAGGCGGGTTTCGAGGTGGTGGCCACCGCGGACGGGGTGGCCACCGCACGCCGGCGGGCCGAGGTGGTGCAACCCGGCGTGGTCGTGATGGACATGCAGCTGTCCGACGGGACCGGAGCCCAGGCCACGCTGGAAGTGCTGGCGGTCTCCCCGTCCTCGCGGGTGTTGGTGCTCTCGGCCTCCGACGAGCGCGCCGACGTGCTCGAGGCGGTGAAGGCCGGCGCGAGCGGCTATCTCGTCAAGAGTGCCTCGAAAACCGAACTGAGCGAAGCGGTTCGGTCCACCGCCGCGGGCCGGGCGGTCTTCACTCCCGGGCTGGCCGGGCTGGTGTTGGGAGAGTACCGGCGGATCGCCCAGACCGGACCCGACGCCGCCTCCGGCGCCCCGGCCGTGCCGAGCCTGACCGATCGGGAGACCGAGATCCTGCGGTACGTCGCGAAGGGGTTGACCGCCAAGCAGATTGCGCAACGGCTGTCGTTGAGTCACCGCACCGTGGAAAACCACGTCCAGGCCACCTTCCGCAAGCTTCAGGTCGCCAACCGGGTGGAGGCGACCCGGTACGCGATCGAGCACGGACTTGATCAATAGGTAGGCAGTCGAGTAGTCCTACTCATGTCTTCGGGCATCCCGATACGCCACGATGAGCAGATGACCGAACCTCAGCAGGTGCTCGCGCGGCTGTCCGCGGAGTTCGTGACGCTGTCCCAGACGTTGGCCCGGGCGTCGGCCGAACTGACGCAACTGGCCGACTCCCTGCAGGCCACGCCACCGGTCCCCGGCCCGGCCGCGACGCAGCCGCCGGCCCAACCCGCCTGGACCGCAGCGCAGTATCAGCAGTACTACTCCCAGTACCCGCAAGCCCAGTACCCGTACGCGGGGTATCCCGCGCCGACCCCGCAGCAGCCGCCTCCGCTGGTTTCGACGCCGCAGCCGCCGGCGGCTGCGGCGCAGCACCCCGCACAGCCCCCACAGAACTGGATCGGCAAGGCGTTGGCCGCGGCGGGTGTCGCGGTGACGCTGATCGGTGTGGTCCTGCTGGTGGTGCTCGCCGCCCAGGCCGGCCTGCTCGCCCCACCCGTGCGGGTGGCCGCCGGTGCGGTGCTCGCCGGCGGACTCGTCGCGGTGGCGCTGCGGCTGTACGCCCGCCCCGGCGGCCGGGTCGGCGCCATCGCGTTGGCCGCCACCGGTATCGCCGCGGCGTATATAGATGTCATCGCGGTCACCACCGTCTATGAGTGGGTGCCCGCGGTGGCCGGGTTGGTGATCTCGGCGGTGATCGCCGGCGGTGGGCTCACGCTGGCCCGGCGGTGGGACTCCGAACACCTCGGCCTGTTGGTGCTGGTGCCGCTGACGGTCCTCGCGCCGGTGGTGACCGGCGACATCACGTTGCTGCTGGTGGGTTTCATGCTGGCACTGGCGGCGGTGACCCTGCCAGTGCAGTTGGGCCGGGACTGGACCGCGATGTTCGCCGCGCGGGTCGTCGCCGGCAGCGGGCCGGTACTGCTGGCCCTGCTCGGGGCGGCCTTCGGCTCGGAGTACCGCCCGTGGCTGGCGGCCGCGGCGGCGGTCGCCGCGCTGCTGGCCATCGGTTCGGCGCTCATCCTGCTGCCCGGCAGTGCTCACCGGACCGGTCTCGCGCTGCTCGCGGCGGCGGGTGCGCTGCCCGTGCTCGGGGTGTCCGCGGCCGTCGGGCGGGTGCCCGCCGCGCTGATCATCGCGGCCCTGGCGGCCGCCGTGCTGGCGGTCGTGCTGCTGGGGGCGCGGTGGCCCGGTGTCACCTCCGCTGTGCGGCAGGTGTGGTCGGCGCTGTCGGCGGTCGCCGCCCTGGTGGCCGTCGCGGTCGCCTTCGACGGCGAGGTGGCCGGCCCGGTGCTGTTGGCCCTGGCGGTGGTGGTGGCCGTTGCCGGACGGCACAGCGTCCCGGCGCAGTGGGCGGCGCTGGGTTTCGGTGCCGTCGGCGGCACCTACTATCTGGCGCTGGCATCCCCGCCGACACTGACATCGGCGACCGTCATGGCAACCACCGAAGCCGTTTCCGTGCTGGTGTCCAGCGTGCTGCTGACGCTGTACGCGCTGGCGCAGGCGTGGGCGCTGAGTCGTCGCGGTGACGCGGACACCGGTCGGCTGCTGATCGCCGCCGCGGCGGTGGTGATCGGCTACGCGGTGACGGTGTTCACCGTGACCGCGGGTGTCCTCATCGGCGGTACCGGCGGCGGTTTCCTGGCCGGACACATGGCGGCGACCATCTGCTGGATCGTGTTGGCGGCCGGGTTGTTCGGATACGCGGCGCGACTGGACCGGGCGGAGCGCTCGGTGCCCATCGGCGGTGGGATGGCCTTGGTGGCCGCGGCGGTGGCCAAACTGTTCCTCTTCGATCTGGGCACCCTCGACGGCATCTTCCGGGTGGCGGTCTTCATCGTGGTCGGGCTGGTGCTGTTGGGGATGGGCGCCGGCTACGCCCGGCTGCTGAGCCAGCAGGACCAGCAGCGAAAAGATCCGTCGTTTCTGGAATGATTCCAGAAAAGACGGGGTTGGACTGTGCATGACCACTTCACCGAGCACCCGACGCACCGATTCCGACATCCAGGGCTTCCAGGCATCGCCCGAACTGCGGGCCAGTCTGCAGCAGGTTCTGGTCGACCTGATCGAACTGCACCTGCAGGGCAAGCAGGCGCACTGGAACGTGGTGGGCAGCAACTTCCGCGACCTGCATCTGCAACTGGACGACCTGGTCGACTTCGCGCGCGACGGCAGTGACACGGTCGCCGAGCGGATGCGGGCGCTGCAGGCGCCCGCAGACGGTCGCACCGACACCGTGGCGGCCACCACCACACTGCCCGAGTTCCCGCCCTACGAGCGCAGCACCGCCGACGTCGTCGATCTGGTCAGTGCCCGCGTCTACGCGGCGGTGGACACCCTGCGGGCCGTCCACGATGGGGTGGACGCCGAAGATCCCACCAGCGCCGACATCCTGCACCAGCTGATCGAGGGGCTGGAGAAGCGGGCCTGGTTGATCAAGGCCGAGAACTACAAGGTGTGACCCGGTCCGGGTGAGACCCCGTCGCGTAGCGCGGCGGGGTCGGACACCCGCTCGCCGTTTCCGGGCGCGGGGCGGCGGCCGACGAGGTACCAGGTGTGCATGGCCCCCTTACCCTTCACCTCCACCTCGCCGCGCTCTTCGAACACATAGCTGGCGTTGATGCGGTCGTAGACGTCCTGGGGCACCTGAATGCGTCCCTCCACATCGGTGCTCTCCATCCGCGAGGCCACATTGACCGCATCGCCCCAGACGTCATAGAAGAACTTGCGCGAGCCGACCACTCCCGCCACCACCGGGCCGGCGGCGATGCCGATCCGCAGCGGCACTTCGCGGCCCTGCTGATCGCGCAGGCCGTCGACCGCGGCGGCCATGTCCAGGGCCAGGCACGCCAGGGACTCCAGGTGGTCGGGACGGGGCTGGGGGACGCCGCTGACCACCATGTACGAATCGCCGCTGGTCTTGATCTTCTCCAGGCCGTGCCGGTCGACGAGTGCATCGAAATCGGTGAACAACCGGTTGAGGAACAACACCAGCTCGGCAGGGTCGGTATCGCTGGCGCGCTTGGTGTATCCGGCGATGTCGGCGAACAGGATCGAGGCATCCTCGTACCCGTCCGCGATGATCGCGTCATCGCGGTCCTTGAGCCGGGTGGCGATGCTGTCCGGAAGGATGTTGGCCAGCAACGCTTCGGATTTCGCGAATTCGAGCCGCAGCGCATTCTCGGCGCGGTCGATCCGGCGCATCGCCGACCCGACCACGATGAGCATCATCAAGCTTGCTGCGGCCACCGTGACGGCGAAACTGACCTGCATCCGGGACTCCGAGAAGATCCCGGTATTGGGGACGACGAGCCACTCCAGGGCGATCGCGAGACCGGCTCCGGACGCGGCCAGCACCGATGCGATGGCGAGATGGTCGCCACCGATCACCAGAATGATCAGCGCCGCACCGACGAAGAAGTAGAACTGCAGTCCGGTGTCGGTGCCGAGCTGGCTGCACGCGTACGCGGTGAAGGCGTACGCCAGCGTCACGAACACCGTGGCGGCGACCAGTGGGCCGAAGCGGTACAGCAGCGGGATGGCGATGAAAACGGCCGCGGTCGCGAGATTGACCAGCCAGATATGGGTGGCCTGGGGGATGAGGATCATCTCGACGACGCCGTACGCCGCCACGATCGTGGCGGCGATCCGGGTGCTGATGGTCAGCGTCGCACGCCGTCTGCTCGCCGCGTCTTCGTAGTCCCGGCGACCTTCCGGAAGGTCGGGCAGGCACCCGCGAGGCCCCGTGACAGCCACCATCGGAGCGTACTCCCGCCCGGTTGACCGAAAATGCCCGATTTCGTCGATCCGCGCGGACGGCGGGCGATGTTTGTCCAGAAATTGACGGATGTGCGGTGTCCGCCAATCGGGGGACAGGGGCACAGATTAGCTAACGATGGCGTCAATATTCGCCAACCGGCGGCGGGTGACCCGGTGAGCGGTCGGCCCGGGGCGACAAACGGCCTCCGACCAGCAAACTGCTGTGAAACAGGTCACAGTCGCATCTCGGGCGAGCCTCGATCTTGTTTCGAAAAATCTTTGCCAGTTTCGCGCGCCGATGTCTCGATTTGATTACGACACCCCCTGACGCGACTTTGCTAGAAAAGGGTAATCCCGCGTAACAAAATGCGTCCAAACTGGACTTATTCGAAAGTTTCGCAATTTGCTGCTGCATGGGTTAATTTTTGCTCAGCGCGAGGTCAGGGTCCGAACTTGCGCATGTAAGAACGGGAGTCGCCATGTGGGATCAGATGCGTAAGCCGATTCGCCACGTTGCCGTGCGAGGGGTGATCGCTTTGATAGCTGCATCACTTTTCGCGGCTACGGCAAGCCAACAGGTCTTGCCGCTGACCAAACAGCGGTCATACAACGTGATGCAGGTCGCGCAAATCGATGAGGCGCCGTCGACCATCGGCATCTCTGATTCCGACATGTATTGGGCCGGGAGTCTCGCCGAGATCAACGAGCGGCTCGACCTGATGCAGTCACTGGGCGTCACGAACGTCCGCATCCTGGTGCCGTGGGCCGGCGTGCAGCCGCTGCACCCCGATACCCCGCTGGGCCTGGGTGCCCCCCGGTGGGATCAGCTAGACATGGTGGTGAACGCTATCTCGGCGCGTGGCATGGGCATCCTCGGCGTGCTGAACTCGACCCCCAACTGGGCCACCAACGGGCTGCCGCTCAACGGGCAGCCGTCCAACTTCAACCGCTTCGCGGACTTCGCCAAGTCGGTGGCACTGCGTTACGGCGACAAGATCTCCGCGTACGAGGTGTGGAACGAGCCCAACTCGGTGCAGTTCTGGAACACCCTCAATCCGACCGCGTACACCGAGATGCTGAAGGTCACCTACACCGCGTTGAAGCAGGCCGCAGCGCAGCTCGGTACCGACATCACCGTCATCGGCGGTGTCGTGGGCGCCGGGATGAGCATGGCCGGTTTGACCATGAACCCGGTGGACTTCGTCCGCAAGATGTACGAAGCAGGCGCCAACGGGTACTTCGACGCGCTGTCCTTCCACTCGTACAACATGACCTGGAAGTTCTCGCAGGCCCAGGGCAACGCCTGGCAGGATGCGCCGTTGACCCAGCTGCGACAGATCCGCGCGCTGATGGACTCCTTCCTGACCGAAGGGCAGCAGCAGCTCAAGATCTGGATGACCGAGTACGGTATGCCGACCAACGCGATGACCGAGGCCAGGCAGGCCGAGTTCATCAAGGACATGATCGAGACCTGGCAGACGATCGCCGGTGCCGGACCGGTGTTCCTCTACACCATCAAGGACTGGCTGAACGGGAACCCGAACAACAACGAGGCCCACTTCGGCATCTTCCGGCCGGACGGCACCATGAAGCCGGTCGGGCAGATCATCAAGGATCTGATCGAACTGCTGACCAACCCGAACCCGGACCCGGGCACCGGCCCCGGTCAGGGGCCGGGTGCGGGCGCCGGCGCCCCCAACCCCATCGCCGCCTTCCTGAAGGCGATCCAGAAGGCCGTCAGCGGAATGTTCAATGTGTTCCCGAATCTGGTGTCCGCGTTCAGTTCGGCCCTGAACAGCCTGTTCGGCGGGCTGTTCGGCAAGAAGACCACGCCCAAGACGACCGCGAGCGCTCGGATGGCCGGTGCCGGGGCCCTGGTGGGCGATGCACCGGAGTCGGTCACCGACGGACCCGCCGACAGCACCAAGGACGCCGGGGCCGAAATCGAAACCGTCACTGATGCAAAGGATTCCGTTGCAGATGTGAAGTCGGTGCAGCAGGTCCAGGAGAGCGCTGTCGAGGTCGTCACCGAGGAGCAGGTCGCCGAGGAGCTGCCGGTCGTCGAAGAGGTTCCCGCCGAGGAAGCTCCCGTCGACGAGGTCGCCGACGAGATCACCGAGGAGATCACCGACGAGGTCCCAGCCGACGAGGTGACGGAGTCCGAGGACGTCGTGTCCGAACCGGCCACCCAGCCCGAGGCGGATGTCACCGAGACCGAGAACGAGAAGGTCACCGACGAGTCCGAGGAAGCCGGCACCGTGGCGGAGAAGAAGGCCACCACGTCGGTCACCGGCAAGCGCGACTTCGCGGCCACCGACTCGAACGAGACCGCTTCGCCGGAGGTGCGGGAGACCGCGGGGCCCAGCCTGAAGGCACGCCAGGAGCTGAACACGCGCACCCCGCGGGGACTGCGCAAGGCGGTGCGGACCGACAGCGAAAGCAGCCAGGAGTCACGGACACCGGCTCGCCAGAGCTCCGGAGCCGCTTCGGGTTCCGGTTCGGATTCGGGCAGTGACGACTAGCACCTAATCGGGGGCGCGAGGCTCTGCCGCTGTGGGAACTCGGACATTCCCACAGCGGCAGCTTCGTGTCCGGGCCCCGGTGAGGTCAGACCGATGCCGGTCGGCCGCCGGTGTCGCTGCCCGGTGATTCGGACGTCGAATCCGATTCCGCGCCTGAGCTCGACGGGGTCGACGCACCGGCGGGCTCGGAGTCGTCCGGCGCGGACTTCTCGTCCTCCTCGCCGGTGGAAAGGTCGGCTTCGTCCTCGTCGTCGTCCACGGCTTCGATCGGGTCCTCGTTTTCTGAGGGCTCGTCGTCCTCGTCCGCAGACAGATCGACCTGCGTCTCGTCGGTGCGCACCGATTCCTGTTCGGGCTCAAGCGGGTTCGTCGACTCGGAGCCCGCACCCTGGGACTGTTCCTCGGCGGGCCAGGCGGTCACGGTGTCCTCACCCCGGTCGTCTGCGGTGTGAGCCTCGGGCTCTGCGGAATCCACATCCGGACTTTCGGTCTCCTGTGACAGCGACCCCTGGGGAACGAATCCGCTGCGGTCATAGTCCTGGTCGATGATCGCGCGCAGTCGGGCGTCGAGCGCCTCCACGTCCTCGAGCAGGTCCGTCTGGCCGGTGAGTCGCTGCCAGGCGCGGGCCGCGTCATAGAGCGACTGCAGCATCGGAAGCTGCTTCGTGGGAATCAGGACGTAGGTGGTGTTTCCCACCACCTTGATGAGGTTCTCCGGGTCGTCCATGTCGACGTCCGCGTAGAACGGGTGGACGACGAGGAACGCCACCAGGTTGTTCAGGATGGACAGTACGGACGGGTCGGTGCTCGGGCGATCGGCGAAGAAGTCGTACTCGCGGGTGACATTGACGGTCTCGTACTGGGTTTCGGGCGTCGCGCCCGGAAAGGTGATGCGGAAGAACGGCTCGTACTCGCCGGCGTTCTGTGCCGATGCGCCGGTGCCCGCGGTGGCGGGGTTACCGATCATCACGATGATCAGATCGTCGCGCGCCGGAGCCGTGCCGTGATCGGTCGCGAACTGCATGAGCAGCCGGGTGACCGACAGGCAGCCCTGACTCTCACAGGCGACGATCTTCCGGCCGGATATCGACTCGATGGCGTTGAGGAGTGCGGCGGCGCCCTGGAGGACCGAGTCCTCCATCGACATGCCGATGAACCCGAGCGAGGCGGGGTACTCCACGACCCTGGTGGCGGTCACCGGGTCGCCGAAGTTGTTGGTGACCGGCCATCGCTGCAGGCCCGTCACCGGGGTATTGGCCCAGGATCCGGTCGCACCGATCGATATCAGCGTGCTGGCATGCGCGGTGACCGGCGCCATCAGCGATATCGACAGGGTGGTGGCCGTCAGCGGCCCCATCCAGGTGTGTTGGGTCTTCGCGCGATGACGTCCCCGGCCGCGATAACCCGATCGCTTACGGGCATGGCCGGGACGGTGGTGGGCTCCCATGGCAGTGCTGTCTCCGTGTCGGTCGAATCTCGCCAGAACCCATCTGGGCGAAGTAATTGACGTTCTCGTCAGAAGTTTTTATCACACGGTTACCGATGGTTGTGGGGTTTCCTCGGGTTCGACCGAACGGGCGGCACGGACTCGATGCCCGGCATAACAGCAGGGGAATCAGTTTTTCACCCTTGACCCGCATGTGGTCGACGATGCCCCCGGCGTTTCGGCGAGTGTGTGGGGTTTGCCGGGGGAGTCATTTCTAGCAAACATCCACGGCGTCGCGGTGATCGCGCGCTCGCGACGTGTCGGGGCTCTGCCTGTCGGCGTTGGCGACCGGTCCGCCCGGTGGTGGCATCGGTGCGTCCGGTGTCAAAGAGGTTGTGGTGCAGAGTGTTCGGGGCGCCGACTCAGAGTCGGATGTCGGCGTCGCCGGTGGGGGATCCGACGCGGAATCGCCGGTCAGATCGGTGGTGTGTGGTGCCCTCGGTGAGATTCGAACTCTAAAGTTGAGTTGCTGATACGTGCGCAAATGCTATGAATTACCTGTTCAATAGCGATTTAATCTGTAGTCGTGATGAATCCTGATTAGCTTGGATTCGCCCAGGATGTAGCCAAATGCAGCCACGTCGAACGGTCGTTCGGAGGTTTGCCGGGTGATCGATCGAACAAACGTTCACGGCTCAGTGTTGGCCAAAGTCCATCCCGCGGAACTCATCCTCAACGATCAGCTGGCGAATGTGCTCGATCGACGCTTTGTCGAACGGAATGGATAGGTGGGTGTACGCCAGCAGCAGGTTCTGCATCCGAGCGAGCCCATCTGCGACAGTGTCCCCGGCGAGCTGGGTGTCGACCACGATTGTCCAGACCCGTGAGTAGTCGCCGTCTTGGATGTACTCGCCAAAAGCCACGGCGAAGTCGCACGCGCGCAGGCGGTCTCCAGGTGTCATGGCGAAGCGGGCCTGTTCATCGTGGTCGTTAGTGTCACCGTCACTGTTCTCAATATCCATGCGGTGAAAACTAGAGTCGGACCCCGACGCCTCTTGGTTTCACGGAATGTTTCACGGCGTTGTCGCTGGTAGGCGGTATGCGCAAAAGTCTGTGAGTCCGACTGTCAGCGGCCTTTGAGTGTGTGGTGGATCGCGAACGCGGTCCATATCAAGGTCCACATGCCACCCCATGCAATCCACAGAATGCCCATGCTGGATGCGATGCCACCGGTTTCTTCGTCTCCGGCCTGCGCCATCAAGGGGATCCCGAACAGTAGGGTGCCGGCCAGCGAGAAGAAGGCGAGCAGAGCGAACCCGTAGTGGATCGTGATGCGCCCCGACCGGGCAGCTGCAGGTGCCAGGTGTGGTGCCGCTGCTGCTGCTGGCGCTGGGATGTCGAGCCACTTGGCGCCGTCCCAGTATCGCTGCAGTCCTGTGGTGGAGTCGGGGTACCAGCCAGGCGGTGTGATCGGTGCGGTCATGAACGCGCAGCGTAATGGCCGCTCGGGCTCTGCGCGGAACGTTCACAGCTGGTGTCAGTCGTTCGTATGACGGTGCGATCAATACAAGCCGGGTAGCCTCACTCGCTGCGTAGGCCACTCTGTGGTTCGGCTGCGCCGGAACTAGTTTGGGAGATCTGGATGGCTGAATACGTCATTGCGCGACGCACGGGGCAGTGCCCCAAGTGTCAGGACGGCGCCACGTACGGGTACCACCGCCTGGTTGACCTGACGAAGGGAAGCGGCGACCGGGTCGATCGTCGCTGGGAGTGCGGAGCCAACCATCAAGAGACCAGAGTCGACGAACGATAGGCGTGTCGCAGCCCCGCACGTAGGCGGCGGATCTGGTTGCTCTGCTGCTGGCGGTTCGGCCTGGCTATCCCGGCCAGCTACCACCGCAGCCACCGCGCGGTGCGGGAGCTGGAAAGATCTTGGATTCGCCGGTGACGCACCAGAGTTTCATGAATCTGGGGGCGAGGTCGTAGTGCCATCGCGTGCCGTCTTCGTAGGGAATGCCGTCGCACCAGCCGCCGAAGTTGAATGATGCGGAGCCGCCGCCCGGGCACCATCCGGTCCCCACGTTGGGCACGTGCGGGTCGAATGGGTCCGCGGCCGAATGCGCAGCCCCGGACAGTGCGACGAACACCGCGGCTGCGGTGGCTGCAGTCGCGGTGACGAGATTACGAATCGGTCGCACGGTTCCCCTGATTGCTCCTGGTCAGGAAGAGGTTAGGCTGCCGGAGCGGTGCTTGCAGCGGTATTGCCTGAGCTGGCCGGTGTTACACCGCCGCGCGCAACCCGGACCGGATGAGTGCCAGTGCCACGCTGCTCGGGCCGCCATCGTCGCCCGGGCTGAGGCCGAGGGCAGAGCACACCTCGGCGTGTGAGGCGGTGCCGGTGAAGTACAGGCCCTTGGCGAGGGCCTTGACCGATGGCCAACACCGCTCGAGCAGCGGGACGATGTGCACGCCTTGGTGGGGTCCGCCTGCCGCGCATAGTGTCCGGTCGTCGGAGCTGTTGCGAGCCAGCGCACGGCGCATGTCGGCGGGGCCTGGTGGGCGGCCCAGCTCCCACCGCGCCTCGGCCCACGGGCCGGCGTAGGTGATCCCGGCGTCGAGGCCAGGGAGCGGGTCGTGCTCGGTGTGCGCCTGTTCACCGACGATGACCCGGTGCACGCGACCGCCAAGGACGACCGCCGCGACGGCGTGGCCGACCTCGTGGAATGCGGTGCCGAGTCGGTCGAGTTCGGTCTCGGACAGTTGATAGCCCATGGTTGCTGCTCCTGGTGTCGTGGCGGTGGTGATGCAGGGTTTCGGGCGCCGTGGTGGCGGTGCGGTCCGCAGCCTGCCCACCGCCGCCACGCCGCCGCTCGCCTCCGTGGTCTGGGAGACGGGCCGCGACAGCCTCTTGATTGAGCCGCGACCCCTCCCAGGTCACGGGGTGATCACCGCTTCGTAGGCGACGATCACCGAGCGTTCGGCGATGGCTACGAAGTGGTCGCGTTCGTGGTCGAACGCTTCGCGAACGGTCATCTCGTCGCGCCAGTCGTACGTTTGTGTGGTGCCGATGAGCCGGTTGCCCAACGGGGTCGCGTAGCCGGCAGACATCACCCAGCGATGTCCGGCCGGTGTGCGCAGGACGCCCGGCTCGCTCGGGTCCCGGCTGATCAGGTGCAGATTCTGTGCATGCGTCAGCAGGCCGGTTCTGGCGTGGACCAGGCCGCCGACGATGCCGGCGGCGCTGAACTTCTCCTCTACACGTGCCACCGCGGATACCAGCTCATCGATCTCAGGGGGAGTGCCAGCGTCGACCAGGAGGCGGGTCGCGAATTGCGTCTCGACGGCGAGCGGCTCGCGTAGCGCGAAGGTGTTCTTTGCGCGCTCGATGACCTGGCCGCGGTCGTATTCGGAGAGGTTTCCGCAGTCCTGCAACCGGTCGAACGCCCACACTGTCATCGCCAGGAACGGGTCCGGGTCGTCATTCGCGCGTGCTGGGCCGGTCTTGAGATCGTCGTCGGGGTCAAGGTCGTCCGGACTGGCACACCACGGTGCATCCCAGACGCCGAACGCGCCCGGGTCGCGGTGGGTGCGCAACCGGAGCTGGATACCGGAGGGCAGCCAGCGCAGGGCATTTCCCTCGGCCGTCTCGGTCCAGGTGGTCGCCGCATCCAGGCCCAGAGGATTGGCCGGTGTGACCAGCGGCGGGGTGAACTCGACGGGGAGCAAGGCATTGGTCATGGGATCTGGACTCCTAGCTTGGCGAGTTCGGCACGCGCGGAGCTGGGCGGTGGTCTGTGCCATGAGGCGGCGTTGGGCGGTGTTGGCTTCTGCGCGTTCGATGCGAAGCGTGAATTCGTGTGCGGCGGTGTCCACTTCGCGAAGTAGATCGTTGAGCAGTTCCGAGCGCGACACGCGACCGCGGAGGGCGGGATCGTGGGGCGGGCGGGATCGGGCGAGTAGATCGGCCAACGGGTCGGTGTAGGCGCGGGCGATATCGACCAGCTCGGTGGCCCACCGCCCCGATGCCACGGACGCAGGTCCGATGTCCGGTTCGGTGGGGCGCGGTGCTAGGTCGACCAGGTTGCGCACCGCCTGCTTCCGGGCGGCCAAGTCCAGGTGCGGCGCGGTCCGTAGCAGGTGTGCGAGGGCGTCCTGTTCGGCGAGCCAAGTGACCACGCGGCCCGAAATCAGTTCGCCATGCACTGCGTTGACGAGTTCGTCGACACGTGGCCCGAACATCTTGGCCGGCCCGCGGGTGATGTCGGCGGGATCACCCAAGCGGGTCGAGCGTTCGGCCAGCGGTAGGCAGATCGCGGCGACTTCCTCGGCCAGGCTGAAGGTTCCGGTGTAGACGGCGCTCAATCCTGCACGACGGCGACACCGCAACTGCTCCTGCGTGTACTCCGTTGACGGTGTCGGCGTGCTGGCCACCTGCCGGCGCCGCATCAGCGATGCCTTCACGAGGTCACCGCCGGGTGTGCGTGGCGCAACAGATCCGTCAATGCGGCGATGTCGCGTGGCGCGAGGTTGGCGCGTTCAGCGTCGATGACGCGGCGCGTGCGCCAGTAACTCAGGGCTTCCCGGCAGGCGATCACGTCGGGATCCTCGTTGGTGCGCCCACGACTGAGGAACGCAGCCAGTCGTGCTGACCACTGGCTCGGTGTCAGCGCCGCCGGGTCGGTGAGAACGGTAGCTGTCTCGTTCATGGACACCATGATTCAGCATGGCGGTGCAGCGGAGCAGCTGCGGAGAAGTGGTCGGCGTGTCTTTACTACAGTGCCGCAAGGTATTGTCCTGCAACGTATTTGCCGCGTGCCGCGGCAGAGTCCTGGGTTTCCAAAGTCGGATTCTGCAGAAATTTTGGGCACGGTCGGCCTCCTGTACCTGTTAGCTGCGACCACCTGGAGGCGAACGGTATTTTCGGCGTGTTCGTAAAGCAATCAGTCGAAAGCTATTCGCCCCGTGCGTGTTCAGACGCGGTCGACCTGACCCGAAGGAGCCACCGTGTACGTCTTCCATGTTTGCGATACCTGTGCGCCGGCCATCGTCAATGATGACTATTCCGCGTTCGAGTTTCACCAGGATCCGGACGCGGACTATGAGCGCGTGACCGCGTTCGTGGAGTCCGCCGGCTACCTGGTCGATGCGGGCCGAGTCAGCAAGCCCGGGTACTGGGACTGCGAAAGCTGCGGCCAGGTCTGCATCGGTTCGGCCTACGCGCTGGAGACGTTGGCGTGACCACCGCTCGCACTCGGCGCAGCGCACCCGTGGGTTCGGTGGTGGCCTACACCCGGGTCAGCACCGATGAGCAGGCGGTTCAGAAGATGCTCGGTCACGCCTCCGCTGCGATGACGCTGGACACCTACGCCGACCTGTTCGACCGGGATGCAGAGGCCGTTGCTGACGCACACGACCTGCGCCTATCGGCTTCGGGACTTGCAGCCAAAATGCAGCCAAAACCTGCGATCAGTAGCGTCTGACGGTCTCGAATAGGGCCCTGAACTGCACATATGATGTCAAGTGATTGAGTGCCCTCGGTGAGATTCGAACTCACACTGCACGGGTTTTGAATCCGTTTCCTCTGCCAGTTGGGATACGAGGGCGTGGCTGCGACTCGGTCGCGGTCTACCACCATAGTGGATGCCCGGAAGGCCTCCCACCGGCAGGCACGGATAAACCCCAGGCTCGCCCTGAGTCGGCAATCGCGCAACAATGTCGAGATGACAGAGGCCCCCGCACCCCGCCGCGTGCTCATCGCTGAAGACGAGGCGCTCATTCGACTGGACTTGGCCGAGATGCTGCGCGAAGAAGGGTATGAGGTTGTCGGGCAGGCCGGTGACGGTCAGGAAGCCGTCGATCTGGCCGAGAGCCTGAAGCCCGATCTGGTGATCATGGACGTCAAGATGCCGCGCCGCGACGGCATCGACGCGGCCTCGGAGATCGCATCGAAGCACATCGCCCCGATCGTCATTCTCACCGCGTTCTCCCAGCGTGAGCTGGTCGAGCGGGCCCGCGATGCCGGTGCCATGGCCTACCTGGTCAAGCCGTTCTCCATCACCGACCTGATCCCGGCCATCGAGGTGGCGGTCAGCCGGTTCGGTGAGATGGCGGCCCTGGAGAGCGAGGTCGCGAACCTGTCGGACCGCCTGGAGACGCGCAAGCTCGTCGAGCGGGCAAAGGGTTTGCTGCAGGCGAACCAGGGGATGACCGAACCCGAGGCGTTCAAGTGGATTCAGCGCGCCGCGATGGACCGGCGCACCACCATGAAACGGGTGGCCGAAGTGGTGCTGGAGACGCTCGACGCGCCGGCCGGCGACGCTTCCAGCGCCGAGAAATAACGGCTCCGGCCGGTCCGGCGGGTTACGAGTTCGTTTCCGGCTCCGCCGTTTGACCGGCTGACACGATCGATCTGCGCAACGCGTCGCTCAACAGCACGCGACACGGCGGTGGGTTGGTTATGGTTTTCTCCGCGAAGCATCGCCGCCCCGGCCGTCCCGACCGGTTCGAGGTGCCGACCTGGACAAGGAACCGGAGGTGAGACGTGCGCGGTCACGTGGCACGCAAGGCATTTGCTCTCGGAAGCGCGGGCCTGATGGCTCTGACGATTGCCGGCTGCAACCAGAGCACGCCCGAAGAAGAGGCGTCGCAGACGAACCTCTCGATCGTGGAGAAGGTGCAGATCGACGAGAACGGCGCCGAGGTCAAGGCCGCCGAGGGCACCACCCCGGCCGACCCGGCCGGCGACGGCAAGGCCACCTGCCCGCCGGTGTCCATCGCGATGGCCGGCGCGCTCAACGGCCCGGACGCCGCGCTCGGCATCAACATCAAGAACGGCATCCAGCTGGCGATCGACCAGCACAACGAGGCCAACCCGGGCTGCCAGGTGCAGCTCAAGCCGTTCGACACCGAGGGTGACCCGCAGAAGGCGTCCAACATCGCCCCGCGGATCGTCGAGGACCAGTACACGATCGGCCTGATCGGCCCCGCCTTCTCCGGCGAGACCAAGGCCACCGGTGGCGTTTTCAACCAGGCCGGCCTGGTCGCCACCACCGCCTCGGCCACCAACGTGACCTTGTCGGAGAACGGCTGGAAGACCTTCTTCCGCGGGCTGGCCAATGACGGGGTGCAGGGTCCCTCGGTCGCCAACTACCTGAAGAACACGTTGGGCCACAAGAAGATCTGCGTGGTCGACGACAGCACGGACTACGGTCTGGGCCTGGCCACGGCGGTGCGTGACACGCTCGGGCCGGTGGCCGATCCGGCGTGCAACATCTCGGTGAAGAAGGGCGACAAGGACTTCTCCGCCGCGGTCACCCAGATCAAGGGCGCCGCACCGGAATCGGTGTTCTTCGCCGGCTACTACGCCGAGGCGGCCCCGCTGGTGCAGCAGCTCAAGGACGGTGGCTTCGAGGGCGCCTTCGTCAGCGCCGACGGCAGCAAGGACAACGAGTTCGTCAAGCAGGCCGGCGCATCGTCGGAGGGCGCGCTGCTGGCCTGCCCGTGCGGTCCGGCCACCGGCACCTTCGCCGACGAGTACCGGGCCAAGTTCAACACCGAGCCCGGCACCTACAGCACCGAGGGCTACGACCTGGGCACCATCCTGCTCAAGGGCATCGACTCCGGGGCGATCACCCGACCGGACCTGCTGGAGTTCGTCCGCAACTACAAGGGTCAGGGTGTGGCACGCGAGTACTCGTGGAACCCGGAGGGTGAGCTCGAGACGACCCTCATCTGGATGTACGAGGTCAAGTAAGCGCTGAGACGAAGCGCGTCCGAGTGCGCATGCCTCGGACGCGCTTTTGTCTTCGCGTCCGCCGCACCAATGATCATCGCGTCAGCGAGGAGCTCAGCACCGGATGAACTTGGCCGCCAACATCAACTTCAATGTCGGTGCGTTGTTCGACAGCTTCTGGCAGTTGACCATCGACGGTCTGTCCTGGGGCGCGATCTATGCCTTGGTCGCCGTCGGCTACACCCTGGTTTTCGGGGTGCTGCGGCTGATCAACTTCGCGCACTCCGAGATCTTCATGCTCGGCATGTTCGGCGCCTACTTCGCGCTCGACATCCTGTTGGGCTTCACCCCCAGCGGTAACGCCTACAACAAAGGCGTCGCGCTGACCATCCTCTACCTCGGCGTGGCCATGTTGTTCGCCATGCTGGTCTCCGGTGGCGCAGCGGTGGGCCTGGAATTCATCGCCTACCGGCCGTTGCGCAAGCGCAACGCCAAGGCGCTGACCTTCCTGATCACCGCGATCGGCATGTCCTTCGTGCTGCAGCAGTTCGTGCTGTTCATCCTGCCCAAACTGATACCGGGATACGGCGGGCCGAACGCACAGCAGCCGATCGTGCTGGTCCAGCCGAAAACCCAGTTCGAACTGTTCGGCGTGGCGATCTCCAACACCACGATCGTCATCATCGGCGCGGCGCTGGTGCTGGCCCTGCTCACCGATCTGGCGCTCAACCGCACCAAACTCGGGCGCGGCGTGCGCGCCGTCGCCCAGGACGCCAATACCGCGACTCTGATGGGCGTTTCGCGGGAGCGGGTCATCATGACCACGTTCCTGATCGGTGGTCTGCTCGCCGGTGCCGCGGCGCTGCTCTACACGCTGAAGGTGCCCCAGGGCATCATCTACTCCGGCGGATTCCTGTTGGGTATCAAGGCGTTCTCGGCCGCCGTCCTCGGCGGCATCGGCAACCTGCGCGGTGCCCTGCTCGGCGGTCTGCTACTCGGCGTGATGGAGAACTACGGCCAGGCGGTGTTCGGCACCCAGTGGCGCGACGTCGTCGCCTTCGTGCTGTTGGTGCTGGTGCTGTTGATCCGGCCGACCGGAATACTGGGGGAGAGCCTCGGGAAGGCACGGGTATGAGCGGCGCTTGCAGAGCGAATCAACAGCCGGCAAGCGGAGCCCGAGCCTGCGAGGGGGCCGCATGACCGGCGAGGGTAGGACGACCGCGGTGCGGGCCAAGGTCATGGACTGGTGGGACGGGTTGACCCGCGCCCAGAAGTGGATCTTCGGCATCGTGCTGTTCGCCGGGATTGCGCTGTCGCCGCTGTTCACCCCCGCCTTCCTGGACACCCCGGGAATCAGCTTCGGCGGCACCATGGCCCAGTTCGCGATGGTGGCCATCATCGCGATCGGCCTCAATGTCGTTGTCGGGCAGGCCGGTCTGCTGGATCTGGGTTACGTCGGGTTCTACGCCGTCGGTGCGTACACGGTCGCCCTGCTGACCAGTCCGGAAAGCCCGTGGAACCAGATGGGTACCTCGGCGTTCTTCAGCACCCCGTGGGCCTGGCTGTCCTGTCTACCGATCGCGATGGCCGTCACCGCGCTGAGCGGGCTCATCCTGGGGACCCCGACGCTGCGGCTGCGCGGCGACTACCTGGCCATCGTGACGCTCGGATTCGGCGAGATCATCCGCCTGCTCGCCGACAACCTGTCCGATGTCACCAATGGGCCGCGCGGCCTCAATGAGGTTGCCTTCCCGCACTTCCTGGAAAGCGAGCAGCACCCCGAAGGTGTCTTCTCGGTGTCGAACTCCGGCGGCGACGCCAACTACGGCACCTGGTGGTTCTGGCTGGGCCTGATCCTCATCATCGGCATCCTGCTGCTGGTCGGCAACCTGGAGCGCAGCCGGGTCGGTCGCGCCTGGATCGCCGTCCGCGAGGACGAGGACGCCGCGGAAGTCATGGGCGTCAACGCCTTCAAGTTCAAGCTGTGGGCATTCACCATCGGCGCCGCGATCGGCGGTCTGTCCGGGGCGCTGTATGCCGGCCAGGTGCAGTACGTCGCACCGCCGACATTCAACATCATCAACTCGATGCTGTTCCTGTGCGCGGTGGTCCTCGGCGGGCAGGGCAACAAACTCGGCGTGATCCTCGGCGCGTTCATCATCGTGTACCTGCCCAACCGGCTGCTCGGGGTGCACTTCGCGGGTATCGACATGGGTAACTTGAAGTACCTTTTCTTCGGGCTCGCGTTGGTGGTGTTGATGATCTTCCGCCCCCAGGGGCTGTTCCCCGCACGCCAGCATCTGCTGACCTACGCCAAAGCCGCGCGCGCCCTTCTCCGCAAGCAACCGACCGATACGGAGCAGGCGAAATGACCGCCCCCGAACAGCCCGAGGAGAAGTTCGAGGAGAACGTCGCCGAGATCGCCAGTGTGCACCGCGAGATCAAGGCCGACGAAGGCGAAGTCCTGTTGCAGACAAACGATCTCACGGTCCAGTTCGGTGGGCTCACCGCGCTGGACGCGGTGACGTTCAACATCAAGCGCGGCGAGATCCTCGGCCTGATCGGACCCAACGGGGCCGGCAAGACCACCTGCTTCAACGCCATCACCGGTGTGTACCGGCCCACGTCGGGCTCGGTGACGTTCGACGGTCAGACGATCGGTCGGATCAAGCGGCATCAGATCACCCGGCTCGGTATCGCCCGCACCTTCCAGAACATCCGGCTGTTCGGTGAGATGACCGCGCTGGAGAACGTCATGGTCGGCACCGACGCCCGGCACCACACCTCGGTGCCGGGCGCCCTGTTCCGGTCGGCGCGGCACCGCCGCGAGGAGCGCTCGGCCGTCGAAAGATCGGCTGCATTGCTGCACTTCGTCGGGATCGCCCACCGCGGCGAAGAGAAGGCCAAGAACCTGCCCTACGGCGATCAGCGTCGCCTGGAGATCGCACGGGCGCTGGCCACCGAGCCCAAACTGCTGTGTCTGGACGAACCGGCCGCCGGCTTCAACCCGAGCGAGAAGTCCGCGCTGATCGACCTGATCCGCAAGATCCGCGACGACGGCTACACCGTGCTGCTGATCGAACACGACATGCGCCTGGTGATGGGCGTGACCGACCGCATCGTGGTGTTGGAGTTCGGGCGCAAGATCGCCGACGGTCTGCCCGCCGAGATCCGCGAAGACCCCAAGGTCATCGCCGCCTACCTGGGAGTGCCCGATGACGAACTCGCCTGAGGCCGACGACCGCCCCGTCCTGCTGGAGGTGCGCGACGTCGTCGTGCACTACGGCAGGATCCGTGCCCTGCACGGGGTTTCGCTGGTGGTGCACGAAGGCGAACTGGTCACGCTGCTCGGATCGAACGGTGCCGGCAAGACCACCATGATGCGAGCGATCTCCGGGCTGCTGCCGCTGACATCGGGCTCGGTGTTCTTCGACGGCCGGGACATCGGCAAGGTGAAGGCCCACCGGCGGGTGTCCGACGGCCTGATCCAGGCCCCCGAGGGACGCGGTGTCTTCCCCGGCATGACCATCATCGAGAACCTCGAAATGGGCTGCTACGGGCGCAAGTTCCCGTCGAAGGCCGAACACGACGAAAAGCTCGACTGGGTGCTGACCACCTTCCCGCGGCTGGCTGAGCGGCGCAACCAGGTCGGCGGTACGCTCTCCGGCGGTGAGCAGCAGATGCTCGCCATCGGCCGTGCGTTGATGGCCCGGCCCAAGGTGCTGCTGCTCGACGAACCGTCGATGGGCCTGGCGCCCATGGTGATCTCGCAGATCTTCGGCATCATCTCCGAGATCAACAGTCAGGGCACCACGGTGCTGCTGGTGGAACAGAACGCGCAGCAGGCACTCAGCAGGTCCGACCGGGCCTACATCCTGGAGACCGGTGAGGTCACCCGGACCGGGGTGGCGCGGGATCTGTTGAAGGACGACAGTATTCGCGCCGCCTACCTCGGTGTGGCCTGACCCGACTCGTCCCCGGCGAGCGTGCGTGTCTGCGGGCAACGCGCCGTCTCCCGGACGGAGTTCACGCACGCTCACGTCAGGAGATGCGGAATCGCTTCACCCGCGCGGTCGCCCCGGACACCAGTTCCAGCCGGCTGCGCGGCACCCCCAGGTGGGCGGCGAGCAGCTTGGTGACGGCCTCGTTGGCCTTCCCGTCCACCGCGCGCTCCGGCACGTAGACGGTCAGCTCGCCGTCCTCACCGACCTCGACGAGCGGACCCTTTCGGCTGCCGGGCTTGACCCGTACGACGACGCTCTCGCTCACCACTCCATCCTCGCGCGGGTGCGCCCGCCGACGAAAAGCTACTTGGCGACGATGACCGAGGAGCCGTGTCCGAAGAGTCCTTGGTTGGCGGTGACGCCGACGGTCGCGCCCTCGACCTGGCGGCCGGTGGCTTGGCCGCGCAGTTGCCAGTTGAGTTCGCAGATTTGGGCGATGGCTTGGGCGGGGATGGCTTCTCCGAAGCTGGCGAGGCCGCCGGAGGCGTTGACGGGGATGCGGCCGCCGAGGGTGGTGGCTCCGGAGCGCAGCAGGTGTTCGGCTTCGCCTTTGGCGCAGAGGCCGAGGTGTTCGTACCAGTCGAGTTCCAGGGCGGTGGACAGGTCGTAGACCTCGGCCAGGGACAGGTCTTCGGGTCCGATGCCGGCTTCGGTGTAGGCGGCGTCGAGGATCTGGTCTTTGAACACGCGCTGCGGGCCGGGGATGACGGCGGTGGAGTCGGTGGCGATGTCGGGCAGTTCGGGCAGGTGTTGGGGGTATTGGGGGGATTGCAGGCTGACCGCGCGCACCGAGGGCACACCCGCGGTGGAGCCGAGGTGCTTTTCGGTGAACGCTTTGGAGGCCACGATGACGGCGGCCGCGCCGTCGCTGGTGGCGCAGATGTCGAGCAGGCGCAGCGGATCGGAGACGACGGGGGAGGCCAGGACGTCGTCGACGGTGGCTTCTTTGCGGTAGCGGGCATACGGGTTGTTCAGCCCGTGGCGGGCGTTTTTGACTTTGACGTTCGCGAAGTCTTGCAGGGTGGCGCCGTAGAGGTCCATGCGCCGGCGTGCCAGCAGGGCGAAGTAGACGGTGTTGGTGGCGCCGATGAGGTGGAAGCGTTGCCAGTCGGGGTCGTTGCGGCGTTCGCCGCCGACGGGGGCGAAGAAGCCTTTGGGGGTGGTGTCGGCGCCGATGACCAGGGCGACGTCGCAGAACCCGGCCAGGATTTGGGCGCGGGCGGATTGCAGGGCTTGGCTGCCGGATGCGCAGGCGGCGTAGCTGCTGGTGACGGGGATGCCGTTCCAGCCGAGTTTTTGGGCGAAGGTGGCGCCGGCGACGAAGCCGGGGTAGCCGTTGCGGATGGTGTCCGCGCCGGCGACGAGTTGGATTTGGCGCCAGTCGAGGCCGGCTTCGGCCAGCGCGGCGCGGGCGGCGACGACGCCGTATTCGGTGAAGTCGCGGCCCCATTTGCCCCAGGGGTGCATGCCGGCACCGAGGATGTAGACCGGGTCCGGGCTCATTGGGCGATCCTCCAGGCGTGGGTGGTGCGTGCGACTCCGTCGTCGTCGACGTACAGGGTCATGGTGGTCAGTTCCATGGGCATGCCGACTTTGAGGTCGGCGGCCAGGGTGCCTTCGACGACTTTGCCGAGCACGATGAGGCCTTCGTCGGCGAGTTCGACGGCGGCGACGGCGAACGGTTGGAACGGGTCCGGGGACGGGTAGGGCGGTGGGGGTGCGTAGCGGTTTTCGGTGTAGCTCCACACCTTCCCGTGCCGGGACAGCGGCACGAGGGCCAGGGTGTCGCTGTCACAGCCGGGGTTGGGGCAGTTGTTTTCCCGGGGTGGGAAGACGTAGGTGGCGCACTGGGTGCACTTGCCGCCGATGAGGTGCGTCTGGCCGGCGTCGTCGGTGGAAAACCACCCTTCGATCGCGGGCGCTGTCGATGCTGCTGGCACGAGGGTCAGACTACCCAGTGCACAGGCCAAACTGAAACGTGTTGCAGTTTTCCGCGGGGTGGGGCCCATCACAACATGTCCGACGGGCGGCGGCAGTGCCGGTCCAGCTGTCGGGGCCGATGCCTAGAGTTGGGTGCGTGAGCCCCGCCAAGACTGCCGCTGGAAAAGCCGATACGACGCCCGTCGTCGACGAGAAGCCCACGTTGATGCTGCTGGACGGCAACTCGCTGGCCTTCCGTGCCTTCTATGCGTTGCCGGCGGAGAACTTCAAGACCCAGGGCGGGCTGACCACCAACGCCGTCTACGGCTTCACCGCGATGTTGATCAACCTGCTGCGCGACGAGCAGCCCAGCCACATCGCCGCCGCGTTCGACGTGTCACGGCAGACCTTCCGCAAGGAGAAGTACCCGGAGTACAAGGAGGGGCGTTCGGCCACTCCCGACGAGTTCCGCGGGCAGATCGACATCACCAAGGAGGTGCTCAACGCGCTGGGCATCACGGTGCTCGCCGAGCAGGGCTTCGAGGCCGACGACATCATCGCCACGCTGGCCACCCAGGCCCAGGAGGCGGGCTACCGCGTCCTGGTGGTGACCGGGGACCGGGACTCGCTGCAGCTGGTCAGCGATGACGTGACGGTGCTGTACCCGATCAAGGGCGTCAGCGAGCTGACCCGCTTCACCCCGGAGGCCGTTCAGGCCAAGTACGGGCTCACCCCGTCGCAGTACCCGGATTTCGCGGCGCTGCGCGGGGACCCGAGCGACAACCTGCCGGGCATCCCGGGAGTGGGGGAGAAGACCGCGACCAAGTGGATCGTCGAGCACGGTTCGCTGCAGGGCCTGGTCGACAACGTCGACAAGGTCAAGGGCAAGGTCGGAGATGCGTTGCGCGCCAACCTTTCTTCGGTGGTGCTCAACCGGGAACTCACCGAGCTGGTGAAGAACGTGCCGCTGCCGCACACGCCGGACACGCTGCGCATGCTGCCGTGGGACCGCGATCAGATCCACCGACTGTTCGACGACCTGGAGTTCCGGGTGCTGCGCGATCGGCTGTTCGACACGCTGGCCTCGGCCGACCCGGAGGTGGATCAGGGCTTCGAGGTGCGCGGTGGTGCGCTGCAACCCGGCGAACTGGCGACCTGGCTGTCCGAACACAGCCTGGGCAACCGTTTCGGTGTCGCAGTGGTCGGCACCCGTCTGGCCTTCGACGCGGACACGACGGCGCTGGCGATCGTCGCCAACGACGGTGACGGCCGGTACATCGACACCACCACCCTGCACCCCGACGACGAGGCCGCGCTGTCGTCGTGGCTGGCCGATCCCGGCCCACCGAAGGCCCTGCACGAGGCCAAGCTCGCCATGCACGAACTGGAGGGACGCGGCTGGAAGTTGGCCGGGGTGACCTCCGATACCGCCCTGGCCGCCTATCTGGTGCGGCCGGGGCAGCGCAGCTTCTCGCTCGACGACCTCTCGCTGCGCTACCTCAAGCGTGAACTGCGTGCGGACAACCCTGAGCAACAACAACTTTCGTTGCTGGACGACAACGACGGCGTCGATGAGCAGGCGGTGCAGGCGCTGCTGTTGCGGGCCGGGGCGGTGATGGACCTCGCCGATGCGCTGGACGAGGAACTGGCTCGCATCGACTCCTCGTCGCTGCTCGGCCGGATGGAGCTGCCGGTGCAGCGGGTGCTGGCCGAACTGGAGAGCACCGGCATCGCCGTCGACGTGGAGTTCCTGGAGGGGCTGCAGAGCGAGTTCGGCGATCAGATCCGCGACGCGGCCGAGGCCGCCTACGCGGTGATCGGCAAGCAGATCAACCTCGGCTCGCCGAAGCAACTGCAGGTGGTGCTGTTCGACGAGCTGGAGATGCCCAAGACCAAGAAGACCAAGACCGGCTACACCACGGACGCCGATGCCCTGCAGAGCCTTTTCGACAAGACCGGGCACCCGTTCCTGCAGCATCTGCTGGCGCACCGCGACGCCACCCGGCTCAAGGTCACCGTCGACGGGCTGCTGAACTCGGTGGCCTCCGACGGTCGCATCCACACCACGTTCAACCAGACCATCGCGGCCACCGGCCGGCTCTCGTCCACCGAGCCCAATCTGCAGAACATCCCGATCCGCACCGAGGCCGGTCGCCGGATCCGGGACGGGTTCGTGGTGGGTGAGGGTTACGCCGAGCTGATGACCGCGGACTACAGCCAGATCGAGATGCGCATCATGGCGCACCTGTCCCGCGACGAGGGGCTGATCGAGGCCTTCAACACCGGTGAGGACCTGCACTCGTTCGTGGCGTCGCGGGCCTTCGACGTGCCCATCGACGAGGTCACCCCGGAATTGCGCCGCCGGGTCAAGGCGATGTCCTACGGGCTGGCCTACGGGCTGAGCGCGTACGGGCTGTCGGCCCAGCTGAAGATCAGCACCGAAGAGGCCAAGACCCAGATGGAGCAGTACTTCGACCGATTCGGCGGGATCCGGGACTACCTGCGTGATGTCGTCGATCAGGCCCGCAAGGACGGCTACACGTCCACCGTTCTCGGGCGTCGCCGGTATCTGCCGGAGCTGGACAGCAGCAACCGCAACGTGCGGGAGGCCGCCGAACGGGCAGCCCTCAACGCGCCCATCCAGGGCAGCGCCGCCGACATCATCAAGGTGGCGATGATCAACGTCGACGCGGCGATGAAATCCGCGGGGCTCAAGTCACGGATGTTGCTGCAGGTCCACGACGAATTGCTGTTCGAGGTCGCCGAGGGGGAGCGCGACACCCTGGAGGCGCTGGTCCGCGAGCACATGGGCAACGCCTACCCGCTCGATGTGCCGTTGGAGGTCTCGGTCGGGTACGGGCGCAGCTGGGACGCGGCGGCGCACTGAATCCGGCCGCGATGACCGAGCACGCTGTCCAACAGCAGATCCGCTTCATCGCTCGGCTCGGGGCGGCGATGGGTGCCGCGAACTACCCGGTCACCCTGATCCGTCAGATGCTGGCCCGCGCATCGGCGGCCTACGGGCTGCCCAACAACTACATCGCGCTGCCCAACTACGTGCAGGTCGTCGGCCCGTCCACCACCACCGGGACGGTGGTCGAGGCGGCGAACCTCGACCACGACCTGCGCTTCGACCAGACGTTCCCGCTGGCCAGACTGATCTCGGATGCCCGGCACGGCCGGGTGTCACCGGCGGACGGCGAGGCCAGACTCGACGCCATCCTGGCCATGCCGAACCGGTACCCGAGCGCGATCGCCGTCCTCGGCTACGGGATCCAGAGCGCAGGTCTGGCCCTGGTCATGGAGCCGACCCCGCTGAACCTGTTGATCGCCACGGTGCTCGGCTTCATGGTGGGTGTCTTCTGCGTGGCCGGCCGGCGGCTCCCGATGTTGCAGCACCTCGTCCCGGCGGTGAGCGCGTTCGCCGTGTCGGCGATCTGCATCGCCGGCGCCCAGCGGATGGGCTTGGACCACGTGAGCCTGCGAGCGCTGATCCCGCCGCTGGCGGTGTTCCTGCCCGGTGCGGCCATCACGCTGGCGGTCGTGGAGCTGACCGCCCGCGACGTCATATCCGGCTCCAGTCGTCTGATCAGCGGTTTCATGCAGATCGCCCAGCTGGCCTTCGGCATCCTGATCGCCACCCAGCTGCTCGGCGCGGACGGCACCCAGCTGAGCTCGGATGCGGTCAACAAGATTGGGCCGTGGTCCCCGTGGGTGGGCGTCGCGGTGTACGCCGTCGGCGTGATGCTCTTCCTGGCGCCGCCCCTGTCCTTCCTGCCCTGGCTGGGCCTGATCGTCTACACCGCGTTCGCCGGCCAGTTTCTCGGCGACCTCGTCTTCGGCAGCTACGCCAGCGGATTCTGTGGGGGGCTGGTGCTCACGGTCGCGGCCTTGGCGATCTCCCGCCGCCGCGCCGCGCCGCCGGCCATCGCGATGATCCTGCCGGGTTTCTGGCTGCTGGTGCCGGGCTCGATGGGCCTGATCGGTGTGACCGAACTGTTCGGCGCCGACGGCGACTCCGCGTTCCCCGCGACGGTGATCTCGATGATCTCCGTGGCCTTGGGGCTGCAGGCCGGGCTGGTGTTGTGGCAATTGACCCGGTTCCGGAGGCGCGCCGCGCCCTGAGCGCGCCCATACCGTGCTGGACCGGGCCGCGCACCGCGGTGAGCTGTCCCCGGACGCCGATCGGGAACTGCTGGTCGATGCCCTCGGCGCTCTGGTGTTCTGGCGGCTGATCGCGCTCAATGCCCCGGTCACGGAGGCACATCTGGATCGCATCGCCGACGCGGTCGTGGTGTTGGCTCAGGGCACCCGGTAGCCGGCCAGCAACTGCAGCGTCGGTGCGGCGGCCGCCCGGGCGGCGTGCACCCGGTAGGACTCCTCGTACAACAGCGCCTGCACCCGCTCGTCCCCGAAGCCGCGATCGATGCGGTCCCGCACGAAGGCCAGCTCGACCACCTGGGTGGCGAACGCCTTGACGCTCTTTCCCGCCGCCCTGCCGCCGAGCCGGGTCGCCTCGGCGACGGCCAGCTTGCGGGTGCGGATGGAGCCCAGCCAGCTGGCTTCGTTCGCGGTGACCAGGTTGGCGGCCACCATGTTGGGCAGCTTGGCGGCGACCACCCGCTGTTCGCGCCGCCTGCTGATGACGGCCAACCAGATCGCGAACCCGAAGATCGGCATCATCCACACCAGATAGACGAGGAAGTACGCCTCGATGCCGATCACCGAGGAGCCGTTCCACAGCGCGTGCATGATCACCGCGCCGGCGTAACCGGCCCCGATGCAGACCAGCTTGGCGAGGGTATGGCGCTGTCTGAGCGCGAAGTACACGCCGATCGCCAGCATCGACAGGAACAGCGAATGCGCGAACGGCGCCATCACCAGGCGCAGCGCCGCGATCATCAGCGAGGAGCCCAGCGTCTCGCCGTCGGCGATGTACAGAATGTCCTCGAACCAGGCGAAACCCGCGCCGACGAGCCCGGCGTACACCAGGCAGTCGGTCAGCGAGTTCAGTTCGTGGCGGCGCCGGCCGGTCATCATGATCAGCAGGAACAGGCCCTTGGCGGCCTCTTCGATCAGCGGCGCGCGCAGCGCTGTCGACTCGAACCCCTCGGGCAGACCCGGGGTCGGCAGGAACACCGCGTCGGCCCACAACTCGAGCGCCAGGGACAGGATGATCGCGACGGACGCGCCCCACAGGAAGGCCAGGATCAACAGCCGGGGCGGCTCGGGCTCCCAGCGATCCAGCCACAGGTAGCACAGCACGACCACGGTGATCGCGATGCTGGACAGTACGAATCCGATGGCGGTGCCGACCGGATTCGTGGCCGTCAGCAGGATCATCAGCAGACCGACGAGGACGCTCAGCGCGATCAGCACGGTCAGGGGTGCGGCGGCCTTGCGGACGGTAGGTGGCCAGGTCGGCAGGTGGGGGTGCGGCAAGTGCGGCATCGCGGACACGTCAGGAGGGTAACCAGCAACCGCCGGTGAGGACCGGGTTTGTCCAGCGTGTACCCGTTCGAGTACCCTTGAGCAGTACCTGTGTGCCCAGTCATATCCCGGGCCCCGCGGGCACACCGCACAAATCTCGGCGCCGTAATGTCCGGTATCGCTGCGGGAAGCAAAACCGCAGTACAAAGACATAACAGCACCAAAACTAACTGTCCCTACGATTGAACCTGTCCGGAGCAACCCACCACATGCCAAGTCCCTCCATCACCTCGCCGCAAGTAGCCATCAACGACATTGGCTCGGCCGAGGACTTTCTCGCCGCGATCGACAAGACCATCAAGTACTTCAACGATGGCGACATCGTCGAAGGCACCATCGTCAAGGTCGACCGTGACGAGGTTCTGCTCGATATCGGTTACAAGACCGAAGGCGTCATCCCGTCCCGTGAGCTCTCCATCAAGCACGATGTCGACCCCAACGAGGTCGTTTCCGTGGGCGATGAGGTCGAGGCCCTCGTTCTCACCAAGGAGGACAAGGAAGGCCGCCTGATCCTGTCCAAGAAGCGCGCTCAGTACGAGCGTGCCTGGGGCACCATCGAAGAACTCAAGGAGAAGGACGAGGCCGTCAAGGGCACCGTCATCGAGGTCGTCAAGGGCGGCCTGATCCTCGACATCGGCCTGCGCGGCTTCCTGCCCGCATCGCTGGTCGAGATGCGCCGCGTCCGCGATCTGCAGCCGTACATCGGCAAGGAGATCGAGGCCAAGATCATCGAACTCGACAAGAACCGCAACAACGTGGTGCTCTCGCGCCGCGCGTGGCTGGAGCAGACCCAGTCCGAGGTTCGCAGCGAGTTCCTCAACCAGCTCACCAAGGGCGCCATCCGCAAGGGTGTCGTGTCCTCGATCGTCAACTTCGGCGCCTTCGTCGATCTCGGCGGCGTCGACGGCCTGGTGCACGTCTCCGAGCTGTCCTGGAAGCACATCGATCACCCGTCCGAGGTCGTCACCGTCGGCGACGAGGTCACCGTCGAGGTGCTCGACGTCGATATGGACCGCGAGCGGGTTTCGCTGTCGCTCAAGGCGACTCAGGAAGATCCGTGGCGCCACTTCGCCCGCACCCACGCCATCGGCCAGATCGTGCCGGGCAAGGTCACCAAGCTGGTGCCGTTCGGTGCGTTCGTCCGCGTCGAAGAGGGCATCGAGGGCCTGGTGCACATCTCGGAGCTGTCCGAGCGCCACGTCGAGGTCCCGGACCAGGTTGTCCAGGTCGGCGACGACGCGATGGTCAAGGTCATCGACATCGACCTGGAGCGTCGCCGCATCTCGCTGAGCCTCAAGCAGGCCAACGAGGACTACACCGAGGAGTTCGACCCCTCGAAGTACGGCATGGCCGACAGCTACGACGAGGCGGGGAACTACATCTTCCCCGAGGGCTTCGACGCCGACACCAACGAATGGCTCGAGGGCTTCGACAAGCAGCGCACCGAATGGGAGGCCCGGTACGCCGAGGCCGAGCGTCGGCACAAGATGCACACCGCGCAGATGGAGAAGTTCGCCGCTGCCGAGGCGGAGGAAGCGGCTCGCCCGTCGACCTCCAGCAGCTCTTCGCGCTCCGAGGGTGAGTCCGCAGGTGGGTCGCTGGCCAGCGACGCCCAGCTGGCTGCCCTGCGCGAGAAGCTCGCCGGCAACGCCTGATAAGTAGTTCGCAAAACTCCCCGGCTCCGATTGGAGCCGGGGAGTTTTTCGTTCTCCGGGGTCACGTGCACATATCGCTAATTGACAATGATTTTCAATAACTGTTTGACTCGCGGGCATGTCCACGATGAAGCGAGCCTCGATCCTGCTGTCCGTCGCGCTGGTGTCCGCCGCCTGCACAACGTCCACCACGTCCACCCCCGATGAGACGGAGCAGGCCGCACCCGCCCCCGCCGCGCCGGTCGAGCAGACCTCGGCCACGCCCCGGCTGGCGTTGAGCTATGACGGCGGGGTGCTGGTGCTCGACGCCGACACCTTGGCAGTGGTCGCCGACATCCCGGCCGAGGGATTCCTCCGGCTCAACCCGGCGGCCAACGGTCGCCATGTGCTGGTCTCCCGGTCGGACGGTTTCGAGGTCCTCGACCTCGGCACCTGGACCGACCGGCACGGCGACCATCGGCACTACTACACCGCGGCGCCCGCGCTGACCGGCGTCCGGTTCGGTGGCGCCAAACCCGGCCACGTCGTGGCCCACGACGGTCTGCTGACGCTGTTCAGCGACGGCACCGGCGCGGTCGAGGTGGTCGACCCGGCGGACCTGCTCGACGGTGATGCCCAGGCGCGGACGGTGACCACCCGGCCGCCGCACCACGGGGTGGCAGTCGCACGGGCCGACGGCACCACCGTGGTCAGCGTCGGCGATGAGGAAACCCGTACCGGCGCAGTAATTCTCGACGGTATCGCGGCGCCGGTGGCGGCCACCGACGACTGCCCGGGCCTGCACGGTGAGGCCGGCGCGGCCGACGGCGTGCTGACCCTGGGTTGCCAGGACGGGGTACTCATCGTGCGCGGCAACAGCATCCAGAAGGTAGCCGCGCCCGATCCCTACGGTCGCATCGGCAACCAGGCCGGCAGTGCGGTCTCGCCCGTCGTGCTGGGCGACTACAAGACCGACCCCGAGGCCGAACTCGAGCGTCCCCGCCGGTTCACCCTCACCGACACGGCGGCCGGCACCATCACCGTCGTACCGATCGACACCAGCTACAGCTTCCGGTCGCTGGGCCGGGGACCGCGCGGTGAGGCGGTCATCCTCGGCACCGACGGCCACTTGCACGTCTACGATCCGGCCTCCGCCCAGCGCACGGCCCACCTGCCGGCCATCGCCGCCTGGACCGAGCCGGATGACTGGCAGTCACCGATGCCCGACCTGCATATCCAGGACGGCATCGCCTACGTCAGCGACCCGGCCGGGCCGCGCCTGGTCGCCGTGGACCTGGCCGACGGTGCCGTCGTCGCGGAGGCCCCGGTGGCACACCCCGGTATCGAACTAACGGGCGTCGGCGGCTGAACCCACGCACCGTCCTGACACACTGGTGCGGTGCTTCGTATCGGACTGACCGGCGGCATCGGCGCCGGCAAATCGACGGTGTCCTCGACCTTCAGTGATCTCGGCGGCATCGTCGTCGACGGTGACGTCATCGCCCGGGAGGTCGTGGAGCCGGGAACCGAGGGCCTCGCCAAGCTGGTCGACGCCTTCGGCCACGACATCCTGCATGCCGAGGGGCCGCAGGCAGGCGAGCTCAACCGGCCTGCCCTGGCGGCGGTCGCGTTCAGCGACGAGGAGAAGCGCCAGACGCTGAACGGCATCGTGCACCCGTTGGTCGCCCGTCGCCGCTCCGAACTGATCGAATGCGCGCAGCTGGACCAGGAAAGCCCGGTGATCATCGAGGACATCCCGCTGCTGGTCGAATCGCAGATGGCGCCGATGTTCCCGCTGGTCATCGTGGTCAATGCCGATGTCGAGCTGCGGGTCCGGCGGCTCATCGAGTACCGCGGATTCACCGAGCAGGACGCCCGGGCCCGGATCGCGGCGCAGGCCACCGAGGAGCAGCGCCGCGCGGTGGCCGATGTGTGGCTGGACAATTCGGGGACCGCCGGTGCCCTGGTGGAGCAGGCCCGCGGCCTGTGGCATGACCGGATTGTGCCGTTCGCCCACAATCTGCGGCTGCGCCGCCCGGTACACCTCGAGCCGGTCGTGGTGCCCGCCGATCCGGGCTGGCCGGACCAGGCCCGCCGTATCGTGGCCCGGTTGCAGACCGCGTGCGGGCACCGCGCCGTGCGCATCGACCACATCGGTTCCACCGCGGTACCGGGCCTGGACTCCAAGGACGTCATCGACGTGCAGGTGACGGTGGCCTCACTGGAGGTCGCCGACGAGCTGGCCGATGCCCTGCTGGCCGCGGGATATCCACGGGTGGACCACAATTCGGCCGACGTCGCGCACAGTGAGGATCCGGCGCAGTGGCGCAAGCGTTTTCACGCGTCCGCGGACCCGGGGCGGCCGACCCACGTGCACATCCGGGTGGACGGCTGGCCGAACCAGCGGTTCGCACTGCTGTGGGTGGACTGGCTGAAGGCCAATCCCGGTGTGCAGGAGGACTATCTGGCAGCCAAGCGGGCAGCGTCACGAGCTCCGGACTACGTCGCGGCCAAAGAACCGTGGTTCCTCGACGCGTATCACCGCGCCTGGGAGTGGGCCGACGCCACCGGTTGGAAGCCCTGACCGGTCACATCTGGGGCGCAGTCTCCGGCGCCGGCTGAGTCGGGTAGCCCGGGAGGTCCGGGACGGACTCGCCGACCACCGCATCATTCAGGGGCGCACCGCAATGCAGCACCCCGTACAGCGGGTCGTCCTTGGGGCGCAGCAACCGGGGGGCGATGAACTGGTCGGCCTGCACCACGATCTGCTCGTCGACCAGGATCTCGCAGTGCAGGTTCGACCCGTAGGGCCAGTCGATGGACAGCTCCAGACCGGCCAGGTTCGGGTCGGTCATCACCGTGTTCACCTCGAACGTCTGCCCGGGCAGCAGGTTCGGTTGCTCGCTGTTGATGTTGTGATCGTCGGCCTTGTAGGCCACCACGGCCCGGCGTGACGTGCCGTCGGCGCGCACCCGGTAGGTGATGTTGTACAGCAGCGGGGGACCCGGCTCGGTGACCTCGGTCTGCGGTTGCTCGACGTCGGGCCCGGCTCCGGGTTCGGCGAAAGCCGATGCGGGAAGCAGCTGACCCGCGAGCAGCAATGCCGATGCCGTGGCAGCCGCCAGCCCTGCGCGCCTGGTGACACTCATGATCTTGACTTTACGCCCGCCAGGTCAGTGTCACGTCATGCACCGTCAGCCAGCGATCGAGGTCATAGTCGTGGCGGGCCAGACCGTCCACCGTGGCCACGGCCGTCGCGACGGCTCGTTCGGCGGTTGCCGGGTCCAGCAGTCCTTCGGTGACGGCGGCGAACAGTTCGTCGACGTCGGTCAGCGTGACGTCGCGGCCGGTGCGCAACACCAGGTCCAGATAGTGGTCCTCGGAGCGCCAGACCCCGTCGTCGGCGGTATACCGCCCGACATCGAGGTAGAAGTCCTGGTCACGTTCGTGCCCGGGGTTGAAATGGAACACCGTCACCCGCAGGTTCAGCGCGGGCAGCAGCCAGGTCTCCAGGTAGTGGAACTGCGCACGGCCCGGGGTCGGGCGGGCCATGTAGAGGCCCCATGGCCGCACGGTGAACTCCTCCACATCGCGCACGATGCCCTTCGGATCGGTGTTGGTGCGGGCGTGCAGGTCGAAGGTCTCACGTTTGGGTGGGTGCACACTCACCGCCACCGGCGCAGGTCGAGGGTCCGGGGCGCTCGGCCGGCCGGCCGGGTGACCAGCCGCAGCACGGCGCCGGCGACGATGGCCAGCCAGCATCCGGTCCACAACAGGTCGGCGGCGTCCAGCCAGGAACACTGCTCGGGGCCGCCGTACCGGACGTGCGCGCAGCCGACGCCCAGCGCCTCGGCGACCCCGGAAGGTCCCGGCCACACCAGCAGCACCGCGCACCCCAGCCCTGCGACCAGCAGGAACAGGCCGATCAGCCGGAGCGCGATGCGGGCGGGTTCGGGCACGGCGCCACGGTAGCGTGCCGGTCGTCTTCGCGCGCAGCGAAGCGGGAATGAACTTGTCGGCCCCCGCGCTTAACCTGGAGACCATGGCTTTCGCTACCGAACATCCTGTGTTGGCGCAGTCGGAGTACCGACCTGCCGCCGACGCCGTTGACGGCATCGTCCGTTCCGGCGGCCGGTTCGAGGTGGTCAGCGAGTACGAACCCGCCGGTGATCAGCCGGCGGCCATCGCCGAGTTGGAGCGCCGGGTCCGGGCCGGTGAGCGTGACATCGTGCTGCTGGGCGCCACCGGAACCGGTAAATCGGCCACCACCGCGTGGCTGATCGAGAAGTTGCAGCGGCCCACCCTGGTGATGGCCCCCAACAAGACACTGGCCGCGCAGCTCGCCAACGAACTGCGGGAGATGTTGCCGCACAACGCCGTCGAGTATTTCGTGTCGTACTACGACTACTACCAGCCGGAAGCGTACATCGCGCAGACCGACACCTACATCGAGAAGGACAGCTCGATCAACGACGACGTCGAGCGGCTGCGGCACTCGGCCACGTCGAGCCTGCTGTCCCGGCGCGATGTCGTGGTGGTGGCCTCGGTGTCCTGCATCTACGGCCTGGGAACCCCGCAGTCCTACCTGGACCGGTCGGTGGAGCTCAAGGTCGGCGACGAGGTGCCCCGGGACGGGCTGCTGCGGCTACTGGTCGACGTCCAGTACGACCGCAACGACATCTCCTTCACCCGGGGATCCTTCCGGGTGCGCGGGGACACCGTGGAGATCATCCCGGCCTACGAGGAACTGGCGGTGCGCATCGAGTTCTTCGGTGACGAGGTGGAGGCGCTGTACTACCTGCACCCGTTGACCGGCGATGTGGTGCGGCAGGTGGACTCGGTGCGCATCTTCCCGGCCACCCACTACGTGGCGGGCCCGGACCGGATGGCGGTCGCGATCTCCAGCATCGAGGCCGAACTGGAGACCCGGTTGGCCGAACTGGAGGGCCAGGGCAAGCTGCTGGAGGCGCAGCGGCTGCGGATGCGGACCAATTACGACCTGGAGATGATGAAGCAGGTCGGCTTCTGCTCCGGCATCGAGAACTACTCGCGCCACATCGATGGACGCGGCCCGGGAACCGCGCCGGCCACGCTGATCGACTACTTCCCCGAGGACTTCCTGCTCGTCATCGACGAGTCGCACGTCACCGTGCCGCAGATCGGCGGCATGTACGAAGGCGATATGTCGCGCAAGCGCAACCTGGTCGACTTCGGCTTCCGGTTGCCGTCGGCGGTCGACAACCGGCCGCTGACCTGGGAGGAGTTCGCCGCCCGGATCGGCCAGACGGTGTATCTGTCGGCGACGCCGGGCAACTACGAGATGGCGCAGGCCGGCGGCGAGTTCGTCGAACAGGTGATCCGCCCGACCGGGCTGGTCGACCCGCAGGTGCTCGTCAAACCCACCAAGGGCCAGATCGACGATCTGATCGGCGAGATCCGGCTGCGTACCGAACGCGATGAGCGGGTGCTGGTGACCACCTTGACCAAGAAGATGGCCGAGGACCTCACCGACTACCTGCTCGAGATGGGTATCCGGGTGCGCTACCTGCATTCCGAGGTGGACACCCTGCGCCGGGTCGAACTGCTCCGGCAGTTGCGCCTCGGTGAGTACGACGTGCTGGTCGGCATCAACCTGCTGCGGGAGGGCCTGGACCTGCCCGAGGTGTCGCTGGTGGCGATCCTCGACGCCGACAAGGAGGGCTTCCTGCGGTCCCCGCGCAGCCTCATCCAGACCATCGGCCGCGCCGCCCGCAACGTGTCCGGCGAGGTGCACATGTACGCCGACAAGATCACCGACTCCATGAGGGAGGCGATCGACGAGACGGATCGCCGCCGCGCCAAGCAGGTCGCCTACAACAAAGAGCACGGGATCGATCCGCAGCCGCTGCGCAAGAAGATCGCCGACATCCTCGATCAGGTGTACCGCGAGGCCGACGACACCGAGAACGTCGAGGTCGGCGGGTCCGGACGCAATGCCTCGCGCGGCCGCCGCGCCCAGGGGGAACCGGGCCGCGCGGTCAGCGCCGGCATCGTCGAGGGGCGCGACACCGCCAACATGCCGCGTGCCGAGCTGGCGGACCTGATCAAGGACCTGACCGAACAGATGATGACGGCCGCCCGCGATCTGCAGTTCGAACTCGCCGCGCGCATCCGCGACGAGATCCAGGACCTCAAGAAGGAACTGCGCGGAATGGATGCCGCGGGTCTGAAGTAGTGACACTTGAACTCAACTGCGGTTGAGCTTCTAGGTTGACGGGGTGACCGAGACGCACGAGTTGACCGGCGGAAGCTGGCGCGAACTGCTGGGGCCGAAGAACATCGGCGCCTCGACCGTCCTGGCCGGCGGCGTGGCGCTGTACGCCACCAACGAGTTCCTCACCATCAGCCTGCTGCCCAGCGCGGTCGCCGAGATCGGCGGCCACCGGTACTACGCCTGGGTGGTGACGGTCTATCTGGTCGCCTCGGTGGCCGGTGCCACGCTGGTCAGTTCCCTGCTGGCCCGGTTCGGGCCCCGGCCGGCCTACCTCGGCGCGCTCGCGGTGTTCGGGGTGGGCAGCGCGATCTGTGCGCTCGCCCCCGGCATGGAGGTGCTGCTCGTCGGCCGGGTGGTGCAGGGCGGCGCGGGGGGACTGCTGGCCGGCCTGGGCTATGCGGTGATCAATACCGCCCTGCCACAGTCGTTGTGGACCCGAGCGTCGGCGCTCGTCTCCGCCATGTGGGGAGTCGGCATCTTCGTGGGGCCGGCCGTCGGTGGTCTGTTCGCCCAGTTCGGTTCGTGGCGTTGGGCTTTCGCCGCACTGGTGGTGCTGACCGTCGTCATCGCGGCGCTGGTGCCGATCGCGTTGCCGGCACGATCGGGCGCCCGCGAGGTGGTTGCGATCCGGGTTCCGGTGCGGTCGCTGCTGCTGCTCGGTGCGGCGGCGCTGGTGGTCAGCGTGGCCGGCATTGCGCAGCACGCCGTACTGACCGCGATACTCCTGGCGGCCGCCGCCGGGCTGGTGGCGGTGTTCCTGGCCGTGGAGCGCCGCACGGCCGCAGCGACCGGGACGCCGGTGCTGCCACCTACGGTGTTCCGGCCGGGTCCGCTGAAGTGGATCTACCTGACGCTGGGTGCGCTGATGGCCGCAACCATGGTGGTCATGTACGTGCCGCTGTTCGGTCAGAACCTGGCCGGCCTGGCGCCCGCGGCGGCCGGCATCCTGGGGGTGGCCCTGGCGATCGGCTGGACGGTGAGCGAGATCGTCAGCGCCTCGGTGGATCGACGTACGGTGGTGACCCGCATCGTCTGCGTCGCGCCGATCGTGATCGCCGTCGGACTGGGCGCGTGCGCGCTGTTGGTGCGCGATGCGATGCCGGTCTGGCTCACGGTGGTGTGGGGACTGGCCATGGTGGCGGCCGGTCTCGGGGTCGGGATGGCCTGGCCGCATCTGTCCGCGTGGGCGATGACCCGAGTGCAGGATCCGGCCGAGGGGCCTGTTGCGGCGGCGGCCATCAACACGGTGCAGCTGATCTGCGGCGCCTTCGGAGCCGGGGTGGCCGGCGTGGTGGTCAACACGGTCACCACCGGTGATGCGGATGCGGCCCGGTGGCTGTTCGGTGGCTTCTCGGTGTTGATCGGGCTCGGTGCCATCGCCTCGTTCCGGGCCGGACGGCGCTGAGTTTCCCGGAGCGGGGGAGTCTGCACCCCTAGACCCCTTCGATCCGGTGAGGAGCCACCCGATGACGCAGCGCAGCGCCCATCCCGACGTGGTGTCCCGTGAGCAGTGGCTGCAGGCACGGCTGCGGCTGCTGGCCGCCGAACGCGCGGCCACCCATCTGCGTGACGCCGTCAACGCCGAACGGCGGCGGCTGCCGATGGTGAAGGTGGACAAGGACTACCTCTTCGAAGGCCCGAGCGGGCTGGTCCGGCTGGTCGATCTGTTCGAGGGCCGCACCCAGCTCTACATCCATCACTTCATGTGGCTGGACGAGATCGACCAGGGATGCCCCAGCTGCACCGCTGCCGCGGATCTGACCTTCACCGAATCCGACCGACTTCTGCTGAACGCCAAGGACCTGACGTTGGTGTGCGTGTCGCGGGCGCCCTTCGCCAGCATCGAGCGGTACCGGGCGGCGCACGGCTGGACCTTTCCCTGGTACTCCACCCGCGATGGCGACTTCAGCTACGACTACCACGTCACGCTGGACCCGGATCGCGCTGCGCTGCAGTACAACTACAAGTCCTATGCCGAGTTGCGCAGGGACGGCTGGAGTGATGCCGATCTGCGCGGGGATTGGCCCGGCGCGAGTGTGTTCCTGCGCCGCGGGGCCGAGGTCTTCCATACCTACTCCACCTATGCGCGCGGGCTCGATCACACCGCGGTCGGATACCCGTTCCTGGATCTGACCCCCTACGGCCGCCAGGAGCCGTGGGAGGATTCGCCACCCGGCTGGCCGCAGAGCGGGGTGGCGGCCGGCATGCCCCATCAATAGGCCCGCGATGACCGTCCCACATTTCGGGATGGTGCTGGTGAGAGCCCATGAATTGACGCGCGCGCCAACTCTTGTCCCTAGTGGCGACTGTGGCGCTTGTCGGCTGAACGTACTACTGGTGCACTGTTTGCTGAGGCTGACTGGTGGGGCGTTGTTGTGCTGATGTGGCTCGGGGCAATGGCTGTTGCCGATGGGGGAAATGACACCTATCTGGACCGATGTGCCCGCAGTGATGGGTGAGCCCTATGGCGATGCACCGCCTGGCAAACTTCTCAGGTTTGCTAGAACTGCACGTCCGGTTGCGGATTCGTATATTTCTGATCGGTAAATTCTTTGCCAGGAAGCGGTTCGGGAAAGCCATTTCCAAATGGGTTTTCTTACTCACAGGTAGTTTTCGCAATTTCTCGTCCACGTGGCTAATTTTCTAGCAGTGTCGGGCTGGGGAAGGTTCGACGTCACGGTGCGAGAAACGGTGGTTAACATGTGGAGTTGTATCCGGCGACCGATTCGCGGTATTGCGGGTCGGGCCGTAATCGGCGTTACCGCGGCCGCGGTGGTCGCAACCACCGGTGGCCATTTCTCGGTGCCCGACGTGAAACGCGTCGCGAGCTACGACGTGATGCATGTTGCGGCGGTCGACGACTCCTCGACGGCGGTCGGGATCTCGGATTCGAACATTTATTTCACCGACGACCTCGACGAGGTGATGGCTCGCCTCGCCCTGACCGCATCGCTCGGGGTGAAGAACGTCCGCCTACTGGTGCCGTGGTGGCAGATCCAGACGCAGGACCCGCTCGGCCAGCCCGTGGACTGGGAGAGCGACCTGAACTGGGCGAAGCTGGACACGATCGTCAACGAGGCGGACCGTCTGGGGTTGGGCATTCTCGGCGTGCTGCAGTGGACGCCGGCCTGGGCGACCGACGGGCCTCCGGGTAGCGGCCATCCCTCTGATCCGCAGTATCTCGCCGATTTCGCCGGGGCGGTCGCCACCCGGTACCTCAACAAGATCACCGCGTATGAGGTGTGGAACGAGCCGAACTTCGTGTTGTTCTGGAACCCGGTGGACCCGGTGGAGTACACCGAGATGCTGAAGGCGACCTACACCGCACTGAAAGCGGTCAGCCCCGACATCACGGTGGTCGGCGCGGTCGTCGGCCCCGGTATCACCATCGGTGAGTGGACCAAGAGCCCCGTCGAGTTCGTCGCGGCGATGTACGCCGCCGGTGCGCACGGGTATTTCGACGCGATCTCCTTCCATCCGTACGACTTCGTCACGAAGTTCTCCGAGCAGGAGGCGAACATGCTGTCGCCGCTGCTCCAGATTCAGCAGATCCGGGCATTGATGGACGCTCACCTCCAGCCGGGTGAGGAGCAACTGAAGATCTGGATCACCGAATACGGGCTGCCCACCAGTCAGGTGTCGGCCGCGGTCCAGTTGGAATTCATGCGCGACATTCTCACCGCGTGGCAATCGATTGCCGGGGCCGGCCCGGTGTTCCTGTACTCGATTAAAGACGACCCGGATGCGCTGGGTGATGAGCGTTTCTTCGGGATCTTCGATCAATTCGGCAATCCCAAGGACGCCGAAGCGCTGGCACAGCTCAAGAAATTGATCCTCTGTTTGCAGGATGGGTGTGCGCCGAGCAACCCGAGCAACCCGGTTTCGGCGCTGCTGCAGGCGATCCAGCAGGTGGTCACGCAGATCCTCAGCTTCGTTCCGAACCTGGTGGCCGGTGTCGTCCAGGCCGTGACGAATCTGATCGGGTCGCTCCTGGGTGGGCTCTCCGGCGCGTTGACCGGGACGCAGCCGGCCTCGGCCGGTGCGGTCGGGGCGTCGCTCCGGATGGCTGCGGCGACGTCAGATCTGGATGCGGACGCAGCGACTGGCGACACAACGGCCACCGACGCGGTCACCGACGAGTCCGGTGCTGCGCCTGCCCCCGAGGCGGTGGCCGAGGACGTGAGCGTGGGCGCGGAGGTTGTGGCGGCCGAGGGGCCCGGCACCGAATACGTCGTCGCCGATGAGGCGGTGGTCCAAGACACCGTCACCGAAGACGCCGTGACCGAAGACGCCGTGACCGAAGAGGTCGTCACCGAGGACGTGGTGACCGAGGTGCCGGTGACTGAGGACGTCGTGATCGAGGACGTGGTGACCGAGGTGCCGGTGACCGAGGATGAGGTGGCCGACGAGATCGCGCCCGACGAGATCGTGGTGGATGCCCCCGCCCCCGGCGACCTGACCATCCCCGAGCCGGTGGCCGCCGAGGACACCACCACGGAGGACAGCACCGTCACCGACGCCACGACCGATGTTGCGCCGTCGGATCCGCCGGCTGACATATCCGGGGCCTTCGAGGGGTCGGCGCCGAAGCTCAGCCAGGATTCGCCGTCGAAGTCGACGCGTTCGGTCCAGAAGCCCGGACTGCGGGTGCGGACGGTGACCGCCCCGAATCCCGGTGCGAAAGCAGGCGAGCCCCGGGGACTCCAGGCGCGTGATGAGCGAGGACCCGGTCCCGACCATCGCGCAGGACGCCCGGCTGAAACGTCCTCCGAACGGCGGGAGTCCGCGCCACGCCGGGCATCCGCGGAATAGCGATCACGGCGATCGCAACGATGTTCAGCTCGGTCACCCCGTGGCAGATTGGTCACTGCTGCGGGTGTGGCTGAGTGGCTAGGCACCGGCCTGCAAAGCCGTTTACACGGGTTCGAATCCCGTCACTCGCTCCAGCAACCGCGTAGGGTTCGCGGCGTTCCGTGAATCCTCGTGGAGCGCGCAGGGTTTCCCTGTCCAGGGTCCTGCAGCGCGTTGACCGGGTGCTGACGCCCCGGGGGCGCTAACCTTCGCCCGTGCGGAAGAAACTGCTCGCGACGGCGACGCTCGGCGGGCTCGCACTCGGCGGCTGGTCGGCCCTGCGGCACTACCGGTCCCTGCGCCCCGACCTGTCCCGTGTTGCCCCCGAACTGCGTAACCCGCTGTTGCCGCTGCTCACCACGAGCCATGGCCCGCGCTCGCTGCGGCTGGCCCGGTGGTTCAACAACATCGAATCCCAGCCCGGCGACGGCGTCGAGGCCGTCGAGCGCCGGATCGGGACCCCCGAACTCGACGTGCTCATCACCCGGCCGGCGGACTCCGCCGATGCCGGAGCGTGTCCGGGGGTGCTCTACATCCACGGCGGCGGATTCATCTTCGGATCTCCCAAGAACGAGGCCGCCGGGTGCGGGACGCTGACCCGCGAACTCGGGGCCGTCGTGGTGTCACCCGACTACCGGCTGGCGCCCGAACACCCGTTCCCGGCGGCGCTCGACGATTGCATGGCCACGCTGCACTGGATGCGCGAGCACGCCGGCGAGATCGGCATCGACCCCGACCGCATCGCGGTGACCGGATCCAGTGCGGGTGGGGGATTGGCCGCGGCCGTCGCCCAGCGGGCCCACGACGAGGGCATCGCACTGCGCGCCCAGGCGCTATGTTACCCGGCCGTCGATGACCGCACCGCGCTGCGCGACCAACCGGGCCGGGGCAGGTTCCTGTGGCCTCCGAAGTCGAACGTCTTCGCCTGGACCTCGTATCTCGGCCGGGTTCCCCGGTCATCGGATGCGCCCCGCTACGCCGCACCCGCGCGCCGCGACGACCTGTCCGGGCTGGCGCCGGCGTGGGTCGGCGTGGGGGAACTGGACCTGCTCTTCGACGAGACGATCGACTACGCCCGGCGGCTGCAGGCCTGCGGTGTGCCGTGCGAGGTGGTCACCGTCCCGGGCATGTACCACGGCGCCGACGGGCTGATGACGAAGGCGCCCACCATGGTGGAATTCCGGCGCAGCGTGGCCGATTTCCTGGGTCGGTACCTGTAGCGGTCAGCGTTGCGGCCCGCGCGCGTACTTCCACAGGTAGCGGGGGAGTCCGCGCAGCGGGATCGGGCGTGGCCAATCGCCGGGACGGAAGAACGCGTCCGTGCCGCCGTCGACGAAAATGACGCTGCCGCAAAGGAAATCGGCGGAGTCGGACAGCATGAAGCACATCCAGTCGGCCAGCTGCTCGGGAGCGCCGAAGCCGCCGATGGGCACCGGGAACTTGCGAACCGCCTTGCCCTCCATGGGCTGGGCCAGCTGAGCTTCCAACAGCGGGGTCAGGATCGCCCCGGGCGCGAGGGCGTTGAGCCGGATGCCGGCACCCGCCCAGTCGGCGGACACCGCCTGCGTACGGACCCAGCGGCTGAGCGCGATCTTCGAGGCCGCGTACATGATCGCCGAACCCTGTTGCCCCAGCAGTCGGATGCTGCGGACCGCCTTGTCGGGGTCGTGCGCGAGCAGGGCGTTGATCGTGCGGCGGGGTACCGCCGGCACCGTGGTGGTCGAGTTGCTGGCGATCACCACGACCTTCGCGCGGTCGGCCTCGGCCAGCGCCGGACGCCACGCCGTCAGAGGTTCGACCACACCGAGGAAGTTCACCTGCGCGATCAGCTCATTGCGGCCCTTGCCCGATCCGGGCCCCAGACCGGCGGCCAGCACGGCCCCGTCGAGGACACCGTCGGCCGCGGCCAGCACCTCCTCGGCCGCGGCCCGGCGGCCCTCCGGTGTCGAGAGATCGGCGATGACGTCGGCATCCTTGAGGTCTACACCGATCACCCGGTGTCCCTGTTCTCGGAGCTTGCGGGCCGCATTCCAGCCCATACCCGATGCCGAACCGGTGATCGCGTATGTTCCGCGTGCGTCAGCCATCCTCACACCATAAGGGCGACGTCACCGGTCCCGTACGCGGGGCGAAATTGCCGCCGTGGCAACATCATCGTCAGACCGACCCGAAACGCGGCCCGCGGGCCCGCTGTGACGCCCGTCGCTGCCCGGCTGCCGGGTTGACCCGGCTCACTCCGGCACCGCGAGTGCGGCCTGCAAACACCGGAAACTCCAGCGTCGCCTTGCTCACGGGATCGTTTCACCGACTCCCGCAACGGCTAACATCAACGCGCGAACAGTGCCGCCCAAAGGCCGTTCGACGCGCCGTGTGTTCGTCAATCGGACCCATGGCCGTCGCGCATCGGGATAGGGTCTCGGGTGGCTTGAAATTCGATGTAGCAATCGACATTGGGAGGGCATGAATGAGCGCCTATCGGACCGTGGTGGTCGGCACGGACGGATCGGATTCGTCGCTGCGGGCAGTGGACCGCGCCGGGGAGATCGCCGCGGGATCGGGCGCGAAGGTCGTCGTCGCGACCGCGTACTTCCCGCAGAGCGAGGACCACCACGCCGCCGACGTACTCAAGGACGAGGGCTACAAGGCCACCGGTAACGCCCCGATCTACGCGATCCTGCGCGAGGCGACCGAGCGGGCCAAGGCCGCCGGAGCCACCGATGTGGTGGAGAAGGCTGTGGTCGGTGCCCCCGTGGACGCCCTCGTCGATCTCGCCGAATCGGAGAAGGCCGACCTGCTGGTCGTCGGTAACGTCGGCCTGAGCACCATCGCGGGCCGACTGCTCGGTTCGGTGCCGGCCAATGTGGCCCGCCGATCGAAGGTCGACGTGCTCATCGTGCACACGTCCTGACCTCATCAGAACCAGGCCGAGGCCCGGTGTCACCGTTCATCCGGTGGCGCCGGGCCTCGGTATTTGACGCCACCGGCTGAAGCTTTACAAATTGCCGCGAAAGTGTCACGGTAGGCGGGTGGATTTCTCACGGGTCGAGCTGTCGGCGCAGGACCGGGCGTTTCAGCAGGAGCTGCGTGAGTTCCTGACCGCTCTGGTCACCGATGAGGTGATCCGCCGCGATCGCGAGACGGGCGAGAACTTCGACGAGACAGTGCATTTGGCGCTGGGTGCGGCCGGATATCTCGCCGCGGACTATCGGTCCGAGGCCGAGGGCGGGTTCGACGCGGTGCGCCGCCGCATCTGGGAACTGGAGATCGGCCGCGCCGGCACCCCGTGGTTCCATTGGGGCACAACGGCGATGGTGGCCAGATCGGTACAGGCCTTCGGGGCCCCCGAATTGGTCGAACGGATCATGCCCGGTGTGCTGTCCGGAGAACTACGGCTCTGCCTGGGCTACACCGAGCCCGAGGGCGGCTCGGATGTGGCGACCTGCAAGACCCGCGCCGTGCGGGACGCCGGCGGATCCGGCTGGATCGTGAACGGCTCCAAGATGTTCACCTCGAATGCACACAATGCCCAGTACGTATTCCTGATCACCAACACCGACCCGAACGGCCCGAAACACCAGAGCCTCACCATGTTTCTGGTGCCGCTGGACTCCCCGGGTGTGGAGATCCAGCCCATCCGCACCGTGGACGGGGACCGCACCAATATCACCTTCTACACCGATGTCCGGGTGGACGACGATCACCGCATCGGCCCGGTCAACGGTGGTTGGGCGGTGCTGCGGGAGGCGCTGAAGGTTGAGCACGGCACCGTCGCCCGCGATGACAGCGGCCTGCAGAAGCTGGCGACCATGACCGAACACATCACGTTGACGGCCACCGTGGTGGACCGGATCGCCGGCATCGTCGAACCCGGCTACCGGCTCGGCCGGGCCGTGGCGCGGCTGGAGGCCGCGATGAGTTCCCCGGACATGTACGGCCGGGTCGCCATCGCACAGACCATGCGCGACATCGCGCCGGATCTGATGGACATCCTCGGCACGGCCGGCGCGCTGCCCGAGGGTACCGCCGGCGCAGCCGATGGCGGGGGCGCCGAGTACATCTACCGGCTGGCATCGCCGACCGGAATCTACGGCGGAACCCTCGAGGTGTTCCGCAACATGATCGCTGCACAGGCGCTCGGATTGCCACGGCCGATCTACCTGCCGCCGAAGGGAGTTCGATGAAGTTCGCTTTCACCCACCCGATGCACAGCCACCCCTACAACCCGGAACTGGTCAACGGGGCCGGGGTTGCCGCGGTGGCCGCCGCCGCCGAGGCCGCCGGGTTTGCCGGGTTCGGTTTCACCGATCACCCTGCGCCCACCCAGAAATGGCTGGACCACGGCGGGCACGACGCGCTGGATCCCTTTGTGGCCATGGGTTTCGCCGCCGCACACACCAGCACACTGCGGCTGATACCCAATGTGGTGGTACTTCCGTACCGGAATCCGTTCGTGGTCGCCAAAGCCGGTGCGACGCTCGCCCTGCTGTCCGGCGGAAGGTTCACCCTGGCCGTCGGCGTCGGTTATCTCAAGCGTGAATTCACCGCTCTCGGAGTCGATTTCGAGGAGCGCGGGGCGCTCGTCGAGGAGGCGCTGCAGGTCATCCGGGCCATCTGGAACGGTGACGATGTGAGCTTCGAGGGTCGGCACTTCACCGCCGCGGGCATCACCGCCCACCCCCGCCCGGCCGCACCACCGCCGATCTGGATCGGCGGCAACACCGCCGCCGCCCGCCGCCGGGTTGCCCAGCACGGCGACGGATGGTGCCCGTTCCCTGCGGCCGGGGTGCTGGCGCAGACGGCGCGCACCGACCCGATGGACTCGCTGGAGACGCTGCAGGCGGGCATCGACGATCTGCGCCGGCGCCTGGACGAGGCCGGCCGCGACCCGGAAACGGTCGACATCACCTTCAGCAATGCCGTCGGCGGGGTGCCCGGCGCGGAGTCCTTCGACCCGGCGGCCTACCTGGACGGTGTGCAGCAGCTGGCCGAGCTGGGGGTGACCTGGATCCAGGTGCAGGTGCCCGGTGACAGCCTGGCGCACGCGACCGACGTCATCGCCGGATTCGGCGAGCAGGTGATCGCCAAGCTCTGACGCCTCACCAGCCCATCGACCCCGGGACGCCCTTGAACGGCCCGGTCACCCCGCTGGTGATCCAACCGCCGTAGAAGCCGCCAGGTTGGTGGAGGACGGTCTCGCCGTTGACAGTGCACCGGTCCACCGCCGCAGCCATCACCGCGACGGCCCCGGCGATGGGTTCGAAACCGCGGGTCGGTGCCGCGTAGGTCCAGGCCGCACGCGGGGCCACGGTCCGTCCGGAGACCAGGTCGAAGTAGCTCGCCCGTCCCTTCCACTCACACCAGGACGAACCGGCAGTGGCCCGCAGCACGCCGGGCCGAAAGGAGTCGGCGGGCAGGTAATAGGTCGGTGGGTGGCTGGTCTCCAGCACCCGCCAGCCCCGCTGTGTCGCGGCGATGTCGACCCCGCCGAGCTCGACGGTGATCGAGCCGCGGAATTCCTCGAGCCGGGGCGGGCGGGGATAGTCCCACACCGATTCCTGGCCCGGACCGGGCTTCTCGGGTACCGGCCTCACCAGCCGCGCTCGCGCCATTCGGTCAGGTGCGGGCGTTCGGCGCCGATGGTGGTGTCGTCACCGTGCCCGGGATAGACCACCGTCGAATCGGGGTATACGTCGAACACCTTGTTCGACACATCGCCGAGCAGCCGCTCGAAGTCGCCCTCTTTCCAGGTCTTGCCGACCCCACCCGGGAACAGGCAGTCCCCGGTGAACAGGTGGGTGACGTCCCCGTCCGCGCCGCGCAGCGCCAATGCGACCGAACCCTCGGTGTGACCCTGGAGGTGAATCACGTCGAAGGTGAGATTGCCGACGGTGACCGTGTCGCCGTCGGCGAGAATCCGGTCCGGGCTGACCGGCAGCGGCTCGGCGTCCAGCGCGTGGGCCGCCGTCGGTGCGCCGGTGGCCTCGGCGACCGCGGCCAGCGCCTGCCAATGGTCGTAGTGTTGGTGGCTGGTCACGATGAGCGCCACGTCGGGGGCATACTCCCTGATCAGCCCGATCAGGGAGTCGGCGTCGTTGGCGGCGTCGATCAGCAGGGTCTTCCCGGTCGCCGAGCAGGTGATGAGATACGCGTTGTTGTCCATGGCGCCGACCGACGCCTTGATGATGGTCGCCCCCGGAAGCGTGCGCCGTGCCGCGGTGCCGGGGTCGACGTGGCCGGTGTAGTTCTCGACGAGGGTGCTCATACCGCCACGTTATCGGGCTTGTCGGTGGGGGCACCTAGCATGGGCGATGAATTCTGTCTTGGGAGGAAACCCCGTTGTCTGACCGTCTGATCGTCAAGGGTGCGCGCGAGCACAATCTACGTGGCGTCGATCTTGATCTGCCACGCGACGCCCTGATCGTGTTCACCGGCCTGTCCGGCTCCGGTAAGTCCTCGCTGGCCTTCGACACGATCTTCGCCGAGGGGCAGCGCCGCTACGTCGAGTCGCTCTCGGCGTACGCCAGGCAGTTCCTCGGCCAGATGGACAAGCCGGACGTGGACTTCATCGAGGGCCTGTCCCCGGCGGTGTCCATCGACCAGAAGTCGACCAACCGCAACCCGCGCTCCACCGTGGGCACCATCACCGAGGTGTACGACTACCTGCGCCTGCTCTATGCCCGCGCCGGCACCCCGCATTGCCCGGTCTGCGGTGAGCGCATCGCGCGCCAGACCCCGCAGCAGATCGTCGACCAGGTGCTCGCCATGGAGGAGGGCACCAAGTTCCAGGTGCTCGCCCCGGTGGTGCGGACCCGCAAGGGTGAGTTCGTCGACCTGTTCGAGAAGCTCAACACCCAGGGCTACAGCCGGGTGCGCGTCGACGGGGTGGTCTACCCGTTGACCGACCCGCCCAAGCTCAAAAAGCAGGAGAAGCACGACATCGAGGTGGTCGTCGACCGCCTCACCGTGAAGGCCAGCAGCAAGCAGCGGCTGACCGATTCGGTGGAGACCGCGCTCGGGCTGGCCGACGGCATCCTGGTGCTCGACTTCGTCGACCGGGACGAGACCGATCCGCATCGTGAGCAGCGGTTCTCCGAGAAGCTGGCGTGCCCGAACGGACACGCCCTGGCCGTCGACGATCTGGAACCGCGGTCGTTCTCCTTCAACTCGCCCTACGGCGCCTGCCCGGAGTGCACCGGTCTGGGCATCAAGAAGGAGGTCGACCCGGACCTGGTGGTGCCCGACCCGGACCTCACGCTGGCCGAAGGCGCCGTCGCGCCGTGGTCGATGGGCCACACCGCGGAGTACTTCACCCGGATGATGTCCGGTCTCGGCGACGAGATGGGCTTCGACGTCGACACCCCGTGGAAGAAGCTGCCCGCCAAGGCGCGCAAGGCCATCCTGGAGGGCTCCGACCATCAGGTGCACGTCCGGTACAAGAACCGGTACGGCCGCACCCGGTCCTACTACGCGGACTTCGAGGGTGTGCTGGCCTTCCTGCAGCGCCGGATGGAGCAGACCGACTCCGAGCAGATGAAGGAGCGCTACGAGGGTTTCATGCGCGATATCCCCTGCCCGGAGTGCGAGGGGACCCGGCTCAAGCCCGAGATCCTGGCGGTCACGCTGGCCGCGGGTGTGCACGGCGAGAAGTCGATCGCCGAGGTCGCCGAACTGTCCATCGCCGACTGTGCGGTGTTCCTCAACGCGCTCACCCTGGGCCAGCGGGAACAGGCCATCGCCGGGCAGGTGCTCAAGGAGATCCAGTCCCGGCTCGGCTTCCTGCTCGACGTCGGCCTGGAATACCTGTCTCTGTCCCGGGCGGCGGCGACGCTGTCCGGCGGTGAGGCGCAACGCATCCGGCTCGCCACCCAGATCGGCTCCGGCCTGGTCGGGGTGCTCTACGTGCTCGACGAGCCGTCCATCGGGCTGCATCAGCGCGACAACCGCAAGCTCATCGACACCCTGGTGCGGCTGCGCAACCTGGGCAACACCCTGATCGTGGTGGAGCACGACCTGGACACCATCGCGCACGCCGACTGGGTCGTCGACATCGGCCCGTACGCCGGTGAGCACGGTGGCCGCATCGTGCACAGCGGCACCTACCGGGATCTGCTGAAGAATCCGGAATCCCTCACCGGCGCTTACCTTTCCGGCAAGGAAAGCATCGAGGTTCCGGCCATCCGGCGCCCGGTGGACCGCAAGCGTCAGCTCACCGTCGTCGGCGCACGCGAACACAACCTCAAAGAGGTCGACATCGCCTTCCCGCTCGGGGTGCTGACCTCGGTCACCGGGGTGTCCGGGTCGGGTAAGTCGACGCTGGTCAACGACATCCTGGCCACCGTGCTGGCCAACAAGCTCAACGGTGCGCGGCAGGTGCCCGGCCGGCACACCCGGATCAACGGTATCGACCAGCTCGACAAGTTGGTGCGCGTCGACCAGTCGCCGATCGGCCGCACCCCGCGGTCCAATCCGGCCACCTACACCGGGGTGTTCGACAAGATCCGCACCCTGTTCGCCGCGACGACCGAGGCGAAGGTGCGCGGCTACCAGCCCGGCCGGTTCTCGTTCAACGTCAAAGGTGGCCGCTGTGAGGCATGTTCGGGTGACGGCACGCTCAAGATCGAGATGAACTTCCTGCCCGATGTGTACGTGCCGTGCGAGGTGTGCCACGGTGCCCGGTACAACCGGGAGACCCTGGAGGTGCACTACAAGGGCAAGACCATCTCCGAGGTGCTGGACATGCCGATCGAGGAGGCCGCGGAGTTCTTCGAGAACATCACCTCGATTCACCGTTACCTCAAGACGCTGGTCGACGTCGGCCTCGGCTACGTGCGGCTCGGCCAGCCCGCGCCGACGCTGTCCGGCGGTGAAGCGCAGCGGGTGAAGCTGGCGGCTGAATTGCAGAAGCGCTCCACCGGTCGCACGATCTACATCCTCGACGAGCCGACCACCGGTCTGCACTTCGAGGACATCCGGAAGCTGCTCAAGGTGATCAACGGCCTTGTCGACAAGGGCAATACGGTGATCGTCATCGAACACAACCTCGATGTCATCAAGACCTCGGACTGGATCATCGACATGGGGCCCGAGGGCGGCGCCGGGGGCGGCACCATGGTGGCCGCCGGGACGCCGGAGGATGTCGCGGCGACGCCGGGCAGCTACACCGGGCAGTTCCTCGCCGAGATGCTCGACGAGGTGCAGGCACCCGCAGAGCCCGCGCCGAAGACCCGGAAGCGACGCAAGGTCAGCGCCTGACGCCCAGTGCCGAGGCCAGCTGGCGGGCGGCATCCAGGCCGCCCGGTTGCGAGCCGTCGGACAGCACACTGAAATAGACGTGGTCGGCGCCGGCGGTCAGGTGTCGTTGCGCGTGCGCCACGATGCCGGCGGGGGTGCCCCACGCGATCACGCTGTCCACCAGGGTGTCGCTCAACGTCCCGATGTCGTGTGCGGAGAAACCCTGTCGCCGTGCGGAATCCGTGTAGCTGCGCAGGCCCATCAGGAACCGTAGGGGGGCCCGCGCGCTCTCCCGGGCGGTGTCGGCATCGGTGTCGAGGACGCAGTACTGCCCGACGGCCAGCAGCGGGTTCGGCCCGAGTCGGCTCCGGGCGTGTGCGGTGTACTCGGGGGTGAACATCCCGGGGATGGCGCCGGCGAAGCGGTGGCGGGCGATATCGAGTTTGCGTGGCCCGAACGCCGCCAGCAGGCGCCGGTCCTGGGGTATCGCGTCGAGGCGATCGACATAGTCGGTCAACGCGGACAGCGGTTTGTGTTGCGAGGAACCGAGGCCGACCATGAGTCGGCCCGGTGCCGCGGTCTCGGCGTCGCGAAACAGGTCGACGACCTCCGCGGGTGTGAACACATCGGGCGGGATGATCGCCGGCGCGACGACGGCGTGGTCGGTGGCCGCCAGCAGGCCGGTGAGGACGTCCAGTCGGTCGAGTTGTCCGCCGTTGACCCAGAGCGTGCCGAAGCCGAGATTCTCGATGAGCCCGACGTCCGATGCGGCCGGGTCAACGGTGAAGCCGAAGTGACCGAGTTCCATGACGGTCACCGTAGAACCGGAACTGCGGTTGAGGTCAAGAGCGCGGTTATACGCCGTATCCATTGCCCTCTGGATCCCCTAACCCTCCGGCGGGCCCTTCGACAACGGGGACGGGAACCGCGGTTTGACGACCGTGCCGTCCAACCATTCGGTGAGGGCATCGGCCTTGCGCTGCAACTCCTGTCGGGCACCACGGTCCACCTCGGCCACGATCTGCGGCAGCACCCGGCCGTCGTCGGATTGCCGCCACGCACCGACCACCCGGCCGTTCACCCACGCGGTCGGGCCGGCATTGCCCCGGGTGTCGAACACCCGGTCGCCCAGCCCGTCGAGGTACCAGTCCCGGTCCACCCAGCCCATGGTGCTGAGATCGAGACCCGGCAACAGCGCGCACCACGGCCCGGCGTCGGGTTCGGGCTCCAGGTCATCGGGCAGCGCCACGCCGGGCGTGCCATGCAGATCCACCTCGACCGCACCGATATCGGCCAGTGCCCGCCGCGTCCAGGTGAGGGTGTGGCCGAACCACCACTTCACGTCTGCCACGGTGGCCGGGCCGAACGCCCGCAGCCAGGTGCGCACCAGTTCGGTACCGGACGCGTCCGGTGCCGACGGGCCCGACGACGCCGCACCGTCCAACCAGGAACCCGCGGACACCCACAGCGGACGCGACGATGTCCACCCGCCCTGATTCGGCCCGCGGACGACCGCCCCGCGCACGGCGAGCACCGTGATCACCCGCGGCGATAGGGGAGTCGCCCCGCCCCAGGGCTTTCCGGGTGCGGGATCCCAGGTTCCCGCCAATTCCGGGAGGGCAGTGCGCAATTGCGCCGCACTGGTCGGGCCGTTGGCCTCCAGATAGGCCAGCACCGCCGTGCACGCGGTCTGCAGCCATGCGGCGCCGTCGGCGGCCACCCCCGCCTTCTCGACATCGGCGATCAGCTTGCGGCTCTCGTTGGCGGCCACCCGGTCACTGGCGGCCGCCTGCACCGCGGGCAACGAGTCCGTGCAGATGGCCCATAGCGTACGCCGCATCGCCAGGTGCTTGAGCATCGTGCGGTCCCGGTACAGCACGGCGTCCAGGTCGGCGCGGTCGAATCCGGGAATCCGGGCCCACAGCGACAGATACGGTGTGGCGGGATCGGTGGCGTGCAGGCCGACCAGGCCGGCCGTCACCGTGGTGACATCGGTGCTCTGCGGGCCCAGGAAATGCCGCCGGGCCAGGCGGGCACGCCGCTCGGCGACGGTGAACGAGCGCACTAGTCCCGGTTCATCGATTCGCGGATCTGCTTCAGCTTCTCGGCGGCGGCCTGCTGGCGGGCCTCGTACTGCTCGGCCACCGAACGGCCCTCCGGCGTCTGCTCGGCGAGCTCGGTCGCGCCCAGCGCGGTGCCGTAGCGGTTCTCGATCTTCTCCCGCACCGCGTCGAAGGTCGGCACGCCGGCCTCGGTGTAGCCGGTCTCGGTGTGGCCGCTCTGGTGGGATTCCGGTGCCGATTCGACGAGCGCCGGCTCGCCCGGGACGACCTCGGCATCGATCGGGTCGACCTCGGAAGGCTGCTGGTCATCGGGCATGACGCCACGTTACCCGCTCAGAAGTCCGGGGATCGGTTGCGCGCCCTGGTACGGGGGAGAGTGGATGGCGTGCCGGACACCGTCCGGGCCGAAGAGCCGGCCGCTGAGGCCGACTACTGATCGGTCGTGCCGATCCGGCCGGCCAGCCAGGGCAGCGCCTCGGTGAAGGCGCGTGACGCGAACGGCCAGTCGTGCTGCCCGGGCCGGGTGGCCACCACGCACCGGATGCCGTATGCGGTGCCCAGGGCGGACAAGGTCTGCGCTGCGGCGGCGGTCTGGGGCGGTGGGGAGGTGCCGGCGCCGTTCACCGCGAACCAACCCGACACCCCGGTGTAGGGGCCGTGCCGGGTGATGACGGTGCTCGGGTCGAACGCGGCGTAGGCCGCCGCGTCCCCGCCGAACAGTCGCGCGATGGTCTGCGCCTTGGTGCCGGTGTTAGGCCTCAGATCGCCGGCGATGTCCTCGAACGTGGAGAACCGATCCGGGTGCATCACCGTCAGGTCCACCGCGCAGGTGCCGCCCATCGACCATCCGACAACACCCCAGTGTGCGGGGTCCGCGCTCACACCGAACGTCGAGATGACCTTCGGTACAACGTCGTTGAGGAGGTGGTCGGCCACCTTGCCGCGGGTTCCGTTGACGCACTCGGTGTCGTTGTTGAACGCGCCACCGACGTCGGCGAACACCAGCACCGGGGCTCTGCCGCCGTGTGCGGCCGCGAAGGTATCGGTGATGGTGACCGCGTTGCCGGCTCGCGCCCAGTCTGCCGGTGTGTTGAGTTCGCCGCCGATCATCAGCAGTGCGGGCAGCCGCGGCGGCGGATCCGAGGCGAACCAGGCAGGCGGCAGGTACACCAGCTCGCCGCGGTGCCGGAATCCCGAACCCGCGTGTCCGGTGTCGAACGGCACCAGGGAGCCGGTGCGGGGCACCACATGCCGGACCTCGTACGCCGCGACGGTGGCCATATCGGTCTGATCCGGCAGCGGTCCGGCAGTGAGTTGGTCCCATGCCGTCTGGGTGGTGGGCAGGTATCCGGTCCATTGATTCAGCGCCAGGGCCACGCACAGCGCGCACAGCGGGACGGCGGTCATCGCGGCGGCGCGCCGCCACCAGTGGGTCCGGCGCCAACCGGATGTCAGTGCCGCAACGGAGAACCCGGTCAGCCCGATCCACAGCCACAGCGCGTGCGGGGCAGGATCCCCGGCCAATCCCTGGTTGTCGACATACCAGTGCACGGCCACGGCCGCCCCCACGCCGAAGACCATCGCGATCCCGAAAGCCACCGGGTGCCGCCGCCGCAGACGGAGCGCGGCCATCAGCAACAGCAGTCCGGTGACCACCTGGACGGTCCCCGGCACCCAGCCGTGCGTCAACGACACCGTTGCCCACGTGCTCACCAGACCATGGTGGCGCTGTTGGCTGAAAAGCGGCTGTGACTTCTAGCGCGGTTTGGCCAGTGGGAACGGCAGGGTCTCGCGGATGCTGCGGCCGGTGATCAGCATGACCACCCGATCCACCCCCACCCCGAGACCGCCGGTCGGCGGCATGGCGTACTCGAGGGCCTGCAGGAAGTCCTCGTCGAGTTCCATCGCCTCCGGGTCGCCGCCCGCGGCCAGCAGCGACTGTTCCTGCAGTCGTTTGCGTTGCTCCACCGGATCGGTGAGTTCGCTGTAGGCGGTGCCGAGTTCGACGCCCCAGGCCACCAGGTCCCACCGCTCGGCGACGCCGGCGATGCTGCGGTGCGGCCGCGTCAACGGGGACACCGAGGTGGGGAAGTCCTTGTAGAACGTCGGGTGTTCGGTCTGCCCCTCGACCAACCGCTCGTACAGTTCGAGCACGACCGCGCCGGTGTCCCAGTGCGTCAGATACGGCACCCCGGCGTTGTCGCAGAGATCGCGCAGCCGGTCCAGGTCGGTGTCCGGGCCGATCTGTTCCCCGAGCGCCTCGGACACCGCGCCGTGCACCGTCTTCACCGGCCACTCCCCGGAGATGTCCACCGGCGTCAACGTGCCGTCGGGACCCGGCCGCATCACCACCTGGGCGCCGTTGGCGGCCTCGGCGGCCTTCTGGATCAGCTCCCGGCAGCCGTGCATCCACACGTTGTAGTCGGCGTGCGCCTGATAGGCCTCCAGCAGTGTGAATTCCGGATTGTGACTGAAATCCACGCCCTCGTTGCGGAACGCGCGACCCAGTTCGAAGACCCGCTCCACCCCGCCCACGCACAGCCGCTTGAGGTACAGCTCGGGTGCGATGCGCAGATACAGGTCGAGGTCGTAGGCGTTGATGTGGGTGATGAACGGTCGGGCGTTCGCCCCGCCGTGGATCTGCTGCAGGATCGGGGTCTCCACCTCGAGGAATCCCTTGCCGACCAAGGATTCCCGGATGGAGTGCAGGATGCGGCTGCGTGCGGTGATGAGATCGCGTGCATCGGTGTTGATGGCGAGATCGACATACCGGGTCCGGACCCGGGCCTCCGGATCGGTCAGACCCTTGTACTTGTCCGGCAGTGGCCGGAGGCATTTGCCGATCAGCCGCCACCGGGTCACCAGCAGCGACGGGGTGCCGTTGCGGCTGTGGCCCATGGTGCCGGTCACCTCGACCAGGTCACCGAGATCGATCGAGCCGGTGAAATCGGCGTTGTTGCCCTGGGTGAGCCGCGAATTGTCCAGCAGCAGTTGGACATCGCCGGACCAGTCGCGCAGCACGGCGAACAGCACACCGCCGTAGTCGCGCAACCGCAGGATCCGGCCCGCCACCGTCACGGTGACATCGGCGGCGGTGGTGGCCAGCGCCTGTTCGACGGTGTGGCTGGGTGCCTCGCCGACCGGGTAGGCGTCGACCCCGTTGTCCTGCAGCGCCTTCAGTTTCGCCATCCGGACCCGGACCTGCTCGGGCAGCCGGGCGTGGTCGTCGGCGGGTAGATCCTGCTGCAGCGCAGCGAGATCCGGGGCGCTGCCGTCGGAGTGCAGTAGGCCGCTGTCCACCAGGTTCTTCGGCGCGGCGACGTGCTCGCCGGTGTGTTCCTTGCGCCGCGAGAACGGCAGCACCAGGAAGCCCTCGGCGATCACCGAGGCCACCCCGACACGGGGGACCTCGCGGGCGTCCTCGTAGCAGGCGAACCGCGGAACCCATTCCGGCTGGTACTTCATGTTCGAGCGGTACAGCGTCTCCAGCTGCCACCACCGGGAGAAGAACACCAGCAAGGCGCGCCACAGCCGGGCGACCGGGCCGGCGCCGAGCTGGGCGCCCTGCTCGAACGCCGACCGGAACATCGCGAAGTTCAGCGAGATCCGGGTGATGCCGAGATCCTCGGCCTGCAGGCAGATCTCGCTGACCATCAGTTCGATGGTGCCGTTGGGGGACTGCGGCGAGCGCCGCATCACGTCCAGCGACACTCCGTTGGAACCCCACGGGACCAGCGAGAGCATGGCCACGACCTGATCCTCGGCCCCGTCGGTGTCGTCTCCGCTGCCGGCCTGCACCGCCTCGACCAGCAGACAGTCGCCGTCGGCGGGATCGCCCAACCGGCCCAACGCCATCGAGAACCCGCGTTCGGTCTCGGTGTCCCGCCAGGCGTCGGCGTGCCCGATGACCACCGCCATCGCGTCGGGGGTCAGGTCACGGTGCCGGCGGATACGAACCGTCAGGCCCGCGCGCCGGGCCCGGGTGACCGCCTGGCGCACCGGTTTCATGTCCGGGCCGGACAACTTGAACCGGTCGGGGTACAGGATGGCCTCGTCGCCGAGTTCGATGGCGTTCAGGCCGCCGTCGCGGAACGCCTGCGCCGCAGCGGCACTGGCGCCCATCACGCCGGGCGCCCAGCCGTAGGACCGGCACAGCTTGAGCCAGGCGTCGATCGCGGCCGGCCAGGACCGCGGGTCGCCGACCGGATCCCCACTGGCCAGACAGACACCCACCTCGACCCGGTAGGTGATGGCGGCGCGGCCGTTGGGTGCGAAGACCACCGACTTGTCGCGGCGGGTGGCGAAGTAGCCCAGCGAATCGTTCTTGCCGAACAGTTCCAGCAGCCCGCGAATGGCCGACTCGTCCTGCCCGGTCAGCGCATTGGCGGCACGCTGGGAGCGGAACAGCACGATCGCGGCGGCCACCAGGGCGAGCGCACCGAACAGGCCGAGCAGGGCGTTGATCAACACGCCGGGGTGCTGACCGTCGAACACCTCGGCGTCGACGCCGGCGAAGGCCACCACCCGGTTGGCCGCGTAGCCCAGCCGGTAGTCGCGCTCCAGCGTGCCGGGGAACAAGGACAGCAGACCCCAACCGACCAGGATGCCGACCGCCAGCCCGGCCAGCAGGGTGGCGACCGCCTTGACCAGCGCGCCGCGGCGAACCTTGGCCCAGAACTCGTGCCGGGCCAGCACCAGGAAGGAGATGGCGGCCAGGTGGAACACCAGGCCGATGACCTCGCCGATCTCCGCCATCACCGACTCGCCGCCGGTCAGCAGGTCGACGACGTTGAGCCCGGCCGCGGCCAACATGTACAGCACCAGGATCCACCAGGCGATGCTCTTGCGGGCGGCCAGCGCGGCCGCCAGCAGGGCCAGCACCACGGCCCAGGCGAAGCTGGTGTCCGGGAAGTTGAAGATGTAGTCGTTGACGAACTCGCGGGGCACCCGGATCGCCGAACGCACGAACGGCGAGATGCTCGCCACCAGCGACAGCGTCGCGATGACGCCGACGGTCCAGCCCGCGGCGGTCGGAACCCAGGCGAAACCGGATGGGCGCCGGGTCTTGCCGGGTGGGACTGTGGTGACCGTCATAGGGCGCGAGAATATGCGCTCGACGCCCCGATCGTGCGCTTCTACCAGCGCCGGGCGCGGTGTGTGGTCAGCACTGTGCGGTCACCAGACCGGGCCGGTGTACTTCTCGCCGGGGCCGTGGCCGGGCTCGTCCGGTGCCGCACTGGCCTCCCGGAAAGCCAGTTGCAGGCTCTTGAGGCCATCGCGCAGCGGTCCGGCGTGCAGGCCGAGGAACTCCGCGGAGGCGGTGACCAAGCCGGCCAGCGCGGTGATCAGCCGGCGGGCTTCGTCGAGGTCACGGTGTGGACTGTCGTCGGGATCCTCGGCGCCCAGCCCGATCTTCTCGGCGGCGGCGCTCATCAGCATGACGGCCGAACGGGTGATGACCTCGACGGCGGGAATCTCGGCGAGCTCCCTTACCTGGGGCTCTGCGTCGGAAGGAGTTTTCTGATCATCGGTCATGCCTGTTAGACTTGCACGATCGACCGTCCCGGCGAACGCCAGGGACAGCAAGTGGAGTCCCGCTCCCACCGCTGACCGTACAGGTCCAGCGGTCCGATCACAGGCATCCGCGGATGTCCTGTTCTGCGCATTCGCGTAGACGGCGAGAGCCGTGATCGGTCGGCATCGGGCCCTGCTATATGCAGGGCCGTTCTGCTCTTCGGAGCAGACATGCTGGTGGTGTGGCTTCTCCCTGCTGGCCCGGCGCTCCATACGGTCGTGGCACGAGCAGACAACGTAGGAGGCCCCATCAGCACTGAGACCCGCATCAACGAGCGTATCCGCGTACCTGAAGTCCGCCTTATCGGACCGAATGGCGAACAGGTAGGCATTGTTCGCATCGAGGATGCTCTCCGCGTCGCCGTTGACGCCGATCTCGATCTTGTCGAGGTAGCCCCAGACGCCAAACCCCCGGTTTGCAAGATCATGGACTACGGCAAGTTCAAGTACGAGACGGCACTCAAGGAGCGCGAGTCTCGCAAGAACCAGCAGCAGACCGTCGTCAAGGAGCAGAAGCTCCGGCCGAAGATCGACGATCACGACTACCAGACGAAGAAGGGCCATGTGGTCCGCTTCCTGGAGGCCGGGTCGAAGGTCAAGGTCACCATCATGTTCCGCGGTCGCGAGCAGTCCCGTCCCGAACTGGGTTACCGACTGCTGCAGCGCCTCGGCGCCGACGTGGCTGACTACGGTTTCGTCGAGACCTCCGCCAAGCAGGACGGCCGCAACATGACGATGGTGCTGGCGCCGCACCGCGGCGCGAAGACCCGCGCCAAGGCGGCCCACGACGCCGACGCCCCGACACCGCGCTCCGGCGGTGCAGCGGCACCGGCTGCGCCGGCTGAACCAACGCAGCCCACTGAGCCCACGCAGAACTGATCCACCACACGAACTGAGGACCACATGCCCAAGGCAAAAACTCACAGCGGCGCATCGAAGCGCTTCCGCGTCACCGGCAGCGGCAAGATCGTCCGCCAGAAGGCCGGCAAGCGCCACCTGCTTGAGCACAAGCCGAGCAAGCAGACCCGTCGTCTCGACGGCCGCACCGTCGTTGCCGCCAACGACACCGCCCGCGTCAAGAAGATGCTGAACGGCTGATTCGGCTCGACGGCGAAAGCCGTGGCTCTTACCAACTTTCCCCCGTACGAATAGGAACACTTTCATGGCACGCGTGAAGCGCGCAGTCAACGCTCAAAAGAAGCGGCGCACAGTACTCAAGGCGTCCAAGGGCTACCGCGGCCAGCGGTCGCGCCTGTACCGCAAGGCCAAGGAACAGCAGCTGCACTCCTTGACCTACGCCTACCGCGACCGTCGCGCTCGCAAGGGCGAGTTCCGCAAGCTGTGGATCTCCCGCATCAACGCTGCGGCCCGCGCCAACGACATCACCTACAACCGCCTGATCCAGGGCCTCAAGGCCGCCGGTGTCGAGGTGGACCGCAAGAACCTGTCCGAGATCGCCATCAGCGATCCGGCCGCGTTCACCGCGCTGGTCGAGGTTGCCAAGGCAGCCCTGCCGGAGGATGTCAACGCACCGTCGGGCGAAGCCGCCTGACACCCCTTACGGAAAAGTCCAATCGGGTAGCTGCGGCGATCAAGCTGCAGCGTCCCGCCGGACGTCGCCACGCCGCACGTTTCCTGGCCGAAGGTCCCAACCTGGTCGAGGCAGCGTTGCGGCGTGGCGTCGTTTCCGAGGTGTTCGTCACCGAGGATGCCCTCGCCCGCTTCGATTCGCTGATCGCCGGCGCACCGGTGCACGTGGTCACCGACAAGGCCGCGAAGGCGTTGTCGGACACCGTGACCCCGGTCGGGTTGATCGCGGTGTGCGACATCCCGGAGGTGGCCCTGGCCGATGTGCTGGACGGCCCGAAACTGGTCGCCGTCGCGGTCGAGACCTCGGATCCGGGTAATGCCGGCACCCTGATCCGGCTCGCCGACGCCATGGGCGCCGACGCGTTGATCCTGGCCGGGGACAGTGTCGATCCGTACAACCCGAAATGCCTGCGCTCCTCGGCGGGCAGCATCTTCGGGACCCGGGTGCTGTCGGTGCCCGACCCCGTCGACCTCGTCGGCGCACTGCGCGCGGTCGGGCTGCAGGTACTGGCCACCACGCTGGACGGGTCGGCACCGCTGCCGTCGGTGGATCTGAGCCGGCCGACGGCCTGGTTGTTCGGCTCCGAGGCGCACGGGTTGTCCCCGGAGGTCGCCGCCGCCGCCGACACCCAGGTGACCATCCCGATGCGGGGCAGCGCGGAAAGTCTCAACGTGGCGGCGGCCGCGGCGATCTGCCTCTACCAGAGCGCACAAGCCCTGGGCTGACGCGAGATTCACACCAGGGACGTCGCGTCACGCGAAACGGTCCCTGATGTGTTTCTCGACGGAATCAGTCGCTGAGCAGTCCCCGTGCCACGTGGGTGATCTGGACCTCGTTGCTGCCGGCGTAGATCATCAGCGACTTGGCGTCGCGGGCCAGCTGCTCCACCCGGTATTCGCTCATATAGCCGTTGCCGCCGAAGAGCTGCACAGCCTCCATCGCGACATCGGTGGCGGCCTGCGAGCAGTACCACTTGATCGCCGAGGCCTCCGCCAGTGAGATCGACTTACCCTCCTTGGCCGACTCGATGACGCGGAACAGCATGTTGCGCACGTTCATCCGGGCGACTTCCATGTTCGCCAGCTTCAGCTGGATCAGCTGGAACTGGCCGATCTCCTTGCCCCAGAGCACCCGGGTCTTGGCGTAATCGACCGACAGCCGCAGGCATTCCTCGATGACGCCGAGCGCCATCGCCGCCACCCCGATGCGTTCGGTGGAGAAGCTGGACCGGGCGCTGTCGCGGCCGTCGCCGGACTTGTTGTCCTCGGTCTCACCCAGCAGCCGGTCGCGGCCCAGGCGCACATTGTTGAAGAACAGCTCGCCGGTGCGTGAGGAATGAATGCCCATCTTGTGGAACGGCTTCGACTGCACGAAGCCCTCCATGCCCTTGTCCAGGACGAAGGTCAGCACCTTGCGGTCGCGCTTGTCGACACCCGGCTCGTCGAGCTTTGCGTAGACCACCACCACGTCCGCGTCGGGGCCGTTGGTGATGAATGTCTTCTGCCCGTTGAGGATGTAGTCGTCGCCGTCGCGGGTGACGTAGGACTTCATGCCGCCGAAGGCATCCGAGCCGGAATCCGGTTCGGTGATGGCCCAGGCGCCGATCTTCTCGTAGGTCACCAGGCCGGGCAGCCAGCGCTCCTGCTGGGCCAGGGTGCCGCGGCTCTGGATGGTCGGTACCGTCAGGCCCAGGCTGACACCCAATCCGGTGACGATGCCCATGGAGACCCGGCACAACTCGCTGATCAACACGAAACCCATGCCGGCCTGGTCGGGGCCGCCGCCGAACATGGACCCCGACGCCTTCGGGGTCTTGGCGGAGTCGCCGCCCTCGCGCAGCCGAGACAGCCTGCGCTCCAACGATTCCTTGGCCATCTGGTCGATACCGAAGGTGGCGAACAGCTTGCGGACGATGGGGTAGGGCTCCATCTCGCCGCTCTCCAGCGCATCGATATTCGGGCGGATCTCCTTGTCGATGAATTCCCGTACCGCATCGCGCACGGCGATATCGACGTCAGACCATTCCAGCATCGTGTCAAGCAACCTCTCGATTGGCTTCCGGCTTCCGGGGTGAGCGAAGCGACGGGAGTCGGCTCAGCCCGGCGAGCGAGAAGGTGGTGTGCACCAATGATCCCGCCCGGTCCAACAGGGAGCGCTGTGGGGGTTGGTAATGCATCGACAGACCGCGCCGATCCGGCGGCGGCGCCATGAACCCGGGCGCCTCCACCAGCGGGGCGTCGGCGGGTGCCCTGCCCGAGGCGCGCCGATAGGCGGCGACCGCGCGCGGATGCAGCCGGATCTCGTCGGGTACCGCGGTGAACGCCACCGAGACCGCCTTGCCCAGGAGCCGCAACAGGATCTCGTCGCCGGGGGTCCAGCGCATCCCGGCCTTCTCCCGTACCGGGGCATCGAACACCCCGGCGGCCACCCAGCGCTGCGCGTCGACCATCGGTTTGAACAGCTGATCCCAGACCGCGGTGGGCATCAGGACGAACCAGGGCTTGGGGATCCGCATGGTGAAGATGTCCAGGGTGGCCTGGTTGATCTCCAGCTCCTCGCGGCACTTGCGGTCCCAGTAGACCTGGAAGTCCTCCCAGCTGTCCGGCACCGGGCGCATGCTCATGCCGTACATCCGGTACCACTGCACGTGCTCGTCGAACAGTTGGTGCTTCTCGGCCTCGGTCAGCCCGCCGCAGAAGTACTCGGCGGTCTTGATGATGAGCATGAAGAAGGTGGCGTGCGCCCAGTAGAAGGTGTCCGGGTTGAGCGCGTGGTAGCGGCGTCCCTGCCCGTCGGTGCCCTTGATGTCCTTGTGGAAGCCCTTGATCTGCTCACCGGTCTGCGCGGCGCGGTCCCCGTCGTAGACCACGCCCATGATCGGGTACACCGAGCGGGCGACCCGCTGCAGCGGCTCACGCAGCAGGATCGAGTGGTCCTCGACGCCGGCGCCGAGTTCGGGATACATGTTCTGGATCGAACCGACCCATACCCCGAGCAGTCCGGTGCGCAGGTCACCGAAGTACTTCCAGGTCAGGGAATCGGGGCCGAGCGGGATGGCCGCCTGCTCGCTGGACGGTGCGGAATCTTGTGCTGCAGTCATGGCGTCCTCGTTGACCCTTGAACTACGGTGTCTGGCCACGATATGCCTGACAACGAACGTTGTCTACGTGCTCGGGTGGCGTGGCGGAAGGCCGTTACGAGTCCGCAACCATGCCCTCTTCGGTCGAGCGTAAGAGGGCGAGCAGATCGGCTTTGGTGTGGTCACTGTGCCTGAGCAGCCGATCCCTGGCCCGCTTCTGATTGCCGTCCCGGGCGGCCTTCACGATCTCGTTGTGCTCCTCGACGGAGGACTTGAATCGGGCCTCGGTCATAGTGTTCCGGCCGATGCGGCGAAAGTGCGTCGCGATCCGGTCGATGACTTCGCGGAGGACATCGTTGTCGATCGCGCTGAACAGGATCTCGTCGAACCGGTCGATCTCGGTGACGAGTTCGTCGTACTGCTCGGCCGCCAGCAGTTCCGTGGAACGTTGGACGTTGGCCAGCAGGGCCTTGGCGGCCGGTGAGTCCGGGTTCTCGGTGATCCGTTGCAGGCATTCGGCCTGGACGACGAACCGTGCCTCGTAGAGGTGGTCGAAGTCGCGCGCGGTGTACCACTTGGCGCGGGCCCCCCGGTACGGGGCGATTTCGACGAGGCCGTCACTTTCCAGACGAGCCAGGGCTTCCCTGATCGGAGTCTTGCTCACCCCGAACCGTTCGGAGAGCGGGATTTCTTTGAGCGCTGCGCCGGGAGGGATCTCCTGAGAGATGAGGTCCTCGCGAAGCCGTTGGTAGACACGGTCTTTAACCTGTTGAAGATCCATCGAAGGCCCTGCGCTCGAGTTCGGAGGAACTGTCGACCCTGACACGGTCGATGAACCGGTGATGATAGTTGATTCGGCGGTCAAGAGCGATCCCGCCAATAGACGAGCTTCTTGTCGATGAGCTCGACGATGCCGTAGAGCACCAGACCGAAGAACATCAGCGCGATGATCACGGCGAACGAGGACGCGACATCGAGCTGGAAGCTGAAGGTCTTGGACAGTACGCCCATTCCGACCGAAGCACCGACGAATTCGGCGACGATGGCACCGATCAGCGCCAGGGTGACCGCGTTCTTGATGCCGGCAAGAATCAGCGGCAGGGAGGCCGGCAGGGTGAGTTCGCGGTACTCCTGCCAGCGGCTGGCGCCGAACGACCGCATGAGGGTACGGGCGTCGCGATCCACCGTCTCCATCCCGACGAGCACATTGAGCAGCAGCGGGAAGAAGCAAATGGTTGCTGCCATAACGATCTTCGACTCGAGGCCGAAGCCGAACCAGGTCAGGAAGATCGGTGCGAACGCAATTCGCGGGGTGATCTGGAATGCGACGACGATGGGGTACAGGGCCCGTCTCGCCAGGTCCGACATGCCGAGCAGGGTGCCCAGCACCCAGGCCGTCACGATGCCGATGAGAAACCCTGCCAGGGTCTCGGTCATGGTGGCTTGTGCGGCCTCCCAGAAGAACGGTTCGGTGATCATTGCAGCCAGACTGCTCATGATCGCCGACGGTGCCGGCAGGATGAGCTGGTTCACCCAGTCGAGGGTGACCACCGTTTCCCAGATCGCGATGATCGTCAGCACTACCGAGGTCGGGGGCCAGGTCCGGCGCCAAATCGAGGATGCCCGGCTGGGTTCCGGTGGCAGGACCGGTTGGGTGAAGGTGCTGTCCGGCGAGCTCATGATCATCTCCTCACGTTCACAGATAGGCGGCGATGGAGCCACGAACCTCGGCCGCGAGCTCGATGGCAGCCGCTGAGGTGGCCTGACTGGCGGTACGCGGACGGGGCAGCGCGATGTCGATGACGTCGACGACGCCACCGGGCCGAGGTCTCATGGTGACGATCCGGTCGGACAGGAACACCGCTTCGGTGATGTTGTGCGTCACGAACAAGGTCGTGCGGCCATGCTCGTCGTGCAGACGCGCAAGCTCGACATTCAGTCGCTCCCTTGTGAATTCGTCGAGGGCCGAGAACGGCTCGTCCATCAGTAGTACCGGCGGGTCGGTGGCGAGCGCGCGGGCCAGGCTGACTCGCTGTTTCATTCCACCTGACAGCTCCCACACCTGTTTGGTCGCGAAATCGCCCAGACCGGTGAGCTCCAGGAAATGCATGGCTGCATCCTTGGCCTCCGACGCAGTGCTGCCCTGCAGCTTGGCCGGCAACATCACGTTTTCCAGCACGTTCTTCCAGGGAAAGAGCACGGGGCGTTGCAACATGATCGACACGTCGGTGCGGTCCGCCCTCGCCGGGCTGCCTGCGATGCTGACCCGGCCGGAGGTGGCTTCGGTGAGGCCCGCCACGATGTGCAGCAGGGTGGATTTTCCGCAGCCGCTGGGGCCGAGCAGAGAGACGAACTCGCCCTCGGCGATGTCGAGGTCGATCCGGTCCAGCGCAGCCACCGGGCCACTGTCGCTCCGGTAGACCTTGGTCACCGCCTCGACCCGGATCGCGGAGCCGGTGGCCGTGTGGTCACCGGTCGTGATCCGGGCCGAGACTGCCTCACGGCGCATACTGCTGTGCATCCTTTTGTACGGCGGGCAGGTCGATGTCGGAGTATTCGGACTGGAGGTCGGCGATGTCCTCGCCGGTGCCGATGGCGACGGGGTCGACGGTGCCTTCGATCACCCCGGAATCGGCTAACACCTTCACGGTGGTCTCCCAGCCGTCAGCGGTCACCGCGCCGTACGGGGTACCGGGCTGGTAGTTGCCGGCGTAGCGGCGGACCTCGTCGAAGTACACCTTCGCGTAGTTCATGTCGGTGCATTCCTCCGGCACCGCCTTGCACACGATGTCCAGTGCACCTTCGGGATTGGCGTCGATGAATGCTGCGCCCTTGGTGTAGGCGCGGGCGATCTTGACGCCGATCTCCCGCTTGGCGGGATCGGCCAAGGCTGCGGCGGTGGTCACCATGCAGTCGCCGGGAATGACGTCCAGCGAGCTCGGGGTGATATCGGTGAATTTGTTTCCGGCCGCGGTGAAGGTGGCCAGATCGGCGAAGCTGGTGGCGTAGGCGTCCACCGTCCCGTTCTGCAAGGCGGTCAGCGACTGCGGGCCCGCACCGCCGATCGGCAGCAGGGTGACGTCGGCTCCAGGCTTCATCCCGGCTTCGGCCAACGCCGCGTTCACGATCGGCTCCTCGCCGCCGCCGGCCTCGGTGATCCCGAGCGTCTTGCCGCGCAGATCGGCCACCGAGGCGACGTCCGACCCCTCAGGGGTCACGATGATGAAGATATTGCTGGCCGGGTAGCACATCGGAATGCGCAGGTTGGGATCCTTCTCGGCGGCCACCACGGCACTGGCCGCGCCGGAGAAGCCGTAGTCGAGATTGCCGGAGATCAACTGCTGCGTGACAAAGCCTGAGCCGTCGGCCTCTTCGATGGTCAGATCCAACCCTTCGTCGGCGAAGTAGCCCTGCTCTTCCGCGACGACCAACGGGGACCAGAAGATTCCGCGGGGGAACGGAAGCATCAGTGTGGCGGCCGTGGCTCCGTCGGCATCGGTGCTGGATTCCGAAGTCTTGCCGGATGAGCACCCGGCAAGAGCGAGGGCGGTTGCGGCGGCCGCGCTGGCGGCGACCCAGGTGGACATCTTCATGGGCGCGGGATCCTCCAAGTGGGTACGGACGGTCAATCGAATCTTGACGATAGTATTCAATCGATCGGTTACTTGCGGTTTCAATGAAGAAAACGTTGTGTTACGAGCCGCTCGCGGCGATAAAAGACCATGTCAAAGCGATACTAATGTGATGTCTACGAGTTGACTGTGTTCGGCAGCCGCTCATATATTGTCGTTAATCGAGGAGGAAACTGGCGTGATAGCGACATCCGATGCTCAGACGTTGGCCATCGTCGACAAGCACATCGACATCGACCGGCTGGTGACGACCGTGCAGGAAATCTGCCGGATCCCCAGCGTGCTGGGCGAGGAAGGTGCGTACTCGGCCTACCTCGTGGACATGATGCGCAGATCCGGATTCGATGCAGCGGCATCCCAGCCCGTCCTCCCGGATCGGCCGAACGCCACCGGACACATCGATTTCGGTACCGGTGGCCGGACCGTGGTGCTGACCGGGCACATCGACACCAAGCCGCCGTCGCACGGATGGACGCTCACCGAACCGTACTCGGGGGAGTTGATCGACGGCGCGATCTACGGCCAAGGAATCATGGACATGAAGGCGGCCCTGGTATGCCAGCTGATCGCCATGGAAGCCCTGCGCGCCAGTGGAATCGAACTCAACGGCAGACTGGCCTTCGCCGGCGTCGTCGATCACATGGGCGACCAGCGCGGGGCCATCGAGTACTTTGCGCATCACGATGCCGATCTGGCGGTGCTCGGCGAGTGCTCGGGCAGTCAGGTTTATCTGGGTCATCGCGGCCGGTACTACTTCGACATCACCGTGCGCGGACTGAGCGCCCACACCTGCCATAAGCCGACCGCGATCAATGCGAACCTCCTTGCCGCACACGCCATCATCGAACTGGACGCGTCGAAACTGGAGCCGCAGCTTGAGGACTGGGTGCTTGAACTGTTCGGCCCGGAGACCTACATGGTGCCAGGCCGGGTGTACGGCGGGCTGCCACCCGGCGGGCCGTCGATGATTCCCGACGAATGCGTCATCCGGGTGGACTGCCGGCCGCAGCCGGGCGTGACGATCGAGCAGGTACGCGCCGAGATCGACCGCTGTTTGGACGGTGCGCGGGAACGCGACCCGCGGTTCCAGGCCGAGGTGGTGCTCGCCGACGTCAAGGACGGTTACCTGGTGAAGCGCGACGATGAGGTGGCCGCCACCATGATCCGGGCGTTGGCCGCAGTCCGCGGACACGAATCACCGGTCTCGGTAGGCAATTGGTTGGGCGACACTTCCAGTGTCGGGCACCAGGTTCCCACCATCATCTTCGGTCCGGGCTCTGAGCGCGCCTACGCGGCGAACGAGCACCTGACCGTGGACGAGATCGTGGAGGCGGCCCGCGCATACGCCATGTTCGCGGCGCTGAGCATGTCCCCGGACCCCACCCGCGACACCCTCTGACATCGAGACAAGGACATTTCGCCATGCTTGTGGGAGCAGCCCTGCAACCCGTCTACGCCGCAGATGAATTCGGCGGCATCGTCACCGCCATGGAAGGCTGGGGCATCGACCAGTTGTGGTTGACCGATTCCTCCATGCACGCGAAGTGCTGCTACTCGTTCGCGACGCTGGCCGCGCTGCACAGCCGCACGATGACTATCGGCACGGCTGTCACCAACCCGATCACCAGGCATCCCGGGGTGAGCGCGGTTGCGGCCCTGACCCAGCACGAGATATCCCGCGGACGGTTCCGGTACGGGATCGGAGCCGGGGACCGACCGCTGCTGGCGTTGGGATACAAACCCGCCAGGCTGGCCGTCCTGGAGGACGCGATCACGGCCACCCGGAGACTCTGGGCGGGTGAAGAAGTCACCTGGGAGGCAAACGGATTCAGTCTCGACAAGGCTCACGTCCGGTATGGCGCGCCGGCGCAGATCCCGCTCTATGTATCGGCGAGTGGGCCCAAGACGCTGGAGATGGCCGGCCGCGTCGCCGACGGCGTCATCCTGCTGGCCGGTCTGCACCCCGAGGGCCTGCAGTACGCGATCAGCCACATCGAGCGTGGTGCCGAGAAGGCAGGGCGTGATGCCCGTCCGTCGATCACCGTTTTCGGGTACGGCGCCATCGACGATGACGAGGAGATCGCCCTGGCGGCCGGTCGCACCATCGCGGCCTGGTTCCCACAGACCGCTCCCGAGTACTGCCGACTGGCCGGACTGCCCGAGGACATCGCGCAGCGGGTCAAGTCCGCATACGGCGGGGGAGAATTCCAAGAGGCCGCCGACGCCGCCCGACTGCTGCCGGACGACTTTGTCCGGCGGATGTCACTGTGCGGCGACAAATCGGTAGTGCGTGACCATCTGAAGACGATGGCAGAACTCGGGATCGATTGTTTCGCCGCGTTTCCCACCACCGACAGCGTCGAATCCCGGCTGCGGACCGTGCAGGTGCTCGCCGAGGTCGCCGCCGAGATCAAGGCCGAATAGAAGCGCATGTCAACCCTTCCCGAGCGCACCGTCTCCCGTGTTCTGGATACCTGTCTGGGAGTACGTGCTGACGAAACCGTGGTGCTGCTCATCGATGGCGGCACAGATCAGGCGGTGGTCCGCGGGCTTGAGCTCGGGCTCGACGCACGTGCCGCACACGTCCGCATCGTCACGGTGCCCCGCTACGACCTGCCCGGCTCCGAAGCCACCGCACATGCCGCCCAGGCACTGCTGGACGCGGACGCCGCGATCGAACTGACGTCGGTGTTCATCGGTTCCAACCAGGCGCGGCGGCGGGCCACCGATGCGGGCCGCCGCTACCTGGCCATGCCCGGCGTCACGACGCAGACCTTTCGTCTCGGCGGGCCCTACGACGTCGACTTCGATGCGCTGTCCGTCACCACGCGGGCCATCGCGGCACTGTGGGAGAGCTCCGATACCTTCCGGCTCACCACGCCTGCGGGCACGGACCTGTCCGGTTCGATCAGAGGGCGAAAAGGCCGTGCGCTCACCGGAATCGCGCGTGACCCGGGCGCTTATATGGCGCCGCCCGACATCGAGTCGGGCACCGCCCCGGTGGAATCATCCGCATCGGGGGTCGTGGTGATCGACGGTGACTACCTGTTCATGGGGGCCGGACCGTGCCGGGAGGCTTCGACGTTGCACATCCGCGACGGCGTACTGGTCGGAACCGACGGCGACGAGGCCGCCCGGCTGACCGAGATGATGGCGCGGTGCGCGGATCCGAGGATGACGAACCTGGCCGAGGTCGCCATCGGCCTCAACCCACAGGGCTCGGTATGCGGTGTGGCAATGGAGACCGAGTCATCACTCGGTAGTGCCCACATCGCCTTCGGTAACTCCGTCGCCTATGGCGGAACGGTGGATGCGGTGGCTCATCTGGACTGTGTGATGCAAAGCGCCACTCTGTATTTCGATGATGTGCCGCGCGTTGTGGAAGGGAAGGTGTTGTGATGGGCGGGCCGGTCCTACCCTCGTTCGAGGAACTACTCGGTCGAGACGATGTGATCTGGATGGGGCAGAACACCACGCACCTCGATCCGGCGCCCGAGGTACTCGCGGCACTGGCCGATAGCACCCGGCGGCACGAATTCCAGGTCTACGCCCCGTCCGCCGGATTCACCGAGCTGCGGGAACTGATCGTCGCGGACCTGGGTCTGCCAGGTTTCGACGCGTGGGTGGTCGACGGCGCGGTGGCGGGCCTGCACCACGTGTGTACGACGCTGGCGCCCAGGATCTCTCGTCTGATCACCAGCGACCCGGGATGGCCGTGGCCGGCGCGCTTCGTCGGCGTCGGCGGTGTACCCGTCAGTGCATTGCCGGTCTTCGAACAGCCGAACCGGCTACTGTCCGCAGGGCAGATCGCCGAGGTGGTCGAGCCGGGTTCGCTGATCTACCTGATCGATCCGCTCAACCCGCTCGGAAGCTCTTATACCGCAGCCGAACTGGCCGATATCGTGGAGGTGGCCCGGCAGTCGGGGTCCTACCTGATCCACGACGCCACCTATCGGCATTTCGCCGACGGGCACACGCTGGCGGCGACGATGTATCCCGAACGAACCTTCACCACCTACAGCTTCTCGAAGTGGCTGGGGCTGGCCGGATTGCGGGTGGGCGCGGTGGTGGCCGCACCGGAGTTGCTCGCCGAGGTGATGGCCGTACCCGCCAACCCGCTCGGCGCCGGCATTCAGGGGCAGCGCGCCGCGATCGCCGGGCTGCGCATCCGGGATCGCTGGTTGCCCGATCTGCGGCGGGTGAACCGGCGGAACCTCGACGCGATCGAAACGACCGTCGCCGGTTCAGGTGTCGGCTCTGTGGTGGTGCCCCGCTCGCAGGGCAATTTCCTGGCGATCGACATCACCGACAGTGGCTGGACGTCCGACGAGTTGTGCCGCCGGATTCTCGAGGAGACGGGAGTGTTCATCCGGCCCGGGACCTACCAGTCGCCCATCTTCGGGGAACGGTTCGTCAAGGTGAGCACGTCTGTTCCGCCGGCCTGGGCGGACACCTTCAGCGAGGCTTGGCGAACGGTGGCGGTCCGATGACCTTCGTCGACCTCGACCTGGCGGAATACGCCGCCAGCAGTGCGGTGGCACTCGGGCGCCGGATCGCCGCCGGCGAACTGTCTCCGGTCCACCTCGTCGAGTGCGCGCTGGCCGTTGCGAACCGGGAAGAGCCCGCGGTGAACGCCTATGCGGCGCTGATGCCCGAACGTGCGCGGTCCATAGCCGTCCAGCGGGAGGCCGAGGCGCGTGCCGGGTTGCTGCGCAGCGTGATCCACGGTGTACCGATCGCGGCCAAGGACAACATGTACATCGAGGGGCAGCCGTGCTGGAAAGGCTCGCTGACCACCTCCGACGATCCGGTCACGGAGTCCTCACCGATGGTGGCGCGACTCGAGGAGGCCGGCACGGTCATCATCGGCCGCGCGACGACACCGGAGTTCGGCTGGAAAGGAGCCGGCAATTCGCCCCGCACCGGTGTGACCCGCAATCCCTGGAACACCGCGTGCAACACCGGCGGTTCGAGTGCCGGATCGGGCGCCACCGTCGCCACCGGCGCGGTCCCGATCGCCACGGGCACCGACGCCGGCGGATCGATCCGGATTCCGGCGTCCTTCTGCGGCGCGGTCGGCTTCAAACCCACCTTGGGCGCGATCCCGGTGTGGCCCGGGACGGTCAACGAGAACCTTTCGCACGCCGGTCCGTTGACCCGATTCGTGGACGACGCCGCGGCGGTGTTCGGGCTGACCTGTGGCCCGGACAGCCGTGATCCACAATCCGCATTCTCGATCCGGGTGCCCGTGGACCCGGCGGCGCGGTTGCGTGTCGGGGTGGTCCGCGAACCGTTCGGGGTACCTCCGGGCGCCGAGGTCGCCGAGGTCTTCGATGCGGCGATCAGGCTGTTGACCGATGCCGGGGTCGCCGAACTGACCGAGATCACCCTGGATCGCGCCGCACCCCTGGAGATCTTCGACGGGCTGTGGGTGACCGGACGAGGGCTCGGCTTCGCCGAGGTGATCCGAGCCCATCGCGACGTCATGGATCCCGGGCTGGCCCGGCTCGCGATCCTGGCCGAGGACTATTCGCTGGCCGACTTCTTCGCCGTGACACAGCAGCGGCGCGCATTCAACGAGTGGGCCTTCGGGCTGTTCGACCGTTGGGATCTGCTGGTGATGCCGACGATGCCGTTGACCGCTTTCGCCGCCGAGGCCGAGGTACCCAGCGGGGGACACGCCGATGCGCCGCTGCCGTGGGCCACCTGGACCCCCTACACCTACCCGTTCAACATCTCCGGTCAGCCGGCGCTGTCGCTGCCCATCGGCCTCTCGAACCGTGACCTGCCGGTCGGCCTGCAGATCGTGGGGCCCTGGTCGGCGGATCTGCAGGTGCTGTCCTTCGCCGGGCGGTGTGAGTCGGCACTGGCCCCACTCAACCCCCGCCGAACTGCTCCTTCGACCGGAGTCTGACCTCACCGTTGCTGTCGACCCGTTCAGGTCCTCAGGCCAGCGCCCACAAGCCGAGGCTGATCACGAAGGCGCTCAGGCCCAGGGTGGTCTCCATGACCGTCCAGGTCTTGAGCGTCGTCTTCACGTCCAGGCCGAAGAACCGGCTGACGAGCCAGAAGCCCGAATCGTTGACGTGGGAGAGCACCGTCGCGCCGGCCGCGATCGCCACCACCAGCGCCGTGAGCTGCAGACTGCTCAGGTCCGCCGCGGCGACCGAAGCGCTCAGCAGTCCCGCCGTGGTGGTCAGTGCGACGGTGGCCGAGCCCTGTGCGACGCGGAGCAAGGTGGCGATGAGGAACGCCTGCAGGATCAGCGAGATACCGAGGTTCGACAGGGAGCCGCTGAGCGCGTCGCCGATACCGCTGAGTCGCAGCACGCCACCGAACATTCCGCCGGCGCCGGTGATCAGGATGACCGCGCAGATCGGGCCGAGCGCGTTGTCGAGGATATCGCTGACATCGGCCATCGAGCGTCCACGCAAGCCCAGCGTCAATGTCGCCACGATCACCGTGATCAGCAGGGCAATCGAGGTGGTTCCGATCAGCTTGAGATAGTTCGCCCAGGTGGCGCCCTCCTCGATGACACCGGCGGTCATCAGGGTGTCCAGCACGGTGTTGAACGAGATCAACACGAACGGCAGCAGCAGCACGCCGAGCACCGTCGCGAAGGCGGGGGCGGTCCGGGTGGCGACGCCGGCCTGGCCCGGCCCGGATGTGCTGTCCGTGCCGGAGTCGATGTCGCGGCCGCCGTTGATCTCACCGAACAGCGAGGTCGGGATATCGACGTGGATCCGCTTCCCGATGGCCTGGGACACCAGGTATGCACCGACATACCAGGACGCGACGGCGACCGGCGCGCCGACGAGCAGGGTGAGGCCGATGTTGGCACCCAGCAGTTCGGCCGCGGCCACCGGACCGGGGTGGGGCGGCACCAGGGCGTGCATCGCCGCGAAGGCGCCGGCGGCCGGGAACGCGTACAGCAGAATCGAGCCGCCGAAGCGCCGTGCCACCGTCATGATGATCGGCAGGAACACCACCAGTCCGGCGTCGAAGAAGATCGGGAAGCCGAACAGCAGGGCGGCCACGCCGAGGGCGAACGGCGCGCGCTTCTCGCCGAAGCGGCTGATCAGCGTGTCGGCGAGGACCTGGGCACCGCCGGTGATCTCCAGGAGCCGGCCGATCATGACGCCGAACCCGACCAGCAGGGCGACCGAGCCCAACGTGTTGGAGAAGCCGAAGGACAGCGCGCTCGGCACATCGGCCACCGGGATGCCGGCCGCCACTGCGGTCAGCAGGCTCACCAGCACCAGCGCCACGAAGGCATGCAGCTTGACCTTGATGATCAGGAACAGCAGCAGCGCGACCGCGGCCGCGGCGATCAGCAGCAGCGTGGCGGTTCCGTATGCCGGGTCAATTGCCTCCATGAGATCCCCCGACCCGAGTGATGTCAGTGCCCGCGATCATCGGTCCTCCTTGGTTGTCCGGGAATCGGTTGTGCTCACGTAGCTTTCGATGATCGAGTCGATGCTCTGGTCCACATTGATGGCGACGCCGCGCTCGTCGGCCTCCAGTGGCTCGAGCGTCTCGAACTGGGACTTCAGCAGCGTTGCGGGCATGAAGTGTCCCGGCCGGCTGGCCTGGCGGCGGCCGATGGTCTCGACCGTGCCCTCCAGGTGCAGGAACTCGATCTCGGCACAATGCCGGCGCAGCTGGTCTCGGTAGACCCGCTTCAAGGCCGAGCAGCTCATCACGCCGCCGTCGGGGTGCTGGGCCAACCACAGCCCGATCGCCTCCAGCCAGGGATAGCGGTCGGAGTCGTCGAGCGGATGCCCGGCCGTCATCTTCGCGAGGTTCGCCGGCGGGTGGAAGTCATCGGCGTCCGCGAACGGAACCCGTAGCCGCTGGGCCAACGCAGCGCCGACGGTCGACTTTCCCGACCCTGAAACTCCCATGACCACGATTGGTGCTGCCATGCGCCCTCTCCACCGACTTTGTGTGCGAGACGTCACATAGCTTCCATCAATCGTCATATCTTTGCAAGGGGCTGGCGTAAAAGTGAGACGTCTTCCGTTGCTACCGGCTCTCTGGCATCATCTATCGATGGTCGCTCGGCCCAATGTTGGTGCACTTCACGACAGTCTGTTGACTGCGTTGGGGACGGCCATCGTGTCCGGTCAGTACTCGCCCGGACGGGTTCTCACTCTCGAAGGGGTCAGTGCCGACCATCGGGTATCGCGCAGCGTCGCCCGCGAAGCGATCCGGGTCCTGGAGTCCATGGGCATGGTCCAGTCCCGCCGCCGGGTCGGCATCACGGTGCAGCCCGCCGACAACTGGAACGTCTTCGACCCGATGCTGATCCGGTGGCGGCTCGACGTCGGCGACCGGGTGGCCCAACTGGTGTCGCTGTCCGAGCTGCGGCTCGGCTTCGAACCGGCCGCGGCGGCACTGGCTGCCCGGCGCGCCAGCCCGCACCAGTGCCGGATCATGGCTACCGCGGTGTCGGACATGGTGGTGCACGGACGGTCCGGTGACCTGGACGCGTACCTGCTGGCGGACAAGGCATTCCATCAGGCGCTCCTGGAAGCCAGCGGAAACGAGATGTTCCGTGCCCTCAACGGCGTGGTCGCCGAGGTGCTCGCCGGCCGTACCCATCACGGGATGATGCCGGAGAAGCCCGATCTGACCGCGATCGCACTGCACGACGAGGTCGCACGTGCGATCAGGATGGGCGAGGAGAAACAAGCCGAGCAGGCGATGCGCGCGATCATCGGCGAGGCGGCATCGGCCGTGGTCGAGGAATTCCCTCCGTCGCCGGACTGAGGTCCCCCGGCCCGCTGATGTGAGCAACATCGTGACCGATCATCGTTGCCGGGTGTCGGGACCGCCGCCTAGGGTGACGCTGTGGAAGTCGAATCGTTCGATGAACGATCCGCACGCACGGGGGAGATCGATTCCGGGGCGCCGCGTCGTCAACCAGGACCCCTGGGGTGGCTGCTGGCCACCAATCACAACGTCAATGCCATCGACCTGATCAGGCGGGCGCGACGCGCCCTGCCGGGTGACCCGGACTTCGGCGACCCGCTGTCGGCCGCCGGTGAGGGTGGCCCGCGCGCCGCGGCCCGGGCCGCGGACCGGCTGCTCGAGCGGGACGCGGTGTCGCGGGAAGTCAGCCTCGGCGCGCTGCAGGTGTGGCAGGCACTCACCGAACGGGTGTCCGGTCGGCCGGCCAACCCGGAGGTCACGCTGGTGTTCACCGACCTGGTCGGCTTCTCGGGCTGGTCCCTGCGCGCCGGCGATGACGCCACGCTGCGGTTGTTGCGCCGGGTCGCGCAGGTGATCGAGCCACCGATGCTGGCCGAGGGCGGCCGCATCGTGAAACGGATGGGCGACGGGGCGATGGCGGTGTTCGGTGACCCGACGACCGCGGTGCGCGCGGTGCGCACCGCGCTGGACGCGGTCGACACCGTCGACGTGGACGGATACACCCCGCGGATGCGGGCCGGCATCCACACCGGGCACCCGCAGCGGATCGGGTCGGACTGGCTGGGGGTGGACGTCAACATCGCCGCCCGGGTGATGGAACGCGCCACCAAGGGCGGGTTGGTGATCTCGCACGCGACGCTGGAGCGGATCGGCGATGAGGGGCTGGTGGACCTCGGGGTGACGGTGAAGCGGACCCGCAAGCAGCTGTTCGCCGCCAAACCCAGCGGGGTGCCCGACGACCTGCTGATGTACCGGGTGCGAGCGCGGCGTGAGCCGCCCGGTCGCGACGTCGTCGAGACAGATGTCGCCCAGGAGAACGCCGAGGGTGCGTGACGTCGCTCTCATCGTCGCATCACCTATGATCGCCGGGTGGCGGAGCTCTCAGAAGAAGCCCTGATCAACGCGGTGAGCGCGGCCCGGCAGGCCTTCGACGCCGCCGCCGATCTGGACGCGTTGGCCCGGGCCAGGACCGAACACCTCGGTGACCGATCCCCGATCGCGCTGGCGCGTCAGGCCTTGGGCTCGTTGCCCAAGGCCGAGCGGGCCGACGCCGGTAAGCGGGTCAACGTCGCACGCACCGAAGCGCAGCAGGCCTACGACGAGCGGCTGGAGGCGCTGCGCGCCGAGCGCGACGCCGCGGTGCTCGTCGCCGAACGCATCGACGTCACGCTGCCCTCGACCCGGCAGCCGATCGGCGCGCGTCACCCGATCACGCTGCTGACCGAGCGCATCGCGGACACTTTCGTCGCAATGGGCTGGGAGCTGGCCGAAGGGCCCGAGGTCGAGACCGAACAGTTCAACTTCGACGCGCTGAACTTCCCGCTGGACCACCCGGCACGCAGTGAACAGGACACCTTCCAGATCGCCCCGGACGGTTCGCGGCAGGTGCTGCGCACGCACACCTCGCCGGTGCAGATCCGGGCACTGCTGGAACGTGAGCTGCCGGTGTACATCGTCTCGCTGGGCCGCACCTTCCGCACCGACGAACTCGATGCCACTCATACGCCGGTGTTCCATCAGGTCGAGGGCCTCGCGGTGGACAAGGGGCTGACCATGGCCAATCTGCGCGGCACGCTGGACGCCCTGGCCCGCGCGGAGTTCGGGCCGGCGGGCCGAACCCGGTTCCGTCCGCATTTCTTCCCGTTCACCGAACCGTCGGCCGAGGTCGACGTGTGGTTCGAGAACAAAAAGGGCGGACCCGGCTGGGTCGAATGGGGTGGTTGCGGCATGGTCAACCCGAATGTGTTGCGGGCGTGCGGTATCGACCCGGCCGAGTATTCGGGCTTTGCCTTCGGGATGGGTCTGGAGCGGACCCTGCAGTTCCGCAACGGGATTCCCGACATGCGCGACATGGTCGAGGGTGACGTGCGGTTCTCCCTGCCGTTCGGGGTGGGTGCCTGATGCGCGTTCCGTACAGCTGGCTGCGTGACACCATCCGGTTGGGCAACCCCGACTGGGACATGTCCGTCGACGACCTTGAGCAGACGCTCATCCGGATCGGCCACGAGGTCGAGGAGATCAAACCGGTCGGCCCGGTCACCGGTCCGCTGACCGTCGGTCGGGTCACCGAGATCGAGGAACTGACCGAGTTCAAGAAGCCGATCCGCGCCTGCAAGGTGGACGTGGGTGAACCCGAACCGCGCGACATCATCTGCGGCGCACGCAACTTCGCGGTGGGTGATCTGGTGGTCGCGGCACTGCCCGGCACCACCCTGCCCGGCGACTTCGCCATCGCCCAGCGCAAGACCTACGGCCGCGTCTCCGACGGCATGATCTGCTCGGCCGCCGAACTCAACCTCGGTGTCGACCAGTCCGGGATCATCGTGCTGCCCCCGGGCACCGCCGAACCCGGCGCGTCGGGCATCGAGGTGCTCGGCCTCGACGATGTGGTCTTCCATCTGGCCATCACCCCGGACCGCGGCTACTGCCTGTCCATGCGCGGCATGGCCCGCGACATCGCCTGCGCCCTGGATCTGGACTTCGTCGATCCCGCGGACGTCCCGGCCCTGCCCGCCGAGGGGGAGGCCTGGCCGCTGACCGTGCAACCCGGCACCGGGGTCCAGCGGTTCGGGCTGCGCCCGGTCAGCGGGATCGACCCGGCCGCCGTCTCACCGTGGTGGCTGCAGCGTCGCCTGCTGCTGTCCGGCATCCGCGCCATCTCACCGGCCGTCGACGTCACCAACTACGTGATGCTCGAACTCGGCCACCCGATGCACGCACACGACCGGTCGCTGATCACCGGCGGTTTCACGGTGCGGTTCGCCGAGCAGGGTGAGCAGGTGGTGACGCTCGATGACGTCACCCGCACCCTGAACGACGGGGATGTGCTGATCGTCGACGATGTCGCGACCGCCGCCATCGGCGGTGTGATGGGCGCGGGGACCACCGAGGTGCGCGAGTCCACCACCGACGTGTTGCTGGAGGCCGCGGTGTGGGATCCGGCGGCGGTGTCGCGGACCCAGCGCCGGCTGCGGCTGGCCAGTGAGGCCGGCCGGCGCTACGAACGCACCGTCGACCCGGCCATCTCGGTGGCCGCCCTGGACCGGTGCGCCACGCTGCTCGCCGAAATCGCCGGTGGCACCGTCGAGAACACCCTGACCGACTGGCGTGGTGACCCGCCGCGCACGGACTGGTCGCCGGCCGAGGTCAGCATGCCGGCCGATCTGCCCGACCGGGTCGCCGGCGTGAGCTACCCGGCTGGGGTGGCGGCGCGGCGGCTGACCCAGATCGGTGCCGTGGTCACCGAAGTGACCGAAGGCGCTCACCACCGGATCATCGCCAAGCCGCCGAGCTGGCGCACCGATCTGCGTGAACCCGCGGACCTCGTCGAGGAGGTGCTGCGGCTGGAGGGTCTGGACGCCATTCCGTCGGTGCTGCCGCCGGCGCCTCCCGGACGTGGACTCACCGCGGTGCAGAAGCGTCGCCGTGCCCTCGGGAAATCGTTGGCGCTCAACGGCTATGTCGAGGTGCTGCCGACCCCGTTCCTGCCCGCCGGGGTGTTCGACACCTGGGGTCTTCCGGCAGACGACCCGCGTCGCGCGACGGTGACGGTGCTCAACCCGCTGGAGTCCGACCGGCCGCAGCTGGCCAGCACGCTGCTGCCGGGTCTGCTGGAGGCGCTGTCGCGCAACGTGTCCCGCGGTGCGGTGGACACCTCTCTGTTCGCCATCTCGCACGTGGCGGTGCGGACCGCCGATACCCGTTCGGTGGAACGCATCCCGACCGATCGTCGTCCCACCGCGGAGGAGATCGCCGGGCTGGACGACTCGCTGCCCCGCCAGCCCGAGCACGTGGCGGTGGTGCTCGCCGGTCTGCGCGAGCTCGCCGGGCCGTGGGGTCCGGGCCGGCCGGTGCAGGCCGCCGACGCCTTCGAAGCGGTGCAGGTGATCGGGCGTGCCGCCGGGATCGCGTTCACCCTGCGCGCGGCCCAGGAACTGCCGTGGCATCCGGGCCGGTGCGCCGAGGTGCTCGTCGGGGAGGTGACCGTCGGCTACGCCGGTCAGCTGCACCCCGCGGTCGTCGAGCGGGCCGGTCTGCCGGTCGGCACCTGCGCGGTGGAGTTGAACCTCGATGACATCCCCATCGTGGAGACGCTGCCGGCGCCGCGGGTGTCGCCGTTCCCCGCGGTGTTCCAGGACGTCAGCCTGATCGTCGCCGAGGACGTCGCCGCCGCCGAGGTGGTCGACGCGGTCCGCGCGGGCGCCGGTGAGCTGCTGGAGGATGTCCGGTTGTTCGACGTGTACACCGGCCCGCAGATCGGGGAGGGCCGCAAGTCGCTGACCCTGGCGCTGCGGTTCCGGGCGGCCGACCGGACGTTGACCGAGGACGAGGCCAGCGCGGCCCGGGTGGCCGCGGTGCAGGCCGCTGAGCAGCGGGTGGGCGCGGTCCAGCGCGCCTGACCCACCCCGCCCAACCGGACAAACGGGCGGCGAAGTGCGAGTGGATTGCGCCATTCCGTCAGGTTCGCCGACGGCGTCATTAATGAGTTTGCATATGTGTGTATAAAAATGCAGAATTGTTGAATGACTTCCGTAGCCGTCGCCGGTGCCAGCGGGTACGCGGGCGGCGAGATCCTGCGCCTGCTGCTCGGCCACCCCGCCTACGCGGACGGGCGCCTGACCATCGGCGCGCTCACCGCCGCCGGGAGTGCGGGCAGCACGCTCGGTGAGCACCATCCGCACCTGCTGCCGTTGGCCGACCGGGTGCTGCAGCCCACCGAGGCCGAGCTGCTGGCTCAGCATGACGTCGTCTTCCTCGGCCTGCCGCACGGGCATTCCGCCGCGCTGGCCGAACAACTCGGCGACACCGTCATCATCGACTGCGGCGCGGATTTCCGGCTGACCGACGCCACGGACTGGGAGAAGTTCTACGGGAGTGCGCACGCCGGGACGTGGCCCTATGGGCTGCCGGAACTGCCCGGCGGCCGCGACGCACTGAAGGGTGCCACCCGGATCGCCGTGCCCGGCTGCTACCCGACCTCGGCGCTGCTGGCCCTGCTGCCGGCCGTCGCCGCCGGCCTCGCCGAACCCAATGTCACCGTGGTCGCCGTCAGTGGCACCTCCGGTGCGGGCAAGTCGGCCAAGGTGGATCTGCTCGGGGCCGAGGTGATCGGTTCGGCGCGGGCCTACAACATCGGCGGCAAGCACCGACATACCCCGGAGATCGCACAGGGTCTGCGCAAGGTCACCGACAAGACGGTGACCGTATCGTTCACGCCGGTGCTCATCCCGACCTCGCGGGGCATCCTGGCGACCTGCACCGCACCCACCACGGCATCCGAGGCCGAGATCCGCACCGCGTACGAAAAGGCCTACGGCGCAGAGCCGTTCATCCACCTTCTGCCCGAGGGGCAGCTGCCCAAGACCGGTTCGGTGATCGGCAGCAACGCCGCCCAGATCGCGGTCGCCGTGGATGTGGACGCCAAGACCCTGGTGGCGGTCTGCGCCATCGACAACCTGACCAAGGGCACCGGCGGTGCCGCCGTGCAATCGATGAATCTGGCCCTGGGTTGGCCGGAGACGGAAGGACTTTCGACCGTGGGAGTGGCACCGTGAGCGGAGCTTGCGCAGCGAACCATCCGACCTCGAAGCTGGTGAGGACCCAAGGCGTGACCGCCCCGGCGGGCTTCCGGGCCACCGGGATCTCCGCGGGCATCAAGGCCACCGGCAAGCTGGACCTCGCCCTGGTGTTCAACGAGGGCCCCGATCACCACGCCGCGGGCGTATTCACCCGCAACCAGATCAAGGCCGCGCCCGTGCAGTGGTCCCAGCAGGTGCTCACCACCGGGCGGTTGCGGGCGGTCATCCTGAACTCCGGCGGCGCCAACGCCTGCACCGGTCCGCTCGGTTTCCAGGACACCCATGCCACCGCGGAGGCGCTGGCCGCCGCGCTCAGCGACTGGGGCACCGAGACCGGCGCCATCGAGGTCGCGGTGTGCTCGACCGGCCTGATCGGCGACCGGCTGCCGATGGACAAGGTGCTGGCCGGGGTCACCGAGATCGTGCACGAGATGGCCGGCGGCCTCACCGGCGGCGAGGAAGCCGCCCGGGCCATCATGACCACCGACACCGTGCCGAAACAGGTTGCGCTGCACGCCGAGAACTGGACGGTCGGCGGGATGGCCAAGGGTGCGGGCATGATGGCGCCGTCGCTGGCCACCATGCTGGTGGTCCTCACCACCGACGCCGTCGCCGACGCCACCGCGCTGGACACCGCGTTGCGCCGGGCCGCCGCGAAGACCTTCGACCGGCTCGACATCGACGGCAGCTGCTCCACCAACGACACCGTGCTGCTGCTGTCCTCGGGCGCCAGCGAGGTCACTCCCAGCCAGGACGAGCTGGACGCCGCCGTGCTCGCGGTCTGTGACGACCTGTGCGCGCAGCTGCAGGCCGACGCCGAGGGCGTCACCAAGAAGGTCACCATCACCGTGGCCGGGGCGCTCAACGACGACGAGGCGCTGGTCGCCGCCCGGGCGGTGGCCCGCGACAGCCTGGTCAAGACCGCGTTGTTCGGCTCCGACCCGAACTGGGGCCGGGTGCTCGCCTCGGTGGGCATCGCCCCGGTGACCCTGGACCCGCAACGGATCAGCGTGTCGTTCAACGGATCCCCGGTATGTGTCGACGGCGCCGGCGCGCCCGGCGCCCGCGAGGTCGACCTGTCCGGCGATGTCATCGAGGTGCTGATCGACCTGGCCTCGGGCAGCGGCACGGCCAGCGTGCGGACCACCGACCTGTCCCATGCGTACGTCGAAGAGAACTCGGCCTACAGCTCATGACCTCGACGCCCCAGAAAGCGGCGGTCCTCGCCGAGGCCCTGCCGTGGCTCAAGCAGCTGCACGGCAAGATCGTGGTGGTCAAGTACGGCGGCAACGCCATGACCGACGACACCCTCAAGGCGGCCTTCGCCGCGGACATGGTGTTCCTGCGCAACTGCGGTATCCGTCCGGTCGTGGTGCACGGCGGTGGCCCGCAGATCAGCGCGATGCTCAAGAAACTCGGCATCGAGGGGGACTTCAAGGGCGGCTTCCGGGTGACCACACCCGAAGTCCTCGATGTGGCCCGGATGGTGCTGTTCGGGCAGGTCGGCCGCGAACTGGTCGGGTTGATCAACGCGCACGGCCCGTACGCGGTCGGTGTCACCGGTGAGGACGCCCAGCTGTTCACCGCGGTGCGGCGCAGCGTCACCGTCGACGGGGTGGCCACCGATATCGGGCTGGTCGGCGACGTCGAGCATGTCAACGCCGGATCCCTGCTGGATCTCATTGCCGCCGGCCGTATCCCGGTGGTCTCCACCATCGCCCCGGACGTCGAAGGTGTGGTGCACAACATCAACGCCGACACCGCCGCGGCCGCGCTGGCCGAGGCGCTGGGCGCGGAGAAGCTGCTGATGCTCACCGACGTCGAGGGTCTCTACACCGACTGGCCGGACCGCACCTCGTTGGTCAGCGAGATCGATGCCGCCGCCCTGACCCAGATGCTGCCCAAGCTGGAATCGGGCATGGTGCCCAAGATCGAGGCCTGCCTGCGGGCGGTGAACGGCGGGGTACCCAGCGCGCATGTCATCGACGGTCGCGTCGAACACTGTGTGTTGGTGGAGCTCTTCACCAACGAAGGGACCGGAACGAAAGTGGTGCCCGCATGAGCAACCCGACGCTGCAGGACCGCTGGGAAGCGGTGATGATGAACAACTACGGCACCCCGCCGCTGGCCCTGGTCAGTGGGGACGGGGCGGTGGTCACCGACGCCGAGGGCAAGAGCTACCTCGACCTGCTCGGCGGGATCGCGGTCAACCTGCTCGGGCACCGTCACCCCGCCGTCATCGAGGCCGTCACCACCCAGCTCAACACCCTCGGGCACACCTCGAATCTGTATGCCACCGAACCCGGTATCGCATTGGCCGAAGCGCTCGTCGCGCAGCTGGGCACACCCGCACGGGCGTTCTTCTGCAATTCCGGCACCGAGGCCAATGAGGTCGCCTTCAAGATCACCCGGCTCACCGGGCGCATCAAAATCGTTGCCGCCGAAGGCGGTTTCCACGGCCGCACGATGGGCTCGCTGGCGCTGACCGGCCAGCCCGCCAAGCGGGCACCGTTCGAACCGCTGCCCGGTGACGTCACCTTCGTGCCGTACGGGGACGCCGCCGCACTCGAGGCCGCGGTCGACGATCAGACCGCCGCGGTGTTCCTGGAACCGATCATGGGGGAGGGCGGCGTCGTCGTCCCGCCCCCGGGATACCTGGCCAAGGCCCGTGAGGTCACCTCGAAACACGGTGCGCTGCTGGTGCTCGACGAGGTGCAGACCGGCGTCGGGCGCACCGGCGCGTTCTTCGCCCACCAGCACGACGGCATCACCCCCGACGTCATCACGCTGGCCAAGGGCCTGGGCGGCGGCCTGCCCATCGGTGCCTGCCTGGCAGTTGGCGCCACCGGTGACCTGCTCACCCCGGGGCTGCACGGCAGCACCTTCGGCGGCAACCCGGTCTGCACCGCCGCCGCGGTGGCGGTGCTCAAGACGCTGGCCGCCGACGACCTGGTCGCCCGGGCCGGCGTGCTGGGCAAGACGCTCAGCCACGGCATCGAGGAACTGCAGCACCCGCTCGTGCAACGGGTCCGGGGCAAGGGCCTGCTGCTGGGCGTGGTGCTGACCACGGAGAAGGCCAAGGCGGTGGAGGCCGCGGCCCGCGAGGCCGGCTTCCTGGTCAACGCGGCCGCCGCCGACGTGATCCGGCTGGCGCCGCCGCTGATCATCACCGAGGCCCAGATCGACGAATTTCTCACCGCACTGCCCGCAGTGCTGGACAAGGGGACCACCGCATGACACGACACTTCTTGCGCGACGACGACCTGACGCCCGACGAACAGGCCGAGGTGCTGGCGCTCGCCGCCGAACTCAAGCAGGCGCCGTTCAGCCGCCGCCCGCTGGAGGGCCCGCGCGGCGTCGCGGTCATCTTCGAGAAGAACTCCACCCGGACCCGGTTCTCCTTCGAGATGGGCATCGCCCAACTCGGTGGGCACGCCGTGGTGGTCGACGGACGCAGCACCCAACTCGGCCGCGAGGAGACCCTGGAGGACACCGGCGCGGTGCTGTCGCGCTACGTCGACGCCATCGTGTGGCGCACCTTCGCCCAGGAACGGCTGACCGCCATGGCCACCGGCGCCACGGTGCCCATCGTCAATGCGCTCTCCGACGAGTTCCATCCCTGCCAGGTGCTGGCCGACCTGCAGACGCTGGCCGAGCGTAAGGGCAAGCTGGCCGGGCTGAAGCTGACCTACCTGGGCGACGGCGCCAACAACATGGCGCACTCGCTGATGCTGGGCGGCGTCACCGCCGGCATCAGCGTCACCATCGCCGCACCGGCCGGGTTCGAACCGGACCCGCAGTTCGTCGACGCGGCCAGGCGCCGCGCCGCCGAGACCGGGGCGACGGTGAACGTCACCTCGGACGCCAAGGCCTCGGTGGAGGGGGTGGATGTGCTGGTCACCGACACCTGGACCTCGATGGGGCAGGAGAACGACGGACTGGACCGGGTGCGCCCGTTCCGTCCGTTCCAGGTCAACAGCGAGCTGCTCGCGCTGGCCGACCCGGAAGCGGTTGTGTTGCACTGCCTTCCGGCGCACCGCGGCCACGAGATCACCGACGAGGTGATCGACGGGCCGCAGAGCGCGGTGTTCGACGAGGCCGAGAACCGGCTGCACGCCCAGAAGGCGATGCTGGTCTGGCTGTTGGAGCGTGCGTGAGCCGATGACCGCCAGTGAGAAGCCGGAGGCGGATCACGCATGACCGCCAGTGAGAAGCCGGAGGCGGATCACGCATGACCGCCAGTGAGAAGCCGGAGGCGGATCACGCATGACGACCGCTACCCGCGCCGGACGCCAGGCCCGCATCATCGCCCTGTTGTCCGCTCACGCCGTCAGCAGCCAGACGGAGCTGGCGGCTCTGCTGGCCGCCGAGGGCATCGAGGTCACCCAGGCCACTCTGTCGAGGGATCTGGAGGAGCTCGGTGCGGTGAAGTTGCGCGGCGCCGACGGCGGTGTCGGGGTGTACATCGTCCCCGAGGACGGCAGCCCGGTGCGCGGGGTGTCCGGGGGTACCGAGCGGCTGACCAGGCTGCTCGGCGAACTGCTGGTGTCCACCGACGCCAGCGCGAACATGGCGGTGCTGCGCACCCCGCCGGGTGCGGCGCACTACCTGGCCAGCGGCATCGACCGGGCGGTGTTACCCCAGGTTGTCGGCACCATTGCCGGTGATGACACCATCTTTGTCATAGCGCGTGAGCCGATGACCGGGGCAGAGCTCGCCGCAATGTTCGAAAACTTGAAATAAGCAGTTCTAGAAAAGGGAGATCTTTCATGTCCGAACGCGTCATCCTGGCGTATTCCGGCGGTCTGGACACCTCGGTGGCCATCAGCTGGATCGGCAAGGAGACCGGCCGTGAGGTCGTCGCCGTGGCCATCGATCTGGGCCAGGGTGGTGAGGACATGGAGGTCGTGCGCCAACGTGCCCTGGACTGCGGCGCCGTCGAGGCCGTCGTGGTGGACGCCCGCGACGAGTTCGCCGAGGAATACTGCCTGCCCACCATCCAGTCCAATGCGCTCTACATGGACCGGTACCCGCTGGTGTCGGCGATCAGCCGTCCGTTGATCGTCAAGCACCTGGTGAAGGCCGCCCGCGAGCACGGCGGTGGCACCGTCGCGCACGGCTGCACCGGCAAGGGCAACGACCAGGTCCGGTTCGAGGTCGGCTTCGCCTCGCTGGCCCCCGATCTGCAGGTGCTCGCCCCCGTCCGCGACTACGCCTGGACCCGGGAGAAGGCCATCGCCTTCGCCGAGGAGAACGACATCCCGATCAACGTCACCAAGCGCTCGCCGTTCTCGATCGACCAGAACGTGTGGGGCCGCGCGGTGGAAACCGGCTTCCTGGAGCACCTTTGGAACGCGCCGACCAAGGATGTCTACGAGTACACCGAGGATCCGACGCTCAACTGGAGCACTCCCGATGAGGTCATCGTCGGTTTCGACAAGGGTGTGCCGGTCTCCATCGACGGCCGGTCGGTCACCGTGCTGCAGGCCATCGAGGAGCTCAACCGCCGTGCCGGAGCGCAGGGTGTGGGCCGCCTCGACGTGGTCGAGGACCGGCTCGTCGGCATCAAGAGCCGCGAGATCTACGAGGCCCCCGGCGCCATGGTGCTGATCACCGCGCACACCGAGCTCGAGCACGTCACCCTGGAGCGCGAACTCGGCCGCTACAAGCGCGGCACCGACCGCAAGTGGGGCGAGCTGGTCTACGACGGCCTGTGGTACTCGCCGCTCAAGCGCGCCCTGGAGGCGTTCGTGGCGCACACCCAGGAGCACGTGTCCGGAGAGATCCGGCTGGTGCTGCACGGCGGGCACATCGCCGTCAACGGCCGCCGCAGCGCGGAGTCGCTGTACGACTTCAACCTGGCCACCTACGACGAGGGTGACAGCTTCGACCAGTCCTCGGCGAAGGGTTTCGTGCACGTGCACGGACTGTCCTCGAAGATCTCGGCCAAGCGCGACCTGGGACTCTGACCCTCTCCGCGAGCGTGCGTGTCTGCAGGCAACACGCCGCTCCCAGACCGAAGTTCGCGCACGCTCGCGGAAAGGAATGCTGATGAGCACCACCAACGAAGGCTCGCTGTGGGGTGGCCGGTTCGCCGACGGCCCCTCCGACGCCCTTGCGGCACTGAGCAAGTCGACCCACTTCGACTGGGTGCTCGCGCCCTACGACGTCACCGCATCCAAGGCGCACGCCCGGGTGCTGCACCGCGCCGGGCTGCTCACCGACGAGCAGCGCGACGGTCTGCTGGCCGGCCTGGACAGCCTGGGCTCCGACGTGGCCGACGGCAGTTTCGGCCCGTTGCCCACCGACGAGGACGTGCACGGCGCACTCGAGCGCGGCCTGATCGACCGGGTCGGACCCGAACTGGGTGGACGGTTGCGGGCCGGACGGTCCCGCAACGATCAGGTGGCCACCCTGTTCCGGATGTGGCTGCGCGACGCCGTGCGCCGGGTCGCCGACGGCGCGCTGGCCGTGGTCGACGCGCTGGCCACCCAGGCCGCGGCGCACCCGACGGCGATCCTGCCGGGTAAGACGCACCTGCAGTCCGCGCAGCCGATCCTGCTGGCCCATCACCTGCTCGCGCACGCCCACCCGCTGCTGCGCGATGTGGACCGGCTGGTGGACTTCGACAAGCGCGCGGCGGTGTCCCCATACGGTTCCGGGGCGCTGGCGGGTTCCTCGTTGGGGCTGGACCCGGACGCCATCGCGGCCGAGCTGGGGTTCGCCGCGGCCGCCGACAACTCGGTGGATGCCACCGCGGCGCGTGACTTCGCCGCCGAGGCGGCCTTCGTGCTGGCCATGATCGGGGTCGACCTGTCCCGATTGTCCGAGGACATCATCCTTTGGAGCACAACCGAATTCGGATACGCCACTCTGCACGACGCATGGTCGACCGGCAGTTCGATCATGCCGCAGAAGAAGAACCCGGACATCGCCGAGCTCGCACGCGGCAAGTCCGGCCGGCTGATCGGCAACCTGACCGGGCTGCTGGCCACCCTGAAGGCCCAGCCGCTGGCCTACAACCGGGATCTGCAGGAAGACAAGGAACCCGTCTTCGATTCGGTGGCACAGCTGGAGCTGCTGCTGCCGGCGATGGCCGGGCTGGTCGGCACCCTGACCTTCGACACCGACCGGATGGCCGAGTTGGCGCCACAGGGCTACACGCTGGCCACCGACGTGGCCGAATGGCTGGTGCGCCGCGGGGTGCCGTTCCGGATGGCGCATGAGGCCGCCGGTGCGGCCGTGCGCGCCGCCGAGGAGCGCGGCGTCGGCCTTGAGGACCTGACCGATGCCGAGTTCGCCGGCATCCATACCGAACTCACCCCGGCGGTCCGCGACGTCCTGACCGTCTACGGCTCGGTGAACTCCCGGGACGCCCGCGGGGGCACCGCGCCGGTGCAGGTGGCCAAGCAGCTCAACGTCGTCCGCAACAGCACCGAGGAACTGCGGAACCGGTTGCGGCGTTAGCCTGGGGTATGGCGCAGCGGGTCGAGTTCAGCTCGGACGGTGTGCGCTGTATCGGCTATCTGCGCAGTGCGGGTGCCCAGCCGGCCCCATGTGTGGTGCTGTGCACCGGATTCGGTGGCACCCAGGACACCCCGGCGCTGACCGCCACCGCCGCCGATGTCGCGGCCGCCGGCTATCACGCCGTCACGTTCGACTACCGCAGCTTCGGGGAGAGCGACGGCGAACCCCGGCAGGTGGTCAGCATCGAGGGGCAACTCGCCGATATCGCGGCCGCGGTCGAGCGTGCACGCAGCCTGCCTAACGTCGACCCGGCCCGCATCGTGTTGTGGGGAACCTCGCTGGGCGGCGGCCACGTGGTCGTGGCGGCGGCCCGCGATCACCGGGTCGCGGCCGTCATCTCCCAGATCCCGTTCAACGGATTCCCGCGCCGGGTGCAGGGGCGCTCGGCGTGGTCCACGCTGCGCCTGCTCGCGGTGATGGCCGAGGACGCAGGGCGCGCCAAGCTGCGGTGGCCGCCGCGCTACATCCCGGCCGTGGGAGCGCCGGGGGAGCTCGCCGTGATGACCGGCCCCGATGTCCAGAACGCGATCGCCGGGATGGACAGCGCCACCTGGCGCAATCAGGCCGCCCCGCGCGGCCTCATCGAGATGATGCGTTACCGCCCAGGCGATGTCGCGCATCTGGTGACCTGTCCGGTGCTGGTGTGCATCGGCACCGAGGATGCCGAGGCGACGCCACAGAACGCCGCGGAACTGGCTCACCGGGCGCCGCGCGGTGAGTTGCGTGAGTACCCGGCGGGCCACTTCGACTTCTACTCCGAAGACCTCCGACGCGCCGTGTGCGCCGATCAGGTGGCGTTCCTGCGCCGGGTGTCAGGCGGTTGACGCGGGACCTTCTCGCAGGAGGGGACCACCGTCTCATCGTGGAACCGGTGTCGCAGATCTAGCCGATCTGCTCGCTCAGCTCGAACCACCGGCCCTCGACGTCGACGACCTCGTCCTCCATCGCCCGGATGGCGGCCACCTTGGTGGCCAGCCCCTCGAAGTCGGACTGGTCGTGATCGGCCAGCGCGGTCCGGGACGCGTCGATCTGGGCCTGCAGTTTCTCCAACCGCCGCTCCAGGGCCGCGACCTCCTTCTGCGCGGCCCGCAGCTCGGCCCCGGACAACCCGGTCGACTCGTCGGCCGCCGGGGCGCCGGCGGGCGCGGCCCCGGTCTGCTCGGCGTGCGCGGCCCGCAGCCGCAGGTACTCGTCGACCCCGCCGGGCAGATGGCGCAACCGGCCGCCCAGAATCCCGAACTGCTGATCGGTGACCCGCTCCAGGAAGTACCGGTCGTGGCTGACCACGATCAGGGTGCCCGGCCAGGAGTCCAGCAGATCCTCCATCGCGGCCAGCATGTCGGTGTCCAGGTCGTTGGTCGGTTCGTCCAGGATGAGCACATTGGGCTGCCCGAGCAGGATCAGCAGTAGTTGCAGGCGGCGCAACTGCCCGCCGGACAGATCCTTGACCGGGGTGGACAGCTGCGCGCTGACGAAGCCGAGGCGTTCGAGCAGCTGGCCGGGCGTGAGTTCCTGGGCCTTGGAGCCCGTCCCGAAGGTGTAGGTGGTGGCCAGCCTGCTCAGTACCACCCGCACGGGTTCGTCGAGATGGTCCGACAGCGCGTCGACGCCCTGGGTGAGCGTGGCGATCTGCACCGTCTTGCCGTGTTTCACCCGGCCCTCGCTCGGCTGCACCGAACCGTCGATCAGCCCGAGCAGCGTCGACTTACCGGCGCCGTTGACGCCCAGAATGCCGGTGCGCTCGCCCGGCGCGATCCGCCATTCCACGTCGTGCAGCACCTCGCGGTCGCCGTAACGCACCGACACGTCGAGCAGGTCGACGACCTGCTTGCCCAGCCGGGTCACCGCCAGCGACTGCAGCGCCACCTTGTCCCGGATCTCGGGCACGTCGGCGATCAGCGCGTTGGCGGCGTCGATCCGGAACTTCGGTTTCGAGGTGCGTGCCGGCGCGCCGCGGCGCAACCAGGCCAGTTCCTTGCGGGCGAGGTTCTGCCGGCGGGCCTCGCTGGCCGCGGCCTGCCGGTCGCGTTCCACCCGCTGCAGGATGTAGGCGGCGTACCCGCCGTCGAACGGTTCGACGATGCGGTCGTGCACCTCCCAGGTCACGGTGCACACCTCGTCGAGGAACCAGCGGTCGTGGGTGATCACCAGCAGTCCGCCCGCCGACGGCGACCACCGGCGCTTGAGGTGCTCGGCCAGCCAGGTGATGGCCTCCACGTCGAGGTGGTTGGTCGGCTCATCGAGGGCCAGGACGTCGTGGTCGTCGGCCAGCAGGCGGGCCAGCGCGACACGGCGGCGCTGCCCGCCGGACAGGGTGCCGACCACCGCGTCCCAGTCCAGGCCGCCGAGCAACCCGGCGATGACGTCACGTCCGCGGGGATCACCCGCCCACACGTGTTCGGGCACGTCGCCGACCACCGCGTGGCCGACGGTGTCGTCGGGGTCGAGGGTGTCGGCCTGGTCGAGGACGCCGACGCGGACCCCACCGCGCACGGTCACCCGTCCCGAGTCGGGAGTGAGCCGTCCGGCCAGCATCGCGAGCAGACTGGACTTTCCGTCGCCGTTGCGGCCGACGATGCCGATGCGGTCACCCTCGTTCACGCCGAGCGAGACCGAATCGAAAACAACTTTGGTCGGGTATTGGAGATGAAGGGCTTCGGCCCCGAGAAGATGCGCCATGTCCCCACCAGGCTAGGCGGGGCCGCCGCGTGCGTTCGCAGCGGCCGACCAGCAACGCTGTGCCATGATGTCGGGGCAATCGGGGATCTGGAGTCTCGTAGGCAGGGGAGCGCGTTGGCGGATTTCTCGTCGATCACCGGACCGGTGAGCCGATTATTGGCCACCGCGCAGAACGGAATCGAGGTTCTGCGGTACGGCGGTCTGGAGACGGGTGCGGTCCCCTCACCGTTTCAGATCATCGAGAGCGTGCCGATGTACCGGCTGCGCCGGTACTTCCCGCCCGACACCCGGCCCGGTTCGGTCGCCCCCGGGCCGCCGGTGTTGATGGTGCACCCGATGATGATGTCGGCCGACATGTGGGACGTCACCCGCGAGGACGGCGCCGTGGGCATCCTGCACGCCGCAGGCCTGGACCCCTGGGTGATCGATTTCGGGTCACCGGATGAGGTCGAGGGCGGCATGCAGCGCAACCTCGCCGATCACGTGGTGGCACTCAGCGAGGCGATCGACACCGTCAAGGCGGTCACCGGTTGCGACGTGCACCTCGCCGGCTACTCCCAGGGCGGCATGTTCTGCTACCAGACCGCGGCCTTCCGGCGGTCCAAGGACCTGGCCAGCATCGTCGCGTTCGGATCTCCGGTCGACACCCTGGCCGCCATGCCGATGGGTATCCCACCGAACGTCGGCGCGGTCGCCGCCAACTTCATGGCCGACCACGTGTTCTCCCGTATCGACATCCCGGGTTGGTTGGCGCGCACCGGTTTCCAGATGCTCGACCCGCTCAAGACGGCGCAGGCGCGACTGGACTTCCTGCGCCAGCTGCACGACCGGGATGCGCTGCTGCCGCGTGAACAGCAGCGCCGCTTCCTGGACTCCGAAGGGTGGATCGCCTGGTCGGGCCCGGCGATCTCGGAATTGCTCAAGCAGTTCATCGCGCACAACCGGATGATGTCGGGTGGGTTCTCCATCCGCGGGGACCTCGTCACCCTCGCCGACATCACCTGCCCGGTGCTCGCCGTCATCGGTGAGGTCGACGACATCGGCCAGCCGGCCTCGGTACGGGGCATCCGGGCCGCGGCGCCGGAGGCGGACACCTACGAATACCTGATCCGGGCCGGGCATTTCGGACTGGTCGTCGGATCGAAGGCGGCGACCCAGACCTGGCCGACGGTGGCGTCCTGGATCAAGTGGCGCAACGGCCAGGCACCGTTGCCCGAGGACGTGGTGCCGATGGTCGACCAGGCTGCCGAGTCCGCCGACGGCGGCGTGGCGCTCACCTCCCGGGTGGCCCACGGCGCGGTGGCCGCCTCGGAAATGGCATTCGACCTGGCCCGTTCGGCCGCCGACGCGGTGCTGGCCACCAACAAGTCGGCCCGCACGCTGATCGTGGAGACGGCCCGCACGCTGCCGCGGCTGGCCCGCCTCGGGCAGATCAACGACCACACCCGGATCTCGCTCGGACGCGTGATGACCGAGCAGGCCGAGAGCCACCCCCACGGTGAGTTCCTGCTGTTCGACGGCCGCGTGCACACCTATGAGGCGGTGGACCGGCGCGTCAACAACGTGGTGCGGGGGCTCATCGAAGTCGGTGTGCGACAAGGGGTCCGGGTCGGCGTGCTGATGCAGACCCGACCGAGCGCGCTGGTGGCGATCGCCGCCCTGTCGCGCCTCGGCGCCGTGGCGGTGCTGATGCCGCCGGACGCCGACCTGGCCCAGGCCGCCCGCCTCGGCGGGGTCGTCGAGATCATCGCCGACCCGGCCAACCTCGACGCCGCCCGGGCCCTCGGCCGCCGGGTCCTGGTGCTCGGCGGCGGCGAGTCCCGCGAGCTGCACCTCCCCGACGACGCCGGCGACGCCGCGCCGGTGGTGGACATGGAGCAGATCGATCCCGACCGGGTCGACCTTCCCGGTTGGTACCGGCCGAACCCGGGCTTCGCCCGCGACCTCGCCTACGTCGCCTTCGCGACCATCAACGGCGAACTCGTGGCCCGCCAGATCACCAACTACCGGTGGGCGCTGTCCGCGCTGGGCACCGCCTCGGCGGCCAACCTCGGTAACCGCGACACCGTGTACTGCCTGACCCCGCTGCACCATCCGTCCGGGCTGCTGGTGAGCCTCGGCGGCGCGGTCGTCGGCGGAGCCCGCATCGCGCTGTCCCGGGGTCTGGAGCCCGACCGCTTCCTGCACGAGATCCGCCAGTACGGGGTGACGGTGGTGTCCTACACCTGGGCAATGCTCCGGGAGGTCATCGACGATCCTTCGTTCACGGTGTCGGGCACCCACTCGGTGCGTCTGTTCATCGGCGCCGGTATGCCGACGGGGCTGTGGCGCCGGGTCATCGAGGTCTTCGCGCCGGCCCGGGTGGTCGAGTTCTTCGCCACCACCGACGGTCAGGCCGTCCTGTCGAACGTCGCGGGTGCCAAGGTCGGCAGCAAGGGCCGGCCGGTCCCCGGCGGTCCGCACGTCGAACTCGCGGCCTATGACATCGACGACGATCTGATCCTGGAGGACGAGAACGGTTTCGTGCGCCGCGCCGAAACGGGGGAGGTGGGCGTGCTGCTGGCCCGCCCGCGCGGTCCGGTGGACCCGACCGCGTCGGTGAAGCGGGGTGTGTTCGCGCCCGCGGACACCTGGGTGTCCACCGATCAGCTGTTCCGCCGCGACGAAGACGGCGACTTCTGGCTCGTCGACAACCGCAGCTCGGTGATCCGGACGCCCGACGGACCGGTGTTCACCGCGGCCGTCAACGACGCGGTCAGCCGGGCCGGTGCGGTCGATCTGGCGGTGACCTACAGCCTGGATGTGCAGGGCGAGCCGCTGGTCGTCACGGCGGTCACCCTGCGGCCCGGCGGCAGCCTGCCCAGCGCGGAGCTCAACGAGGCGTTGGCGGGTCTGCCGGTCGGGATCGGCCCGGCGATCGTCTACGTCGCCCCGACCATGACTCTCGGTGCGTCGTATCGTCCGGAGATCGCACCGCTGCGGGCCGCGGGTATCCCGAAGTCCTCCCGTAACGCCTGGTACCTGGACGCCGATACCAAGCAGTACAGGCGCATGACGGCGGCTGTGCGCGCTGAAATTTTGGGCAATCGGCCGTGATGCCCGCCGGCGGGCGCACTGTTAGGCTCCCCGGGACGGCAATGAGAGGTTGAGATGACGACGGAGAACGCCCCCACCGGCATTTCCCTGCGCCGCTGGGCGGCCGGTGCCCTGGTGGGCATCGCCGCAGCCGCGGGCCTCGGCCTCGCGCCGACGGCCACTGCGGAGCCGACGACGAACGCCGCCCAGGACCAGCCCCAGCCCCAGCGGGTGTCGCCCGATCAGGTGCTGGTGATGATCTCCGACCAGTACCAGACCGGCCGCGGCGGCGGCCAGATCTCCAAACTGATCGAGCAGGTGATGACCCTGCGCCAGCGCGGTGTCCGCCCGTCGGCGGCCAATTCCCAGGCGTTGCTCGACGGTCTCAACCGCCGGCCCAACCAGGGCCCGCTGATCGAGGCGTTGCAGGCCACCCTGTCCTACCAGCGCCGCACGCTGGCCCAGATGTCGAGCCAGGCGCCGCCGCAGCAGGGTCCGATGGGACCGGCCACCAGCCCGGGCCAGCAGATGGGTCCCGGCGGATGGGGGCCGGGCAACCCGATGCAGGGTGACTCGATCTTCGGAATGCCCGGTCGCTGAGCGGATGACACTGGACGCCAAGCTGCTCGACATCCTGGTGTGCCCGGAGGACCGCGGGCCGCTGGTCTACGTTGCGGGTGAATGCCTGTACAACCCCCGGTTGCGCCGTGCCTATCCGATCGTCGACGGGATCCCGGTGCTGTTGGTCGACGAGGCGGTGGCCGTCACCGATGATGCCGAGCACGACCGGCTGCTCAGCTCAGCGCAGGCAGATCCCCGGTGAGATAGCGCTGCAGATTCGGCGCGATCGTCTCGGCGACGACCTCGGGTGCGAGCCCGGCGAACGGCTGTAGTTCCAGGATGTAGCGCACCATCACCACACCCACCAGCTGGGATGCCACGAACTGCACCCGCATTGCGCCCGAGCCCGGTGGATCGTCCACCCGGGCTCCGAGCTCGGCGGTGATGATCTCCTGCAGGAACGACCGGACCAGACTCACATCGGCACCGGTCAGCAGCGACCGCAACGTCGCGATGAAACCCTTGCCGAGTTCGGAATCCCACAGCGGCAACAGGATTGACGGCAGGACCGTGCCTATCTGATCGACCGGGGTCTCCCGCAGTGGTGTAATCACCCGCATGGGGTCGATCGGGATCTCGATCGCGGCCGCGAAGAGTTGTTGTTTGGTGCCGTAGTAGTGGTGCACCAGAGCGCCGTCGATGCCCGCGTCCGCGGCGATGGCACGGATCGATGTCTTGTCGAAACCGTTGCGGGAGAACAGCTCCCGGGCGCTGTGCAGAATCCGATCGCGGGCCCCGGAGTTGCCCGGCGGGCGTCCGGGGCGCTTGCGCTGGGTCACGGCGTCCTTCTGCGCAGGGTCGCCGCAGCAAGTCCCAGCGCGACCACCGCGAATCCGATCACCACCGCGATGTCGCGCACCGCGATGCCGGTGAGCTCGGCGTGCTCCCCGACCTGCTGTAACGCCTCCAGCGCGTAGCTGGCCGGCAGCGCGTTGCTGATCCACTGCAGCCAGTCGGGCAACGCGTCGCGTGGGACGATGATCCCGCACAACAACAGTTGCGGAGCGATCACCACCGGCATGAACTGCACGGCCTGGAATTCGGTGCGGGCGAATGCGCTGCACAGCAGACCCAGCCCGACCCCGAGCACCGCGTTGACGATGGCGATGACGATCACCAGCGCCGGGCTGCCCGCGGTGCGCAGACCCAGTAACCAGAACGCCACGACGCAGGCCAGGGTGGCCTGGACGGCCGCGGCGATGGAGAACGCCGTCCCGTAGGCGGCCAGCAGGTCGAATCGGCGCAGCGGCGTGGTCAGGATCCGCTCCAGCGTGCCCGACACCCGTTCCCGCTGCATGGTGATCGAGGTGATCAGGAACATCACGATCAGCGGGAAGACGCCGAGCATGATCAGGCAGGCGTTGTTGAACGGTGACGGTGCGCCGGGTCGGCTGGGTAGATCGGCGAACATGTAGTACATCAGCGTGATGATCAGGGTCGGGACGACCAGGATCATCGCCACGCTGCGGTGATCGGCCGCCAGTTGACGCAGGATGCGGGCCGTGGTCGCCAGGTAGGGCGACGGTCCCGGCCGGCCGGGACGGCTCAGGCCGCGGTGCTGCGCCTGATGACGGACAGGAACGCTTCCTCCAGTGATGGACATCCGGTGTCCTCTCGCAGTCGGGCTCCAGTGGTGTGGCTGAGCAGCCGGCCCTCCCGCATGAGCAACAGGTCGCGGCAGTGGTCGGCCTCGTCCATGACATGGCTGGAGACCAGCAGCGTGGTTCCGCTGCGGGCGAGCCGTCCGAACTGCTCCCACAGGTCGACCCGCAGCACCGGGTCCAGCCCGACGGTGGGCTCGTCGAGCACCAGCAGGTCGGGATGGGACACCAGTGCGCAGGCCAGCGACAGCCGGGTGCGTTCGCCGCCGGACAGGTTGGCGCACAGTGCTGTCCGGTGGTCGTCGAGACCCACCGCGGTGACCGCGTCCTCGGCGGCCTGGCGGTCGGTGCCGTACAACGACGCGAAGTAGCGCGCATTGTCGATGACCCGCAGGTCCGGATAGACGGTCGGTTCCTGGGTGACGTACCCGACCCGGCGGCGCAGTGCCGCGCTGCCGGCCGGCAGGCCCAGCACGGTGACGGTGCCCGACGCGATGATCTGGGTACCGACGATGGACCGCATCAGTGTGGTCTTGCCGCAGCCCGACGGGCCGAGCAGGCCGGTGATCGCACCCTGCGGGATGCGTACCGAGACGCCGTCGAGCGCGGTGCGTTTACCCCGGATGACGTGCAGATTCTCGATCTGGACCGCGGGTTCGGAGCCGGCGTGCCGTAATTCATCATCTGATGAACTCCTCATATGTCGAATGTCCGCCGCGGCGCGGGTGGTGTCAAGGGAGCAGGCACAATCGGATCCGTGGGCGCACAGCAGCTGTCGATCGACCCGGTGGCCGCGGCCCGTCGGCTCCTCGGTGCGCAGCTGCACGGACGCGAGGTCAGCGCCACCATCGTCGAGGTCGAGGCCTACGGCGGTCCGCCCGACGGGCCGTGGCCGGATCCGGCCTCCCACTCGTTTCGCGGGCCACGACTGCGCAATACCGTGATGTTCGGGCCGGCCGGGCGGATGTACACCTACCGCAGTCACGGCATCCACGTCTGCGCCAACGTGGCCTGCGGCCCGGACGGTGTCGCGGCCGCGGTGTTGCTGCGGGCGGCTGTCATCGAGGACGGTGAGCCGGTGGCCAGGATGCGCCGCGGGGTCACACCGGCGGGACGGGCGTTGGCCCGCGGTCCGGGAAACCTGTGTTCGGCACTCGGAATCACCATGGACGACAACGGTATTGACCTTCTCGACCCGGACTCTCCGGTCCGTCTCGAGCTGCGGCCACAGAATCCGTCGCTCGCCGGGCCCCGGGTGGGGGTGAGCACCGCCGCCGACCGCGAGTGGCGGTTCTGGACGCCGGGCCGGTCCGAGGTGTCGGCGTACCGGCGCAGCCCCCGGGCACCGGCACCCGGCGCCAGTGACTAGTGCGCGAAGATTGAGCCGTGAGCACTGACATTCTCGACGAGCTGGAGTGGCGCGGCCTGATCGCGCAGTCAACCGACCGGGACGCGCTGGCCGACGCGCTCGCCAACGGACCGCTCACGGTCTATTCCGGGTTCGACCCCACAGCGCCCAGCCTGCACGCCGGCCACCTGGTCCCGCTGCTGACGCTGCGCCGCTTCCAACAGGCCGGACATCGTCCGATCGTGCTGGCCGGCGGCGCCACCGGGATGATCGGCGATCCCCGCGACAGCGGTGAGCGCACCATGCAGACCGCCGACACGGTGGCCGAATGGGCGGGGCGGATCCGCGGTCAGCTGGAACGGTTCGTCCAGTTCGACGGCTCGCCGACCGGCGCCATCGTCGAGAACAACCTGACCTGGACCGGCGAGCTGTCGGCCATCGAATTCCTGCGTGACGTGGGCAAATACTTCTCCGTCAACGTCATGCTGGATCGCGACACGGTGCGTCGCCGGCTCGAGGGTGACGGCATCTCCTATACCGAGTTCAGCTACATGCTCCTTCAGGCCAACGACTACGTGCAGTTGCACGAGCGCTACGGCTGCGGATTGCAGGTCGGCGGATCCGACCAGTGGGGCAACATCGTGGCCGGCGTGCGGTTGGTGCGCCAGAAGCGCGGCGCGGTGGTGCACGCAATGACGACACCGCTGGTCACCGACTCCGAAGGCAAGAAGTTCGGTAAGTCGACCGGCGGCGGCAACATCTGGCTCGATCCCGAACTGACCAGCCCGTATGCCTGGTACCAGTACTTCTTCAACACCGCGGACGCCGATGTCCTCGGGTACCTGAAGTGGTTCACCTTCCTGACCCGCGAAGAGATCGACGCGCTGGCCGAGGCCACCGAGTCGCGCCCGCACGAGCGAGCGGCCCAGCGCACGCTGGCCCGGGAACTCACCACGCTGGTGCACGGGCAGGCCGCCACCGATGCCGTCGAACTGGCCAGTCAGGCGCTGTTCGGCAGGGGAGAGTTGGCCGGCCTCGATGAACCGACGCTGGCCGCGGCATTGCGGGAGGCCAGTAATGGCCAGGTCGCGACGCTGACGCCGGGTGGCGCCACCGCGATCACCGACCTGCTGGTGTCCACCGGGCTGTGCAAGAGCAAGGGGGAGGCGCGGCGCACGGTCGGCGAGGGCGGCGCGTACGTGAACAACGTGCGTATCGAAAGCGACGAGTGGGTACCACAGGAATCGGACTTTCTCCACGATCAATGGCTCGTGTTGCGACGTGGCAAGCGGCACATTGCCGGAGTGGCGCGTGGGACCGCTGAGTCGTCCTGATGTCAGCGCGCTGACCTGCGGGAACGCCTCGCTGACCTGCGGATTTGACTCCCCGTTAGCCCTGCCGTAACTTATTGCAAGTCAGAGCGACACGGACAAGAGCCGGAGAGCGAAGACAAATCCGAGAGGGAAACCCATTAAGGTGGGTTTATCTCACTGCCTGCAGGACCTACGCGGCTTAATCGCCGGGTAACCAGTGCGCAGTAAAATCGGGCGTGTTGTTTGAGAACTCAATAGTGTGTTTGGTGGTTTTTGTTTGTTGTTTTTGGCCATCTTGGTGGGGGACTCCCCGTCTTCCTGTCACATGGGATGGTTGTTTTTTTGATGCCAGTTTTGGTGTCTTTTGTTTGATCGAATTTTTCTGATTCGAATTCACCTGTCTTTGGATGGGTTGTTTTTGTTTGGAGAGTTTGATTCTGGCTCAGGACGAACGCTGGCGGCGTGCTTAACACATGCAAGTCGAACGGAAAGGCCCTTCGGGGTACTCGAGTGGCGAACGGGTGAGTAACACGTGGGTGATCTGCCCCGCACTTTGGGATAAGCCTGGGAAACTGGGTCTAATACCGAATATGACCGCGCTCTTCATGGGGTGTGGTGGAAAGCTTTTGCGGTGTGGGATGAGCCCGCGGCCTATCAGCTTGTTGGTGGGGTAATGGCCTACCAAGGCGACGACGGGTAGCCGGCCTGAGAGGGTGACCGGCCACACTGGGACTGAGATACGGCCCAGACTCCTACGGGAGGCAGCAGTGGGGAATATTGCACAATGGGCGCAAGCCTGATGCAGCGACGCCGCGTGAGGGATGACGGCCTTCGGGTTGTAAACCTCTTTCAGCACAGACGAAGCGCAAGTGACGGTATGTGCAGAAGAAGGACCGGCCAACTACGTGCCAGCAGCCGCGGTAATACGTAGGGTCCGAGCGTTGTCCGGAATTACTGGGCGTAAAGAGCTCGTAGGTGGTTTGTCGCGTTGTTCGTGAAAACTCACAGCTTAACTGTGGGCGTGCGGGCGATACGGGCAGACTTGAGTACTGCAGGGGAGACTGGAATTCCTGGTGTAGCGGTGGAATGCGCAGATATCAGGAGGAACACCGGTGGCGAAGGCGGGTCTCTGGGCAGTAACTGACGCTGAGGAGCGAAAGCGTGGGGAGCGAACAGGATTAGATACCCTGGTAGTCCACGCCGTAAACGGTGGGTACTAGGTGTGGGTTTCCTTCCTTGGGATCCGTGCCGTAGCTAACGCATTAAGTACCCCGCCTGGGGAGTACGGCCGCAAGGCTAAAACTCAAAGAAATTGACGGGGGCCCGCACAAGCGGCGGAGCATGTGGATTAATTCGATGCAACGCGAAGAACCTTACCTGGGTTTGACATGCACAGGACGCTGGTAGAGATATCAGTTCCCTTGTGGCCTGTGTGCAGGTGGTGCATGGCTGTCGTCAGCTCGTGTCGTGAGATGTTGGGTTAAGTCCCGCAACGAGCGCAACCCTTGTCCTATGTTGCCAGCGGGTTATGCCGGGGACTCGTAGGAGACTGCCGGGGTCAACTCGGAGGAAGGTGGGGATGACGTCAAGTCATCATGCCCCTTATGTCCAGGGCTTCACACATGCTACAATGGCCGGTACAAAGGGCTGCGATGCCGTGAGGTGGAGCGAATCCTTTCAAAGCCGGTCTCAGTTCGGATCGGGGTCTGCAACTCGACCCCGTGAAGTCGGAGTCGCTAGTAATCGCAGATCAGCAACGCTGCGGTGAATACGTTCCCGGGCCTTGTACACACCGCCCGTCACGTCATGAAAGTCGGTAACACCCGAAGCCGGTGGCCTAACCCCTTGTGGGAGGGAGCCGTCGAAGGTGGGATCGGCGATTGGGACGAAGTCGTAACAAGGTAGCCGTACCGGAAGGTGCGGCTGGATCACCTCCTTTCTAAGGAGCACCACGAGACCTGTTGCCCGCCCACATCGTGTGGGAGTTCGGTGACTCAGGCGATTCGTTGGATGGCCTCACACCTGTAGTGGGTGGGGGTCTGGTGCACAACAAACTTTGAGAAACTGCCAGACACACTATTGGGCTTTGAGACAACAGGCCCTGCGGTGCCGGACTCGTTGGAGTCCTGGTTGCCGGCCGCGAGTCCCGGAAGCGATTCTGGTTCGGACGGTGTCTGTTGGCATCTAGCACGCAAGAGGAGTCTGGGTTTCCTTCGGGAGCCCGGGTTTTTGTTGTGTGTGTTTGATGTGCAATTTTTTCTTCTATTTGGTTTTATCTGTGTTGTAAGTGTTTAAGGGCGCATGGTGGATGCCTTGGCATTGGGAGCCGATGAAGGACGTAGGAGGCTGCGATAAGCCTCGGGGAGCTGCCAACCGAGCGTTGATCCGAGGATGTCCGAATGGGGAAACCCAGCACGAGTGATGTCGTGTTACCTGCATCTGAATATATAGGGTGCAGGGGGGAACGCGGGGAAGTGAAACATCTCAGTACCCGTAGGAAGAGAAAACAAAAGTGATTCCGTGAGTAGTGGCGAGCGAAAGCGGAGGATGGCTAAACCGTATGCATGTGATACCCGGCGGGGGTTGTGTGTGCGGGGTTGTGGGGCGTTTCTTCTCTCATCCGCCGATGAGGGCAACAGTAAAAAAAGTTTGTGTTAGCGGAAGTGGTCTTGGGATGGCCTGCCGTAGACGGTGAGAGCCCGGTACGTGAAAACATGAACTCTGTTGTGAGACTGTCCCCGAGTAGCAGCGGGCCCGTGAAATCTGCTGTGAATCTGCCGGGACCACCCGGTAAGCCTGAATACTTCCCAATGACCGATAGCGGATTAGTACCGTGAGGGAATGGTGAAAAGTACCCCGGGAGGGGAGTGAAATAGTACCTGAAACCGTGTGCCTACAATCCGTCAGAGCCCTCGACTTGTCGTGGGGTGATGGCGTGCCTTTTGAAGAATGAGCCTGCGAGTCAGGGACATGTCGCAAGGTTAACCCGTGTGGGGTAGCCGCAGCGAAAGCGAGTCTGAATAGGGCGTATCCAATCCAGAGGGGTTGGTGTAGTGGTGTGTTCTGGACCCGAAGCGGAGTGATCTACCCATGGCCAGGGTGAAGCAGCAGTAAGATGTTGTGGAGGCCCGAACCCACTTAGGTTGAAGACTGAGGGGATGAGTTGTGGGTAGGGGTGAAAGGCCAATCAAACTCCGTGATAGCTGGTTCTCCCCGAAATGCATTTAGGTGCAGCGTTGCGTGTTTCTTGCCGGAGGTAGAGCTACTGGATGGCCGATGGGCCTCACAAGGTTACTGACGTCAGCCAAACTCCGAATGCCGGTAAGTGAAAGCGTGGCAGTGAGACGGCGGGGGATAAGCTCCGTGCGTCGAGAGGGAAACAGCCCAGATCGCCGGCTAAGGCCCCTAAGCGTGTGCTAAGTGGAAAAGGATGTGCAGTCGCGAAGACAACCAGGAGGTTGGCTTAGAAGCAGCCACCCTTGAAAGAGTGCGTAATAGCTCACTGGTCAAGTGATTGTGCGCCGATAATGTAGCGGGGCTCAAGCACACCGCCGAAGCCGCGGCATCGAAACTTGTTTTCGATGGGTAGGGGAGCGTCCTGCATCCAGTGAAGCAGCGGAGTGATCCAGTTGTGGAGGGTGTGGGAGTGAGAATGCAGGCATGAGTAGCGATAAGGCAAGTGAGAACCTTGCCCGCCGAAAGACCAAGGGTTCCTGGGGCAGGCCAGTCCGCCCAGGGTGAGTCGGGACCTAAGGCGAGGCCGACAGGCGTAGTCGATGGACAACGGGTTGATATTCCCGTACCCGTGTGTGCGCGCCCATGATGAATCAGAGGTACTAACCGCCCAAAGGTGGCCTATCCAATCCTTCGGGAGCGGAAAGTCGCCGGCTGCGCGGGACCTTCTCTGGTAGTAGTCAAGCGATGGGGTGACGCAGGAAGGTAGCCGTACCGGTCAGTGGTAATACCGGGGTAAGCCTGTAGGGAGTCAGATAGGTAAATCCGTCTGACATATATCCTGAGAGGTGATGCATAGCCGATTGAGGCGAATTCGGTGATCCTATGCTGCCGAGAAAAGCCTCTAGCGAGCTCACACACGGCCCGTACCCCAAACCAACACAGGTGGTCAGGTAGAGAATACTAAGGCGTACGAGATAACTATGGTTAAGGAACTCGGCAAAATGCCCCCGTAACTTCGGGAGAAGGGGGACCTCCTACTGTCATGGCCCTTGCGGCCGGCAGCGGTGGGGGGTGGCACAAACCAGTGAGAAGCGACTGTTTACTAAAAACACAGGTCCGTGCGAAGTCGCAAGACGATGTATACGGACTGACGCCTGCCCGGTGCTGGAAGGTTAAGAGGACCTGTTAATCCTTCGGGGTGAAGCAGAGAATTTAAGCCCCAGTAAACGGCGGTGGTAACTATAACCATCCTAAGGTAGCGAAATTCCTTGTCGGGTAAGTTCCGACCTGCACGAATGGCGTAACGACTTCTCAACTGTCTCAACCATAGACTCGGCGAAATTGCACTACGAGTAAAGATGCTCGTTACGCGCGGCAGGACGAAAAGACCCCGGGACCTTCACTACAACTTGGTATTGGTGCTCGATACGGTTTGTGTAGGATAGGTGGGAGACTGTGAAGCATGCACGCCAGTGTGTGTGGAGTCATTGTTGAAATACCACTCTGATCGTATTGGGCCTCTAACTTCGAACCGTATATCCGGTTCAGGGACAGTGCCTGGTGGGTAGTTTAACTGGGGCGGTTGCCTCCTAAAATGTAACGGAGGCGCCCAAAGGTTCCCTCAACCTGGACGGCAATCAGGTGTTGAGTGTAAGTGCACAAGGGAGCTTGACTGCGAGACATACATGTCGAGCAGGGACGAAAGTCGGGACTAGTGATCCGGCACCTCTGAGTGGAAGGGGTGTCGCTCAACGGATAAAAGGTACCCCGGGGATAACAGGCTGATCTTCCCCAAGAGTCCATATCGACGGGATGGTTTGGCACCTCGATGTCGGCTCGTCGCATCCTGGGGCTGGAGCAGGTCCCAAGGGTTGGGCTGTTCGCCCATTAAAGCGGCACGCGAGCTGGGTTTAGAACGTCGTGAGACAGTTCGGTCTCTATCCGCCGCGCGCGTCAGAAGCTTGAGGAAACCTGTCCCTAGTACGAGAGGACCGGGACGGACGAACCTCTGGTCCACCAGTTGTCCCACCAGGGGCACGGCTGGATAGCCACGTTCGGACAGGATAACCGCTGAAAGCATCTAAGCGGGAAACCTTCTCCAAGACCAGGCTTCTCACCCATTAAGTGGGATAAGGCCCCCCGCAGACCACGGGATCGATAGACCAGACCTGTACACCTAGCAATAGGTTTAGGGAACTGGCACTAACCGGCCGAAAACTTACACACACCCACCACGCGTGGGTAGCAGATAAAACACGTGTAAGAAAAAAAGACGCATTCAAACAACGCCCGCAACCACACCACACTCGGACACATCAACCAGCAATGGTTGACACACTCCACCACCAAAACACACTTCCCCCACCATCGGTGAGGGACGCCCAGAAACGGGTGAATAAAGTTACGGCGGCCATAGCGGCAGGGAAACGCCCGGTCCCATCCCGAACCCGGAAGCTAAGCCTGCCAGCGCCGATGATACTACCCAAAAGGGTGGAAAAGTAGGACACCGCCGAACACACATTAAGCCCGCGGCCCTCCAAACCCAGTTTGGAGGGCCGCGGCATTTGTGCATTCAAATGGATTTACACGACCATTCTTTTCGGCACCCATTCCAAGGTGAACAATGGTCATATTCGCGCAACTGTCGAGATGTGTCGGCTCCCGGCTATCCTTTGCAGAACGCGTTTGAACGATCAGGAAGGCAACTGTGGCCGAGGACAGACAAGGCGGCAGCGGCGAGCGGCGGCCAGGCCGGCCGGCGGGCGACGGCCCGCGCTCCGGTGGCGGCGGCGGGTACGCACGACGCGGCGGGCGGGACCGGCCGAAACCCCCGTGGTCATCGAGCCCGGACGGGCCTCGTCGAGACTTCCGCGGCGGCCGCGAGACCATCTCCACCGGCCCGCCGATCCCCCCGGAGATCGAGGCCAAGCAGCTCTCTCCGGAGATCCGCAGTGAACTGATCACCCTGGACAAATCCACCGCCGACGTGGTGGCCCGCCATCTGGTCGCCGCGGGTGAACTCCTCGAAGACGACCCGGCCGCCGCGCTGGAGCATGCCCGCGCCGCTCGCGCCCGGTCCGGGCGCATCGCCGCGGTCCGCGAGGCCGTCGGCATCGCCGCCTACTACTGCGGGGACTGGGCCCAGGCGCTCGCCGAACTGCGCGCCGCCCGCCGGATGGGCAGCAAGTCCGCGCTGCTTCCGTTGATCGCGGACTGTGAACGCGGTGTCGGACGCCCCGAGCGAGCCATCGAACTGGCCCGCAGTGAAGAGGCCCAGCAGCTCACCGGCGACGATGCCGACGAACTGCGCATCGTCGTCGCCGGCGCCCGCTCCGACCTCGGGCAGCACGAACAGGCCCTGGCGGTGCTGTCCAGCCCACCGCTGGACACCACGCGCCTCGGGTCGACCAGTGCCCGGCTGTTCTACGCCTACGCGGAGACCCTGCTCGCGCTCGGGCGGTCCGACGAGGCCGTGCAGGCCTTCCTCAACGCCGCCGCCGTCGACGTCGAGGGCGTCACCGACGCCGAAGAGCGCGTCGCCGAGCTGACCTGAGATGGGGACGCTGGCACAGGAGCATGATTGCCTGCTCCTGGATCTCGACGGCACCGTCTTCCGCGGCCACGAACCCACCACCGGTGCGGTGGAAAGCCTGGCGGGGGTGCAGGCCCGCGCCCTCTACGTCACCAACAACGCGTCCCGTTCGGCGGCCGAGGTCGCGACCCACCTTCAGGAACTCGGCTTCGCGGCCGCACCCGAGGACGTCGTCACCAGCGCGCAGAGCGCTGCCCGGCTGCTGGCCGGCCAGCTGCCCGCCGGCGCCACCGTCCTCATCGTCGGTACCGATTCGCTGGCAGCCGAGATCGAGGCGGTCGGCCTGAAGCCGGTGCGTACGTTCGACGCCGAGCCCGTCGCCGTCGTGCAGGGTCACTCACCGCAGACCGGCTGGCCGGATCTGTCCGAGGCGGCGCTGGCGATCCGGGCCGGGGCGCTGTGGGTCGCCGCCAACGTCGACCGCACCCTGCCCTCCGAACGGGGCCTGCTGCCGGGCAACGGTTCGATGGTCGCCGCGCTGCGGACCGCCACCGACAGCGAGCCCCAGGTCGCCGGCAAGCCGGCGCCCACACTGATGAACGATGCGCTGGCGCGTGGGGAATTCCGGACTCCGCTGGTGATCGGCGATCGGTTGGACACCGACATCGAGGGCGCCAACGCCGCGGGGCTGCCCAGCCTGATGGTGCTGACCGGGGTGAACAACGCCGCGGACATGGTGCACGCCCCCGTCGGGAGCCGGCCGGACTACCTCGCCGAAGACCTGCGTTCCCTGAACGCCGACGCCGCGACGCTGCGGATCGGCGCCCACCCGGCCTGGCGTGTGGACACCGACGGCTCGACGGTCACCGTGCATGCCACCGGCGCCGAGGACGGTGACCCGCTGAGCGTCGTGCGGGCCGCCGCGCACGCGGTATGGCAGGGCGAGGGCGGCGTGCGGGTGCGGGCCGGTGACGACACGGCACGCACCGCTCTCCAACGCTGGTCGCTGCTGTCCTGACCGCATCGGCTAGCGTGATCAGCGATATGAGTACCGATCCCGAGCAGATCCGCACCGACATCGCGGCGCTGCTGGCCGACCTGCCGGATATTGAATCGGGTGGGTTGGAGGACGCCGAAATAGACGCCGTCGCAGCGCGCCTGGAACAGGCGCACGACCTGCTGGTCCGCGCCCTGGAATCGGTGGAGGGCCGGGGCGACGCGACCCGGGAGCGCTGACCCGATGGCGCGACGGGCACGGGTGGATGCCGAGCTGGTGCGACGCGGGCTGGCCCGCTCACGCCAACAGGCCGCCGAACTGATCAACGCCGGCCGGGTGCGCATCGACGGTATGCCGGCCGCCAAACCGGCCACCGCGGTGTCGGTGGACGCCAAGCTGACGGTCGCCGCCGACGAACGCACCTGGGTGTCGCGCGGCGCGCACAAGCTCATCGGCGCCCTCGACGCGTTCGGGGTGCCCGTCGCGGGCCGGCGCTGCCTCGACGCGGGGGCCTCGACCGGTGGCTTCACCGAGGTCCTGCTGGACCGGGGCGCCGCCGAGGTCGTCGCCGCCGATGTCGGCTACGGGCAGCTGGCCTGGTCGCTGCGGTCCGATGAGCGGGTGCACGTCCTGGAACGCACGAATGTGCGCTCCCTGACCGCGGAGGCCATCGGCGGGCCGGTCGATCTGGTGGTCGCCGACCTGTCGTTCATCTCGCTGGCCACCGTGCTGCCCGCGCTGACCGCGTGCGCGTCACCGGATGCCGATATCGTGCCGATGGTGAAGCCGCAATTCGAGGTCGGGAAGGACCGGGTCGGCCCGGGTGGGGTGGTGTCGGACCCGGCACTGCGTGCCGAGGCGGTCCTGGCGGTCGCGCGCCGGGCCGCCGAATTGCACTGGCACACCGTCGGGGTCACCGCCAGTCCATTGCCGGGGCCGTCCGGCAATGTCGAGTTCTTCCTGCGCTTCCGTGCCGAAACCGACGCGCCACTGACCGGTGACGAGCTCGAACGCGCCGTTTTTCGTGCCATCGACGAAGGGCCGCAATGACTTCCGAACAATCCAGCGCCCAGCGTTCCATCCTGTTGGTTGTGCACACCGGCCGTGAGGAGGCCACCGAGACCGCGCGCCGGGTCGAGAAGGTGCTCGGCGGGCACGGCATCGCCTTGCGGGTGCTGACCGCCGAGGCCGTCGACCGTGGCTCGCTGCATCTCGCCCCGGAGGAGATCCGGGCGCTGGGTGTGCAGCTCGACGTCGTCGACGCCGACGAACAGGCCGCCGAGGGTTGTGAACTGGTGCTCGCGCTCGGGGGTGACGGCACGTTCCTGCGTGCGGCCGAGCTGGCCCGCAACGTCGAGATCCCGGTCCTGGGCATCAATCTGGGGCGGATCGGCTTTCTGGCCGAGGCCGAAGCCGAGGCTCTCGACGATGTCCTCGAGCACGTCATCGCGCGCGACTACATCGTCGAGAAACGGATGACGCTCGACATCGCGGTCCGCGAGGGCGGCGAGATCAGGGACCGCGGCTGGGCACTCAACGAGGCGAGTCTGGAGAAGGGCCCCCGGCTCGGTGTGCTCGGTGTCGTGTTGGAGGTCGACGGCCGCCCGGTGTCCTCGTTCGGCTGCGACGGGGTGCTGGTCTCGACACCCACCGGGTCCACCGCGTACGCGTTCTCCGCGGGCGGGCCGATCCTGTGGCCGGACCTCGAGGCGATCCTGGTGGTGCCCAACAACGCCCACGCGTTGTTCGCCCGTCCCATGGTGACCAGCCCGAACGCCGCCATCGCCATCGAGATCGAGGCGTCCGGCCACGACGCGGTCGCGTTCTGCGACGGCCGCCGCAAGATGGTGGTGCCGGCCGGTGCTCGCCTGGAGGTCACCCGCTGCGGCACCTCGCTCAAATGGGTGCGCCTCGACAGTGCGCCGTTCACCGACCGGCTGGTGCGCAAATTCCGGCTGCCCGTCACGGGATGGCGTGGTCAGTAGTGCTTTCCGAGATTCGAATCGAGTCCCTGGGCGCGATCAGTTCGGCGACGGCCGAGTTCGATCGCGGGCTGACGGTCCTGACCGGCGAGACCGGCGCCGGCAAGACGATGGTGGTGACCGGGCTGCACCTGCTGGGCGGCGCCCGCGCGGACGCCAGCCGGGTGCGTACCGGCGCGGACCGCGCCGTGGTGGAGGGGCGTTTCACCACGACCGAACTGGGCCCCGACGTCACCGTGCGCATCGACGAGATCCTCGATTCCTCGGGTGCCGAACGTGATGACGACGACAGCGTCATCGCGGCGCGCTCGGTGAACCGCGACGGGCCGTCGCGCGCCTACCTGGGGGGCCGCAGTGTGCCGGCGAAATCGCTGAGCGGTTTCACCAACGAGCTGTTGGCGTTGCACGGGCAGAACGATCAGCTACGGCTGATACGCCCCGACGAGCAGCGCGGTGCGCTGGACCGGTTCGCCGACGTCGGTGCCCCGCTGCGCAAGTACCGCATGCTGCGCGAGGAGTGGCTGGCCGCGCGCCGGGACCTGGTCGACCGCACCGAGCGGGCCCGCGAACTGGCTCTCGAGGCGGACCGGCTGACCTTCGGGCTCAACGAGATCGATGCCGTCGACCCGGCGCCCGGCGAGGACGACACCCTCGTCGCCGACATCCGCCGGCTCTCCGAACTCGATGCGCTGCGGGAATCCGCGGCCGGGGCGCGCGCGGCGCTGGCGGGTCCCCCCGACGACGACGGCACCGATGCCTTCTCGGCTGCGGCCAACGTCGCCTCCGCCAAGGCCGCCCTGGAGGGCACCGACGACGGTGCCTTGCAGGCGCTGGGGGAGCGGCTGGCCGAGGCGGTCGCCGTGATCGCGGACGTAGCTACCGAACTCGGCGATTTCCTCTCCGAACTGCCCAGTGACGCAAGCACATTGGAAACCAAGCTGGCCCGCCAGAGCGAGCTGCGCGGGCTGACCCGCAAGTACGGCGCCGATATCGACGCGGTGCTGGCCTGGGCGAAGGACGCGCGCAGCCGGCTGTCGCAGCTGGACGTCTCCGAGGAGGCGCTGGCCGGGCTGGCCCAGCGGGTCGACGAGCTGCAGACCAAGGTGGTCGCCGCGGCGGCCGACCTCACCAAGGCCCGCAACAAGGCGGCCAAGGGATTGGCCAAGGCCGTCACCGCCGAGCTGGCCGGGCTGGCGATGTCCGGCGCCGACTTCGGCATCTCGGTGGCCCCGTTGCCGGCCCGCGCCGACGATTCGGCACCGATCGTGCTGGCCGACGGCACCACGGCGCACGCCGGTCACGACGGGGTCGACGCGGTGGAGTTCGGCTTCGCCGCGCACCGCGGTACCGATCTGCTGCCGCTGGCCAAGAGCGCGTCCGGCGGTGAGCTGTCCCGGGTGATGCTGGCCTTGGAGGTCGTGTTGGTGGCCTCGCGCGCCGATTCGATGGGCACCACCATGGTGTTCGACGAGGTCGATGCCGGTGTGGGCGGACGCGCCGCGGTGCAGATCGGTCGCCGGTTGGCCCGGCTGGCCCGCACCCACCAGGTCATCGTCGTCACGCACCTGCCGCAGGTGGCCGCCTACGCCGACACCCACCTGGTGGTGGAGAGCGGTCCGAAGTCCAGCCGGGTGGTCCGGCTACAGGATGAGGACCGGGTGGCCGAGCTGGCCCGGATGCTCGCCGGGCTCGGCGATACCGACAGCGGCCGGGCGCACGCCCGAGAGCTGTGGGAGTCCGCCCGGGCCGACCGCGCCGAGGCCTGAGCTCACGCCGGGTTGGCCGGCGAGAGTTCGGCGGTGCTCCAGCGCAGTGGGCTGACACCGGTCACCTCGACTGTCTGCTCGATGGTGAACTCGACCCAGCACTGCGCGCCCGGCCCCGTCTCCCAGATGATCTCGGCGGTTCCGGTGAGCTGCAATGTGGTCCCGGTGCTCCAATCAGGGATCAGCAGTCCGGCGCGCGGGTTGGCGGCGATATTGCCCAGCGTCATGAACATCGAGTTGCCCCGGTAGTCGGGCCAGCGCAACCGGTTCGGCGAAAGTACCTGTAGGAAGCCCGGGTTGCCGCCGCGGTGTGACGCGTCGGCATTGCCATCGGCATCCGCCGACCCGATGAAGAAGGTGTCGGCTGCGGCGATGATCTGCTGGGTGCGATCGTCGAGGGCCGTCGCGTGGCGCTGCACGCGTTCGCCGGCCGCTTCCGTCGCACCCTCGACGTGCCTGCGGGAAATGTATTTCGGGCAGTTCGAATAGACCTGATCCGGCCGGATCCGCAGACCGGACCCGGTCGGCGTCGCGACCCCGTTGACCCGCATGCGCCGTCGCGTCCGGGGGTCAACGGCGATCATGCCGACCCGGCGGGGTTCTCCGGCCAACACGTCGTGCAGTGGGTCACCGGTGACCGGCAGCGCGTCGACGGCGATCTGCTCGTTGTCGTCAGGGCCGTCCAGGACGTGTAGGAAGCCGGGCGGCCCGGTGACCAGGCCGGCCCAGATCTGGCTTGCGTCGTCGGCGGCGGCCAGCACGACCATCGGTTGATCGGCCAGGAAATGTGCGGCGGCATCCGGGATCTCGGTGCGGACCATGCGACTCAGGCGGGCGGCGATATCGCTCTGGCCCAGTCGGCGTTGCACCGCGAGTTCGCCGGCGTGATAGACGGTCATGGCGCGGCTCAGAAGAAGCCGCAGGTCGGCGACTCGCCGTGCGGTGCGGCTTCGGCCTCGGCGCCGCTGGGTGCGAAGACCTCCAGTCGGATCCCGTCCGGGTCGGTGAAGAAGATGCCGCCCGATGCCGTGCCCTCACCATGGGCGACGACGCCGTCGTGGGCGAACGTCGCGCCCAGATCCTTGAGAGCCGCCTCCACGGCGCGGACCTGGTCGATGGTGTCGACCTGAAATGACAGGTGATGCAGACCGGGTGTCCGGGCGGAGAACTCACCGTCGCTCTGCTGCCAGAGGGTGAGGCGCAGGTCGCCGTCGATGCCGAGGAAGGCGAATCGGCGCTCGCCCTCGTCGCTGATCGCCAGCTGGTCGAAACCCAGTGCGCGACGGTAGAAGTCCACCGACCGGGCCAGGTCGGTGACGTTCAGCCCGATATGGCCGGGGGCGATCTGCGGGGTGGTCGTGGTCATCGTGCGTACCTCCATGTAACCGTCATATTGATAATTGAAGGTTAGGGGGGTCCGGTAGTTCTGTCAACCGTCTATTCTGGGTTTGATGGTTACGACAGGAGGGGTGAGTCATGCGTGATCCACGACCGCACGTCGGGGAACCCCTCGCGCTGGATCTGCTGAACACCCGGTGGATGTCGCCCGACGGTCCGCGGGATCTGCTCGAGAATGTGGACGGGCTGCAGATCTGGCTGGAGGCCAACGGCCTGGACCGGCGTTGTGTCGCCGACGAGAAGATGCGGCTGGCGCTACTGCGTGCGCGGGAAGCCGTGTTGCGGGTGGTCGCCGACGATGACGCCGCGGAGCTGAACGAGGTGCTCGATCACGGCCGGGTGCGGCGCACGCTCGGGCCGACCGGCCCCCGCGACGAGGTCGAGGTGTCGCGCGCGGAATGGCTGCCGGGCTGGCTGGCCGCCGAGGATCTGCTGCGATTGGTCGCCGAGGCGCCCGGCCGGATCAAGCAGTGCGCCCACGAGAGCTGCGTGCTCTGGTTCCTCGACACCTCCAAGAACGGCGCCCGGCGCTGGCATTCGATGGCGACCTGTGGCAACCGGGCCAAGGCGGCGCGGCACTACGCCTCCAGGCGTGATTGAGGCGGGCATCCAGGCGTGAATGAACCGGCGACGAAGCGCGATTGAGACCGTTCGTCTGTTGCAGATGTGACAGAAAGAAACTTATGAGGCTGATGTTACGGCGCGCCTCCACCTCACCTTGAGGGTTGGCGGCCAGAATCGCCCCCATGAAGATGTCAGCGTTGCTATCGCGTAATGCCAGCTCAAAGCCGGGCGTAGTCGGTACCGCCCGCGTTGACCGTGACATCGACCGATTGCTTCGGCGCATCGGTCCGGGCGACATCGTCGTCCTCGACGCCCAGGACCTGGACCGCATCACCGCGGACGCGTTGGTGGAAGCCGAGATCGCCGGTGTGGTCAACGCCTCGCCGTCGATCTCCGGCCGGTACCCCAACCTCGGACCCGAGGTGCTGGTGGCGAACGGGATCGTCCTCATCGACGAGGCGGGCCCGGAGATCTTCAAGAAGATCAAGGACGGGGCCCGCGTCCGGCTGAACAACGGCGGCGTCTACTCCGGTGACCGCCGCATCGCCGTCGGTACCGAGCGCACCGATCTGGAGATCCACGAGCTCATGGTCGAGGCCAAGAGTGGGCTGGTGGCGCACCTGGAGGCGTTCGCCGGGAACACCATCGAGTTCATCCGCAGTGAGAGCCCGCTGCTGATCGACGGTATGGGCATCCCCGACATCGACGTCGACATGGACCGCCGGCACGTCGTCGTGGTCGCCGAAGGGCCGGGCGCCGCCGAGGATCTCAAGGCGCTCAAGCCGTTCATCAAGGAGTACCAGCCGGTCCTGGTCGGTGTCGGCGCCGGCGCGGATCTGCTGCGCAAGGCCGGCTACCGCCCGGCGCTGATCGTCGGCGATCCCAGCACCATCAGCACCGACGCGCTGCGCTGCGGCGCCCAGGTGGTGCTGCCCGCCGACGCCGACGGGCACGCCCCCGGCCTGGAGCGCATCCAGGACCTGGGGGTGGGCGCGATGACGTTCCCGGCCGCCGGTTCGGCCGCCGACCTCGCGCTGCTGCTGTGCCACCATCACGGGGCGTCGCTGATCGTCACCGCCGGGCACAGCGCCACCATCGAGGAGTTCTTCGACCGCTCGCGTCAGCAGAGCAACCCGTCGACCTTCCTGACCCGGCTCAAGGTCGGGGAGAAGCTCGTCGACGCCAAGGCCGTCGCCACGCTGTACCGCAGTAGGGTCTCCGCGGGTGCGATCGCGATGCTGGTACTGGCCATGCTGGTCGCGGTGATCGTCGCGCTGTGGGTCACGCGCGCCGACGCCACCGTCATCGAATGGGTGGTCGACTACTGGAACCGCTTCCTGCTCTGGGCGCAGGGTCTGGTCTCCTAGAACCGTGATCTCACTGCGCACGCACGCCATCTCGCTGGCGGCGGTCTTCCTGGCACTGGCCATCGGTGTGGTGCTGGGCTCGGGACTGTTCTCCGACACCGTGCTGTCCGGCCTGCGCAGCGACAAGGCGGACCTGCGCAGCCAGATCGACGCACTCAACGACGACAAGAACGAACTCAACGAAAAGCTCAGTGCGGCGGGGGAGTTCGACGGGATCATGGCGCCGCGCATCCTGCGCGACACCCTGCGGGACAAGGCGGTGGTGCTGTTCCGGACCCCCGATGCCACCGACAACGACGTGGACGCGGTGACGCGGCTGGTCGGACAGGCCGGGGCCGGGGTGAGCGGCACCATCGCGCTGACCCCGCAGTTCGTCGACGCCAACTCCTCGGAAAAGCTGCTCTCGGTGGTGAATTCACCGATCGTGCCGACCGGGCGCCAGTTGAGCACCAACTCGGTGGACCAGGGTTCCCAAGCCGGTGACCTTGTCGGCATCTCGGTGTTGCGCGGCAAGGAACCCGCCGTTGCCGACGACCAGCGCGAGACCGTGCTGGCCACCCTGCGCGACACCGGATTCATCACCTACGGCACCGAGAAGGTCGGCGCCGCGGACACCGCGGTGATCGTCACCGGCGGCGCGCTCGGAGACGACGCCGGCAACCGGGGCGCCACCGTGGCGCGCTTCGCGGCCGGCCTGGCCCCGCACGGCGGCGGCACGGTGCTCGCCGGTCGGGACGGCTCGGCGTCGGGGACCGCCGCGGTCGCGGTGATCCGGTCCGACGCGGCGCTGTCCGGGGCGGTCAGCACCGTCGACAACGTCGACGTGGAGTCCGGCCGCATCACCACCGTGTTGGCGTTGGGTGAGCTGCTGCGCGGCGGCCAACCCGGCCGGTTCGGCACCGGGCAGGGTGCGACGTCGGTCACGGTGCCGCAGTAGAGCCACGTAGAACACTGCTCGTCCCCGGCGCGCCAGGCGCGGCTTGTCGGCGCTGGTGTTAAGGTGAACTTCCGTGGGTCGGCAGGCCCTGAGTAGGTCGAAAATCGGTTGATTACCTACTCGCCCCATCGCCACGGAGGTTGTTCTTGCCCGTACTACGCAAGCACCCGCAGACCGCGACCAAGCACCTCTTCGTCAGCGGTGGTGTTGCTTCTTCGCTCGGTAAAGGCTTGACGGCCAGTAGCCTCGGGCAGCTGCTCACCGCGCGTGGGCTACAGGTGACGATGCAGAAGCTGGATCCGTACCTGAACGTCGATCCCGGCACCATGAACCCGTTCCAGCACGGCGAGGTGTTCGTCACCGAGGACGGCGCGGAGACCGACCTCGACGTCGGCCACTACGAGCGGTTCCTCGACCGCAACCTGTCCGGGTCGGCGAACGTGACCACCGGTCAGGTGTACTCGACGGTGATCGCCAAGGAGCGCCGCGGCGAGTACCTGGGCGACACCGTCCAGGTCATCCCGCACATCACCGACGAGATCAAGCGCCGCATCCTGGCCATGGCCGAACCCGACGCGGCAGGCAACCGGCCCGACGTGGTGATCACCGAGATCGGCGGCACGGTCGGCGATATCGAATCGCTGCCGTTCCTGGAGGCCGCCCGGCAGGTCCGCCACGAAGTCGGCCGGGACAACTGCTTCTTCCTGCACGTCTCGCTGGTGCCCTACCTGGCGCCGTCCGGTGAGCTCAAGACCAAGCCCACCCAGCACTCGGTGGCCGCGCTGCGCAGCATCGGCATCACCCCCGACGCGCTGATCCTGCGTTGTGACCGCGATGTGCCCGAGGGCCTGAAGAACAAGATCGCGCTGATGTGCGACGTGGACATCGACGGCGTCATCTCCACCCCGGACGCCCCGTCGATCTATGACATCCCCAAGGTGCTGCACCGCGAGGAACTCGACGCCTACGTGGTGCGCCGGCTGAACCTGCCGTTCCGCGACGTGGACTGGACGCAGTGGAACGACCTGCTTCAGCGCGTGCACGAACCGCGGGAAACCGTCCGAATCGCCTTGGTGGGCAAGTACATCGACCTGTCGGATGCCTATCTGTCGGTGGCCGAGGCGCTGCGTGCCGGTGGGTTTGCGCACCATTCCAAGGTCGAGATCCGGTGGATCGCCTCCGACGACTGCGAGACCGACGCCGGGGCGGCCGCCGCCCTCGACGAGGTACACGCGGTGCTGATCCCGGGTGGCTTCGGTATCCGCGGCATCGAAGGCAAGCTCGGCGCCATCCGGTACGCCCGCAAGCGCAAGGTGCCGCTGCTGGGGCTGTGCCTGGGCCTGCAGTGCATCGTCATCGAGGCGGCGCGCTCGGTCGGCCTGACCGAGGCCAGCTCGGCCGAGTTCGACCCCGACACCCCGGACCCGGTGATCGCGACCATGGCCGACCAGTTGGACGCGGTCGCCGGTGAGGCCGACCTCGGCGGCACCATGCGCCTGGGTGCCTACCCCGCGGTGCTGGAGCCGGGATCCATTGTGGCCCAAGCGTACGGAGCCACCGAGGTGTCCGAACGGCACCGGCACCGCTACGAGGTCAACAACTCCTACCGGGACCGGATCGCCGAGAGTGGACTCAAGTTCTCCGGCACCTCACCGGACGGGCACCTGGTCGAGTTCGTCGAGTACGGCGCGGACGTGCACCCGTTCCTGGTCGGCACCCAGGCCCACCCCGAACTCAAGAGCCGGCCCACCCGGCCGCATCCACTGTTCGCCGCGTTCGTCGGCGCCGCACTGGACTACAAGGCCGGCGAGCGACTCCCGCTGGAGGAGGTCTCGCGCACCAACGGCGCCGACCACGCCGGCACCGACCAAACCGAGGACGCCGGGCAGCCCGCACCTGAGCCTGCCCATCGTGGCTGACCACGACTTCGATACCGAGTCCAGCGAGACCGTCTACGCCGGAAAGATCCTCGCGTTGCGCGTCGACGACGTGCGCATGCCCGGCGATGCCGTGGCGCGCCGCGAGGTGGTCGAGCATTTCGGGGCGGTGGCCGTCGTCGCGCTCGATGAGAACGACCGGGTCGCGATGGTCTACCAGTACCGGCACCCGGTGGGCCGACGGCTCTGGGAGCTACCCGCCGGGCTGCTCGACGTGGGCGGGGAGGCGCCGGTGCTGACCGCCGCCCGGGAACTGCACGAGGAGGCCGGGCTGGCCGCCGAGAACTGGTCGGTGCTGGTCGACCTGGTGACCTCGCCGGGCTTCGCCGACGAGAGCGTGCGGGTCTTCCTGGCCACCGGTCTGTCGCTGATCGACCGGCCCGCAGCCGAACATGAGGAAGCCGACCTGAAGCTGGACTGGCTGCCGCTGGCCGAAGCCGTGCGGCGGGTGCTCTCCGGTGAGATCGTGAATTCGATTGCGGTGGCCGGGATTCTGGCAGCCCATGCCGCAACCGACCGGTCCGCGCTGCGGTCGGCGGACAGCCCGTGGATTGATAAGCCCCACGCGTTCGCGGCGCGGCAGGGATAACAGTGACGACCGCGATGAGGGTGCTGGACGAACAGATACAGGGCTATCTGGACCACCTCACCATCGAGCGCGGCGTCGCGGCCAACACCCTGAGCTCCTACCGGCGTGATCTGCGCCGCTATGCCGAACACCTGACCGGCCGGGGCATCGCCGATCTGCGTGCGGTCGGCGAGCACGACGTCAGCGACTTCCTGGTGGCGCTGCGCAAGGGCGACCCGGACAACGGGGTGACCGCGCTCTCGGCGGTGTCGGCGGCTCGCACCCTGGTCGCGGTGCGCGGACTGCACCGGTTCCTCACCGCCGAGGGGGTCGTCGAGACCGATGTGTCCCGGGCGGTCAAACCGCCGACCCCGACCCGCCGGTTGCCCAAGAGCCTCACCCTCGACGAGGTGGTGTCGCTGCTGGAGGCCGCCGGCGGCGACCGGGAGTCCGACGGGCCGCTGACCCTGCGCAACCGGGCGCTGCTGGAGGTCCTCTACTCCACCGGCGCGCGGATCTCCGAGGCCGTCGGCCTGGACGTCGACGACGTGGACACCGAATCGCGGTCGGTGCTCCTGCGCGGCAAGGGCGGCAAGCAGCGTCTGGTGCCGATCGGCCGGCCCGCGGTCAGTGCGCTGGAGAACTATCTGGTGCGCGGGCGCCCGGGTCTCGCGAGCCGCGGCAAGGGGACCCCGGCGATCTTCCTCAACGCCCGCGGCGGCCGGTTGTCCCGGCAGAGCGCCTGGCAGGTGCTGCAGGACGCCGCAGAGGCCGCCGGCATCGCCTCGGCGGTCTCCCCGCACACCATGCGGCACTCGTTCGCGACGCACCTGCTCGAGGGCGGCGCCGACGTGCGCGTCGTGCAGGAACTGCTGGGTCACGCCTCGGTGACCACCACCCAGATCTACACCCTGGTGACGGTCAGCGCGCTGCGCGAGGTGTGGGCCGGCGCACACCCGCGGGCACGCTAGCCCGATCACCGGATTCGGCCGCTCCGCGCGGCGACCGGTGCTGTGCAGAGTCCGCGCCGTGTTGTAGGCCGTTCGGCTGAAATATGTTGGTGCGCCGTCGTTGCAGCCACTTTCGAGTGGACGGACGCGTCTGGCGAACCGAACATTGGCCGAAGCACACGTTGATATCGGGGAGGTTCGGTGCACGGCTCAGAAGGTGGACGGCATGGCGTGCGGGTTCGGTCGAGTCGGCATGCCCTACAGGATGTTCGGTGGTGATCAGATCCCTGACATTGCTACTCGGTCTGGTCGTATCCGGTGTGGTAAACGCCCCCGCCGCATCGGCATTCGACGATTTCGATCGGCTTGGGGCGGTCACGTTCGCAAAGAAGTTCTACAACACCGCTCCGCTGGCATTCGTCGGTACGAATTCCGCCTATTTCGTTTCCCAGGCTTTATGGGATGGCGGGATGGCGCCCACCACGGAGTGGGCGCCGAACAGTTCCGACAAATCGAAATTGGCGACCGGGTTGTTGAACCCGGGCCCGACCCGGGCCGCGGCCTCGGCGGATCATTTCAAGAACTTCATGGTGTCCTCCGGGCGGGCGTCGATCAAGCAACTCGACTGGAGTGACCCCACGGCCGGCGGCGCCGAGCTCGCCGACATCATCGCGTATGACTACATCGGGCCCGCGGACGGCTTCGTGGATCATCTCGCGATCGTCACCGGTTTCACCGATGACAATCACCCATTGGTGACTCAGCAGGCGCCGTCGCGACTCAACCGCGAATGGTCGTGGGACCTGTCGGTCGGGCGGCGAATCGAGTTCACCCACCCGGGTGCGCGCGCCTACCTGTTGCATGTGAACTAGGCGGGTCCGGATCTCGGCGAGGGTCGGTCGCCCAGATAATCGGACTCCAGCACCAGGTCGGGCAGCAGCGTCTGATACTCGGCGTGCGTCTTGTGTTCGACGGTCCGCCACAGCGTGCCCTGATGCTCGGTCATATACGCGCGGTAGCGGGGTGCCCCGGGGATCCCGACGTTGTCGGCGACGACCACCGCACCGCGACGCAGCCACCCGCGGTCCAGGATGGCGCGCAGATCGGTCAGGTAGGCGTCCTTGTCGTGGTCGAGGAACAGCAGGTCCAGCTGCCCGGGGGAGAACCCGAGCCTGTCCAGGGTGGTGCCGCCGTCGCCGATGGTGCCGACCACGCAGGTGACCCGGTCCGCGACCCCGGCATGGGCCCAGATCCGGCGGGCCACCTCGGCGTTGGCCGGGGACAACTCCACCGAGAACACCCGGGCCCGCGGTGCGGCCCGCACGATGCGCAGCGCGCCGTACCCGCAGTAGGTGCCCAGTTCAAGGGCGGTCGAGGGGGCGGCCCGGCGCACGGCCGCGTCGAGCAACAGGCCCTTCTCGTCGCCGACGTTGATCAGATACGAGTGCTCGTAGGCGAAGCGATCGATGGTGGCGATCACGTCGTCGATATCGCCGGGCCGGGCCCGGGTCTCCACGAAGTCGGCGGCGGCGGCCTCGCGGCCGTCACCGATCTGGCCGGTCGTGGTGATGTGGCGCGCGCCCCAGGCCAGCCGCAGGAACGACCAGCGCAGGAACGGCAGACGTCTGGTCAGGCTCATACCTGCGACATTAGCCAGCGGGTCTGCGTTCGTGGAGGGCTCTGCACGGTTAGACTCGCTGCGATGTTCGCCATGGATGAGGGCCCCGACCTGCGGCGGTCGAGCGTGAGCTTGTCATGAGCGACGACGCCCTGCAGTTGGGCATGGTGACCCCCGACGCGAGCCCCGAGGTCGAGCTGGGCCTCACCGGCCGCCCGGTGCGCGACATCCCCGAACCCCGGCCACGCAGCGTGCACGGCCCCGCGAAGGTCATCGCGATGTGCAACCAGAAGGGCGGCGTCGGCAAGACCACCTCGACCATCAACCTGGGTGCCAGCCTGGCCGAATACGGCCGCCGGGTGCTGTTGGTCGACCTGGACCCGCAGGGCGCGCTGTCCGCCGGGCTGGGGGTACCGCACTACGAACTCGAACACACCGTGCACAACGTGCTGATCGAGCCGCGGGTGTCCATCGACGAGGTGGTCATCAAGACGCGGGTGCCCGGGCTGGACCTGGTGCCCAGCAACATCGACCTGTCGGCAGCGGAGATCCAGCTGGTCAACGAGGTGGGCCGCGAGCAGTCGCTGGCCCGCGCGCTCTACCCGGTGCTGGACCGCTACGACTACGTGCTGATCGACTGCCAGCCCTCCCTGGGGCTGCTGACCGTGAACGGCTTGGCCTGCGCCGACGGGGTGATCATCCCGACCGAATGCGAGTACTTCTCGCTGCGCGGGCTGGCGCTGCTCACCGACACCGTCGACAAGGTCCGCGACCGGCTGAACCCGAAGCTGGACATCAGCGGCATCCTGGTGACCCGTTACGACCCGCGCACCGTCAACGCCCGCGAGGTGATGGCGCGGGTGGTCGAGCGGTTCGGTGACCTGGTCTTCGACACCGTCATCACCCGCACCGTGCGATTCCCGGAGACCAGCGTGGCCGGCGAGCCGATCACCAGCTGGGCCCCGAAATCCACTGGCGCCCTGGCTTATCGGTCGTTGGCCCGTGAGGTCATCGACCGGTTCGGCGCGTGAACGACGCAGCAGCTACCGAGGCTCCCGAAGCAGCTCAGGGCTTCCAGGTCCGGCTGAGCAATTTCGAGGGCCCGTTCGACCTGCTGCTGCAGTTGATCTTCGCGCACCGCCTCGACGTCACCGAGGTCGCGCTGCATCGGGTCACCGATGAGTTCATCGCCTACACCAAGGAGATCGGGCGCACCCTCGAGCTCGATGAGACCACCGCGTTCCTGGTGATTGCCGCCACACTGCTCGATCTCAAAGCGGCCCGGTTGCTGCCCTCCGGTGAGGTGCACGACGAGGATGATCTGGCCCTGCTGGAGGTGCGCGACCTGCTGTTCGCGCGGCTGTTGCAGTACCGCGCGTTCAAGCACGTCGCCGAGATGTTCGCCGAACTGGAGGCCGCCGCGCTGCGCAGCTACCCGCGCGCGGTGTCGCTGGAACCGCAGTTCGAACAGCTGTTACCCGAGGTCATGCTGGGTGTGGACGCGGATCGGTTCGCCCAGATCGCCGCCGCTGCGTTCACTCCGCGTCCGGTGCCGACCGTTCGACTGGACCATCTGCACATCCAGCCGGTGTCGGTGCCCGAGCAGGCCAAGCGGCTGATGGCCTTGCTGGAGGTGCGCGGCATCGGGGAGTGGGCCTCGTTCTCCGAGCTGGTGGCCGACTGTTCAGGGCCGATGGAGATCGTCGGGCGGTTCCTGGCGCTATTGGAGCTGTACCGTGCCAGGGCGGTAGCATTCGAGCAGATAGAACCGCTTGGTGTGCTCCAGGTTTCGTGGACCGGAGATCGGCCAACCAACGAACACCTCGCAGCCGCAGTGGAAGAAGACTCATGACCGACGATGTGACCGATACCGAACCGGGCTCGAACCCGGCACCGGACTCGGGCGCCGAGTCGACTCCCGAGGACGGTGCGGCTCTCGACGAAACCCTCGACGAAACCCTCGAGGAAGCCGTCGAGGACGAACTCGACGATGCCGAGTTCCGCTCGGTGCTGGAGTCGCTGCTGCTGGTGGTGGACACCCCGGTGACCGTCGAGGCGCTCGCCTCGGCCACCGACAACCCGGAGCAGCGGGTGGAGTCCACCCTCAGGGAACTGGCCGCCGAACTGACCGAGCGGGGCAGCGGTATCGACCTGCGCGAGGCCGGCGGCGGTTGGCGGCTCTACACCCGGGCGCGTTATGCGCCCTATGTGGAGCGGCTGTTGCTCGACGGTGCGCGCTCCAAGCTGACCCGCGCGGCCCTGGAGACGCTGGCCGTGGTGGCCTACCGTCAGCCCGTCACCCGGGCCCGGGTGAGCGCGGTGCGCGGCGTCAACGTCGACGCGGTCATGCGGACCCTGCTGGCGCGCGGACTGATCACCGAGGCCGGTACCGATTCCGATAGTGGCGCCGTCACTTTCGCCACCACCGAGCTGTTCCTGGAACGGCTCGGGTTGTCATCGCTGACAGACCTGCCAGACATCGCGCCGCTGCTGCCCGATGTCGATGTCATCGATGACCTGAGTGAAAACCTCAGCGACGAACCGCGATTCGCCAAGCTCGCCGGTACGCGCGCTGCGCCCGACAAGCCGTCGGGCTTCGATGTGGACAAGGACTGACATGGTCGAGCCGGATGGAGTTCGGTTACAGAAAGTGCTGTCGCAGGCGGGAATTGCCTCCCGTCGCGTCGCAGAGCGGATGATCCTGGACGGCCGGGTAGAGGTGGACGGCAGGATCGTCACCGAACTGGGCACCCGGGTGGACCCGGACAACTCGGAGATCCGGGTGGACGGCGCCAGGGTGTTGCTCGACGACACCCTGGTGTACCTGGCGATCAACAAAGAGCGCGGTATGCACTCGACGATGTCCGACGACCGGGGCCGGCCCTGTGTGGGCGACCTGGTGGAGCATCGGGTGCGCGGCAACAAGAACCTCTTCCACGTCGGGCGTCTGGATGCCGACACCGAGGGGCTGTTGATACTGACCAACGACGGTGAACTCGCGCACCGGTTGATGCACCCGTCGTATCAGGTGCCCAAGACCTACCTGGCCACCGTCGCCGGCTCGGTGCCGCGCGGGCTGGGCAAGAAGCTGCGCGCCGGGGTGGAACTCGACGACGGCCCGGTGGCCGTCGACGATTTCGCGCTGGTGGACACCCTGCCCGGCAAGTCGATGGTCAAGGTGACGCTGCACGAGGGCCGCAAGCGCATCGTCCGCCGGCTGCTGGCCTCGGTGGGTTTCCCGGTCCAGGATCTGGTGCGCACCAACATCGGTTCGGTCGAACTCGGTGACATGCGCCCGGGCAGCATCCGCGTGCTGACCCGCAAGGAGATCGGTGAGCTGTACCAGGCGGTGGGAATGTGAGTGCTGTGTTGACGGTTGCCCTTGACGGGCCCGCAGGTACCGGGAAGTCCACGGTGTCACGTGGTTTGGCGCGCGCCATGGGCCTGCGCTACCTGAACACCGGGGCCATGTACCGGATCGTCACGCTGGCCGTGCTGCGGGCCGGAGTGGACCTCGCCGACGAACAGCGGGTGGCCGAGGTGGCCGACGGTGTCGACCTGGCGGTCGGCTACAACCCGGATGAGGATCTCGCTTTCCTTGCCGGAGAAGACGTCTCGCAGGAGATCCGCGGTGACGAGGTCACCGGCGCGGTGTCGGCGGTCTCCGCGGTGCCCGCCGTGCGGGCCCGGCTGGTGCAGTTGCAGCGTCAACTCGCCGCCGAGGACGGCGGGGTGGTGGTCGAGGGCCGCGACATCGGCACCGTGGTGCTTCCGGACGCCGACGTGAAGATCTTCCTGACGGCTTCGGCCGAGGTGCGGGCGCGGCGGCGCAACGCGCAGAACATCGCCAACGGCATCGGCGATGCCTACGAGGCGGTGCTCGCCGATGTGAAGCGCCGTGATCATCTCGACTCCACCCGCGCGGTGTCGCCGCTGCGGCCGGCCGAGGATGCGGTGATCGTGGACACCAGCGATATGAACGAGGCGGAAGTGATAGCTCATCTGCAGCAGTTGGTGCAGCAGCGGGCCGGAGTGAGCCGATGACTGAAGACGGTACCTGGTCCGACGAGAGTGACTGGGAGGTCGGCACTTTCGACGATGAAGTAGCGGAAGAGGAGCTCGCTCCGCCGCCGGTGCTCGCCGTCGTGGGGCGGCCCAACGTCGGCAAGTCCACGTTGGTCAACCGGATCCTGGGGCGCCGCGAGGCCGTCGTGCAGGACATCCCGGGGGTGACCCGCGACCGGGTCTCCTACGACGCGAACTACCTCGGCCGCCGATTCGTCGTGCAGGACACCGGTGGCTGGGAACCCGACGCCAAGGGACTGCAGCAGAAGGTCGCCGAACAGGCCACCGTGGCCATGCAGACCGCCGACGCGATCATCATGGTGGTCGACGCGGTGGTCGGGGCGACCTCGGCCGACGAGGCCGCGGCCAAACGCCTGCAGCGTTCCGGTAAGCCGGTTTTCCTGGCGGCCAACAAGGTCGACACCGAGCGCGGTGAGGCGGACGCGGCAGCGCTGTGGTCGCTGGGCCTGGGCCAGCCGCACCCGATCAGCGCCATACACGGGCGTGGTGTCGCCGACCTGCTGGACACGGTGATGGAGAAGCTGCCCGAGGCCTCCGAGGTCCGTGGCGGGACCGGCGGCCCGCGCCGCGTCGCGCTGGTCGGTAAACCGAACGTGGGCAAGAGTTCACTGCTGAACAGGCTGGCCGGCGACGAACGTTCGGTGGTCCACGACGTCGCGGGCACCACCGTGGACCCGGTGGACTCGCTGATCGAATTGGGCGGCAAGACTTGGCGTTTCGTCGACACCGCCGGGTTGCGTCGCAAGGTCGGCCAGGCCAGCGGGCATGAGTTCTACGCCTCGGTGCGCACCCACAGCGCGATCGACGCCGCCGAGGTGGTCGTCGTGTTGATCGATGGTTCGCAGCCGCTCACCGAGCAGGACCAGCGGGTGCTGACCATGGTGATCGAGGCCGGACGGGCCCTGGTGTTGGCCTTCAACAAGTGGGATCTGGTCGACGAGGACCGGCGCTACGTGTTGGACAAGGAAATCGACCGCGAGCTGGCGCAGCTGCAGTGGGCGCCGCGGGTCAACATCTCGGCCAAGACCGGGCGTGCGGTGCAGAAGCTGGTGCCGGCGCTGGAAACCTCGTTGGCGTCCTGGGACACCCGCATCCCGACCGGCCGGCTGAACACGTTCTTCAAGGAGATCGTGGCTGCGACCCCGCCGCCGGTGCGCGGCGGGAAGCAGCCCCGCATCCTGTTCGCCACTCAGGCGGCCACGCGTCCGCCGACGTTCGTGTTGTTCACCAGCGGCTTCCTGGAGGCCGGCTACCGCCGGTTCCTGGAGCGCAAGCTGCGCGAGACGTTCGGCTTCGAGGGCAGCCCGATCCGGATCAATGTGCGGGTCCGGGAGAAGCGCGGGGCTCCGAAGAAGCGTTAGCCACTGGGTAGGGTGGCCGGAATGTCCACCCTCCACATGCTGCTGATCGCGTTGGCCGGGGTGGGTGCCGGGGCGATCAATGCAGTTGTCGGCTCGGGCACCCTGATCACCTTCCCGACGCTGGTTGCGCTCGGCTTCCCGCCCGTCACCGCGACGATGTCGAATGCGGTGGGGCTGGTGGCCGGTGGGGTGTCGGGCACCTGGGGGTACCGCCGCGAACTGCGCGGCCAGTGGGACCGGCTGCGCTGGCAGATCCCGGCGTCGCTGATCGGCGCGGGGATCGGGGCCTGGCTGCTGCTGCACCTGCCGGAGAAGGTGTTCCAACAGGTTGTCCCGGTGCTGCTGGTCCTGGCGCTGGTGTTGGTGGTGATCGGCCCGCGTATTCAGGTCTGGGCGCGGCGGCGCGCCGAGTTTCTCGGTCAATCGGAAGAGCACGTCAGTGTGGCGCGGATGGCGGCGTTGGTTGCCGGCACGTTCGCGGTCGGGGTGTACGGCGGCTACTTCACCGCAGCCCAGGGCATCCTGCTGATCGCGGTGATGGGGGCACTGCTGCCGGAGGACATGCAGCGCATGAATGCCGCCAAGAACCTGCTGTCACTGCTGGTGAACATCGTGGCCGCGCTGGCCTACACCGCGGTGGCGTTCGACCGGATCAGCTGGGTGGCGGCCGGTCTGATCGCGGTGGGTTCGCTGATCGGCGGATTCCTCGGCGCGCACTACGGGCGGCGGTTGTCGCCGGCTGCGCTGCGGGCCGTCATCGTCGTGGTCGGATTGATCGGGCTCTACCGGTTGCTGTCTGTGTAGGCTGATCCAGGTTTGGTTGCCAGAAGCGAGGATGTTCGATGGCTGATCGTGTGCGGGTTGCCCCGGCACCGTCAGACGCGTTCGCGCTTGAGCCGTTCTGGCCGTCCCGCCGGCTGATGGCATTCGACGAGTGGTGTTGTTGTCCGCGTCCCTGACGCGCCTTCACCCCGTTCGATGCGGCCACTTCACGGTGGCCACCCTCTCCGAGAGCAGCCATGCGTTCGCTTCTGATCTTCACCTTCGTCGGCATCGGCGCCCAACTCGTCGACGGCGCCCTGGGTATGGCCTTCGGTGTCACCGCCACCACACTGCTGGTCCTTTCCGGGGTGGGCGCCGCCCAGGCCAGCGCCGCGGTGCACCTCGCCGAGGTCGGCACCACCTTCGCGTCCGGGCTGTCGCACTGGAAGTTCAAGAACATCGACTGGGTGCTGGTGCTCAAGCTCGGCGCGCCGGGGGCGGTCGGGGCGTTCCTGGGCGCCACCTTGTTGTCCTCGCTGTCCACCGAGCATGCCGCGCCGCTGATGGCGGGGATCCTGATGGCGATCGGCACCTATGTGCTGCTTCGGTTCTCGCTGGGCACTCCGTTGACCTTCGGTGCCAAGGGCACCAGCCACAGTGTGAAATTCCTGGCGCCGCTGGGACTGTTCGGTGGGTTCATCGACGCTTCCGGTGGCGGTGGCTGGGGTCCCGTCACGACCAGCACGCTGCTTTCGCAGGGCAAGACGGCCCCGCGGACCGTCATCGGTTCGGTCAGCGCGTCGGAGTTCCTGGTGGCGCTGTCGGCGTCGCTGGGCTTCCTGATCGGGTTGCGTCATGAATTCCTGGAGAACTGGCCGATCGTCGTCGGCCTGATGGTGGGTGGCGTCATCGCGGCGCCGTTCGCCGCCTGGCTGGTCAGTCGGGTCAGCCCCGCGCTTCTGGGCACCGCGGTCGGCGGCGTCATCGTGCTCACCAACAGCCAGAAGTTGGTGCACTTCTTCGATATCCAGTGGCCGTGGTCGACGGCGATCTACGCATTGATCGTGGTGGCGTGGGTGTCGTTGGTGGTGCATGCCTGGCGGGTGTCGCGGGCACCGAAGTTCGCTCCCGATGCGGGCGTGCCCGCGGCGGTCGAGCAGCAAGATCCCGAGTCAGAATCGGTCGCGCGCTGATTCCTGTTCCAGCACCGCCTGCAGGTCGGTGAGCCGGTCCATCGAGGACACCGCCCGGCGGGTGCGCATGTTCTTGGCGAGCCGGTCGCGGTGGCGGTGGGTGAAGGCCCAGTAGCCGCGCTGCAGGGCGTGGCTGCCGAGCACCATCAGCCGTTGGATGTGATGGGTCCAGCCGCGGTCCCGGACGCCCTCCAGCGCGTGGTGCAGGCACTGCGCGGTGATCGTGTCGGCGCCGGCCCACCAGCCCGGCAGCGGGTGCGGGCGTCGAGTTCATTGCGGCCGGTGTAGTCGGGGCCGAAGTGCCGGTACAGGTGCCACATGTATTCGCGCCCGCCGAGGATCCGGCGGTGAAGCCCTCCGACGGCCGGCAGCCGTGCCCGGTGGTCCCGGTAGGCGCGTTCAGCCGGTGCGCGATGAACCGGGTCAGGGCGCGTTTGGCCTCGGCGGGGGAGGCGGCGAACAGGAGTGACCCGTCTTCTCCGATGGTGTCGAGGCCGAGCCGGTCCAGGTCGTGGCGCACCCGCTCGTCGATGTCGTCCTCGCCGGGGGCGGTAGGGGGCCGGGACGTCCAGAGTGCCTGCTTCTTGGATGGCGGCTCGCGGTTGTCCTCGTCGTTGTTCCGCCGGTCGCCGACGGGTGGCGGGGCCGAGCTGGTCGGTGAACAGCCACAGGGGAGTGTCCTTGCTCACCGCTGGTAGGTACCCCGATCTCGGGGTGGATGACGCGGTTGGGATTTGAGTGGGGGGCTGAGGTAGAGTTTCGCTCGCCTACCGGCGATCCCGGAAGGCACTCGGGCTGTGGCGCAGCTTGGTAGCGCACTTGACTGGGGGTCAAGTGGTCGCAGGTTCAAATCCTGTCAGCCCGACAGATGTAGTAGCAGTTCAGAGGCGGTTTCGGAGAAATTCGAAGCCGCCTTTTCTGTACCCCCAGGGGGTGTGGATAGCAACGCGGATAGCAACGGCCGTTCAAAGGTCGAGAATGCCGAACTGATCGGCAAGGGCATCGACGGCTGATCGAGCGGTGTCATCGCTGGTGTGGCCGTACACGTCACCGGTGATGGCGATCGAGGAATGCCCGAGTAGATCGGCGACCGCTTTGATATGGGTGCCGCCCTCAAGCCAGGCCACGGCAGCGCTGTGCCTCAAGGTATGGACGCCAATGCCGTCCATGTTTGCTTTCTCTGCCGCGAGCTGGACAGTCCGCAGGGCGTTGCGCGGATCGACTGGTGTGCCCCTCTCCGTCGCGAACACGAGATCATGGTCTTCCCACACGTTGGCTGCGCGCAACCGTTCTGCCACCTGATCGGCGCGGTGCCGCCGCAACATGGCCACCAACGGTGCGGACAGGGGCACTGACCGCCGGGACCGCTCAGTCTTGGGCTCGGTGATGATCAGCTCGGCGCCAACACGGCCGAGCGTGCCTCGGACGAACAGTGTGCGAGCTTCAAGGTCGACGTCGGACCAGTGCAGTGCCAGTGCCTCTCCGCGTCGGACGCCAGTACCGGCGATCAGCACCAGCACATTTCGATACCGCAGGCCCTCTGCACACAAAAGCAGCTTGTTCACGTCGACCGCCTCAACGTGTTTCGCCTCCCTGCGCGCGACGCCGGGCCGCTTCACGGCAGCTGCTGGGTTCTTGGCCAATAGGCCATCGCGCACGGCACCGTCGAGGCCAGCCCGCAGAACTGTGTAGATCTGCCGGATTGTGGCGTCGGACAGAGCGCGGACCGGCTTGGGATCCGGCTCAGCCTCGGTCACCTTGCCCGGCTTGGTCATAGCCCGCAGGGTGAGTACAAGACCCTCAACGTCCGAAGGCTTCAGCTTGTCCAGCCTAATTTCTCCGAACGGTTCGGTTTCAAGATGCCGACGGCTCAAATTGCCGTACAACTCCTTCGTCGATGCCTTGCGATTCGAAGCGGCCAGGGTTGTGGCTCGCCAGTGCGCTAGCCAGTCGGCAACGCTGCGCTTGGAGTCCTTAACGGCCGCACCGTTTTCGAGACGGGTGCGGACCGCCTTCATCTTGTCGCGCACATCCGTACGGGTCTTCCCGTACACCATGTGCCGCTTGGCTGCGCCTAACTCGTCGGTATAGCTGACCGCACCGATGTACCCGGCCTGCCGACCGTTGCGCATGCGCTTGTAGATGCTGCCCTCACCGTTGGCGTTGGCCATGTTCTGCTCCTATGCCCGTGGGTCGCCATCTCGGCGATATGAGGTCTCGACTGCCGGGGCTCGGCATTCTCTCGGCCTATGACCGAGGTGATGGCGCCGCCTGTGTTGGTCCGGCTCAGTCCGTGAGGATACGCCGATGTACTGACATGTCGGCTTGGGTTGAAGGCTGCTGTTTGCTCTATTTTGAACGCCCGGAATCGAGCTCTCATTGTGGCGAAATATCGCGACCTCGCGTGAGTCGACAATTGCTAGAAGAAAACTATACGAGTTCTATATGAAAGTTACTCGATCTCGTGTTTGCTCTCCTAAAACTGCAGTTAAGGGGTGTCAAAGATTGGTTGCGTGGCTTTGCTACATGTGCGTACTCTAGCGGTCAGTAGGGTGCGCAGGTGGACTGAAACGGGGTTGTGGATGAGTGTTAATAGCCGACTATGTTCAATATCGGATACCGGGCTGAGGATGGGTGGACTGAGTAGTTCAACGGTGTACGAGCTCATCAAGAAAGGTCATCTTCAAAAGGTGAACATCGGTCGCCGTGGGTTTGTTACCGCCGAGTCGATTAATGCGTATATCGATCAACTTTCAGGCACTCCGGCGAACGAGTCGGATCAGGGTGTTCAAGCGGGCGACCAGGGACGTGGTGGGCACGGGTTGAAATCAACACTTGTGGGTGACGATGCGCGTGCCCTCGGCCGCCCCTCGGGCAGGTAGGAGCAACCCTGATGAGTTCGCTCGTGGCTAACCGCGCGCTGCGCCGCGTCGTCGATCTCCCGGTATCCCCGGCGCTCGCTGCAGATCCCGCCGGTCGGCAGCGCCTTCATGACCAGCTCTATGCTGCAGGACTTTTCGAGGGTCTCAGCTGGCCAGATGCCGCGCTCGTCGCCGATGCCGTCACCGCGGATGCTGGCCGCACTGATGGAGTAGGGGCGATGCGTCACCGTGCCAGGACGGTGGCAGTCGGTAGAGAGACGTGGGACGACCGGGTGTCGGTTGTATGGGCGCTGACAGTCGCCGCTGATGTTCTTGAGATGTTCGGTGAGACGGGCGACGTCATGTAGTGCGCCGAGTATTCGACGGCTGTGCACTCGGAGTGTCATCGGCCCAGTCGGTCCGGGCGGGAGTCGCAAGTCAGACCAAATCTGCAGTGTAGAAGATGGTTCCGCTATCGCATGAAGTCCAGAAAGAGGTGCTCCTAGATCACTCACATCGCCAACGCGCGTCGCTTCTGCTGTGAAGAAATGCCGCGGGTGGCTCCGCAGATTTGTTATGCCCGAAACAGGAGACGCTCCGGCGGCCACCGGAGCGTATCTCCAACAACAAGAACCTCTGGGAAGAAGTCTATTTATGACCGTACCGCACATTGATCGGTTCGCTTGCGGTTCAACTAGCCAGTTTCACCGGCCGACATGGTTGCGGCCCAATGTCGATCAGTTTTCTCGCGACGTCCTCGAAGACCTGGGTCTTTCAGTTTCCGAAAGCGGAAGCGCAGCAAGCGAACCGCCGAAGAAACGGTGACGACCGGACGCACTTCGGAGGTCTGGTCTGATCCCCGAGGATTCACCAAGTACCCGAACGCGATGTTTGGGAGGTTCGAGTCCTCACCGACGGCGGTCTGGTTGGCGCTGCACCGATTTGCGCACTTTCGTAATGGTGCTCGGCCGAAACTAGACACCGTGATCGCCATGACCGGCCTGAGGCGCACGGCGGTCAAGCACGCCATTCATGAGGTGCTGGTGCCCAACGGAGTGTTGACGGTGACCTCGCGAGGCAACGGAAGCCTGCCGAACCACTACGGGTTCCCAGACCAGGGCGGAACTTTCACGCAGTGGCCCAACTTGCTGTGGAAGCGTGATTTGGTACCCCGCCAAATCGTCGTACTCCTGGCGTTGTTACGAGTCAAGGACCTAGCGTACGGAGCCATGCCTGAGATCCGCGACATCGCAGCGCGGACGAAGACAGGAAAGAACACGGTAGGCCAGGCAGTCAAAGAGTTGGAGCACATGGGCCTGATTACTGTGGAGCGCCGCGGCACTCACTGGAACGGCAGGAGGCTGACGCACCGCTATACGTTCCCCTGGTTGGAAACCGGCGCCGTCCCGGCCGTGGCGGCCGATACTCCGCCGGTTGACCTCGACACTCGTACCTGCGTAATACCCGAGACCGGCTACCCCGGTACCCGAGAGCGACCGCCCCGGTACCCGACGGCGGCCACCCCTGTACCTGGGGGCGGCCTCGAAGAAGACTTATCTATCAAGACTGATGAAGAAATACTGAAGGTAGAAAGACTGAGTGAACGCCGCGCTGCGCGCGGCGGCGCTGCTCCCGCTGCTTTCGGATTCAGTCCGCCTGCGGCGGGGCCAGGAGGTGGCGGTGCGGCGGACCTGGTCGGCTTGAGCAGCGGCGGGACGTCCTGGGAGGAACGAGAAGTTCCCGGGCCCATTAGCTCATCTAAGTATAGAAATTACCTCCGAGACTCTGTCGACGCTGAGCGGATCGTGAGCTGTTGGGAGGAAGTCCGTGGACCCGCACCGAGTCCCCAGGTACTCCAGAGATGGGTGAGATCGGCGTATCAGCTCTTGGCCGAAGACGGCCGACCGGTGGAGGAAGTGCTGTGGCTGATTCGATGGGTGGCGGCTGACGACCGATGGTCGCGGCGGGTGAAGACTCTGGGGTGGCTCCGGGGCGGTGGCGGCGACCGATACGCCGATCTGGTGGGCGAAGCGAAGAACATCAACCCCAGCGCGCCGGGTTGTGAGAGTCAACTGGGCGGGGTTGGTCTCACTGCATCGGCAGCCAACGAGGAGGTGTCAGCGGAAGTGGATGCCAGTCTTGATAGGCGTGCGGATGAACCCCTTGCCAGTCTGCGGGCGCGTCTCGCGTTGGGGTCTGGGGGTCCGGCATGAAAGCACTGTCGGTGGAGTCCGCTTGCGGTCCCGTCGAGCGTGTGTGCGGAGCAAAAGGTCAGCGCACCACCTCGACGCCCTCAACCTCAGGGTCGGGCGGCACCGGTGAGCATCGGCTCGAAATGGGAAAAAGCATCAGCACTTTGGACTTCCGGGGCACCCAAGTCCAAAGCCCACGGGTCAGGCGCTGGTCCTGCCGCAGAAGCGCTTGGTCGCTTGACCTGCTGTTTTGATCGCCCGGCTGGCCATAATAGGTATAGGGCGGACCTAGAATTCAGCCGCTAAGTTCAAGTGATGCAGAAGATTTGGACTTAGTGGAAGTTCGGTGGCCGCGCGCATGGCGTGGCTTCCCAAAAGGGGTGCCTCGATCAGCTCTATAACAGGTTGGGGTACTGACTTCAGTATCGACTCAACGGTTCGGTCGGGCGGTGTCGGTTGTTCGGATGAAATCGGCTGCCTTTGGCCGTAGTGCGGGACGCATGCTTGATATACCTCCGGGAAACAGGAGGGTCATGCAGAGATTCACCTTGGCGGCATTTCTGGTTCTAGCGTTGGTCGGCGGAGCGGGCTCTCTAATCGTTGCCCCGGCTCTAGCGTCTCCGCCTACGTACTGCCAGTCTGATCTTGGCGGCAGGGTCGTAACGGTCCTGTGCACGACATGCGAGGATATGCTTTCCCAGCCCGGAATGGCCGGGAATGTGGACTGTTCAGCATTGCGTCCGATCCCAGCAGATCTGTCGCAACCGTCGGCTGCGGGTCTCCCACCGGCTACCGGAGATCCCGGGCAGCTGAACTCGATTGAACAGAAGTACCTGGCCGATCTCGCCGCCATCCAGATCCACCCGACATCGACGGCACAGAAGCTTGCCGGTACGGGAAACATCTTCTGCGGGCATCTCATCGATGCATACCGGCGTTACCCGGGTCCGGCGGCGGCCCGAGGAGTCAAGGATGGGCTAGCTTCAACGATCATCGCCGGGAATCCCGGCCTCACATGGGATCAGGCCGTTGGCTGGGTCCAGGCTGCTGTTAACAGCTTCTGCCCAGACCGCATCACTGGGATGTATTACCAGTAGCGGCTCGTCGTACGCTACGGCAGCTGTGGACGCAGCCAGGCCATGTGCCGACGCCGACGCCGACGGCGTTAGGGAATCTCAATTCTTTAGTTCTGCGACAAACTCAGTCAGGCATCTTGCAGCTCAGGAAATCCCATGTCGCGTGTCGCAAAAGTTGTCGCGTATCTAAATGGTTGGTACCATTCTTTTGAGATAGAATCGTGGCATGCCCGCCAAGCTCGTCACCCCCGCACCTACTGGCCAGCTTCTCGGCTATGCCCGAGTCAGCGGTGGGCACCAGTCCCTTGACCAACAGCATGACGCGCTTGCAGAAGCGGGGGTGAGTGTGGACCGCATCTATGACGACAAGTTGTCGGGCACGTCGACCAAGGAGCAGCGCTCCGGACTGACGGCCTTGCTCGACTACGCCCGTCCTGGTGACACCATCGTGGTGGTCGGCATCGACAGGTTGGGCCGCAATGCCGCTGAAGTCATGACGACGATTCGTGATCTCGGTCAACGCGAAATCGTGCTCAAGTCGCTTCGGGAGGGCATTGACACTTCGAACGCGGCCGGTCGCATGGTGGCCGGTGTGCTGGCCAGCCTCGCGCAGCTCGAGCTCGAGCTACAGCGTGAGCGCAGGACCGCGGCTAAATCAGCGCGAAAGGCACGCGGCCTGCCGATCGGGCGCCCCAAAGCGCTCAGTGACTCACAGATCCGGCAGGCAGAGCAGCTTCGCGCCAGCGGCGAACCAATCCCCGAGATCGCAGCCACCCTCGGTGTAAGCAGGGCCACGCTCTACCGGGCACTGGCCGACAGGCAATGACCACGTGAGGGTGACCCTGAACGCACTCAATAACTGAACCGCTGAGTGCAAACTGACTAGGAGGCGCCGTGCCCGCTGCGCAGAACGACATCGCCCGCTCCGACCACCGACGCGCTCGACGGTACTTCTGGGTCTGGCTACTTCTTGCGACGTGGGTGTCGCTGAGCGGCAACGTCGCGCATGCGCTTATCACCGCGCCATTGGACACCCGCTGGCTGGCCGCCGGGGTCGCAGCAGTACCGCCAGTGGCGCTGCTGATGTCGGTCCACGGCTTGGCGGTGCTGGCCAAAGCGAAGGCATCTGGCGCGGTCTATCGGTGGTCGGTCACAGCGACATCAGCACTCGCGCTGGGAGCGTTCCTGCTGTCGTTCGTCGCGTTACGGGATCTCGCGGTCATCGCGGGAATCAGGCCCCTTCTCGCGCCGGTGTTGCCGCTGGTAATCGACTTGGCGGTCGCCGTCGCCACCTTGGCGTTGGTCGCGATTGGCGACAAACCGGCACGTCGAAGCCCTGCCGCGGGTCGAAGCGTGGACGCGACCGCGATGCCACGCAGCAGCGCTAAGCGCGCGTCGAGGGGTTCTGCTGGGGGCCTGGGCGCGACCGACACCCGCGAAGAGCACACCCCGTCGCGGCAAGACGGCGCGAGAGTGCCCAAAGATCGCGCACACCAGGAAATCGCGGCTGAGCTGGTCGACGCGAAGCTGACGCGGCAACCGGTAGATGTCGTTGCCGGTATTCTCGCCGCCCATGAGGGTGGCGCCCCGTTGAATCGGATTGCCAAGGATCTCAAGGTGCACCACAGTGCGGTGTCGCGGGTGATCAACGCTTCTGGACAGCGAAGTCTGGAAGCTGTCCCGGCGTAACCGTTTTCGGGAACCTGGGCATTCACGATGCCCGCAATGCGGCGTTACAGAGCCCGAAAGGATGTCCACCATGCGATTGATCGACTCATCAGACTCCGAGCAGGTCACCCGGTACAACGTGCGCTCGCACTACACGCAGCGACTGGTCCTAGTCGCCGCACTCTGCCGCGAACTGCAGCGCCACCCCGACGATCTCGTCGGTGGTCGTCCTCAAGCAGCGCTGAACGTGCTCAACCTCTGGATGGTCGAGGCATACGACCTCCCGCGGAACCGCGACATCGGCTACCAGCATGGGCTCGACGATCCGCGCCTTGCCGAATACGCCAGTCACATCCAGCGTGAGCTGGAGCTCGGAACGAAGGTGTGCGAGGCGTACTTCATGCTGTTTACCGCCGACACCCAGAGCGACTACGACCGCGACCGCACGCGCATCCGTGAACGGCTCGACCACTACGTAGCCGAGTTCGGCTGAAGCAGCAGTCATCAGTCGTGGGGGAGGCTCAAGGTCGCGATCTAGCTGTCAGTGCGTTCGCCTAGGCTTCGCCGCATGACTAGTTCGATATGGGCAGTGCAGCCCGGCGAAACCCTCGTCAGGAGTCAAATCCACGGGGCATACGGCGGCAACTCCCAGGCAGGCATTGCCTTCTCGGGAAGTACGCCGAACGTCCTGGTTTACTCGGATCACGGCAAGGCTGCTGCCAACGGCTACGACTTCGACGGCTGGGATTCTTCGCGGCGGCTGTACTACTACACCGGTGAAGGCAAGGTCGGTGACCAGGTCGTCCTGCGCGGCAACAAGGCCATCGCGAACCACGTCGCTGATGGCAATGCGTTGCGGCTGTTTGTCGCGGTTGGCAATGTGCCGGGGACACAGACGCGCGTACATCAATACCTTGGCGAGTTCGCCGTCGATACAAACCAGCCCTACCTCACGAAGACAGCGCCAGGCATCGATGGTGTGCCGCGACAGGTGCTGGTGTTCCGCCTGATTCCGGTTGGTCCATTCGTCGTCGGCGATGATCCACACACGAGCCCGATCGATGGCGCGGATCGGGCTGCCGAGGTTAAGCCAATTGGAGTCGAGGCCATTCCTGTTGCCGCCGTTCGTACAGAGCAGTCTGAAGTCGAAAAGACAATCAGCGGACCGATCGTCCAGGTTGAAGCTCAACTGACCCAACGCTTCCAGAAATATCTGCAGTCTCGTGACCATGCTGTGGTCCGCTACAAGATCGTTCCTGTTGGCTCCCCGGCGATCTATAGCGATCTCGCTGACGTCACGGGGAACGTCCTGTACGAGGCGAAGGGGTGTGCCGATCGCATGAGTGTCCGGTTGGCTCTTGGCCAGGTACTCGACTACGGGCGGTACGTCGATGGATCGCGACTCGCCATACTGCTGCCAGAGTATCCAGCCGCGGACCTCGTCGAGCTTCTGGAGATGCATGATGTTGGCTGCGTCGTAGAGGCGGGCGAGGGCAACTTTGTCGATATGACGTCGCTCGGGCGGTGCCCATAACGCAAGTTCTTGCCACGCGGTTGGGCACGCTTGGCGGCGGTTCTCGCTGTGGCATGCCCCCGCAGAGTTCCTTGTCCACCGCGGTGAGTGCCAGCCCTGCCTCGCGGCAGGGAACTGCCTGGGCTCCAGCGGGTTCTAGAAGTCGGCTTGGCGCAGGCGGCAGTCACTGCGAGCGGACAGGCTTGCGGCGACCTTAGTAGCGAATCGCACTTGCACTCCTGTGTCGCCGGTGAGTTCGATGCTGTGGTCTCCGGGCCGGTCGGCGAAGACCGTCAGATCGCTTGCGCCAAGCGCGGCCGCGCTTTCACGCAAAGTGTCAAGAGCTTGCGGCCAGGTATTGTCGGGGATCGGACCATCGAACAAGGCGTGGCGGGTCAGGACCTGGACGCCGTCGGTGTCCTCGAACTTGCCTCCACAGGAGATGGTGGTGCTGTCTCGGTTCCACCGCCAGCTCAAGCCGGGCACGACTGCTGTGATTCGGTCTGCGGTTTGGGCCAGCACTTTCTCGAAGCTGGTCAAGGTGTCCTCGGCAGAGTCTTTCGCGCGGAGCTCGTGGTTGAGTGCTGCGACTTGTTCGGGTTGCATCGGTGTCTCCTGCGGAGGTTTTAATGCGTTGGATAACCAGATTCCGATGGCGGCGACCGCGACCGCGACCACAGTTGCGGTGATGCCTAGCACCCACCACACGGTTCGTAAGTTGCGCCGATGCGGCGCTGGCGCGGCGTTCATTTGCGTACCGCAGACTCGGGTAATCCCGCGATCACAGCGGCAGTGTTATAGCCGGACACGCGCAACCATTCCTGGTCGTCGACTGTGAACGGTCGTGGGTACTCGGAGTGGCCGCTGGATCCTTCGCGGTAGACACCGTCCGGTGTCGTACCGGGTGCGGTGGACAGTTGCGTGAACGATCCGTCTGCAGGATCTCCGCCGTACCAAGGTGTCTCGGCGATGACTCGGATGGGGTCATCGGGTGCCTGCATGACGTAGACGTGCCCCTGCTGCATGCCAAGATCGGCTTCATCCATGGCGTAAAAGCCGGGTGACCCGTAGGCGACGTAGTCGTCAACAACCGAGCTCGCGCCGTCCTGCAATGCCAATCCAGCGGTGAGCGAGCCGTAGGAGTGTCCCACCAGTGTGAGGTTGGGGTCTGTCGCGCCGCTGCTGGTGGCATCGATGGATCCCAGGTATTGCGAGAGTGCGGGTGCCGCTCCGACGGCGCGGGAGTCAGATCCGGCCGCAGCCAGGCCCGGGGGAGTGTCGTACCCAAGCCAGGCGACGGTGGCCACCGTTTCGTGGCCGCGGCCTGCCGCATCTAGCTGGGTCATCACCTCAGACTGCATGAGGCTGCCTTCGCGCACCATGCCTTCGATCGTGCCACCTGCGTCGATCTGGGATCCCATTCCCGGGATTGTCACAGCCACGTTGTCTGCCTCGTCGGGATTGCCGACCGACACGATGGTCTTGAGGCTCTCGCCGGTGGTGTCCAGTCCGATCAAGTACGTATCTTTCTGCTCCAGCGTCTTGTCGAGCTTGTCGAGGACGGCGATTTGGCGCTGCAAAAGCTGCGCGGGTACCCCGTACGGCGGCTGATTCGGATTGGGGTGCGACTGTTGCTCTCGGGTCAGTTGGTCTTGCAACCGGGTGCGTTCGGTGTCGAGGAACGTCCGATTCGTCTCATTGCGTACGTCGGTGGGGATGCCGTCACGGTTGCGGACCCAGTCTGGGCGGTGTGTCGCGATCCAGTTCTGCTGGTCGGTGCCCAGCCCGTTCCACCATTCGTTGACCTGTTCAGGCGAGGCAGCAGGTTCGAGTGCGAACAGTGCGCCCGCATTGACCGCGCCCTCCACGTCTTTCAGTCCGTCGACGCCTACATCCCCAGAGTTCGCCGCCCATAAGACTCGGGATGCTTCCGCCTCGATCTCGTTTCCTTTGGACACGATGTCCGACACCATCTGTCGGAGTTGGTCTCCCACGCGCTCGTGCTGAAGGAGTTCGGCCTCCGACGCGTTCGCTTTGTCGTCGAGGTCACATAGGTCGACGACATTCCCGTTGAACTGGATGGTGAAGCCGTTGGTGCTGGCGAGGTGCTTTGCATCCGAGATAGAGGCTTGGAGTTTCGTCAGGTCAGCGATCGTCTCGCCGACCTGCGCGTGAACTGCGCCGACTGCGGCAGCACCTTTGATCAGGTCGTCATCGACTGGGTCGAAGGACTGGCGTGCGGCGTGCGCTGCGCTGCCCTCCCACCCCTCCAGGCGCCTGATGTCAGCTAGTTGGTCCTGCAGTGTCGCCATAGTCGAGGTTCGTTGGCTGAGCTCCTCACGCAGGGTCTCGAGGGCACCAGTCTTGCGTGTCCATTCATCAACTTCTTCGAACGTCAACGCCACTCGACCAGCCCCCCAGCCCCCCGAAACTGGTGCCAGGCAGGCACCAGCAACCAAATTATAGTGAGAGGTGATCCCACCTCTGGACGGAGAAACTATGCCCCAGTCGCTGAAGCTCGACCCGACGCGAATCCAGGCGAGCGCGGGCGAGTTGGAAATGGTCAACAGTTCGGCTCGGGATCAGCTCGCCAGGAACGCCGAAGCCCTCGTGGAGGCCCAGTCAGGATGGGTCGGGACCGCGTTCGGCGCATTCGAACAGCTACGCGAGACATGGGAGCGTACCGATGCTGCCCGTGCTGGAAGACTCGACGAGATCGCGATCAGCTTTCGACGGAGCGCAGCCCTGTATCAGGCGACCGACGAAGCAAACGCGGGCGCATTCGATTCTGCCGTTTAGACTGGAAGGTGTATTGAGTGGGGCATGGTGGGACCTGCAGAGTGAACTAGATTGGGTCCCGAAAAATGTTCACATCATTCGGGGGCCAAGCGGTTGACCAAACTGGGACAATTGGTCATGCAGCACCCTCACCATAGTTGGCTGAGTGCCGTCAGCGACGATATCGAGCGTGAGTACCGAAATGTCCGGTCAGCCCTCACTGGCTCAACCAAAAATGAGCAGTCCAGGCACAGACAGCTTCGCGGCCACATTTATGAATCCTTGTGGCGTCGGTTTTTACAAGGGTGGCTGCCTCCGCACTACGAGATCGGAACACGCAAGTATCTCGTACTAGAGGAACCTGTAGACGGTTCGATCTACTCGTCCGAAGTCGACTTGGTGGTGTTCCATCCGGCCTATCCGAAACAGTTACGTGAACGTAGTGAAGTCCTGGTATCGGGGGTTGTGGCTGCTTTTAGTGTGAAGGGCCAGTTGAAAGTGTCTGACCTTCGAGCGGCTATCGAAGAGGCGAGGAGGGTTCGTCGCGGTATTGGAATACGCCACGGGAAGGTGATTGGAGAACTGCGTTCACCTTTGGTGTATGGGGTCCTAGCTAATACGCACCAATTGAGACGCTCGGCCGGTGAGAAGACGCTTGACCTGTTACAGACGTCTGCCGAGGATTCTGGCGTTCACCCACGGGAAATGCTCGACATCGTGTGCATCGCAGACGTCGATTGCTGGACTCGTGAGGGGACCGCTTCGCGAACCGCTTCCGCGGAATCTTACGTCGACCTCTGGATGGGAACGAGCGGTAGCCCCGAGGCAACGCACGCAGTGCCTGTGGCTTCGCTAGTCACGGCGCTCTGGGCGAAGCTGGCCGCGCGCGACCCTGAACTTGACCCAATAGCTCATGGGCTTCACAGGACCCGGACGGCTGGCACTACTTCCGGTGCAGGACTCGGACGTCCGATGGACGGCCTTATCTCGCACGAGCTTATGTTGCAAATCTTCGAGGATTCAGCCAGATTTGAACTCAACGCCTGATCAGACCTCAGTACGGGTCGGCATGCCGAACTAGTCCTGGGTTGGGACCTGTGCCGGTACGGGCGGCGTTCTGCGTGTCGAATCCGATATTCATCGACCGAGAAGTTTGCGGCCGAGCTGGCTGAACTGATCAGTCGTTAGTTGCGCGAGGAACCCACGTCGTTGGGGGCCCCTAACTGGAGCTCGCCGACCAGCTAGATTAGTGACGGAAGCTAGCTTTGGGCCGTTCGCGGCAGTCGGAAAGCAGTTTAGCCATTGAGAAGGAGCGTACTTTGCGATTTCGCGTCAGGCGCTTGTACGCCGATAAGAGCGATCGCAACGTCATCGTGCTGTCGCCGACGGAATGGGATGACTGGTTCAAATTTGAAACCACATACTACGTCCGGTTCATTGATGCCGATGGCAATGAATTTCCGATTGGATCAGTCAAGATCGGTGAGGTGGGACTTGAGCCTGGCGATCGTGACGAGCGACGAACGGGATATCGACGACCTAATCTTCCGCAAACGTTTCAGCGCCTCGGGGGGAAATTCTTTTCTCTTGGGCAGGACACAACCTACTACGAAAATCTGACCGCAATAGGAGCCCAGTTCCGGCAGGAATACCTTGTCGCGATGAGGGACATTGCCCTTGACGAAGAATTAAGAATACGAGCCCAGGAAGAACCAGTAACAGCGATCTCCCTGCTCCGTGAAGTCCCATTGAGATCGGTTCAAGAACAGTTTCATCGGCTTGCTCGCGGCGAGGCGCGTTTGACGCCTTACCAGTTTGAATTTTCACTTGGAAAGCAGTCTCAGGATCCATGTACGCTTACGTTTTCTGTGACGCCCCATAGTCGCCCACCCAGTAACATTCATGTACTTATTGGGCGTAACGGCGTTGGCAAGAGCACAACACTCAACGGGATCGCAAGGTCGATTGTCAATAACTCGCATGATCCTTTCGCGGATGACAGTGTTGCCCAACAATGGCAACAACTATCCAACGTCGTTTCCGTGTCGTTTAGTGCCTTTGACTCGTTTGAACCGATCAGTGTTCCGCGAGATCGCACCAAGGGGTTGACTTACCACTATGTTGGTCTAAAAAAAGTGGGCGCGAAGGCAACTGAAGACTCACCCGTGCTGAGAACGAAGGACCACGGACAGCTCTCCCGGGAGATGACCATGTCCGTCAAGAGCTGCCTGCAGTTCGATGCTCGACGCGCACGCCTTGTCAGGGCCCTTGGATTGCTCGAAACTGACTTGATTTTCGAAGCGACAGGCATAAGAAACCTGATTGAAGAAGGTGATGTGGAAGATGTCCTCGAACGCCTGCCAAAGATATTCAGAAAGCTAAGTTCAGGGCATAAGATCGTTCTATTAACAGTTACAAAATTGGTAGAAACTGTTGTGGAGAAGAGCCTTGTTCTTCTTGACGAACCTGAAGCGCACTTGCATCCACCATTGCTGTCCTCGTTCCTCCGTGCGCTGAGCGATCTCTTGACTAATCGCAATGGCATAGCGATTGTCGCTACGCATTCGCCCGTGGTGCTGCAGGAGGTGCCTAGCTCCTGCGTGTGGAAGCTTCATCGATCAGGCGACGTATTGTCAGCAAGCCAACCTCGGATCGAAACATTCGGGGAGAACGTGGGGACTCTGACCGACGAGGTTTTCGGATTAGAGGTGATTTCAACAGGCTTCCACGAGATGCTCAAACAGGCGGCACTCGATACGGGGGATTACGACCAGGCCCTGAACATGTTCGAGGGTCAGTTAGGAGCGGAGGGGCGGGCCATCCTGCGTGCCATGATTATTGCAACCGCGAAGCAGCGTGATGCGGGCCGCTGATCAACCGACTGTTACGACTGCGGAAACCGCGAAAGCGTGCGTGGACCGTCACGACGATGAGCGGATCAGGACCAACGTACGCGCCGCAATCTCCGCACTGGAGGCGAACTGCGAGACGTATCGAAAGCATGCCGCCAGTTCGACGTTGCACCTAACTGGGCCTGGGCACTATCCGGTGCCAAATCTTTCTGACGAAGACATGAAAAAGCTCTACCGAAACCGCCTTGTTCGTACAGTGGCGGGTAGGCGAATCTACGACAAGTTGATTGCAGGCGCGCAGCATGGCCTGTGTACGTATTGCCAGTACGGCGAAGCCTCAGCGCTGGACCATTTTATGCCGAAAGACTTTGTCCCATCGCTCGCCATCGAGCCGTGGAATCTAATTCCGTGCTGCAGTCGCTGTAATCATGGAATGGGTGCCAAATGGAGTGACGACCCCGGGCATGAAATGCTGCATCCCTACTTCATGCCTGATCTTGGACGTTGGCTGTACGCCACCATCACTCACACGTCTCCACCATCAGTCGCCTTTGTCGCAGATCCACCCGGTGATTTGGACTCGCAATATGCAGACCGCCTTCGTCGTCAGTTCGATGACTTGAAGCTGGGGGAGCTCTATTCTGTCGTTTCGACTGTTGAGCTGACCAGCCTGAATGAGCGACTGCCAACGCTGTATACCGACGTTAGCCAGTTAACGAAGTTTCTTGCAGAGACCGCGGATATTCAGTTTAGCGCCGACATAAATGATCGACGAGGAGTTATGTATGAGGCTCTGGCGTTGGACGATTGGTATCAGGCTCAGATATGTGTAGGCCCAGACTGGTAGACGGGTTCGCATGCAGGGCACGGAGGTAGCGGGGCAATTTCAACATGGCGGCCACGTCGTCGGAAGACCGGTGAACACAGCTTCTCATCCTCGGAGCTAGCTCAGAAGCGACGAAGGTGCTATCAGCCACGAGGCTGAAAGCACCTTCGTCGTGGTGCAGCATCGACGCGAGAGGGGTTTATGCAAATCTTTTGCTCGTCTCATTCCGGGGCGGATCGACCATCAGTCTCCGTGCTTACTTCTTTACAGTGAAGCTGCGTCCCTGGGGCGCCTGAACGGGTAGGTGTACTGGAGAGCCGGTTGGGACGTATGTGCGGGTCACCAGGCTTGCCGATTGGCAGCGCGCCGTGGTCGACAGCACAACACCCGCGGAGCACTGTTTTATGGAAACATCGCGACATGTGGGTCGTGCCCGCGGGCCGGGAGGATTGTGAGTGTGGACTTGCTTATAAGTGGCACCCGGATACCGATAGACCGCTCTGTGTTCACGGCGTTGTTGGAAAATTCGGTATCCAGCCATTACGTCGCTTATGAAAGGGCGCTCGCTGAAGGTGCGATCGCGTTCAGTGATCTTGTATTCCTAGCTCGACGTGGGGAGATTCCGCACGCGCTGTTCTTTGCGCCACTTCCAGTGGTGCAAGCACAGATCTCGGCGAAGGCCGACAAGCTGTTGGCGGGCCTGACCAAGCCCACGTTCTCGATAAACTCTCGCGACAAAGTTGACCTGCGCGATGTCGAGCTCATCGTGAAGGACCTCCTGCGTAAGCAGGAGTTGGTCAAGGTGCATGATGCGTCGTTGACCAAGAACCGAATCATCGGCTTGCTGGGAAAGCCCGGCAAGTCTGTCGAGGCGGACGCCGACAAATTGATGCGTGCACTCGGGGTCACGCATGAGGCTATGCGGTCCGCTGCGAACAGAGACGCGGCGCTGGCCTACCTCATCACTCGTCTGGAGGCGAACCAGATCCTCGTCTCCCAAAGCTCCAGCCCTGTCATGCCGCAGAGGCTGCAAGTCAAGTTCAGCGGCATGACTGTCAAGGACAATAAGGTTCCCTACGTCTTCCTCAGGGGCGGAGATCCGGGTGACAATCAGGAGCCTGGCGGGCGCCGGATCTTCACCCTGACGCTCCTCGCGGTTCTCGTCGCGCGCAGAATCTTTGCTCCAGTCACATACGACGGAAGTAGTGTTGGTCAAGACATCGTCCGGGAACATGACATCGTCGGTGAGATCCTGATACCCGCTGAACATCTCCGGGGGCAGCGCATCGCATCGCTGGACGATGTGAAGGCCCTGTCCGACCAGTTTAAAGTAACCGCGAGCGCAATGACCGTTAGAGCCATGCGACTCAACATCTTTGGTGGTGACATCGCCAAGATTTACCTTGATACACTAGCGCAGGAATATGCGCGTCAGGCCAAGCCCACCTTGCGGTCGCCGCTCCTCGTCAACGCCATTCGGAAGTACAACGGCCGTGAGTTCTCGGTTCGGATGCTCGCGGCACTCGAGTCGGGAAAGCTATCACCGAGAGATTTTTGTCGGTCCGTGTGCCTGAACCACATCAAGCCGTCACAGATCGATGAATTTCGAGCGGCACTGCATTGACCGACTACCAGTACCTGGTGGACAACAACGTGTTGTCTACCCTGTCGCGGGATCAACGGGCGAGCGAGTTTTTCCGCTCTTTCTGCCACATTCCCGATGAGGTGCTCTATGAGGCCAGAGGGTTCCCGGACATCGATGAACTTAGAGACTGCAGGTACGAGACAACTGATGCAGTCCTCCGACAACTACTTGTTGTTATGAAGACGGTGCCGGTAGCTGACACCAAGCTCGTCGATCTCTATGCGAACCGCGGTGGCGCCGATCCGCTCATCGTGGCATGCGCGCTGGAGGCTCGAAGTCAGAATGACGACAAGCTATTCGGTCCCACCTGGGTAGTTGTCTCCGACGACGACGCCGTGCGAGAGAAGGCTGCCGAGTTCGAGATCGATCGACTTTCTGCCCGGGAGTTCTCCGCGATCCTCGATGCCGCACCAGTGTTAAATCGCCGGAACCGTTAGCTGTTCCGTGTGCCGTGCTGCGACGGAGCACTGCATGCACGACGTTTGACGTGCGGAGGTAGCGCCGTTCCGAACCGGACCCAAGCACGCACGTCGTCGGCAACGTGAGACCCACCTCAGTCGCGTAGATCGCGACGTTCGCATTGAGTAGGTGAAGGGTCGAGCACTTCCGGCGGCAGTCGGGCTGGCTCAAGATTCTTCGCCAAGCAGCCTCAATTCTTTTCTTAACCGCTTCGCTTGGCGTTCGGTCTTTGCGAGCTGCGCTCGCAAACGCTGTTCGGGGTCTTCTGTTGTCTTGGCTTGCGAGGCTTCGGCGGTGGGACCAGCCATCCCAGTGGCTGGTAGGAGACAGGGGCGCGAACGTTCTTGCACGCATCACAGTCGAGATAGTGGTAGAGCTGCGGCCATCCCGCATCCAGTTGCCTGGCGTACTCATCTGGAATCGGGTCGGGAGCGTAGGCATCAGCCCACTCGGCGCGCATCTCGGACAACCGTTCTGGCGGCGTCTCGTGCAGTCCTTGTTCTGGAGTCCAATCGAGATTCATCAGCGTCGTGAACCGGTGACCGCACGTCAGCGTCGCTGCCCAGTTCGCGAGCGTGCGGGGCTCCTTGCGGTAGGCCATCCACTTCTCGGCACCAGCGTCGCCCCACCACTCAGGCGGCTCGATCGGGTCGGCGGCAAAATCGCGTTCGCCCCGGCGACCGTCCCAGGACGCCACATTGCGGACCGGAAATTTATGGTGCGGATGATCTGTGCGGCCGCACACGTACTGGCCAGGCGGCAGACGTTCACTAGTGCGCCAGTCGTTATCGGACCCATCACGGAGTGACTGAGGGTCGTCTGTCGTGGTCATCCGATCTTCAACGCAGCCGCAGTCGAACTTGATGCGCCATCGAAAAATGTCCTCGGGGTTTGGGTGCCAAAGGGGCCACAGCGGTGTTCGTGCCAGTCCTGTATCCCAGAGCTTGCGGTACGCCTGCAGCACCTGGCCGTTGGATTGCTCTGGCGTGCCAGACAGGCTTGAACGACGGGAAAGCCCCTCCGGTGCATCACCGTTGTACGGCTGGCGCTCGGCCCGTGCTTTGGCGCGTTGATTCTCGACGTCGAGCAGCGTCGCGATCGTGCGGGCCTGCTCGATGGACAGGGGCGGTGCCTCTGCAACGATTTTGCGGATGTACTCATCCATCAAGGTGACCTCCGCGGAGTTGCGCTGTTTCCATGTAGCGTCAAACGTTGGGCTGTCCGCACAGCATTCGCATGGCACGACTTATCTCGGCCGACATCAAGGCGAGGCCTCTCGCAGCCAGGCCTCGACGTCGGAGCGGCGGTAAAGCACGCGACCGCCCAATTTGACCGATGGCGGGCCTCCGGAGCCGGTGTGCCGCCACGACCGAAGCGTGCCCGCCGAAAGCCGAGTCATCGTGGCGACATCGTTGGTGGTGAGCATTTCGGCTGCAACGTCACCGCTGGCAGGTGGCCGTGTGCGGTCTCGCCGCGAGGACTGTTGGGCCAGAAGAGCTTCGGCGATGGCCAGCAGGGCATACGTACAGGCACGCTTCCACGGTGCAGTGTGTTCCGGTGCGATCTGCTTCGCCGCCTCGACTGCCTTCGCGAACCACCCTGATGCGGTCGTGAGGGAGGGCACGGTGTGGCCGTCAATCTCGGCGAGCCAGCGCTCGACTTCCGGGCGTGGGTAGAGCGTGCGGGTCCCGGCCTTGATGGACTTGGGTCCCTGTCCGCTCTGCCGCCAGTAGTTGAGAGTGTGCACGGACAGTCCGGTGAGTTGAGCGACTTCAGCAGCGGTTAGTCGGTCGACACCTAGTGGCACTCTGGCGTCATTCGGCTCAATGAACCTGGTGCAGTCGCAGTCTGGCGCCGCGCAAGTAGATCCGTCTGGCCGACCACCGCCACTGCCGTGGTGCACGCTCGCGAAGTGCCCGCACCCACTGCACTTGGCCAGGCCTTGGATGGATCCGGGCTTGCCGCTCACGAGCCGCGCCGTCGAGGTGTTCTCGATGGGGAGTTCATAGGACGCATTAGTTGCCCGTCGATCTCATTGAGATCGACACGGATGGTCCGCTGAGAGCGGCCCATCCGGTAGCCGGTCAGCTCGCCGTCGGCAATGAGTCGGCGCACTGTCCGGGAGCTGATTTGAAGATACTCAGCTGCCTCGACGAGGGTGAGATACCGCCGAGTCACGAGGGTCGCCAAACGTGGATTCGTCCCAGCTCTTGCAGTGAGCCCCTATCGATTCGGATCGCTCTGCCCGACCCGATTCGGCGTGCGTCGAGCTGTTCGTGGGCGATCAGCATGCGGATGAGGTGTGCGCTGACTTGGTAGTGGCACGCAGCCTGGTCGATGGTCGTCCAGCGGGGGAGTGGATTGTCCGGAACTGCCGCTTCGCCGCACATCTTGAGGAATGATCCCCGTTCGACGCGGATCAGCCGACCTCACGGTGCCGCGCCACCTCTGACACCGATGCGGCGGATATCCAGCTTCTGTAGTAGCCGGTGGTACACCTCAGTGCTGTGCACACCGGTGTATTCGGCGACTTGCGCAGTCGTGAGCCACGGAGGCAGCGTGCTCGAAGCCATCGACACGATGCTAAGGGCGCCAAGAAACAACGCTATGACCGAAGGTTTACGGCGGTCTTGCGATCGGTTGGTGCGACGGTTAACTAACAACTCCGCTTGGTCGACCGGCTGGCAACGGCGTCCATTCGGCCAGAGCCCCACACTCGAGAACGTTGGGGGAGTTCCGCTGCGGTAGCCGGAGATTCTTTCCCGTCGGTGGACGAAACGGGCTCTGGCTTCGCGCCCAGATCCAATGCACTCATGCGAGACGAGCGTGATGAGGTGCATTGAGGGTGTCAAAAACGATGACATACGAGGGTCTCGCAGTCTGGTCTCACACCTAACGCTGCTTAGGCGTGAGTTCGAGCGTCTTGATTGATTGTCGAAGAAGTCGAAGTTGAAGCGGCTCGTGGTGCAGTGGCGTGTGCACCGTTCGGGTGAACTCTCCGGGTAACACTCCTGATGCCCCGACGCGAGCGTTAATTGTTTGCTATAACTCGCACAGCGATTCCACAGCGCACGAGTTGTGTGGTCAGTGGACACAGCAAGGGAGCGGTAGTGGGTTCAGGCAGGTACGTCGGTCGTGTCGGGGCGTTGGCGGTAGCGCTGGGGATCGGATCGGCGGTCGCTGCAGTGCCAGCGTGGGCTGAGTCCGGCGATGCCGACGCTTCGTCCTCGACTTCTTCGTCGTCATCTTCGCCAAGTTCGGCAGTGGGGTCGACCGACGCGGCCTCCGAAGGTACGTCGACACCAGACGCGGCGGCCAACGACCCAGAGTCGGCGACGACTCCGTCGGGGCCAGCAATGGAGCCGGAACCGAAAGAGTCCACGGTAAAGACGCCGGGCTCTTACTTGACCACGATAGAGCGGGCACCCAAGCGCAAGCCCGGGCGTAAGGCCGCTGCCACGTCCACGACGACCGAATCACCTTCCCCCAGGCCGACGCCCAGCACCGACCAAGAGCGCACCGAGGACTCCACGCCGAACCCCGAACCGTCAGCCAGCACCGCGACGGAGAGCGTCGTCGCCCCGGTTAGCTCGGTCTCTACTCAGGTTGTTGCGCCCGATCCGGTTCCTGAGGTGTCTGCGTCCACGGGAGTCGCGAAGGGCGAGGTGGTGGCTGCTTTGGCTGCGCCGTCGGTAGCGCCGGGGACCGATGTGCCGGTGCAGTCGCCTGCGGAGTGGGTGTTGTTGGCTGCAGCGCGGCGTCAGGTCGGGGATACCGATGCGGGAGCGGGCGCGCCTGCTGCGCGCGATTTCACTGGGCAAGCCTTGGCCGCGACCGCCTTGGGTTCGGTTGGCGCGGGAGCCGCCCCGGGTGCGGATGCAGGCACCACCGACCCGACGTTGATCGCCACGATCACTGTCGGGAGTATGCCGCGGGGTGTAGTGGTCAGTCCGGACGGAAAACGTGTCTACGTCGCCAACTATGACGGCACCGTATCGGTGATCAACGCCATCACCAACACCACAGTCGGCGAACCGATACCTGTCGGGTCTTACCCCACCAATGTGGTGGTTGGGTCTCACCCGATCGGGCTGGCAGTTAGTCCCGACGGCAAACGTGTTTACGTCGCCAATAGCGCCGGGGGGACTGTAGCGGTGATCAACACCGCGACCAACGCGGTCATCGCAGGTGCAAGGACCGACATCGCGTCTCAGCAGCATGACGTCGCAGTCAGTCCGGACGGCAAACGTGTCTATGTCACCTCCCGGAACTACAGCACTTTGTCGGTAATGGACACCGCCACGAACAAGATCATCGGTTCAGGGACATATGTCGAATCTTGGCCGGAGGATGTGGCGGTCAGTCCCGATGGCAAACGGGTTTACCTCAACACCCAGGGTGGCGGCGGCACCGTAACGGTGATCGACACCGGCACCAATAAGGTCATCGGCTCACCTATCACCATCGGTGGTATTCCAAGTGGTTTAGCGGTTAGTCCCGACGGAACCCGCGTTTACGCGACCAATTACTACTCCGTGTCGGTGATCGATACCGTGACCCACCGCAACACCGTCATCTACTCCGCGCCATTAGTCGGCGCGTCGGCTGCTTACCTGGTGGATGTGGCGGTCAGTCCTGACAACACCCGCGTTTACTTCACCTCTGTCAACCGCACCACCGGCGCAGGCACCGTGTCGGTGATCGACACCGCCACCAACGCCATGATTGGAGTACCAATCACCGTCGGGTCTAAGCCGCAGTCCCTTGCGGTCAGTCCTGACGGCACCCGTATCTACGTCACCGGAATGAACGCCACCGGAATCAACGCCACCGGCCCAGGCACCGTGTCCGTGATCGCGGTGCCAAGCCCCGGCAACCGAGCACCCACAGGCGGTTCGGTTACGGGCATCAATGCCAACTCCACCTCTGGGGTGGTCACCGGAACAATTACCGGCGTCACCGACGCCGACAAAGACACCCTGAAGTACACCGCGATGGCCACCAAAGGCACCGTCAAGATCACTTCCAAAGGGACATTCACCTATACCCCCACCGCTGCCGCGCGTCACAGCGCAGCTATGGACGGTGCCTCCGCTGCCGAAAAGTCCGACACCGTGACGGTCACGGTGTCCGACGGCCACGGCGGGGTGCTGACCAAGACCGTCGACGTACCCATCGCCCCGAAGAACACCGCACCAGCCGTCACCGTGAAGGTGGGCAAACCAAGTGCTGCCACCGGCGTTGTCACCGGCACGGTGAAAGCCAGTGACGCTGACAAGGATGCGCTGACCTTCAGCGCCCCCGCCTCGACAAGCAAAGGCGCGGTTACCCTTAACGCTGCCACCGGCGCTTTCATCTACACTCCCACGGCCATGGCCCGCCACGCCGCCGCTGCCACCGGCGCCGGTACGGGGGCCAAGACCGATACCTTCACGATGACCGTCACAGACGGACATGGAGGAGTCGCCACAAAGACCGTCACCGTCAGCATCGCCCCGACCAACAGCACACCGACGGTGACGTCCACGCCATCGGTCGGCGTGCCCGACACCGGGACCGGAACGGTCACAGGCAATTTGGGAGCTCACGATCTCGACGGTGACGCCCTGTCGTTCAAGGCCACCCCGAAAAAGGGCAGCATCCAGTTCGCTGCTGACGGAACCTTCGCCTACACGCCAACCGCAGCGGCTCGTCATGCGGCAGCGGTGCCTGGCGCCAAGGCGTCGGTGACCTCGGAGACGTTCACCGTGACCGTCACTGATGCCTACGGCGGCAAGGTGTCCAAGGCGGTCACGGTCGGCATTGCCCCGGCCAATGTGCTCCCGGTGGCGCTTACCGGATCGGCGGGGACACCGAGCGCCAAGACCGGTGCCGTGACCGGCAAGGTCACCGCCGCCGACGCAGACAAGGACAAACTCACCTACAGCGCGGCCAACACCGCCAAGGGCAAAGTCAGCATCAACGCCAAGACCGGGGCGTTCACCTACACCCCGACTGCCGCAGCGCGTCATACGGCAGCGTCAGTAACGGCAACCGATGCCGACACAAAGGACATAGTGACCGTGACAGTGTCTGACGGTCATGGCGGCACCGCGACCCACATGGTCACCGTGAGCGTTGCGCCGAAGAACACCGCGCCGAATCTGACCGCCACAGTGAGCAAGCCGAATGCGTCCACCGGGATTGTTACCGCCGTCGTGAAAGCCGCCGATACAGACAAGGATTACATCAGCCTCATCGGAATGCCCACCGCGGCCAAGGGCTCGTTGACCCTCGACACCGCGACGGGTGTCTTCACTTACACGCCCACCGCAGCCGCCCGTCATGCTGCCGCGAAAGTTGGTGCCACCTCTGCCGATAAGCAGGACAGCTTCGCCGTCACCGTCACCGACGGCCACGGCGGCACCACCACCAGGCTGGTGACGGTCGCTATCGCCCCCGCGAACACGACACCCGCACTGGCCGCCACGCCCACCGTGAACAACCCGAATCTCAACACCGGAACCGTCACCGGCACACTCGCAGCCACCGATGCCGACGGCGATGCCCTGACCTTCAAAGCCACGCCGAAGAAGGGCACCATCACCTTCGGGCCGGGTGGGGAATTCACCTACACCCCGACAGCAGCGGTCCGCGCCGCCGCAGCCAAGACCAATGCACCGGCTTCGGCCAAACAGGAGACGTTCACCGTCACCGTCACAGACGGATTCGGCGGAACGGCCACCAAGACCGTGACCGTCGCCATCGCCCCCGCCGGTACCGCCCCCACAAGGGGCGGAGCCACCGTAGGCACACCCAACGCCGCCACTGGTGTGGTGACCGGCACTCTGGGATTTACCGACCCTGCGGGTGAACCCTTGACCTACACCGTGACTAGCAACCCGACTCGGGGATCGGTGACCGTTAGCCCTGCCGGAACATTCACCTACACTCCGACAGCCGCGGCCCGGTTGACATCGAGACCCGCGTACTCGGTCAGCGATGTATTCACTGTGGTTGCCACCAACGCCACCGGCTCGACACCCGAAACCGTCACCGTCCCGGTATCGCCGGGAAAGATCACCGTCACGACCATCCCGGTTGGCGCTCACCCATCCGGAGTGGTGGCCAGCCCGGACGGGAAGCTCCTCTACGTGAGCTTCCCCTACAGCCACGCCGTATCGGTGATCAACACCGACTCCACCAGCGCCGCCTACAACACCGTCGTCGCCACCTATACCGTCGACAACTCGGGCGCACTCGCGATCACCCCCGACGGCAGCCGCCTCTACATCGCGTCGAACAAGGCGCCTAAATGGAACGTATCTGTTGTCGACACCACGACGGGAACCGTTGCCGCCGTCCCCGTCGCCAATAGCATCAACGGCAACGGGAGCATCGCCATCAGCCCCGACGGCAACCGCGGGTATTTCACGAACGGCGATGACGGCGGCAGCATCTCGGTCATCGACACCAATCCGACAAGCGCCGCCTACAACACCGTCGTGGCAACCATCCCGATGACCTACGCTTCAGCCGGGGTTGCTTTCAGCCCCAACGGAAGCCGCGCGTACGTCACCAGTTGGTCCTCCAATTACATGTCGGTGATCAATACTGCGACCAACACCGTCACCAGTTCGTTCGCGGTCCGCGATGTAACCTATCTGGGGAACGTAGTGGTGAGCGCCGACGGCAAAACGGCCTACATTGCCACCAACTGGGTGACTGCGATCGACACTGCCACACACACCACAACCGCCACCATCATTTCCAGCGCGTCATACGGCGCTAAAGCTTTGGCGTTCAGTCCTGATGGCAGTCTCCTATACGAAATCGACCTCACCGAAAACCTAAACGTGATCAACACCGCCACGAAAACCTTGCTCGTGAAAGCGCCGGTCGTTAACGCAGCCAATGTCATCCCAAACTTTGTAGGATTGGCGGCCAGCTCGAATGGGAACGTCTACATCCTCGTAGATGGCAACTTTGGCGCTGTCCAGGTCGTGAGCATCGGGTCAGCCACCTAACCCGAGTAGGGGTCCGTTTCCTTGCAGTTGCATCGGTTGGGATGTCGGGTTCCAGTAGCAGTAGACGCCTAGCACGGTGAAAACCGCCACGGAGTAGGACGTCGAGCGTCTCGTACATATCCAGCCGCTGATCGTCGCGGTAGGCATCGCCCACGACCGTTCCGAGAGGTATTCGCGGATTTTAGCTCGGGCTCCGTTTGTTCCCCGAGTCTTAAAAACGATGGGTTGGTGCGGCTGTCTCCGCTCTTGAGTCGGAACGGGCAACTCCTGCGCCAACTGCGCAGCCGACTGTCCGGAAACCTGTCTCATAAACCCGGTTGTGCCGCAACCAAGGGGTAGACGGGATTACGAGACAGCATGTGCGGCAGTCAGGTCCGTCGGAGCGCGTTGAGTCCCGCCAAGCTGCCCGCTGGCAGGTTGGTCGCCGCGCGGGCCAGCTCCCAGTGGCAGAGCAGCGTTGTCCATCTGGGCTCTAGTCATGGGAGCCAGCCTGTTTGGGAATATACTCCGTCTATCTAAGGTTCTTGCTGTATTGATAGACAGCGTCTAAAATAGATTTAGATGTTAAATCAACATTTGGGGGGCGGATGGGTACGGGTCAGACGGTCGGCTACCAACGGGTCAGCACCATGGACCAGAACACCGACCGCCAGCTCGACGGCATAGAGCTGGACGAGGTATTTACCGACCATGCCAGCGGCAAGGACACTAACCGGCCCCAGTTTCAGGCGATGATGAAACACGTCCGCAAGGGCGACGAAGTCGTCGTGCACAGCATGGACCGCCTCGCCCGATCGCTGGTCGACCTCCGCCGGACCGTCGATGAATTCACCGCCAAAGGTGTGCGCGTCCGGTTCGTCAAGGAGGGGCTGACGTTCGGGGACACCAGTGACCCCTGTGCGGTGCTCATGCTTAGCGTGATGGGTGCGGTGGCCGAGTTTGAGCGCAGCCTGCTGCTTGAGCGCCAGCGTGAGGGCATCGCCATCGCCAGGACCAAGGGAGTCTACAAGGGGCGCAAGCCCTCCCTTACTGCTGAGCAGATCGCCGAGGTGAAGTCCCGACTCGTCGCCGGGGAGTCCGCAACCGCACTGGCCGCAGAGTATGGCGTCAGCCGGGCCACTATTTACAACACAAACCCGTGGACAGAAGAGCACGTGATCGCAGTCGATGACCTCTACCGTCGGCACGGCTGCGTGCTCGGTTCCGCACACCCCGCGATCATCGCGTTGGCCGAGCAGCTGCAGCGAGTACCGACATCGGTGGCCCTGCGGATGCGAGACCTGGCCTCCGCGCACGAAGAACCTGGCGTGTACCCCAGCAGCAAGGGTTCCGTCGCCTTCACTAAACTCGACCGAAAGGTAGCTGACCGATGATCGCCGAAGGCGGAAACGAACGGCAGTCGCGCCGGGTGCGGCGCTGCTCGGCGCACGAGGTCGATTTCACCCCGACCGGCGAGTGCCCTGAATGCGCCCGACTGCTCCCACGTCGACAGCCCGAAGGCGTGACAGAGTTCCGAGACGGGGACGATGAAGGCTATCGGGACTGGGTGAGAATCCACCGGGGTGGCTACGTCCTCAATATGGAGAAGTCCTACAACACGAACTACTTGATACTGCACCAGGCCACGTGTCACACGATCAACGGTGAACCCGCACGGGGCGATGTGTTCGTTGGCGACTATGTCAAGGTGTGCGCAAGACGGCGCAACGAACTTGAGGACTGGACGATCAAGAATATGGGGACGTCGCCTTCGAAGTGCGAAATCTGCTTCTGAGCATGTCCCGCAATCACCCGCTCGGGGTTCAAGCCGACGATCGGCAGGGGTGCATCCACCGCACGCTGACAGGCCGGTCCGAAACTTGCAATCGCTATGAAGCGTGACGATCGTGCAGGTGGATCGGCAGCACCCGCCATAGCCGCCGCCAGGCCGGGTTCGGGCGGTTGACCCCGATCGAATTCGAAGCAATTGTGACCTCACCGGCCAGTCAGGCCGCGTGACCGAAACTGTCACCTGATCGTGCAGCAGACCCTACGAGCTTGCCAGCATCGAAGAAGGCGCAACCGGAAGAAAACATCGGGTGGCTGGATATCCTCAGCGGCGGGGCCATGGAGAAGCTTGAGCGACAGCAGAATGCTAAGTCGGAGAGGCGAATCCTGGCGCTAATGCTCTGGGGCATCGCGGCCATCACGGGCTTCCTGGCCGTAGTGCTTGGGATCCCGCAGTTAAGCGGATAGCAGCGACGAATACCGGGCCTTTGGTGCGAAGTGTCTTAACCTGCGGCTAGCATCCGCCCATGCCATTGACGATCGGCGATACCTTCGCCGGATACCGCGTCCTGCGGCTGCTCGGGTCTGGGGGCATGGGCGAGGTCTATTCGGTGCAGCACCCCAGGCTGCCCCGTCAAGAGGCACTGAAGGTCCTGCGCCCGGAGTTCTCCCAGGATGAGTCGTTCCGTGAGCGGTTCACACGTGAAGCAGACCTAGCATCGGGGCTGCGGCACCCTCACATCGTTGGCATCCACGACCGCGGCGAGCACGACGGCCTGCTGTGGATCGCGATGGACTACATCGAGGGCACCGACCTCGGCCAGCTTCTGGACGGGAGGTACCCGCAGGGCCTGCCCGTGGGTCATGTCCTGACCGTCGTTGCGGCTGTGGCGAGCGCGCTGGACTACGCCCATAAGAAGGGGCTGCTGCACCGAGACGTTAAGCCAGCTAACATCATCGTCGCCGACCTTGATACCGACGACCCCAAGATCTTTCTTGCCGACTTCGGGATAGCTCGACCATTAAACGACACCAGCAGCATCACCACGACGAACATGACCGTCGGCACCGTGGCCTACGCGGCACCCGAACAGCTCATGGGCGAGCCGATGAACGGCAAGGCAGATCAATACGCGCTGGCGGCGACGACGTATCACTTGCTGACTGGATCGCAGCTCTTCCCCAACTCCAACCCAGCCGTTGTAATTGGTCGGCACCTGAGCACAACCCCACCTTCGCTCGGCGATGAACGCCCCGACCTCGCAGTGCTTGACGCACCAGTCCGCCAAGCACTCGAGAAGAGCCCCGAAGACCGTCACGCCACCTGCGCTGCCTTCGCACTGGCCGTGCGCGGCGCAAGCATATCCACGGCATCGCAGCAGGCGACCACGCTGGCACCGGTCACAGCTCGCCCGCATCGGGTGCCAAACCTGGCTGAAGGTCGCAAAACACCGCCCGTGACGAAGAAGCTATCGCCGCCAGCGCCACCGCCGGTCCAGCTTCAGGATGCAGGAGTACGTCAGGCATGGCCGATTGTCGTCGGCACCCTGGTTGCCGTCGCCCTTGTTGGCGGCGCAGCTGTCGCGTTGGTTTCGCGTCCTTGGGAGCACACCGGCGCGGAAACTACCACTCCGGCTGTCAGTAGGGCGGTCACTGGAACGACTTCGATGCCAACGAGTTTTACGGTGAGCACGCGTACCCCAACCGCCACTGCTGGACCGACGTCTGCCGCTTGGTCGTACGCAGGATTGTCGTGTCCGTACGTTCCGGCGTTGACGTTGCAAACGGCCCAGTCCGTAGTTGTGATTTGCGACGAGGGCACTGGTATCTACACCTATAAAGGTCTTCGTTTGAAGGATAACGCCCGAATCGATCTGCCTGGAGTCGTCGCTACCCCGACCGGTTTCTCGGTAACCAACGATGACACCCGATACGACATCAGCCGAAATGGGCTAGTGATCTATACAGGCGGCGACGTTTACGCAGAACCGGCGATCTCGTCGGGACCGTGAGGACCTGTTAGAAAAAAGTGCATTCTGACGCGACTATTTCGCGAAGTTTAGTTCTGCGCCCAAGGGGAGGGAAATCTATGGGTCTGTCCGATTACGAGCAGGTGCAGCTGGAAAAGGTGCGTGAGCACAAAGAGCACGAACTTCGTCGGTCCGCTCGGCACCTCGTGCCGGAGTCGGTGAAGAACACGGGTCGCAAGTTGTATGGCAGGGCGCTCAAGGCTCCGGGTGCCGCCAAGGTGAAGGACACCGGAGCCGCTGCTCTGAAGGCGACCGCCGAGGGTGCAGGAAAGTTCATGACCCGCACCGGGCAGTTGACCACGTCCGAGTCGCGCGTCATCCGGGCCTATGCCAAAAAGGGTCACACCGTCGAGCACCTCGACGACATTCACAAACTCGATCTTCGAGCAATTGACAAGGTTGCTTCGTTCACCCGGTTGCATTACGCCTACTCGGTTTCCGCCGCGACGGAGGGCGCAGCAGCCGGGCTTGCGGTTAGCGGTGGGCAAGCGTTGGCGGCGTTCGGTGCGGTAGCGGGAGCGGGGGCGGCGGCTGCGCCAGGGCTTGGCACCATCGCAGCCGCGATGGGCGTTGACGCCGCTGCACTCCTGACTGCGTGCAGTCGAGTGATTGCGCACGACGCTTTGTACTACGGGTATGACCCGCGCGACCCTGCCGAAGAGGTCTTCATGATGCAGATCATCGGTCTAGGTCTCGCTGTAACTCCGTCGGCGAAAGCGGTGGCTTACCAGCAGCTCGCGATTCTGACCCGCAGTCTGGCGACCAACGTGGCTTGGCGGCAGTTGAACCAGCAGACGTTCGTCAAGGTTGCGCAGCGATTCGCCACGCAGTTCGGCCAGAAACTGACTAAGAAGAAGCTCGGGCAGTTCGTGCCAATCGCGGGTGTTGGGATTGGAGCGGCGTTGAACTGGAAAATGGTCGACGACGTCGCCAGCGCCGCGTACTGGGCTTATCGCGAGCGGTTTCTCTTCGACAAGGGCGGTGACATTGGGCCTGTCGTAATCGATGCCGAGGTTGACGAGTCCGGCGTCGCCGACGCCTCTGAAGACGCGATCGATGTGATCAGCATTCTTGAATCAGAGGGAGTGATCATCGGCGACGACGCGCCAGTCGGAGACGACGAGGTCACATAGAGTAAGTCCGACGGACTTTTGAGATGTCTGCAGATCGTTTCAGAACAACCGCGACCTGGGGGAGAGGCGATCTTGGCAGCTCGGAAGATGCGAAACCAGTCCGTGTGGCAACAGATCGACCATCCTGACGGGCAGGCGTATCAATGGCGCGATTTCACAATCACAGGTAAGCCCGGCAACTGGACCCTTTACCGCGACGGGCAGGCGGTCATCGCCGCAAAGTACCGGGTCGATTTGGAACGCAGAGCGTCGAAGCTACGCCGTCAGGAGTCTGCTGCAGTAGTCGAGGAGCGGGACCGCGCTGATGACGGCTTGCGTGTTCGTCAGCCTTTCGGCCAACAGCTGTCGTCTGTGGTTTCCGGCGGACTCCCTGGATCGAGACGTTAGCGGTCTCCCTTCGTCCATCACAAGGGTCGCTGCCCGTTGAACGACGGCATCGCGGATTGGTTTCACCTACGGGCTGCCTGGCATCACCAGGATGCACACGGAACACGTCTCGAGACCGATCACATTTGAGACGCCACCCGCCGCCCTGCTCTCGGGACGGTTCCGCCAGGTCGGCATGTCTCGAGAGTTTGTCTTGAAATCGAATGTGTCAATAGTAGTTACTAGGGAAGTTATGAGTCACTTGGAAAGTGACCACCTCCACTGCGACCGCCGGAACCCGTATCGGCTACACCCGCGTCTCGACCGTCGCCCAGACTCTCGATCAGCAGAACGACGCACTGCAGGTCGCCGGAGTCACCAAGGTGTTCTCCGACGTGATGTCCGGCGCTCGCGACGACCGGCACGGTCTGGCCGATCTGATGGCCTACGTTCGGGAGGGCGACACCGTGGTGGTGTGGAAGCTAGACCGCCTGGGTCGCAACATGCTCCACATCCTGCAGACCGTCCGTGAACTGACCGCACGAGGCGTCACCCTGGGTCTCGGTCTCCGACGGCATCGACTCATCCACCCCGGCGGGCCGGATGATGATTGGCGTTCTGGGCTCCCTCGCCGAGTACGAGCGGGAGCTGATCGGGGAGCGGACCGCCCTGAAGCGGGCGGCGTCGCGGAACAACGGAACGAAGTTCGGGCGGCCCCGCAAGGTCGACGATGCCGAGCACATCGCCACCGCTGCACGGATGAAGGCTGACGGTCACACGGCCAAGGACATCGCGAAGTACCTCGGCGTGAGCCGTGCGACGTTGTATCGGTATCTAGACCCGACGGCGCGCTAGGCTATCTGCTGCCTCAGGGGCGTTGAGGACCATGCAAGTCGCGTTAGTTACTGCGGCGCTCGCCCAGCGACACATCTCTGTTGAAGCGTTCCTGTTCGAATTCTTCGAGACCGGGATAGGGGTGTCCGCCGTCGGGGAAGTCTTTAGGTCGGAATTCCGGGCGGAGGATCTCCATTTCTAACCTCATGGTGGGCCCGTTGAGAACTATCAGGGCTCCTTCATCGAAGCGGAAGTTGCCATCGATGTCTTGGCGAACCACGTCGCAGATTGCGTTGCTGAATCGTGTTAGCTCAAGAACCAGATCATTGATCAGTCCCATTTTGTACATGTAGTCATCCAGTAGGCGCTGGTATTCGGGCGGGTCCCAGGTCCTGAGGTCCTTATAATTTCTGCGCAGTCGTACGGACTCTCCCGCGATGGGCCCATCCTCGTAATCCCGCTCCAAGATCAGCAACAGGTCGTTGATGACCTGCCTTATTCCATCTAGGAGTTGTCGCAGACGGTCATGGCCCTCGGGCCAGACTCGGGTGATGAGCCAGTCGCGAAGGTCTGCCAGGCGTTTCCGGTCAGTGTTCCGCAGCGTGGGTCCGGCTGGATCCATCAGGTTCGCAGTCAGATATGGCCAGCGGTCCCAGTCGATACGCTCGGCGAAATCGTCAATCAGCCGCGCCCACTTCTCTTCATTCAGCTGCGCTGGGGCGTCGTATCCCAAGGCGTCCTGAACGCGCTGCTCGTGGTCACCCTTCAGACCCAATAGTCGGTCGACTGGGAAATCTAGAGGCCCTGTGGGAAGCGAATCGACTCGTGCGTGGTCAGTCGGGCAGAGAAGGATCAGGTTTGAGTACTCGTCACGCTGCTCGGTGGTAAGGGGGCTATCGCCCCGAGGCCCATCGACCTCGCGCGCGACTATATGTGCTTCTTCGCCGAGGGTTACGGCACCGCCAATAGCGGATTCTTGTAGAAGTAGGTTGTTGCACAGCGCGCATCGGTTGCCGGAACGGCCCCATAGTCGCTTACGGTCAAGTGTCTTGATTCCCATTGAGGTCCCTCCGCCCTAGCTCTTCGGCTGGAGCGCCTGGCAGCTTATCGGCGATCCGGCTGCAGAGTTCCAGGGCGCAGCGCGATCATGTAGTACGTCGGGCGACAAGGTCGCACAGCAGTTTGGGATCTACTGGTGAACCGGTGCTCAGCCCAGCGCCGAGCGTGACGCCACCGATCTCGTCCCCCGACGGCGTACTCGGCGGCGGTCAGGGTATGCGAGTGATCGAGAGGAGATGGTTGTTCTGGCAAGAAAGCGCAAGCCCAAGTCTGAAGGCCAGCGCAAGCCCGTTGGTAAGTGCCTCAAGTGTTTAGCGGTGGTACCGCTGACGACCGAGGGCATGCTGGCCAACCATACGAGGATGACCGGTATGCGATGTGGCGGCGGCGGTAAGCCGCCGGGCCCGCCGCCGCCTTCATTCGGGATCTGTCCGATGTGCTTTGTGAAGGTTAGGGAAGATAAAGATGGCTTGATCAGCAGGCATAGTTCGGACAAGTCGCCGTGCAGTGGCAGTGGAAAGTTGCCACATACGGGACCGCCTCACGGGCAGTGCGCTGTCTGCTACACGTTTCACCAACTTCGCCGAAGTGATGGGCGACTGTCATCCCACCGCGCACACGGAAAGCCGTGCGACGGGGCAGGTCGTTCGCCGGTGGGCGGTCGCGACTCCACAAGGATCAAAGGTTCGGGCGTCAGAATCGCGCTACAAGGCGGCCTTCCGGGATCGGGAAAGTAGCAGCCCGCTCCGCGATCCGTGCCCACATTTTGCCCACAACGTGCCGAATATTAGAGGTGTCTAGCGTTACGTACAGGTACATGTTTTGGCAGTTCAGGAGATTTTAGGGTCCCTGAACTGGGTCCAGCCCAGAACCACGACTTCTCCTCCAGCCGGAATGTAGGTGGATAGCAACGCGGATAGCAACGGGCCTCAATCCGTGGGTGTTCGCGCGTATCCGCCAATGACCCGATACAGGCTTTGAAGTGCGAATACCGGACACCGGCGGATGTCCACGGACGCCGAAAACGACACTGGGGGTCAAGTGGTCGCAGGTTCAAATCCTGTCAGCCCGACCAAGTAAAACCCGCTCTGACCAGTGTCGGAGCGGGTTTTTTGTGTCTTTGGAGCTGGCCAACGCCAGCGCCGAGACTGTGGTGGGCGGCCGTATCCGGTTGGCGGTCCTCGGGCCGGGGCCCGCTGGCTGACCGGCCGTCGCCGTCTCGCCGTGAACTGTTCGTCATCTTGGACGGCTCAGGTCAACTGGACAGCGACACCGACGCCACACCACAAGCGTCCCGCGTGGTGCTGACGTATCTGCACGCACCTGCCATCAGACCCGCAAGGGCGCCGGGTATGGATGGCTTCGGCGACCAGCGCAGCGCAGCGACGGCCCAACCGACAGGTGAGTTCAGTTGCGGATCGGAGACCCGGCCCGTTGCCGCGGCCGGTGCCTCCGGCGCGGTGTCCGCGAAGTGGTCGATGATGGCTGGGATGAACAATGTCATGTCCTGGGGCCCGCGGCTGGTGACAAGGTTTCCGTCCTTGACGACGTCGCGGTTGAGCCAGGTGGCACCCGAGGACGCCAGAACCCACGGGCCGTGGCACAGCGTGGCAATCGGCTTGTCTCTATCGACCAATTCGCGTACGAACTGCCGCGCTTCCGCGGACTGACGTAGCAGGTCGGGGCTGATGAATCCGCCTGGCAGGAGGTGACCGTTGCAGTCGGTCGGGTCGGCCCCGCTGATCGTCTTATCGACACCGATCCGCGTGGCCCGCACGATCACGGGCCAACTCGACCACACTGCCTCATTGCGGAGTCTGGCTACTTACCAAGGCTTTTCGCATTTCAGCTGCCGTCCTCGGGGCCGGTGACGCCGACGGCGCGGCACTTCGAGGTAAGGCGCAAAGCCATTGACTCATGGGACAGCGGTAACTTCGACGACTTCACTGGTGGGAATGGGCACGCCCCTCGCCCCGGGCGAGCGCCTCCAGCGCCGCGGCCGATGCGCTACCGGGCTCTACTCGATAGATCAGCAGGTGCTGGCCTCCGGAGTGGGTGATGCTGAGCCGGTGGCTGCGCAGATACAGCTCGCCGACGATCGGATGGCGCAGATGGATGAGGCTCGACCGATATCCCACGTCGGCCCGACCCCACAGTTCGCGGAATCGGCCACTCGTGGCGGACAGTTCGGCAATCAGTGACCCCAGCCGCGGATCTTCTGGATCGCTCGCCGCCACCTCGCGTAAGCCGCTCACGGCGATATCGGTCATCTCATCCCAGTCGATGTAAAGTTCGCGTGCCGCCGGGTCCAACAGCCGCCAGCGCAGGAAGTTCTGGCCAGGAGCAAAACCTGGCGACAGTGCGCGGGCGAGCGGATTCGCGGCCAGCACGTCGAGACATCTGCCGGCCACGATCGCCGGCATCGCGAACTGTTCGATGAGTTCCGCGCTGTCGTCGGCAGCGACCTCGATATCGGCATGTTCTCGGTGTCCGCTGCTCGGCCGCGCCAATTGGTGCAGATACTCCGCCGCCTTGGCATCGAGGCGCAATGCCCGCGCGAGCGCGTCGAGGATCTGAGCCGACGGGTTCTTGTCACGACCCTGTTCGAGCCGCAGGTAGTAATCCGCGCTGATACCCGCCAGCGTGGCCAACTCCTCACGCCGCAGACCCTGGACACGCCGGCGCCCACCCGCTGCCAGGCCGACATCTTCGGGTTTGACCTGTCCGCGCCGGGCCCGGAGGTAGTCACCAAGGGTGTTGCCGCTAGCCGCCATGCCATGAGCGTAAGGCTGTCCCTCCCGACCCCAGGGTTGAAGCGGTACTACCTGAGCGGATGCCGTTCGGACAGAGTCGAGGTTGTGCCGATTGACAGACCTACGGAAGGCGCGGTGATGGTTGAGAAGCAGAACGTCGAATTCGCCGGTGAAAACGGGGTTGCTCTGCGCGGCTGGTTGTTCGTGCCCGACGGTCCAGGACCCCATCCTGGCATCACGATGGCCCACGGCTTCGCCGGGGTGAAGGAACACGGCCTGGAGCGATTCGCCACCGCGTTCGCAGCCGGCGGCTTCGTGGTGCTGCTGCACGACCACCGCGGCTTCGGCGCCAGCGGCGGATCGCCACGTTCCGACGTCGACCCGTGGGTTCAGATCGCCGACTGGCGCCGGGCGATCTCTTTCTTGGAGAACCAGCCAGTGGTGGATCCCGATCGAATCGGTCTGTGGGGCACCAGTTATGCCGGCGGCCACGCGATCGTGCTGGGCGCCACCGACCGGCGGCTGCGTGCGGTCGTCGCCCAGGTGCCCACCATCAGTGGGTATCAGCAGAGCTTGCGGCGAATCGCTCCTGACCAGGTGGCCGCATTGGAGGCTGCCTTCGCCGATGACGATCGTCGCCAGTTCCAGGGCGCGCCACCGGCGACCCGCGCCGTCGTCAGCCCGGACCCGTCGGTGCCCGCCGCATACCATGCGCCGGAAGCGGTCTCGTTCTACACGCAGCCCGTCGACGACGGGGTCTGGGACAACATCGTGACGCTGCGCTCGACCCGGGCGGCGCGCATGTATGAACCGGGTGCCTGGATCGCGCGGGTCTCGCCGACGCCCCTGCTGCTGGTGGTCGGCCTCCAGGACACCATCACCGTCGCCGATCTCGCCCTCGCCGCCTATGAAGCCGCTCTGCAGCCCAAAAAGCTGGTCACCATCGATGGCGGTCACTTCGACCCGTACCTGACGCGCTTCGCCGAAGCGAGCGGCGCCGCGCTGGCCTGGTTCACCGAACACCTCTCACACCCCTGAACCCTCTGAACCCTGAAAGGAAGACGACATGTCTGAGCTGCACTACGAGGTACTGGTCAACGACGGCGTGCGACGCCACCGCGAGCAGACGCTGCCCGACGGCAGCCCCATCATCTCCTCACCGGTCGCCTCCACGCTGATCTACGGCGAGCGCGACGCGGTCCTGGTGGACCCACCATTCACCTACGAGCAGGTGGCTCGCGTCGGCGACTGGATCGAACGCTCCGGCAAACATCTGACGGCCGTCTACGCAACCCACGGCCACGGTGACCACTGGTTCGGTACGGACCTTCTGCTGCAACGGTTCCCGGACGCGGTCGGTTACGCAACCGAGGGCACGATCGCGATGATGCACCAGCAGGGCACTGTTGGCCGCGCCCAGCAGTGGGACGTCGACTTTCCCGGTCTCATCCCGCCCAGCCCGGTGGTGTATCGACCGATTCCCGACTGCGGAATCGAACTGGAGGGTCACCGACTGCTTGCCGTGGAGGTCGGCCACACCGACACCGACGACACCACAGTGCTACACGTCCCGTCCATCGGCCTGGTGGTGGCCGGCGACGTCGCCTACAACGGTGTGCATCAGTACCTGCTCGAAAGCGCTGACGGGGGAGTCGACTCGTGGCTGGCCGCGCTGGACAAGGTGGCGGCGTTGGAACCTCGGGCCGTAGTGGCCGGTCACAAGAACAAGGAGCTGCCCGACGATCCCGCCATCCTCGAACAGACCCGCGACTACTTACTGGACTCCCGTCGACTCATCGCCGAAAGTCCCACCCCGCAGGTCTATTTCGACCAGATGATCGCCTTGTACCCGGACCGGCTCAACGTCGGGCCGGTCTGGTACACCGCGGTGGCGCTGCTGGCAGAACCAGCCGGCGACGCCCCGGTCGTGGACGAGGTGACACGGTGGTTCTTCGACGACTACCTGCCCACCTGGGTCGACGTGTGCGCCGGGACGACCGTGCGCGAACCCGAGTTCATCCTCGATTACTGGTCGGCACCGCTGAGCATGAGCACCGAACATGGCGGCCGGTGGATGGCCGACCAGGCCTCCGTCGTGGCGATGCTGCACGAACTGCACGAACGACTGCGGACCGAGGGCTATACGCACACGGTGGTGGCTGATCGCAGGGTCTCCGTCTACAACGTCAACGGGGCCGCGATCGACGTCATCTGGTCACGGCGACGCGCCGATGAGACCGAGATCGAAAGGGTGGTAATCCATTTCGAGCTCCAGCGCGGATCACACGGATGGCGGATCATCGGCATCCAGCAGGCAGCTACCGCCAGCGGATCACTTGAAACCGCCTGGGCGCCGGCTCGGTAGCGACCGAGCACCGCACACGAAAGGACATCACCGTGATCATCGATCCCACGGATCTGAATCCGACGTCGAGTTACAAACTCCTCATCGGCAGCGTCTTGCCCCGCGCCATCGCGTGGGTCAGCACCGCCTCGACCTCCGGCGTCGGGAACATCGCCCCGATCTCGTTCTTCACCGTCGTCGGCAGATTTCCGCCGGTGTTATCGATCAGCCTGCAGACGCGTTCGGACGGAGTGACTCTCAAGGACACCTTCGTCAACATCCGCGACACGGGCGAGTTCGTTGTGAATCTCGCGAGCATAGGCCAGGCCGACGCGGTCCACGATTCGGCCTACGAGTTCGACAGCGACGTCGACGAGTTCGACGAGCTCGGGCTGGACAGGGCCGGTTCGGAGGTGGTGTCCGCGCCGCGAATCGCCGGCGCGCCGATCTCATTCGAATGCGTCGTCGACCGCATTATCGCGATGCCGCTGGACGACCACGTGGTGTGGGGGCGGGTGGTGCGGATCCATGTGCGCGACGACCTGTACCTGCCCAATGGCCGGATCGACGTCGCCGCCCTCGGCGCGTTCGGCCGGCTCGCCGGCGAGTACACCCTGGTCGACAACATCTTCACCACACCGCTGCCCGACGAGGTGCTGGAACGGGTCGGCTCCCAGCGCGCCGTCCGACTGGACGGGCATGACACCGGTTACTCACCGATCGACACCGGCGAGTGGTCACCGTCGGGCGCCACGAAGGTGATCACGACATGACGCAGCCGCGCAGCGGGTTCCGTGTCACCTGCACGCCGGCGAGCAGGGCCGGTGCAGCCACGGTGCTCATGATTCACGGTTTCCTCGACGATGCGTCGGTGTGGGACGACGTGGTCGACGCCATGTCGGGTGAGGTGGGCGCGGTTCGGTACGACCTGCCCGGATTCGGTAGCCGCAGCGGATCGATTGCCGCAGTCGGCGGGCCGACGCTGCCCGCCCTTGCCGCCGAGGCGGCCGATGTCCTGGCCGAGATCGACGGGCCGGTGATCTTGGTCGGACAGAGCTTCGGCGCGCAGGTTGCCGAACTGCTCGCCGCGCAGCAGCCGGACCGCGTTCGCGGGCTGGTGCTGCTCACCCCCGTGCCGCTGAGCGGCACTCGGCTGCCCGACGAGGTGGTCGCTCCGTTCGCCGCGCTCGGCGGCGACCGCGTCACCCAGCGCCGCCTGCGGGCGGAGATGTCACCGGATCTGACCGAGGAGCAACTCGACCGGCTCACCGCCGTCGGCGCCGTCGTCTCGGCCGGCGCCACCGCGCACTACGTCAGTTTGTGGAACACCGGGGTGCCCGAGACGTCGGCCACGAGCGCATTCCGCGGGCCGGCCCTCATCATCGCGGGCAGCGCCGACGGATTCGTCACCGAGCAACTCGTCGACGCGATCAGTGCGCGCTTCTGCTATCCCGAGGTGAAGGTCATCGACAGGGGCGGCCATTGGCTGCACGTCGAGTACCCCGGGTTGGTCGCGGCCATGATCCTCGATTTCACCGACGCAGTCATCGGGGCAACGTCCTGAGTCGACTGCTGGATATGGGTTATGCCCGGCACGTAAAGACATTGACACGTAAAGACATTGAAAGGAAACATCATGCCGCTCTACGAGGTTGAGACGCCAAGCGGGAAGTTGAACGGTTCTACGAAGGTTGAGATCGCGAATGAGATCACCAGTATCCACCGTCGGTTCACCGGAGCACCGGAGGCGTTCGTCAACGTGGTGTTCCGTGAGTACGGCGACGGTGACTGCTTCGTCGCCCGCAAGCCGGCGAGCCGTTCGTTCCTTCTGGGCCGGATCCGGCACGGGCGCCCGCTGGAAGTGCGCCAGGGAATGCTGCGTGAGTTGAAGGACATGTGGGTCCGCATCACCGGCCAATCCGAGGTCGACCTCCTCGTCTCGCTGTCCGAGGTCGATCCGGCAATGGCGCTGGAGGCAGGCTTCTTCATGCCGGAGCCGGGCCAGGAGAAGGAGTGGTTCGAGGAGCACAGAGACAGGCTCGCTCAACTCGGCGTGACCGGTTGACACGTCACTGCCCATTCGTCTTCCAGCAACGGCGAGGCACAATCACGACGACGTACTGGCGCGCGGTCTGCGATGCGGCGCAGGTTGTCTCAGGAGCGCGACATCAAATCGGAGAGCAGTTTGTCCACGCGGCGTGCGATGTCGTCGCGGACGAGCCGCATTCGCTCGATACCGTCGATACCGCGTTCGGATGGTTCGTCGGTCACCCATGTCTCGACGGTGACGCCCTCGGGTGCATCGACGTGCGCCTCTCGGCCCAGCACGATGACTCGGTCCACCCGGCGCAGTAGGTCGGGGTCGATGGGTTTCGGGCGTTCGCTGGACACGTCAATGCCGACCTCGGCGAGCGACTCAGCGGCCAATGCGTTAAGCGAAGTGCCCGGTCGGGTGCCCGCCGAATGGACATCCACCGTGTCACCCGCGCGGTCCCGCATCAGGCCGGCGGCCATCTGGGACTTGCCCGCGTTCTTCACGCAGACGAACAACACACTCGGCGTGGAGGTGTTCATGCGCCGGCCCTTTCCGAGGCGAAACGGCGACGTAGCGCGAGCGAGACGTAGACCAGACCGACCAGCACCGGCACCTCGATCAGCGGGCCGACCACACCCGCCAACGCCTGGCCCGACACCGCACCGAAAGTCGCGATGGCGACGGCGATGGCCAGCTCGAAGTTGTTCCCGGCAGCCGTGAACGCCAACGTGGTCGTGCGTTGATACCCGAGGCCGAGCGCCGCGCCGAGCGCGTACCCGCCGCCCCACATCACGGCGAAATAGACCAGCAGCGGCAGCGCGATTCGCACCACGTCGAGGGGGCGAGAGGTGATCTGAGCACCTTGAAGGGCGAACAGGATGACGATGGTGAACAGCAACCCGTAGAGCGCCCACGGCCCGATCCTGGGCAGGAAACTGCCCTCGTACCAGTCGCGCCCCTTGGCGCGCTCGCCGATCCGACGGGACAGGTAGCCAAGGAGTAACGGCACGCCCAGGAAGATGAGGACCGACTTCGCAATCTGCCACGGCGACACACTGATCGACGTTTGATCCAGGCCGAGCCAGCCCGGAAGTACGGAAAGATAGAACCATCCGAGCACGGCGAACATGACGACCTGAAACACCGAGTTGAGCGCGACGAGCACGGCGGCCGCTTCCCGGTCTCCGCACGCGAGGTCATTCCAGATGATCACCATGGCGATGCACCGCGCCAGACCGACGATGATCAGCCCCGTGCGGTACTCGGGCAGGTCGGGCAGGAGCGCCCACGCCAGGGCGAACATCAGCGCCGGGCCGATCACCCAGTTGAGCAGCAGCGACGCAGCCATGAGCCGCCGGTCGCCGGTCACGGTTCCGAGCCGGTCGTAACGGACCTTCGCCAGCACCGGGTACATCATCACCAGCAGACCGATGGCGATGGGCAGGCTGATTCCGTCCAATTGGACCGCGCCGAGTGCCCGGTCGAGGCCGGGGACGGCGCGGCCCAGCAGCAGCCCGGCGGCCATCGCGGCACCGATCCAGAGCGGCAGGAAACGGTCGAGGGTGGACAGCCTGCCGACGACGGCAGGGTGGCCGGCGGTGGTGGATTCGGTCACCCGGCGGCCCTGGGGCCGCAGTCGCACGCCGTGGCTTCGGCGGCGTCGCCCTGGTCCTGGGTGGGGGCAGACGCACCGAAGCTGTCGGCGTCGGCCAGCTTGGTGTACACCTCCCACTTCTCCCGGTCCGGCGCGGTCACCCACACCTTGTCCTGAGTGGCGAAGCAGCAGGTGGTGTTCATCTCCTCCTCGGTGAACAGGCCCGCACCGGCCAGGCGCGCGATCTCGGAGTGCACGGTCTCGGTGGAATCCACCTCGACACCGAGGTGGTTGACGGACCCGCCCTTACCGGGGTTCTCGATGAGCACCAGCTTCAGCGGCGGATCGGCGACCGCGAAGTTGGCGTAGCCGGGCTTGACCTTCGCGGGTGGGGTACCGAACAAGGTGGTGTAGAACGCTATCGACGAGTCGAGATCATCGACGTTGAGCGCCAGCTGTACGCGAGACATGGGCACCTCCGAGGTGTGAGACATAAGCCGAATTGGTGATGGGTTCCGGTCTACTCCACCTTTTTGACTTATGTCAAGAAGGTGGGCATCATTGGGGCGTGCCCAAGACGCTGCCCACCATCGACATGTCGCAGCCGGTCTGCTGCGCGCCGGTCGCCGCCGGACCCGCCGACGATGCGGCGGCGCTGGACGTGGCGATGCGGCTGAAAGCGCTGGCCGACCCGGTCCGGGTCAAGCTGATGTCCTTGCTGTTCACCGCCGACGAAACGTGCACCACGGGATCGTTGGCCGCGGCTGTGGGACTGTCGGAGTCCACGGTCAGCCATCACCTCGGCCAGCTCCGCACCGCGGGATTCGTCGCATCCGAGCGCCGGGGGATGAGCGTGCAGCACACCGCGCGTCGGGACGCGCTCACTGCCCTGTGCCGCGTGCTCGACCCAAGCTGCTGCACTTAGCCGCAGCCAGTTCAAGCGCGGGCGCCATGACCTACGCGGAACCCGCGACCACGCGGTCGCGTAAATTCTGAACAAAGCCGAGCAATGCACAGCCTTCAACGGAAGCGATCATGTCCCAGGATCAGAACACCGACGTTCCCCCGAACCACCTCTCCATCGATCCGCGTAGCGCCGGATACAACGAAGAGGCGCTCCTGCGCGGCGTGGGTATCCGCTTCAACGGCTCCGAGAAGACCAACGTGCACGAATACAACGTCGCCGAGGGCTGGGTGCGGGTGGAGGTCCCCACCGCCAGGGACCGCCGCGGAAACCCGATGGTCGTCAAGCTCAGCGGCACGGTGGAGCCTTTCTTCCGCGACGCGGAATAGCTCAGTCCGGGGCCGGTGCCCCGAGCGTCCGCAGGCGCTCACCACCGGCGCCCACGAATCCCGACCAGATCAGTGTGGTGAGGTGCTCGACGAGTTCGTCGCGCTCGACCGTCCGGTCGCGCTGCCACCAGAACACCGACGCGGACACCGCCCCGAGGAGAGCGCGTGCCCAGGGGCCGGCGGCTCTGCGGTCGCCGTCGAGCTGATCGAAGGCCGCGGCGAGGATTCCTTCGAGCCGGCCGGCGAGTTCGTCGAACGCCGCCGCCGAACTCAGACTGGCGCTCAGGGTGGCCGATATCGCCGGCTCGGCCTCCACCCAGGCGCAGAAACAGTCGACCGCGGCACGCGTCTGTTCTCGGGGACCGGCCGCGGAGGCCGCGATGCCGGACACCTCCGCGACGATGCGCTGGGCCTGACGCTGTGCCAGCGCCGTCACCAGCGCGTCCTTGTCCGGAAACGCCGCGTACAGCGCCGATCGGGTCAGGCCGGATTCCCGGGCCACGTCGACCAGCGACAGTTCGGGCCCGCGCGACCGCAGGCTCCGTTCGGCCGCGTCGAGCAGGTCCTCGCGGCGCTGCCGGGCGTCGATGTGGGAACCAAGTGGCCGGCCAGGAGGCCTTCGGGTCGACCCCATGCTCGTATTCCCCTCACTCCCCGGCCGTGGCGCCGATCAAGGCCGCAGCAGATGGACGAGGAGTTCGACGACCTTGAGGCGGCTGGTGCGCTGCGGGTCGAACACCGCGGCGAGCAGGTTCACGACGTCCTCGCGGGCCGACCGTGTCCGCATCACCCGCTTCCACAGTGTGAGGTTGAATTGGTAACGCCAGGAGGGGCTTTCGCCAAGTTCGATGATGCCCCGCAGTGTCCTTCTCATCTCCGGGGGCAGGTCCGATCCCGTCGAGAAGTCTGCGGGCCCGACCAAGAGTCGCTCCGGGAGCACGTCCAGGCCTTGCTCGCACATGAAGTCGAAATCGGTGGGCCAGGCCGCTACCCACAGGTAGTCGACCATCCGGCACCAGCCCCGTAGGAACCGCAGCTCGGTGTCCGAGTACGGCTCGGCGTCAATGTGATACAGGTGCGTGACGACGAGGTCCAAGCAGGTCTTGTGCGCCTTCCACAGCGCCATGCGTAGCGGTTCGACGTCGTCGCCGGCGCGGGCCGACTGCACCAAGGAGAAGTAGGCCTTCCAGTCGGCCACGCCGCGGTGGAATCCGGCCGGTAGCACGAGATCGGCGAAATCGCCTGCCGGGTAGGCGAACCGGGACGCATGTGCGGGCTAACACCATGTCTATTTATGGTCGGGAAGTCAACCGGGTGGCGCGCCGCTACTGCGCCAGGTAACCGCCGTCGACGGGCAGGACGGCACCGGTGATGAAGGAGGCGTCGTCGGAGGCGAGGAAGAGGATGGCACTGGCGACTTCGGCCGGCTCACCGATGCGGCCCATCGGGTGCATGGCCTCGACCGTGGCCAGGTATTCCGGGCCACCGGGTTCCTCGCGCATCTGGTTGACCCGCTCGGTGCTGATCGTTCCGGGGGCAACGGCGTTGACTCTGATGCCCCGGTCGGCCCACTCGACAGCGAGGTGCTTGGCCAACCCGGTGGCGACGAACTTGGCGGGCCCGTAAGCCGCCTGCCGCTTCTGCCCGGCCACCCCGGAGATCGAGGTCAAACAGACGATGGCGCCGCCACCGGTCGGCAGCATCGCCTCGATCCCGAACTTGCATGTGAGGAACATGCCACGCCCGTCGATGGCCATCACGCCGTCCCAGTCGGCGGTCGTCATCTCCTGCACATCGCCGAGTGGGATGATGCCGGCGTTGGCGACCAGGACATCGAGGCGGCCGAAGCGCGCGGTTGCCGCCGCGATCATCCGGCGCGCATCGTCCTCGACCGAGACGTCGCCGATGACCGTCTCGACCTCCGCCCCGGTCTCACGCAGTTCATCGGCGAATGCCAGCAGAGCCTCGCCCTGGATGTCGGTCACGACCATCCGCGCGCCCTCGCGCGCGAATGACACAGCGGTCGCCCGACCTATGCCGAACGCGGCCCCGGTGATCACCGCGGATTTTCCGGGAAGCCGTCCTGGTCCTTGGTCCACGGTGTCCGTCCTGTTGTCGTCCTGGTGCGTCTTGGCACCGCATCTCGCTCAGCGTTACATGAGAGCCGGACGCGCCGGGGTGAATTCGGTATGCCGATCGTCGGCATAGGTCGGATGCCCACGCGCAAGCGGTCGCCGCCCATGTAGGTCGAGAGGGTTCGGCTCCGAAGTCGTTTCCGCTGGACATGGTGTCCGACACTGTCTGTCGAAGCCGATCTCGCACGCGCGTGCGCTGATGACTCGCACCACCTGGCCGGCGGCCTAGTCGTCGCCGCAGCCGCAGCCGGCCCGGGCCGGCTCTGACGCGACGGCTGTCGGTGCCGGGCAGCAGGTCTCACCCCTCCAGGCGTTGATTCCCTCGCGGACCGCGATGGCCGCGATGACGAGGCCTGCGATGGGGTCAGCCCACGACCAACCGAACAGGCTGTTGAGGGCCAGCCCGACGAGCAGTACCGCCGAGAGGTAGGTGCACAGCAGCGTCTGCTTGGAATCGGCTACGGCGGAAAGCGATCCGAGTTCGCGCCCGGCCCGGCGCTGCGCGTAGGACAGCACCGGCATGACAGCCAGGCTGAGCGCCGCCAGGAGGATGCCAAGGGTCGAGTGTTCGGCTTCCCCGGCTCCGACCAAGGCGCGAACCGCGTCCACGGTGACGTAAGTGGCCAGCCCGAAGAACGAGAACGCGATGATGCGCAGCGCGATCTTCTCGCGCGCTTCGGGGTCCCGCCCGGCGAACTGCCACGCAACCGCCGCCGCCGAGGACACCTCGATCACTGAATCGAGACCGAACCCGACGAGCGCGGTGGAGGACACCCGGGCACCTTCACCGATCGCCACGACGGCCTCGATGGCGTTGTAGGAAATGGTGGCGGCGACGAACAACCGGATGCGGCGGGCCAGTAACGCCCGCCGCGCATCGGTCAATGACGGGTTCTGTGCAGTGGACGCCATCAGTCGCACCCACAGACCCTGCCGTCGGGTCCGACGCACTGGCAGTCGGGGTCGACGGCGAGGACCAAGCCCATCAGGTCATCCAGGGCGTGACCGATGCGGGCGTCGGCCAACTCGTACCGCGTGCGGCGACCTTCCGGCACCGCCACGACCAGGCCACAGCCGCGCAGGCACGCAAGGTGGTTGGAAAGCACCTGCCGGGAAACGCCGATCGTGTCGGCAAGGTCGGCGGGATAGCTCGCAGCGGTGTTGAGGCTGACCAGGATGCGGGTCCTCGTGGCATCTGACAGGGCGTGACCGAAGCGGGCCAGCGCGTCGGTGTGGGCAACTGTCCGCATCCGGATAAGGGTACATCCAAACATGTATTCAGAAAAGGCTGTATGCAGAAGGTGCTGACCGACCCCGTGCCCGCGGTGGCTAGGTCGTCGAGTTCATCGCGGCTACGACATCTGCGGTCGAGATCACCCCGTGGGCGAGGTAGGCGTAGTTGATGAGCGCGGCGGCGTAACCGTCGCCCCACTCGGGGTGCCGGGGACCGGCGATGGCATCGCGGACGACGTAGACCTCGAAACCCTGTTCGAGAAGGTCGCGCAGGTGCGATTCGACGCACATGTTCGCGAGCATCCCACCCAGCAGGACCTTGTTGATCCGGCGTTTACGCAATTGCAGAACCAAGTCGTTGGTCTGCGACCCGAATACCTTGTGTGGGCTCACGACGACCGTGTCGGGGTGGTCGATATACGGCTTGAACTCTTCGAGCCAGTCGGCACCCGATCCGGTGAGTCCGTCGAGGTTCAGTGCGCCCGGTCGGTCGAAGGTGCCGGTGCGCAATTCATCGGCCTCCAGCGCCCCGTTGAAGAGCCAGCGGTGATCAGTGGGATAGAAGTAGTGCGGGGAGATGAACATCCCGAAGGAATTGGCCTGTGCAGCTTCGAAAATGGCGAGCATGTGCTCGACGGTGCCGTTCTCGGTGACGCTGTCTCCGGTCGCCGCCCAGTTGATGCCGGTAGGGCTCAGGACATCGTTCTGCGGATCGATGAACACCACGGCGGTGTGACTTCGGTTCCAGTCCATCGGAGTTCCTCGATTCGTGCTGGGCGATCCTGGCATCTGTGCCATCGATGTTGTCACCCGTAGTAGCCGGTGTCCTCAGTGTTCGCCCCCATCTCGGTGTCCCGCTGACCTCACCGCCGGACGCCTGCTGGCTGGTAGGCGGGACCGAGAGGGTCTACCTCTTCGGGGGCACGCGCTTGGTCTGGGACCGAGATCCTTCACTTCCACCCGCGAGGTGACATCAAGAACGAGTTCCTACGGGCCTACTTCGACGGGTTCAAGGACCGTCCGGAGACGACCAACGGGACGGTGAACTCCGATGTCCTGGAGCACTTCATCCCCGGCTAGCGGCCGAGCCGAGTGTGGCGAGGCTTCGGCGATGTCGGAGGGCAGGCGAATACTGCCGGACAACAGAGCACCGCCACTTCGGCGGCGCCTATCCGGTAGGGGGCACCATGGGAAATCGGGCCAACATCGTGTTGGTGAATCACGACGGCTGGCAGTTGCGGTACTCGCACTGGGCGGGATGCCGGATGCTCGACGCCGTGCTGGCGGGGCCGGCGATGGCCACGCGCTACATCCTGGCGCGGAACACCAGCGACTTCTGGACCTGCGAGCTCTGGTCCGACGGCGGTCTGCTGCTCGACCTCGTCGAGCGTCGACTGCTGTTCTTCGGCGAGGAGATCATGACGACGATGAACGAACGACGGGCCATGTTCGAGGTGCTCAAGGCCGTCTGGCCGGATTACTCGATCGCCTGGGCGTACGGTGCGACGGCCGAGATCGCCGCCTATGTCGGTGCTCCACTGCTGTTGCGCGACAGTGCTTCTGAACCGGAATTGAAACTCGCCACGGACCCGGATCGGCTCCATCATCTCGTCACGGTCGCCCAAGGTGGACAGCTTCGGGCGTGGCCATTGTGGTGGGGCAGCAGCGCCGCCTGGCACGGTCCGCGACTGCTCGACATGTTGCCCACCGACGGACAGCGTTCGCTGCGGCTGGGGATCGTGCCCGAGAGCGGCGTCCACGTCGATGTGCCGGAGAAGACCCTGGGAATATGGGTGACCAGCCCGGTTCCGGGTCTCTTGCGGTGGCTTCCGCGCCTGTGGCCGGGATGGCGGATCGAATTCTGGGAGGACCGCTACGAGGAGCAGCTTCGTCGCTGTGGCTCCCACGTCACTGCGCCGGCTCTCGACCTCCTCTCGGGTATCGATGAAGCCCGATCCTGGTTGAAGAAGCGGGTTCTCCAGAGCTGTGAGGACAGTCCAGCCGGCCGAATCCAAAGCCTCGCCGCTCTGATCGCGGCCGAGGGGCTGCCACGTCCAGAGGTCGGCCCGGAAGCAGTGCGAGACAGCGGTGAGCGGCCGAGTTCGGCGGAATGGCAGAGCTTCGAGCGGGCCTGCGCGCTGGTCCGCGCCACGAGAAAGGCGGCCTGATCCGGGCGGCTCAGACGGGGGAGGTCCGCGTCACGTCGCGGCGTCGACCATAATTCCCGGGTGAGTGCTCAGACCTCCAAGTCCCGCCGGTTCGGTCGCATCGAGTCCCGCGACCTGACCCAGGCGGCGGTGTTCGCCGGCCTGCTGGCCGCGCTCGGGCTGCCCGGCACCCTGACCATCGGACCCAGCGGGGTGCCGATCACACTGCAAACCCTCGGGGTGATGCTGGCCGGGTCGATCCTCGGGCCGCGCAAAGGTGCGTTGGCGATAGCTCTGTTCGCGACCCTGGCCATCGCCGGATTGCCGATCCTGGCCGGTGGCCGCACCGGGCTGGTGGCGCTGGCCTCACCGACCGCCGGTTTCTTCGTCGGCTGGTTTCCTGCCGTCATCGTGATCGGACTGCTGACCGCGCTGATGATGCCGCGCTACCGGGTGGTGTGGGGGATCGGCATCAACATCGTCGGCGGGATGGTCGTCATCTACTTGTTCGGCACCGCCGGCCTGATGCTGCGCACCGACCTGTCCTGGTGGGCCGCGTTGTCCACCAACGGCATCTACATCCCCGGCGATATCGCCAAGGCGGTACTGTGCGGTTTCGTCGCCGCCCAGGTACACCGGGCCCGACCGGGCCTCATCACGCCGTGGCGGACTGCCCGAACCCATGACTGACGACCCACCGGCGGCCATCGTCGTCGACGGGGTCTCGCACGCCTTCGGAGACCGACCCGTACTGCGTGACATCTCGTTGACGATCACCGAGCGCCGCGTCGGCATCGTCGGCGCCAACGGCAGCGGAAAATCCACGCTGGTAAGGCTGTTCAACGGATTGGTGCTCCCCGATACGGGGTCGGTACGCGTGCACGGCCTGGACACCGAGCGCTCGGCCAAGCAGGTGCGCCGGCGGGTCGGTTTCGTATTCACCGATCCGGACCGTCAGATCCTGATGCCGACCGTCGGCGAGGATGTCGAGCTCTCGCTGTCCCGGCAGAAGCTGGACCGTGCGGCCCGCGCCGCGAAGGTGGCTCAGGTGTTGGAGCGGTTCGGCCTGGCCGAGTACGCCGATCAACCCGCGCATCTGCTCTCCGGTGGGCAGAAGCAGCTGCTGGCGCTGGCGACGGTGCTGGTCACCGAGCCGGCGGTGGTGGTGGCCGACGAACCGACGACGCTGCTCGATCTGCGCAATGCCCGGATGCTGCGGACGGCTTTCGCCGCGTTGGACACCCAGCTGGTGGTTGTCACCCATGATCTGGAGTTGATCGACGATGTCGACCGGGTGATCGTGCTCGAGGACGGCCGGGTGGTCGCCGATGACCTGCCGTCCGTCGCTCTGGCCGCATACCGCCGGTTGATGACGTGACCGTGCTCGGGGACTACCGCCCGGGCGCGTCGTGGCTGCACCGGCTGCCGGCCGGAGCGAAGCTGCTCGGGCTCGGTCTGCTGATCATCGCGATGACGGTGTGGGTGGATGCACCCGCCCGGCTCGGCGTCGCCGCCGGCATCGTGCTGCTGGGTGCGCTCTCGGCCCGGCTGAACGTGTGGGCGCTGATCCGGCAACTGCGTCAGGTGCTGTGGGTGGTCGGGTTCATCTTCGCCCTGCAGATCGTGCTGACCGACTGGCGTCGAGCGCTGGTGGTGTGCGGGGTGCTGCTGCTCGCGGTGTCCCTGGCGGCGATGGTCACGTTGACGACGCGGACCACCGACATGCTCGACGCGGCGACCCGGGCGATGACACCGTTGGCGCGGTTCGGTTTCCCGGTCCGCCAGGTGGCCATCGCGCTGGCCCTGACGATCAGGTCGATCCCACTGCTGCTGGAGATCTTCCGGCAGGTGGACGAGGCACGTCGGGCGCGCGGGCTGCGCGTCAGCCCACGGATCGTGTTCGTACCCGTGATCGTCGGTGCACTCAAGGCCGCCGACGATTTCAACGAGGCGCTCATCGCCCGCGGACTCGACTGACGCGTTATCGAGGCCGAATCTTGTTGAGCCGCCGAGGCATCGGTGCCAGAATTGAGGCATGGAACCGGCTCCATAGAGCCGCGTAACGGCCCGCCACCCCGCGACGAGCGACGAGTCGACCTAGGACAGTTCGCGTTGATCCTCGCGGCGACGTCGAGCGGAAGTGGAGACATCATGATCACCATGTCGGTGCTGGCCGTGGCGGCCGGCCTGCTTGCCCTCTTGGTAGGACAGAACGTACGCGTCATCAAACAGTTCGAACGCGGCGTCGTCTACCGATTCGGACGGGTGCAGCCCCAGGTGCGCGGGCCGGGGCTCACCATGCTGCTCCCGGTCGCCGATCGTCTGCAGAAGGTGAACATGCAGATCATCACGCTGCCCGTGCCGGCCCAGGACGGCATCACCTGCGACAACGTCACCGTCCGGGTGGACGCCGTCATCTATTTCAATGTCTCCGACCCGGTCCGGGCCGCGGTCGACGTGCAGGACTACCGGTCCGCCATCGGCCAGGTCGCGCAGACCTCGCTGCGGTCGATCATTGGCAAGAGCAATCTCGATGACCTGCTCTCCAACCGCGAGCACCTGAACCAGGGCCTGGAGTTGATGATCGACAGCCCCGCGCTGGGCTGGGGCATCCAGATCGACCGGGTCGAGATCAAGGACGTGGTGCTGCCGGACTCGATGAAGCGGTCCATCGCGCGTCAGGCCGAGGCCGAGCGAGAACGACGGGCCCGGGTCATCACCGCTGACGGCGAGCTGCAGGCGTCCGAGAAACTGGCCCAGGCGGCCGAGGTCATGGCCGTGCACCCGGCCGCCCTGCAGTTGCGGCTGCTGGAGACCGTGGTCGAGGTCGCGGCGGAGAAGAACTCCACCCTGGTGCTGCCGTTCCCGGTCGAGCTGCTCCGCTTCCTGGAACGGTCGACGCCCGGATCCGAGGACGCCGAGGCCCTTGGCCCGGCGTCGGATACACCGAAACTGGCCGCGCCGAAGGTCCCCGACGATCTGCGGTCACTCCGGCTGGACGACCCCGTGGTGCACCGGCACGCCCGGCTGAATTCCTGACTGCCGGTCGCGCAGCCGGCGCTCAGCGCAGGTAGGCCTCGCTGCCCTTGGGGTATCCGCCGCCATTGGTGGCGATGTGCACGTGGTCGAAATGGTTTGCGGTGTCCCCGCCGCGGTTGCTCATCGGGCGCGGCGCGCGGCCCGGGCCGTAGGAGGTCTGGCGCCAGAGCACGTGGTTGATGTCGAACCGCGCGGCATTCTCCAGGACGTATGCGACGACGCGGTCGCCGAGGGCAATCGCCTCCTCGGAACGATAGTTGTCGATCATCACGTCGATCGCGAGTCCGTCGGGATGCCAGCGCATGGAGTCCGACCGCACTCCGCCGATGGTGAGAATCTCGGGGAACTCGGTGCTGACGGCGCGCGCCGCCAGGATGGTCCGCTTCTGCAGCCCCTTCTCCGGTGCCACCCCGGCGGGCAACTCGGGGCTGACGACCTGCAGGGCCGGGGGAGCGCTCGCCACCGGCGGCGGTGGCGCCACGACCTCCATGCAGCACGGCGGCGGAGCCGGAACCGGCGCAGCGGCGACGGCCGGGCTGGCACCCGCGCTGGCGCCGGTGACGAGGAACGTGGCGGCGGGGACGGCGACCGCAGCCAAAATCGCCGACCCGCGGCGCTTGGCCTTGGTTAACTTCTGCCTACTCACGGAATCGCACCATATCCACGGGTCCGTGGGCTAGTGCAAATCGCGGTTGTGCCTCCGGACGAGATGCACACCACTCATATCGGCCGGTCGCAGGGCTTTAGGGTCTGCGCGGGCGAAACGGCGGATTCAGTCAAACCAGCGGATTTCGCAACGATGGCTACCGGTCGAACCGCCTTCGGGGCGCATCTACCGGCGAAGTGAAGCACATCATAGTTAATCCTGAATGTGGGCAACACCTCGCCCGATACGCTTGACCGGTTGGCTTCGGGAGGTTTGATTTCCCCATCCGACGGTTCGCCGCCCACTGCCCGCACCGTGCCTGCGCCGGCAACAAGACCGGCCACGTCGGGCGCAGCGGTGCGGACCGCTCGGCGGACGATCTGTGCGTCCGGCTCACCGACCGGCGTTCAGCGTCAGCACCGAGATGTCCGGCGGCGCACCGACCCGAACCGGCGGACCCCAGAACCCGGCCCCGCGGCTGACGTACAGCTGGGTGTCCCGATGCGCCGACAACCCGGCCAGCGACGGCTGCACCGCGTCCACGATGTACTGGAACGGCCAGGTCTGTCCGCCATGGGTATGTCCGGACAGCTGCAGATCCACGCCGCGATCGGCCGCTTCGTCGATCAGGACCGGTTGGTGGGCCAGCAGGACCGTCGCGCGCGACGGATCGACCCCGGCCAGCGCGCGGTCGAAATCCGGTGGGTCACCACGCCGTTGGCCGGCCACGTCGTTGACTCCGGCCAGATCGAAGGCCGCGCCACCGCGCCGGATCGCGGTGTTCTCGTTGCGCAGCGGGGACACCCCGAACCGCTCCAGCTCGCGCAGCCAGGGCGCGGTGTCCTCGATGAAGTATTCGTGGTTGCCGGTGACGAAGAACGCACCCTCGCGAGACACCAAGTCCTGCAGCGGTTCCGCGGCGTGACCCAGCTTCTCGACGGAGCCGTCCACCAGGTCGCCGACGATGGCCACCAGATCGGCATCGGTCTCGTTGATCATCCGCACGATCCGCTCGGTGTGTCGCCGCCCGAGCAGCGGGCCGAGGTGAATATCGGAGACCACTGCGATCCGAAATCCGTTGAACGCCGGATCCAGTCGGCCCAGCCGGACCGGAACCTGCAGCACCTGCGGGGGCCCGAGTGCGGTCGCGGCGCCATAACCGACCAGCCCCACCGACGCGACACCCGCCGCGGCCGCCGTGGTGCGGGCCAGGAACACCCGCCGATCGAGCTGAGCGGCCGGCGGATCCGGAACAACCGGGGCATCCGGCGTCCCGCGCCTCACCCAGCCGCGCAGGGCCAGGCGTACCGGCTCCAGAATCAGCAACGCGAGCAGCAGGTACCCGAGCACCGCGAACCAGAGATAACCGGGCCACGCGAGCCACCCCGACTCGGCGACATCGGTGAACCGGGGCCCGAACAGCGTTGTCGCCAACAGTGCCGCCGCCCCTGACATCGCCACGGTCAGGATCGTGCGGCCACGTCCCGGCCGCGTGGTGTCCTTGACCAGCCGCTTCCACACATAGACGTGCGCGAGCGCGAGGACAGAACCGAGGATGAGGATGAACATACGAGCAATCAGGTCCGCGCCGGGTTCAGGCTCATCCTCCGACCCTAACCAACCTCCGGTCGGCGCCGGGACCATGTGAGTCTGCTCACCGGCGGTGATGAGGCTTGGGTTTTTGCTGGCAAACCTTGGCATGATTCGCCGTCGGAGTGGGTAAACAGGTGCGTCGGCGAAAGGAATCAAGATGTTCAGCGCGGGGGGATCGAGCGAACGCACCGTAGGGACATGCCCGGGATGCGGGTACCCCGTCCTCGGCCCTCAGCCGTGCGCCGTCTGTGCGCCGCTGCTGCTTTTGACCCCGCAGGGCCCGGCCCCTTCCGGACCGGTGGCCGCAGCCTAGACGCCGACGAAGGCCCGGGTGCCGGCGCGCTACTGCGCAGGCCGGATGCCGGTGAGCGCGTCCGGCGTCCAGTCCGGCCAGACGGGCGATCCCATCGGGAAGCCGGCGTTCAGCCGTGCCACGATGCGCGGCCCACGGCGGGAGCTGTTGTCATAGAACACGGTGGTGTCGGCGCGGGTGGCCGCCACGGCAACCAGGTGCCAAAGTCGTTGGTAGCGTTGCCGGATCTTGTCCTCGGGCACATCGTGGCCACCGGCCTGCACGCGGTGACGCACCCGCTCCACGGCCAGCTCCTCGGGGATCAACACCACGTGCAGCGCCACCGTGTACCCGGCGGCGTGTGCGGCGTCGATCAGGTCGAGTTTGGAGGGGTGCGAGAACACCGTCTCGGCGATGAACGACTCACCCAGTGCGACGAGTTTGGCGCGGGTGTCGGCGGCGATGCGCGCCGCCTCGTAGGCGTGTTCGAGGGCTGCGCCGGGCCAGCGGTGTCTGGCGATCTCGTCGGCATTGACCACCGGGCTGCCGGGGAGCAATGGGGCCAGGGTCAATTCGATGAACGTGGACTTACCCGCGCCGTTGCATCCGACGACCAGATCGAGCCTTTTCACCTACCGGCGTGCAGCACCGAGGAACTGCCGTCGGGTCGGTGCTGCACTATCTGCCCGGACTCATCGAGCGCCACCGTGGTGATGCCGCGCGCCGTCAGCAGCGCGCCGTAATCGGTATCGGCCAGGCTCTCCTCGATGGCCGCCGAGATCTCGGCGTCGAAGACGACACCTTCCTCATCGGTCAGTTCGCTGAGTTCCAGTCCACCGGCCAGCGCCGCCTCGACCTTGAGTCGCGCCGCGCTGTGCCGGCCGGACACCGCTCGCCCGACCCGCGCCCAGTGGTCGAGCTGCTGTTTGGCCGATCGGCTCTGCCGGGCGCCCTCGGCTGCGGCGCTGTCCATCAAATCTGCGGCGACCCGGGTCACCCGGTCGGCGGCGTTGGCCATGGTAATCCTCCTGTAGCAATCTGCTACCGAGTGTAGCAATCTGCTACGTGTGCTTACTGCGGGTGGGCGGCCAGGTATTCGGCGACCGGGATCGGGGTGGTCTCCGCGTACCCGATCGGCAGCAGCACGTCCCCGGCCGTGGTGCGGTAGTACACCTCCCACTCGTAGAAGCCGCCGAACGCGCCAGGATCGGCGGCCAGGATCGCCGCGTAGTTCTTGACCGCCTGCACATAGTGGTCGGAATTGTTGTACCGGAACAGCGCGTGATCGGGATCGGTGCCAAATCCGTTGGCGGCCAGGTACCGTCCGGCGGCCAAGATGCTGTCGCGCGGGGCGTGGATGTCACCGCCGTCGCCGTAGGCGGCGAACGTGGACGGCAGGAACTGCATCGGCCCCTGCGCACCCGCGGTGCTGGTGCCCGCGATGCTGCCCAGGCGGGTCTCGATCAGGTTGACCGCGGCCAGATAGTTCCAGCCGACCCCGGAGGCCGCCTCGGCCTCGCGGTAGTACCCGAGCAGTTCCCCGGCCGGGCGGGGCGCCTCGACCCGCCAGGCCGGCAGGGTGTCCTTGGCATCGCCGATGAGCACCGCATCGAGGTGCCGGCGGGCGTCGACGTTCAGGTCGTAGATCTCGAGCAGCGCCGGGGGGACGCGGGGACGGGTGAGCGCATCCCATTCCGGATGACGCCCGATCGCCCGGTAGGCGGCCTGCTGGCGGCGGGCGGCCGCCTCGACAGCCTGCGGCGGTGACGACGGATTCCGTAGCGTCTGTTCGTCGGCGACCAGATCGTCGGCCAATTGCACGGGGTCGGCGGCGAGCACGGGTTGTGCCGGTACCGGACCCTGCGGTGGCGGTGGTGTGGTTGCGGCCGTGAGAATTTCGGGTGCCGTTGTGGTCGGCGCAGTCGGGGCTGTATCGGCGGGCTCCGGTGGTGGCGAACAGCCGGTGAGCCCGGCGAGCAATGCGAAGGCCGCCACGAGCATCCGGAACGGGGGCGGGCCAAGTCGCGCATTCGTGTCCACCGGACGGGGTCCGAGCGGTAATTTGCCGTACAGATTCGGCGAGCAACGTGAGGCGGCGATGAGGTGACGATAGCAATGCCTCCGGCCGCCCCGAATCCGAATGGATCGCAACCGCGCCGACCCGGTGCGCGGACGTCGAAAGGGAACTCCATGGGTTACGCCAAGCACATCGGTCGTGTCGGCGCCCTGGCGGTGACACTGGGGGTGGGTGTCGCGCTGGCCTCGGCGCCGGCCGCCTTCGCCGACTCGTCGGAGGGCTCCTCGTCGAGCAGCTCGTCGAGTTCGAGCAGCAGTTCGTCGAGTTCTTCGAGTTCGTCCGATGGCGCGGGTGCGGCCTCGGGTGCCACCGGCACGTCGGGTTCGTCCAGTTCGTCGGACTCCTCGGATTCGGAATCCTCGCCGTCCTCCAGGTCGGGCAGGTCCTCGACCGTCGGCCGCACCGGCGCCGGTTCGTCGGCCGCCGACGAGGAGACCGCCGTGCGGATCAGCGTCAACGACACGGCCGCCCGGCCCGGCACCCAGCGTCGCTCCCCGCTGCGCGCGACCACTGCCCGCACCGCCAAGACCAGCCCGCTGTCCGCCGGCGACCCGAGCGCTGCCGAGCCGACCCTCAAGCTGGTCACCGTGACCGTGGAGACGGCGCCGGCGGTCAACCCCGAGCCCGGCACCCCGCCGCTGGAGGCCCCCGCAGCCCTGGCCGCCCTGGCCGCGGTGCGCGACGAACTGGAACGCAACACCCAGCGCCGCAACGCAACCGCAGGCCCGCAGATCGGCATCAGTTCGGTGGACACCCCGAATGTGTTGGTGATCGGCGTCGACGGCGTCAACCTCAGCCGGGTGCTCGCCGACCCGGCCAACGCCAACTTCTTCAACCTCATTCAGAACAGCTCGACGGCGCCGTCGAGCATCGTCGGGCACACCACCATCTCCAACCCGTCCTGGTCGACCATTCTGACCGGCGCCTGGGGCGAGAAGACCGGCGTGATCAACAACGTCTTCACACCGTGGACCTACGACAAGTGGCCGACGGTGTTCAACCAGCTCGAAGAGGACCACGACGACGGGATCCAGACCACCGCGATCGCCAACTGGGACGTCATCGCCGCGATCGCGGCAGCCGGCGGCGAGCTGGGCGCGGACGACATCCGGTTCATCGCGCAGGTGGCCAACGATCCCAAGTGGCTGTTGACCGATGACGCCGTCGGCGATCAGACCGAGATCGTCATCGGCAACTCCAACCCGAACGTGGCCAACTTCGTCTTCAGCTATTTCGTCGGTGTCGACGAGAACGGTCACGCCCACGGCGGCGCCTCCGAGGAGTACAAGCTGGCGCTGAACAACTTCGACCGCAACCTCGGCGAGATCCTCGCCGCAGTGAGCCAGTGGGAGGCGGACAACAACGAGCAGTGGACCATCATCCTGGTCACCGACCACGGCCACACGTCACAGTTGGGCCTCGGGCACGGCTTCCAATCACCCAACGAGACCGAGACGTTCGTCATCGTCAACGGCCCGGGTTTCAGCTCCGGCGCGATCAATCTGCAGTACGAGATCGTCGACGTCACCCCCACGGTGGTGACGTTGTTCGGCGGCACCCCGCGGGCGGGCGACGGTACGTCGATGACCGAGCTGACCAACAACGTCTTCCCGATCAACAACGATGAGGCCTTGCGCGAGGCGCTGCAGGACCTCATCTCCAAGAACGGCTACCCGTCGGTCGCCACCAACGTCGCCCTCGGGGTGCGCACCATCTTCACCTCGATCCCGTACTTCCTGTACAACTTCACCCTCGATGCGGTCGACGGGTTGAAGTCGGTTGCCGCGCAGAACATCCCGGTGGTGAGCTTCGTGGCGGCGCTATTGGTCGCCCCGGTGCAATTCATCGGCGACCTGGGCTACGTGGCGACGAACTTCGTCGCCCAGATCGTCGCCCGGATCACCGGTGTCACCGGAGCGAGCATCTTCCCGCTGTGGCCGCCGGCGGCGCCGGACTTCCCGTCGATCCTGGAGGAGCTGTCCCGGCTGAACGACGCCGCGGACTGTGCCGACCCGGCGGTCGGGGGCCAGTGCGCGGTCCCGTCGATCGCGGTCTGAGGGCTTGCAACCTCAGGAGTTCATCGAACCCAGGTAGTACGACTCGCGGCCGGTGGGGTATCCGCCCCCATCGGTCGCGATGTGCACGTGGTCGAAGTGGTTCAACGTCTCCGATCCGTAGTCCGCGGTCCAGCTCGGCGCCCCGATGCCGGGGTAGAAGCCTTGCCGCCAGATGACGTGGATGACGCCCCAGCGCTGCGCGTTAGCCAGCGCCAGGCCCGCGATCTGGTTGCCGAGCGCAATGCCCTCGTCGCTGTTGTGGTTCGGGATCATCACGTCGATGGCCAGACCGTTGGGGTGCCACTTCAGCGCGTCCTGCCGGAACCCGCCGATGGTGGTGATCTCCGGGTACATCATGCTGATGGCGCGGGCCACCCAGATCGTCTTGGTCTGCAGTCCGCCCTCGGGTGCGACCCCGGCTGCCAGCGGGAAATCGAGCACCCGGGTGTCCACCGGGGCGCTCACCGCCAGCAGCTCGGCCTCGGTCGGAGCCTGCGCGGAGTTGGTGGGCAGCAGCGGCGCCCCGGAAGCGTGTTCGGCACTCTGCGCGGACGGGTCGGCGCCGGGGTGCTCGGCGTGGCGGGGCGCCGCGTTCTGGGCGTAGAGCGCCGCACCGGAGACGGCGACGGAGACAATGACGGCCAGCCACCGACCACGGTTTGCGGCTGACCTTGTTGTGCTCACGCAGAGCACTTTAAATGGCCGATCGTGCGAAGGGCATCAATCTCGGCGAGGTCATGTTGCGCGGCGCACCGACCGGACTCCTCCCGCACTCTCCTCGGCCACGTTTGCGTTGCCCACCGTTCATCCGGCTTGGTCAAGATCACTCGACTTTCACCACCGACCGAACAGGGGCCCGTATGACGTCCAACCGAAGCCGAGTCACCGCCGTGGCCGCCGCCACCGCCTTGCTCGCGTCCGCCTGCTCGGCCGGCACACCGGAGGACAACACCTCATCCGCCTCCACGCCCCCGGCCCAGCGGGCGACCTCACCGATCGACTGGAACCTGCCGGATGCGCAGCGCTACCACCGGCTGGCCACCTACCCGGTGTATCTCAACCGTCCGGCCGGCGAGGACCCGGGCGCCGAGACCGTCGCCGAGATCTCGACGGTCACCCCGGACGGCAACACCGTCATCTACACCGACGCGGCGGCCAAGCGCATCGGCTTCCTCGACATCCGGGATCCGTCCGAACCCACCGGGCTGGGTGTGCTCTCGCTGGCCGAACTCGGCCACGCCGACGACCAACCCACCTCGGTGGCCGCGGTGGGCGAGTACGTGCTTGTGGTCGTGGACACCACCGGAGCCGGCGCCGGCGGGGACTTCGCCCATCCGTCCGGACGCGTCGACGTCGTCCGGGTCGCCGACCGCACCCGGGTGCACAGCATCGACCTCGGTGGCCAACCCGACTCCATCGCGGTCAGCCCGGACGGCTCGTTCGCCGCGATCGCCATGGAGAACCAACGCGACGAGGAGTTCACCCCGGGCGGCGCCGAGGAGGGCGACCTGCCGCAGCCGCCGACGGGTTTCCTGCAGTTGCTCACCCTTGCCGGGCCGCCGGCGGCGTGGACCGCGCGCAAGGTCGATCTCGACGTGGAGCAGGCCCGGGCGGCGGGTCTGGACACCCCGCAGGACCTGGAGCCCGAATACGTCAGCATCAACTCGCGCGGACAGGTCGCGCTGACCCTGCAGGAGAACAACGGCATCGCCGTCATCGACGGCAAGACCGGTGCGGTGTCGAGCATTTTCACTGCGGGCGCCCAGGCCGTGGACGGGGTCGACACCGCCGAGGACGGCACGCTGGACCAGAGCGGATCGATCGCGGCCCTCCCGCGCGAACCGGACGCGATCGGCTGGATCGGGGATGATCACCTGGCGACCGCCAACGAGGGGGACTGGAAGGGCGGTACCCGCGGTTGGACCGTCTTCGACGCGATGACCGGCGAGGTGGTCTGGGACGCCGGGAACTCCTTCGAACAACTCGCCGTGCGCACCGGTCTGCACATCGAAAGCCGCGCGGATTCCAAGGGCCCCGAACCCGAAGGTCTGGCCATCATCGAGATCGGTGGGCGTCCAACGGCTTTGGTGGCCTCCGAACGCAGCAACTTCGTCGCCGCCTATGACGTGAGTGACCCGGCGGCCCCGGTGTTCCGCCAGATCCTGCCGACCACACCGGGACCCGAGGGAGTGCTGGCCATCCCGGCCCGCGATCTGCTGATCATCTCGTCGGAGGCCGACGACGCGGAGGAACGGGTGCGCGCCTCGGTCACCGTCTACGGATACGGCGACGCGTACGCGCAGGCCGGCGGCAAGCCGGCGTTCCCGTCGATCGTGTCCGGTGACCTCGACGGCACTCCGATCGGCTGGGGTGCACTCGGCGCGCTGTCCGCCGATCCCGGTGCACCCGACCGGCTGTTCACCGCCACCGATGGCGCCTACGGCCCGGCCCGCATCCTCGGCGTCGACCTGTCGGCGACACCGGCGCTGATCGAGCGCGAACTCGTCGTCACCGAGGACGGCAAGCCGGTCACCCTGGACGTCGAGGGGATCGCCGCCCGTCCGGACGGCTTCCTGCTCGCCGTCGAGGGTGAGGACGGCGCCGGCAGCGAACTGGTCGAGGTGGGCACCGACGGCGCGATCACCGAGCGGGTGAAACTGCCCGCCGACATCGCCGCCGAACTCGGCGGGCAGGGCCTGGAAGGTGTTGCCGTCGACGGGGATCAGGTCTGGGTGGCGCTGCAGCGCGAGCTGAAATCCGACCCGCAGGGGGTGGTCCGGCTGGGCCGCTACGACCGGGCGGACGAGTCCTGGCAGTGGTTCGGCTACCAGTTGGAGTCCACCGATGCCGAGGGGGACTGGGTCGGACTGTCCGAGATCGCCGTCCACGACGGTGCACTGCTGGTGCTCGAACGTGACAAGCTCAACGGTCCCGACGCCCGGGTCAAGGCGATCTACCGGGTGGATATTCCGACCGAGGGCGGTGTGAGCGGTACGGCCGCACCGAAGGTGTTGCCCAAGAAGCTGGTTCGGGACCTGTTGCCGGATCTGGCGGCCACCAACGGATTCGTGCAGGAGAAGGTCGAGGGCTTCGCCGTCGCCGGCAACGGCCACGCGTATGTGGTCACCGACAATGACGGTGTCGAGGACGCCAACGGTGAGACGGTGTTCCTCGACCTGGGCACGCTCTAGGTGATTTCGGCGCGCTGACGTTCGCCTTGCAAACCTCAGCGCGCCGAAATCGCTAGTCCTCCTTGCGGATCAGCTTGCCGAGCGCCTTCCGGTCGGGGGCCAGCAGCTCGTCGATGCGCTCCTGGTTCACATCGGCGACGATGATCTCGCCGACCTCCTGGTAGACGTTGCTGAAGATGCCGTGCTTCTTCATCTTCTCGGTCTGATAGATGTTGTCCTCGGTGGGCGTCACGTAGTACACGATCTCCGGCTTGAACCGGTGGATGAGCCACAGGTGGATGACGTCCATCAGGCGCTTCTTGCGAAGCTTCTCGGCGTAGGTGTTCTGGTCGCGCACCGTCAGGATGTTGCGGCCGTGCCGGTCCTTGATCGGGTCGACGACGACATCGGCCAGCTTCTCGTCACCGTCACCGTAGATGCCGAGCTCCAGCACATCGGAGCCGGCGCGGCGCGGCCGCAGCTGAACCCGCAGCGTCTCGCCGAGCTCATAGTGCTCGCTCCACAGCGCCAGCCATTCCTCCAGCAGCTTGCGCGGCACCTCGGTCTGCACCAGGTGCTGATGCTGGGTGGACCCCTTGCCCATGCTCTTGGTGGTCGCGGTGCGTCCCGACGAGGCGGCCAGCGCGGCGTCGCTGCGCGGACCACCCACCAGCGTTTGCGGTGTGCGGTAAGGGGATTCGACCAGGCGCATCTTGCGTTGCAGCCGCGCCAGCGACAGCATGCCATCCTGCAGCAGCGCGGTCGCGAACTCCTCGGCCGCCACCCCGTCGATCTGGTGCCCGCCGTAGGTCATGAAGTTGAAGACGAAGCCGAGCTTGCCGATCTCCTCCGGGAAGGCCCGCATCTCGTCGTCACTCATGCCGGTGGTGTCCCAGTTGAACGACGGGGACAGGTTGTAGGCCAGCATCTTGTCCGGGTACACGGCGTGGATGGCGTGCGCGAACTGGCGGGCGTCGGCCAGGTCGGCGGTCTTGGTCTCCATCCACAGGATGTCCGCGAACGGTGCGGCGGCCAGCGACTTGGCGATCGCGTACGGGATCCCGCCGCGGATCTGGTAGTAACCCTCCGGCGTCTTCACCCGCTCGGGATCCCAGGCCACGTCGGCGCCGAGCTCCTTGGCCTTGCCGCGCGCCGCGTACAGCGAGGCGGTCTTGGCGAACTCCCGCCACTGCGCCGCACTCATATCGGCCTTCTCGCCCTCACGCTCCCGGAACTCCAGCAGCTCGGCGACCGCATCGCCGTAGGTCTCCAACCCGGCGTCGTTCTGCCAGGCCTCCACGAACCGCGACTCCACCCCGTCGAACAGCGCGTCGATGGACTGCCCGGGGTCCTTCTTGTAGTCCGCGGCCGCGGTGGCGATGTCGGCGAGGATGCCCTGACTGTCCAGCCAGGCCTCGGCGGCGGCGTACTCCCCGTCGGGCAGCGCGTACAGCAGGTGTCCGTTGAGGTCTGCGACACCCTGGTTGTGAAAGTGCCGCGTCATCGCCAGGAAGCACGACTTGTACGGCGGGATCTTCAGATTCGTGGCGCCGAGCAGGAACGGCTGGTCCCGCTCGTCGGCGCGGCTGTCGATCAGGTTGGCGGCCTCGGCATCGGTGCGGGCCACGATGATGCCGGGCACCCGCATGATGTCGAGCTGGAAGCGCGCGGTGTTGAGCCGCTTGATCTGCTCGTCCGACGGGACCAGCACCTTGCCACCCTGGTGGCCACACTTCTTGGTGCCCGGCCGCTGGTCCTCGATGTGGTATCCGGGCACACCCGACTCGACGAAACGGCGAATCAGGTTGCGCACGTGCGGATCACCGCCGTGACCGGTGTCGGCGTCGGCGATGATGAACGGGCGGTAGTCCACCGCCGGCGTTGCCGCCCGCTGCTCGGGGGTCATCTTCAGGCGCAGGTACTGCTGGTTGCGGTCGGCGGTCAGCAGCGCGCGCACCAGACCGGCCGCCTCGTCGGGCACCTGGCTCAGCGGGTAGCTGGCCAGATCGGGACCGGGATCCTCGCTGATCGATCCCTTCGCCGAGGTGGCCCACCCGCCCAGATAAATGCCCTCGATCCCCATCCGCTTCATCGTCACGGCCTGGCCGGGGGAGTACGGGCCGAAGGTGGTGATGCTCTTCTTCTGGCTGAACAGCTCGCGCAGTCGCGGGTAGAAGGCGGCCGCGGCCTCCCGGGCCACCGGATAGTCCGCGGGGATGGTGCCGCGCTGCTCGGCGACCTGGCGGGCCGAGTAGAGCCGGGTGATCCCCTCGAAGCGGGGGCTGTCGAAATACTCCTGGGTGGCGGCCACATCCCGTTCGAAGTCCTGCTCGGGTGTGGCGGCGTCCGCTGCCCTCTTGGCCATCTGTCTGCTCCTCTTCGAGCTCGGGTTCCTTGATTATCGTGGTGCCGGGCGCGCGCCGGACCCAGTTGGTTCAAATGCAAGCGGCCGCGGTGCGGCGCGTCCTAGGCTGCCGTCCATGTCGATGGACCGTGCGGCCCTGGTGGCGGGCAGTATCCGATTGGCTTCCGGCGTCTCGTTTCTCGTCGATCCGGTGAGGGCCAACCGGGTGTGGGGCGCACCGGATACCCCCGACCCTACGGCGCAACTGCTGTTGCGGTCGATGGGGTACCGAGACGCCCTGATCGGTGGCCTGTTGCTGGCGGCCGGGCTGCGCGGGAAGGACACCCGCGGCTGGTTTCTGGCCTCCGGCGGGGCCGACGCCGCCGACCTGCTCGGCGGTGCCGGCGTGCACCACCGGATGCCGCGCTCACAACGCCTCGTCGGTCTCGGCGGTGCGGTGTTCGGGATCGGGGTGGGGCTGTGGGGCGCGACCCGGCGGAAAGCTCCCGTCGAGACACGCGAATTGGTTGCTCCGCCGCGCCTCTGAGCGACGGGTACGCGAGTTTCGCCGGGTCAGCGCTCTTCGACGATGTCGCGGCGGTAGTTGCGCGCGGCCAGCGCGTAGCAGCCCAGCGCCACCAGCTGCATCGTCGGCACCAGGATCAGCAGGGCCCGGCCCAGCGCTTGCGGGCCCAGTTCGGCGGTCAGTGAGTCGCTGATCACGCCGGTCAGGAACGGGCCGATCGAGCCCAGGGTGGCGTTGAAGAACAGGAAGATCGCCGAGGCCGTGGCGCGCTGTTCGGGCGGCACCAGGCGCTGGATGGCGGCGATGGACGGCGCCAGGTAGGCGGTGCCGATGACGTAACCCAACGCCAGCAGCCACACGCACAGCACCTGGCTTTCGACCACGAAGGCCAGCGCCGAGGCGGGCAGCAGGATCGCGGTCAGCACCACCACGATCCACAGCAGCCAGCGCGGGTCGCGGGCCGCCAGCCGGTCGGCGATCCGTCCGACGATCAGCAGACCCAGGATGCCGGTCAGGCCGGTGGCCAGGCCGTACTCGATACCGACCTCGCCGAGCGACATGCCGCGGGTGCGCATCAGGAACGCCGGGGCGAAGGTGGTCAACGAGTATCCGGCCGCCGAGATCAGCGCGGTGCCGCCCACCATGGCCAGGAAGCTGGGTTTGCGCAGCAGATCCCACCAGTTGACCGGTGTGGCGCGTTCCTGCTGCGGCGGGGCGGGCAGGGTCTGGCGGCTGCCGACCACCCACAGCACCAGCGGGGCGAGCAGCACGCTGATCCCGCCCATCACCACGAAAGCCATTCGCCAGCCGAGGCTCTCGGCCAGCAGGCCGCCGCCGAGCAGGCTGGCGGCACTGGCCAGCGGAATGGACATGGTGATGACGGCCAGCGGTGCCGACCGGCGTTCGGGGACGAAGTTGCGGGCCACGTATGCGTGTGCGGCCGGGCTGCTGCCGGCCTCGCCGACCGCCACACCCACCCGGGTGAGCGCGAGCTGGAAGCCCGATCCGACGGCGCCGCCGAGCATGGTCATGGTGCCCCACAAGGTCAGACAGCCCGCGATGACGGTGCCGAACATGCCGCGGTCGGTGATGCGGGCGATCACGATGCCGAGCACCGCGTACACGATCAGGAAGCCGAATCCGTTGATGACACCGATTGCGGTGTCGGACAACGCCAAATCCTGTTTGATCGGTTCGGCGAGCACCCCGGGCAGGAAGCGGTCGACGTAGTTGAGGGTGCCGACCAGCGCGAGCACCGCCACCGCGGCCCAGGCCCGGCGTGGACCGTGCATGTCCAACGGCGCGAGCCCGGCGGTCTCCCGTGGTGTCGACATCGGTTCCTCCGAATTCAGGGGTGCCGGGCAACTTTACAGACCTGCGCCGGGTTGTCACGAGCGCCGCGGACCGCCCGCGCGCGGCGCCCGGATCTGCTTACGCCGCATTGACGAATTGTTAACACAACGCCCGCTTGCTTTTGCAACGATGAAGATCCGAACGCGTACATCATGGGTCGATCTACCGACGGAGCCGCCGCAGTGACGGAATTTCTGAACACCCTGAACAGCTACATCTGGTCCAACGCGCTGGTCTATCTCTGCCTGGCCGCGGGCGTGTATTTCTCGATCCGGTCCCGGTTCGTGCAGGTGCGCCAGTTCAGGGAGATGATCCGGCTGATGCTCAAGGGCGAGAAATCGCCGTCCGGCGTCTCCTCGTTCCAGGCGCTGACCATGTCCCTGGCCGGCCGGGTCGGTACGGGCAACATCGCCGGTGTGGCCACCGCCATCGCGTTCGGCGGGCCCGGTGCGTTGTTCTGGATGTGGGCGGTGGCGTTTCTCGGCGCGTCGACGTCCTTCGTCGAGTGCACGCTGGGGCAGATCTACAAAACCAGGGACCCACTGACCGGCGAGTATCGCGGCGGACCCGCGTACTACCTGAGTCGGGCTATGGCGCATACCAAGGCCGCCCCGTTGTTCAAGGTCTACGGCCTGATCTTCGCCGCGGTCACGGTGATCGCTTGCGGTGTGCTGCTGCCCAGTGTGCAATCCAATTCGATGGCCTCGGCGATGAACCAGTCGTGGGGTGTGTCCAAATGGGTCGTCGGCGTGTGCACGGTGATCCTGTTGGCGTTCGTGATCATCGGCGGCGTCAAGCGTATTGCGGCCTTCGCCTCGATCGTGGTGCCGTTCATGGCGGTGGTCTACATCGTGCTCTCGATGATCATCGTGCTGGCCAATGCCGACGCCCTGCCCGGGGTGGTCAAGCTGATCTTCGAGAGCGCGTTCGGTCTGGACGCAGGCTTCGGCGCCATCGTCGGCGCCGCGGTGATGTGGGGCGTCAAGCGCGGGATCTACTCCAATGAGGCCGGCCAGGGGACCGGTCCGCACGCGGCGGCAGCCGCCGAGGTCTCCCATCCCGCGAAACAGGGTCTGGTGCAGGCGTTCGCCGTCTACGTCGACACGCTGTTCATCTGCTCGGCGACCGGCTTCCTGATCCTGTCCACCGGCGCCTACCGGGTGTTCGAGGGAGAAAGCGAATCCGGCGCCGTGCTCGCCGAGGGCGGCGCACTGCCCGCCGATGCGGAGGTGGGGCCCTCGTTCGCGCAAATCGGGTTCGACACCTTGTGGCAGGGTGGCGGATCGACGTTCATCGCGGTTTCGCTGGCGTTCTTCTGTCTGACCACCATCATCGCCTACTACTACATGGCCGAGACCAACCTGCGGTTCCTGCTCGGCAAGGCCGCGACCATCAACGTTCCGGTGATCCGGGGAACCGTAGGCGGCGACGCCACCCTGGTGTTGCAGGCACTGATCTTGGGGTCGGTCGTCTCGGGAGCGGTATCGACGTCGACCGAGGCCTGGACGCTGGGCGATATCGGTGTGGGAACAATGGCCTGGCTCAACATCATCGGCATCCTCATCCTGCAGCAACCCGCCTACAAAGCGTTGCGGGACTATGAGCGGCAGAAAAAGGAAGGCCTCGATCCCATATTCGACCCCATTGCGCTCGGTATCGCCGGTGCGAAGTTCTGGGAGACCCGGGATCCGCTGACCGGCAAGGAACGTGTCCCCGAGCCGACGCTGACCGACTGAGTCACGGTCGGTCGGAGCCCTAAACTGGCCGACGTGGCGAAATGGTGGGCGGCGGCGACCCTCGCGCTGATCGTCGTGGGATGCAACCGGCCCGTGGACAGCCCGCGGGCGCAACCGGCGCCGCCGATCGGGCCGATCTCCCCGCTGCAGGTGGGGGATCTGCTCAGTCCGGACATCTTCAACAAGGACGGCAACCTGTTCGCCACCGTCGAACCCGAGCGGTGTGCCGGGGTGGCCCGGGAGGTGGATCCACCGTTCATCACCGACTACGACCCGGCCGCCGAGGACGGCGGACACTGGCCGACCACCGTCGGCGGGGTCGAGGTGGTGGTCGAGGAGATGGTGGCGGTGTACCAGTCGGACTACTCCGCCGCGGACGCGCTGGCCTCCGCGCGCAGCATCCTGGAGGCGTGCGGCGACACCCCGGTCACCGTCACCACCATGTACGGCCGCACCTACACCTTCGATGTGGAATCCGCACCCCGCCCCGCGCCCACGGATGCGGTGCTGTGGTCGCTGCGGACCGCCGACTGGAACTGCGACAACCTGTTCGTCGCGGCGCACAACGCGGCCATCGAGATGACCAGCTGCGGCGCCGCGGGCGGCATCGATGTGGCCGCGGCGGCCGAGGAGGCGCTGAAACGGATCGAGGCGCTGGCCGACAGCACCGCGTGACCACGAAAAGGTAGTCCTACTCATCCCGTCGGGGCGGTTGGTCGGGCACGCTGTAGCCATGCCGCTCGTCAACCTCCTGCCTGCCGCCTCCACGGTCGCGAACGCAGGCCCGGGCCGCGACCGGGCCATCGATGTGGCCCGGCTGTCCGCCCTGGTCGTGGTGATGTTCGGGCACTGCGCGCTGCTGCTGGCCACCATCGACGACCGCGGGCTGCGGATCGGCAACATCCTCGGCGAACTCCCGCAGCTGACCCCGATCACCTGGGTCGTGCAGGTGATGCCGCTGTTCTTCTTCGCCGGCGGTGCCGCCGGCGCCTACGGCTGGCATCCGGACGGATCGGCGGCCGGTAAGTCCTGGGGCAGCTGGCTGGTCGGCCGGACGCAGCGGCTGTGCCGGCCGGTGTTCTGGTATCTGGGCTTCTGGACGGTGGCGCTGCTGGTCGCCCGGCTGACCCTCGGCGCGGAATCGGCCGACCGGCTCGGCCGCGAGTGCGTCGCGCTGCTCTGGTTCCTCGGGGTGTACCTGATGGTCATCGCGTTCGTCCCGGCCCTGACCCGGCTGCGCGGCGCGGGTGCGACCGCCGGCGTGCTGGCGTTACTGCTGGCCGCCGCGGCGGGGATCGACCAGATCCGGTTCGCGGTCGGTTCGGCCGATGCCGGGGTGGCGAACTTCGTCATCGTCTGGCTCATCCCGGTGGTGATCGGCGTGGCCTACGCCCGCGGGCTGCTGCGGGTGCCGATGGCACTGCTCGTCGCGGCGGCGGCGCTGGCCGCACAGGTACTGCTCGCGGCCTTCGGGTTCTACGAGGTCTCGCTGGTCACCACCGGCAGCACCGACGGGGTGTCGAATGTGGCGCCGCCGACGCTGCTGCTCGCGCTGCACTGCGTCTGGATGCCGTGCGTGTTCGTCGCCCTCGCCGGGATCGTGCAGCGGCTGGCCGAGCGTCCGCGGGTCTGGTACCTGGTCGCGGTGGGCAACGGGGGAGCGATGACGCTCTACCTGTGGCACATCCCGGCCATCGCGGTCGCCGCGTTCAGCCTGAATGCCGTGGGTCTGGACGCCTGGGACGTGCACGCCCCGAACTTCTGGGCCCTGCTCGCGCTGCGGGCCGCGGTGTTCGCGGTGGTGATGTCGGCGACCTTCCTGCTGCTATCCCCGCTGGAACACCGCAGGCTGCCGTGGTGGGACGATGCGGTCGGCGCCGCCGGTGCCCGGTCGGTGGTCGCCGGGGCGCTGGTGTGCGTGGCCGGGGTGGCGATGCTGCTGGTCGCCAAGAACGGTCTGGCCGGGCCCGACGGCTGGATTCCGCTGGTGTGTTTCCTGGTGGCGGTGCTGGCGGCGCGCGCCTGCGCCGGGGTCAGGCCCGTTCGGTAGGGTCTGCGGGTGACTTCGAGCGCACCCGTGGGGATCATCAAATCTGTAAATGCCCGTCTCGCTGAGGAACTGAGCGTTGCGGAAGGCCAGGTGGCCGCTGCTGTGCACCTGCTCGACGAGGGTGCGACGGTGCCCTTCATCGCCCGGTACCGCAAGGAGGTGACCGGCAGCCTGGACGACACGCAACTGCGTCAACTCGAGGAGCGGCTGGCCTACCTGCGTGAGATGGATCAGCGCCGGGCGGCGGTGCTGGCCTCGATCGAGGAGCAAGGCAAGCTCACCGACGAGCTGCGCACCGCGCTGTTGACCGCGGACACCAAGGCCCGCATCGAAGACATCTACCTGCCCTACAAGCCGAAGCGACGCACCAAGGCGCAGATCGCCCGGGAGGCCGGACTGGAGCCGCTGGCCGACCGGCTGCTCGCCGATCCGTCGCTGGTCCCCGACGAGGCCGCCGCGGAGTTCCTCACCGAGGAGGTCGCCGACGCCGCCGCCGCACTCGACGGCGCCCGGCACATCCTCATCGAGCGTGCCGCCGAGGACGCCGAACTGGTCGGCGAGGTACGCACCACCTTCTGGAACGATGGCACCCTCAGGACCGCGCCGTGGTCCGAAGAAGCGGCCAAAAGCCCAGCGGGACAGAAGTTCCGGGACTACTTCGAATTCTCCGAGCCGCTGGAGAAGATGCCGTCGCACCGGGTGCTCGCGGTGATGCGCGGCGAGAAGGAACAGATCCTCGCGCTGAACTTCGACGGCGGCGATGAGCTGGCCTATCAGGCGCGCATCGCGCAGAGCCTGGGCATCGACATGACTGCCGAGGGCGCGGCCACCGGCTGGCTGGCCACCACGGTCCGGCTGGCCTGGCGCACCAAGCTGATGATCTCGGCCGCCGTCGACGCCCGCATCCGGCTGCGGCAGCGCGCCGAGGAGGACGCCGTCGCGGTGTTCGCCCGCAACCTCAAGGATCTGCTGCTGGCCGCACCCGCGGGCACCCGCACCACCCTGGGCCTGGATCCCGGTTTCCGGACCGGGGTCAAGGTGGCCGTGGTCGACGGCACCGGCAAGGTGGTCGACACGTGCGCGATCTTCCCGCATCAACCGCAGAAGCAGTGGGACACCGCCAAGGCCACCCTCGCGGCGCTGGTGGCCCGGCACGGTGTCGAACTGATCGCCGTCGGCAACGGCACCGCGTCGCGGGAGACCGATGCGCTGGCCGCCGAACTCATCGCCGATATCGCCAAGGCCGGGGCGAAGGCGCCGGTGAAGGCGATGGTCAGTGAGGCCGGTGCCTCGGTCTACTCGGCCTCGGCCTATGCCTCGCATGAACTGCCGCAGTTGGACGTCACGCTGCGCGGCGCGGTCTCGATCGCGCGCCGCCTGCAGGACCCGCTGGCCGAACTGGTGAAGATCGAGCCGAAATCGATCGGCGTCGGTCAGTACCAGCACGATGTCACGCCGGGCAAGCTGGACCGCAGCCTGAACGCCGTCGTCGAGGACGCCGTGAACGCCGTCGGTGTGGACCTGAACACCGCCTCGGTGCCGCTGCTGGCCCGGGTGTCCGGGGTGACCGATTCGCTGGCCGAGGCCATCGTGGCGCACCGGGAGAACACCGGCCCGTTCCGCAACCGCAGCGCGCTGCTCAAGGTTCCGCGGTTGGGGCCCAAGGCATTCGAACAGTGCGCCGGGTTCCTGCGGATCGCCGACGGCGATGATCCACTGGACAACTCGGGCGTGCACCCGGAGGCCTATCCGGTGGTCCGGCGCATCCTGGACCGCTCCAGCGTCACGCTGGCCGAGATCATCGGCAACGAGCGCGCGCTGCGTCAGCTCAAGCCCGCCGACTTCGCCGACGAGCGGTTCGGTGTCCCCACCGTCACCGATATCCTCGCCGAACTGGAGAAGCCGGGCCGTGACCCGCGCCCGGCCTTCTCCACCGCGACGTTCGCCGCCGGGGTGGAGAAGGTCGCCGACCTCAAACCGGGCATGGTGCTCGAGGGCGTGGTCACCAATGTGGCCGCATTCGGGGCGTTCGTCGACGTGGGCGTGCACCAGGACGGCCTGGTGCACGTGTCGGCCATGTCGGACCGGTTCGTCTCCGATCCGCATGAGGTGGTGAAGTCCGGACAGGTGGTCAAGGTCAAGGTCGTCGACGTCGATGTGGACCGTCAGCGGATCGGGCTGTCACTGCGGCTCAACGACGAACCCGCGCGCGGCGGTGAGAAGAAATCCGGCCGCCCGGCGGGTAACCAGAACCGTAACCAGGGCGGCGGGAATCAGCAGCGCGGCGGACAGCAGCAGCGAAACGCCAACCGTGGCAACAACTCCGGACGCCGGGAGGCTGCGCCGAGCGGGTCGATGGCCGATGCGCTGCGCAACGCCGGGTTCGGTAGGTAGCCTCTGGTCGTGACGAGTCAGCGCGTACCCGGCGGGGTGGTGCACGAGATGCCCACCGATCTGCGGGCCGCGCTGCTCGTCAACGACACCGCGCTGGCGGCGTGGCAGGACATCACGCCGCTGGCGCGTAACGAATTCATCTGCTGGGTCGAGGACGCCAAGCAGGACAAGACCCGGGAGCGCCGCATCCGGCGAACCCAGGAGGAACTCGAAGAGGGAAAGCGCAGGCCCTGCTGTTGGCCCGGGTGCAAGCACCGGGAGCGCAACGGCAGGGCCTGAACGCTGAGCGGGGGACGGGGGCCAGGGGTTTAGAGGCCCATGTCCTTGGCGATGATCATCTTCATGACCTCGCTGGTGCCGCCGTAGATGCGCTGGACGCGGCTGTCGGCGTACAGGCGGGCGATCGGGTACTCGTTGATGTAGCCGTAGCCGCCGTGCAGCTGCAGGCACCGGTCGATCACGCGGGACGCCAGGTCGGTGCAGAACAGCTTCGCCGACGCGGCGTCGGCGGGGGTCAGCTCGTCGATGTCGTGGGCGTCCATGGCGCGGTCGACGACGGCCTCCATGGCGTCGACATCGGCCTTGCAGTCGGCCAGTTCGAACTTGGTGTTCTGGAACGCGGCGACCGGCTTGCCGAACACGGTGCGGTCCTTGGTGTACTGCGCGGCGAACGCGACGGCGGCCTTGGCCTGGGCGTAGGCGCCGACGGCGATGGCCAGCCGCTCCCGGGGCAGGTTCTGGCCCAGGTACGAGAAGCCCATGTGCACCTCGCCGAGCAGGTCCTCGACCGGCACCTTGACATCGGAGAAGTTCAGTTCGGCGGTGTCGGAGGTGCGCAGACCCAGCTTGTCCAGCTTGCGTCCGACCGTGTAGCCCTCGGACTTGGTGTCGACCACCAGTAGCGAGATGCCGAAGCGGCGGTCGTCCTCGCGTGGGGCGGCGGTGCGGGCGCACACGATGACCCGGTCGGCGTGCACGCCACCGGTGATGAAGGTCTTCGAGCCGTTGAGGACGTAGTGCGTGCCGTCCTCGGAGAGCTTGGCGGTGGTGCGCATGCCGGCCAGGTCAGACCCGGTGCCGGGTTCGGTCATGGCGATGGCGAACATGATCTCGCCGGTGATCATGCCGGGGAACCAGCGCTGCTTCTGTTCGTCGGTGGCCAGTGACTTCAGGTAGGGCAGGCACAGGCCGATGTGCACGCTGGAGCCGCCGAAGGACACCGCGGCACGCGAGCATTCCTCGGTGATGACGGCCTGGAACTTGTAGGAATCGATCCCGGAGCCGCCGTACTCGGCCGGAACCTCGATGCCGAACAGGCCCAGTTCGCCCAGCTTGTAGTAGAAGTCGCGGGGCGTGATGCCGGCCTCGAACCACTCGTCGTGCACCGGGACCACCTCGGACTCGATGAACGCGCGGATCATCGCGCGGAAGTCCTCGTGCTCCTGGGTGTAGACGGTCCTCTGCATCGGTGCCTCTCCTAAGTGAACGGTGTTAGCTATTGACACGCACTATAAGCTAACGTCGTTCACTTAGGCAACATCGGGGAAGGGAACCGAGGTGGGCAGACCACGCGTGCTCAGCCGTGAACGCATCCGCGACGCGGCGCTGATGATCATCGACCGCGGTGGCCTCGGTGAACTGTCCATGCGCCGGCTCGCCGCCGAACTCGGCGTGCAGGCGGCCTCGCTGTACAAGCACTATCCGACCAAGGACGACGTCCTCGACGACGTCGCCAGTCAGATCATCACCGCGGTGGACATCTCGGCGTTCGATACGGACGTGGACTGGCCCGACGCGCTGACCGCGTGGGCGCGGTCCTACCACGGCGCGCTGGTGTCGCACCCGAACCTGGTGCCGTTCCTGGCCAGCGGTCCGGGCCAGCGCGACGAGAGCCTGCGCATCGCCGACGCCGTGCACGGCGGCCTGACGCGTGCCGGCTGGCCGCCCCGGGAGTCGACGCTGATCGGTGAGGCCGTCCGGTCGCTGGTGCTGGGCTCGACGTTCGGCTCGTTCTCCCGGAGGCTGGCCGACGATGCCGAGGTGTACCGGGGCAAGTATCCGCATATGGGGCAGGCGCACCTGTTGCGTAGCAAGGCCTCCCAGATCGCCTCCGCGAGTTTCGAACTGGCCCTGCGGGCCTTCGTCGACGGTCTGCGGGTGCAGTTCGCCGAGGTGGAAGATCGCCGCAAGCGTCGGTCCACCCCGGTTTAAATCATGCTGCTTTCAACCCTGGCCGGGCAGCGCCTGCGCTTCTAAGTTTCAGCGGTGACGTCGAATAGCCCGACGCCCGCGGGCGTGTCCCTGCGCGGCGTCGGAAAGGTTTTCGGCGCTCGCACCGTCCTCGATGGAATCGACATCGAGATCGCCCCCGGTGAAGTCGTCGCCTTTCTCGGCGCCTCCGGCAGCGGCAAATCCACCCTGCTCCGACTGATCGCCGGTCTCGACGAGCCGAGCGTCGGGCAGATCGAGATCAATGCAAAACCGGTGCGCGGCATCGATCCTCGGTGCGCGGTCGTCTTCCAGGAACCCCGTCTGCTGCCCTGGCGGGCGCTGGCGGCCAATGTCGCCTACGGACTGCCCGCGGGCACCTCGCGAAGCCACGGCGCCGAACTGGTGGCGCACTGGTTGGAGGTCGTCGGGCTGCAGGGGTTCGCCGATCACCGCCCGCGGCAGGTCTCCGGCGGGATGGCCCAGCGGGCCGGGCTGGCCCGCGCACTCGCCCGCAGCCCCGGCGTGCTGCTGCTCGACGAGCCGCTGGCCGCCTTGGACGCACTGACCCGGCTGCGCATGCAGGATCTGCTCGACGAGGTGCAACAGAAGGCGGGCATCACCACCCTGCTGGTCACCCACGACGTCGACGAGGCGCTCATCCTGGCCGACCGGGTGCTGATCCTGCGCGCCGACGATTCGGGGGTGGCCGGAATCGCTGCGACACACCACGTTTCGCTGGACAAGCCGCGCGACCGCTCCGACCCGGAGCTGGCGGCACTGCGTATCACCCTGCTCGACGAACTCGGGATGCCGCGCCGACAGGCCGGCGACCCCGCACATCCACCTCGGAAGGAAATCTCGGCATGAAGGCACGTGGGCTGATAGCCCTGGTGATCGCCGCTCTGGCCTGGACGGCCGCGGCGTGCAGTTCCGGCGACGGTGCGGACACCGCGAAGGACATCCGGCTCGACTACGCCTACTACAACCCGCTGAGCCTGGTCATCCGCGACCAGAAGCTGTTGGAGAACCAGGGATACAACGTCACCTGGGTGCTGTCGGCGGGCAGCAACAAGGCCAACGAGGCGCTACGGTCCAATGCCCTGGATCTCGGTTCGACCGCCGGCGCGGCGGCGCTGGTGGCCCGCGCCAACGGCACCCCGATCAAGGTCGTCGACATCTACAGCAAGCCGGAATGGGCCGCGCTGGTGGTGGGCGAGGGTTCCCCGGTCACCAGCGTCGCCGAACTGCGCGGCAAGAAGATCGCGGTCACCAAGGGCACCGATCCCTACTACTTCCTGCTGCAGGCGTTGAAGGCGAACGGGCTGTCCCGCAACGACGTCGAGATCGTCAACCTGCAGCACGCCGACGGCAAGACCGCGCTGGAACGCGGGGACGTCGACGCCTGGTCGGGGCTGGACCCGTTCATCGCGCAGACCGTGCAGGAGTCGGGTTCGCGCCTGCTGTTCCGCAACCCCGACTTCAACAGCTACGGCACGCTCAACGCCCGCGAGGGCTTCATCGCCGACAATCCCGAAGCAGTGCAGTCCGTCGTCGACGCCTATGAGGAGGCCCGCGCATGGGCTATCGCGCACCCCAACGAGTTGACCGAACTGCTGGCAGCCGAGGCGAAGATCACGCCGAGCGTGGCGAAGGAAGTGCTCGAACGCACGGACCTGCAGGTCGATCCGACGCCGGGACAGGCCCAGATCGACGTGTTGACGATCATCCTGCCGATCGCGGTGGCCGACGGGGACATCAAGTCCGAGCAGGCCGGGAAGCAGGCCCTGGAGACGCTGATCGATCCGGAGTTCGCCCAGCAGTCGGCAAGCTGACCCTCGCCCTGACGCCGGCGGTGCGCCGCGCCCGCGCGGCTGGGTTGTTGCGCCGCGTGCCCGCGGCGCTGGTGGGGCTGATCGTGCCGATCGCCCTGCTCATCGTGTGGCAGGTCGCGGTGGCCAGGGGAGTCTTCTCACCCAGCCAGTTGCCGCCACCCGGCGAGGTCGTCGGGGCCCTCGGTGAGTTGATCCAGCGCGGTGAGTTGTGGACGCACCTGGGCGCCAGCCTGTCCCGGGTGGCCGCCGGCTACGCATCGGGGGCGCTGGTCGGCCTGGCACTGGGATCGCTGGTCGGCCTGTCGGTCACCGTGCAGCGATTGTTCGGGCCGACCGTCGCCGCGCTCCGGACGGTGCCGTCGCTGGCGTGGGTGCCGTTGCTGCTGTTGTGGTTCGGCATCGGCGAGGAACCGAAGGTGTTGTTGATCGCCATCGGAGCGTTCTTCCCCGTCTACACCACGACGGCCTCGGCGCTGTCGCACGTGGACCCGCAACTGGTCGAGGTGGGCCGCGCCTACGGCCGGCGCGGGCCCGCTCTGCTGGCCACCGTCTTGCTGCCGGCGGCCGCACCCGCGCTGGTGAACGGCCTTCGGCTGGGCCTGGCCAACGCCTGGCTGTTCCTGGTGGCGGCCGAGTTGATCGCCTCCTCCAAGGGGCTGGGCTTCCTGCTGATCGACAGCCAGAACACCGGACGAACCGACGTGATGGTGTTGTCCATCGTGCTGCTGGCGGTGCTCGGCAAGCTCAGCGACAGCATCTTCGGGGTGTTCGAGCGGCGGATGGTGGCGCACCGCAGCTGACCTCGATCGACAGACCGTTGCACCAGGTAACACTCCCGTGGGCTGCGTCGATAAAGAGGAACACAGCACCAGTAAATCGTCATTTCGCCGAGATGCCGAGCTCGGGCGAGCAAACTAAGCTCGTCGCGGCCGGTATGCCGGGGCAACGTGACACAGGACGGGAGTCGGGGCCGAGGGTGAAGACCGTACTTGGGCTATCGGTGACAGCGGCCGGTGTCGGCTGGGTTCTGGTGGACGGCTCCGCCGCGGGTGCCGGGCCGCTCGACGATGACCAGTTCACCGTGCGTGACCTCGATGAACTCCTGCCGCGGTGCGTCGCGGCGGTGCGGGGTGCGGCAGCCATCGCGGCGAGCACCGGGCGGCGGATCTCCTCCATCGGGGTCTGCTGGAGCGCCGAGGTCGAGGACCGGATGGCTGCGCTGCTCGCCGAACTGCGCGCCGCCGGATACGCCGATGTGCGCCCGGTCCGGCAGGTGACGCCCGTTCCCCGACCCGACAGCGAAGTGCCGCTCACTGCGCGCGCCGACCGGGTGGACCCGTGTGGGCTACTCGCCGAGATGCTCGCCTCGGTGTCCGGATCCGAGATCGATGCCGACGACGACGAGGCGTTCGGCCGGCACGACATGACCGGTGGCCCGGATGCCGGGCAGACCCCCGCCTACGCCGCCGGCCAGGCCGTGGTGACCGATGCGGCACCGCCGGCACCGATCGCGATCACCCGGCCCCGCCGGACCTGGACGCCGCCGAAGGTGACCGCCCCGAACTGGCGGCCCCGGGTGCCGGCCGTGCCGAATTGGCGGCTGCCCGTGCCGGCCGGGCGGGCCTCCACGGCCGCCGCCGCCGTCGCGGTGACCGCGCTCGTCGCATTGTTCGCCGTCGGTTCGCAGTTCGTCGGGTCGGGCACCGAGCAGCCCGGCGAGGCGGCGCTGGCCGGCCGTTCCTCCGCATCGACCGCCGAGACCACGGCGGTGGTGCGTTCCGCGCCGCCCGCACCGCAGCCGATGGCCGCCGCCCCGAACCCGGGCCCGGTCCAGGAGAACGTGAGCACACCGCCGGTGCAGCTCGCGCTCCCGCAGCCCCGGCCGGTGGTGCAGCAACCGTCGGCCACCGCCGAGGCGCCGGTGAGCGCGGAACCGTTGGCGGCGCCGGAGGTTGCGGCGACCGAGGTGGTTGCGGTGGCCGAGTCGGTGCCGGTGCCCGACGCGGTGCCTGCCGTACCTGAGCCGCCGGCAGTCGTCGCGGAACCGGCCACACCCGTCGCGGAACCCCTGCTGGTCGAGCCGGCCGCCGCCCCTCCCGCCGAGATCCTTCCCCCGGCGCCGGTCGCCCCGCCGCCGCCACCACCGTTCTGGTTGTTGCCGCCGTTCGTGCCGCCGGTCCCGGTCGAGGCCCCGCCGGCCCCGGTACCCGCCGAGGTGCCCCCGCCGCCGGCGCCGCCGGCGGACCCGGTGCTCAGCGCACTGCCCTGATTCGACTAGCGCATCGTCACCAGGTTGTGCCAGAACGTCTTGAGGCTGTCGGTGCCACCGAACAAGGTGGTGAAGTGGGTGGAGTCCACCACCACGATGTCGCCGGCCCGCTCACCGGTCGGCGGCATCCAGATCAGCGCGTTGAAGTCGGTGTTGCCCGCATCGACGTAGGGGTGGGGGCGGCCCACGTCGACAGGTTGGCGGCCCAGCACCCGAAGCGCACCGGATTCCGGCGCGGTCAGTTCATAGTGCGGAAGGTGCGGGTGGAAGTTGAAGGTGCTGACACCGGTCAGTAGTCCCAGGTCGTCCAGGTCGGGCCGCGCGTCCAGCGCAGCGATCTCCCGGGTGCCGGGGACCACGGCGGGTCGCAAACCCCAGTTGTTGTGCACCGCAACGTCCAACGCGGTCATCAGCGATCGGGTGTACCGGCCGAAGCGCTGCTGACGGGGGACCAGCGGATCGCCGTGGTGCAGGTACTCGACCTGTCTGCGCGGATAGTCGTCGGTGTTGCCGACGTCATGGTGCGGGGCCAGTAGCAGGCAGGTGCCCTCGCGGCGCAACCATCGGCGGACGGCGTCGATCTCGTCGGCCGAGGCTTCCTGTTGGGACAGCAGATGATCCAGCCCGAACACCATCAGGGTGTCGCAATCGTCGAGCACCCGCTCATCGATCGGTAACCGGTAGCCGGCCTGGTCGATACGCTGGAACACCGCGACCGGATGCCCGGTGGCCGCCTCGGCCACCTCCTGGAAGGCCAGCGTGGACCGGTGGAAGAGCTCCAGGGTGCCGGCGATGCCCTGGAGGAAGTGCTCGACCTGGTATTCCGGGGTCTCATAGGCAGGCCACAACGCATTACGCACTTCGGTGATGGTGGAGAAGCGGTTCTCCATGGCGCCCGGATCCCGTTGGGCCTCCCACGGATAGCTCCATGTCCAGTAGACGCTGACCCTTCGCCGACCATCGTGGGGTCGGGCGACGTGGGTCTGGTTGTAGGTACGCGCTCCGGTCATGACTCGTCCTCCAAAGCCGCCAGATAGCGGAGCGCCTCGAGGCCGGGGAGGAAGAAGTACGCGCCGCCGGTGAGTGTGGTGAACGCCGGTATTCCCTTGTGGACCTTGCGGATCGGTCGTCGCGGCACGGTGAAGTCCAGGCTGCCGTCCTGTTGTCCACAGATGGGATCGTGTTCATTGCCGAGTTCGTGGAACGTCTTGTCGTTGATCCAGACGTTCTGCGCGAACTCGAACTGGCGCACCAGATCCGCGCAGATGATGAAGGCCGCGATACCACGGGCCTGACCGTCGTCGGGTGCACCCTCGGGCAACGCCGGGCCGTAGGTGGCGCCGCGGCGGATCATCCGGCGCCGGTTCATGTAGTGCGCCGTGTCGCGGGGATTGAGTCGCCGCGCATGCGCACCCAGCGGGCAGGCGTAGCCGTGCGGATCCATCTGCTGGTAGTTGAAATCGTTGTTGCGCATCGGGTCTGCGCCGAGTTCGGGATCGTCGGAGTCCGGTGCCAGCACCAGCGGTGCGCCGCTGCGCCACCGGCCCATGAACTTGGCGGCCAGCAGGTCCTGTCCCTCGTTGGTGTCGGAGTTCTCACGCAGGTAGTCACGGAACACCGCCACGTGTTCTTCGAGTCGCCGGTAGGCCATATAGCTGCCGTTACGGGACAGCACCGCCGGCTGGGGGAGGTTGGCCACCGGTCCGTTCTCGTCGGGGTAGCCCAGGATGAACTCGCCGGGTTCCAGTGGGTCGCCGGATCCGGGTGTCGGTTCCTCGCCGGAGCCCTTCATCACCGGCTGCGACAACCGGTCCCGGAAACCGAAGTGATCGTGTGCGTAGTTGAACGGTGGGGTGGCGTTGAGGTCCAGGTACGACAGGCTGCGCACCCCGTCGGTGCGGGCCAACAGCGCGTCGTGGTTCTCGATGGACCGTCGGCACTGTTCGTCGGTGCGGGAAAACAGGATCGCGATGGCATGCAGGTCCTCACCGGCCAGCCCACCGACCCAGTGCTGCGGGGCGTGGCTGCCGATGTCACCGAGGATGGCCGCCCGCGACACCATGCCCTCCCGGAACGCGTCCGGGAACGTGGCCAGCGAATCCTCGGGAACGCCGAGAGCGCGCAGACCGTTCCAGGTGAACGCCACCGTCACCCAGCGGTCCGCCGAGTCCATGGAGGCGTGCACCTCGGCCGCCGACTGCACCAGCTCGGTCAGCGCGGCCAGCCAGGCCCGCCCGCCGGCGGGGGTGTCGAAGGTCAGGAACTCGTAGCGCCCGGTGATGGCCGGGGTGCGGGTCAGCAGGATGTGCTGGATATCGTCGAGCTCGAGCACGTCACTGCATCTGATCGAGCATGTCGGAGAACGCGGCCTTGAGCCGCAGCGCCTTCTTGATCTCGTCGGCGGTCACATAGGGGTACTCGCCGTACTCGAGGAAGCTCGGCACCTGGTGTTCACGGACGAACCTGATGAAGGCCTCCGGGTTCTCCTTCCAATCCTCGGGAAACCCTTCGAGATTGGTGAACACGGTGGTGATGCCGGTGGCGCTGAACAGCTGCACGGCATCCTCGGTGTACTTGTCGAAATCGGTGTCGAAGATGCCCATGTACTGGAAGTGCAGGCCGGAGCCCACATCGAAGAGATTCCACCGCAGGTAGTGCAGCCGCAGCGGCGCCAGCGCGTCCGGGCTCGCGGCGATGGTCTCCTCGATCTGCTTCCCGTACGCACGTACTGCAGCCTCGCGGCCCTCCTTCACCTTGGCGATGATGGAAAAGCCGTGGCAGGCGGGTGTGCGCGGGAACACCGGGCCGTATCGGCCGCGCTCCTCCTCGAAATAGCCCTCCGGCGGGAGGGCGAGCGCCGCGGGCTTGGACCAGACCGGTTCCTGTGACGCCATGACGTGCCCCCCTGTCGACTTCGCTCGCGCGAAACGTAGCACCCTGGGGCGCCGGACACTCGGCGATCGACAAGGTGCACGCAACGAATATCCGCCGGACACCGGCGGGTGGCTACACGGTGGCGGGCATGCTGTCCCAGCCGCGGACCACCGACGAGGACGAGAACACCGCGGCGTCCAGGTCGACCTCCCAATCGGAGAAGCGATTCATGATCTCCTCCAACGCGATACGGCCCTCGATGCGGGCCAGCGCATTGCCCAGGCAGTAGTGTGCGCCGACCCCGAACGTCAGGTGCTGACGCACGGACCGGGTGACATCGAACTGTTCGGCGTCGGCGCCGAACCGCTGCTCGTCCCGATTGGCCGCGCCGATCAGCAGGATGATCGCGCTGCCCGCCGGCACCGTGGTGCCGTGGAACTCGGTGTCGCCGGTGACGTAGCGGGCGGCCTGCAGCGCCGGCGGCTCGAACCGCAGGATCTCCTCGACCGCGCCCGGTATCAGCGACCGGTCCTCGACCAATTTGCGGCGCTGGGCGGGATGCTCGGACAGCAACTTGCCGGCCCAGCCGATCAGCCGGGTGGTGGTCTCCGACCCGGCGACCGCCACCACGTTCATGAACATCAGCAGTTCTTCCCGGCGCAACTTGCGGGTGGTGCCGGTCTCGTCGGTGAACTCGGCGTTGAGCAACTCGGTGGTCAGATCGTCGGCGGGATGGTCGGCCCGCCAGTCGATGAACTCGGCGAACAGCTGCCCGTCGGTGATCGGGCCGTCCGGATTGTCGGTCATCTGCGCGCCCCGCTCGGTGCGCACGTACTTGTCACCGTCCTCGGTCACCCGGTTCTGGTAGTCCTCCGGAATGCCGAACAGTTCGCTGACCACCCGCAACGGCATCACCGCGCCGAGGTCCTTGACGAAATCGAACCGGTCCCCGCCGACCAGCGGGTCGAGGCAGCGGCGGGTGAACTCGCGGACCTTCGGTTCCAGCGCGTTGATCTTGCGTGGGGTGAAGGCACGCGAGAGCAGGTTGCGGTGGATGTCGTGGATCGGGGGATCCTCGAAGATCAGCGAGCCGGGCGGGATCTCGACGCCGGCCTTGATGATCTCCAGCACGGCGCCGCGCGCCGAGCTGAACGTGGCGTGGTCGACCAGCGCACGGTTGACGTCCTCGAAGCGGCTGACCGCGTAGAAGTCGTGGGCTTCGTTGTAGTACAACGGCGCTTCGGCGCGGAGGCGTCCGAACATCGGGTACGGGTCGGCGTTGAGATCGGTGTCCCAGGGGTCGTAGTACAGCTTGTCGGTGGCACTGGTCGTCATCGTGGGCTCCCTCTAGAAACTCAGGCCGTGCTTCTCGAAATGCTTTGCCAGCGCCTGCATGTAATCCTCGCCGCGGAACGGTCCGCGGGCGCCGATGGCGGCCTCCAGGAAGGGCCCGTATTCCTCGTCGTTGACGTAGGTCGACCAGTGCGTGATCTGGCCGTCCTCGTTGGTGTCGACGAAGCTGATGGAGTAGAAGCCCATCACCTCGCCGGTGTTCACGTTGGTGCCCTGCCAGCGGTAGCGCTGCACGAATCCGTTCTCGGCCGGCCACAGCTTGAAGTCCACCGGCTTCCAATCCGGGAAGGTGATGCCGTAGGCCTTGGCCTCGATGGTGGCGGCCATATCCCAATGCGTCGCCACGTCTTTGAGCACCAACTCCTGGCCGGCAGCGAAGTAGGGCGAGGTGTACACCGCGTCGTCGGTGAACTCCCACTCGTCGTAGTTCTCCCCGTCGGCGATCTTCTGCAGCACGTACTTGTCGCGGTAGCTCTCCGCCATCCGGCGGTGTTTGGCGATCCGCTCTTCCAGGTTCATCGATGTCCCTCTTCTGTTGTCGGGTCCTGCGGTGGCAGCGGTGCGCTGCCCGGTTTGGCCTGTAGTCCCCAGGTGCTGAACGCCATTCCGGTCATGGCGTACGTGCCGACGAGGAAGACGACCTCCATCGCGGCCCGCTCGCCGACCGTGTCGACGAGGCGCTGCCAGGTGTCCCACTGCGCCTTTCCGTCGGCGATCAGTTCGTCGACCGTGTCGAGCACGATCCGATCGGCGCCGCTGAACCCATCGTTGCCCTTGATGAGGGCGGCGACGTCGTCGTCGGTGACACCGACGGCGGCGCCCATCCGGACGTGCTGACCCCATTCGAATGCCGACCGGTGCCGCAGCGCCACCCGCAGGATGATCAGTTCGCGCAGCCGCCCGGCGAGCTCGCCGCGCTGCAGTAGAAATCCGTTGAACCGCAGAAATAGTCGCGCCATCTCGGGGTGGTGGGCGAGCATGCCGATGATGTCGAAGTTCAGCGGGTCATACGCCTCGCCGGATCCGGCTCGGGGCACCTTGTCGGCGGGCAGGCCGAGCAGCGCGCCGAACGCCGCGTACTCGGCATCGCCCCACTGCTCGGCGGTCAGCGGCGCCATCTGCTGGAGTTCGCTCATGACGGCAACGGGTTCCCTTCCTCGGGGCGGGCGTTCACGAAGAGATGGCGACGTCAGGGCTGTGACGCCAGTCACGACAGTACAGATTTGAATCTCAGATACAAGGCTGTATTTGAGATTGATCTCTGGGAGGATGGGCCGATGACCGAGCGCTGGACCAGGGAACGCCGCATGGAGCAGACCCGCATCGTCCTGCTCGACGCGGCCGAGAAGATCTTCGCCGGCCGCGGATACGCCGGTTCGCTGGAGGACATCGCCGAGGCCGCCGGATACACCCGTGGCGCCATCTACGCGCAGTTCGGCGGCAAGGAGGAACTCTTCCTCGCGGTGATCGAACGGCACCGTCAGCGCTTCCTGGACGGGTTCGCCGATGTGATGGAGTCCTTCGACCGGTTCGCCGACATCGACGTGGAGGGATTCGCCGAGCGGTGGCGGGTGCTCAGCGGTACCGACGCACAGCAGGCGGCGGCGTTGAACTACGAGTTCACCCTGTTCCTGATGCGCAATCCGGCGGCCCGGGACCGGGTGGCCGCCCAACGTCGCGAGACGGTGCGCTCGCTGGCCGATTACATCACCAAAGGTGTAGCGCGGCTGGGTGGTTCGTTGAAGATCCCGGCGGAATCGCTGGCCCGGGTGCTGCTGGCGACCAATGACGGTGTCACGCTGGCCAGCCACCTCGACGGCGAAGACCTCTACCGGACGTTCCTGCAGCTGGTGATGTCCAGCGTCGGACCGCCGGAGGGCTGACGCGCTCAAGCCGTCCCACCGCTAGGCCGCGCTGATGTACACCGCGGCCGGCCCGCGTACCGCGAAGTTCCTGCCGTAGTCGACCTGCCCGTGCACCCGCCAGCGGGGCAGTGTGGCGAGCAGTTCTTCCACGAAGATCTGGGCTTCCAGCCGGGCCAGATTCATGCCCAGGCAGCTGTGCAGGCCGAACGCAAAACCCAGGTGCGGCAACTTCTTCCGGAACACATCGAAACGCTCCGGGTGCTCCCAGCGGGCCGGGTCCCGGTTGGCCGCACCCAACAGCAAGGTGATGCGCCGGCCGTCCGGCACCCGGACCCCGCCGACGAACGCCCGTTCGCCGATGGCGTCCCGGAACACCGAATGGGTGATGGTCTCGTGCCGGTGTACCTCTTCGACCGCGGCCGGGATCAGTTCCGGATCCCCGGCCAGGGCGTCGCGTTGCTCGGGATGTGCGGCCAGTGTGACCACGATCTGCGCGAGCAACTTCGCGGTGGTCTCATTCCCCGCGAACACCAACTGGGTGTTGGACGCGATGATCTCCTGCTCGGTCATGTGAGTACACGCGTAGTCGTGGCGGACCATCGTGGTGATCAGATCGTCGCCGGTGAAGGACGGACAGCGCCGCCGGGTGATCTGCGCACGGATGTACTCGTTGAGTTCGGCGGTCGCCGCCTTGCCGACCGCGATCAACCGGGCGCCGCGCTCACCGGGGTTGGTGTATCCCTCGGCCGAGGCGCCCATCGCGTCGCTCCACTCGGCGAACCGGCCGGCCATGTCCGACTCGATACCGAGCAGGTGCGCGATCACCTCGGTGGGGATGCCGCGGGTCAGTTCGGCGACCACCTCGACGGTCTCGCCGGCCCGCAGCCGGCGCAGGCACGGGGCGAGTCGCGCGCGGACCACCTCGGTGATCGCCGGGCGCAGCGCCGCGAGGGTCCGCGGCCGGAAGTCGTCGGACCAGATGGCGCGCATCCGGTCGTGATGCGGGCCGTCGTAGAACTCCATCGTCGGGCCGCCGAACACCCCGGCCTGCTCGGCCTGGCCGCGCTCGGATCCGAAAACCGTTGCAGTGGTGAGAATTGTGCGGGCATCGTCGAAACCGGCAACCATCCACCGATTGACCCGTTCGTTGAACACCACCCCGCCCAGGTCGCGGATCTGCTGATAGCGCGGCCACGGGTCGCGGACGAATTCGGGGTCGGCGGTATCGAACGTGAGCACCGGGGCGTTCGGCACGGATACCTCCAGAGGTGGGTTCGGCAAGGTTGCACCGAGGTTGACAATGATATGCAATTCTGTAACGCATGAGTGTCAACTTCAGGGACATCGGCCGGGAGCTCTCGAACTGGGGGCGCTGGGGTCCCGACGATCAACTGGGCACTCTGAACTTCGTCACCGGAGAGCACATCCGGGCCGCGGCCACCGAGGTGCGCTCGGGCCGGGTGTTCCAGCTGAGCATCCCGGTCGGCAGCAGCGGCCCGCAGAGCGGCATCGGTGGACGGCTCAACCCGGTGCACCTGATGTCGATGGCGCCGCACGACTGGTCGGATCCGCACGGTGTGCAGATCTCCGATGACTGGATCATCATGCCGTTGCAGTCGGGCACGCAGTGGGACGGCCTGGCCCACGTCGCCTACGACGACCGGATGTACAACGGGTATTCGACCGATGAGGTCGGCGCCCGGTTCGGCGCCCGCAAGCTCGCCGTCGATGCGATGACCGATCGTCTGGTCGGCCGCGGCGTGCTGCTCGACATCGCCCGGCTCAAGAATGTGCCGTGGTTGGAAGGCGGCACCGCCATCACCCCCGATGACCTGGACGCCGCCGAGCGGGCGCAAGGCGTGACGGTGGCCGAAGGGGACTTCCTGTTGATCCGCACTGGTTGGCGGGCAAAACTTCTCGCCGACGGTCCGGCCGGATGGATGAAGACCGAGCCGGGCCTCGACCTGGCCTGTGCGCGCTGGCTGCACGACCGATCGGTGGCGGCGCTCGGCTCGGACAACTGGGCCATCGAGGTCCTGCCGAGCGCGCAGTCCGGCACCGTGGTGCCGCTGCACTGTGTGCTGATCCGCGATATGGGTATGCCGCTGGCCGAGATTCTGGACCTGGAGGCCCTGTCGGCGGCCTGCGCCGAGGACGGCCGGTGGAGTTTCCTGCTGGCCGCGCCGCCGCTGCACATCAGCAATGCGGTCGGTTCGCCGACCACCCCGATCGCGATCAGATGACGGCCTTCGGGTACCGGTTGCGCACCCGGCCGCCGCTGGTCTGCGTCGAGGACTACCGCGCCGCCGCCCGGCGCGCGCTGCCGACGATGGTGTGGGCGTATCTGGACGGCGGCGCCGAGGATGAGCGGACCCTGTACGGAAACCGGACGGCGTTCACGAACTGGTCACTGCGCCAACGCGTTCTGGCCGGGCACAGCGGTGCCGACATCGGCGTCGAGTTGTTCGGGGAACGGCTGGACCTGCCGGTGCTGTTGTCGCCCACCGGGCTGACCGGGTTGGCGCACTGGACCGGTGAACTCGGTGCCGCCCGCGCGGCCGAGCAGGCCGGCACCCGGCTGACACTGAGCACCGCGTCGTCGTATTCCATCGAGGAGGTGGCCACGGGCACCCGGCACGACCACTGGTTCCAGCTGTACCCGTGGGGTGAGCGCGCGGGTTTCATGACGTCGATGCTCGACCGCGCCCGCGACAGCGGCTACCGCACCCTGGTGGTGACCGTCGACGTCCCGGTGCAGGGAAACCGGGTGGGGGAGCGTCGCACCGGGATGGGGCATCCGCCGATCCTCACGCCGCGCCGCATCGCCGACGCCGCGGTCCGCCCGGGTTGGTGGTACGGGCTGCTGCGGCACCGCCGGATGACGATGGCCAACGTCACCGGCACCCGCGGGGCGGCCGGCGCGGTGGAGTCGGTGGCCGTGCAGCAGCGTCAGATCCGGCCCGATCTGACCTGGGCCGACGTGGCCGCACTGCGGGACCGCTGGGAAGGCCCGTTCGTGGTCAAGGGAATTCTCGACCCCGCGGATGCGCAGCGCGCGGTGCAGATCGGTGCGACCGGGGTGGTGGTCTCCAATCACGGTGGCCGCCAACTCAATCCGGCGGTGCCGTCACTGGCGGCGCTGCCGGCGGTGGTCGACGCGGTCGGGGACCGGGCGACGGTGCTGCTCGACGGGGGCGTGCGCTCGGGCAGCGATGCGGTGACGGCGTTGGCGTTGGGCGCCGACGCGGTGATGGTCGGCCGGCCCTGTCTGTACGGGCTGGCGGTCGCCGGGGCCGACGGTGTCGCGGCGGTGCTGGGCATTCTCGCCGCGGAGATCCGGCAGACGCTGACCCTGATGGGCGTCGGCAGCGTCGCCGACCTGTCCCGCGATCACCTGATCGCGATGAACTAGGCCGGGAAGAACCCGTCGCCGGTCAGCACCCCGGGTTGCCAGCCCCGCGCGCCCAGGCACAGCATGGGCCGGCCGTCGGTGGTCTGCGCGGCGCCCTTGGCCACCGAGCAGGGCGCGCCGACCTCCTGGACGCCGTGCAGGTCGTAGGACACCGTCCAGAACCCGGTGTGCACCGGCGGCCACTGGTTGGGGATCCAGCTGCACTTCATCGGCTGACCGCCGCGGCCGCGGCCGAAGGTGAACAGCTGGGTGTTCTCGCAGGGTGCGCCGAGGGCGGCCTGGTAGTTCATGCCGGGCACATCGGTGGGATAGCGGCCCGACTCGTCGTCGGCGAGCGCGGCCGGGGCAAAACCCAACGTGACCGCCGCAAGCGCTGCGGCGACCGCCAGTCCTCTGATCATGTCCCACCCTTTGCCGGTTGTCCCCGTACCGCGGCAGAGTCTAGTGAGGTGAGCCGTCCGCGCGGGGCTGTTCGGGCGCGTCGAGCACACTGACCGCGATCCCGTACGGCAGGAAGCGGACCCGTCGCGCCGGGTCGGTGTTGTTCTTGTTGGCTCGCAGCGCGTCCAGTTCGGTCGGATAGACCTCTTCGATGTGGGCTCCGCCGTCGGCGTTCACGGTGTAGATCGCCCACACCCCGTCGCCGGTGTCACCGGTGGTTTCCGGCTTGGACGGCTGCGCCTGACCGGTGAACTGGTCGATCAGGGTGGCCCAGCCCGCGCGCTTGCCGAACCGGTCGAGCGCGTCACGCAGCCCCTCGCCGGCTTCGCGGGCGAGCCTGTCAAAATCTTCAGGGTCGATACCGAACGGCCCGTTCTGGCTCATCGCCGTCCTCCTTCACACAGGGGTGGTAACCAAGGATATGTCCACATCTCGAAGTGCGGTTCTGGCGACGGTGGAGCGCTCGCCCGCGGCGGCCGGTGCGCACGACCGGACCGGCTGGGTCGGGCTGTTCACCGACGCGGCCACCATCGAGGACCCGGTGGGCTCGCGGCCGCATGTCGGGCAGGCCGAGATCGAGCGGTTCTACGACACCTTCATCGGCCCGCGGGACATCACCTTCCACCGAGACATCGACATCGTGCGGGGCCAGACGATGCTGCGCGACCTGGTGCTGGAAGTGGCCATGGGCCCGGCGGTGTCGATGCGCATCCCGGCGATTCTCCGGTACGACGTGAGACCGGCCGGACTCACCTCGGAGGACCTGCGCATCTCCCGGTTGCAGGCGTACTGGGAACTGCCGGCCATGGCGTGGCAGTTCGCCCGCAACGGGCCGGCCGCGGTGCCTGCGTCGGTGCAGCTGACCCGCGCGTTGCTGACCAACCAGGGGCCTGCAGGGGCGGCCGGGTTCATGTCGGGGCTGGCCGGGGTGGGGACCCGCGGAAAACGGTATGTGGCGCAGGTGGTCGACGATGCGTGTTCGGGCAACGAGATGTCGGTGCGGCGCGTGCTCGGGTCGGATGCCGAGCTGACCGCCGGTGACAGCGGTCGGCTACGGCCGGCCGAACTCGTGGAGGCGCTGGCGGGAGCGCGGCGGCGCACGACGATCGTGGCCGGGCGCCATGTCGCCGTCAGCGTGACCGGACCCGGCGGCGATGCGGTGCTGATCGCCGATGTGGGGTCTCGACCGACCCGGATCCGCCGGTTGCGTGTGTTCTTCGAAGAGGGCCACGCCGGGGACCGAACCCCGGACTGAGGCGCCCGGCATGAGACGGTTGTAGGCACCATGGACAGTTCTTCGCCCTCCGAACCGCCGGCAGCCGACGCTGCGCTGCAGTATCTGAGCTACGAGGAGTTCGGCCGCCGGTTCTTCGAAGTCGCGGTCACCGAGAAGCGCGTCGCGGATGCGATCGGTGCGATCGCCGGCGAAGAGTTCGAGATGGGCCCGATGGGTCAGGGGCCGGGCGGCATCGCCAAGGTCACGGCACGGGTGAAGGTGCAGGCGCCGCGGGTCACCCGGCAGGTGGGCCGCGCCATCACCTTCGACATCCGGATCCCGCTGGAGATCAAGATGGTCGTCGACCTGCGGATCGACAAGCCCCGGTTCCAGGTGTTCGGCGAGATCGCGCTCACGGCCACCGCCCGCGCGGCCGCCCCGCTGCTGCTCATCATCGATGTGGACAGGCCGGGCCCGCGCGACATCTCCATCCACGTCACCTCGGGCACGCTGCGGGCCGAGGTGCTGCGGGTGCTGGCCGGTATCGACGCCGAGATCAAACGGTTCATCGCCGCGCACGTGGTGGGGGAGATCGACAGCCTGGGCGCGCGGCAGGCCAGGATCATCGACATCGCCACCCAGATCGATGCCGGGTGGGCGGGCATGTGAGCCCCGTAGACTCGGTAACCATGCTGCGCCGCACCCCGACCTGCCTGCTGTCCACCCTTGCTGCGGCGAGCGCCGCACTGGCTGTCGCGGCCCCGGCGTCCGCAGACCCGGTCACCGACAGCTTCCTGACCGCGCTCGACCAGGCCGGGGTGAGCGCACCCGCGGCCATCGACACCGTCGCCCTGGGACAGTCGGTCTGCCCGATGCTGTCCGAGCCGGGACAGAACGCGGCCAACGTCGCCGCCAAGGTGGCCGATACCGCCGGTATGTCGCTGGGCCCGGCCACCATGTTCACCGGGGTGGCCATCTCGATGTTCTGCCCGGCGGCCGTGGCGGGCATCGGTGACGGCAAGGTGTTCGGGCTCGAACCCGCGGGGTTGCTCGATGTCTCGCGCGGCCTGGCGGGCTTCTGACCGCAGCGCGTCAGCCGACCTCGAACAGGACGCTGCCGCCGACGAGCCGCATCGGTTCGAGACCGGGGAGCACACCGGACATTCTGGTCCGCTCCATTGAGATACCGCCGGGTCGTTCCACCACGATGACGCCGGCCGGGACCTGGAGGTCGCCGGCCGTCTGCTCGACGCTGTCCGGTCCCTCCGGTGCCGCGCCCACGGGTGCGGCCCACCCGATGGACGCACCCGCCAGCGCTACCCCGAGCGCTGTGATGAATCGTCTTGCCCTCATGGCCGGTGCCTTCTTTCGCTTCTGCACGATGTAACCGGCGGTACGGGCGCTAAATTCCGGCGGCCGACAATCCTTGACAACCGGCCTGCGGTGCGCATTAGCCTGCGGTATGCCGCGATTGAGCGCAGGTCTGTTGGTGTACCGCGTCATCGACGGCATCCCGGAGGTGCTGATCGGTCATCCCGGCGGCCCGTTCTGGGCGCGCAAGGACGAGGGTGCCTGGAGCATCCCCAAGGGCGAGTACGACGACACCGAGGACCCGTGGGTCGCGGCCCGGCGCGAGTTCACCGAGGAAGTCGGACTCCCCGCGCCCGACGGCCCGCGCATCGAGTTCGCCCCATTGCGCCAACCCAGCGGCAAGGTGGTCACGGTCTACGCCGTCGAGGCCGACCTGGACGTCCGCGATGCGGTGAGCAACACGTTCACGCTGGAGTGGCCCAAGGGGTCCGGCACGTTCCGGGAGTACCCCGAGTTGGACCGGGTGGGCTGGTTCAGTGTGGTCGACGCGCGCGAGAAGCTACTCAAAGGTCAACGGCCGCTGTTGGATTCATTGCTGCAGGAACTGGGGGACCGGGTTTGCGGTGACTGACTCCCGATCAGGGCAGCCCGTTGCTGCGGCGGATCTGTTCGCGGCAGTCCCGGCGAGTCTGTCCGGTCTGCTCCATGCACACCCGCACCGGCGACTCCTCGGCGGCCGGTAGCGGCTCCTCGGTCGGATCCGTGCTGGTGACCGTCGGGATGGGGACTGAGCCGGGGGTGAGCGACCAGATGGTGGCCTCGGTGTCCTGCAGGGTCGCACAGTGGGCCGTCGCACCGTCGGCGGTGCGGGCGGTGGCGCCCACCGGCAGGCAGTCGGCCCCGATGGCCACGGTGGCCGTCGGGGCTGCGGCGCCGGTCGACGCCGGGTCGGCCGCGCTGGTGGTCACCGTCGCCGTGGTGGTCGTCGCCGTCCCGGTGGCGGACCCCGGGGCGGCCGGGGACGAGGTGCGCTCGTCCTTGTTCGCGCGGTTGAGCTCGTAGAGGGCCACCGCGGTCGCGGCGCACAGCGCGACGGCGAGGACCGACGCGACGATGATGGCACCGCGCAGCCTGCGCGCCGGTGCGGCCACCGGACTCGCCGGCGCCATCTGGGTCAGGCCGAGCGAGTCGCCGGCCAGTTGGTGGCTCAGCGCCTGCGCGAATTCGGTGCAGCTCCGGAACCGGTCGGCGGGGTCCTTGGCCAGCGCCTTGGCGAACACCGGGTCCACGTGCGCGAGTTCCGGGCGGCGGTCCCCGACGGCCGGGGGCGACGCCGACAGGTGCTGGCTGATGACCACCGCGGGATTGGAGTTCTGGAACGGCGGCTTACCGGTGAGCAGTTCATAGGCGGTGGCGGCCAGCGCGTACTGGTCGGCCTGGCCGGTCACCGCGGTGTCCATCAGCTGTTCCGGGGCGGCGTAGGACACCGTGCCGACGGTCATGTTGGTGGCGGTCAGTCCGCTGACATCATCGGACCACCGGGCAATACCGAAGTCGGCCAACAGGATCCGATGATCGGGTGAGCGGGTGTCGGAGAGCAGGATGTTGGCCGGCTTGACGTCGCGGTGCAGCAGATTGCGCTGATGTGCGTAGTCCAGCGCGGCGGCCACCGCGGTGACGATCTCGTCGACCTGTTCGGCGGGCAGCCCGCCGGGGTGCTGCTCACGCATGTACCGGGCGGTGTCGGTGCCCGGCACGTAGTCCATGGCGATCCACAACTGACCGTCGTGTTCGCCGCGGTCGTGCACGCCGACGATGTGCGGATGCCACAGTGTCGCCGCGATATCGGCCTCGCGCTCGAACCGTTGCCGGTACTCGTCATCCGCAGAGACGCCGGCCTTGAGGATCTTCAGCGCATCCCGGCGGGGCAGTCGGGGATGCTGGGCGAGGTAGACCTCGCCCATTCCGCCGGTGCCGAGGCACTGGACCACGGTGTACCCCGCGAAGTCGGCACCGGCTGCCAGCGGCATGGGCGAATCCCGGGCGCCGGGCTCAGGCTGGTGGCGGGACGGGGGCCGGCGACGTCGGGACCCCGGCGCCGGGAGGCGGCATCGGAGTGGGTGTCACGGTGGTGACGCCGTTGGCGCCGACGGTGCGCCCGCCGGGGCCGGAACCGGTCGAGTTGCTCAGCCCGGCCTCGTCGAAGGCCTCCTGGGTGCAGTTGAGCATCAGGATCATCCGCCCCGAGGTGTTGAACTTCTGCTTGTCCACCACGCACAGGCTCTGCTGCAGGTCGCTGCCCACGGCGCCGCCGAAGGTCGCCTTGATGCCGGAGCCGGCGAGGATCTGCACGGCGCGGCCGTAGGTCTGGCCCACGACGTTGTAGGGGCTGTCGCTCTCCGAGGCCGGAGCGGAATGGGCGGTGCCGCCGGCGGCGATCATCATCGCCACAGCTGCGGCGCTGGTGCCGAGCCCCAACGCAAGTACCTTGTTCACGTGCCCTCCGGGTGTCGCGGTGCGTTGCGAAGATATCGCAGAAGAGCACCTGTAGAAACTCCAGTCACGATTCCATCGTCCGGACCTGGGTTTTCATTACTTCCGCCAGCGCGTAGGCGCGCGGGTCGGCGAAGATGTCCTCCAACTGCAGACGGCGGCCGTCGGGTCCGGTGAGCGGCACCCGCCAGTTCGGGTACTCGTCGGTGGTGCCCGGCTGGTTCTGCGCCCGGACATCGCCCACCGCATCCGGCAGCGCCAGCGCGAGCAGCTTGGACGGGGTGCGGCCCAGGTAGGCGTACAGACCGCGGATGATCTCGTCGGTGTCCGGGGCTTCGCCGACCAGTCCCAGGCGACGCAGCTCGTCGCGCCAGGCGGCCTGCTCGGCGCGGTCGTGGGCGAGTTCGTCCTCGGCCGGGCGGGTCAGCAGTCCGAGTTCCTCGCGTATCCGGATGTGCTCGCCGGCCAGATAGCCGGCCGTGGGCGGCAGGTCGTGGGTGGTCACCGAGGACAGGCAGGCCTCGCGCCAGCGGTCGGCCGGCAGCGGCTTGTCCTCGCGGCCCCATTCTCGGTCCCGCTCGAACCAGAGGATCGACGTGCCGAACAGGCCGCGTGCGGCCAGGTAATCGCGCACCCATGGCTCGACGGTGCCCAGGTCCTCGCCGACCACCACCGCACCGGCCCGCATCGCCTCCAGCGCCACGATGCCGATCAGTGCGTCGTGGTCATACCGCACGTAGGTCCCCTCGGTGGGTGGGGCGCCCTCCGGGATCCACCACAGCCGGAACAGGCCGATGATGTGGTCGATGCGGACCCCGCCGGCGTGCCGCAACACCGCGTTGACCAGGGCCCGGAACGGTGCGTACCCGACCTTCTCGAGCTGATCGGGCCGCCACGGGGGCTGGGACCAGTCCTGCCCGAGTTGGTTGTACTCATCCGGTGGCGCGCCGGCGCTGACCCCGAGCGCCAGCACATCCTGCAGCGCCCACGCGTCGGCGCCGTCGGGGTCCACCCCGACCGCCAGGTCGTGCATGATGCCCAGCGACATCCCGGACTGCACCGCGGTGGCCTGCGCCGCGGTCAGCTGGTCATCGAGCAGCCACTGCAGCCAGCGGTGGAAGTCGACGGCCTGCGGGTGCGCGGCGGCGAACGCCGCGACCGCCGGGCTGTCCGGGTGGCCGAGTTCCGCGGGCCACCGATGCCAGTCGGGGCCGTGCACCTCGGCCAGTGCACACCAGGTGGCGAAGTCGTCGAGGCTGCGGCCCTCACGTTCCCGGTAGCCGGCGTATGCCAGTTCGCGGCCGGCCGAACGGGGCACCCGGTACAGCTGCGCCAGGGCCGCCCGCTTGACCTTCCACGCGGCGTCCCGGTCGATCCCGTCGCTGCGGAGTGCGCGGGCGGCCAGGTCGGCGCGGGCCTTGCGCAGCGGGCCCCGTTTACGCAGGAACGCGTACTCGGGAACGGCTTCCACGCGCAGGTAGAGCGGGTTGACGAAGCGACGGGAGGTGGGCAGGTACGGCGAGGGTTCCATCGGGGCCACCGGAGCGGCCGCATGCAGTGGGTTGACCAGGATGAATCCCGCCCCGTGCCGCGTCGCCGACCAGACGGCCAGATCGGTGAGGTCAGTGATATCTCCTGTGCCCCAGGAGTTTTCGGATGTGACGCTGTACAGCTGGGTGGCCAGGCCCCAGTGCCGGCCGGGCGGTGCCGGCAGCGTGGCAGGGGCGACGATGAGCACGGTGCTGCTGTCCACCCCGCCGCTCTGCGCGTGCAACCGGTGATAGCCGGCAGGCAGCCCGGCGGGCAGTTCGAAGGACGCCTCGCCGACCGGACGGCCGTCCAGATCATATGGCGGACGGTTGTTTTCGAGCTGACGTAGCCCGCTGTGCACCGTCCCGTCCTCCAATCGGATCCACAGCTCGACGGGGTCGCCGTGGGTCACGTGTACCCAGAACGAGGAGGCGGTGCCGGACCGCGCGACGATGGTCGGCGGCAGCACGTGCGCCCAGTAGTCACGCTCATGGGCGCGGCGGGCCACGATGCGCTCGGCCTCGGTGCCGGCGGGCACTCCGAGTGCGGCCAGCACGCCGACCAGGGTGTCCTCGGAGACCGGTACGTTGCGCCCGCGCCAGTCGACGAACTCGGTCGCCACGCCGTACAACTGTGCGAGGTCGGCCAATTCGCTCATGGGCGCAATACTGCCGGATTCGCGCGGCCGTCGCTGGACTCGGCGTCCCCCGGCCCGTCGGTGCGCGCAGCGGACGGTCGGTAACCTCGGCAGGATGTCCTGCGCCCGGCCCGTCTCCGTGCCGGACCGCCGGGCCAGGATCGCGGTTGCGGCCCTGTTCCTCACCAACGGGGCGGTGTTCGCCAACCTGTTGCCCAGATACCCGGAGATCAAGACCGACCTGGCGTTGACCAACGCCGTGTACGGGGTCATCGTCGCGGCATTCGCCGCCGGTGCGCTGGTCGCCGGGCTCGCGGCGGGCGCGATCATCCGCCGGGCGGGGTCGGCGCGGGCCGCGGTCGTCTCCACGGTGGCGATGGCGGTGCTGATCCTGGCCGCCGGTTTCGCCACCACCCCGGTGGTGCTGGGGGCCGCGCTGTTCGCGGCGGGTGCCTGCGACGCGGTCACCGATGTCGCGCAGAACGCGCACGGACTACGGGTGCAGCAGCATTACCGGCGGTCCATCATCAACTCGTTGCACGCGGTCTGGGCGGCGGGCGCCATCCTGGGCGGGTTGATGGGGGCGGCGGCCATCGCGCTGGACATCGGCCGCGCGACCCACCTGGGGATCTCGGCGGCACTGTTCGCGACGGTGGCGATCACCGCCTACCCGCACCTGCTGCCCGGACCCGATCACGTGGATGACGGCCGGGAACACGCCGAGGCGGGCCTGCGCCCCGGTTTCGCGGTCTACGCCGCGCTGGCGGCGCTGATCGGGATAGCGACCGCCGGCGCGGTGATCGAGGATGCCGGCAGCAGCTGGGCCACCCTGTACATGCGGGACGGCGTCGGTGCGCCGGGTGCTGTCGCGGTGACCGGGTACCTGGCGTTGATGGTCTGCATGTTCGTCGGCCGGCTCACCGGGGACCGGCTGGTGGACCGTTTCGGTGAGCGCACCCTCGCCCGCGCCGGGGGACTGCTCATCGCCGTGGGTATGGGTGCGGCGCTGGCCTTTCCCAGCGTGCCGGGCACGGTCGCGGGCTTCGCCGCGGTCGGGCTCGGAGTGGCCACGTTGGTACCGGCCGCCATGCACGGCGCCGACAGCTTGCCCGGCCTGCGCCGCGGTACCGGGCTGACCGCGGTGGCCTGGCTGATGCGGGTCGGGTTCGTGGCCTCCCCGCCGGTGGTGGGTCTGATCGCGGACGCGGCCGGTCTGCGCGCCGGGTTGCTGCTGGTCCCGGTGGCGGGTCTGCTGGTCGCGATGCTGGCCGGAGTGCTCAGTGCACGCCGGCCATCTCGATCGTGAGCACCCCGGCGATGATCAGCCCGATGCCGATGACCATCCGCACGGTCAACGGGTCACGGAACAGGAACCGGGCGGCGATGGCGACCAGAGCGACACCGCACGCCGTCCAGACGCCGTAGGCCACGCCCACCGGCATGCCCAGCGACAGCGACAGCCACAACAGGTAGAAGGACAGCACGTACCCGGCGATCACCGGCACCAGCCACTTCTTGCGGCGGAAGCCGTCGGAGGCCCGCAGCGACAGCGTCGCCAGCACCTCCACCCCGATCGCGGCGGCCAGGATCAGCCACATCATCGGGTCACCTCGGCCCGCCGGTCATGCGATCCGAATTCGATGAACAGCACGCCGGCGATGATGAGCGCGATGCCCGCCGCGATCGGCCAGGTGAAGGCCTCGCCGAAGATCACCGAGGCCGCCACCGCGGTCACCGCGGTGCCTGTCGCGCCCCAGATCCCGTATGCCACCCCGACCGGCATCCCGGCCCGCAGCACCGCGGCCAGCAGGATGAAGGACGAGACGTATCCGATGACGACGAGGATCAGCCAGGCCCAGTGATCCTGGGAAGCCCGCAGGGACAGGGTGCCGCTGACCTCCGCGGCGATGGCTGCGCCGAGCAGCGTCCATTTGCGCACGCCGGATGATATCCGGTTCTCAGGCCAGGGCATTCTCCCTGGCCTCGAACAGTTCGGTGACCGCGGTCGCGACCTGATCGAGTTGCTCGGCCGAGTGCCTGCCCAGGCCGCACTCGGTCGAAATGCCGAACTGCGGCAAGAACTTTGCGGCCAGCGCCGCCCGGTATCGTGCACCGGTAGCGCCGTCCTCGGCGTGCAGCAGGCCCAGGTAGAACTCGGTCTCCGGTTCGATGGCCAGGTTGGCCAGCGGCTGCCAGTGTGCCAGCCGGTTCCACGCGGTCACCGTGGCCGCATGGATGGCGTCGATGCGCCGCGGCACATGGCGGGACAGGCCGTTGGACACCGCGACGATCACCGAGGCGTCGCGCGGATAGATGTGCCTGCCGCCGCGGGCGGCGGCCTCCGCGTCCGGTGGGTCACCCATGAACGGGGACGCGCCGAACTTCGAATCCCCGTAGCAGAGATGGAAGGTCAACTCGACGTCCTCGTGCACCCAGGACGCCGGCCGCGCGGTGACCGCGTAGATCTCCTCGAAGTCCTTGTACGGGTTGGGGAACCAGCCTTCGATGGTCGCGTCCTCGACCGGCAGATCCCACTGGATGGCCAGATCCCGGTGCGGGATCGCATCCTGGATCGCCTGCACGCTGTCACGCAGCGGTGCCTCATAGGCGCGGGCGACCTCGACCTGCGAGCCGAATTCGACGAAGAAGTTCACCGCGTTGAACGGGGTCGGGAGGGACACCAGGAACTTCGATTCCGGTGCCAGTTCGCCGCGTTCGCGTGCGGCCCGGAACAACGCGTAGGACGCGATGGCGTGGTCGGCGTAGTCGAAGGCCGGGAAACGGACGTCGGCGCCGGTGGTTCCGGGCTTGAGCCGGGCAAGTTCTCGGCCGCCCCTGTCGACGACGTCCAGTGTCGGGTTGTCCAGGAAGTGCGGAGTCTGGGTGAGCACCCAGTTGGCCCGATTGCCCGGTTCGCCGTCGGGAACGCGGGTCACTTTCGCTGTCTGACCCACCCCGTGCCCCTGCAGACGCTGTCCGACGAAACGGAAGGCGTCTTGCACGGTCGGCTGGTTGATGCTGCCGGTCAGGTAGAAACGGTTCCGGTATCCCATGATTCGCTCCTCAGAGAAGCAGGCCGAGCCGCGGCGGGCGGGTGCCGTGCAGGATGTGATTGCCCAGGTGGACGTACTTCCAGCGGGCCGGGTCGTGCAGGGAGTGGGTGCGCACATTGCGCCAGTGCCGATCGAGGTTCACTTCGCCGTCGGTGCCCGAGGTTCCGGTGAGTTCGAAGATGCCGCCGGCGATCTCGACACCGAACTCCTGGGCCAGCGCCTTGGCGGCGGCGACGGTGAGGCTGGCGTCCGCGGCCGCGTCGCGGGACAGTTCCTCGGCGGCCTGCCCCTCGTCGACCAGTGCGGCGCCGCGGGCCAGCAGCGCCTCCAGCGCGTAGAGCCGTGCGGTCAGCTCGCCGAAGCGGCGGACGATGTGCGGCTCCTGGTCGGCGCGCTCGAAACCGGCGTCGAGTGCCTCCTTCCACGGCCGGGATCTGGTGCGCACGAATTCGGCGCCGTCCTCCAGCGCGGCCCGCGCGATGCCGATGTCGATGGCGGCGTGCAGGGCCTGGTCGTAGGCGCCGAGCACGCTCGGCGGCGCGTCGACCGGGTCGGGTGCGGCGCCCTCCTCGATCACCAGATCATTCTCGACCACCACCCCTTCCAGGCGCACCTCACCGCTCTTGGTGCCGCGCTGACCGAACGCCGACCACTTCTCCAGGTCCAGGGTGACACCGGGCTGGTCGGGACGGACGAACACGGTGGCCGTCTCACCGGGCTTATCGGCGATCAGAGCGGCCACCGCGATCCAGCGCGCGCCCAAAGTGCCGGTGGCGTAGTACTTCACACCGTTGAGTTCCCAGTTGCCGTCCGGGCGCCGGGTGATGCTGGTGCGGCGGTCCAGCGCGCTGGCGGTGCCACGCTCGGCGGTGGCGTTGCCGAGCTGGCCGCCGGCCAGGATGTCGCCGTAGATCCGCGGTGCCGGGTGCTGGTCGACGGGCAACCCGCCGATCGCCTGGGACACCACGAAATGGGCCAGCAGCAGCTGACCCAGTGCACCGTCACCGCGGGAGAGCCGGCGCAGCACCTCGATCTGGACCGAGGCGGGCAGACCCGGCCCGCCATGGGCGGCCGGCACCGGGACGGCGAGCAGTCCGGACTCGGCGACCAGCTGCAACTGCGGCAGCAGTGAGGTGTCGGTGCGCTCGCGTTCGGCGGCGCCGATCGCGAGTTCCGCGGCGACCGCGTCGGCCGCCGCCAGGGCTTCTTGCGCGGTGTGCAGAACCGGGATGGAGGTGACTGTCTCAGCGATGTCGATGGCCATGGCCGTGAAGGTTACGGTCCGCAGCCGCCCGCGCAGAGGGTTGTGAGCAGCGCGAATGTATCTCGTTGCGGCAGGTCGACCCGAGCCGTGGAACGGGTGCGTACCGTGGAAATGTTCGGGTGAAGGGAGAGGACCATGACCGACGCGCTCGTCGTCGACACCACCAACGGGCCCGTCCGCGGTATCAGCGACGGAACCGTATCGGCGTGGCTGGGCATCCGCTACGCCGCACCGCCGGTCGGCGCGTTGCGCTGGCGGGCCCCGCGGCCGCCGGAGCCCTGGATCGAACCGGCGGACGCCTCGCAGGTCGGGCCCGTCTGCGCGCAGCCCACCGATCCGCGGATCCCGATCGATCTGGGCGCCCGGCAGGGCGCGGACTGTCTGAACCTGAATGTCTGGGTGCCGGCCGACCGGGGCGAGCGAAGCGACGGGAGACCGAACCGGCCCAAGCCGGTCCTGGTGTGGGTCCACGGCGGGGCGTACGTGCTGGGTTCGGGCGCACAGCCGCTCTATCACGGCCGGGAGCTCGCCGTCGGCGACGACGTCGTGGTGGTGACGCTGAACTACCGGCTGGGCGCCTTCGGTTTCCTGGACCTGTCTTCCTTCGGCGCGGACTTCGAAACCAACATTGGTTTGCGTGACGTGCTGTTCGCCCTGCACTGGGTGCGCGACAACATCGCCGCATTCGGCGGCGACCCCGACCGGGTCACCCTGTTCGGGGAGTCGGCGGGCGGCGGCGTCGTCACCACGCTGCTGGCCAGCCCCGCCGCCGCGGGATTGTTCCACCGTGCCATCGCGCAGAGTTCGCCGGTGACCTCGGTGTACGACCAGAACCGTGCCCACCGCACCGCCGAGCTGTTCCTCACCGAACTGGGCATGTCGGCCGATGACGCCGCGCAGCTGCTGACGGTGCCCGAGACCGCGCTCGTGACGGCCACCAAGGCACTGTTCAACGACGTCCCGCAGCAGTCGCCCGGCACCCTGGCCTTCGTCCCGATCGTGGATGGCGACGTGGTGCCCGACTATCCGGCGCAGCTGGCGCGGGAGGGGCGCACTGCAGCGGTGCCGCTGATCATCGGGACCAATCAGCACGAGGCGGCGTTGTTCCGCTGGATGCGCTCACCGCTGCTGCCGATCACCCCGCAGGCGATCACCGACATGTTCGCGGCCATCGCCACCGAGCAGCCGGGCCTGCAGATCCCCACCCAGGCGCAGATCGGGGCGGTGTACCGCGGCCGCGGGAAGAAGCCCGGCATGGGCGTGGCGCGCGACGTGGGGTTCCGGATGCCCTCGATCTGGTTCGCCGAGGGGCACAGTCAGGTCGCCCCGGTGTACATGTACCGGTTCGACTGGGCCACCCCGATGCTGCGGACCCTGCGGCTCGGTGGCGCGCACGCGACCGAATTACCGTACGTGTGGGGCAATCTGGTGGCCGGGCCGAAGGATCCGACATTCAAGTTGGGTGGTCTGGCGACCGGCAGGGCGGTGTCGCGCCGGATGCGGGCCCGGTGGTGCAGCTTCGCCGCGGGCGAGGAACCCACGGCGGGCCCGGGGCAGGTGCGCTGGCGGCCCTACCGTCCCGAGGACCGGGCGACGCTGTTGATCGGCGCCGAGGACACGCTCGTCGACGACCCCGACCACGTGCAGCGCGCGACGTGGGGTGCCGACGTGCTGAGCTTCCGATGATGGTTATCGGCGCCATGGCTCCGGTGCCCGGGCACTACGGATAGGCTCATCGTCATGGAACCGTTCCTGGGTTTGCTGGATGCGCTGCCGCCGCAGATGCGCGATCCGGTGTTGTTCGCTATCCCGTTTTTCCTGCTGCTTCTGGTGCTGGAGTGGACGGCGGCGCGCAAGCTCGAAAGTCTGGAGTCCGCCGATCGCGCACCGGCCGGGTCGTATCACGGTCGTGACGCCTGGACCAGTCTGTCGATGGGTCTGGTGTCGGTGGCCACCACCGCGGGCTGGAAGTTCCTGGCATTACTCGGATATGTCGCGCTCTACGCCTACGTCGCGCCCTGGCACCTGTCGCCGTCGAAGTGGTACACGTGGGTTATCGCGATCGTGGGCATCGATCTGCTGTGGTACTTCTATCACCGGATCGCACACCGGATTCGGCTGATCTGGGCTACGCACCAGGCGCACCACTCCAGCCAGTACTTCAATTTCGCCACCGCGCTGCGGCAGAAGTGGAACAACAGTGGCGAGATCCTGATGTGGACACCGTTGCCGCTCTTGGGCGTTCCGCCCTGGATGGTGTTCTTCGCGTTCTCGCTGAACCTGATCTACCAATTCTGGGTGCACACCGAGCGCATCGACCGGATGTGGCGGCCGATCGAGTTCATCTTCAACACCCCGTCGCACCACCGGGTGCACCACGGAATGGATCCGGAGTATCTGGACAAGAACTACGCGGGCATCTTCATCCTGTGGGACAGGCTCTTCGGCACCTATCAAGAGGAAGTGTTCCGGCCGCACTACGGGTTGACCAAGCAGGTCGACACGTTCAACATCTGGAAACTGCAGACCCATGAATACGTCGCCATCGGCCGGGATGTCCGCGCCGCGCGCAGGTGGCGGGACAAGCTCGGTTACATCTTCGGCCCACCGGGGTGGGCGCCGCGGGAAGCGCGGCGGCCGGTATCGAGCAGTGCGGGCGCAACCGTGGCCGCCGAGGCGGGCGCCCCGTAGTCTCGCGTTGTGAAAACAGTTTTCGACGTCGCCGTCGATCCGGCGCTGGTGGATCGTTCGCTGGCGGCAAGCACGTTCGCGCCGATGTGGCTGGACATCCTGCGCCCCGACTACCCACCGCTGACTGGCGTGCTGGACTGCGATCTGCTGGTGGTCGGCGGCGGGTACACCGGGTTGTGGGCGGCGCTGCACGCCGCCGAGCGCAATCCGGGGCAGAAGATCGTGCTGATCGAGGCGAACCGGATCGGCTGGGCGGCGTCGGGACGCAACGGCGGATTCGTCGACGCCAGCCTGACGCACGGTGCCGAGAACGGGAAGTCGCGCTGGCCAAGTGAATTCGACACCCTGCAAGCCATGGGGCTGGAGAATCTGGACGGTATGGCCGCCGATATCGAACGGCTGAACCTCGACGTGGAGTGGCAGCGCACCGGCATGCTGACGGTGGCCACCGAGGCACACCAGGTCGACTGGCTGGCCGAGGCCGCCGGAGCGGGGGAGGGGGAGTACCTCGACCAGGCCCGAGTGCGGGAGGAGGTCGCATCACCGACCTACCGGGCGGGCCTGTACGAGCCGGACACCTGCGCGATCGTGCACCCGGCGAAGCTGGCCGTCGAACTGGCCCGGGCCTGTCATGAGGCCGGCGTGCAGATCCACGAACACACCCGGGCGGTGTCGGTGGCGTCGGCGGGTGGCGGCTTGCGGGTTGGTGCCGACAATGCCGTGGTGAACGCCGAGCGCGTGGTGCTGGCCACCAATGTGTATCCCAGCCTGATCCGCCGAAATCGTTGGTACACAGTGCCGGTGTACGACTACGTGTTGTCCACCGAGCCGCTGTCGGACGATCAGATCGACCGGATCGGCTGGCGTAACCGGCAGGGCGTCGGGGATTGTGCGAACCAGTTCCACTACTACCGGCTCACCGCCGACAACCGGATCGTGTGGGGCGGCTACGACGCCATCTACCACTTCGGGCGTCGGGTGGACGCGGTGTACGAGGACCGGCAGCAGACCTACCGGACGCTGGCTGAGCATTTCTTCATCACCTTCCCGCAGCTGGACGACATCAGGTTCAGTCACCGCTGGGCCGGGGCGATCGACACCAACACCCGGTTCTGCGCGCACTGGGGTACCGCTCACGGCGGCCGGGTCGCCTATGTGAACGGCTTCACCGGACTCGGGGTGGGCGCCACCCGGTTCGCCGCCGACGTCTGCCTCGATCTGCTCGACGGGGCGCCCACACCGCGCACCGAACTGGAGATGGTCCGCAAGAGGCCCCTGCCGTTCCCGCCGGAACCGGTTGCGAGCGTGGGCATTCAGGCCACCAGGTGGTCGTTGAACCGCGCGGATCATGCGGCGGGAAAGCGCAACGTGTTGCTGCGGACGCTGGACGCGATGGGGCTCGGCTTCGACTCCTGAACCCGTGCCGTGGAGCGCTCGCCGAGAGATTGCATTTCTGGTGATCAGAACGGGTATTTCCCGGTCCCCGGGTCAGTAGGCTGAGCCGCGCGAGAACTGTCGAAAGGGGAGTGCGACATGACGGACAGACTTCAGAAGGGTGAGAAGCTCACACGGGGGGAGTCGCTGACATCCAAGAACGGGGCCTACCGACTGGTCCTGCAGGATGACGGCAATCTGGTGCTCTACAGCGGTGACAGTGCGGTGTGGTCGACCGAGACCAACGGCCAGAACGTGGTCCGGGCCGAGGTGCAGAAGGACGGCAACTTCGTGCTGTACACGCCCGACAAACCGGTCTGGCACACCGACACCAAGGGCGCCAAGGATGCCCGGCTGATCCTGCAGGACGACCGCAACCTGGTGCTGTACGGGTTCGACGGGGTGGCCTGGGCGTCGGGCACCGACACCACCGAGGCGCCGCCCACCCCGGCAGCGCCGCCGGCCGCGGCGCCCGAGGTCGAACCGGCCGCCGCGCAAGCGCCCGCGGAACCGGCGTCCACGCCGGCCCCGGAAGCCGCTGCACCGCCGCCACCACCGCCTCCGCCGGCGCCACGCACCTACACCGTGGTCTCCGGCGACACGCTGTGGGCGATCGCGGATCGGTTCTACGGGGACGGCAACCAGTATCAGCGGATCGCCGACGCCAGCGGCGTGGCCAACCCGGATCTGATCCATCCCGGTCAGGTGCTGACGATCCCGTAAGACCCGGAGCGACGACGGCCGGGCCCCTGGATGACCGGGGTCCGGCCGTCGGCTTCGGGCCGGGAATGTGGCCTCGGGAATGTGGCCTATGTGACACGCGAGTTGTTACGAGACTTGTGGTGTAACGAGATCTGTTCGTTATCCGATTGACTCCACAGCACCCCGGTAGCGTCGATTCCTGAGGGGTGGAGGATCGGAGGGCTCGATGCGTGCACGTCAGTTCCTGGGCTTGATGGCGGCGGCGCCGGCTGCGGTGTTCGCCCTGATGACCGCCCCGGTGGCGGCCGCCGAGCCTGCCGTGACCGTCTACCCGGGCATGGAGATCCGCCAGGGCAGCACCCTGTGCACCCTCGGCTTCGTCGACCCGGTGGCCCGCGCGGCATTCACCGCCGGTCACTGCCGCGGCGACGGCCCGGTGACCGACAAGGCCGGCAATGTGATCGGCGCGATGGCGCTGTTCGACGACAACACTCCCAACGGCGCCACCGTCACCGGTGACCACCAGCTCGCCGACTGGGGCGCCATCACGCTGGCCGACGATGTTGCCATCAACCCGGTGTTGCCGGGCGGGCGCACGCTGGTGATCGACGCGGCGCACGCGGTGCACGAACCCGGTCAGCAGGTCTGCCATTTCGGCGTCATCACCGGCGAGAGCTGCGGCACCGTCGCAGCGGTCAACAACGGCTGGTTCACGATGGGTAACGGAGTGGTCAGCCAGAAGGGCGACTCCGGTGGCCCGGTGTACACGCTGACCCCGGACGGGCGGGCGGCCATCGTCGGCCTGTTCAACAGCACCTGGGGCGGCGCCCCGACCGCGGTGTCCTGGCAGTCCACCGGCCAGCGCATCCGCGAGGCGGTCGCGACTCAGCCGGCCAGCTCGAACACCGGGATCGAGGCGGCGATCCGCTTCACCTCGGATTCGGTCGAGGACGGCGTCAACCCGCCTGCGTGACCCTTGACCTGCCAGTACCACCGATCCAGGTACCGGCGGATCAGTTCCGGCTTGTCGGCGTCGGGGATCTCCCGGATGCGCACGTCGCGTCGACGCCAGCGCGGTCCGGTCTGCACGCGGCCGGCGGCCCGGGCGTTGCGCACCCACTGGGTGTTACCGCGCGGGGCGACGACATAGTCGCGGCCGTTCACGGTCAGCACATTCACCACCACCGAGCGCCACCGGCCGGAGGCCCGGCCGCGGACCCGCAGCGCCCGGCTGCCCGCGATCCCGATGCCCAGTTCTGCCAGTCGGCGCACCGCCGCATTGAAGGCCCGGGCAGCGCGGTCGGGTTCGTCATAACGCTCGGACATATCGTCTCCTCAATTAGAGAGCAGTGCTCTTAAAGCCACCATGGCACCCGCTGCCCGAAAATTCAAGAGCACTGATCTCCTTTCTGGCACACTGGCCCGGTGGGCAAACGGCAGGAGTCGCGGGATCGGATCGAGGCGCAGATCATCGAGGTGGGCCGGCGGCATCTGGTCAGCGACGGGGCCGCGGGCCTGTCTCTGCGGGCCATCGCCCGTGAGATCGGGTTGGTGTCCTCGGCGGTGTACCGCTACGTGGCCAGTCGTGACGACCTGTTGACCCTGTTGTTGGTGGACGCCTACACCGAACTCGCCGACACCGTCGACGCCGCCGGTGCGGGCGTGGCCTCCGGCGACTGGGCCGAGCGGCTACTCGCGATGGCGCACGCCGCCCGGGCCTGGGCCATCGATCAACCGGCCCGCTGGGCGCTGCTCTACGGCAGTCCGGTGCCCGGGTATCGGGCGCCCGCCGAGTCGACGGTCGGGCCGGGCACTCGGGTGATCGCCGCACTGTTCGCGGCCATCGGGGACGGAATCCGTCAGGGGGCGGTGCCCGACCCCGAAGATGCTGCGCCGCAGCCGGTATCGGAGGATTTCGGCCGAATCCGGGAGGAGTTCGATTTCGCCGGTGGGGATCCGGCGCTGCTGCGGTGCGTCCTGGTGTGGGCAAGCCTGGTGGGGGCGATCAGTCTTGAGGTGTTCGGGCAGTACGGCCCCGACACGCTCTCGGCGCCGGGTGTGGTGTTCGACGGACAGATGCGCCTGTTGGTGCAGACCCTCACCTCGCCGGCCGCCGGGGTGTGGCCGCACACCGGGACGAACTAGAACACGTTCTAGCAATGCCGGGCCGGTGGCTATATCCTCACAGCGATGCCCGACCAGACACCTGTCCAGATCGCCTGGGTGACGCGCGACCTCGACTCCACCGAGCGCACGCTCAGCGCGCTGCTCGGCGCGAGGAAATGGACCCGCATGGCCGGCATCCACTTCGGCCCCGAGACGTGTACCCACCGCGGCCGGCCCGCCGATTTCGTCGCCGACATCTCCTTGAGCTACGCCGGTGACACCCAGCTCGAGCTCATCGTGCCGGTGCGCGGCGAGAGCATCTACCGTGAGTTCCTCGACGCCTCCGGCCCCGGCCTGCACCACATCTGTGTCGCCGCCGCCGACGAGGCCGCCTTCGAGGCGCGGGTGGGCGAGGCCGAGGCGGCCGGCGCCACCGTCGTCGCGGCGGGCACCATGGCGGGCGGCATGCGGTTCGCCTACGTCGGCGCCGAGCACGCCGGCGTGCCGTTCATCGAGATCGCCTACATACCTTCCGATATCCAGGCAATGTTCGACCACATCAAACAGGAGCAGCAGTGACGTCCAGCCTCAAAGACATCCCGGCCACCGTGAACGCGGCAGACACCGCCGAGGCGGCGTGGTCCGACGAGGTGGACGTGGTGGTCATCGGGTTCGGTATCTCGGGAGGCTGCGCGGCGGTCACCGCCGCCGAGGCCGGTGCCCGGGTGCTGGTGCTCGAGCGCGCCGCGGCCGCCGGTGGCACCAGCGCGATGGCCGGCGGGCATTTCTATCTCGGCGGCGGCACAGCCGTGCAGGAAGCGACCGGCCACGCCGACACCGCCGACGAGATGTACAAGTACCTGGTCGCGGTGACCGAGGATCCCGAGCTGGACAAGATCCGCGCCTACTGCGACGGCAGCGTCGAGCACTTCGATTGGCTTGAGGCCCTGGGCTTTCAGTTCGAGCGCAGCTATTACCCCGGCAAGGTGGTGGTGCCGCCGGGCACCGAGGGGCTGTCCTACACCGGTAACGAGAAGGTGTGGCCGTTCTGCGAGCAGGCCGCACCCGCCCCGCGGGGTCATTCGGTTCCCGTTCCCGGCGAACTGGGTGGGGCGGCCATGGTGATCGACCTGCTGCTCAAGCGTGCCGAGCAGCTCGGCGTGCAGTTCCGGTACGAGACCGGCGCCACCAACCTCGTCGTCTCCGACGGCGCCGTGGTGGGCGTCAATTGGAAGCACTTCACCGAAACAGGTGCCGTCAAGGCGAAATCGGTGATCATCGCGGCCGGCGGATTCGCGATGAATCCGGACATGGTGGCCGAGTACACACCCGCGCTGGGGCAGGAGCGCAAGACCAAGCATCACGGCACGGTGGCGCCCTACATCCTGGGCAACCCGTACGACGACGGGCTGGGCATCAAGCTGGGCGTCTCGGCCGGGGGCGTCGCCAAGAACCTGGACCAGTTGTTCATCACCGCCGCGGCCTACCCGCCCGAGATCCTGCTCACCGGCATCATCGTGAACAAGAACGGCGAGCGCTTCGTCGCCGAGGACTCCTACCATTCGCGCACCTCGGCGTTCGTCCTCGAGCAACCCGATCAGGCCGCGTACCTGATCGTCGACGAGGCGCACATGCAGATGCCGGAGATGCCGCTGATCAAGTTCATCGACGGCTGGGAGACCGTCGCCGAGATGGAAGCGGCGCTGGGTATCCCGGCGGGCAAGCTCGCTGCGACGCTGGATCGCTACAACGAGAATGCCGCCGCCGGAACCGATCCCGACTTCCACAAGCAACCCGACTACGTCGCGGCACAGGACACCGGGCCGTGGGCGGCCTTCGACCTGACCCTCGGGGTGGCCATGTACTCCGGCTTCACCATGGGTGGGCTGACGGTGTCCATCGACGGTGAGGTACTCGATGCCGACGGCGCCCCGATCGCCGGGCTGTATGCGGCCGGGGCGTGCGCGTCCAATATCGCGCGCGACGGCAAGGGCTACGCCAGCGGCGTCCAGTTGGGCGAGGGATCTTTCTTCGGCCGGCGGGCGGGGCAGCACGCCGCGGCCCGCCGCGCCTGATGCTGCGGTGCCGAAACTGAAGTGAGGTAGCGATTCCGGTGCGGCGACGTCCCTGAGGACAGGCTCGGCGGTCACTGGCCGCCGAGACTGAGTTCAGGTCCGGCTAGCTGGGTTCGGGGGCCCGGTCCCGGTCGTCATTGGCGATGTCGTCGTCGACGTCGCCGAGGATCCACTGACCGCCGCCGAGCAGATGCAGATGCTGCTCGTGATGCTGGCCGACCGTGCTGCGGTGGGTGACGCTGACCAGGATGGTGTCCGGAAGTTCGCGGCGTACCAGGTTGTACATGCTGTACTCCAGGCCCTCGTCCAGTGCCGAGGTGGCCTCGTCGAAGAACACCACCCGCGGCTTGGTCAGCAGCACCCGGGCGAACGCGATCCGCTGCTGCTCACCGGGGGAGAGCACCTTCGCCCAATCCGCCACTTCGGCAAGCCGTTTCGAGCACTGAGGCAGGGACACCTTGTCCAACGCGACCTTCAACTCGTCATCGGAGAGCACATCGGGGCCCTTGGGGTAGGAGACCACCCCGCGTAGTTCCCCGAGCGGCACATACGGCATCTGGGACAGGAACATGGTCTCGTTGATGCCGGCGGGGCAGCGCAGAGTGCCCGAGGTGTACGGCCACAACTGCGCAAGGCTGCGCAGCAGCGTGGTCTTGCCGGTGCCGGATCGGCCGGTGATGATCAGCGTGTCGCCGGGCTGCAACTCCAGGCTCAGGCCGTCGATGAGCAGCTCACCCGTCGGGGTGTACACGTCGATGTCCTTCAGCTCGACGGTGCAGTGTCCGCACGGCTCCACCGTCAGCTCCGGCAGTGCGCGGCCTTCCTCGTTGGCTACCACCAGACCGTGCAGACGGATGATCGAGGCCCGCCACCCGGCGAACGCGTCGTAGGAATTACGGAAGAACGACAGCGAATCCTGGATGTTGCCGAACGCCGACGAGGTCTGCGAGACGTCGCCGAGTTTGATGTCGCCGGTGAACAGTCGCGGGGCCTGGATGACCCACGGTAGCGGGTTGATGATCTGGCTGATGGTCAAGTTCCAGCCGTAGAAACCGACGGATCGATTGATGAAGCGCCGGTAGTTGGAGACGACGGGCTCGAACCGCCTCCGCAACTGCATCCGCTCGGCGAGCTCACCGCGGTAGAAGGCCACCGATTCCGAGGCGTCGCGCAGACGCACCAGCGCGTAGCGGAACGCGGCGTTGTACTTCTCGTTGTCGAAGCTCAACCGGATGATCGGGCGGCCGATCCAGAACGCGATGATGGTGGCGATGCCCACGTAGATGAAAGCGATCCAGAACATCGCCCGGGGCATCGTGACACCGAACAGGCTCAGGTCGCCGGACAGGTTCCATAGAATCGCGCCGAACGAAATCACCGACACGATGGCGTCGATGGCACCGAACAACAGGGTCGCGCCGCTGGTGTTGTTCGGTGTATTCGGCAGCGGGCCGACGTTCGTGGTGAAGATGTCGATATCGGCCTGGATGCGCTGATCCGGGTTGTCGATCGTGTCGTCGATGAACCGGCTGCGGTAGTAGGCCTTACCGTCGAGCCAGTCCCCGGTCAGCCGGTCGGTCAGCCACACCCGCCAGGCCAGCATGAACCGCTGCATCATGAACAGGTCGAGCATCACCCGCGCGACGTGAATCGTGGCCAGCAGTGCGAACATCCACAGCGCTGCCCAGAATCCGTCGACACCGGACTGGCGTACGGCCTCGTCACCGCTGGACAGGCCCTGCACCGCGACCTGAGCGCCGGTCATCATGTCGTTGCCCTGGTAGCTGAACAAGACGTTCAACCGGACACCGGAGATCACCGATAGCAGGAGCACGCCCAGCCACACCCAGACCTTGATGGACTCCCGGCCGGTGAAGTACCGGCCGGTGATCCGCCAGAACTGCCGGCCCCAGGTGGTGAAGCGGCCGAGCAGAACCAGCACCACCAACGTGCCCGCGGCCGCCATGGCCCACGCCTTGGCGATCCACAGCAGTGAGGTGACAAGCTCACTGCCCCAGTCCAGGGACGTGGTGAACATTTCCATGCGGGCAAGGTACCGCGCGGAGCCGTCCGAAGGTGGCCAGAGGGTGGCAGAGACGGATCCGCGGCGACACCGGACGCGGTGACTGTCCACAGCGAGGTCACTGCAGCGGGGCGCCCGCGTACCGTATGACTGTGGCTGTGAGTTCCAAGACTTCGAAGGCGTCCAAGTCCGGTACGAAATCCGGCGGGCTGAGCAACCGATTCTGGAAGCTGCTCGGTGCGAGCACCGACAAGGACCAGGCGCGCTCGATGACCCAGGTGCGTGCCTCGGCGAAGTTCGACGAGAAGGCGGCCGGCCTCGACGACGAGCAGCTCCGCAAGGCCGCCGGTCTGCTGAATCTGGACGACTTGGCCGAGTCCTCCGATGTCCCGCAGTTCCTGGCGCTGGTGCGGGAGGCCGCCGAACGCTCGATCGCGCTCCGACCGTTCGACGTTCAGCTGCTCGGCGCCCTGCGCATGCTCGCCGGGGACGTCGTCGAGATGTCGACCGGTGAGGGTAAGACCCTGGCCGGGGCCATCGCCGCCGCCGGCTACGCCATCGGCGGCCGCAGCGTGCACGTCATCTCGGTGAACGACTACCTGGCCCGCCGCGACGCGGAGTGGATGGGTCCGCTGCTGGAGGCGCTGGGCCTGACCGTCGGCTGGATCACCGCCGACTCGACCCGCGACGAGCGCCGCGCGGCATACGCCTGCAACATCACCTACGGCTCGGTCAACGAGATCGGCTTCGACGTGCTGCGCGATCAGCTGGTGACCTCGGTCGACGACCTGGTGTCCCCGACCCCGGACGTCGCCCTGATCGACGAGGCCGACTCCGTGCTCGTCGACGAGGCGCTGGTGCCGCTGGTGCTGGCCGGCACCTCGCACCGGGAGACCCCGCGGCTGGAGATCATCCGGCTGGTCGGGGAACTGCGTGAAGGCGCCGAGTTCGAGACCGATGCCGATCGGCGCAACGTGCAGCTCACCGATGCCGGTGCGCGGCGGCTGGAAGCGGCGCTGGGCGGCATCGACCTGTACTCCGAGGAGCACGTCGGGTCGACGCTCACCGAGATCAACGTCGCCCTGCACGCCCATGTGCTGCTGGAACGCGATGTGCACTACATCGTCCGGGACAACGCGGTGCACCTGATCAACGCCTCCCGCGGCCGGATCGCCTCCCTGCAGCGCTGGCCCGACGGTCTGCAGGCCGCGGTGGAGGCGAAGGAGGGCATCGACATCACCGAGACCGGGGAGGTGCTCGACACCATCACCGTGCAGGCGCTGATCAACCGGTACCCGCGGGTATGCGGGATGACCGGCACCGCGCTGGCCGCCGGCGAGCAGCTGCGGCAGTTCTACAAGCTGGGGGTGTCGCCGATCCCGCCCAACAAGCCCAACATCCGCGAGGACGAGGCCGACCGGGTGTACATCACGGTCGCCGCCAAGAACGACGCCATCGTCGAACACATCGCCGAGGTGCACGCCACCTCGCAGCCGATCCTGGTCGGTACCCGCGATGTGGCCGAGTCCGAGGAACTGCACGAGCGGCTGCTCAAGGCGGGCGTGCCGGCGGTCGTGCTGAACGCCAAGAACGATGCCGAGGAAGCCGCCGTCATCGCCGAGGCCGGCGCCAAGGGCCGGGTCACGGTGTCCACCCAGATGGCCGGGCGCGGCACCGATATCCGGCTGGGCGGGTCCGACGAATCGGGCCACGACGAGGTGGCCGAACTCGGCGGGCTGCACGTGATCGGCACCGGTCGGCACTACACCGAACGGTTGGACAATCAGCTGCGCGGCCGCGCCGGACGCCAGGGCGATCCCGGATCGTCGGTGTTCTTCTCCAGCTGGGAGGACGACGTGGTGGTGTCCTTCCTGGAACCCAACAAGCTGCCGCTGAACACCGACCAGGACGGCAAGATCACCAGCGACAAGGCAGCAACCATGCTCGACCACGCGCAGCGCGTGGCCGAGGGCAAGACGCTGGACCTGCACGCCAACACCTGGCGCTACAACCAGTTGACCGCCCAGCAGCGCGCCATCCTGGTGGAGCGCCGGGACACGCTGCTGCGCACCTCGGTGGCCCGCGAGGAACTGCAGGAACGGTCCCCGAAGCGGTACGAGCAGATCGCCGAATCGGTGTCCGAGGAACGCCTCGACGAGATCTGCCGGCTGATCATGCTGTACCACCTGGACCGCGCCTGGGCCGATCACCTGGCCTATCTGTCCGACATCCGGGAGAGCATCAGCCTGCGCGCCCTGGGTAACCAGAATCCGCTCGACGAGTTCCACCGGATGGCGGTCGACGCGTTCGCTTCGCTGGCCGCCGATGCGATCGAAGCGGCGCAGCAGACCTTCGACACCGCCGATATCGTCGGCGGCGACACCGGTCTGGATCTCACCCGCCTGGCCCGGCCGACCTCGACGTGGACGTACATGATCCACGACGACCCGCTGGCCGACAACGTCATGTCGGCGCTGAGCCTGCCGGGCGTGTTCCGCTAGGTTGACCGTCATGGGTGGGTCCGAGAATCTCCAGGACAGGGTTCTCACCATTCCCAACGCGCTCAGCGTGCTGCGGCTGCTGTTGCTGCCGGTGTTCCTGTATCTGCTGTTCACCGGGGAGACCGGCTGGGCCGTCGCGGTGCTGATCGCCAGCGGGTTCTCCGACTGGGCAGACGGCAAGATCGCCCGGCTCGTCGCCGACCAGTCCTCGCGTCTGGGCGAACTGCTCGACCCGGCCGCCGACCGGATCTACATGGTGGTCATCCCGGTGGCCCTGGCCGCCGCGGGCATGGTGCCCTGGTGGTTCGTGGCGGTGTTGATCGGCCGGGACCTGGCGCTGGCCGCGACGCTGCCGGTGCTGCGCAGCCGCGGGTTGACCGCCCTGCCCGTCACCTACGTGGGCAAGGCGGCGACCTTCGCATTGATGTCCGGGCTGCCGCTGGTGCTGCTGGGGCAGTTCGACGGCCAGTGGAGCCGGGTGATCCTGGCCGGTGGCTGGGCCTTCCTGATCTGGGGCATGGCGCTGTACCTGTGGTCGGGGGCGCTCTATCTGATCCAGGTGGGCATGGTGGTCAGACAACTGCCGCAGAGGACACCCGGGGATGACTGATCCCACGAGTTCGCTGGGTGGTTTCCGGCCGGACGCCGGCCTGAACCACCACGAAGCGGGTGCGCCCCAGCGCATTCCGGTGCCATCCCTGCTGCGGTCGTTGCTCACCGATCATCTGGACCCGGGCTATGCGGCGGCCGCCGCGAAGCGTACGGATCCGCGCGCCGAGAGCCTGCCGGCCCGGCTGCGTGCCGGTGGCTGGGCACTGCTGGGCGGGCTCACGATCGCGGCCGTGTTCGCCGCTGCGGCCTCGCAGGCGCAGTCGGTGGCCCCGGTGAACCGGCACACCCAGCAGGTGCTGGCCGACAGTGTCCGGGCGGGGGAGACCCGCACCGACGCGGTGGAAGCCCACCGCGATGCGCTGGCCACCGAGGTGGAGGCCGAGCGGCGCAGCCGGCTCGCCGGGGACGAGCAGGGCCGGGCGTTGCTCGCCGCCCTGGAGGGCGCGGAGTTCGCCGCCGCCGCCACCCCGGCGATCGGTCCCGGCGTCACCGTCACCGTCACCGACCCGGGCATGTCACCGGACCTGTCCGACGTGTCCAAGCAGCGGGTCGCGGGCAGTCAGCAGGTGATCCTCGACCGCGATCTCCAGTTGGTGGTCAATTCGCTGTGGGTGGGCGGCGCCGAAGCGGTCTCGGTCGGGGGTGCGCGGATCGGGCCCAATGTCACGATCCGGCAGGCCGGCGGCGGCATCCTGGTCGACAACCGGCCGATCACCAGTCCGTACGAGATCGTCGCGCTGGGCCCGCCGCGTGCCATGCAGGATGTGTTCAACCGCAGCCCCGGTATGCAGCGGCTGACGCTGCTGCAGCAGTCCTACGGTGTCGGGGTTACGGTCAGTACCGGCGAGGCGCTCAATGTGCCTGGCGCCTCGGTGCGAGAGATCCGCTTTGCCAAAGAGATTGGACGCTGAAGGCATGGGACATGACTGATCGGGCGACGTCGGTGGCTACGACATGATCGGAATCGCCGCGCTCGTCGTCGGCATCGTGATCGGGCTGGTCTTCCATCCCAGCGTGCCGGAGGCGATTCAGCCGTACCTGCCCATTGCCGTGGTGGCGGCGCTGGACGCGGTGTTCGGTGGTCTGCGCGCCTATCTGGAGCGGATCTTCGACTCCAAGGTGTTCGTGGTGTCGTTCGTGTTCAACGTGTCCGTCGCGGCGCTGATCGTCTACGTCGGCGACCAACTCGGGGTGGGCACCCAGCTGTCGACCGCCATCATCGTGGTGCTCGGCATCCGTATCTTCGGTAATGCCGCGGCGTTGCGCCGCAGGCTGTTCGGGGCGTGAGCCATGGCTGAGCACAGCGAACCAAAGCACAGCGAACCAAAGCACACCGAACCCGAGCACGGCCGCCACGAGCTGCCCGACGATGCCGTCGCGCCCACCCGACGCACCAGGTCTCAGTGGGCGTTCGGTGCGCTCGGCGTGCTGCTGTGCGTGTTGCTCGGGATCGCCATCGTCACCCAGGTGCGCCAGACCGGATCCGGGGACTCGCTGGAGACGGCCCGCCCGGCCGACCTGCTGGTGCTGCTGGATTCACTGCAACAACGTGAGGCCACCCTCAACACCGAGGTCGCCGATCTGCAGCAGACGCTGAATTCGCTGCAGGCATCCGGCAGCAGCGATCAGGCCGCCATCGAGAACGCTCAGGCCCGGCTGGCGGCGCTGTCCATCCTGATCGGCACGGTGGCCGCCGTCGGGCCGGGCGTCACCATCGACATCCAGGACAGCACCCGCGGCGTGTCGGCCGAGACGCTGTTGGATGTGATCAACGAGCTGCGGGCCGCCGGTGCGGAGGCGATGGAGATCCGCGCCCGCGATTCGCAGGGGGTCCGGGTGGGTGTGGACACCTGGGTGGCGGGCGCGCCCGGCGAGCTGATCATCGACGGTGTGACCGTGGGCTCGCCGTATTCGGTTCTGGCCATTGGTGACCCGCCGACGCTGGCAGCCGCGATGAACATTCCCGGCGGCGCCATGGACAGCGTGAAACGGGTCGGCGGAGTGATGACGGTGACACAAGCGGAGACCGTCGAGGTGACCGCCTTGCGGCAACCGAAACCTCGCCAATACGCTCAGCCAGTCAAATAGTCCGCTCGAGTCCGAGCCGCTGAAGGAGCCCCGTGAGCGAGATCCCGTCCGATCTGCAGTACACCGCCGAGCACGAATGGGTGCGACGCACCGGCGAGGACACCGTGCGGGTCGGCATCACCGATTACGCGCAGGCCGCCCTGGGCGACGTGGTGTTCGTGCAGCTGCCCGATGTCGGCGCCGCGGTCACGGCCGGCGACTCGTTCGGCGAGGTGGAATCCACCAAGTCGCTGTCGGACCTGTACGCCCCGGTCACCGCCAAAGTCGTTGCCGTCAACGGCGAGCTGGAAGGCAGCCCCGAGCTGGTCAATTCCGATCCGTACGGCGAGGGCTGGCTGGTCGAACTGCAGATCGAGGACGCCCCGGCGGCCGGCCCGCTGCCTGGCCTGTTGGACGCGGACGGCTACCGCGGGATCCTGCCCGAGTAGCAGTTGTTAGGGTTTTGCGGATCGGTTGATCAGCGACAAGCGTGAGCGAGTCTGCGTGACCAGATCCGGCGGTGGTGGACCCAATGGGCTGCCCGGCGCGGTACGGTCGACGTAAGACGCATCCAGGAGTCCGAAGGGGTCGCTGCATGACCCCGGACGGCCGCCGGACAGACACGCCACAGCAGCCAGTAGAGGAGCAGCGGGTGACGGAAAACAGCAACTTTCAAGCCGACCAGACGTCCGACGAAGTCACAGTGGAGACGACATCGGTTTTCCGCGCTGATTTCCTCAATGAGTTGGATGCCCCACCGGCAACCGGTGCCGAGAGCTCGGTATCGGGCGTCGAGGGACTGCCGGTCGGTTCGGCACTCCTGGTCGTCAAGCGCGGCCCGAACGCAGGGTCGCGATTCCTGCTCGACCAGGCCACCACGTCGGCGGGCCGCCATCCCGACAGCGACATCTTCCTCGACGACGTCACGGTCAGCCGCCGCCATGCGGAGTTCCGGCTGGAGTCCAGCGAGTTCCAGGTCGTCGACGTGGGCAGCCTCAACGGCACTTACGTCAACCGGGAGCCCGTCGACTCGGCCGTGCTGGCCAACGGCGACGAGGTTCAGATCGGCAAGTTCCGCCTGGTGTTCCTGACCGGGCCGAAGACGGACGACGCCGCCGGTAGCTGATTGGCCGGCAACTGATAGGCCAGGACTACATGACCCAGCCCGAACCGGCACCGGCCGGGATGTCCATCGGAGCGGTTCTGGACCTGCTGCGTCCGGACTTCCCGGATGTGACCATCTCCAAGATCCGGTTTCTGGAGGCCGAAGGGCTGGTCACACCGCAGCGTTCGGCCGCGGGCTACCGTCGGTTCACCGCCTACGACTGTGCGCGGCTGCGGTTCGTGCTCACCGCGCAACGTGACCAGTACCTGCCGCTGAAAGTCATCAAGGCGCAGCTGGACGCCCAGCCGGACGGCGAGCTGCCGGCGCTGGGCTCCGCGTACGCCGTGCCGCGTCTGGTGCAGGTGACCGGGGAATCCGGTGCAGACGGGGCCGGCCCGGCAGGCACCGACGCGGTGGCCCCGGCACAGGTGCGGCTCAGCCGTGAGGATCTGCTCTCCCGATCCGGTGTCGACAACGCCCTTCTGGGCGCGCTGGTCACCGCGGGAGTCATCAAACCCGGGCCGGCGGGCTTCTTCGACGAGCATTCGGTGACGATCGCGCAGTGTGCGCGGGCGCTGGCCGACTACGGCGTCGAGCCGCGGCACCTGCGTGCCTTCCGCTCCGCGGCCGACCGGCAGTCGGATCTGATCGCCCAGATCGCGGGCCCGGTGGCCGCTGCGGGGAAGGCCGGCGCGCGGGACCGCGCCGACGATCTGGCCCGGGAAGTCGCGGCCCTGGCCATCACCTTGCACACGTCCTTGATCAAGTCGGCGGTGCGAGACGTTCTCGATCGTTGAGGACTAGACTTTTCCTCGACGGCTGAATCGCGAAGGGCAGGCGCTGATGGGTGAGGTTCGGGTAGTCGGGATACGCGTGGAGCAACCCCAGAACCAGCCGGTGCTGTTGCTTCGCGAGTCCAATGGTGACCGTTATCTGCCGATCTGGATCGGCCAGTCCGAGGCTCAGGCGATCGCGCAGGAGCAGCAGGGTATTGAGACACCCCGCCCGCTCACGCACGACCTCATCCGCGATCTGATTGCTGCGCTGGGCCATTCGCTCAAAGAGGTACGCATCGTCGACCTGCAGGAAGGCACCTTCTATGCCGACCTGATCTTCGACCGGGACATCAAGGTGTCCGCGCGGCCCTCGGACTCGGTGGCCATCGCGCTGCGGGTCGGGGTGCCGATCTACGTCGAGGAGGCCGTGCTGGCCGAGGCCGGGCTGCTGATCCCGGACGAGACCGAGGACGAGTCGGACGGACCGGTGCGCGAGGACGAGGTGGAGAAGTTCAAGGAGTTCCTCGACAGTGTGTCCCCGGACGACTTCAAAGCCACCTGATCAAGGGAACGTCACGGATGCGTCTCGTGAGTTCGACACGCGGGTCGAGTGTGAGCGGCGTGGGAAACGGGCAGCCATAATTTTGATCGACGACGAGCAGTAGCAGCAATGTGTTGAGCGTATGCTCGACACAATCGAACCTGGATCTGACGCGATATCGGTCACGGTCCGGGGTCGACGGCGAGAGGATGGACTGTGGGCGACACGCCACATCAGGGGGAGTTGGACTTGTCTTCCAGCGGCACCAGACCGCCGGTGAGCAGCGCTCCCAGCGAGCCCGTGCAGGGCGGGCTCTTCCCCGATGATTCGGTGCCGGACGAACTCGTCGGGTACCGCGGGCCCAGCGCCTGCCAGATCGCCGGCATCACCTACCGCCAGCTGGATTACTGGGCGCGCACCTCGCTGGTGGTCCCGTCGATCCGCGGCGCCGCCGGATCCGGCAGCCAGCGGCTGTACTCCTTCAAGGACATCCTGGTCCTCAAGATCGTGAAGCGGCTGCTGGACACCGGTATCTCGCTGCACAACATCCGTGTCGCGGTCGATCACCTGCGCCAGCGCGGCGTCCAGGACCTCGCGAACATCACCCTGTTCTCCGACGGCACCACCGTCTACGAATGCACCTCCGCCGAAGAGGTCGTCGACCTGCTGCAGGGCGGCCAGGGCGTCTTCGGCATCGCGGTGTCGGGTGCCATGCGGGAACTGACCGGCGCGATCGCCGACTTCCCGGGGGAGCGCGCGGACGGCGGCGAGTCGATCGCCGCGCCGGAGGACGAGCTGGCCTCGCGGCGCAAGACCCGCGACCGCAAGATCGGCTGAGTTCGCACCGCCAGACCTGAGAGAGGCCGCCTACGGGCGGCTTTTTTCGTTTGCAAACAACATGGCGTTGGACACAGTCCCGGTCCCGCCGTGTTGATGATGTTGATCACACGCCGCCGATGTCGGGCGATCGGCCCCGCACCATCCGGCATGCAGCGGTCGGTGACCATCGCCTTTACCGAGCATCCGGACTCTGGCCGATGATCGCAACAGAGTAGTGAACCGTATTCGCGTTACGTCCGTGTCACATCCAAGTGTCCTCTGCCGCAGTTAAATTCGTGTTACAGAGCATCTGTTTGACAGATGCAGGCGCTCGCTTTTGACTGTTTGACGCGGTCCAGTCGGTCTCGGAACCTTGACTCCATCGCGTTGGCATCGGCGCCGGCGGCGGATTCCAGTTCCACCCGAAAATCGTTGGGCCATGAGAGGAAAACGATGAAGTCACTGACAAGGGCGATCACGATGTGTGGCGTGGCCGCCGCGCTGGTGCTGTCCGGCTGCTCCGATTCGAGCAAAAACAAGGACGGCGCAACGAGTCTCATGTTCGCAGTGGAAACCAGCGCCGGAGATCCGTTGGCGGACATGCTGCTTGCCTTCGCAGAGGAGGTCGAGAACGAACTGGGTGACTCGGTCGACATCACCGTGCAGACCGGCGGGGCGATCGGCGACGAGGAGGCGGTGCTGCAAGGGCTGCGGGCCGGCGCCATCGACGTCGCCGCGGTCAGCGGTTCGGTGGCCAATCTGGACCCCACCTTCACCATCATGGACATGCCGTTCCTGTTCACCGACCGTGAGACGGTCGCGGAGTTCCTGGACGGGCCCTACGGGGATGAATTGAGCGAATCGCTGGTGGAAACGATCGGCGCTCGTGTTCTGGGCTTCGGCGAGAACGGATTCCGGCAGATCACCAACAGCAAGCGCCCCATCGTCACCTCGTCGGATCTGACGGGCCTGAAGATCCGGGTGCCGGGCAACCCGGCTCGCGTCGCGCTGTTCGAGGCGCTCGGTGCCGCACCGACCCAGATCGACATCGGTGAGGCCTACCTGGCGCTGGACCAGGGAGTGCTGGACGGCCAGGAGAACCCGCTGAAGGTCATCGACGCATTCTCCTTCTACGAGAAGCAGCCCTATCTGTCGCTGACCTCGCACATCTACAGCCCCGTCTACCTGGCCATGAACGAGGACACCTGGCAGGGGCTCTCGCCCGAGGTCCAGCAGGGACTGGAGAAGGCCGCCGCGGCCGCCGCGGCCACCAGCCGCGCCGCCGGTGCCGAGGCCGACGAAGAGCTGCTGTCGAAGTTCGAGGCGGCCGGGGTGCAGGTCAACGAGGCCGACGTCAACCAGCTCAGCGAGGCGGTCAGCGGGGTGCGCGACGAGATCGCCGCGGGCATCCCCGGTGACTTCGCCGACCGCGTGATCGCCGAGTACCGCCAGTGAACGCCACCTCCCGGCTGTCCCGGCCACACCTGCCGCTCGGTGCGCTCAACACCGCCACCCGGATCGGCCTGGTCTACATGGCCTCCAGCACGCTGATGGAGGCCGAGATGTACGCCATGGCCACCCCGTCGGCCACCGTGCACACCAGCAGGGTGACGCTGCCGAGCGTCACCGTGGACGGCATCGACGCGATGATGCGTTCACCGGAACTGCGCACCGCTGTCGAACTGGTCGCCCAGGCCCCGCTGGACGTGCTGGTCTTCGGCGGGACCAGTGCATCGTTCCTGCACGGTACGGCCTGGGACCGGATGCTGGTCGGCCACTTCGAGGAATGGAGCGGGCTCACCGGCCGGTGCACCACCACCTCGACCGCCAGCATCGCCGCCCTCAAGGCCGTCGGCGCCGGACCGATCAGCCTGGTCACCCCCTACAAGCAAGAGGTGATCGACCGCGCAACAAGGTTTTTCGGCGAGAACGGGCACCCGGTGGTGGCCAGCGTCGGGCTGGGGATCACCAGTGACAAGGAGCTCGCCGAAGTCCCGCTGGAACGGGTCTACGATCTCGCGGTCGAGACCGACACCGACGAGGCGAGCGCGGTATTCATCAGCTGCACCAACTTCGCCAGTGTCGGCGCCATCGCGGCGCTGGAGGCCGAGTTGGGCAAGCCGGTGATCAGCGCGGTGCAGGCCTCGTTCTGGTACGCCCTCCAGATCGCCGGGGTGCGCGCGGCGCGTCCCGGTTTCGGCAGGCTGTTCGACGACCGGCTCGACCCCGCCGCGACCGGAGCCGGCGCATGACGGCGGTCGGGGCGCATCCGCCGGTCGCCGAGCCCGGTGACGTCGCCATGGTGCTGGATTCCACCACCGGGGTGGATCCGGATCCCGGCACCCACAAGCTGATCGACCGGGTCCTGGAGTTGCTCGCGGCGACGACGCTGGCGGCGATCACCCTGATCCTGTTCGCCAACGCGGTGCTGCGGGCCGGATTCAACTCCCCGCTGGGGTGGACCGAGGAACTGGTCACCGGGCTGATGCTGTGGCTGACCATGCTGGGCTTCACGCTCGGTGTGCGCCGCCGCGAGTCGATCGCCATCCGGGCCTTCGTCGGCCGGTTGTCGGTGCGGGCACAGGTGTGGCTGCGGCTGTTCACCGATCTGCTCACCGCGGCGGTGCTGCTGCACCTGGCCTGGTTCGCCTACCTGTACGTCACCACGTTCGGTGACGACCCCGTCCCGTACCTGCGGCTGCCGTCCGGGTTCTTCACCGCGGCGTTACCGGTCGGTGCGCTGGCCGCGGCGCTCATCGTGCTGTTCCAGTTGCCGGGTTGCCGGGCGGCGATCCTGCGTCAGATCGAGGAGGAACAGCCGTGACGCTGGCGATCACACTGGCCGTCATCGTCGGCCTGCTGCTGCTCGGCACCCCGCTGATCATCGCGATGGCCGGCGGTGTCGCGCTGTACGCGACGATGGGCGGCTCCTGGATGCTGCAGTACCCGCAGCAGGTGACCGACGGGATGAGCAGCTTCGTGCTGCTGGCCATGCCGCTGTTCATCCTGGCCGGTGTGGTGATGAACGCCGGTGGTATCGCCGAGCGCGTCTTCGCCTTCGCCAGAGCGGTTTTCGGTCCGCTGCCGGGCGGCCTGGCCCAGGTCAACGTGTCCACCAGCCTGTTCTTCGGCGGTATGGTGGGCACCTCGGTGGCCGATCTGGCCGGCACCGGGTCGACGATCATCCCGCAGATGCGCAAGCACGGCTATCCCGGGCCCTACGCCGCCGCGCTCACCGCTTCGTCATCGGGCATCGGGCCGTTGATCCCGCCGTCCTCACCGATGATCCTGTACGCCGCGGCCACCGGCACCTCGTTGGGTGCGCTGTTCCTGGCCGGCATCATTCCCGGCCTGATCCTCACCGCGGTGCTGATGGTGGTGGTCGCCGTCCAGGCCAAGCGCAACGGCTGGGGGGAGAAGATCGAGTTCAGCGGCCGCGAGGCCTGGCGGACGCTGCGCGGCTCGATCCTGGCATTCGGTGTTCCCGTCCTGGTGATCTGCGGCCTCGTGCTCGGTATCTTCACCCCGACCGAATCCGGTGCCTTCGCCGTCGTCTACGCCGTCGTCATCTCCATGGTGGTGATGCGGTCCCTGGGATTCCGCCGCCTCTACCGCTGCCTGGTCGAGGCCGCGGTGCTCACCGGCGAGGTGATGCTGATCGTGGGCGTCTCGGTCGCCCTGGGCGCGGTGCTCGCGATGGCCGGACTGCCCAAGGCGCTCACCGACTTCGCCACCATGATCGTGCCGGGCGATGTGCAGATCGGCTACGTGGTGGTGCTGGCGCTCACGGCGATCCTGGCCGGCATGCTGTTCGACCCGCTCATTCCGGTGATCATGCCGGTGATGCTGCCGACCATGCTGGCCGTCGGAATCGACCCACTGCACTTCGGTGTCATCATCGTGCTGACCGTCATCATCGGCCAGGTCACCCCACCGGTGGCGATGTCACTGGTGGTGGCGGCCAAGATCGCCAAGGTCGACGCGTGGGGTGTGCTGCGTGCCAACACCCCGTTCCTGTTGGCCACGATCGCGGTGTTGGTGCTGGTGATCCTGTTCCCGGCACTGGCGACCTGGCTGCCCTCGGTCATGGGTGGCCCGTGACCGGTGTCGACCAGTTGCGCGGGATCTCGCTGACCCAGCTGCGCTACTTCATCCGGGTCGCGGAGCGGGAGAGCATGACCCGGGCGGCCGAGGACCTGTTCGTCGCGCAGTCGGCGGTGTCCTCGGCCGTCGCGCACCTGGAGAAGGAACTCGGTGTCCAGCTTTTCATCCGCCGGCACGCCAAGGGACTGATCCTCACCGCGGCGGGTAAGGAACTGCTGCTGCGGTCCCGCCAGACCCTCACCGCGCTGGCCGAATCGCTGGAGTCGATAGCCGGTGAGACACAGGCGTTCTGGGGACCGCTGCAGGTGGTGTGCTTCAGCCCGTTGGCACCGTTCTACCTACCGTCCATCCTGGCCGGGCTCAAGCGCGACCACCCCGGCCTGGAGGTGCACGTCACCGAGGCGGTGGCCGGTGAAGTCGGCGAATACCTGGAGTCGGGACGGGCCGAGGTGGCCCTGACCTACGACCTGGCCCTCGGGGATCACATCGACCGGGACGTGCTGGCCGAGATCAAGCCCTACGCAGCGCTTCCCGCCTCGCACCGGCTGGCCGGGGAGACCGGCATCCGGTTGGCCGACCTGGTGGACGAACCGATGATCCTGGTCGATCTCCCGTTCAGCCGTGACTATTTCATCGGCGTGTTCAGCGAGCGCGGTCTGACGCCGAACGTGCAGTACCGGTCCAGCAGCTATGAGACGGTGCGCGCCATGGTAGCCCAGGACCACGGGTACAGCCTGCTGCACCAGCTCCCGGCCACCGACAGCACCTACGCCGGCGGCCGGGTGGTAGCGGTACCGATCACCGACGAGGTGCGCCCACTGCGCGTGGTGGTGGCCTCCCTGCAGTCGATCCGAATGAGCAGGCGCGCCATCGCTTTCGCCGAGCGCTGCCGGGCTGTGGTGGCCGGCGACTGCTGAGCCGGACCCTGTCGCGCGATCGTCTACGGTGATCCATTGCATCTGCGGATCCGATGCGGTGCAACGCTATTCACTGTTTGCCAAGATGCTCGACGCGGTTTTGGATGGAGTCATCGTCCACTGACTTGGAGGCCACGTGAGCGGCGCAGCGCCGGAACCCATGTACGTCCAGACCCGTTCGGGGAGAATGCATGTCGTCACCTCGGGTGCCGACATCGACGGCCCGTGCCTGGTGCTGCTGCACCAGACCCCGCGCAGCTGGGATGAGTTCCGGGACGTTGCCGGTCTGATCGACGGGTACCGTATCGTGATACCCGACCTGCCCGGATACGGTGCCTCGGAAGCACCGGCCGAGAACACCATCGAGGCGACGGCCACGGCCGTGCTGGACCTGCTGGACACGCTGCGTGTGCCGTGCGCCCACCTGGTGGGCCACCACTTCGGCGGTCTGGTCGCCTATCAGATGGCCGCCGAGGCGCCGGATCGGGTGCTGTCCCTGGTGCTGTCGTCGACTCCCTTCATCGACGCCGAGGAACGCGAGCGTCGCCGCGGCGCAGCACCGTTCAACGCCATCCCCGCCCGTGCCGACGGCGACCACCTCGCCGCACTGTGGCGCCGTCGTGCCGAGTACCTGACGCAATCGGCCCCCGATGTGCAGGCCCGCTACATCCGCGATGTGCTGTCTCACTCGGACCCCGACCGCGGTACGGCGGCGGTGTCCGCCTACCGCTCCGAGGATCGTCTCGGCCGCTACCCGGGACCGGTGCTGTGCATGGCTTCGGCACGCGACAAGCGGGCCTTCCCGCGCCACGGCCAGATCATGGCGGCCTTCCCGCAGGCCCGCGAGCACGTCCTGGGCGACGGCGACATCTCCAGCCCCGAGACCTGTCCGGCCGAATTCGCCCGGGCCATCCTCGATTTCCACGCGCAGGTGGTGCTGCGATGACCACGATGCCGGCGGCCGTGCTGGTTGATCCGGGCGGTGCGCAGCCCCTGCGCATCCAACGGGTGGCGGTCCCGGAGCCGGGCCCGACGGAGGTTCTGATCGCGGTGGCGGCCTTCGGGATCAACAACGCCGAGATCCTGCAGTGCCGCGGCGTCATGCCGGCACCCCCCGGTGGCATCCCCGGCCTGGAATGCGCAGGCACCGTGGTGGCCGTCGGCAGCGCGGTCAGCGCACCGAAGGTCGGCGACCGGGTGGCCGCTCTGACCCGGGCGGGCACCTACGCCGAATACGTGGCCGTACCGGCCGGGGCGTGCCTGGTGCTGCCCGACGGGCTCGACCCGGTGATCGCCGGTGCCGTGCCGGAGGCAGCGGCGACGGCCTGGTGGAACCTGGTGCACCGCGGCCGACTTCGGTCCGGGGAACGGGTACTGATCCACGGTGCCGCCGGGGGAGTGGGCTCGCTGGCCGTCCAGCTGGCCCGGACCCGCGGCGCGCTGGTCACCGGCACTGCCCGCGGCGCGGCGAAGACCGCATTGTGCACCGAGCTGGGCGCCCACCGGGTGATCGACTACGCCGGAACGGATGTGTTCGAGGCGGCCCGCCGGTGCGAACCCGGCGGCTACGACATCATCCTGGACAATCAGGGCGCCTCCACCCTGGATGCCAACATCGGCCTGCTCGCTCCGCAGGGGCGGCTGGTGATCGTCGGGGTGGCCGGCGGCAGTCAGGCGCAGATCGACCTGGGTTCGTTGATGGCCGCCGGTGCCGAGGTGTCCTCGTCGAGCCTGGGCCGGTTGCCGGATGAGACGCGGGCCGCGTTGTGCGCGGAGCTGGCCGCCGAGGTCCTGCCCGCGCTGGTGGCCGGCCGGCTGCGCCCGGTGCTGGACACCACCTTCGGCCTCGAGCGCATCGCCGACGCGCACCGCAGGTTCACCGAACCGGACCGGGTCGGCAAGGTCGTCGTCACCGTGCCCGGATGCATCTCCAAAACCGATGTAGAACAACGGATCTAGCTCTTTGTCAGATGACCCCGATTCGGGCAGCATCGAAGCCACGGACATCAACGCTGCCATCCGTGGAACCGATCCCGAATCCGAAACGCAAGGGATGACAATGAAATCCACCCTGACGCCGACCGGCACGCGCGAGTTCATCCGCGCCATCAGCTGTGCCGCGACACCCGTCACCATCGTCACCACCGACGCCGACAACCTGCGCTGGGGACAGACCGTCTCCGCGGTGAGCCGGGTTTCCGACGAACCTGCCATCCTGGGCGTCTGTATCAACCGGCGCAGCCCCATGAACGCCGCGATCTGCGCCACCGGCGCGTTCAATGTGTCCCTGCTGGGGCCCGAACATCACGTCGCCGCAGACACGTTCGCCGGACGCTCGCGTGACGGCCGGGCGCCTTTCACCTTCGCCGAGGGCGAATGGGCCGACGGCCGCAACGGTCTGCCGGTCTACGCCGACAGCGTGGCCGCCTTCGAGTGCGTGCTGCACAGCGTCACCGATATCGGATCCCACCACCTCTACCTCGGCGAGGTGCGCCATGTGGTGCACACCGACGCCGAACCCCTGCTGCATCTGCGCGGCACGTACCGCACGCTCTCGGCCCACAACACGGAAGGACAGCTCGCATGATCAAGACCGGAGACGAATACCGGGAGTCCATCAACACCGGACGCGAGATCTACATCGACGGTGAACAGGTGCGCGACGTCACCAAGCACCCGATGTTCGCGCCCATCGTCGACATCCGGGCCCGCATCTACGACCTGGCGCACGAGGCCGCCACCCAGGACGTGATGAGCTACGTCGACGAGAACGGTGAGCGCAACGCGATCGCCAACAAGATGCCGCTGACCCAACAGGATTGGCAGGACAAGCGCAAGGCCATCGACCTGGTCCTCGACGAGGCCCGCGGCGTGGTCACCCGGGTCGGGGACGAGACCATCGGTGAGATGTGGGCCCTCTACGACGGGCAGGACGTGCTCAACGAGGTCGACCCGCGGTTCGCCGAGAACATCCGCCGGCACGTGAACAAGGCCGCCACCGGTGACCCGTTCCACATCTCGGCCAACACCGACCCCAAGGGCGACCGGTCCAAGCGCCCGCAGGACCAGGACCCCGACATGCTGCTGCACGTGGTCAAGGAGACCGACGACGGCATCATCGTGCGCGGCGCCAAGTACGAGACCGCCGCGCCGTACGCCACCCAGGCCTACACCAAGCCGACCATCGCCAACTGGGGCGACTCCAAGCTCTCCGATTACGCGGTGGGGTTCATCGCCGATCTGAACGCGCCGAACCTGAAGTTCATCTGCCGCACCGGTTTCGCCGGCCGCCGCGATGCCGCGGACTACCCGCTGTCCAACCGGGTGGACGAGGTCGAGTCGCTGGTGATCTTCGACAACGTGCTGATCCCGTGGGACGACATCCTGTTCTACCGGCACACCCGGGCCGCCACCTTCGTGCGCAGCTGCCTGCACCGCTACAGCGCGCTGCCCTACGTGCACCGGTCGATCCGGTTCGCCGACCTGATGATCGGTGCGGCCCTGCACAACGTGCGCCAGACCGGGCTGGACAACAACCCGGCCGTGCAGGAGAAGCTGGCGATGCTGGCCTGCTACCGGGAGGGCATCGATGCCCACCTGACCGCCTCGATCGCCAACGCCGAGACCAGCCCGGGCGGGCTGCTGATGCCCAACCAGTCGCTGCTGTACGCCGGCCGGGTGTGGGCCCAGACCCAGCTGCCGCAGATGATGCACTACGCCCGCGAACTGTGCGGCGGCCAGATCTGCATCACCCCGGACTCGGCCACCTTCGGCGTCCCGGGCGCCTCGGAATGGCTGGAGAAGTACTACTCCATCACCGACGAGTGGCAGGCCGACGACCGTCGCAAACTGCTGGCGTTCGCCCGCGACCTGCTCAACAGCGACTACGCCGGGCACCGGCTGACCTTCCAATTGTTCGCCCAGGCACCGCCGTTCGCGCACTACCAGGCCGTCTACCGCAACTTCGACTTCGACGGCCCGCTGGCGCTGGTCAAGTCCGCGGCCGAACTGTCCGACCGGGTGGGCCAGTGACACACACCAGAATCCGCCCGTTCAACACCCGCGACACCTACCCGGAGCAGAACCTCGACAACGATCTGTGCCAGGCCGTGGTGGCCGGGGACACCATCTACCTGCGCGGCCAGATCGGCCAGGACCTCGACACCGCCGAGAACATCGGCGTCGGCGATGTGGCCGCCCAGACCGAGCAGGCGATGTCCAATATCGCCACCCTGCTCGCCGAGGCCGACGCCACCCTGGATGACATCGTCAAAGTGACCGTCTACCTTGTGGATCCGCGCTACCGCGAGGCCGTGTACCGGGTGATCGGGCGGTGGCTCAAGGGCGTGCACCCGGTGTCCACCGGGCTGGTGGTCAGCGCCCTGGCCCGGCCCGAGTGGCTGGTCGAGGTGGACGTCATCGCGGTGCGGCAGGGGGCGTCATGACGTTCTCGCTCGCCGCGCTGGACCGCGACACCGGCGCCTTCGGCATGGTCATCGCCTCGTCCTCGCCCGCGGTGGCCTCGCGCTGCCTGAACATCCGGCCCGGACTCGGGGCGGCCGCCAGCCAGAACGTCACCGACCCCCGGCTGGGCCCCCTGCTGCTGGATCAGCTCGCCGCCGGCGCGGACGCCCGGACCGCCCTGGACACCGTCGTCGAGGCGCACCCGATGCGCGACTACCGGCAGCTGACCGTGCTGGACCGGGCGGGTCGCAGCGCCGCGTTCAGTGGCGCCGGGGCCCTGGGCACCCACCACCACCTCGCCGGTGACGGCGTCGTCGGGGCCGGCAACATGCTGGCCTCGGCGGCCACCATCACCGAACTGGTCCGGGGTTACGAGACCTCCGCGGCCACCCAGTTCGAACGGCGGCTGCTGGACGGACTGGCCGCCGCACTGGACGCCGGCGGCGAAGAGGGCCCGATCCACGCCGCCGGGCTGCTGGTCTACCGCGAGGTCGAGTGGCCCGAGACCACTCTGCGGGTGGACTGGTCCGAGGACCCGTACACACAGCTGGCCGCACTGTGGGAGGTCTGGGAACCCCAGCGCGACGACTACGTCCGTCGTGCCCTCGACCCCGCCGGCGCACCGAGCTTCGGGGTCCCGGGTGACCTCTAAAGCCCTCGCCCAGGGGTACCTGACGCGCAACTGGGAGCTGGTGCGCGGCATCAGCACCCGGTTGCACGCCGATCCCGAGATCGCCTGGCAGGAGGTGCGGGCTCACCGGATGCTGACCGACCTGCTCGACGGGCAGGGGTTCAGCGTCGACCGCCGGGCCGCCGGACTGGAGACCGCGTTCCACGCCCGCGCCGGCGACGGGCCGCTGCACATCGCCTTCATCGCCGAGTACGACGCGCTACCGGGCCTCGGGCACGCCTGCGGGCACAACCTGATCGCCGCGTCCGCGGTCGGCGCGGCGCTGATGGTGCGCGCCGCCGGCGACACCGGTATCACCGTGCACGTCATCGGCACCCCGGCCGAGGAGGGCGGCGGCGGCAAGATCGGCATGCTGGAGGCCGGCGAGTTCGACGGCCTGGACGCGGCCCTGATGATGCACCCCGGCCCTGTCGACGCCCCGCGCGCCGAACCGCTGGCGGTCGCGCATTGGCGGGTCTCCTACCGCGGCGTCAGCGCGCACGCCGGGGCCTACCCGCACCTGGGTGTGAACGCCGCCGACGCGTTCACCGTCGCCCAGGTGGCGATCGGGCTGCTGCGCCAGCAGCTGCCGTCGACCACCCGGGTACACGGGGTGGTGACCGACGCCGGGACGGCACCGAACGCGATCCCGGACTCGGCCACCGGCCGCTGGTATGTGCGGGCCCGCACCCTGGCCGAGCTCGCCGGCATCGAACGCCGCATCCGCGACTGTTTCGCCGCCGGGGCCCTGGGGACGGGATGCGAGCTGGAGATCGAGCTGGAGTCCCCGCCGTACGCGGAATTCCGCACCGACGAGGACCTGCTGGACCTGTTCATCGCCAACGCCGCGGAGCTGGGGCGGGACATGCTGGCCGAGCCGGCCGAGGGCGCGGCGGCGATGCGCACCGCGTCGACCGACATGGGCAATGTGTCCCAGGTGGTGCGGGCGATCCACCCGTATCTGGGCATCGGGTCGCTGCCTGCGGTGAACCATCAGCGGGAATTCGCCGACGCCGCGGTGGGCCCGCAGGCCGAGGCCGCGCTGCGTGACGGGGCGACTGCGCTGGCGTGGACGGCGCTGGATCTGGCCGGGCGGTAGAATCAACGACGCATCGCCCTTGCGCGGGAGAGTTCCGTGGCCGCCAGCCACGGGCGCCGAAGGAGCAATACCTCTCCGTCAACCTCTCAGGCCCCCGGACCGCACACGGCCACGATGCCTCTGGAAAGCGGTGCCCTGCGCACCCGCCCATGGGGAAAGGTCCACCCGCGGACTGAATCTCTCAGGCACCCCCGACAGAGGGAGAGGGCACTGACGTGCGCGCGCGTACGTAGACCGCCTCGACCGGGAGTTCATGTGTCCGACCAGTTCCAGTCGCGTTTCGCCGACCGCCACATCGGGCCCGACGCCGATGCCATCGCCACCATGCTGGGCGTCATCGGCGTCGATTCCCTCGATGAACTGGCGGTCAAGGCGCTGCCGACCGGCATCCTCGACGCGGTGGGCGCCGACGGGCTGGCACCGGGGCTGGATCAGCTGCCGCCGCCGGCCACCGAGGAGCAGGCGCTCGCCGAGCTGCGCGCACTGGCCGACTCCAACACCGTGGCGGTGTCGATGATCGGGCAGGGCTACTTCGACACGCTGACCCCGCCGGTGCTCAAGCGCAACATCTTGGAGAACCCGGCCTGGTACACCGCGTACACGCCGTACCAGCCCGAGATCAGCCAGGGACGCCTGGAGGCGCTGCTGAACTTCCAGACCATGGTGAGCGACCTGACCGGGATGGACGTCGCCAACGCCTCGATGCTCGACGAGGGCACCGCCGCCGCCGAGGCCATGACGCTCATGCACCGCGCGGTCAAGGGCCCGTCCAAGCGGCTGGCCGTGGACGTCGACGTGTACACCCAGACCGCCGCCGTCATCGCGACCCGCGCCGAACCGCTCGGCATCGAGGTGATCACGGCCGACCTGCGCGAGGGCCTGCCCGAGGGTGATTTCTTCGGCGTCATCGTGCAGTTGCCGGGCGCCAGCGGACGTGTCACCGACTGGTCGGGTCTGGTCGACCAGGCGCACGAACGTGGCGCGCTGGTCGCCGTCGGCGCCGACCTGCTGGCCGCGACGCTGATCACCCCGCCGGGAGAGTTCGGCGCCGACGTGGCCTTCGGCACCACCCAACGTTTCGGTGTGCCAATGGGATTCGGTGGACCGCACGCCGGGTACCTGGCCGTACACACCAAGCATGCCCGCCAGTTGCCGGGCCGGCTGGTCGGGGTGTCCAAGGACAGCGATGGCGCGGACGCCTATCGCCTGAGCCTGCAGACCCGCGAGCAGCACATCCGCCGGGACAAGGCGACCAGCAACATCTGCACCGCGCAGGTGCTGCTGGCCGTCATCGCCGCCATGTACGCCAGTTACCACGGCGCCGCCGGGTTGACCGCCATCGCCCGCCGCGTGCACCGGCACGCCGCGACGATCGCTGCGGCCCTGGGAGATTCGCTGGTGCACCCGGCCTACTTCGACACCGTGCTGGCCCGGGTGCCCGGCCGCGCCGACGACATCGTGGCCGCGGCCAAGGCCGCCGGCATCAACCTGTGGCGGGTCGACGCCGACCACGTGTCGGTGTCCTGCGACGAGGCCACCACCGATGAGCATGTCGCTGCGGTGCTGGACGCGTTCGGAGTCACCCCGGCGGCGGCGCCGGAATCGACGATCGCCACCCGGACCTCGGAGTTCCTGACGCATCCGGCCTTCCACCTGTACCGCACCGAAACCTCGATGATGCGGTACCTGCGGGCCTTGGCGGACAAGGACATCGCGCTCGACCGCAGCATGATCCCGCTGGGCTCGTGCACGATGAAGCTCAACGCGGCCGCGGAGATGGAGCCGATCACCTGGGCCGAGTTCGCCAAGCAGCACCCGTTCGCGCCGGCATCGGACAACCCGGGGCTGCGCCGGCTGATCGCCGATCTGCAGACCTGGCTGACCGCCATCACCGGCTACGACGAGATCTCGTTGCAGCCCAACGCCGGATCGCAGGGCGAGTACGCCGGGCTGCTGGCCATCGAGGCCTACCACCGCGCCAATGGCGATACCAACCGGGATGTGTGCCTCATCCCGTCCAGCGCGCACGGCACCAACGCGGCGTCCGCGGCGTTGGTGGGCATGCGGGTGGTGGTGGTCGGCTGCCGCGCCAACGGCGACGTGGACCTCGACGATCTGCGCGCCAAGGTGGCCGAGCACGCCGACCGGTTGGCCGCGCTGATGATCACCTACCCGTCCACACACGGGGTGTACGAGCACGATGTCGCCGAGATCTGTGCGGCCGTGCACGATGCGGGCGGTCAGGTCTACGTCGACGGCGCCAATCTCAACGCGCTCGTCGGACTGGCCCGGCCCGGTCGCTTCGGCGGCGACGTCAGCCACCTGAACCTGCACAAGACGTTCTGCATCCCGCACGGCGGTGGCGGTCCCGGGGTCGGGCCGGTCGCGGTGCGCAGCCACCTCGCGCCCTACCTGCCCGGGCATCCGCTGGCCGATGAACTCGGTGACAAGTACACCGTGTCGGCCGCCCCGTACGGTTCGGCGTCGATCCTGCCGATCACCTGGACCTACATCCGGATGATGGGCGCGACGGGTCTGCGGGCGGCCTCGCTGACCGCGATCGCCTCGGCGAACTATGTGGCCCGCCGGCTCGACGAGTACTTCCCGGTGCTCTACACCGGCGAGAACGGCATGGTCGCCCACGAATGCATCCTGGATCTCAACGGAATCACCAAGGCCACCGGGGTCACCGTCGATGATGTGGCAAAACGACTGGCGGACTTCGGTTTCCACGCGCCGACGATGAGCTTCCCGGTGGCGGGAACCTTGATGGTGGAGCCCACCGAGAGTGAAAGCCTGGCCGAGGTCGACGCGTTCTGCGAGGCCATGATCGCCATCCGCGCCGAGATCGACAAGGTCGGGTCGGGGGAGTGGCCGGCGGACGACAATCCGCTGCGCGGCGCCCCGCACACCGCGGAATCGCTGTTGGTGGCCGATTGGTCGCACCCGTACACCCGTGAGCAGGCCGCCTACCCGCTGGGCAAGGGCTTCCGGGCGAAGGTGTGGCCGCCGGTCCGCCGGATCGATGCCGCCTACGGGGACCGCAACCTGGTGTGTTCCTGCCCGCCGGTAACCGCGTTCGCGTAAGCGGGCGCGCATCCGCACCGGTTCGCCTAGGCTCGCCGGCATGCTGCCGCCGACGGTCCAACAGTGGTGCGATGGTGGACGCTTCCTGGACACCCCGGCGGGGCGGGTGTTCGTCCGGTCCGCCGACGGTGACGGCCCGACGGTGCTGCTGCTGCACGGGTTTCCGTCCAGTTCCTTCGACTACCGCGAGGTGGTGCCTGCCCTGGCCGGCCGGGCCTGGGTGACGCTGGACTTTCTCGGGTTCGGGTTGTCGGACAAGCCGCGGCGCCGCAACAGCCTGCTGGAGCAGGCCGACCTGGTGGCCGAGGTGCTCGCCCGGACCGTGCAGGGACCGGTGACGATGATCGCGCACGACATGGGCACCTCGGTGGCCACCGAACTGCTCGCCCGAGATGTCGAGGGGCGGTTGCCGTTCGACCTGCGGTCCGCGGTGCTCACCAACGGCAGCGTGATCCTGGAGCGGGCCAGCCTGCGTCCCTCGCAGAAGGTGCTGCGCGGGCCGTTGGGTCCGGTGTTGTCCCGGCTGACCGGTCGCGCCGGATTCGTGCGCGGGTTCGCCCGACTGTTCAGCGCCGGGCACCCGCTGTCGCCGGACGAGGCCGAGGCGCAATGGGCGTTGTTGGCGCACAACGACGGCCACCGCATCATGCACCTGCTGTGCGCCTACCTCGACGAGCGTGTGCGCTACGCGCAGCGCTGGCACGGGGCGATCACCGCGTGGGACAAGCCGGTGAACTTCCTGTGGGGCCTCGACGATCCGGTGGCCACCGTCAACGTGCTGGCCGGGCTGCGTGAACTACGACCCGACGCGACGGTGATCGAGCTGCCCGGCGTCGGGCACTACCCGCAGGTCGAGGTGCCCGAGGTGTTCGCCGCCGAAGCGCTGCGGCTGCTCGCGGTCTGACGCCGCGGGTCAGCCCCGGTCCGACGGTGCGTTGGCCTCGTCGAAGCGCCGGCGCGCTGCGGCGATATCGCCTTGGTGCGCCTCGGTCCAACGGACCAGCGTTTGCACGGTCTCGTGCAGGGTGCGGCCCAGTTCGGTGAGCTCGTAGTCGACCCGGGGCGGGACGACCGGGTGCACGGTGCGCCGGACCAGCCCGTCGCGCTCGAGCTGGCGCAGCGTCACGGTCAGCATGCGCTGGCTGACCCCGTCGATCCGACGCTTGAGCTCGGTGAACCGCAGGGAGCCGTCGTCGAGCAGGGCGATGATGAGCAGCGACCACTTGTCGGCGATCCGGTCGAGGATCTGCCGGACCTCGCAGTCCTCCCGCCGGTCCCACTGGAAGGCATCCGGGCAGCAGTCGGTTCCCTGCGAGGTACCGACTGACTTCAAAGTGCCTTCTTCCGCCACGGCTCCATGGTGCCTGATGATGTGGTCAGTTACCAATAGGAACTGAAGGTGGGCATATGGGCGCTACCGATGTGAAGTCGACCTCCAGACTCCGCGCGGCGCTGCTGCTCGCGGCGCTGTGTGGGGCGGCGTTCCTGGAAGGCATCGACATCGCGATGTTCAACATCGCGTTGCCCACCATCCGGCGGGCGCTCGACCTGCCGACCGTCGAATTGCAGTGGATCGTCAGTGGATACGTGATCGGCTACGGCGGATTCATGCTGCTCGGTGGCCGTACCGCCGACGTCTACGGGCGGCGGCGGGTCTTCCTGACCGCACTGGTCATCTTCATCGGGGTGTCGGCGCTGGGCGGCATCGCCCCCAACGGCGCCACCGTCATCGGGGTCCGGGTCCTCACCGGTATCGCCGCGGCCTTCCTGATGCCGGCCGGGCTCGCGATCATCACCACGAGCTTTCCCGAAGGCCCGCAACGGGACCGGGCCGTACTCATCTACGCCGGTCTCGGTGCGGCCGGATTCTCGCTCGGACTCGTCGCGGGCGGCCTGCTCACCTCGTTCGGCTGGCGGTGGGTGTTCTTCGCCCCGGTCGTGCTGGCCTCGGCCGTGCTGCTGCTGGCACTCCCGCTGATCCCGCGCGACGAGGTCACCGCCCGCCGGTCCCTCGACCTGCCCGGTGCGGTGCTCGTCACCGGGGCCGTGGTGCTCACCGTGACGGCCATCGAGAATGCCGCCCACGGAACGGTTCTCGGCTCGGTGTGGCTCGGTCTGATCGCGCTGGTGTCGTTCGTCGGATTCGGCGCCCGGCAGCGCGCCGCCGCCGATCCGTTGGTGCCGCTGGCTCTGCTGCGGTCGGGCCCGCAGGTCAACGCCTACCTCGGGGCGGGCTGTCTGGCCGCCGGCTTCATGGGCTTCCAGTTCATCATCGTGCTCTACCTGCAGGAGCTGCGGGGTTGGTCGGCGCTGTCCACCGCACTGGCCTTGCTGGTCGTCGCGATCGACGCGATCCTGGCGCCCACGCTCACCCCGATCCTGGTGCGCCGCTTCGGGCTGTGGCGCGTCATCGCGGCCGGAATGGCCTGCGCGGCGCTGTCCTTCCTGCTGTTCCTCGGCGTGGAACGGGACTGGGTGTATCTGAGCATGCTGCCCAGCCTGCTGGCGCTCGGCATCGCGTTCACCCTGGCCTACGGGCCGCTGACGATCGCCGCGACCGACGGTGTCGAGGAGTCCGCGCAGGGACTGACCAGCGGGCTGCTCTACACGACATTCCAGTTCGGGGCCGCGATCGGGCTGGCCGCGACCACCGCGGTCCAGGTGGCGGCGACGGCGGCCGGCGCCGGTCAACTCGACTCGTACCGGGCGGCGCTGCTGGTTCCGGTGATCCTCGGCGTGATCGGCCTCGCGGTGGCGCTGCCGCGCGCTTGGCGCGCCCCACAGGAGTGCGCCACCGCGACCGCGTAACTGCGACTAACCCAGCAGTTCCGCCACCGCGTCGGCGAGCGCGGGGTCCGCCGAGTTCGGCACGCTGCGGTACTCGCCGCCGCTGGCCTGGGCCACGGCTTCCCACGTCGCGCGGTCCGGGTCGTCACCGAGGTTGATGACGTTCACCGCGACCGGGCGCTGCTCGTCCACCGCGCCCTGGATGTAGGACACCAACCCGGGGCCGTCCAGGCTGCGGTCGGTGTGCGGGCCGGAGGTGATCACCAGCACCGAATTGGGTACGCCCTCACGGAAGTTCGTCACCGCCTCGCCGTAGACCAGTCGCAGGGTGGTGAACGACACCGCCCCGCCACCGGATGCGGTCTGCCCCTGCAGGCTGGAACTGAGCGCCGCCGACCGCGCATCGTCGCCGAGCGGCCCGGTGGTGGTCACCGAGCGGCCGGCCACCCCGTCGAACGTCCACAGCCCCACCGACGTGGACGGCGGCAGCACCTGCAGCCGGTCGTTCAGTGCGGTGGTCACATTGCTCAGCCGGCTGCGGCCGCCCTCGTCGACGGGCATCGACTGATTCAGCACCACGGTGACCGCGCCGTCCCGGGCAGGCGCCGTCAACCGGGTCGCCAGGGCGGCACGGGACGCGGCATCGCCGAACGACAGCCGTTGCGCCAGTTGCGGGAAATCGGTGACCGGGCTGCTCGGCGGGGTTGTGCCCTCGGCCCGGAATCCGGCCTCGGCCAGCTTCGCGAGTTGCTCGGGCTTACGCAGGTAGCGGTCGAACTCGCTGGCCGCGCTGACCTGTTCCTTGGACAACCAGTCGCCGCTGAGCAGCACCCCGGGGAAATCGGCGACGGCGGCCGGTCCCGGCGGAATCCACGCGCTGAGCTTCGCACCGGCGTCCGGCAGGTCGGCGGCCCGCTGGACCAGTTTCTGCTCGGTGGTGACGACGGCGTGGACCGGGGCGGTCGCCGGGTCGGCGGCGTTGATCAGGGTGTCCAGCGCGGTGTCGGCCGCGGTGTCGGCCAACTCGGGCTGGCCTCCGAACAGCCGCTGCGCGGCCCCGGCGCCGTCGGACGGCGGGGCCCCGGCCGGTGCGGAGGCCGCGGCCACCGCTTCGGCGGCCAGGAAACTGGCATCGGAGTCGCCGGTGAGCGGCAGCGCCAGGCGCAGTCCGCCCCAGCCCGGCAGGTTCAGCCCGTCGAGCCCGGCAGGATTGCTCTGCAGTCCCGGCAACGTCGACCAGTTCTGCTGGGCCAGCGCTTCTTTGAGCTCGGGCCGGGCGGCCACCACCACAGGGGTGCTGACCAGCGGCCGGCTGTCGATGATGGCCTTGTCGTCGACGGACTCCAGCCGTGCCTCGGAGACCGAGCTGGCCGGGATCCACATCGCCGGCCGCTCACCGAGATCCCCCGGCCAGGTTTCGGTGAATCCGTTGATCACCGCAGCGGAGTCGGCAGCCTGGACCGCGACCTTCACGCAGCGGTCACCGACCGGATCGGCGTCCTTGCTGTACTGCTCGGCCAGCGTCGTCACGTGATCGGCGATCGCCGGGTCGGCGATCACCGAGACGGTCATCTCGCCCTCGACGCAGCGATCGGCGGAGGCCTGACTGCGGTTGGACAGCGCGTCACCGAAGAAGCGCCACAGGATCACCGCGCCGACCACGACGACCACGGTGACCAAGGCGGCGATGACCAGCGGGCTGACCTTGCGGCGACCGGTCGTCACCGCGCGGTGCGAACCGGTCCACTCGCCGTTGTCGAAGGCGCGCTGACGGCCGGTGACCGAGAACGCCTGGGTCGGCTGGTCCTCGTCGGCCACGGCTGGGAAGCCGCGCGGAGCCGGGGCCGGCTCGTCGTAGTCGTCGGCCCGGTAGTCGTCGGCCCGGTAGTCGTCGGTCCCGTATTCGTCGGCGCGGTAGTCGTCGTCGGAACGGTAATCATCGGTCTGGTATCCGAAGTCGCCGAATTCCGACGCGCTGTCTCCGGCCGGTTCATCGCCGGTGGTAGACCCGTGGTCGGCCGCTGACTCCCGATCGGGCTCGGGCCGGTACGGCTCGGTTCCGTTCCCGCCCCGGTCGTCGGCGTCGTCTGGGTCGGGAATGCTGTGCCTGCCCATCCCTACCCTCTTAGCTCGTCGTGTCGCATGCCCCGCCGAAGTCTAGTCACTGGCTTGCGGCGCGCGCCTTGAACTCCCGCCGACGCCGATGCAGGATCGGCTCGGTGTATCCGCTGGGCTGCTGGGCGCCGGACAGGATCAGCTCCTGGGCGGCCTGGAACGCGATGCTGGCCTCCGGGTCGGTGGCCATCGGCAGGTAGTCGGCGTCACCGGCGTTCTGCTGGTCGACGATCGCGGCCATCCGGCGCAGGCTGGCCTTCACATCGCCTTCGGTGATGACGCCGTGGTGCAGCCAGTTGGCCAGCAGCTGACTGGAGATGCGCAGCGTGGCGCGGTCCTCCATCAGGGCGACGTTGTGGATGTCGGGCACCTTCGAGCAGCCGACACCGGCGTCGACCCAGCGCACCACGTAGCCCAGGATGGACTGGCAGTTGTTGTCGACCTCTTCGTGGATCTCGTCGGGCGACCAGGCCAGTTCGCCGGCCAGCGGAATGGTCAGCAGATCCTCGAGGCGGTACCGCTGCTTGCCGGCCAGCTCGGCCTGCACCGCGTACACGTCGACCTGGTGGTAGTGCATGGCGTGCAGGGTGGCGGCGGTCGGCGAGGGCACCCACGCGGTGGTGGCGCCGGCGCGTGGCTGGCCGATCTTCTGCTCGACCATGTCGGCCATCAGGTCGGTCATCGCCCACATGCCCTTACCGATCTGGGCGCGCCCGGACAGCCCGGCGGCCAGGCCGATGTCGACGTTGGCGTCCTCGTAGGCCTTGATCCAGGGCTGGCTCTTCATGGCGCCCTTGCGGATCATCGGGCCGGCCTCCATCGACGTGTGGATCTCGTCGCCGGTGCGGTCCAGGAAGCCGGTGTTGATGAACACGACGCGGTCGGCGGCGGCCTTGATGCACGCCTTGAGGTTGAGCGTGGTGCGCCGTTCCTCGTCCATGATGCCGACCTTGAGGGTGCCCTGCGGCAGGCCGAGGACGTCCTCGACCCGGCTGAACAGCTCGCAGGTGAACGCGACCTCGTCGGGGCCGTGCATCTTGGGCTTCACGATGTAGACCGAGCCGGTGCGGCTGTTGGCGTAGGGGCCGTTCGCGCCGTCGTTGTCGGCGCCGGTCTTGAGGCCGTGCATGGCGATCAGCGAGGTGAACAGGGCGTCCTGGATGCCCTCGGGGACCTCCGGGCCGTCCTCACCGTCGGCGCTGAAAACGATGGCGTCGTTGGTCATCAGGTGGCCCACGTTGCGGACGAACAGCAGACTGCGGCCGGGCAGTGTCAACTCACCCTCGCCGTCTGGGCGGGTGAAGGTGCGGTCCGGGCTGAGCACCCGGGTGAACGACTTGCCGCCCTTGGCAACCTCTTCGGAGAGGTCGCCGCGGTTGAGCCCCAGCCAGTTGCGGTAGCCGAGCACCTTGTCTTCGGCATCGACCGCGGCAACCGAGTCCTCGAAGTCCATGATCGTGGTGATCGCGGACTCCAGCACGACGTCCTTGACGCCGGCCTTGTCGGTCGAGCCGATGGGCGACTCGGGGTCGATGAGGATCTCGATGTGCAGGCCGTTGTGCTTGAGCAGCACCGACCAGGCGGAGTCGCCGAGCTCGCCGGTGTAACCGACGAAGGCGCTCGGATCGGCCAGACGCGCCGACGAGGGCTCCCCCGAGGAGTCAACGCTCAAGGTCAGCGCGCCGTCGGAGATCTTGATCTCGGTGACGTCGGCCCAGGATCCCGACGCCAGCGGCACCGCCTCGTCGAGGAAGTTGCGGGCGTAGGCGATGACCTTGTCGCCGCGCACCCGGTTGTAGCCGGTGCCCTTCTCCGCGCCGTCCGCTTCGGAGATCACGTCGGTGCCGTACAGCGCGTCATACAGCGATCCCCAGCGCGCGTTGGCGGCGTTCAGGGCGAAGCGGGCATTGAGGATCGGCACCACCAGCTGCGGGCCCGCGGTGCTGGTGATCTCGTCATCGACGCCGGAGGTGGTGATGGTGAAGTCGGCGGGCTCGGGGGCCAGGTAGCCGATGTCGGTCAGGAACTGCTTGTATTCGTCCGCGTCCAGGGGGCCGATGACCCGCGCCCGGTGCCAGCGGTCGATCTGGGCCTGCAGCTCGTCGCGGCGGGCCAGCAGTTCCTGATTCTGTGGGGTGAGGTCGGTGACGACCTTGTCCACGCCTGCCCAGAAGCTGTCGGGGTCCAGGCCGGTGCCGGGCAACGCTTCGGTCGTGATGAAGTCGTGCAGCACCTTGGCGACCCGCAGGTTGCCCACCGTAACGCGCTCGGTCATGTTTCCTCCCATAGCTGTCGATCTAGTTTACCCATCGGTAACTAGCCATGACTTGGTGCCTGAGCTGTCCGCCGGGAGCGAAGAAGATACTCACAATGCCGCGCCAGCTCCGCTCGTAGCGGTGCGGCACGTCTGGCGAGGCCCTGTTGGGCCCGCACATATTCCGCGCGGCCGTCGGCCGTCTCGATGGTGATCGGAGCGAAACCGTAGGCGGTCAAATTGTACGGGCTGGCCCGCATGTCGATCGCGCGGGCCTCGGCGGCCAGCTCCAGGCAGTCCATCACCAGCTCGGAGCGCACCAAGGGCCCCAACTTGTAGGCCCACTTGTAGAGATCCATCCCGGCATGGATGCAGCCGGGCTGCTCGTGCCGGGTCTGGGTGTCACGGCGCAGCTGGTCGGCGTTGAGCGGGGCGGCCGACGGCGTGAAGAACCGGAACGCGTCGAAGTGGCTGCACCGCAGCGGCATCGAGTCGACGACGGCATCGGTGCCCGCGGATCCGAGCCGCAGCGGCACCTGGCCGTGGCGCACCGCGGGTGCGCGGTACACCATCGCCCACTCGTGTAACCCGAAACAGTTGAAACGGGCGGGCCGGTCCGCGGTACCGGCCAGCAGTTCGGCGATGAACGTGACCGTATCGCGGCGTGACTCCAGCAGTTCGGCCGTCACGGTCACCGTGTCCTCGGTGCGCCGATAGCCGGTGCGGGTGAGGAAACGCCCGGCGTCCGGGCCCTGCAGACCCACCCCGAAGCCGGGGTGCCAGCGACGCAACTGGCGGGGCCGCAGGCTGTAGTAGGTGAACAGGAAATCCCACACCGGGTGGGCCTCGCCGCGCTGGGCCCGCTGCAGGTGCGGGGTGAGGAAACCCGCCACCCGCTGCTGGTGTGCGGACTCGCGGGCCGACCATTGCGCCTGCCCGAGCACCGACACCGACGGCGCCGTCATCAGATCCGGTGCGTCCCGTCGCGCACCGTGCCGACCAGGTCCTCCACCAGATCCTCCAGGGTCACCATCGCGGTGACCGACCCGCCGTCGGTCACCAGGGCCAGGTGACTCTTGTTGCGCCGCAACCGGGTCAACGCGTCGGGCAGCGGCAGGGTGGACGATAGCCGGATCAGGGGCCGCACTATCGCCGCGTCCAGCACGGTCGGCGACTCGTCGATCACCTCGAGAACGTCCTTGATGTGCAGATACCCGATGTAGGCACCGCCGGCGTCGGTCACCGGGAACCGGGAATACCCGGTCTCGGACAGCGCCTGCTCGACCGCGGCCAGGGTCGGGCCGGACCCGTCCACCGAGGCCGGGACGGCGCGGATCTGGTCCAACGGGATCGCCAGGTCGGCCACCGTGCGATCACGGATCTGCAGGGCCCGGGTCAGCCGGGTGTGCTCCTCGCGGTCGAGCAGGCCCTCCGACAGCGATTCGGCGATCATCTCGGACAGTTCGACGGTCGACACCGTGATGTCGAGCTCGTCCTTGGGTTCCACCCGCAACGCCCGCAGGGTGGAGTTGGCGGCCCAGTTGTAGAACGCGATGAGCGGGCGGACCGCGCGGATGTACACCAGGTACGGCGGGACCAGCAGCATCGCGGTGGTCTCCGGGCCGGCGATGGCGATGTTCTTGGGCACCATCTCGCCCAGCAGCACGTGCAGGGTCACCACGACCGCGAGCGCGACGATGAACGACACGGTGTGCAGCACCGCATCGCCGACCCCGAGCAGCGCGAACGGTTTCTCCAGCAGGTGCGCAACAGCGGGCTCACCGACCCGGCCCAGCAGGATCGAACAGATGGTGATGCCCAGTTGCGCGCCGGCCAGCATCAGCGACAGGTGCTCCGCCGCGCGCATCACCGTGACCGCGCGTTTCTTGCCCTGTTCGGCGAGCGCTTCGAGGCGGTCCCGGCGGGCGGAGATCAGCGCGAATTCCGCGCCGACGAAGAACGCGTTGGCCCCGAGCAGCAGGACGGTCAGGGCGACCGCCAACAGATCACCGCCCATCGGGACCCTCGAATTCGGAGCGTCCTTCGGTCTTGACGAGCTCCAGCAGGTCGATGCGGCGGCCGTCCATCTTCAGGATGCGGGCCTGCCAGTGCACCGGTTCGTCGCCCGGATGATCCGGGTCGAACTCGGTCAATTCCACCGTTTCGCCTTCCTCGGGGATGTGCCCGAGCTTCTCCAGCACCAGCCCGCCGATGGTCTCGTAATCCCCTTCGGGGGCGCGGAACGGTGTCTCGGAGTCGACCTCGTCGATGCGCAGCAACCCCGACACCTGCCAGCCGGAGCGGCTCTGCACCACGTCCGGTGTGGCGTCGTCGTGTTCGTCGCGGACATCGCCGACGATCTCCTCGATCAGGTCCTCGAAGGTGACCATGCCCGCGGTGCCGCCGTATTCGTCGACCACCATGGCGGTCTGGATTCCGTTGCCGCGGATCTGCGTCATCACCGAGTCGCCGTCGAGGGTGGACGGTACCGTCGGTACCGGCACGGCCAGCCGGGAGAGTTTGGTGGTGGCGCGGCGCTCGGTGGGGATCTCGAACACCTGCTTGACGTGCACCATGCCGACGGTCTGGTCGAGATCGCCGTCGACGATCGGGAAGCGCGAGTGACCGGTGCGCATGGCGGCGGCCATCAGGTCGGCGACGGTGTCCTCGATCTCCAGCGATTCGATCTTGGAGCGCGGGGTCATCAGCTCCTCGGCGGACCGGTCACCGAACTGCAGGGAGCGGTTCACCAGCACGGCGGTGTCGGCGTCCAGCGACCCGCTGCGCGCCGAGTTGCGCACCAGGGACACCAGTTCCTGTGGTGAGCGGGCCGAACGCAGTTCCTCGGCAGGTTCGATGCCCATCTGGCGCAGGATCCAGTTGGCGGTGCCGTTGGTGGCCTTGATGACCGGGGTGAACAGTTTCGAGAAGTACCACTGCGGAGCGGCGGCGGCCCGGGCGGTCGGCAGCGGTCGGGCGACGGCCAGGTTCTTGGGTACCAGTTCGCCGAAGATCATCGACACCGAGGTGGCGATCAGCAGCGCGAGCACCAGTGCGATCGGGCTGACCCAATCGGCCGGGATGCGCAGCGCCGTCAGCGGCCCGTAGAGCAGCCGGGCCACCACGGGTTCGGCCAGGTAACCGGTGGCCAGGGTGGTGATCGAGATGCCGATCTGCGCCCCGGACAGCTGGAACGACAACGAGCGGTGCGCCTTGCTCACGAACTGATCGCGCCGTCCGCCGGCCCGGGCGTTGGCTTCGACGGTGCTGCGCTCCAGCGCGGTCAGCGAGAACTCGGCCGCCACGAACAGCGCGGTTCCCGCGGTCAGGAGAATGAACGCGAGCAGGCTGAGGATGGTCATGGTGAGGCTCATCGCCACCTCACCGGATGGCTGCCGGGCCGGGCGCCCGGCCGCCTACTGGACGGCTCGGCGTCGGAGGGTTCCGAGCTGGGGGACCCGGCCGGAATCCCGAAGCCCGACGTTGATCCGTGGGCTTCCACGGGTGCCTGTGGCACGGGATTCCTTTCTGTTCGGGCGACGCGATGCGTCGTTGATGCGCTATATCGTAGCGGCTTTGCCGCAGGGTGTTGTAGCGGCTTTGCGGGCGGGATGTGGCGGTGCTGGCCGGGGGAGCCCGCGGCCGTGCCGCGCGGTGTGACCGTCACCAACCCGTCGGCAGCGGATGTCCCTCGGCGAACCCGGCGGCCGACTGCACGCCCAGCACCGCCTTCTCGTGCAGTTCGGGAAGGGTGGCCGCACCGACGTAGGTGCAGGTGCTGCGCACCCCGGAGGTGATGTGGTCGATCAGGTCCTCCACCCCTCCGCGCGCCGCGTCCAGATTCATCCGTGAGCTGGAGATGCCCTCTTCGAACAGCGCCTTGCGGGCCCGGTCGAAGGCGCTGTCCGCGGCGGTGCGGGCGGCCACCGCCCGTTTGGAGGCCATCCCGTAGCTCTCCTTGAAGGGCAGCCCGTCGCGGTCGCGCAGCAGGTCGCCGGGGGACTCGTAGGTGCCGGCGAACCAGGAGCCGATCATCACGTTCGACGCACCGGCAGCCAGTGCCAGCGCCACGTCGCGGGGATGACGCACCCCGCCGTCGGCCCACACGTGACCCCCGAGTTCCTTTGCCGCGGCGGCACATTCGACGACAGCGGAGAACTGGGGCCGACCCACGCCGGTCATCATCCGGGTGGTGCACATGGCGCCGGGACCGACGCCGACCTTGACGATGGACGCGCCCGCGCCGATCAGGTCGCGGGTGCCCTCGGCCGAGACCACGTTGCCCGCGGCGATCGGCAGGCCCAACTCCAGGGAGGCGACCGTGGCGATGGTGTCGAGCATCTTGGTCTGGTGTCCGTGTGCGGTGTCGATGACGAGCAGATCGACCCCGGCCTCGGCGAGGCCGCGGGCCTTGGCGCCGACGTCGCCGTTGATGCCGACGGCGGCGGCGATCCGCAGCTTGCCCGCGGCGTCCACCGCCGGGGTGTAGATGCCGGCCCGGATCGCTCCGGTGCGGGTGAGCACACCGGCCAGTTCGCCCTTGCCGTCGGTCAGCACCGCGATGTCCACCGGTGCGTGCTCGAGCAGGTCGAACACCTTGCGCGGATCGGTGCCCACCGGCGCGGTGATGAAATCGCCGATGGCGATGTCACGGACCCGGGCGAAGCGGTCCACCCCGGCGCAGGCGGCCTCGGTGACGACGCCGATCGGTCGTCCCTCGAACACCACCACGGCCGCCCCGTGGGCGCGTTTGTGGATCAGCGCCATCGCGTCGGAGACCGAATCGTCGGGCGCCAGCATCACCGGGGTGTCGACCACCAGGTCGCGGCTCTTCACAAAGTCGACGGTGTGGGACACCACCGACAGCGGCAGATCCTGCGGTAGCACCACGATGCCGCCGCGGCGGGCGACCGTCTCGGCCATCCGGCGGCCGGCGACCGCGGTCATGTTGGCCACCACCACCGGGATGGTGGTGCCCGAGCCGTCGACGGTGGACAGGTCGACGTCGAACCGCGACGCCACATCGGAGCGCCCCGGCACGACGAAGACGTCGTTGTAGGTCAGGTCGTACGGCGGGTTGTGGCCCTCGAGAAATCTCATCGGCTACGAGTCTAGTGGGGGTGTGCGCAGCGCAATGTCACCCTGACAGCACCGTCATGGACACATGTACGTGGTTCCGCTGTCAGGGTGACATCGCGAACGGGCTCCGGAGGCTAGGCCTCGACCTCGCTGCGGTCGCCGCTCCACAGGGTGTGGAACTTCTGCCCGCCGGGGGTGTCGATGCGGCCGTAGGTGTGCGCCCCGAAGAAGTCCCGCAGACCCTGGGTGAGAGCGGCGGGCAGCCGCTCGGTGCGCAGCGCGTCGTAGTAGGACAGCGAGGACGAGAACCCGGGCACCGGGATACCGAGTTCGGTGGCGGTCACCACGACCCGGCGCCAGCCGTCCACCCCGGACTCGACCGCGTCGCGGAAGTACGGCGCGGCGATCAGGGTGGCCAGATCGGGTTCCGCGTCGAAGGCTTCCTTGATCCGGTTGAGGAACTTGGCCCGGATGATGCAGCCGCCGCGCCAGATGGTGGCGAGGTCGCCGGGGGCGACGTTCCAGTCGTACTCGGCCGAGCCGGCCTGGATCTGGTTGAAGCCCTGCGCGTAGGCGATGATCTTCGAGGCGTACAGCGCCTTGCGTACATCCTCGATGAAAGCCTTTGCATCCGTTGGCTTGTCGCCGAGCCGGCCGGAGGCCAGGCCGGTGGTGGCCTTGCGCTGGGCGACCGAGCCGGACAGCGCGCGGGCGAACACCGCCTCGGCGATGCCGGTCACCGGGACACCCAGGTCGAGCGCGGACTTGACCGTCCAGCGGCCGGTGCCCTTCTGTTCGGCCTCGTCGACGATGACGTCGACCAGCGGCTTGCCGGTCTTGGCGTCGACCTGGCGCAGCACCTCGGCGGTGATCTCGACCAGGTAGCTGTCCAGGTCACCGGCGTTCCACTCGGTGAACACGTCGGCGATCTGGCCGGCGTCCAGGCCGAGGGCGTCGCGCAGCAGTTGGTAGGCCTCGCCGATGAGCTGCATGTCGGAGTACTCGATGCCGTTGTGCACCATCTTGACGAAGTGTCCGGCGCCGTCGGGCCCGATGTGGGTGCAGCAGGGCACGCCGTCGACGTGCGCGGAGATCTCTTCGAGCAGCGGGCCGAGGGACTTATAGGACTCGGCGGGGCCGCCGGGCATGATCGACGGGCCGTTGAGCGCGCCCTCCTCGCCACCGGAGATGCCGGCGCCGACGAAGTGCAGGCCGCGTTCGCGGATCGCCTTCTCCCGGCGGATGGTGTCGGTGTAGAGGGCGTTGCCGCCGTCGATGATGATGTCGCCTTCGTCCATTGCGTCGGCGAGTTCGTTGATGACGGCGTCGGTCGGGTCCCCGGCCTTCACCATGATCAGCACCCGGCGCGGCTTCTCCAGCGCGTCCAGGAACTCGGCGATGGTCTCGCTGCGGATGAAGTTGCCCTCGGAGCCGTGCTCGGCCAGCAGCGCGTCGGTCTTGGCCACCGAGCGATTGTGCAGCGCAACGGTGTAACCGTGCCGGGCGAAGTTCCGCGCGATGTTGGACCCCATGACCGCGAGGCCGGTGACCCCGATCTGTGCCTTGCCGGTATTGCCCGAATTGGTCATGCGGGAGCCTTTCGAATCGTCAGACGTCGGGTTAATCGCCGCCGGCTCAGGGCATCAGCCCTAATGACTGAACAAGCGGTGCAACTCGGTGAGCCAGGGAACTGCCAGGGCCACCGTGGGGACTACCAGGATCGCGGCGGCGGCGGTGTAGGCCGCCACTGCCAGGGAAAGACTATTGCCTTCGCCACACAGGCGTTGCACCCGCACCACGGTTGTCGGCCCGCCGGCGGCCAATGCGCCCGACGGAGTGTGCCCGCCGGCGCAGGCGACCAAGGCGCGGGCCAGCGGGGTCGGACCGGCGACCCGGACCGCGGCGTCGTCGGCGAGCAGCTCGATCAGCAGGCGGACGGCGTCGAGCGCGCTGCCGCTGCGGACGAACCGGGGAAACGCGGTATGGACGGTGGTGAACATCTCCAGCACAAGGTCGTGCCGGGCGCGCAGGTGGGCATGCTCATGGGTGAGGATGGCCGCGATCTCGGCCTCGGACAGCGTGGTGAGGGCTCCCTCGCTGACCACGACCCGGCTGCTGCGGACGCCGGGCAGGCAGTAGGCCATCGGCTGGGCGACGCCCAGGATCCGCAGACCGCTGGGGCGCCGGACCGGAGTCGGGACCGCGTCGCGCGACATGCCGACCAGGTCGACGACCATCCGGTGGCGGGCGCGCCGTCGGCGGGTGGCCACGGCGACCTGCAGGACGGCCACGATCAGCCGGGCGCCGATCATCAGTGTGAGCGCGAAGACGATGACGTAGAGCGTCCACAGCGGCCAGCCGAGGACGGCGATTTCGCTGGTCAGGGTGGCGGTGGGGCGGCCGTCCGGGCCGGGCACGAACAGCCGGCTGGCGATGGCGATGCCTGCGGAGAACGCCGAGAGGACGGCTGCCAGTGCGATCGCCTGCCAGAGCACGATGGCCGCGCGGGGCGCCCGCAGCGGCCATGACGCGCGAGCGAGAAGCGCGGGCACCGGGCCGACCAGCACCAGCGCCACGATGCAGAAGGCCAGCGCGGACACGCCGCTAGTCTCCCTCAGGGGGTACCTGAATTACCAGCCGGTGGGGTCATGCGGTGCTTGGATTCCAGTTCGGCCAGGGCGCGGCGTAGCGCGTCGGCCTCGTCGGCGCCGACTCGCTCGACGAAATGCACCAGCGCGGCCTCGCGGCTACCGGAGTCCGCGGCCTGGTCGAGGGCATCCACCATCAGTCCGGCGACCAGCTCGTCGCGGCCGTGGGTGGGTGCGTAGCGATGTGCGCGGTCGTCGCGGTGCTGGACCACCAGATTCTTCTTCGCCAGCCGCTGCAGGACCGTCATGATCGTCGTGTAGGCAAGGTCGCGGCGCGCAGCAAGGGCCTCGTGGACCTGCCGAACCGTCTGCGGTTCGGGCGAAGTCCAGAGGTGGTCCATCACTTCGCGCTCGAGTTCCCCGAGCCGCGTCAATTTGGCCATGTTTCGTTCACTCCCCTGAGCAATGGATTCAGCGTACTACGCGCTTACTACCGTGCGTCGTATCCCACCTGCACTTCCGGGTGATTGCCCGGTGTTGTGCCTTCCTGTGCCGGTCACGGCCTTTTTCCTCGGCTCCTGTGAGTCCAGTCACAGGAGCTGGCCCCGGCGATCCGGATGACTATAGTAAGGCTAACCTAACCGAGAAGGAGGTGCTGATGACGGTCGTGATCGAGGATCCGCTGATCGCACGCATGTCGATTAGGCGGGCGCTGCCGCTGCACGATTCGAGCAGGCGTCTGCGCGAGCTCTACCCGGAATGCCCGCGGGTGTACGGCGTGGCGGTGATGGGGGATCTGTCCCGGCGGCGGTGGTGGCCGCTGGTGGAGGTGATGACGACCGATCGTCTGCAGGCGATGTTCGATGCCGGCGTCGCCGAGACCGACAGTCCTGCCGCGGTCGCCCAGCAGTTGGCGGCGACGCTGGCGCACGTCGTGATCGGACGGGTGGTGCCGCTGGTCGCGCTGGAAGGGCGCGCGTGGGACACCGGCCTGGAGAATCTGTGGGTGCACGTGGACTCCGAAGGCGCCATCGACTGGGTCGGGGTGGTGGATCCGACCCTGCGGGCGCTGCCCGACGATCCGCATCTGGCCTCGCGCTCCACGGTGGGCACGGTGCGCACCCGGCGTGACGGGATCGTGGCGCTGCCGAGCGAGGCGGCGTTGGCCACCTGGGTCGCGCACCGCAGCCACCGGGCGCTGGCCCCGCTGTTCGCGAAGCTCTACCAGGTCAGTGACGGCGCCATTGCCATCGCGGCCATGTGGAACATCGTCGGTGCGGCCGTCGTCGGCGCCTCGACGCAGGTACCCCTGCTCGCCGGCTCCAGCGAACTGACCAGCATGTGCCGGGGGCAGGCGATCCTCGACGCGTTGGTGGGCTTCGGTCTGCCGGTGCGCGGCGCGAGCAGGATCGGTGCCGCGAAAGCCTTGCTAAATTAGGCAAGCCTTGCCTATCCTGAAACGGCGAGGCCAACGGACCGAGCCGGAGTCCTGAGGGCTGCAGAGACCCCCGGTCCACTCGAAGGAAGGGCCCCACGCATTGCGCGTGGGGCCCTTCCGCATTCCCGGAGGCCCGCACCGGCGCCCGACGGTGTAGACACTGAACTCGTGACTTCTTCCGTGCCGCCCGGCCTCGGCGCCGGCTTCGACAGAGAACTGGGACTGCAATACCTGGACGTGACTCCCGACGGGGGACGCGCCCAGCTGATCATCACCGACAAGGTCAAGCAGCCGTTCGGCATCGTGCACGGCGGGGTCTACTGCGCGATCGTGGAAAGCCTCGCCAGTGTCTCCGGGCACTCGTGGCTCATGGAGAACGGCGGCGGCACCGTCGTCGGTGTGAACAACAACACCGACTTTCTGCGTGCCATCAAATCCGGCGTGGTGACCGCGGTGTCGACGCCGATCCACCGCGGCCGCCGCCAGCAGCTGTGGCTGATCACCATCAGCGACGAGGACGGCCGCACGGTGGCCCGCGGTCAGGTGCGGTTGCAGAACATCGCGGCGTGATATCGCCGATACTCGCGCAGCGCTGCTGACTCGCCCGAGGCGTGGCAGGATCGCCCACTATGCGTTTATCGCCGCATGAACAAGAGCGGTTACTCATTTCCTATGCTGCCGAACTCGCGCGCCGTCGGCAGGCACGCGGTCTCACCCTGAATCATCCGGAGGCGGTCGCGCTGATCACCGACCACATCCTGGAGGGCGCCCGGGATGGGCGCAGCGTGGCCGAGTTGATGGTGAGCGGCCGTGAGGTACTGACCCGCGAACAGGTCATGGAGGGCATTCCGGAGATGCTGCACGACGTCCAGGTGGAGGCGACGTTCCCGGACGGCACCAAGCTCGTGACCGTGCACCATCCGATCCCGTGAGAGTGGCGCCATGATTCCCAGCGAGAATCCGGAGGCGGATCGCGCATGATCCCCGGTGAGTATGTGTTCGGCGACGGCGATATCGGCCTCAACGAAGGGGCGCCGCGCATCTCGGTCGATGTGGTCAACACCGGCGACCGGCCGGTGCAGGTGGGCAGCCACGTGCATCTGCCGCAGGCCAACTCCGCATTGGATTTCGACCGCGAGACCGCCCGCGGGTACCGGCTCGACATCCCGGCCGGAACGGCCGTGCGCTTCGAACCCGGTATCGCCCAGCAGGTTTCACTGGTCCCGCTCGGCGGGACACGTGAGGTCCACGGTTTGTCCCTGAACCCGCCCGGCAGAATGGATCCGCCCCTGTGAGCGCACTCTCCCGCGATCGCTACGCCGCGCTGTACGGTCCCACCACCGGTGACCGGATCAGGCTGGCCGACACCGATCTGTTCGTCGAGATCACCGAGGATCGCAGCGGCGGACCGGGATTGGCGGGCGACGAGGCGGTCTTCGGTGGCGGCAAGGTGCTCCGCGAGTCCATGGGCCAAGCCCGGGCGACCCGGGCCGACGGCGCGCCGGACACCGTGATCACCGGCGCGGTCATCATCGACTACTGGGGAATCATCAAGGCCGATATCGGGATCCGGGACGGCCGCATCGTGGCCATCGGCAAGGCCGGCAATCCCGACATCATGTCCGGGGTGCATCCGGATCTGGTGGTCGGGCCGTCCACCGAGATCATCGCGGGCAACGGGCGCATCGTCACCGCCGGCGCCATCGACTGCCACGTGCACCTGATCTGCCCGCAGATCATGGAGGAAGCCCTGGGCGGCGGCATCACCACCATCATCGCCGGCGGCACCGGCCCGGCCGAGGGCAGCAAGGCCACCACGGTGACACCGGGTTCCTGGCATCTGGCGCGCATGCTGGAATCCCTGGACTCCTGGCCACTGAACGTGGCGCTGCTGGGCAAGGGCAACACGGTCAGCGCCGAGGCCATGTGGGAGCAACTACGCGGTGGCGCAGCGGGATTCAAACTGCACGAGGACTGGGGCACCACACCGGCGGCCATCGATGCCTGCCTGACGGTCGCCGACGCCGCCGGCGTGCAGGCCAACATCCACACCGACACCCTCAACGAGATGGGATTCGTGGAGGACACCCTGGCCGCGGTGAAGGGCCGGTCCATCCACGCCTATCACACCGAGGGCGCCGGTGGCGGGCACGCACCCGACATCATCACGGTCGCCGGGGAACCGAATGTGCTGCCGAGTTCCACCAACCCGACCCGGCCACACACCGTGAACACCCTCGACGAGCACCTCGACATGTTGATGGTGTGCCACCACCTCAACCCGCGCATCCCCGAGGATCTCGCGTTCGCCGAGAGCCGCATCCGGCCGTCGACGATCGCCGCCGAGGACCTGCTGCACGACATCGGGGCCATCTCGATGATCGGCAGCGATGCCCAGGCGATGGGCCGGATCGGGGAGGTGGTGCTGCGTACCTGGCAGACCGCACACGTCATGAAGCGCCGCCGCGGTGCGCTGCCCGGCGACGGTGCGGCCGACAACAACCGGGCCCGCCGCTACGTCGCGAAGTACACCATCTGCCCGGCGGTGGCCCACGGCCTGGACGGTGAGATCGGTTCGGTGGAGGTCGGCAAGCTCGCCGACCTGGTGCTGTGGGAGCCGGCGTTCTTCGGGGTGCGTCCGCACGCGGTGGTCAAGGGCGGCATGATCGCCTGGGCGGCCATGGGTGACGCCAACGCCTCCATCCCGACCCCGCAGCCGGTGCTGCCGCGCCCGATGTTCGGCGCCGCGCCTGCCGCGGCGGCAGCCACGTCGGTGCACTTCGTGGCGCCGGCTGCGATCGAGGACGGCCTGGCACAACGCCTGGACATCCGGCGAAAGCTGGTGCCGGTCCGCAATGTCCGCCGGGTCGGGAAGGCGCAGATGCCGCTCAACGATGCGATGCCGCGTATCGAGGTCGACCCCGACACGTTCACCGTGCGCATCGACGGTGACGTGTGGACCGAACAGCCCGCCGCCGAACTGCCGATGGCGCAGCGCTATTTCTTGTTCTGATGGCTTCGACTCTTCGCTCGCCCGGGCTGAACCCCGCGTCGCCCACGTCCCTGGCCACCCTGCTCACCCTGGCCGACTCCCGGCTGCCGACCGGCGGGCACGTGCATTCCGGTGGCGTCGAGGAGGCCATCACCAGTGGGCTGGTCCTCGACGTTCCCACCCTGCGGGCCTACCTGCGCAGGCGGATCCGCTGCCAGGGATTGGTGACAGCCTCGTTGGCGGCGGCGGTGCAGACCGGCGTGCTGACCGTCGAGGCCGCTGACGCCGAAACCGACGCCCGCACACCGTCACCGGCGGGCCGCGCGGCCTCCCGCGCGCAGGGGCGCGGGCTGCTGCGGTTGGCGAAAAGGGTGTGGCCGCAGCACCCCTGGAGTGCACTCGGCACCAGGCCGCATCTCGCGGTGGCGGCCGGTGTGGTCGGGACCGCCGGCGCGGTGGCGCCCGAACACACCGCGCTGTCGCTGGTGTACACCACCATGACCGGCTCGGCGACCGCCGCGCAACGGTTGCTCGCACTCGACCCCGCCGACGTGGCGGCACTGACCTTCGAACTGGCCCCGCTGTGCGAGCAGACCGCGGCGGTCGCGGTCGAGGAACTCGCAGATCTGTCCGACCCGCTGCTCGACGTGCTGGCCGAGCATCACGCCGCCCGCGAGCGGCCACTCTTTGTCTCCTGAACGAAAGGTCCTGACATGCCACCACATTTCATAGACGGTGAGCCGCACACCCACCACGACCGGCCCAAGCGGGTGCGTCAACCCGGGGAGCCGCTGCGCATCGGAGTGGGCGGGCCGGTCGGCTCGGGCAAGACCGCGCTGGTGGCCGCGCTGTGCCGCCAGTTGCGCGACGAGATCTCGCTGGCGGTGCTCACCAACGACATCTACACCACCGAGGACGCCGACTTCCTGCGCAGGCATGCGGTGCTGCCCGATGAGCGCATCGCCGCCGTGCAGACCGGTGGGTGCCCGCACACGGCCATCCGTGACGACATCACCGCCAACCTGGACGCCATCGATGATCTGATCGCGGGCAACCCCGGCCTGGATCTCATCCTGGTCGAATCCGGCGGGGACAATCTGACCGCGACATTCTCCTCGGGTCTGATCGATGTCCAGATCTTCGTGGTCGACGTGGCCGGCGGCGACAAGGTGCCACGCAAGGGCGGCCCCGGGGTCACCTTCTCGGATCTGTTGGTGATCAACAAGACCGACCTCGCCCCGCTGGTCGGTGCGGACCTCGACGTCATGCGCCGGGACTCCACCACGGTGCGCGGGGACCGGCCGTTCGTGCTCATCTCGCTGACCGACGACCCAGCCGCCACGCCCGTCCTGCAGTGGGTGCGCGAGCAGCTTCGGGTACCGGTTTCCAGCGGCGAGTAGACATGCGTTCGGACGTCCTGCTGGTGGCCCGGCCCGGCCGCGGCCCGCGCATCGAATGCACGGGCGGATTGGCCGCGCGCCGAACGGAATCCGACACGGTGCACCTGCTCTCCGCGGCAGCCACCCCACTCGGCGGCGACGTCATCTCGGTGCGGATCATCGTCGAGGCCGGCGCCCGGCTGCGGGTCCGCACCGTGGCGGCCACCCTGGTGCTACCCGGCGCGGGCTGCACGGAATCGCACAGCACGTGGGACCTGGAGGTGGATGGCGAGCTCGATGTCGATCCGCAGCCCACCGTCGTCGCCGCCGATGCCCGCCACCACACCAGCACCCGGGTGCGGGTGGGGGAGTCCGGCGCCGCGCGGGTACGGGAGAGTGTGCAGATCGGCAGAACCGGTGAGCACCAGGGGTTCTGGACCTCGGCATTGCACGCGGACGTGGCAGGCAGGCCCTTGCTGCGGCACCGTGTCGAGTTGGGCGCCGGATCGGTCGCCGACGACGAACTCGGCAGGCCGATGGCGTGTATCAGTGAATTGCGTTACCCCGAAATTACTTTCGACGGGGCAGGCACACTGCTGGAACTGGCCGGCGGCGGCAGCCTGTCGACCTGGCAGGGACAACGGTTGGGCGGCTAACTCGCCGCCTTCTCGCCCTCCTGCACCGCCGCCGCGATCTCCTGGAGTTCCTCGATCCTGGTCCGGGCGTACGCCTGCTGCTCGGTGATGGTGAGCTGACCGCGCTGACGGCTCAGGAACGTCACCGTCCACGACAGCAGCGTGGCGATCTTGGTCTTGAAGCCGACCAGGTAGATCAGGTGCAGGCCCAGCCAGGCGAGCCAGGCGATGAAGCCACCGAACTCGAGCTTGCCGACCTTGGCCACCGCGTTCCACTTCGACACCGTGGCCATCGAGCCCTTGTCGAAGTACTTGAACGGGACCCGCGGCTTGGGCTTGGTGCCGTGCGCGCGGGCGGCCGCCTCGTTCTTGACGATCGCGGCGACGTACTTGCCGCCCTGAATGGCGCCCTGCGCCATGCCCGGCACACCTTCGACGAAGGCCATATCGCCGACCACGAAGACGTTCGGGTGGCCCGGGATCGACAGGTCCGGGTTGACGATGACGCGACCGGCCCGGTCGATCTGGGTTTCGGACTGGGCGGCCAGATCCTTGCCGAGCGGGCTGGCCTGCACGCCGGCCGACCACACCTTGCAGGCCGACTCGATACGGCGCAGGCTGCCGTCCTTGTCCTTGACGGTGATGCCGTTGCGGTCGACGTCGGTGACCATGGCGTTCAGCTGGATCTCCACGCCCATCTTCTCCAGCCGCTCTTGGGCCTTGCGGCCGAGCTTCTCGCCCATCGGGGGGAGAACCGCCGGTGCGGCGTCGAGCAGGATGACGTGCGCCTCGGTGGGGTCGATGTGCCGGAAGCTGCCCTTGAGGGTCTGGTCGGACAGTTCCTGGATCTGGCCGGCCATCTCGACACCGGTGGGACCGGCACCGACGACGACGAAGGTCAGCAGCTTCTTGCGGCGTACCGGATCGCTGGAGCGCTCGGCCTGCTCGAAGGCCCCCAGGATGCGGCCACGCAGTTCCAGGGCGTCGTCGATGCTCTTCATACCCGGCGCCCACTCGGCGAAGTGGTCGTTGCCGAAGTAGGACTGGCCGGCACCGGCGGCCAGGATCAACGTGTCGTACGGGGTGCTGTAGGTGTGCCCGAGCAGGATCGAATCGACCGTCTGGTTCTCCAGGTCGATGTGGGTGACGTCGCCCAGCAGCACCTGCGCGTTGCGTTGCTTGCGCAGGATCAGCCGGGTCGGCGGCGCGATCTCACCCTCGGAGATGATGCCGGTGGCCACTTGGTACAGCAGCGGCTGGAACAGGTGGTGGGTGGTGCGGGCGATCAACTTGATGTCGACATCGGCACGCTTGAGCGCCTGTGCGGCGTTCAGCCCACCGAAACCCGAACCGATGATGACTACCTTGTGCCGATCCGACGCCGTAGCTCCGGGGTGGCTCATTTCTGCTCCTAGCAAGGCCAGCAATAACTTTGTTAATACAACCCTAGGGTAGTCGGTGGCCTTCTCACCAGCGCAGTGAGATGGCGCAACCGAACCCGAGAGCACTTCCGGTCCAGGGTTACCCCGAGATCACCGGTTTCAACGCCTCGGCGACGGCGGTCACGCCGCCCGGTACGTATCCGCCGATGGTGACCGGACTGAGAATCACGCCGTCGACACCGGCGTCGTAGACCTTCTCCTTGAGCTGTTCGGCGACCTGTTCGGGAGTCCCGAACACCGCCTGCTGTTTGAAGTCCTCGGGGATCATCTCCGCGGTGTACTGCTCGCCGATCATCGCCACGACCAGCATGCTGGTCTCCAGGGTCGCGGGGTCACGGTCGATCTCCTCGCAGCGCTGGCGCACCACATTCAGCTTGTGTGGCAGCTCATCGAAGCCCGCGATGATGTTGAGGTGGTCGAAGTGCCGCGCGGCCAGCGGAATGGTCTTCTTCTCGCCGCTGCCGCCGATCATCAGCGGAACATGTTCGCGGAAGCGGGGATTGGCGAAGGCTTCCTGGGTGCGGTAGTAGGTCCCGTCCACGGTGACGCGTTCGCCCTTGAGCATCGGCACGATGATCTGCAGGGCCTCGTCGAGCTTCTTGAACCGCTCGGTGAAGGTGCCGAATTCGAAGCCCAGGCTGTCGTGTTCGAGCTCGAACCAGCCGGTGCCGATGCCCAGGATCGCGCGGCCCTGGCTGATCACGTCGAGGGTGGTGATGGTCTTGGCCAGCACGGCGGGGTTTCGATAGGTGTTGCCGGTGACCAGCGTGCCCAGTTGCACCCGTTCGGTGGCGGTGGCCAGTGCGCCGAGCGCGGTGTACGCCTCCAGCATGGGTTCTTCGGGCGCACCGAGGCCGGGCAGTTGGTAGAAGTGGTCCATCAGGAACACCGAGTCGAAGCCGGCGCGCTCGGCTTCCTGCGCCTGCGCGATCACGGTGGGGAAGAGTTCGGCGACGCCGGTGCCGTAGGAGAAGTTCGGGATCTGAAGTCCGAGTTTGATCATGGTGTCACGAAACCACAGTCGGGTGCCGTGACCACCCCGTTTCAGCTCGGGGCGAACGATGGAATATCTCAGCCGAAGCTGGCGAGTGCACCCTGGCTGACGTGCAGCGTCTCGCCGGTGATGTGCCGGGCCGCCGGCGTGGTGAGAAACAGTGCCAAACGGGTGATTTCGTCGGCGGTGGAGGCGGATCCGCGGTCGAGGCCGTCGTACCCGGAGTCGGCGCTGCGGCCCGCCGCGACGAGGTTGATGGTGATGCCACGGATGCCGAAGTGGGCGGCCTGACCGGCCGTCCAGCTCGCCAGGGCGGCCTTGATGGCGGCGTCGGCGCTGCCCTCGGCGGGGTTGGTCGGCACGACGTTGATGATCGATCCGCCGGAGCTCAGCTGGTCGCCGAGGACCGCGGTCGTCAGCACCGCCGACAGCACGGTGGTGTCGAGCGCGTGGCGCCACGTCGCGGCCCGGTCGGCCAGCGTGTGGGTGCGCGGGTCGCCGGCGTCCCAGCGCGGTGCGGGCACGTTGACGATGCCGTCGAGGTGCTGCGGGAACGCACTGCGCGCCGTGTCGAGGGTGGCGGTGTCGTTGGTGTCGAAGACGACGTACCGGACGTCGAGTTCCTTGGCGGCCACTTCGAGCTCGGCGCGCTGGGATCCTGCGATCACCACGTTGTGGCCCGCGTCCCGGAATCCACTGGCGATGGCGCGACCGAGTTCGGTATCGCCGCCGGTGACGAGCATCTCCATGGAACCTCCTTGGTCGACGCTGAAGCCAGCGCGTTGCGATTATGTTACTGGACGGTAGCTACGTGACGAAATTCGACGCGCCAGAGCGGCGGTCCGGAAGCGGCGGCCCTCGTAACGTCTGGCGGACCGGCGGCGACGTGCAGTGCAGAACCCCCACCGGCGGTCCGCGCGGCGCACCCGAGCGTCACCGGTGCGCTCCGTCGTGGGCGGCAAACTCAGCAATTGGTGCTACAGCTAACTGCGTCGGCGTATGTGTAGCTCAGCAACATCGCCGCTGTGCACTCTAAGAGCAACTCACACTTGCGTCACGGCTGTAACACGGTATTTTCTTCCCCATGGATCAGTCGGACGTGAATGACTCACACCGCAGGCGACTCTCGACGAGGCTTGCGGCGGTAGCGGCGGCTGCCGCGGTTGCCTCCGGGGCGGCCCTGACGCTTCCGGTCGCCGTGTCGTACGCGGAGCCGGTGCCGCCCGCACCCGCGCCCGTCGAGCCGGCCCCGCCCGCCCCGGCGCTGCCGGGTGAGCCCGTCGCGCCGGCTCCTCCGGTCGATCCGGCGCCGCCGGCCGACCCGCTGCCGCCGGGCGTTCCGCCCCCGCCGCCCGCGGACCCGAACGCGCCGCCGCCGGATCCCAATGCTCCGCCCGTCGACCCGAACGCGCCGGCACCCGATCCGAATGCTGCCGCCGAGCCGCCCGCGCCCGAGCCGGAACCCGGCCGGGTCAACAACGCCCCGGGTGGGTTCAGCTATCTGCTGCCCGAGGGATGGAAGGTGGCCGACGCCACCCAGCTGTCCTACGGCCAGGCGCTGCTGACCAAGATCCCGCCGCCCGGTACCGAGCAGTCGCCCAGCGACACCAGCGTCCTGCTGGGGCGTCTGGACCTCAAGCTGTTCGCCGGATCCGAGGCCGACAACGCCAAGGCTGCAGCCCGGCTCGCGTCCGATATGGGCGAGTTCTTCATGCCGTTCCCGGGGACCCGGCTCGGCCAGCAGACCACGCCGCTGAGCGCGGGTGATCTCACCGGCTCCGCGTCCTACTACGAGGTCAAGTTCACCGATACCGACAAGCCCACCGGTCAGATCTGGGCCGGTGTGGTCGGTGCGCCGGCGGCCGGTGCCGCACGGGGCAGCCGGGCGCCGGAGCGCTGGTTCGTGGTGTGGCTCGGCACCGCCAACAACCCGGTCGACCAGGGCGCCGCGGTGGCGCTGGCCGAGTCGATCCGGCCGTGGACTCCGCCGGCTCCGCCCCCGCCGCCGCCGGCCGACCCGAACACGCCCCCGGACCCGAACGCTCCGCCGCCGGATCCGAATGCGCCTCCCGCCCGTCCGGGTGTCGGGGTGCCGGTGCCGGTCGACCCGAACACCGCGCCCGGGATGCTGCCGGCCTAGTTACCCCCAGGTCTGTGACGATGAACGATCGTGCCCGTTTGGCGGGCACGATCGTTACCGGACCCCGGTAGACCAGAAGGCAGCCCGGCATTGGGGCCGGGCGTCGCCCGACAAGGGTTTACAGGCAGGAGTTCGCTCATGGACATGCTGGCCGCTACGGAATTTCTTGCTCGCTCGACGACGCAGACGAGCGTCGGTTGGATCGGCTACATCATCATCGGTGCCATCGCCGGCTGGATAGCCGGAAAGATCGTCAAGGGCGGTGGCTCCGGCATCCTGATGAACATCGTGATCGGCATCGTCGGTGCGCTCATCGGTGGTTTTCTGCTCAGCTTCTTCGTCGACACCGCAGGTGGGGGTTGGTGGTTCACGCTGTTCACCGCAGTGCTGGGCTCGGTGATCCTGCTGTGGATCGTCGGCCTGGTGACGAAGAAGTCCTAGCCGGGAAGAAGTCCTAGCCGGCAGGGGCGCCGGCCGCCGAGGTCAGGTCTGCCGCGGTCAGGTGGACGCGTGCCAGACCAACGCGGCGGCCAGCGCGCCCATGCCGTTGAGCGACCAGTGCAGCGCGATGGGCGCGATCAGGCTGCCACTGCGCCGGCGCAACCAGGTGAAGACGAAGCCGGCCGCGGCCGTCGCGATGACGGCGCCCACCACACCGGCGACCATGCCGAACACGCCACCGCCGAGGATGCGGGAGAAGCCGACGTTGCCGCTGGTCAGGCCGAACGAACTGGCGATATGCCAGAGGCCGAACAGCAGCGACCCGGCGGCCGCGACCCCGCGGAAACCCCACGCGCGATCGAGGGTGCCGTGCAGAACCCCGCGGAACGCGAGTTCCTCGGGGATGACGGTCTGCAACGGGATGATGACCATCGAGGCGATCAGGGCGCCGGACAACGTGGCGTAGTGGTTGTTCATGAACATCGGGCGCGTCCACGGCAGCAAGGCGCCGATGGCGATGACCAGGAGCACCAGCCCGGCGACCGCGGCCGCGTACCCGGCGCCCGAGCGCCAGTGCTCGCGGCCCAATCCCAGTTCCGCCCAGCCCAGCCCGCGGGAGCGCATCAGCGCCACCAGACCGATGGCGGCGGCGGGCACGATCACGACGTTCGCCCAGGGCGTGGTGAAATGCGCCACCAGATTGGTGAGCGCGAGGACCACCACGACCACCGCGACGTCGACGTAAATCCGGAAGTGGTGCAGCGCAGAAAGCTGCCCCACCAGCGGGTGGGCGGGCAGTTCGATCGGTGGGGCCACCGCGCGGGCATCAGACATCGTTAGTAATTGTACGTGCCGCGGTTGTCTACCTAAGTTAGCGAACTGACGCGATAGGGTGTCCAGCGTGCTGGAGATGACGCTGTGACGACCCCGCAGCCCCTGCTGGCGGGCGTCCGTATTCTCGACCTGACCGGCGAGGACGCCGCGGGCGTCACCCGGCTGCTGGCCGATCTGGGGGCCGATGTGCTCAAGATCCAACTGCCCGGTGAGCAGGCGGACCGCGGCGCCGCCCCGCTCGTCGGCGGCACCAGCGTGCCGTTCGCCCTCAACAATGCCAACAAACGCATCACCACCCTGGACCCCGCCGCCGACGCCGACCGGCGGCGCTTCGACGAGTTGGTCACCGGCGCGGACATCGTCGTCGACGACGGTGCTTTGACCGCCGCCTTCGGTACCTCCTGCGCGGAACTGGCCGACCGGCATCCCGAACTGGTGGCGATGTCGGTCACCGACTTCGGGACCGACGGGCCCTACCGGTCCTGGCAGGGCACCGACGCGGTGTTCTATGCCATGTCCACCGCACTGTCGCGTTCGGGGCCGGCCACCGGCACGCCGGTGCTGCCGCCGACGGGCATCGCGACGGCGACCGCCGCGGCGCAGGCGGCGTGGGCCGTACTGGCCGCCTACTACCACCAACTCCGGCACGGCGGCGGTGACTACATCGACTTCTCCCGCTTCGAGGCGGTCGTGCAGGCACTCGACCCGCCCTTCGGTTCGCAGGGGCAGGCGGCGTCCGGGCTCAAGCGCTCCGGCGGCTGGCGCGGGCGTCCCCGCAACCAGCAGATCTATCCGACCTTCGGCTGTCGCGACGGTTTCGTGCGGATCTGCCTGCTGTCGGCGCGCCAGTGGCGCGGCATGCGGGCCTGGCTCGGTGAACCGCAGGAGTTCGCCGGCCCCGAATTCGACTCCATCGCCGCACGATTCGCCGCCTCCAAGCAGCTCAACGCGGCGATCGGGGAGCTGTTCGCCGACCAGTCGATGGCGGATCTGGTGGAGCAGGGCCAGTCCCGCGGAGTCCCGATCGCGGCCGTGCAGACCCCGGCCGAGGCGCTGGCCTCCGACCACTTCCGTGCCGTCGGCGCGCTCGCGCCGATGCCCACCGCCGGCGGGGACACCGTCACCGTGCCCGTCGGCCCGTTCGTCGTCGACGGAACCCACCGCGGCCTGACCACGCCCGCGCACGAGCACGCCGAACCGCAGTGGCGGGCCGCGCGGAACACACCGGGTCGGCCCCGCAAGAGCGGGCAACGGCCGTTCGAGGGATTGCGGATCCTGGACCTCGGCGTGATCGTCGCCGGCGGGGAACTCGGCCGGCTGTTCGCCGATCTGGGTGCCCGGGTGGTCAAGGTGGAGAGCGCGGCCTACCCGGACGGGTTGCGACAGACCGCACCCGGGCAGGCGATGAGCCCGTCCTGGGCGCTCACCCACCGCAACGAACTCAGCTTCGGTGTGAACCTGCGCAATCCCGAGGGTGCGGAGATCTTCAAGTCGCTGGTCGGCCGGACCGACGCGGTGTTCGCCAACTTCAAACCGGGAACGCTCGACGCCCTGGGGTTCTCCTATGAGGTGCTGCAGAAGCTGAACCCGACCGTGGTCCTGGCCGAAAGCAGCGCCTTCGGGGCCACCGGTCCGTGGAGCGCCCGGATGGGTTACGGCCCGCTGGTGCGTGCCACCACCGGGGTGACCCGACTGTGGCGCGCCGCGGGTGGGCAGGAGGAGAAGTCCTCGCAGTTCTTCGACGCCACCACCGTGTTCCCCGACCACGTGGCGGCGCGGATCACCGCGATCGGCGCGCTGGCCGCGCTGATCCACCGCGAGCGCACCGCAACCGGTGCGCACGTGCACATCTCGCAGGCCGAGGTGGCGGTCAACCAGCTCGCCGTGGAGTACGTCGCCGAAGCCGCCGCGCAGTCGGGCCTGCCCATCACCGAGGATCCCGCGGTGCACGCGGTCTGCCCGTGCGCCGGGGACGACGAATGGTGCGTCATCTCGGTGCGCGACCAGTCCGACCGGGACACCCTGGCTGCCCTGATCGGCATCGATCTGCCCGAGGGTGGCGCTGCATTGACGGCCATCCTGGGTGCCTACACCAGCGGCCGGGACAAGTTCGAGATCACCGAGCAACTGCAGAAGGCCGGTATCGCGGCCGGGCCGATGAACCGCCCGGCGGATGTGCTCGACGATGTCCAGCTGCAGTTCCGTTCGCTCTACAGCGGTCTGGAGCACCCGCTGTTCGAGGAAGCGATGCCCAGCGAGACCGGACCCGCGCGGTATCGGCGGATCCCGCGCGGCGACCTGCGTCCCGCGCCGACCGCCGGTGAGCACACCCGCGACATCGCGCACCGCGCACTCGGCCTGGACCAGAACGAGATCGACCGCCTCGTCGCCGACGGTGTTTTATTCGAGAACAGCGTGCTGATCGGCAGCACCAGCGACCAGAGGACCGCACCGTGACCACTGCCTCCGTCTTCATCGCCGGACAGTTCCGCGCCGCATCCGAGGCCACCCCGGTCATCGAGGCGGCCACCGAGCAGCAGCTCGGATTGGGTTCCGCAGCAACGGAATCAGAGATCGATGACGCCGTCGCCGCGGCACGCGCAGCCCTGCCGGGATGGTCGTCGGCCGGGGCGCAGGAGCGGGCCGGGGCGCTGCGGCTGTTCGCCGACGCGCTGCAGAAGCGCGCCGCGGGCACCTTCGAGCTGTGCTCGCGGGAGAACGGGATGCCGATCCGGCTGTCCAAGGGCGCCAACGGCATGTTCCCCGCGGTCCTGCTGCGGTACTACGCCGACCTGCTGGACAGGTCCGAGGCCGAAGAGGTGCGCCCCGCGGCGATCGGGCACACCATCGTGCGCCGGGAAGCCGTCGGTGTCGTCGCCGCCATCACCCCGTGGAACTATCCGCAGGCGCTGGCCATCATGAAGATCGCCCCGGCGCTGGCCGCCGGCGCCACCATGGTGCTCAAAGCTGCGCCCGAAACGGCCTTGGACGCTCTGGTTTTCGCCGAGGCGGCCGAGGAGGCCGGACTGCCCGCCGGTGTGCTCAACATCGTTGCCGGTGGCCCGGCGGCCGGTGCCTATCTGGTGTCGCACCCCGGCGTGGACAAAGTGGCCTTCACCGGGTCCACCGCCGCCGGACGGGTCATCGCCGAAGCTTGCGGTCGGCTGCTGCGTCCGGTGACCCTGGAACTCGGTGGGAAGTCGGCGGCGATCATTCTCGATGACGCGGATCTGGACGCCACCATCAAGGGACTGCGGTCGGCCTCGTTCGTCAACAACGGGCAGACCTGCCACCTGAGTTCGCGCATCCTGGCTCCGCGTTCACGGTATGCCGAGGTCGTCGACGCGGTGGCGGGTCTGGCCGACGGCCTGGTGGTGGGGGATCCGCTGCAGAAGTCCACCGACATCGGTCCATTGGTGAGCCGGCGTCAGCAGCAGCGGGTGCTCGAGTACATCGATATCGGCAAGTCCGAGGCCAAACTCGTTGCCGGCGGCTCGGTTCCGGGCGATCAACCGCGCGGCTGGTTCGTCGCCCCGACGGTGTTCGCCGATGTCGACAACTCGGCACGCATCGCGCAGGAGGAGATCTTCGGACCGGTGCTCACGGTGATCCCGTACGCCACCGACCAGGAAGCGATCGACATCGCCAACGACAGCGAGTTCGGGCTCGGGGGGACGGTGTGGTCACCCGATGTCGAACGCGCCACCGATGTCGCCCGGGCGGTGCGCACCGGCACCATCGGCGTCAACGAATATCAACTGGACGTCAATGCCCCGTTCGGCGGGGTGAAGTCCAGCGGCCTGGGCCGTGAACTGGGCCCCGAGGGCCTGGCCGCCTACCAGGTGCTCAAATCCATCTACCGCGTCGGGCCCGCCTGAGCCTGGCTGCGCGACAGTCATTTTCGTTCGCATCGAGAGGAATACGCAGTGACCATCGACCCCAGAACCCCGGTGCTCGTCGGGTACGGCCAGGTCAATCAGCGCGAGGAGAGCGCGACCACCGAACCCGTCGACCTGATGGAGGCCGCGGCCCGCGCCGCTGCCGACCCCCGGGTGCTCGCCGCGGTCGACTCGATCCGGGTGGTCAACCTGCTGTCCTGGCGCTACCGCGATGCGGGATTGCTGCTGGCCCAGCGCATCGGCGCCGACGGTGCCGCGACGCGGTACACGCCGATCGGCGGCAACGTGCCGCAGTCCCTGGTGAACCAGGCCTGCCTGGACATCCAGGCCGGCCGCAACGACGCCGTGCTGATCACCGGCGGTGAGACCTGGCGTTCGCGGACCCGGGTGCGCGGCCGCGGCGAGAAGATGTCGGGCACCAAGCAGGACGAATCGGTGGCGCCCGCGCCGGGCTCCGAGGACGAGTTCAACCTGTTCGGGCCGGGGGAGGTGCGCGTCGGTGTGGACCGACCGTCGTACGTGTACCCCATGTTCGAGCAGGCGTTGCGCATCAAGTCCGGTGCCACCCCGGCCGAGCACCAGCAACGCATCGGTGAACTGTGGGCGCGGTTCAGCGCTGTGGCGGCGCAGAATCCGCACGCCTGGAACCAGCAGGCGTTGACGGCCGAGGAGATCGCGCAGCCCGGCCCGGCGAACCGGATGATCAGCACGCCGTACACCAAGCTGCTGAATTCCAACAACATGGTCGATCAGGGCGCGACGTTGATCGTGATGTCGGCGGAGAAGGCGACCCATCTCCAGATCCCGCAGGAGCGATGGGTTTTCCCGTACGCCGGGACCGACGCCCACGACACCTACGCGCTGATCCACCGCGCCGAGTTCTACGGCTCACCGGCCATCCGGATCGCCGGGAAGCGTGCGCTGGAGCTGGCCGGTGCGAGCCTGGACGACATCGCGCTGGTCGACGTCTACTCGTGTTTCCCGTCCGCGGTCCAGGTCGCGGCCAACGAACTCGGCCTGCCGCTGGACGACCCGCAGCGCCCGCTCACCGTGACCGGTGGTTTGACCTTCGCGGGCGGCCCGTGGAACAACTACGTCACCCACTCCATCGCGACCATGGCCGAGCAGCTGACCGCCAACCCGGGCACCCGCGGACTGATCACCGCCAACGGCGGCTACCTCACCAAGCACAGCTTCGGCGTGTACGGCACCGAGCCGCCTACCCACGAATTCCGTTGGGAGGATGTGCAGTCCACGGTGGACGCCGAACCGACCCGGGTCGGCGAGGTCGAGTGGGAGGGCACCGGCACGGTCGAGACCTGGACCACCCCCTACGACCGGGAGGGCCTGCCCGAGAAGGCGTTGCTGGCCGTGCTCACACCCGAGGGCAGCCGCACCCTGGCGGTGCTCACCGACCGCTCGGAGGCCCAGGCCAGCGTCGACGAGGACATCGCCGGGGCCAAAGTCACCGTCCGGGCCGACGGGACCGCCACGCTGGGCTGAATCAGAGCAGCGCGGCCGGCGGCACTTCCGGGTCCGCCAGCCGCGCTGCGTCCACCGTCTTCCCGGACCGGACGAGGGCCTTGATGTCGTCCAGGCCATCCCAGATGTTGACGTTCATGCCGGCCAGCACACGGGCGTCCTTGTCCAGCCAGAACGCGGTGAACTCGCGGGCGCCGACGTCACCACGGAACACCACCGAGTCGTACTCGGGGGCATGGCCGACATACTCCATGCCGAGGTCGTACTGGTCGGTGAAGAAGTACGGCAACTCGTCGTAACTGCCCGGGTTGCCGAGCACGCCGGCCACCGCCACAGCGGGTTGTTTGAGCGCGTTGGCCCAGTGTTCGGTGCGGATCCGGTCGCCGAACAGGGGATGGCGGGCCGCGGCGATGTCACCCACGGCGTAGATGTCGGGATCGCTGGTCTGCAGTGACGCGTCGACCGCCACGCCGCCATCGGACAGTTCCAGGCCCGCCTTCTCGGCCAGCCCGATATTGGGCTGCGCGCCCACCGCGATCAGGACGATGTCGGCGGCGACCGTCGACCCGTCGGCCAGCTGCAGCCCGGTGACCCCGTCGCCGGCGGCGGTGATCCCCTGCACGTCGGCGTTGAACCGCAGGTCGACACCGTGTTCGGTGTGCAGTTCGGCGAACACCTCGGCGACCTCGGGGCCGAGGGCGGCCAGCAACGGAAGTTCGGCGGCCTCCACGACGGTGACGGCGGCCCCGCGTCCCCGGGCCCCGGCGGCCACCTCCAGGCCGATCCACCCCGCCCCGACGATGGCCAGCCGGCTGCCCGGGTCGAGGACCGCCAGCAGCGCGGACGCGTCATCGACGGTGCGCAGCGTATGGACCCCCGCGGCGTCGGCTCCCGGGAGGTCGAGCCGGCGTGCCCGCGACCCGGTGGCGAGCAGCAGTTTGTCGTAGTGCTCGTGGCGCCCGTCGTCGAAACCCACGGAGTGCCCGCCGGAGTCGATGATCTGTACCTCGGTGCCCAGCCGCAGATCGATCTCGTGGTCGCGGTACCACTCTTCGGGGTGCACGGTGAAATCGGCGAGCGTCTTCTTGTTCGCGAGGTAGTCCTTGGACAGCGGTGGCCGTTCATAGGGCAGCTGGTGTTCGTCTCCGAACAGGATGATCCGTCCCCCGAAATTTTTGTCCCGCAGTGCTTCAGCGGCTTTGGCACCGGCCAATCCGGCTCCGATGATGACGACGGTGGGCATGGCGTTCTCCGTTCTATCGTGATCAATCGGCCGTCACGCGGCGACGTAGCTCGTCGTCGAGCGAGACCCGCACCAGCGCGGCGGCCAACTCAGCGGGCCGGCCGTCGGAGGCCGACAGCAGGGCATCGGGTTCGGCCGGCAACCCGAGTGCCCGCGCCGTGCTGAGCGTGCGGTCGTCGAAATATGGCTGGGCCCAGGGCCATACGCTCTGCGCTTCGCGCAGGAAGATGTCCGCACCGGTCGGCCCGATGCCGTTGAACTGCTGTAGGGCCCGTGCGGTTTCGCGCCCGTCGTGACCGGACTCCTCGGCGAGGTTACGCAGATCCCCGGCGTAGCGGTCGCGCACGGTGGTGGCCAGTTCGGCGAGTCTGGTCGCAGAACTCTCGTCGTATCGGGCGTAGCCGGCCCGCCCGAACGCCGCGATCATCGCCGAGCGGTCGGCACGCAGTACCGACGCCGGGGTGCGCAGCCCGGCGCGGAAGATCTCCTGGGCCGCCGCCGCCGCGACCGAGGCGGCGATCGGCTTGCTGGCCAGCATGGCGAAAGTCAGCAGCTGGAACAGCGGTTTGGGTTTGTCGCGGAGGGTGATCCCGGCCTCGGCGGCATAGGTGGTGCCCGCCCGGTGCAGCAGGCGCTGCGCCATGCAGGTGGTTGCAGCCATCCTGCAGGCATACCCGGGTGCCGAGACGACAAACTCCGGCGGCGGTTACTTCGGGGGCAGACTCGACGCGTAGGCCACGCCGCGGGTCACCCAGGGCTGTAGCTGCCGCCGACCGTCCAGACCGGCGCGCGAGACCCGGATCCAGCCGAGAACGTCCCGGCCGGCCATCACCATCGGCTCGACGTGCGCCCGGGTGAGCAGGTTCGCGGTGTCCTCGGCGGCCACCCGCACCATCAGGCCGCCCTGGGCCGACGCGCACACGGCCATATGGCCGTGCACCAGGAACGCCAACCCGCCGAACATGCGCTTCTCGTCGACACCGGCGGTGGTGGCGAGCAGTTCACGAATGCGTTCCGCGAGGTCTTCGTCGTAGGCCATGACAGTCGGATTTTAAGGCGCGCCGACCACGTTCGGTTGGCAACGGACCTCGAAGTTGACCGAGTTCGCGATGAAGCACAGGTTGTGGGCCCGTTCGTGGATGTCGGGCAGCGCCTCGGCCTGCGCGGGGTCGGCGAGGTGCACGGTCGGGCGCAGCACCACCTCGGTGAAATGGCCGCCGCCTTCCGCGGTCTGCGCCATGGTGCCCGACGGACGGTCGACGTAGCCGGTCACGGTCACACCGGCCTGCGCGCACAGCGCGAGCACCCACAGCATGTGGCACTGCGACAACGAGGCCACCAGCAGTTCCTCGGGATTCCAGCGCTGCGGGTCGCCGCGGAACGCCGGGTCGGCGCTGCCGGCGATGACGGTCGGCTTCCCCGGCGCGCTGACGTCATGGGACCGCTCGTAGGCCCGGTAGGCGCTGGTGCCGGTGCCGGTGTTGCCGGTCCAGGTGATGTCGAGTTCGTAGTGGTGCGTCTTGCCCGTCATACGGCCTCACCCTATCTGCGCGAGCAGACGCGAATGGCCGCTTCATCCTGCGATATCGAGGCCATTCGCGTCTTCTCGCGGTATTCGGTTGTCAGGCCGCAGCGGTCGTCGCGGCTTCGACGGCCGGTTCCAAAGCCAGCGCGACGATCTCGGCGACATCGGTCATCGGACGCACATCCAGCGCCTCCAGCACCTCGGCCGGGACCTCGTCCAGGTCGGGCTCGTTGCGCTGCGGGATGAACACCGTCTTCAGCCCGGCCCGTTGCGCGGCAAGCAGCTTCTGCTTGACGCCGCCGATGGGCAGCACCCGACCGTTGAGCGTCACCTCGCCGGTCATCCCGACGTCCCCGCGGACCTGACGCCCAGTGGCCATCGAGACCAGCGCGGTCACCATGGTGACGCCCGCCGACGGACCGTCCTTGGGCACCGCGCCCGCAGGCACGTGCACGTGGATCTGGCGGTCCAGCGACTCGGGGTCCACGCCCAACTGCTCGGCGTGTGCCCGCACGTAGGACAGCGCGATCTGCGCGGACTCCTTCATGACGTCGCCGAGCTGGCCGGTGAGTTTCAAACCCGGCTCGGCATCGACCGCACCCGCCTCGATGTAGAGCACATCGCCACCCAGACCGGTGACGGCCAGACCGGTCGCCACGCCGGGCACCGCGGTGCGCTCGTCGGAGTCCGGCGTGAACCGCGGACGACCCAGGTACTCAACGAGATCCGGCTCATCGATGGTGATGCTGGTGACGTCGTTGTCGGCCAGCTTGGTGGTCACCTTGCGCAACGCCTTGGCCAGCAGCCGCTCGAACTGCCGCACCCCCGGTTCGCGGGTGTAGTCGGCGGCGATCTTGTGCAGCGCCGCCTCGGTCAGTTCGACCTCGTCGGAGGTCAATGCGGCACGTTCGGCTTGGCGGGGCAGCAGGTAATCCCGGGCGATGGCCACCTTGTCGTCCTCGGTGTAGCCGTCGATCTGGATCAGCTCCATGCGGTCCAGCAGCGCGGACGGGATGTTCTCGATGACGTTGGCCGTCGCCAGGAACACCACGTCGGACAGGTCCAGATCCAGCTCCAGGTAGTGGTCGCGGAACGTGTGGTTCTGCGCCGGATCCAGCACCTCCAGCAGCGCCGACGACGGGTCGCCGCGGTAGTCCGAACCGACCTTGTCGATCTCGTCGAGCAGCACGACCGGGTTCATCGACCCGGCCTCGCCGATGGCCCGCACGATCCGGCCCGGCAGCGCGCCGACGTAGGTACGCCGGTGCCCGCGGATCTCGGCCTCGTCACGCACACCGCCGAGGGCGACGCGAACGAACTTGCGGCCCAAGGCCCGTGCCACGGACTCACCCAGCGAGGTCTTGCCGACACCGGGAGGACCGGCCAGCACCATCACCGCGCCGGAACCCCGGCCGCCGACGACTGCCATGTTGCGCTGGGCGCGGCGGGCCCGCACCGCCAGGTACTCCACGATGCGGTCCTTGACGTCCTCCAGACCGTGATGATCGGCGTCCAGGATCTCCCGGGCGGCCTTCAGATCGGCGGAGTCCTCGGTGGTGACGTTCCACGGCAGGTCCAGGACGGTGTCCAGCCAGGTCCGGATCCAGCCGCCCTCCGGGCTCTGATCGCTGGTGCGTTCCAGCTTGCCGACCTCGCGCAGTGCGGCCTCGCGGACCTTCTCGGGAAGGTCGGCGGCCTCCACACGGGCGCGGTAGTCGTCGGACCCTTCCGGTTCAGCCTCGCCGAGTTCCTTGCGGATCGCGGCCAGTTGCTGGCGCAGCAGGAATTCCTTCTGCTGCTTGTCCATCCCGGCCCGGACGTCCTCGGCGATCTTGTCGCTGACCTCGACCTCGGCCAGGTGTTCGCCGGTCCACTCGATCAGCCGGCTCAGCCGGACCGCCACATCCTCGGTTTCCAGCAGGTCCCGCTTCTGCTCGGCGGTCAGGTACGACGCATAGCCGGCGGTGTCGGACAGGGCGGACGGATCACTGATCTTGTTGACCACATCCACGATCTGCCAGGCCTCGCGGCGCTGCAGCATCGCCAGCAGCAACTTCTTGTACTCGGCCGCGAGCGTCTTGGTCTCCTCGGTGGCCTCGGCGTCGGTGACCTCGGTCACCTCGACCCACAGCGCGGCACCCGGACCGGTGGTGCCGGCGCCGATCTGCGCGCGACGGCCACCCTTGACCACGGCCGCCGCACCGCCGCCCGGAATGCGTCCGACCTGCACGATCGAGGCGAGCACGCCGTGGGTGGGGTAGCGGTCGTCCAGACGCGGGGCGATCAGCAGCTTGCCCTCCTGGCCTTCCGGGGCCGCGGCTTGGGCGGCTTCGACGGCGACACGGGCGGCGTCATCGAGTTCGATGGGCACCACCATGCCGGGCAGCAGGACGGGTTCGCTGACAAACAAGACCGGGACTGCGATGGCTTCAGGCATCAAATCCTCCAAAGTTGATTCTGATGCACTCAACTACCGGAGGTGTGTCGTTGTTCCCGGGATGGAGGCGGATGCGCTGTGGGCGAACACGCCGCAGGTCCGTCAGAGCCTCACCAGGGAGAACGGGTACGTCAACGTCCCGGGTGCGCCGTCACACCCGGCCGCGAACGAGGACGCCAGCGTGCCCTGCATCGTCACCGCATCCCAGGAGTACACGTCGCGGGTCGCGACGATCGGCCCGTAGTACACGTTGCCGCAGCGCAATCCGTCCGGAACATCGACGGTCATGGTGTACCGGCCGTCGGCGAGGTGGGCCTGCCCGACATAGTCGAACGCCTTGGCCACCGGCATCGGAATACCGCTGATGGACCGGCAGTCCTCGGCGGCCGGGATGCAGTGTGATACCGACCACGCCCAGGTGTGGAAGTCGTAGCGGTCCGGGATCACCAGTTGATAGTTGGCGAAGAAGGGCTCGGCCCTGCCCGCGGGCGCCAGCAGCACGCTTGCCATCACCAGCGCGCCCAGCAGCCGCACCACCCTCATTGACGAACCCTTCCTCATCGCTTCTCCGTGAACCCCGTACGACCCGCTGCTACATGTGGGCGCCGCCGTCGATCCGCACCTCGGTGCCGGTGATGAAGTAGGCGTCCTTGCTGCCCAGCATCGCCACCACACCGGCCACCGCATCCGGCTGGGCGAAGATGGCCCCGCCGTCCAGCGGCAACATCGGGGCGACCTTGCCGAACAGGGTGTAATCGGCGTCCTCGGGCAGACCGGGCCCGACGCTCTGCCGTGCCGCACCGGTACCGTCGGTCATCCCGGACGAGATCGACCCGGGCTGAACACAATTGAACCGGATCCCGGCCTTGGCGAACTCCGAGGCCCAGGCATGCGTCATCGACAACACCCCGCCCTTGGATGCCGCGTACGCGGCCATGTACGGGTGCGCGAAGTGCGCCGAGGTCGAGCTGAAGTTCACCACCGCCGGGCCGTCACCGTCGTGCAGTGCCGCGCTGGCCTCCCGGGTGACCAGGAACGTCCCGACCAGGTTGATCCGCAGCACCTGCTCGAAGTCGGCGAGCGTCGTCTCGGCGAGATGCGAGGAACGCAGGATCCCGGCGGCGTTGACCAGGGTGTCCAGCCCGCCCAGTGTGGAGACCGCTTCGGCGACCCCGGCCCGCACCGACTCCTCGGCGCCGACATCCATCACCACCGTGGACAGCCGGTCGGTACCCGCCTTGTCGACGGTGTCGGCCAACCCTTCCGGGCTGACGTCGGCGGCGACGACGCGCCCGCCCTCGGCCAAGATCCGCAGCGTGCAGGCCTGCCCGATGCCCGAACCCGCGCCGGTGATGAGTACCCGGCGGCCCCGGTAACGCGAGAGGTCGGCTTCGGTCACTGTGCGGCTCCTACTTCGTTCGATGAACGCTGACTCTTCCGGTCCGCACGCTACGTTGCGGCCCGCAGACCCGTTGCCGATTGATGCTTCCCGGTGGATGGGACGCGGTGTGCCGCAGGTCATGCGCTGCTGTCACCGTCTTGTGGTCAGCGTGCCGGCAGGCCGGTTGTGAGGTTCGGCAGAACCAGTCGTGGAGGTTCTTCGGTACATGGTCAGCAAGACCCAGGACCGCTGGTCGTCGGGGATACCGATCTTCAGGTCGGGTGGGCCCGGCCCGATGCGGGCCATCGGCGGATTGCTGGCCATGTCGGCGGACGCCGTCAAGTTCCTGTTCCGCGGGCCGTTCCAGGGACGAGAATTCCTGGAGCAGTCCTGGTTCGTGGCCCGCGTCTCGCTGATGCCGACGATTCTGGTCGCGGTGCCCTTCACGGTGCTGGTCAGCTTCACCCTCAACATCCTGTTGCGCGAACTGGGTGCGGCGGACCTGTCCGGCGCCGGGGCCGCCTTCGGCGCCGTGACCCAGGTAGGCCCGATGGTCACCGTGCTCATCGTGGCCGGGGCCGGCGCGACGGCGATGTGCGCCGACCTCGGGTCCCGCACCGTCCGCGAGGAGATCGACGCCATGGAGGTGCTGGGCATCAACCCGGTGCAACGGCTGGTGACTCCCCGGATGCTGGCCTCCGGGCTGGTGGCGCTGCTGCTCAACAGCCTGGTGGTGATCATCGGAATCCTTGGCGGATACGTCTTTTCGATCTTCATCCAGGGCGTCAACCCGGGGGCTTTCGCCGCCGGCATCACCCTGCTCACCGGGGTGCCCGAAGTGCTCATCTCATGCGTCAAGGCCGGTCTGTTCGGCCTGATCGCCGGGCTCGTCGCCTGCTACCGCGGGCTGATGATCAGCGGCGGTGGCGCCAAGGCCGTCGGCAACGCGGTCAACGAGACCGTCGTCTACGCGTTCATGGCCCTGTTCGTGGTGAACGTGTTGGTCACGGCCATCGGCATCCAGATGACGGCGGACTAGCCGATGACTGCTGTGCGCACACTTCACCCGTCCGTGACGCGGGAACTGAACCGGCCGGTGAACGCCCTCGGGCGGATCGGCGATCACACCATGTTCTACGGGCGGGCACTGGCCGGTGTGCCGCATGCCTTCGTGCACTACCGCCGCGAGATCATCCGTCTCATCGCCGAGATCAGCATGGGTGCAGGAACCTTGGCGATGATCGGCGGGACGGTCGTCATCGTCGGCTTCCTCACTCTCGCCGCGGGCGGCACCCTGGCCGTGCAGGGATACAGCTCGCTGGGTGACATCGGGATCGAAGCCCTGACCGGCTTCCTGGCGGCATTCATCAACGTCCGGATATCGGCTCCCGTCGTCGCGGGCATCGGTCTGGCCGCCACCTTCGGGGCGGGGGTCACCGCCCAACTCGGTGCCATGCGCATCAACGAGGAGATCGACGCGCTGGACGCCATGGCCATCCGTCCCGTCGAGTACCTGGTGAGCACCCGCATCGTCGCCGGCATGATCGCCATCGCCCCGCTGTACTCGATCGCGGTGATCCTGTCGTTCGCGGCCAGCAAGCTGACCACGGTGGGTCTGTTCGGGCAGTCGGCGGGCCTGTACAACCACTACTTCTCCACCTTCCTCAACCCGACGGATCTGCTGTGGTCGTTCCTGCAGGCCATCCTGATGGCGATCGCGGTGCTGCTGGTGCACACCTACTTCGGGTTCTTCGCCAGCGGCGGGCCGTCCGGTGTCGGGGTCGCAGTCGGCAACGCGGTCCGGACCTCCCTGATCGTCGTGATCTCGGTGACGCTGCTGGTGTCGCTGGCGATCTACGGCTCCAACGGCAACTTCAACCTGTCGGGATAGGGGAGCGCAGTGGCGATGAGTTCAACGGTCAAACGGCCCCTGATCGGGTCGGCGACGGTGGGCGTGGCACTCGCGATCGTCGCGCTGTCCATCGGGCTGTTCCGCGGCAGTTTCACCGAATCGGTGCCGGTCATCGTGCTGTCCGAACGTGCCGGGTTGGTCATGAACGCCGATGCGAAGGTGAAACTACATGGTGCGCAGGTAGGTTCGGTGCAGTCCATCGAATCGCTGCCCGACGGCAGGGCCAAACTGCACCTGGCCATGGATCCGTCGTACCTCGACATCATCCCGGCCAACGTCCGCGTGGACATCGCGTCCACGACGGTGTTCGGCTCGAAATTCGTCGAACTGATCCCGCCGGAGAACCCGTCGGCGCAGGCGCTGACGGCGGGGCAGGTGCTCGACGCCGGCCACGTCACCGTCGAGATCAACACGGTCTTCCAACAGCTGTCCACGGTGCTGCAGAAGATCGAGCCCACCAAACTCAACGAGACCATGGGCGCGTTGGCCACCGCGATGGACGGACGAGGTGACCAGATCGGGCAGATGCTGTCCGATTTCGACGGCTTCCTGGCGACGATCGATCCCAGCCTGCCGACCATGGAACACGAACTCACCGTCGCACCCGAGGTGTTCGATGCCTACGCCGACGCCGCCCCCGATCTGATCGCGACCGTCGAGGCATCGACGCGCATGAGTGAGACGCTCGTCGAGGAACAAACCAACCTCGACACCCTGCTGATCAGCGTCATCGGTCTGGCCGATACCGGCACCGACGTCATCGGCTCCAACCGCGGTGCGATCACCGATGTGATGCGACTGCTCGTCCCGACAACCGATCTGACCAACGAGTACAACGCGGCATTGACCTGCGGTCTCGGCGGCGCCGTGGAGTTGGCCAAGGCACCCGGCACACCGCTGCCCGGCGGGTTGCTCTTGCAGACGGTCGTCCTCGGGCAGGAGCGCTACCGCTATCCGCAGAACCTGCCGAAGGTGGCCGCCACCGGCGGGCCGCAGTGCACCGATCTGCCCAAGGTGCCGTTCCAGAAGCACCCGCCGTTCGTGATCACCGATGTCAACGCGAATCCCGCCCAATACGGCAACGAAGGAATCCTGCTGAATTCCGACGGCCTCAAGCAGGCACTGTTCGGCCCGATCGGCGGCCCGCCGCGCAACACCGCACAGATCGGGCAGCCCGGATGAGCGGCTTCACCAGAACGGCGATCAAATTCGGCGCCTTCGCAGTCACCATGGTGGTCCTGACGGCCGGCCTGTTCGCGATCTTCAGTCAGTACCGGTCAGGGGCGACCGCCGGGTACTCGGCGGTGTTCGCCGATTCCTCGAGTCTCAAAGCCGGTGACTCGGTCCGGATTTCGGGCATCCGGGTGGGCACCGTGCGGGACGTCGAGTTGCAACCGGACAACACCGTGCTGGTGGCCTTCGACGCCGACGACCACATCCGGCTCACCGAGAACACGAAGGTGACCGTGCGATACCTGAATCTCGTCGGTGACCGCTATCTGGAACTCATCGACCAGCCGGGGTCGACCAGAATCCGGCCGCCCGGATCACGCTTCGAGGTCGGACAGACAGAGCCCGCGCTCGACCTCAACCTGCTGCTCGGCGGTCTCAAGCCGGTCATCCAGGGACTCAACCCCGAGGACGTCAACGCGCTGACCAACTCCCTGATCCAGATCCTGCAAGGCCAGGGCGGCGATCTGGAGTCCCTGTTCGCCCGGACCTCGTCGTTCACCAACGCCCTGGCCGACAACGGCCAGACCGTGGAGAGCCTCATCGACAACCTCAACGAGACGCTGGCGGTGTTGTCCGAAGACGGCGAGAAGTTCTCCGGCGCGGTGGACGGGCTGGAACGCCTGGTAACCGGTCTCGCCGCGGAACGCGACCCGATCGGCGAGGCCATCACCGCCCTCGACAACGGCACCGCGTCGCTGGCCGACCTGCTCACCGACACCCGTCCGGCGTTGTCCGGCACCGTGGATCAGCTGACCCGACTGGCGCCGCTGCTGTCGAACGACACCGATCTGGCCCGGCTCGATCTCACGATGCAGAAGACCCCGCAGAACTACCGGAAACTGGTCCGACTGGGCTCGTACGGCAGCTGGCTCAACCTCTACATCTGCGGAGTCTCGGTCCGCGTGTCCGATCTCCAGGGTCGAACCGCCCACTTCCCCTGGGTCATCCAGAACACCGGAAGGTGCGGAGAGCCCTGATGCTGAAATACCGTCAATCATCGCTGGTTCGTTCCGGATTCATCGGCCTCGTGCTGATGGTCCTGATCATCGCCGTCGGACTTCAGCCCCAGCAACTGGTGGCGATGGCGACCTCGGTCAGATACCAGGCCGTCTTCGCTGAAGCCGGCGGGCTGACGGCGGGCAACAACGTGAAGGTCTCCGGTGTCACGGTCGGCACGGTCTCCGATGTGGAACTCGGCAAGGGCCCCGATCAAGGCAAGGCCCTGGTCACCTTCGCGGTGAACAGCAAGGTGCGCCTGGGGGAGCAGACCACCGCACAGATCGGCATCGGCACGCTGCTCGGCGAACGGGTACTGGAGATCGAACCACGCGGCAACGGCCGCATCCGCTCGCTCGGCGTCATTCCGGTGACTCGTACCTCGTCGCCGTATTCGCTGACCGACGCGCTCGACGAGTTCACCTCCAACACCGCACAGACCGATACCGCGGCGATCAACCAATCACTGGATGTCCTGTCCGAAACCATCGAACGGCTGGCACCCCAACTGGCCCCCACCTTCGACGGGGTGAGCCGACTGTCGAAGTCGCTGAACAAGCGCAACGAATCGCTGAGCGGCCTGCTCACGACCGCCGCCGATGTCACCGGAATCCTCTCGGAGCGAAGCCAACAGGTGAACAGCCTGATCCTCAACGCCAACGACCTGCTCGGGGTGCTGCAGGACCGCCGGCACTCGATCGTCAACCTGCTCGCCAACACCACCGCTGTCGCGCAACAACTCTCCGCGCTGGTCGACGAGAACGAAGCCGAACTCGCCCCCACCCTGGAACAGCTCAACCGTGTCTCGGAGATGCTGGAGCGTAACCGCGACAACCTCACCAAGACGCTGACCGGCCTGGCCAAGTACCAGCTGACCCAGGGGGAGGCCGTCAACAACGGCTTCTACTACTACGGATTCGCGTCCAACCTGCTGCCCGGGCCGGCGATTCAACCGTTCCTCGACTATGCGCTCGGGTTCCGGCGCGGTGTCGATGCGGGGCAGCCACCCGACAACGCCGGCCCACGTGCCGAATTCCCGTTCCCCTACAACGGTATTCCCGGAGGTTCGCGATGATCGCGCTCGGCCCGCGGGTCAAGAAGATCGCTGCGGTCGCCGCGGCGGCGCTGGCCGTCACGGGCGCGGGGTTCGCCGGGTACCAGTACTTCCTGAGCCCCAAGACGATCACCGCGTACTTCGAATCGGCAACCGCCATCTATCCCGGTGACGAGGTGCGGGTGGTCGGTGTGCGGGTCGGCACCATCAAGGCGATCGAACCGCTGGGCACCCGGACCAGGGTCACCCTCGAGGTGGACCGCGATGTCCCGGTACCCGCCGACGCCAAAGCGATCATCGTGGCGCCCAACCTGGTCGCTGCCCGATACGTGCAACTGACACCGGCCTACGGCGCCACACCCGAGGCCAGCGGAGCCACCATGGCCGACGGTGCCGAGATCGGTGCGGACCGCACCGCCATCCCGGTCGAGTGGGACGAGATCAAAGAGCAGCTCACCCGCTTGGCCACGGAGCTGGGCCCGGAAAGCGGTGTCTCCGGAACCTCGCTCGGCCGCTTCATCGACAGCACCGCAGATGCCATGGCGGGCAATGGAGACCGGTTGCGGGAAACGATCACCCAGCTCTCGGATGTCGGCCGGGTCCTCGGGGAGGGCAGCGGCGACATCGTCGATGTCATCAAGAATCTGCAGGTGTTCGTGACCGCGCTGCGGGACAGCAACACCCAGATCGTGCAGTTCCAGGATCGCCTCGCCGACGTCACGAGCGTCGTCAACGGCAGTCGAGCAGACCTGGATTCGGCCATCAATGAGCTGTCCTCGGCCGTGGTCAAGGTGCAGAAGTTCGTCGCCGGTTCCCGAGATCAGACCGCCGAACAGATCCAACGGCTGGCGAATGTCACCCAGGTGCTCTCCGACAACAGCATGACCGTCAAGAACGTGCTGCACGCGGCGCCGAACGCGTTGGTCAACGGCTACAACATCTACAACCCCGACACCGGCGGACCCCGCGGGTCGTTCGCGATGAACAACTTCGCCAACCCGGTCGCCACCATCTGCTCGGCGATCTCGGCGGTGGAGAACGTCACCGCCGAGGAGTCCGGTAGGGCCTGCGCCCAGTACCTGGGTCCGGCATTGCGATTGATGAACTTCAACCATCTGCCGTTCCCCTTCAACGCCTATCTGGGACCGGCGCCCAAGAACGTCATCTACACCGATCCGGCCCTGGCACCCGGTGGCGGCGGGACCACCCCGGCTCCCGCCGAGATACCGCCGTCGGTGTCGGCCTACACCGGTGCCGGCGACGTGCCGCCACCGCCGGGCTGGACCGACCCGGCGCAACCGCCCGGCGCCTACGCGCCCACCGGGCTGCCCGCGGCCCGCACCCCGGCGCTGTTCCCGGGTGCGCCGATTCCGCCCGGATTGCCGGTTGCGCCGCCGGCGGCACCGACGACCGCGACGAATCTGACGGACCTGCTGCTGCCCGCCGAGGCCGCGCCGGGTCCGGCCCAGGGAGGGACACCGTGACGACACCGAAGTCGATGCGCAGCTGGGCCGCGATGGCATGTTGCGCGGTGCTGGTGACCTCCGGATGTTCGTTCGACGGCATCAACTCACTCCCGTTGCCGGGCACCGTCGGAACCGGTGCGGACGCCACCACCTACCGCGTCCAGATCGCCAATGTCGGAACCCTGGAATCCAATTCACCGGTCATGGTCGGCGACGTGGTGGTCGGCACGGTTCGCCGGATGACCGTGGATGACTGGACCGCCAATGTGGACGTCTCGGTCAGACCCGGCGTGGTGGTGCCGGAGAATGCCGTCGCCACGGTGGGTCAGACCAGCCTGCTCGGTTCGATGCACCTGGCGCTGGATCCACCCCTCGGTGAGAACCCGGTCGGGCGGCTCACGCCGGGCGCGACGATCCCGGTGGCCAAGACTTCGACCTACCCCTCCACCGAGCAGACACTCTCGTCGTTGTCGGTGGTGGTCAACGGCGGTGGGCTCACTCACATCGGCGATATCGTGCACAATTTCAACGCCGCCCTCGACGGCCGCCAGGGCCAGATCCGTGAACTGCTCACCCGGATGAACAAGGTGGTGGGCTTGCTCGATGGCCAGCAGGACAACATCATTGCCTCCATCGCCGCGCTCAACAGGCTCGCCGGGACGTTCGCGGGGCAGCGGGAGGTGCTGACCCGCGCGCTGGACCGGATCCCGGCGGCACTGGATGTCCTGGACCGGCAGCGCCCCCGCATCACCTCCGCGCTGACGAAGCTGGGCGGCTTCAGCGACACCGCCTCGCAGCTGATCAACGAGTCACACGGCGATATCGTGCGCAACCTGCAGAATCTCGAGCCGACGGTGCGCGCGTTGGCCGATGTGGGTCCCGACCTGGCGACCGCCCTGTCCTATCTGCCCACCTACCCGTACACCCAGGAGTTCATCGACCGCGGTATCCGCGGTGACTACATGAACCAGTTCATCGTCTTCGACTTCACCATCCCGCGGCTGAAGAGCGGAATCCTGTTGGGCACCAGGTGGGGTGAGCCGAATGCCACCATGGTCCCGGCGCCCGGAGATCCGTGGTACTCGACCTACACCCGGGATCCGCTGATGGCGCCGGTGACACCGATGCCCACCGAGGTGGCCACCATCCCACCGCTCATCGACCCCCCGGCCGCCGTGGCGCCGCCCGCGCTCACCGAAGGGGGCAACTGATGCTGACACGGTTCGTCCGCACCCAGCTCATCATCTTCACGATCGCGTCGGTCGTCGGCCTCGGCACGATGATCTTCGTCTACCTGCAGGCGCCGGTCCTGTTCGGCATCGGCCGTATCGGGGTGACGCTGCAGGTTCCGGCGACCGGCGGCCTGTACCAGTTCTCGAACGTCACCTATCGGGGTGTCGAGGTGGGTAAGGTCACCGAGATCCGGCCCACCCGCAGCGGTGCCGAGATCACCATGTCGCTGCAACGTTCTCCGAAGATCCCCGCAGACCTGCAGGCGAATGTGCGCAGTGTGTCGGCCGTCGGTGAGCAGTACGTGGACCTGGTCCCGCGCACCGACGGTGCGCCCTACCTGGAGGACGGATCGGTCATCGGCGCCGAGAACGCGTCACTGCCCGAGGCCGTCGGACCGATGCTCGACCAGATGAGTGCACTGGTCGACAGTATCCCGACCGGCAAGCTCAGCGACCTGCTCGACGAATCCTTCAAGGCGCTCAACGGAACCGGTGAGGACCTGGGTGCTCTCCTGGACGCCTCCGGTCGGTTGGCCGCCGGCTTCGACGATGCGGCCGAGAACACCCGCGACCTCATCGAGGACGGCCGCCCGCTGTTGGACGGCCAGGCCGAGAAGGTGGATTCCATCCGCACCTGGGCGAGTAGCCTCGCCGGCATCACCGGTCAGATCGCCGGGCGCGACGAACAGGTGCGCACCATCCTGCGCACCGGGGCGGGCGCCGCCGACGAAGCATCGCGTCTGTTGAATCAGATCAAGCCGACGCTGCCGGTGCTGCTGGCCAATCTGACCACCGTCGGGAAGATCGGGGTCACCTACAACGCCTCGATCGAACAGCTGTTGGTGCTGCTGCCACCGTATCTTGCGGCCACCCAGTCCTACGGATCGTCGCTGAACAACCCGACGGGCATGGCTCTTTCAGAGTTCAGCCTCACCCTCGGGGATCCGCCCGCGTGTTCGGTCGGGTTCCTGCCGCCCTCGTCCTGGCGCTCGCCGGCCGACCTGAGCGATGTGGACACCCCAGAGGGGTTGTACTGCAAGCTTCCCCAGGATTCGCCGATCGGCGTGCGCGGTGCGCGTAATTTCCCGTGCATGGCACAGCCGGGCAAGCGTGCGCCGACGGTGGAGATCTGTGAGAGCGACCGCTCGTACGAGCCGCTCGCCATGCGGCAGCATGCCACCGGTCCGTACCCGATCGACCCCAACCTGATCGCACAGGGCGTCGCCCCGGATGACCGGATCACTTTCCAGGAGCAGATCTTCGGGCCCGTCGAAGGGACCCCGCTGCCGCCCGCCGAGGGTGGCGTTGTGCCGGGGCCACCTGCGGCACCCGCCGACGGCGGCGCGGTGCCGGCGGCACCGAGTGCTCATGAGAGCGGATCAGAAGGACCGTCGGTGGCCTTCGCCACCTACAACCCGCAGACCGGGCAGTACGCGGCCCCCGACGGCAAGGTCTACACCCAGACCGATCTGGTGGCGCAGCCCGCGCAGAGCTGGAAAGACCTGCTGCCCCAGTAGGCCGTGGTCGAGGCGGACCGGATCAACCGACCTTGACGAGCTTGAACGGCATGTTGATGTACACCGGCTTGCTCACGCCGCAGGCACCGCTCGGTCCGGTGGTGAGGTCCTCTCCGACAAGGACGTCCGATGACGCGTCGAAGTTGGCGCCCTCGGGCGTCATCGGCTTGAACCGGAACGTCTGCAGGCCGGGCGCGGTGCTGCCATCGGGGCAGGGAATCCAGTTCTCGACCGTGTGTTTGACGTACCAGACCCCGCTCTTCTGGTAGATCGGCGCCGTCCAACCGAAGTCGCTCTGCACCGTTCCGGTGCATTCACCCGGGTAGCTGCATCGGGTGTTGACCGTCCAGGTGCTGCGCAGGCTCGCCTGGTCGTAGAACACCTCATTCTTGCGGGCCCACTCGCCGTTGGAGGTGGCGGTGTAGGTCCCGTTGATACCCCAATCCGGATTGTCGGCCTGTGCAGAGGGACTCATCCCCATGCCGGTCAGGGCCGCGACGGCCATGGCGGTGACGAATGCGGGTACACGCGGCATTGCCTGCTCCTCGAACTGGTCCACTGCACGGACACAGCGGCGCCCACAGTAAATACCGCCGGGCCGGGAGCCGGGGCGCAACCTGTCCGCTGAGTGGACCACCGACCGCGGCCGGGTGCATCTGCCTGACAGAGTGCCGGGCGTGAAGAGGAGCGTGATCGCGGTTGCCGCGTCGTTGGCCGCCGCACTGGTGACGTCCGTTCCGGCACAAGCAGACCCGCCGACCTGCGATGGCCCGGACTGTACGCCGGGCATCACGCCGGCGGTGACACTGGGCGCGCCCTGCTCGAACACCACCCATTACGTCTTCGGCACGACCTCCTGGGGCCGGATGGTCTTCTGTGGGTCGCCGCGCCGGTATGAACCGCGGTACTTCCGTTCACCGTCGATGGCGGGGGTGAAAGAGATCGGCACCGGCTGCGCCGGGTACGAGAACTGGGTTGCCCAGGCGCCGGACGGACTGTTCCTCAGTTGCCAGGCCAGAGACGGTTCCGCGCTGTGGAGCCGCGGCGATGTCTAGGGCCCTCGCCGCGGCACTGGGTGTGGGGACAATGGTGGTGACGGCCACGCCGGCACAGGCCGAACCGCCACCCGCGCGCCAGATCGTCTACTCCGTCACCACCGCGACCCCGGTGTCCGCCGACATCTACTTCCGCGACGTCGATCCACCCACCTGGGCCGACTACAGCCACAACCCGTACGTGTTCAGTCCCAAGGTCCGGGTCGACATCGGCCCGGACAAGCCATGGGTCCTGCATGCCGCACTGGTCGATCCCGACCGGTGGGCCATGGTGGCGGCCACCAGCGGACCGTCATCGGGGGAACCGATGTTCCGCTGCGAACTGTCGGTGGACGGCGTGCTGGTGGACACCGCCGAGGGACCGAAGGGCGCGCTCTGCGCGATACGGCACTGGTGAAGCGCTCCGCTGGGTGGCGTACCCACTGGATGGGAGATCGCCGCTGCAGCGCCGGCCGTTCCCCATAGCGTGCCGCTATGTCGAGAACTGAGGTGCTGACCGAGACCGTCGCACCGGCCGATCAGGCCGAGACGGATACTCCGGAGCCCAGACGCCGTCTCAAGACGGGCCGGGTGGCTGCGGTCATCGCGGTGCTGGGCACGGCCGGCTTGCTCGCCGCAGGCGGGCTGATGATCAAACAGCAGCAGAACGTTGCGGCCGAGGACCGCAACAGGGCCGAATTCGTCGCCGCGGCGCGCCAAGCAGTGATCACCTTGATGTCCATCGACTTCAAGAATCCCGAGGACGACGTGCAGCGGATCGTCGACAACTCGACCGATCCGTTCCGTACGGAATTCGAAGGCGCTGCCGAGGATTTCATCAAGGTGTCCCGGGACGCCAAGGTGAGTACGACGGTGACCGCGAATGCGGCGGCGGTGGAGTCGATGACGGCGGACTCAGCCGTGGTGTTGGTGTCCGCATCCTCCACTGTCACCGATGCCGAGGGCACCGACGAGGCCCCGAGGAACTGGCGGCTCCTGGTGGACCTGCAGCGTGACGGTAATCAGATCAAGATGTCGAATGTGGAGTTTGTGTCATGACCATCGACACACCGCGAGCCCGGCTGACTTCGCGCCGGAAGGGCATCCTGCTCATCGTGCCGGTCGTGGCCGCGGCCGTCTTCGCGACGGTGGTGTACTTGACCGGCTTCCGGCAGATTCAGCAGACCGATGCGGTCGCCGAACAGGTGGCGGTCGATGCGGCATCCAGCGCCACCGTCGCGCTGCTGTCCTACTCGCCGGAGACCCTCGATCGCGATATGGAACGTGCGCAGTCGTTGATGGCCGGGGATTTCCTCACCTATTACGGAAGGTTCACCGCCGAGGTGGTGGCGCCGGCCGTGCGGGATCGGGGCATCACAGCGAATGCGCAGGTGCTGAACTCGGCGCTGATGGAGATGGAACCGAACTCGGCGAAGGTGCTGGTCTTTCTGAATCAGGAGACCACCAGCCGTGACCGGCCCGAGCCGTCACTGACCGCCAGCAGTGTGGTGGTCAGTCTGGCCAAATCCGATGGGAAGTGGTTGATCTCGGCACTCGACCCGGTGTGAGAACTACTTGGCGATGATGACCGAGGAGCCGTGGCCGAAGAGGCCTTGGTTGGCGGTGACGCCGACGGTGGCGCCCTCGACTTGGCGGCCGGTGGCTTGGCCTTTGAGTTGCCAGGTGAGTTCGCAGATTTGGGCGATGGCTTGGGCGGGGATGGCTTCTCCGAAGCTGGCGAGGCCGCCGGAGGCGTTGACCGGGATGCGGCCGCCGATGGTGGTGGCCCCGGAGCGCAGCAGGTGTTCGGCTTCGCCCTTTTCGCACAGGCCGAGGTGTTCGTACCAGTCGAGTTCCAGGGCGGTGGACAGGTCGTAGACCTCGGCCAGGGACAGGTCTTCGGGGCCGATGCCGGCTTCGGCGTAGGCGGCGTCGAGGATCTGGTCTTTGAACACGCGCTGCGGGCCGGGGATGACGGCGGTGGAGTCGGTGGCGATGTCGGGCAGTTCGGGCAGGTGTTGGGGGTATTGCGGGGATTGCAGGCTGACCGCGCGCACCGACGGGACGCCTTGTGTCGAGCCGAGGTGTTTTTCGGTGAACGCTTTGGAAGCGACGATGACGGCGGCCGCACCGTCGCTGGTGGCGCAGATGTCGAGCAGTCGTAGTGGGTCGGAGACGACGGGGGAGGCCAGGACGTCGTCGACGGTGGCTTCTTTGCGGTAGCGGGCGTTGGGGTTGTTCAGCCCGTGGCGGGCGTTTTTGACCTTGACGTTCGCGAAGTCGTCCACGGTGGCGCCGTAGAGGTCCATGCGCCGGCGTGCCAGCAGGGCGAAGTAGACGGTGTTGGTGGCGCCGATCAGATGGAAGCGCTGCCAGTCGGGGTCGTTGCGGCGTTCGCCGCCGACGGGGGCGAAGAAGCCTTTGGGGGTGGTGTCGGCGCCGATGACGAGGGCGACGTCGCAGATGCCGGCCAGGATTTGGGCGCGGGCGGATTGCAGGGCTTGGCTGCCGGAGGCGCAGGCGGCGTAGCTGGAGGTGACGGGGATGCCGTTCCAGCCGAGTTTTTGGGCGAAGGTGGCGCCGGCGACGAAGCCGGGGTAGCCGTTGCGGATGGTGTCCGCGCCGGCGACGAGTTGGATTTGGCGCCAGTCGAGGCCGGCTTCGGCCAGGGCGGCGCGGGCGGCGACGACGCCGTATTCGGTGAAGTCGCGGCCCCATTTGCCCCAGGGGTGCATGCCGGCACCCAGAATGTAGACCGGCTCTGGCGGCGGGCAGGAGCGCAGCGACTCGGGGGATGACACTGTCATTGGGCGATCCTCCAGGCGTGGGTGGTGCGTGCGATGCCGTCGTCGTCGACGTAGAGGGTCATGGTGGTCAGTTCCATGGGCATGCCGACTTTGAGGTCGGCGGCCAGGGTGCCTTCGACGACTTTGCCGAGCACGATGAGGCCTTCGTCGGCGAGTTCGACGGCGGCGACGGCGAACGGTTCGAAGGGGTCCGGGGACGGGTAGGGCGGTGGGGGTGCGTAGCGGTTTTCGGTGTAGCTCCACACCTTCCCGTGCCGGGACAGCGGCACGAGGGCCAGGGTGTCGCTGTCACAGCCGGGGTTGGGGCAGTTGTTTTCCCGGGGCGGGAAGACGTAGGTGGCGCACTGGGTGCACTTGCCGCCGATGAGGTGCGTCTGGCCGGCGTCGTCGGTGGAAAACCACCCTTCGAACGCGGGCTGCACAGTTGCGGTCATGGTTTCGCTTTCGGTCGGATGAAGATGCCTTCGGCCTGCACGGTCACCACACCGTCGGCGTCTTTGATATGGCCCGCGGCAATGGTTTTCGACTCGGTCTCGCTGTCGATCCACGCTTCGACCCGAAGCTTGCCCAACCGGGTGGGTGCCACATACCGAAGGGTCAGCGTACCGGTGAAGGCCGGCTTCCCGGGCCGGTGAGCGGTAGCGCCGAGCACGTGGTCCAGCAGCAGCGCGCACACCCCACCGTGGACATGGCCCGCCGGGCCCTCGTAGGGCGCCTCCAACACCAAATCCACGGTGGCCCTGCCACTGTCATCGCGGATGACGTTCAGCGGGGGAGCGATCGCATTGCGCATCCCGATCGCCACATTGCCCCACGGGAGCATGCCGCCATCGGTGGTGGTGCGCACCCCGAACGGTCCCGGATCGAGGCGTGAACTCAACAGGTCGGCCGCCTGTTCGATCAACCGATGCGCCTGTGCCACTTCGATATCGTCGGCCTCGCTGCGAATCGTGACGTCGATGAGCCTTCGCAGGGACTGCGTCAAGGGACCGTAGAGGTCCTCGATGTGCTGGGCTTGCTCGGGGCTCAGTGACCGACTCACTGCGCAGCGTCCTGAGCGGCCATATCCAGCCCGGCAAGGTGGCTGAAGAGCATGGATGCGCCGATCGGATTGCCGCCACCCGGGTAGGTGGTGCCCGACACCGCCGCCATGGTGTTGCCGGCGGCGTACAGGCCGTCGATGGGCGTGCCGTCGGCGCGTAGCACCCGGGCGTGGGTATCGGTGCGCAGTCCGCCCTTGGTGCCGAGATCGGACAACCCGAACGCGGCGGCGTGGTACGGCGGGCGGTCGATGGGCACCAGCGGTGACTCGCCCGCGGTGAACACCCGGTCGTAGGCCTCCGCGCCGCGGCCGAAGTCGTCGTCCACCCCACTGGCTGCCAGCTTGTTGAACCGCTCGATGGTGGCCTCCAACTCGGCGGCGGGCACCCCGATCGCCTCCGCCAGTCCGGCCACCGTGTCGGCGGTGTGCCACAGCCCCGCCTCGCGGTATTGCGCGGCGTCGACCATCGACACGTTGGTGGCTTGGACCGGGGGCACGTTCCCGTCACGGTTGTCGTACACCATCCAGAACGGCAGGCCGGCCGAGCCGTCCTGCAGCTGGCGGATGACCTCGCGGCCGAGCCGGTCGTAGGGTGCCGACTCATTGACGAACCGGCGCCCATCCTGGTTGACGAAGATGCCACCGGTGAACCACAGCGCGAACGCCGAACGCCCGTCGGGGTGCGTCAGCCCCGGGGACCACCAGGCTTGATCCATCAGGTCGACATCGGCGCCCACCGCCATACCGGCCCGATGCGCGCCGCCGGTGCTGCCCGGGCCGCCCATGGTGTCGTTCGCCTCGCCAGGTACGCCGTATTCGGCGCGCATGGCCGGGTTCTGTTCGAATCCGCCACTGGCCAGCAGCACTCCGCGGCGGGTCGTGACCCGGATCGGGGCGCCCTCGTGCTCGATCACGGCGCCGACGACCCGGCCGTCCTCGGTGATCAGCTCCACCAGCGGGGTACTGCGCAGGCAGGTGACGTTGGGCAGCCGGTCGAGGGCGGCCAGGAACCGGCCGACCAGGGCCCTGCCCCCGGATAGGACCTCGGGCGCGGGAACTCCGAGTCTTTCGGTGTCCAGCGGGCCGCGCACCGACCCGGCGTAGCGGCCGAGCGCGGAGTCGGGCACGGGCAGCGGGATGGTGTGCCGGTATCCGTCGTTGCGGGCGTCGGGCGCCGAGCCGTAATAGTCCGGCCAGGGCAGCACGGTGAACTCGAACGCCGGGTCCTGCTCCAGGTACTCGATCAGACCGGCGCCGCCGCGCACGTAGGCGTCCTGCAACTCCCGCGGGGTGCGGTCGCCGACGACGGCGTGGAAGTAGTTCAGCGCCGCGTCGATGGTGTCGTCGGTTCCGGCGCGCTGTAGGACGGGATTGCACGGGAACCACACCCCGCCGCCGCCCGAATACGCGGTGGTCCCGCCGAACATGTCGGTGGCCTCGACGAGTAAGACCGAAAGGCCCTCGCGGGCCGCGGTATACGCTCCGGCGATGCCGCCGCCCGACCCGGCGACCAGCACATCGACCTCGGTGGGAATCTCAGTCATGGACGGTCACTCTTCCCGCTCCATCGTCGCTGCCGCAACGTCTTCTCCCGGTCAGCGGTAGTCGGGCGGCGGTGCGTAGCGGGCGTTGCTAGCCTTGGTGGGTGACCGATGACACCGCGAGCGCACCTGGTGGGCTGAATGTGTCGCCCACCGGCTGGGCGTTGCTGGGGCTGCTCACCAGTGGTGACGAGCTGTCCGGTTACGACATCAAGAAGTGGATCGACTGGGCCATCCGGTTCTTCTACTCCAGTCCTGCATACAGCCAGATCTATTCGGAGCTCAAGCGTCTGGAGCGGCTCGGTCTGGTCAGTTCCCGGGTGGACGCGGGTATCCGTAGTCGGCGGATGTACCGGATCACCGAGCAGGGGCAGGCGGCGGTCAGTCGGTGGGCCAACGAGGACCCGGTGGAACCGCCCAGCCTCAAACACAACCCGATGCTGAGGGTGATGCTCGGACATCTGCTCAAGCCCGGACGTCTCCGCGAGATCCTCACCGAGCACGCCGCCTATGCCGAACAGTTGCACCAGGCCGCCGCGACGGAGGTGCGCTGGACCAGCGAGCAACCGGCGTGGGCGTATGCCCGGCTGGCACTGAAGTGGTCGGAGCAGTACTACGCGGTCGAACGTGAGATGGCCCTGCAGATGATCAAGGATCTCGACGCGGTACAGGACGCCTTCGGCGAGAACCCCGCGGGGGTCCAGTTCCCGGTGCGCGAATACTGGTACGAGGTGGAACGCCGGATTGCCGCCGAGGACCAGGACGACGACCCGGCGGCCGACTAGCGGCGGGTCAGGCTCAACTGATTCTGCCCGCGGCGTGCTGGGCGATGATGTACCCGAACACCAGCCCCTGCCCGATCGTGGCGCCGGCGCCCGGGTAGGTCCGGCCGAAGGTGTTGGCCGCGGTGTTGCCGAGCGCGTAGAGACCGTCGATCGCGGTTCCGTCCTCGCGCAGCACCCGGCCGCGGGCGTCGGCCCGGACCCCACCACAGGTGCCCAGATCGCTGAGCACCACCTTGACCGCGTAGAACGGGCCGGAGTCCAGCGGGCGCAGGTTGGGATTGGGCGTGATGGTCGGATCGCCGTAGTACCGGTCGTAGGCGCTGGCCCCGCGCCCGAAATCGGTGTCCACCCCCGAGTCCGCCAGCCCGTTGAAGCGGTCCATCGTGGCCAGGAAGCTTTTGGAATCGACGCCGATCTGATCCGCCAGCGTTCCGAGATCAGCGCTGCGGTAGGCGATCCCGGCGTCATACCAGCTCTGCGGGATCGGCATCCGCGGGAACAGTTCCGCCGCGAGCAGGTAACTGTTGCGGTACCGCTGATCGAAGATCATCCACATGGACTCCACCGGGTCACCGGCATCCTCCCGCCGCAGCAGTTCCTGGCCGAAGGACATGTAATCGATGGCCTCGTTGATGAAGCGCCTGCCGTCCTGATCGACCAGCAGGCAACCCGGCAGTGACCGTTCGGCGAGCATCACGGTCGGCTCACCACCCGGCAGCGGCGCGAAAGCCGGGAACCACCAGGCCTGATCCATCAGAGCGGTGCCCGCGCCCAGGTCCTGCCCCAGCCGGATACCGTCTCCGGTGTTTCCCTCCGATCCCAGACTGTGGTGGGCGCCCAGGCGCTCGGACTGGAACTTGTGCCGCCAGCTCATCTGGTGGTCGAAACCGCCAGTGGCCAAAACGATTCCGTGCCGCGCGGTGACCGTCACCGCGGTTCCGTTGCGGTCCACCACCGCACCGCTGACCCGCTCCCCGTCGGTGAGCAGCGTGGAGACCGTCGCTTCGGTCCACACCGGTATGTCGGCGGCCAGGACACCGGCGTACAACCCGGCCGCCAGGGCCTGCCCGCCGGCGGCGTACCGGCGTCGCAGCGCCAGGCCGCCGATGCCCTGGAAGGCCCGCAGCAGGATGCGCGGCCACGACCGGCCGGGCGTGCGGGCCATCAGGTTCAGCCATCGGTAGTCCGCGCCGGTCACCGGCATCGGGAAGTTCGACTTCATGACACCGGGGCGCAGCCGGGCCAGTTCGGCGCCCAGGACCGCGGTGTCGAACGGGCGGCATTCGCAGGTACGCCCGGCCGCGCTGCCACCGGTTCTCTCGGGGTGGTAGTCCGAATACCCCTTGGCCCACTGGAATTTCATCCGTGTGGTGCGGCGCAGCATCTCGATGGTGGCGGACCCGAACTCCACGAACGCATGGGCCCTGTCCTGCGGGGCGTCCGTGCCGACCAGTTCGTCGAGGTAGGCACGTCCCCGCTCCAGGGTGTCCCCGGAACCTGCCTGGGCCAGGATGGGATTCCCCGGCATCCAGAAGGCGCCGCCGGAGCGCGCCATGGAGCCGCCGACCAGCGCGGTCTTCTCCACGATCAGCGTCGAAAGGCCGAGCTCGTGAGCCGCCAGCGCAGCGGCCATGCCGGTTCCGGAGCCGATGATGAGGAGATCGACGGTGATGTTCTGGGCAGAGGTCACGCATCCGATTCTCAGATGCGCAGAGCAGTTGTGTCTTCGGGGCCGCCCGGTCAGTGGAACACCAGGGCCCTGAGGCCAGAAACACGGTGCTACAACGGAGTTCTCTCCCAGTACATAACCAGAGCGAGGATGGCCGGAGATGACGTCGTTGCAGCCCGACAGTGCAGAAGAAGTTCGGCAGATCGAGGCGCAGGCCGCGCCGACCAGGTTCGCCCGCGGCTGGCACTGCCTGGGACTGACCCGTGATCTCGGGGACGGCAAACCGCATGCGATCACGGCATTCGGCACCAAGTTGGTGGTGTTCCGCGGCGAGGACGGCACGATCAACGTGCTGGACGCCTACTGCCGTCACATGGGTGGCGACCTGTCCGACGGCGAGGTCAAGGGCAACGAGATCGCCTGCCCGTTCCACGACTGGCGCTGGGGCGGCGACGGCCGCTGTAAGCAGATTCCGTACAGCCGCCGAGTGCCCAAGCTCGCCCGCACCGCGAAATGGCAGACCCTCGAGCAGGACGGCATGCTGTTCGTCTGGAACGACCCGGAGAAGAAGGCACCGCCCGCCGACGTGACGATTCCCCACATCGAAGGCGTCGGCTCCGACGGCTGGACCGACTGGCACTGGTACAGCACGGTGGTGCACACCAACTGCCGCGAGATCATCGACAACGTCGTGGACATGGCGCACTTCTTCTACATCCACGGCGGGCTGCCCACCGGGTTCAAGAACATCTTCGAGAATCACATCGCCACCCAGTACTATCGCAGCGACTCCCGGCCCGATCTCCGCGGCGGCGAGGGACCGCAGATCCTGGGCACCACCTCGGTCGCCTCGTACTACGGTCCGTCCTTCATGATCGACGACCTCACTTATCACTACGACTACGGCGATCAGCGGACCATCTTGCTGAACTGCCACTACCCGATCGATGCGGATTCCTTTGTGCTGCAGTACGGGATCATCGTCGAGAAGCCGGCCGGACTGCCGGATGAGGATGCTGTGCAGATGGCGGTCGCGCTCGGTGACTTCGTCAAGATGGGTTTCGAGCAGGACGTCGCGATCTGGCGCCGCAAGGCACGCATCGACAACCCGTTGCTGTGTGAAGAGGACGGCCCGGTCTATCAGCTGCGCCGCTGGTACGAGCAGTTCTATGTCGACGTCGCCGACGTGACCCCGGATATGGTGGACCGCTTCGAGTTCGAGATCGACACCACCCGCCCGCGGGAAGCATGGAACAAAGAGGCCGAGGCCAATGTGGCGGCCGGCCGGCTGCCGAGGCTGGTCGGGATCACCCAGTGAGGGTGCGCCCCGACAACCGTCTCGCCGACGTACCGATGACGCCGGTCGACTGCGGGGCTTGCGGGGCGCAGGTGCTGGTCCGCAAGAGCAGCTGGGAGCAGACCAGCGTGCAGTGGACCGCCGACTCCCTTGCCCGGTGTGCCCGGCGCGGTGCGGGCCCGAGCCCGGTCGGGGGACGGATGCCGGAACCGGACGACGCCCTCGCACTCTGCCCGCAGCTCCGTGAGGCCATCGAGGCCTCGGTGCACCGGGGGACGCTCCCGGTGCTCGACGAGACCGAATGGTCATCCAACGGAGAGGAATAGCTCATGACGCACGCAACCGGGTGCCCGGCCTGCGAGGACATCGAGGCTCTTCGGCAGCTGAAGGCGCGCTACTTCCGATATCTGGACACCAAGGACTGGGACTCGTGGCGGTCGCTGTTCGACGATGAGGTCGTCGGCACATTCGACAACGCGGTGACCACCCACGGTGCCGATGCGGCGGCACAAACCTGGGCGGGTGTCGACGAACTCGTCGCATCGATCCGCGGTGTCCTCGACGGGTGCACCACCGTGCATCACGGTCACACGCCCGAGATCGTGCTGGAATCACCGACCACCGCGTCGGCCATCTGGGCGATGGCCGACATCGTCGACTTTCCCAGCGGTCACACTCTCAGCGGCGCGGGCCACTATCACGAGACGTACATCAAGACCGCGGGGCAGTGGCGCATCCGGTCCATCCACCTCACCCGTACCCGGATGGGGTTCACGGAACCCGAAGGTGCTCATGCGCATCCCGGATAAGGTGTTCGTCGTCACCGGCGCCGGCAACGGGATGGGACGCGAGGTCGCGCTGGGTCTGCACCGGCGGGGCGCGCACGTCGCCGCCGTCGACCTCGATCAGGTGGGTCTCGCCGGGACGGCCGAGCGTGCCCGCGGCACCGGGACGCGGCTGTCCACCCACGTCCTGAACATCACCGACCGCGACGCGGTGGCCGCCCTACCCGCCCAGGTACTCGACGTGCACGGCCAGGTCGACGGGTTGGTCAACATCGCCGGGATCGCCCAGAGATTCGCGCTTTTCGCTGACCTCGGCGATGACGATCTGGACCGGGTGATGGCTGTCAACGTCACCGGGACCATCCAGATGTGCCGGGCCTTCCTGCCCCTGCTGCTCACCCGGCCGGAAGCCAACATCACCAACATGTCGAGCCTGTCGGCTCTGCTGCCGTTCGCCAGCCAGATCCTCTATAGCGCCAGCAAGGGCGCCGTGCAGCAGTTTAGCGAGGGACTCGACGCCGAACTCGCGGATACGAACGTCCATGTCGTGACGTTGTTCCCGGGCAACGTCTCGACCAACCTGGCGCAGAACTCGGGGGTCGAGATGCTCGACGCCGGAGGGCGGCGTGCACCGGCCACCACCCCCGAGGCGGCGGGCAAGAAGATCGTCGCCGGAATCGCCAAGGACCGCTACCGGGTGATCATCGGTACCGATGCCCACCTGCTGTACACGCTGTCCCGGCTGGCGCCCCGGCGCACCGCCCGGCTTGTCGCCAAACAGATCAAATCCGTCCTCTGATCGGAGCATCGATGTCCACACCTCGCGAATATGACGTCATCGTCGTAGGATTCGGGGCCGCCGGTGCCGCCGCGGCGATCGAGGCCGCCGATCGCGGCGCACGGGTGCTGGTCCTGGACCGCGGTTACGGCGGCGGTGCAACGGCCTACTCGGGTGGGATCGTCTATGCCGGGGCCGGGACCGCCGAACAGCGGGCCGGCGGCTACGTCGACAGCGTCGAGAACATGCTGGCCTACCTCGACCAGGAAGTCGCCGGTGCCGTGACCCCCGAAACGCTGCGCCGGTTCTGCGAGCAGAGCCCCGCCATGATCGATTGGCTCAAGGCGCAGGGGGTCGAGTTCCGGGGTGGTGCGGTGCCGTCCTACAAGACCTCGTATCCCACCGATGACCACTACCTGTACTACTCGGGCAACGAGAAGGCCTTCCCCTACGTGACACACGCCCAGCCCGCCCCGCGCGGGCACCGGGTGCTCGCACCCGGCATGAGTTCAGGGCGAGTCCTGTTCGAACGGTTGCGGGACTCGGCGAAGGCGAAGGGTGTCGACTTCGTCCCGCTCGCACACGTGCACGGCCTGATCCAGGCCGACGACGGCCGGGTCACCGGCGTCCGGTACCAGGTGCTGGACCATGGCCACCGCAGCGCGCGGAAACACCGACTCATCTTCAAAGGCACCGGGAAACTCGGTACCTGGATGCCCGGCGTGGTCGAGGGTGCCGTTGCGCGTGCCGAGAGGCTGCGTGCGAAGGCCAGCAGCGAAACACAAGCCCACGCCCCGGCGGTGATCCTGGCCGCCGGCGGCTTCATCAACAACCGCGACTGGGTGAAGCGATACGCCCCGGAGTTCCTGAAGATCTCGCCGCTGGGCACCGTGGGAGACGACGGGACCGGGATTCGGCTCGGACTGGACGCCGGGGGAGTGACCGACAAGATGGGTAATGTCACGGCCTGGCGGTTCCTGTCCCCACCCAGCGCCTTCCTGGAGGGGCTCAGCGTGGGGGCGGACGGCCGCCGCATCGTCAACGAGGATCTCTACGGGGCCAGCCACGGCAACGTCATGATGCGCGAGTTCGGCGGCACCGGGTGGGCGATCTACGACGCCGCCACCTGGCGAAAGATCAAGGAGCAGATCAAGGAACAGACCCAGGTGTTCCAACGGCTGCAGATCTGGTACCTGCGGTCCATCGGGCACAAGAAGGCCGCCACCATCGAAGGCATCGCGGAGAAGAATGGTATCGACGTCACCGGCCTGCGTAAGACCGTCGATGAGTACAATCACGGAATCCGCAGTAGTGCAGGCGATCCCGCACACAAGGACCCCTCGCTGTGCCCACCCATGGACCGTGGGCCGTTCTACTCCATCAATATCTCGGCGGATTCGTCGATGTTCTACCCGATCCCCGGGCTGACGCTGGGTGGACTGGTGGTCGACGAGACCACCGGTGCGGTCCGGCACCGCGACGGTGGCGTCGTGCCCGGGCTGTATGCGGCCGGCCGCAATGCCGTCGGGGTGTGCTCGAACAGCTACGTCAGCGGTCTGTCGATCTCGGACTGCGTGTTCAGCGGCCGGCGCGCCGGTGCCGACGCCGCCGCACGGCTGCACTGACTCGACCAGGAGGCGGTCCAAGACCGCATCCGTCAACAACGAAGGCCCCGGGCTCCTTTCGGAGACCGGGGCCTTCGTGTGTGCCGATGTGTGCGTCAGCCGAGCACGAACGCACTCAGCGGGGCTTCCTCCGGATAGCTTGCCGGGCCACCGATGTCGTAGGCGGCATTGAGCGCGCCGATGAAGGCCGGGTCGTGCAGCGGGGCGCTCGGGATATCGAGCTTGATGCCCTTCTTCGCCAGGTCGTCGACCATCATGTCGATGGCCTTGTCAATGGTCAGGTCGTCGGAGCCGTCCATGTTCTTCTTCAGCTCGTCGAAGTCGGAGAACACCTCGGCCGACCAGTGCACCAGGAACCGCAGTTCGTCGGAGTGATGGCGGGCGATCACGTCGTCGCCGTTCTTGAGCACCCACTGGTCGCGGTCGGCGGGATCACCGGCGAACACCGTGTCGAACGCCAGACCGGCCGGCATCTGCTGCTCCAGCGGGCCGTTGGCCTCGCCGCGGTGCACCATCATCTCGTTCTGCACCACCACGCCACGGTTGTAGACCGGAGGCAACAGCCGCTTGGGAGTCTTCAACGGGCCGTCCGGCCAGTAGGTGAAACCGCTGCCCTCGTCGTGGGAGAACCAGGTGATCACCTGTGCCATCTTGACCAGGTAGTCCTTGAACAGGCCGGATTTGCCCATCACGCTGACCAGCCAGGTGGGAGCGTTCTCGTAGCGCACGCCGCGGAAACTCGGCGAATCGAGGTGGCCGGGATCACGGTTGCAGCACGGCCCGTTGATGTTGAACAGCATCATCTGTGGCTTGGCGTACTCCGCACCCCAGTACGACTTCGCCTGTGCGAGGAACTCGGCGTTGTAGAAGCAGTCGTGCAGTTCCGGGTACAGCACGGTGCCGTGATTGGCGAGGTGTCCCCGAAACGTGGGGGTCAGGAACAGGTCCAGCGTCGGGGTGAAACCCTCGGGGAACTGACCGCTCATGGTCGCCATCAGCTCTTCGGGTGACGAGAAGTGCTGGGCGATGATGAGCCGCCAGGGGGCATCCTGTCGGACGACATCGAGCAGGCGTTGGCGCTGATCCTCGGTGTAGACGTTGTCGACCTCGCGGGGCGGCGCCACGGGACGCAGAATGTCCGACAGTTCCATGCGCCGTTCATCGGTGAGCGTCACGGGTACTCCTTTTCTCGATTCCGGCGGTCATCCGCGCCGTTGCTAACGTCGATTCTGGTTTGCGTCAACGGTGTTCGAACGGTCGATGTCCGGCCATCGGGACGTTCAGACGTCGAAATCCATGGGATTGGCGAACTTCGCCCGCAGGAGAGCGCCGATCTCGGCCATCGCCAGCCGGCCGCGTGCGGTGGCTTGCGACCGCATCAGGAAGCCGTGGTAGATCCCCGGATACCGGGTGAGGGTGGTCTGGACACCGGCGTCGCGCAACCGGGCGGCATAACGCTCACCCCAGTCGTGGATCGGATCCAGCTCGGCGGTCACCACGATGGCTTGCGGCAAACCGGTGAGATCGGTGGCATAGGCCGGCACCCGCCGCGTGTCATGGGCTGCGGAGGCCCCGGTATCGGCGAGCTCGTGCAGATAGACGATGTCGTCGTGCAGCAGCATCGGCGCGGCCGGGTTGTTGAGAACCGACGCTGCGGCCATGTCACGGTCGACACCGGGGTACATGAGCACCTGCGCGAACAGCTCCGGTCCACCCTCGTCACGCGCGGACAGCGCGACGGCGGCGGCCACGCCTCCGCCCGCGCTGTCTCCGGACACGACGATCCTGGAGCGGTCGAATCCCAGCGACTCGGCGTTGTCGGCAACCCATTCGGTGACCGTCCAGGCGTCCTCGAACTGCGCCGGCGGGGGATTCTCCGGGGCCAGGCGGTAGTCGACCGCGACCACGGCGGCCTGGCTTGCGGCGGCGAGTGCGCGCGCCAACGGCTCGAACGAATGATTCGAACCCATCACCAGCCCGCCCCCGTGCAGATGCACGATCGCCGGTGACGGATCAGCACTGTTCTCCGGACGGTAGATCCGCACCGGGACGGGTCCGCCGGTCCCGGGCACCGTGGCTTCCGAGATATCGGCCATCGCGGGCATGTCGGCCGGCGGTGGTGCCGATTCGATGGCATCGCGGAGCGCCTGAAACCCGCGCTCGCGCATCGGCGTCGGGGGGCCGAAGGCCGCCACCCGGGCGGCGGCATCGGGGTCCAGCACCGGCCGGTACGGGTTGCTCATCGGCGAAACCCTCTCAGTGTTTGTCCGGATCGAAGCGCTGGGCGGTGCGCAGCTGCGGAGGCACCCGAGTGGTGAGCACCGTGGCGCGGTCGGCCATGGCCGAGCTGACATAGTCGGGCTGCGTCAGCAGGTAGAAGTCGCCACGGTCGGCCTGCTCGAACACCACCTCGGCGGCTTCGACGGGATCCATTGCCGCAGCCTTGATGTCGAGCATCGCTTCGCGCTGGGACTCGGCGGCACGGTCATCGCCGTCCTCCACGCCGCCGGCGGCTTCGAAGATGTTCGACTTCACCGCGCCGGGCAGCACCGCCTGCACCCGGATGAGGTCGCCGTGGCCGGCCAGTTCCACCTCCAGGCGCAGGCACTCGGTCAGTGCCAGCACCGCGTGTTTACTCACGATGTAGGGCGCCTGCAGCGGTACCGCGGCGACCCCGCCGATCGAGGACAGATTCCACACCCAGGCGGGTGTGCCGGCGGTGATCATCTTCGGCAGGAACGCGCGCACACCGTGGAAGACACCGCTGACATTGATGTCCATCACCCGGTTCCAGTTGGCCACCGGGGTGTCCCATAAGTATCCGAACTGCTCGACACCGGCATTGTTGACCAGCAGCCGTACCGGGCCGATATCGGAGTACACGCGCTCCGCCAACGCCACCAGCGCGTCGGGATCCCGGACATCGCACACCTCGACATGTGCGGTTCCGCCGTCGGCGACCAGTTCGTCGCGCAGCTTCGTCACGGCACGCTCGTCCACGTCGACCAGCACCACGGTCATGCCCAGCCGGTGGGCGTGTCGGGCGAGGCCGGCGCCTATGCCGGCACCGGCGCCGGTGATGACCGCGATACCGCCACCGAAGGTCCGGCGTGCGTCGGCTGAGTCCACCGTCAGGCGTTCGTCGTGCTGAGCTTTGCGCGGTGCTCCGCGAACGGAATCGAATCCTCCGCGTCGAGGACCACCGTCATCGAGGTGAGCACCAGTGCATCTCCGGAGCGCCTGATACCGACATCGACAACCCCCGACGACACATCGAAGGGCACATTGTTGGTGACCTGGTTGACGTACAGGTAGAAGCGGGCTGTGGTGACGTCGCCGTCGGTACCGGTGCGGAAGATGTTGGTGGCGTGATGACGCAACGGGTAGGGGTTCTCGTCGCGGTGCTTGCTCAGCCACGCCAGCGTCTCCGCACCACCGTGCAGCTCGGCCGCCAGCAGGTCCTCGAACGGGCAGTTCCCGGAATCGGAGCGGCTCAGGTACTCCATCTCATCGCCGACGTAGGTGGCGAGCACATCGAACTGCCCCTGGTCGTAGTGATACCAGAAGCCGGCGATGAACTCCTGAACTTCCGACAGTGCGATCTGGTTGGTCATGCTCACGAGTCAACCGGTGATGGCTGATCACCGACATGAGGTTGACCGGTCAGTGGAACACCAAACGGGGCTGCGCTCAGTCGGTGATCAACGGCCACAACCCCGATGCGCCGGCGGCCAACGCGGCGCGGGTCACTGCGTGATCCCAGTGCCGCACCGACCCGTATTCCGAACGCCAGGCCAGTGCCGCACGGGTGTATTCGTGCAGCCGGTGCTCGATGGTCGTGCCGATGGCGCCGTGTGCCTGGTGGGCGTTGCGCACCACCACCGAGGTCGCGTGGCCGGTACAGGACCGGGCCACGGCGACCAGAAATTCGAGGTTGCCGGCGGTCCAGTCGCTGGTGATCGCGGCGGTCAGCGCGGCCTCGGTGGCCGCTTGTGCGAGCGCGGTTTCGGCGGCGATATCGGAGACCATGTGCTGGATGGCCTGGAACTTCGATAGTGCCCGCCCGAACTGCGTTCGCGAGGACGTGTGCTCGATGCTCAGGTGCAGAATCTGCTGCAACGCGGCGCACACCTGAATCGACCGCACCAGAGCCGATTTGAGCCGGAGCACGTCGATGAGCTCGGCGGACACAGGCACACCCCTGCATGTGGACAGGTCCACCGCGATATTGTCGCGCGGCTCGCCGATCATGTTGGTACCAGGTGTGATTCGGCATTGGTCAGCGGTGAGATCGGTGACCTCGTATCCGCTCTCGACGGGCCACGCCGCCACGATGTGCTGCGCTGACGACGCCCACGGCGCGGCGGTGGCCGCCCCGGACCCGTCCAGCACCGCGATGGTGCGCACCCCCTCGCTGGGGGGTAATCCTGCGGCGGTGAGCATCCATCCGGCCAGCAGATCGTGCTCCGGCAACGGGACGCGCACGCCGTGACGCACGGCGGCGGACATCAGTTCGGCGGCTTCGGCCCAGCCGGCGCCGCTCCCGCCAGATGTCTCGGACTCGGTCAACCGCACCAAACCGAGTTCATCGAGGCTGTGCCACAAGTCGAGGTCCAGCACGGGGGCACCGGACGGCCTGGATGAGCGGTGATCGGCGAACACCGCGTCGATCATGGTGACCAGGTCGGTGTCGACCGCCGACGACTGCAGAACGTGGGAGTCTGTCATCGCATGCCCAATCCGCGCGCGATCACACCGCGCAGCACTTCGTTGGTTCCACCGCGCAACGTGAACCCCGGACGCTGGTCCACGGCAAGGACAATTGCGTCGTGCAGAGCGGCGTCGACCGAGCTGTGGTCGCCGATCCGCAGATCGGCGTAGTCGGCGATATCGCCCTCGGTGGTGGTGCCCAGTACCTTGACCACCGCCGCGGCGACATCCGCGTTCTCGTGCCGTTCCAGCGCGCCGGCCACCGCCGTCGACATCTGGTGCAGGCCGGCGACCCGGGCGACGAGCCGCCCGAGATCGGCGTCGGGCACGATGTTTCCCGCCGCCATTTCGTCTGCGCACGACGCCAGGACCGTGAAGGTGGACAGGAACCGTTCCGGTCCGCTGCGCTCGAAACTGAGCTCCGAGGTCACCTGGCGCCAACCGTCGCCGATCTCACCGAACACCATGTCGTCGGGGACGAAGGCTTCGTCGAGGATCACCTCGTTGAAGTGGTGCCCGCCGTTCATCGAGATGATCGGTCGCACTTCGACACCCGGACCGGAGAAGCGGACGATGAACTGACTGAGTCCGGCATGGCGGTGCGCGGGATCGGCGGGCGCGTTGCGGGCAAGGACGATGAAGGCGTGCGCATGATGCGCGCCAGAGGTCCACACCTTGGTGCCGGTCAGTGACCAACCACCCTCCACCCGAGTGGCTTTCGTCCGGACACTGGCCAGGTCGGAACCGGAGTCGGGTTCGCTCATGCCGATGCCGAAGAAACACCGGCCCGCCGCGATCTCGGGGAGGAATTCCCGCTTCTGTACCTCGATGCCGTACTTCAACAACGACGGCACGATCTGTCGGTCGGCGATCCAGTGCGCGGCCACCGGGGCACCCCCGGCGAGCAGTTCCTCGGTGACGGCGAACCGTTCGATGAACGACCGACCGTGCCCGCCGTATTCCTTCGGGACGGTCATGCCGAGCCAGCCGCGGGCGGCGAGCGCCTCGGTGAACACTTCATCCCATCCGCTCAGCCAGCTGTCCGCCGCCGGTGAATAGGTGCCTGCGGCGCGCTGTTCGGCAAGGAACCCGCGCACCTCGGCACGAAGCGCCGCGGTGGCGGTGGGATCGGCGGAGGCCGGTGGCACCAGTCGGAACTGTGCCATCAGCTGCTCCGCCAGCGCGCGATGCGTTGCTGATGCTCCGCATCGGCGTGGGCCAGCGGCTGCATGGCCGCGGCCATGGCCAGCGTCGATTCCAATGTCCCGGTGCGCGACTCCAGCAGCAGGCGCTTGGCCATCCGCAGCGAGTGAGAGGGGTTCTGCGCGATCCGCTCGGCCAGCTCCGTCGCCGTGCTCACCAGTTCGTCATGCGGGACGACCCGGCTGACCAGACCCCAGGCCAGTGCGGTCGGCGCGTCGATGCGGTCGCCGGTGAAGGTCATCTCGGCGGCGCGCTCGTAGCCGATCGCCCGTTGCAGGAACCAGGATCCGCCGTCACCCGGGATCAGTCCGAGCGCGACGAAACTCTCCGCGAACGATGCACGTTCGGAGGCGATCCGGATATCGCACATCATCGCCAGATCGCAGCCCGCGCCGACGGCGGCGCCGTTGACGGCGGCGATGATCGGCACCTCCAGTCGGCCCAGGGCCCGCGGGATCCGTTGGATGCCGTCGACGTACGCCCAGCGCTGTTCGATCGGGTCCAGACCGAACATGCCCTGGCGGTCGGCCATCTCCTTGACGTTGCCGCCGGCGGAGAAGATCTTGCCTTCGCCGGTGAGAATGACGGCCCGGACGGCGATGTCGGCGTTGGCCCCTTCGGCTGCCGCCTCGAACGCGGCGATCACATCCTTGCCGGTGATCGCATTGCCCGACTCGGGCCGGTTGATGGTCCAGGTCTCGACGGACCCGGTCCTGCTGATACGAATGGGCTCGGTCACGGCAGCTGCAGCGATTTCACCTGTAGGAACTCCTCGAAGCCGATCCGGCCGAGTTCGCGGCCGATGCCGGACTTCTTGTAGCCCCCGAAGGGAGCGGCCGGGTTGTACTTACCGCCGTTGATGTCGAGCTGACCGGTCTGCACCTGCCGGGCGAAGGCGATTGCGGTGTCATCGTCGGCGGCCCAGACCGCCCCCGACAGTCCGTACGGGGTGCCGTTGGCAATCTCCAATGCGTCGTCGCTGTCGCGGAACGGGATCACGGCCAGCACCGGTCCGAACACCTCCTCCTGGCCGAGTTCGGAGTTCGGATCGACATCGGCGAACACCGTCGGGGCGACGTAATAGCCCACGTCGCGCACCTTCTGCGAACCCCCGGTCAGCAGCCGGGCGCCGTCGCCGGACGCGCGTTCGATGAAGCCCAGCACTGTCTGCTGCTGGGCGAGCGACGCGGACGGCCCGATCCGGGTGCCCGGATCGGTCGGGTCGCCCACGGTGTACTTGGCGACCGCGGCCTCGATGATGTCGAGAGCCTCACCGTAGCGGGACTGCGGGACGAGCATCCGGGTCCAGGCCATGCAGGTCTGACCACCGTTGAGGAACGCATTGCCGACGCCGACCTTCACCGCGGTGGCAAGGTCGGCGCCGTCGAGGATCACATTGGCTGACTTGCCACCCAACTCGAGGGCCACCTTCTTGACGGTCCGACCGGCGAGTTCGCCGACACGGCTGCCGACACCGGTGGAGCCGGTGAACGAGACGAAGTCGACGCCCGGGTGCTCGGCCATCCGTTCCCCGATGATCCGGCCGGGACCGGACACCAGGTTCACCACTCCGGGTGGCAGCCCGGCGTCCTGCAGGGCCTCGACGAACTCGAACACCGACAACGGCGCCTCGTTACTCGGTTTGAGCACCACCGTGCAGCCCGCCGCGATCGCCGGAATGACCTTGGCCACCACCTGGTACAGCGGGTAGTTCCACGGGGTGATGGCCGCGACCACCCCGTAGGGTTCGCGCGTCACCAGCGAATTGCCGATGCGCTCCTCGAACTCGAAACCCGCCAGGGCATCGGCGAATCCGCGCGCCACCGCCAGGGGCACCTGGGTCTGCACCGTCTGCGCGATCCGGATCGGCGCGCCCATTTCAGCGGTGATGGTCTCGGCGATGTCCGGGAGGCGTTTCTCCATCGCCGTGATCACCGCGTCGAGCCGCTCCCGCCGTTCGGGTACGCCGATCAGCGGGTCGAAGGCGTTGCGGGCCGCCGCAACGGCGGCATCCACATCGGCGTCGGTACCGCCCGGGACGGTACCCAGTACCTGCTCGGTCGCCGGATTGATCACCTCGATGGTGTCGGTGCCGGCGGGGGAGACCCATTCACCGTCGATATAGAGCTTGGTGCGGGTGTATTGGTGGTTGCTCATCAAGAACTTTCGCTGGCTTTCGGTATGGCGGGGTTCAGGGCACGATGCTGGCGCGGACATCGCGCTTGGTCTCGGCGGCGGCGAACGCATCGTTGATGTCATCGAGGGAGTAGCAGGCCGCGGCGAGCCGGTCGAATGGCAGCTTGTGCTGGTACTCGTCGAGGAAGTCGAGGGCGCGGGACAGCACCGCCGGGTCGTAGAGCGACACGCCGACCATCGTCTTGTTGGAGAACACGAATCGGGACGGATCGAATTCGAAGGTCTTGCCGATGTTGATATTGCCGATCTCGACGTATCGGCCGAACTGCCCGAGCAGCTTCAGACCTTCGTCGATTGCCGAGGGATGCCCGACGACCTCGACCACCACATCGGCGCCCTGCCCGTCGGTGAGCCGGCGGACGATCTTGGCGCGTTCCTTCTCGGTGCTGACCTCGGTGATGTCGATGACGGCATCGGCGCCGAATGCGGTGGCCAGTTCGAGCCGTTCCGGCACACCGTCGATGGCGATGACCTTGGCGGCGCCCCGGGCCTTGGCGACCGCCACGGCGTACAGGCCCAGTGCACCCGCGCCCTGTACCACCACGTATTCACCGAGTTGCTGGTCCACCCGTTCCAGCCCGTACATCACTTGGGACAGCGCACAGTTCGCGCCGGCCGCGATCTCGTCGGATACCCCGTCCGGGACGGTGTACACCACCGCGCCCGCGGGAAGCACGAAGTAGTCCGCGTAGCCGCCGACGAAGTAGGGCGGCTCGTCGGCGCGACCCAGCATCGCCATCTTCAGGTTCAGACATGCATTCCGGCGGCCCGCCAGGCAGTTCCGGCAGGTGTGGCAGCAGAAGAAGTACGGGAACACCACCCGGGTGCCCTCGGTCAGCGGCTTGCCGTTGGAGTCGGCGTGGACGCCGTCACCCATCGCCGCGATGACGCCGACCATCTCATGGCCAAGCACGGTCGGCAGTTGCCCGCCCAGACCACGGGTGGCGAAGGTGCCGTGCCACGCGTGCACATCGGAGCCGCAGATGTTGGCGCGGGTGACCTTGATCAAGATCTCGCCGGGACCGATGCCGGGCAAGGTGACCGACTCGATTTCGAACGGCTTGCCGGGTTCGTCGAATCGGGCGATGCGACCCTGGAACGGAGCTGGGCTCACGGGCTCGAAATCCTCTCGCTCATAGACGGGTCGGCGCATGACCGACCCGGATGACGGCACGTTAACGGCGTCCGCTCGCGCTGTGACCCGTGCTTCCCGCCCAGCGGTTAACAAGTGGTCTGGGGGTCGGTCAGCAAAGCCGAAGCGGAATGGAGTCGAACGCGCGAGCCCAGACAGAGGTAATGCGTTCCGGTTCGCCGCCCAGTTTGCAGTCGGGGAACCGCTGAAACCACTCGGCAAAGGCAAGGCGGGCCTCCAGGCGGGCCAACCCGGATCCCATGCAGAAGTGCGCGCCGTGCCCGAACGATGTGTGGCGTTGCACGTGCCGTGTCACATCGAATCGCTCGGGGTCCGCAAACTCACGGTCGTCGTGGTTGGCGGCGCCCCACACCAACATGACCCGAGATCCGGCCGGGATCCGAACACCGTGCAAGTCGACGTCGCGGGTGGCGGTACGTGGCAACGCCTGGGTGGGGGCCTCGATGCGCAGCATCTCTTCGATCGCGGACGGCCACAGCGACGGGTCGCTGCGCAGCACGTCGAGCTGTTCGGGGTGTCGCAGCAGCAGTACCGTGCCGGACCCGATGAGGCTGGCGGTGGTGTCGTTGCCGCCGAGCACCAGCAGCAGGCAGAACCCGAGCAGTTCCTGGTCGGTGAGCCGTTCTCCGTCGATTTCCGCGTCGAGCAGTGCGGTCATCAGGTCGTCGCGCGGGTTGCGGCGACGTTCTTCGAGCAACTCGGCGAACATGGCGTAGATGTTCATCGCCGCTTCCAGCGGTGCGCCGGTGTCGGCAAGTCCGATGAAGGCCTCGGTCCAGGTGCGCATGGGCGCGACGTGCTGCTCGTCGAGCCCGATCATGCTGCCGACGACGACGCTGGGGATGACTGCGGCGTAGTCGTGCTGGAATTCACAGGTGTCGCCGGCGGCGGCGATTTCGTCGAGCAGTCCCTGGATGGATCGCCTGATGTCGTCCTCCATCGCCGCCACTCGCCGTGCGGTGAAGGCCCGGGATACCAGCTTGCGCAGTGCCCCGTGCCGCGGCGGGTCGATGAAGATCAGTTGGGGCAGCAGCTCGTTGGCCTCGGCCACCTTGCTGGAGAACGTCTCGTGGTCGGCGGCGGCCGCCCAGACGTCGTCGAATCGGGTCAGCGCGTAGAACTGGCCGTCCGGGTCTTGGTACACCGGGTGATCGTCTCGCATGGCGCGGTATACATCCCACAGTTCGGTCTGAAATTCCGGCGTGGACGGGTCGTATCGAAGGTGTGATCCAGTCATGTGCTGAGCCCTTTCATCTGACGTCTACCGACGCCGAATCACGTTGTGCCGTTGGGTGATACGGAATGCTATGGACAGTTGGAGTGTGTGCCGACTCACATCCCGCTGATCGGGAGCGTCGCTATCTGGGCAGTCCGGCTACCCGATATCGGCGTTCGGTGAATCTCCGATAAACAGGACATGCTGCGCAATCAAAGAACTCGCTTCTTCTGCGAACTCGATAAGGCGATCGCCGGTGCTGCGAACCTGCTCAAGGGTGAGGCGACTGTATGCCTGCGCCGACACCGACATCACGACGTTGCCCTCCCCGCTGAAGATCGGAGCCGAGATGGTCGCAAGTGGACTCTGGTCGATCTGAGCCAGTTCGCCGGGCAGAAAGTCGACGATCGTCAGATCGGCGACGGCGCCGGCCAGGCGTACCGCCACCGGGTCGGCCACGTTGCCGCCGTCGAGGGCCAGTAGCGCCGTGTACACCTTCAGCAGTGGGTCGCTGAGCCGCTCGATTCCATAGCCGCGCACCTGGAGTTCGTTGAGCACCTGCGGAATTCGGGCGTGGAAGACGTCGTTGACCGGACCCGCGGCATCCAGCCACCGGCGGCGTGCAGTCGCCGGTGCCCACGCGACGAATTCGCGCCCGAACGGTGCGACGAAGGGCAACTGTTGGCCGGCCTGCACGAGGGGGCGCCCTGCGTCCGGAGCGATCGATTCGACAACCACGATGGCGCCGTCCCTGACTTCCGAAAGACACACGGCTACGCCGAGTGTGGAACACAGTCGACGCATCGGTTCGCGGAGCAGTCGTGACATCGGCACGCTGGCCGGGTTGGCCCTGGGCATGCCACCGCCCAGCGCGTACCTCCCACTGAGTGGGTCGCGGAGAACCCAGTCGCAGGCACACAGCGTGGCCAGGATGGCGTGCCCGGTGGAGCGGCTGATGCGCAGGTCGCGGCAGATTTCGGCCAGCGTCAACGGCTCTGGGGCGGCCGCAGCGAGGAGTTCCACGATCGCGACGACACGTCGCGTCGGCGGTGAAGGGTCTTGACCCGCGTCTCGGGGCGGGCCTAGCTTGGCGTTCATATATTCGAAGCCTACAACGAATACTCGTCACACCACAGAAAGACGGAGGAGTCGCATGGCCGCCGCCGTACTAGCCATCGAAGATCTGACCAGCCCGGTACTCGACCCGGTGCAACGGGGAATACTCGACCAGCTCGAAGCCGTGACCATCGACCTGGATCCGGCAGCGCTCATGGCCGAGGCGATCGCAAAGACCGGTCTGGAAGACTTCGGGCCCAGTGACTTTCGTCAACGGCTCGACGCGTACGCAGGGGCAGTCGACGCGGACTCCGGCAACACCAACCTCAACCGTTTCATCCTGCACAACCGGATCGTGCGGCTGCTCTCCCAGCGATTGCTACTGACCGATCTGCTCCGCCGGTATCCCGAGATCCACGACATCGAGATCGAGAAGCCGATCATCGTCGTCGGGCTCCCGCGCTCCGGCACCACACATCTGGTGAACCTCATCGCAGCGGATTCCCGGCGACGCGCGCTGCCGTACTGGGAGAGTCAGGAACCTTTCCCGCTACACGGTGAGGGGCCAGACGTCAACGGCGTCGACCCTCGGTTCGCGCGCAGTGTTACCGAGCACGAATCGGCGAACGTGGTGACCCCTCTGATCCAGGCCATGCATGACCGGTTCCCCCAAGCGATCGAGGAGGAGGTGGAGCTTCTCGACCTGGACTTCGCGAGCTATGTGTTGGAGTGGCATGGCCGGGTTCCACAATGGCGCGACTTCTATCTCGGATTGGACCAGGACGCGCATTACGGATATTTGCGCTCCATTTTGCAGGCACTGACCTTTCTGCGGGGCCCGCGGCAGTGGGTGCTGAAGTCGCCGCAACACTGTGAGCAACTCGGACCGCTGATGCGCACATTCCCGGACGCGACCGTCGCCTTCACTCACCGGGATCCGGTGGCGGTCATCCAGTCTGCCGTCACGATGCTGGCCTACGGTGATCGCGTCCGGCGCAAGGAGATCGACCCAGACGGGCTGGTGGACTACTGGATCGACCGCGTCGAGAGGCTGCTGCGGGCGTGCGTACGGGACCGTGAACTCGTCGGATCCGACCAGAGTGTGGACATCGCGTTCCACCACCTCAACGGCACCGAGATGTCGATCCTGGAGACCCTGTACGCGTACAACGGCACGGAACTCACCACGGAGGCTCGCGCGGCCTTCCGCCGGTACCTCGATGACAACCCGCGCGGCAAACACGGCAGCCTGCGATATGACCTCCAAGGGCATTTCGGGCGATCGCCCGACGAGATCCGGGCCCGCTTCGGGTTCTACTTCGATCGCTTCGACGTGCGGGAGGAAGCGTGAGTACCTACGAACCCGTGTACCTGGGTCGGCCCGGCGCCGACGACATCGTCGGTGCCGGCGCGCCCGCCGAGGAGGTCAGTCCTGGAATATGGCTGTCTCCAGGGTTGTCCAATTCCTTCATGCTGACGACCGACGCGGGCCGGATCGTTCTGAACACGGGGATGGGTTTCGAGGGGCCGGTGCACCGGGCGAACTTCGATGCCGTCGATGCGGCGCCGATCCGCTACATCATCCTCACTCAAGGGCACGTCGACCATGTCGGTGGCATCGACTCGATAGCCGACCCCGGCACCGACATCGTCGCCCAGACGAGCTGGGAGACATGGCGGCGGGACAATGAGTTGCTTGCGGAGTTCCGGGCCCGGAACTCCGCATTCGCGTGGATCGACAAGGTGATGGCCACCATCGAGCGCACCACGGCGAGATTCGGATCGGTACCCGCACAGAGCGTTCCGATCCCAACGGTCACGTTCGACGACGAACTTGTCATCGAACTGGGCGGCCGCCGTCTCGAGTTGTACGCCACGCCCGGTGGCGAAACCACCGACAGCCTCGTGGTGTGGCTTCCAGACGAAGGCGTGTGCCTGTGCGGCAACGTGTTCGGTGCGCTGTTCGGGCACATCCCGAACTTGGTTACCATGCGCGGCGACCGCTACCGGGACGCGTTGACGGTTGTGGAGTCCATCGATCGAGTCCGCGCACTTGGTGCCGAAACCCTGCTCACTGGTCACTTCGGTCCCATCGTGGGCAAGGACCGTATCGAATGGGAACTGACTCGGCTGCGCGACGCCGTGTCCTACATCCACGACCGGACGGTGGAGGGCATGAACGCCGGCAAGGATGTGCACACGCTGATGCGGGAGGTGGTGCTGCCCGCCGACTTGGAGGTTGGGCAGGGCTACGGAATGGTCCGCTGGAACGTCCGCGCGATCTGGGAGAACTATGCGGGCTGGTTCCATCACCGATCCACGGCCGAACTCTACGCCGAGCACCCGGACCGAACAGAAGCCGACCTGCTCGAACTTGCCGGCACGGCAACGGTTCTGCACCGGGCACGCACACTTCTTGACGCCGGAGAGCCGGTCCGGGCCCTGCGACTTGCCGAAATCGTCAATCAAACCGATCCCGCAAACAAGGAGGCCACCGACGTGCTGATCGCCGCCCACGAGCTGCTGCTGGAGAGCAGCACCAACTTCTGGGAAACCGCCTGGCTGCACCAGCAGATCGCGAAGCTGGCATGACCAACCGCGTAACGTTCGATTTCACCGGTGCGACAGCGTTGGTCACCGGCGGCACGAGTGGCATCGGTCACGCGACGGCCACGCTGTTACGCGACAGCGGCGCGCATGTCACGATCACCGGCACCCGGGGAGGGCCGCAGGACTACGACGTCGACCTGTCCGGGCTGCAATACCGGCAGTTGGCGTTGACCGATTCGTCCGCCATCGATTCCCTCGCCGAATCATTCACGGAGTTGGACATTCTCATCAACAACGCCGGGGCAAACTTCCCCGGTGGCCTGGACGAATCCACCGTGGCGGGGTTCACCGCATCGGTGGAGGTGAACTTGCTGGCACCATTCCGATTGACCGAGCGACTGCACAGCGCACTGAAGGCATCGAACGCGGCCGGCGGGGCGAGCGTGGTGATGCTGGCCTCCATGGCCGCGATACGTGCCGTACCGGTGGTCCCCGGATACGGGTCGGCCAAGTCAGGCGTACTCGCTCTGACCCGTAACCTCGCCGCGAAGTGGGCCGCAGACGGTGTCCGGATCAACGCCGTGGTACCCGGCGTGGTCGCGACCCGGATGACAGCGCCCATGGACTATGTACCCGAGATCAAACAGGGGCAGATCGACCGCATCTTACTCGGCCGCTTCGCCGAACCCGACGAGATCGCCAGCCCCATCCTCTACCTATGCAGCGCCAACGCGGCCTACAGCACCGGATCCGCGCTGGTCGTCGACGGCGGCTACAGCCTCTACTGAACTGACCGACGACAGCTATGAGAAGGGAACTCCAAAGTGAGAGCAGCCATCATCACCGCGCCCCAACAGGTCGACATCGTCGATGTGCAGGCCACGTCCGTGGGACCCGCCGACATCCTCGTCAAGATCCGGGCATGTGGAATATGCGGTTCCGACACCCTCTACATCTCGATCGGCGGATTGCCGCCCCGGCAGGGGTGCATGCCGATCGGTCATGAGCCAGCCGGGGAGGTGGTAGAGGTCGGCGCCGAGGTACGAGACATCGCCGTCGGCGACCGTGTCGTGGTCAACCCCATGGCGGTTGCCGATGACATCATCGGCAACGGCGGATCGACCGGTGCACTGGCCGAGTATCTACTCATCACGAACGCCGTGCGAGGTCGGAGCGTGGAGGTCATCCCCGACCACGTTCCCTACCAGGTGGCGGCGCTCAACGAACCCATGGCGGTGGCCCTGCACGCGGTCAACCAGGTCGCGCCTCGACACGGTGATCAGGTGCTGGTGTTCGGGGCGGGGCCCATCGGGCTCGGCATCACCATCGCCCTGAAATCGCGCGGAGTCCAACACGTTGTGGTGGCCGACATTCTGCCGGACCGGTTGGAGAAGGCGCTGAAGGTCGGGGCGGATGCCGTGATCAACTCCGCGGAGGAGGACCTGGCCGCCCGGCTGATCGACCTCCACGGCGAAGGGGACTCCATGTGGCCGAACAGGGCAGGCACCGACGTCTTCCTGGATGCCGCCGGGGTGCCGGCGGTGCTCGACACGGCCCTGGGCGTGGCCAAACGCGGTGCCAAGCTGGGTATCGTCGCCGTCCACAAAGAGCCGATCAGCTTGGACTTGATGAACGTGATGAGCAACGAACTGACCATCGTGGGGTCGATGGGCTATCCGAACGAGATCTTCGAGGTAACCAAGGACATCGTCGACAATTGGGAGAAGTACCGGGTCATCATCAGTCATACGTTTGATTTCGATGATCTGGACGAGGCACTGCGGTGTGTCTCCACGCCGGGCGCAGCCGACAAGGTCGTCATCACCTTTGATTAGGCGTGTCTCCTAATGGGCGTGTCCAGCTGATGCGCGCGCTGAGGACGACGGCTGCGCGGTAGACGATGGCGAGTTTGTCGTAGCGGGTGGCCAGTCCGCACCATTGTTTGAGCAGTGCGAATGATCGTTCGACGAGATTGCGCTGCTTGTAGTGGAACTCGCCAACGCCGTGGACGACCACCGGCCTGTTCACGGCGTTGGTGGGCGGCGTTCCCCTCGCGTTTCTGCGGAATGACTGCGGTGATCCTGCGGCCACGCAGCTGGCGTCGGGTGACTCCGCTGGAGTAGGCCCGGTCGGCGATCACCGCATCTGGTCGTGAACGTGCTCGCCCACGGTGACGCGGTACGAGGATCTCGCCGACCGATCCAACCGGACCTCGGTGTCAGCCATCGACAACAGCGCCATCAGCACCCGGTCCCGTCGCCGGCGTAACGACGGTGACGTTTCCATACCGTCTGTCACGGCCCGAACTCAGCACGCGGCAGATCACGCCACGGAACGCCGGTGCGGTACCGGTAGAGAATCTCTTCCACGACACGCCGGTCATCACCGAACGGATGACCTCGGAGTCCGTCGTTCGATGGCAAGAGCCTCGAAACCATCTCCCGCTGAGCGTCATTGAAGAACCGATATCGCGATGCCGCCGTCACCGCATCGCCTCAGAACCGGCACCCATATGGGAGGCACGCCCTAGCTGAACTGTTCTCGCAGGAGGCGTTTGAGGAGCTTGCCGCTGGGGTTCTTGGGCAGCGCGTCGACGAAGAGGATCTGCTTGGGGGTCTTGAAGCCGGCCAGGTGCGACCGGCAGTGGACCAGCAGTTCATCCTCGGTGAGGTGCGTACTGTCGCGGGTCACCACCGCGGCGGCCACCTGTTCGACCCACACCGGGTGCGGCAGGCCGAAGACGGCCACCTCCTCCACTCCGGGATGGCGGTAGATGACCTCTTCGACCTCTCGACTTGCGACGTTCTCGCCGCCGGTCTTGATCATGTCCTTCTTGCGGTCCACCACATGCAGCAGACCGTGCTCGTCGTAATAGCCGAGGTCGCCGGAATGGAACCAGCCGCCGCGGAACGACTCTGCGGTCTTGACGTCATCGTCGAGGTACCCGAGCATCAGGTGTGGACTGCGGTGCGCGATCTCGCCGACGGTACCGGGGATGACCGGGGTGTTGTCCTCGTCGAGGATCGCCGTCTCCACGTTGATCACCGAACGGCCCGCTGACCCGGCGTGGGCATCCTGCTCATCCGGTCCCAGGGCCGACGCCAACGGAGCCATCTCCGTTTGGCCGTAGAAGTTCCACAACCGCAGATTGGGCAGCCGTTCGCGCATCTCGGCCAGGATCTCCACCGGCATCGCAGAAGCCCCGTAATAACCCTTGCGCAGACTGGACAGGTCCACCTGATCGAACACCGGTGACCGCAGCAGCGAGATCCACACCGTAGGCGGTGCGAAATAGTTGGTCACCGAATGCTCTTCGATCGTCCGCAGCACCAGCTCCGGATCCGGGCGGGGCAGGATGATGCTGGTCGCGCCGAGGTACACATCGGTGATCAGGAAGTTGTCGAGCTGGGCGCAGTGATACAGGGGCAGGGAATGGATCTCGACGTCACTGCCCTCCATGGAGCCGGCGATGATCGAGCTGATGTAGTTGCCCATCAGGCTGCGGCTGGAATGCATGGCGCCCTTGGGATGTGACTCCGTCCCGCTGGTGTACATCAGGCGGATGAGCTGGTCGTCCTCGACATACGGGTTGGGCGCGGGGGAGCTGGTCTGCAACCACCGGTCGAAGTCCGCCCAGTCCGGCGGCAGCGTCTGGCCGGACAATACGAGGGCGGCCTTCGCCTCGACCCGCCCGCCGCACTGCATCGCCGCCTCGGCCGTAGGCACCAGATCTGCCTCGACGAGGAAGCCGGTCACCTGGCTGTGCTCGAGGATGAAGGCGATCTCCTGGGCGGTCAGCATGAAATTGACCGGCACCAGCACCACCCCGGCACGTGCGGTCGCGAACGCCAGCACCGCGTACTGCCAGCAGTTGTGTGCCAGCACCGCCACCCGGCAGCCGACGCCGAAGCCGTTGTCGGCCAACGCCGCCGCCGCACGATCGACCAGACGCTCGAACTCGGCGAAGGTGAGGGTCACGTCGCCGTCGATGATCGCCGTCTTGTGGGGTTGCCTTCGTGCCGAGCGCCGCGGAATGTCACCGAGGGCATGGCTACGCGCCGAGGCCAGGACGGCGTGCAGATCATCCATGCCCCGGACTGTAGGCGTGGCCGCGGATTACTGCGCATGGCGTCCCGCTCAGTAGAAATCGGGCCGCCGGTCCACCTTCGGCGACCACATACTCGATGCCACGACCGAGGAGGATCGATGACGATCGCTGTGACCGTGGCAGCCGCCGAAGTGCGGCTGGACCTCGCAGAATTGCGGGCCAACCTGCAGGAAGCCGATGCCGGAATCCTGGTGGCGGTGCTGGCGCAGGTGACCGGTGAGGTGAGCGTCGTGGACCGGTTCGCCGACCGGATCACGTTCACCCCAGACCCGCCCGAACAGCGAGGCAGCACAGATCCGGAAACTCACGCGGAACTGGTCGACGCGCTGGTGGAGGCGCTGGCGAACCCGCGACCGGCCGGGGCTGTGCCTGGCGACGATCCGGAGCTGTTCGCCCGGGTCGCACCGCTCGCGCTGGGCACCGACGTCGGTGCCGAGTACATCGGACTGCTGTTGGAGCAGGGCGGCTTTCAGCCCTCGCAGCCCGTCCTGCCGCGGACCGCGAAACTTCCGGCCGACTTCAAGGTCACGATCATCGGCGCCGGCATTGCCGGCATGGCCGCAGCGCTGGAATGCGCCGCCGCCGGAATCGCCTACGAGATCATCGACCGCAACGACGATGTCGGCGGCACCTGGTACACGACTGTCTACCCGGGCATCGGTGTCGACACCCCGTCGGCCTACTACTCACTGTCCCGGGACATCAACGGTGACTGGTCGAGCTACTACCCACAGGGCGCTGAATACCAGCGCTACCTGAAGTCGGTCGCCGACAAGAACGCGCTGCGTGACCACATCCGCTTCAGCGCCGAGGTGCAGGCGCTGCGCTGGGTGGAGGACCGCAAGCTGTGGGAGGTGCGCACCGTCGCCGCCGACGGCACCCAGGATGTCAGCTACGCCAATGTCGTGGTGCCGGCCGCCGGTTACCTCAACCGGCCGCGCTGGCCCGAACTGGCCGGCCGGGACACCTTCGGCGGCGTGAGCATCCATTCCGCCGAATGGGATCCCGAACTGTCGCTGCGCGGCAAGAAGGTGGCGATCATCGGTGCCGGCTGCACCGCCGTACAGATCGTGGACGCCTCCGTGGACGAGGTGGAGCACCTCACGGTGTTCCAGCGCCAACCGCACTGGGTGGCGCCGCGCAAACGCCTGACCGATGACGTGCCCGCACACCGTCGCTGGCTCAACGCCCATGTACCGTTCTACGCCAACTGGAATCGGCTGAAGTCGTTCTGGGGCACCGCGGACAACAACTACCCGGTCATCGTGCGGGACCCGGAGTGGGCCGCCGAGCACCTCTCGATCTCGCCGGCCAACGATGTGTTGCTGCAGATGTGTCGCGACTACATCGACCGCGTCTTCGGCGCCGACACCGACCTCGGCAAGAAGGTCACCCCCGATTTCGCACCGTACGGCAAGCGGATCATCCGCGACCCCGGCGGCTACTACGCGGCATTGACCCGTGAGCACGTCGACGTTGAGGCCAGCGAACCGGCCGCCGTCAACGAACGCGGGATCCTCACCCAGGACGGCCGCCAGATCGACCTCGACGTGATCATCTACGCCACCGGCTATCACCTGGACTTCCTGTCCACCATCGATATCCGCGGCCGTGACGGCGTCCGACTCGCCGAGGTGTGGGGTGACAGCCCCAGCGCCTATCGCGGCGGGCTGGTGCCGGGCTTCCCGAACATGTTCATCTCCTCGGCGCCGAACTACAGCCCGGGGCACGGTGCCGGGCACAATTTCGGTGTCGAGGTGATGGTGCACTACCTCATGGAATGCCTGCAGCTGATGGCCCAGCGTGAGGCGTCGACGCTGGAGGTCACACCCGAGGCGTTCGAGGCCTATGTGCGACACATCGACGAGACGATGGCACAGACGGTGTGGTGCCACACCCCGACGGCGCACACGTACTACCGCTCCGGCGGCCGGATCGTGACCGCCTTCCCGTTCAAGCTCATCGACGTGTGGCAGAGCCACCGCGCCCCGAACGAAGAGGATCTGCTCGTCCGATGACCGGATTACTGCTCGGCAGAACAGCTTTGGTGACCGGAAGTAGCCGAGGGATCGGGCGTGCCATCGCGCAGCGGCTCGCCGCCGAGGGGGCCACGGTGGCGGTGATTGCCCGGTCCTACGAGCCCTCGGTATCGACCCGCGCCGGCCGGGCCGCCGAACTGCCCGGCACCATCGGTGAGACCATCGAACTCATCGAAGCCGCCGGCGGGACCGCGTTCGGCATCGCCTGCGACCTGGAGGACACCGAGCAGCGTGCCCGGCTGGTCGATCAGGTCATCGAGCGCACCGGACGGCTCGACATCCTGGTCAACAATGCCGGCTACGCCGACTATTCGGTCGTCGAGGACATGGCGATGGACACCTTCGAGCGCACCATCGAGCACTACGTCCGCACCCCGTTCGTGCTGACCCAGGCGGCGGTCCCACACATGCGCCGCCAGGGCGCCGGATGGATCGTCAACATCGGTTCGGTCACCGGGCTGGCACCGGCGAGGCCCTACCGGGAGTACAACAAGACCTCCGGCGACGTCATCTACGCATCGATGAAGGCCGCGTTGCACCGCTTCACCCAGGGTGTGGCCGCCGAACTCGTGGACTCCGATATCGCGGTCAACGCGGTCGGGCCGTCCAGCGCGGTCCGCACACCCGGTGCGGCCAGCCTGATCCCGGACAGTTTCCCGACCGAGCCGGTCGAATACCTCGCCGAGACCGTGCTGGCGATGTGCCACCGGCCGGCCGCCGAACGCACCGGGCTGGTCGCCTTCAGCCTGCACTACCCGTGGTCACAACAACTCGCCGTGCACAGCCTGGACGGCACCACCACCCTGCCGCCGCTGGAGCCACCGGCCAACGCCAACCCCAACATCCTGCCGGCGGGTGTGTGAGGTTCCGCGCGACCTACCAAGCGGCAGTGAGCAGTTCGAGAAGCTGCACACGGTCGGCCGGACGGGGTACCTGCGTGGTGAACCAGTCATCGGCCACGTGCTCGATGACCTCGTCGAAAACTGCGGGGGAGATCCCGATATCGCGCAGACGCCGTGGGGACGCGACCGCGTCCAGGAGTTGGTGGACCGCGTTCAGGACGGCGTCCGCGCTCGTATCGTCACCGATGTGGGCGGCGATGTCGGTGAGTCGCTCTCGGGTGACCGGCTGGTTGTAGCGGATGGTGTGCGGCAGCAGGAGCGCTTCGACGACTCCGTTGGAGCCGGCAGCCTTCGGTCCGAGAGCATGTGAAATCGATGCCGCGAGGCCCGATCCGACGAAGTCACTGCCCTGCCCTGACAACAACGCGGCGGCCATCAGTTGGAGTCGCGGACCCGCACGGTCGGGTTCGGCAACCGCTCGCGGGAGCCATGTCAGCAGCATCCGCAGCGAATGCGACAGCAGCGCCTCGGCGAGCGGATCCACGTTGGCCGATTGCAACCCGTCGACAGCGGCGACGAAGGCCGTCAGACCCGCCCCGACCGCCAACGGTATCGGAGCGGTCGATGCGATGACGGGGTCGAAGAAGACTCCCTGAGCACGTGTCTTCGGATCGAAGAAGGAGAGCCGCTGACCGGTGTCGGGATCCCGCACCGCCGAACCCGCCCTTGCGTACGCGGTTGTCGGCGTGCTCGGTGCTACCCAGACCGGAATCTTGGGCTGCCCCAGTTTTGGACTGACGAGGCGCCCCTCCACGCGACGGGTGCAGAGGTCGTGCGGACTCCGGTCCTCGGCAAGCAGAATCGCCGCGGCGCGGGCGGTCACGATCGACGATCCACCGCCGACGGCAATGACGCCGTCGGCGTCGAGCTCGGCGAGACGGTTGCGTGCCTGCATCACGGTCGGCACCGGACTGTGCTCGCGCACGCTCTCGAATCTGCCGACAAGACGGCGTCCAACCGCGGACTCCACCCGCTCCAGCGCCGTCTTGTGGCGAAGCATCGATGCGCCGCAGAAGATGACGACCCGCTCGGCGCCCAGCCGTTCCAGTTCTCGCGGTAGTGCGGACAGTGCGTCGTGGCCGCTGAAGGTGCGGAATGCCGGGGTGATGTGGCGGAACTGTGGAATGGAGTCGGCGTCGAACTCCTCTGGGGCGATGGATGTCCCGTTACCGCGCATCGGTACTGTCCGCATTCTCTGAGTGGGCGGTATGCAGAACCGGGTGTTCCATCGAACAGAAGCTGTGGCACACCCGCTCGTGCACAATGAATCCCGGGCATTCCGGGTCGAACCACTGGTCCACCACCGCCCAGTGGATCGGGTGCATCAGGTAGGCGCCCATGATGCCGTCGACATCGCTGAACTCCTGCTCGAAGACGTGGGTCCAGGAGTTGCCGACGGTGTGCTCGGGCGTGCTGAGTTGCCAGGCGCTGATTGTCGACACGTATCCGGGTAACCGGCCCAGATCGGCCTCGAAGCGTGCGACGGTGCCCGGTTCGGTGCCGGGATCCACCCGCAACAGCAGGGTGCGGTAGACGGTGCCGCGGGGGCGTCCGCCGAGCAGGGTGGGGGAGCCGCAATAGTCCGCACCGTTGACCCTGGTGACCGCCGGATCCGCGAGTGCGGCAGCGACATCGGCGGCCACCGCATCCCGTTCGGCGGCGGTGGCGAAGCGCAGATGCAGCAGCAGATCACCGCCGTTGCGGCTGCCCGCATCGGTGGGGGCGACCAGGTACCGGGCCGCGCCGGCGGACTGTGCCAGGTGTCGAAGGTCGTCGGACACCCGGCTGCGGTCGGCCTCGGGGACGTCGATCAGACGGGTGAGGCTATACATCGCAGAGCCCCTCGACATCGTCGTGGGCCGCGGCTGCGCTGCGGTCGCGCTCGACGATCAACTCGGCCACGCTGTCCCACCAGGCGCCCAGCTCAGGGTCCGGCCGGCCCTGCCAGGTCATCTCCCACCAGGCCCGGGCGCTGGGCAGCGACCAGGTGACGGTGACGGTGTTGGACTCGGATTCATGCCAGATCGGCGGTGAGACAAGCACATTGCACAGGGTCATGCCGCGCTCTCGAGCCCCCGGCGCGTAGCCGGCCAGGTAGGTGTCGACGAACTCGCGGGCCCGCCCGGGGCGAGTGACCACGCGGTCGATGACGAAGACTTCACCGGCTGCCATGCAGCTGAGCCTAGGGTGGCACCCGGCGGCGGCCGCGGCCGTTCCCGGCCATCGGGAGACCGGCGTTGACGTGCGGCGCTGCGGGGTCGACGGTGGTCTGATGACCGACCTCAGCCCCGATCCGTTCGGCCCCGCCCAACTCGGGCCTGTCCGGTTGCGCAACAGAGTCGTGAAAGCGGCCACCTCGGAGGGGCGTTCACCGGACGGCCGGGTCACCGACGACCTGATCGACTTCCACCGTGGTTTCGCCGAGGGCGGGGTCGGCATGACGACCGTCGCGTACTGCTGTGTGTCGCGCCAGGGGGCCAGCGCTCCGGGTCAGATCGTGATGGACGCCGAAGCGGTGCCCGGCCTGCGACGGCTGACCGAGGCGGTACACGGCGCCGGGGCGGCCATCTCGGCGCAGTTGGGCCACGCCGGGGTGGTGGCGCCGAAGAAGCTGACCGGTGTGACGGCGGTGGCGCCGAGCAGGTTCGTCAACCCGACCTCGTTCGCCTACTGCCGGGAGATCCGGCGGGACGAGATCGCGACGGTCATCGAACAGTTCGCCGACGCGGCCCAGGTCGCCGTGGACGCCGGATTCGACGCCGTGGAACTGCATTTCGGCCACCTGTACCTGCCGAGCTCGTTCCTCAGCCCGTTGATCAACCGGCGCAAGGACGAATACGGCGGCGACATCGACAACCGGTCACGGCTGGTGCGCGAGATTGCGCAGCGGGTGCGTGCCGTCGTCGGCGACCGGATCGCGGTGATCGCCAAACTCGACATGGACGACGGTCTGCCGGGCAGCATCTGGATCGACGAGGCGCTGCGCACGGCGCAACTGCTCGATGGTGATGCCACCCTCGATGCCATCGAGCTGACGCAGGGTTCGTCGGTCTATCGGCCGATGTACCTGTTCCGTGGCGATGTGCCGGTGCGGGAGTTCGCCAAGGTGATGCCGCCGATGCTGCGCCCCGGGGTGCGGGTGCTGGGCAAGGGCGTGATGGGCAACTATCCGTATGAGGATCTCTACATGCTGTCCGCGGCCCGCCAGTTCGTGCCGGTCATGAAGAACACCAAGCTCGTTCTGCTCGGCGGCATCACCAACCGGGAACACATCGAGACGGGGATGCGCGAGGGATTCGACTTCGTCGCGATGGGCCGGGCCCTGCTGCGCGAACCGGACCTGGTGAACAAGATGACCGCCGACCCCGGCGTGCGCAGCCGCTGCAACCACAACAACAAGTGCATGGTGACGGTATTCGGCCGCACGCACTGTGTGCTGGACCCGGCGCAGCGCTACGGCGCAGAGGTGCCTGTCTTGAAGCGACCGTCGCTGCCCACCAGTCCGGCCACGTCCGAGCAGACCTGAGCGCGGGCGCGGGAGCAGATGTCGAAGGCGGGCATCGTCATGAAGCCGTGCACGCCGCCCTCGAAGAACCGGGACACCGTCGGCACCCCGGCGGCCTGCAGTGCTGCGGTGTAGGCCAGTCCCTCGTCACGCAGCGGATCATGGCCGGCCACAACGGTGATCGCCGGGGGAAGTCCGGACAGATCCGCGGCGGACAGCGGTGAGGCGTAGGGGTTGGTCCGGTCTGCGAGGACCGGCACGTACTGGTCCCAGTACCACTGCAGCGCGGGTGTCGGGTTGTAGAACCCGGCGCCGAACTGCCGGTAGGACTCGGTGTCGAAGTCCGCGGCGATCACGGGGTAGAGCAGCACCTGCCCGGCCAGCCGGGGCCCGATGCGGTCCCGCGCCATCAGCGCGGTGACGGCGGCCAGATTGCCGCCGGCGCTGTCGCCACCGACCAGGAGGGTGTCCGGGTCGTTGCCGAGTTCGTCGATGTGCGCTGCCGCCCAGACGGCGGCGGCGTAGACGTCCTCGGCCGCGGCCGGCCACTGTCCTTCCTCGGCAGCGCGGCGATAGTGCACCGAAACCAGCACGGCGGGAAGGCGATTGGTGAAGTCTCGGCAGAGCCCGTCGTGGCTGTCCAGATCGCAGAACACCCAGCCGCCGCCGTGGGCGTAGACCAGGGTGGGGACGGGACCGTGGAGGGCGGCGTGTGGCCGATAGATGCGCACCGTCACCGGCCCGTCCGGCCCCGCGATTTCGCGATCTTCGACCGAGGCGACCTGTTCTGGATGGTCCGGGGCAACGAACCGCGACCGGATGACGGCGCGGGCCTGTTCACCGGTCATGGTGTGCACCGGCGGGAAACCGGCGTCCAGCGACTCGATGATGGCCGCGATCTGAGGATCCAGGCTCATGCGTGCCGGCCGTTCGGGTTGCGTCCGGCGTGCTGGCCGACGAGGCCGCGCAGCGGCCGCATCTGCTGCAGGGTCGGGGCCACCCGCGTCGGGCCGCCCTCGACCGCGCGCCAGATTCCCATCGCCGCCATCCGGACGGGCGCGACGAATTGCTGGTCGAATTTCATCTGTCCCATCGGACCGCACACCGACACGGCCGCGACGGCCTCGCCGGGATCACCGATCGGCGCGGCCACGCAGCCGAAGCCGGGCACCGACTCCTCGCGGTCGAACGCGATGCCGTGGGAGCGCACCTTGAGCAGTTCATTGCGCAGCTGGGCGGGTGTGGAGATGGAGTACTTCGTCCGCCGGGGCAGCGGAGCCGTGCCGTGGGACTCGCTGTCCGCGTCGGTGAAGGCCAGCATCGCCTTGCCGACCGCGGCGCAGTGCGCGGGTTGGCGTCCACCGACCCGGGTCGGGATGGCGGCGGTCATCCGGTTGCCGACCTTCTCCATGTAGACCACGTCGGGTCCTTCCAGCACGGCGAGATGGACGACGAGGCCGGTGGCCGCGTGCAATTCGTGCAGCATCGGGATCGCCGCCTTGTGCAGCCGGTCCTGGTGCACGGCCAACGAGCCCAATTCCACCAGCCGCATGCCCAGCTCGTAGTCCCGTCCGCTGCGGCGCAGCCATCGCAACTGCACCAGTCGTTCGAGCATCCGGTGTGCCGAAGACCGGGGCAGGCCGGTGCGCCGGACGATCTGGGCGAGGGTGAGCCGGCCCGGCCCGTCGAAGGCGTCGAGGACGAGGGACACCCGGTCGATGACGGCACTCGGGGTCTCGACGGCTGTCTTGCCGACGGACGTGGGCGGGGCGTCGATCGTCACGGTCATCGGGAAACCTCCGGGCTGTTCATATAACTAATAGGCATATGCCTAATGGTCATATAGAACTATCACATCGGTGTGGCTGCTGTCACATGAATGCGGCGATTGTGAAACGCGCCGGAAACGCCGAAACCCGGCCGCGTGATTACGCGACCGGGTGTGACGTGCGGAAAGGCGTCCGCGGGCGGGATCAGGGGCGCATGGCGGCGGGCAGATCATCGACCCACTGATGACCCCAGTAGCTGTCGGCGGTGATCTCCTCCGCGGTGTAGTAGCTCTCGTCGACACGCATGCCGGCGGTACCGAACTCGATGTCCCAGTCGCCGGGGGCCCGGACGTAGAACGACACCATCTTGTCGTTGGTGTGCCGGCCCAGCGTCGAGGACAGCTGGAAACCGTCCCGGTGCACGCGGTCGAGCGCCTGCCCGACCGCATCGAGGGTGTCCACCTCCACCATCAGATGGACCAGCCCCGGGTCGCGCAGCGTCCCGGCCGGGCACAGGGCCAGGCTGTGGTGGCGCTGGTTGACGCCCAGGAATCGGACCCGCACCGGCCCGAACTCCGGCGGCACCGGGACCCGGAAGGCGCCGCGGGCCACGAAGCCGAGCACGTCGGTATAGAAGTCCACCATCGAGGGCACGTCCAACGCCGGCAGCACCACGTGCCCGAGGCCCTGATCGCCGGTGACGAACCGCGCACCGAAGGGCGCGACGACGGGGCTGTGGTCGAGCACCGGTCCGTGGAAGACCTCCAGGGCGGTGCCGGCCGGATCCTCGAACGCGATGACCTCTTCGACCCGGCGGAGGTCGGCTTCGGCCAGCGAGAGTTCCTTGTACGGTGTGCCCGCGGCTTCCAGCCTGCGCTTCACGGCGTCCAGATCCCGGCCGTCTCGCACCTCCCAGCCGACCGTCACGATCTTGTCGGTGTCGCCGGGGGAGACGATGATGCGTGCGGCCCGCTCATCCATCCGCAGATACAGCGACTCCGGGTCTGGACCGTGACCGGTGGCGAAACCCAGGACGTCGAAAGCGAATTGGCGCCAGCGTGGCAGATCGGTGGCCTGCACGGTCACGTAACCGAGGCTTTTGATCAGACTCATGTTTTCAGTACTCCTAGATCATCGCCCGCAGCGGACCCTGCGGGTCCACGCCGAGCGAGCTCAGTGCCGACGCGTGGTAGACGGTGCTGGGAACGTGGATCGCGTGCGCCTGGCCGACGTGCACATCGCGCCAATACCGTTGCAGCGGCTTGTCCATCCGGGTGCCGTTGCCGCCGCACCGGGCGAAGATCTCGTCGACCGCGGACACCGCGCGCCACACGGCGCGCACCTGGGTGCGGCGGCCGGCCGCCCGGTCCTGGAAAGACACCTCCTTGCCGGCGTCGACCATGTCGTAGATCCGGTCGACGTTGGCCAGCAGTTCCTGGCGGGCGGCGTTGATGTCCGCGGCCGCTTCCCCGATCGCGTACATCACGTACGGGTCGTCCTTGACGGCGACGCCACTGGAGTTCACGCGCTCGCGCTGGTAGTCGAGCGCCGCGGCCAGGGCACCCTCGGCGATGCCGATGGTGGCCGAGGAGATACCCAGCGGGAACATCGTCGACCACGGCATCAGGTAGAGGGTGTCGGTCATCCCGGCCTCGCTCTGGGCGGTACCGTCCATCACCTTCATGGCGTCCATGGTGCGGTAGGCGGGCACGAACGCGTCCCGGACGATGACGTCCTTGGACCCGGTGCCGCGCAGGCCGACGACATCCCAGGAGTCCTCGACGATCTCGTAGTCCTTGCGCGGCAGGATCATGTGCAGCATCTGCGGCGGCATCAGCGGTGCGCCGTTCTCATCGCCGATCATCGCGCCGAGGAAGATCCAGTCGCAGTGATCGGTTCCCGAACTGAACTGCCAGCGGCCGTTGAAGATGTAGCCGCCGTCCACCGGCTTGGCGACCCCCTGCGGTGCATACGGCGAGGCCACCCAGGTGTCGACGTCGTCGGCCCAGATCTCCGCGCCCACCCGTGGATCGGCGTAGGCCAGCTGATAGGGGTGCACCCCGACGACGCCGTTGATCCACCCGGCGGACGGGTCGAGCGCCGCGGTGGCCATCACCGTCTCGGCGAACTCGCGGGGATGGACCTCCAGCCCGCCGTGCTTCTTCGGCTGCAGCAGCCGGATGTTGCCGATCTGCTTCATCGTCTTGACCGTGTCGTCGGTCAGCTTCCCGATCTTCTCGGCCTCCTCGGCCTGCCCGCGCAGCTGATCGGCGAACTCGCCGAGACGGTCGATCACCCGTTGTGTCATGTCTGTGATGGTGTCCGTTTCGATGCTCGGCCTGCGGGTGGCGTCCCGGTCAGCGGACGTGAATCGGCGTCTCGACCGGTCTAGAACTCGACCTCGACGGTGTCGGACAGCGGGCGGGCCTGGCAGGCCAGAAAAAGGCCGTCCGCGATGTCGTCTTCTTCCAGGATGGCCGTGTTTCCCAATTCGACCCGGCCGTCGACAACGGTGGCCGCGCAGGAGCCGCAGGTACCCTCCCGGCACGAGTAGGGCACCTCGATGCCGGCGGCCAGCATGGTGTCGACCAGATTGCGGCCCGTCGGCCAACGCAGATCGTGTACGTCACCGTCGATGCGGATCCGGGCCTCGGCGGCCGGACCGTCGTCCGCGGCGGGGCCGGTGTCGGGACCGGGTTCGGCGAACGGATCTCCGTCGAGCGACTGGAAGACCTCCAAATGGATCTTGTCCCGGGGGATTCCGGCCTCGGTGAGGGCTTCCTTGACCACCGTCATGAACGGCGCGGGCCCACAGATGAACGATTCGCAGCCGGCGAACATCTGGGCGAAGCTCCCCAGCTGCGCGCGGGTGGGCAGGCCCTGGACCGATTCCAGCCAGTGCAGCACGGTGAGCCGGCCCGCGTACCGGGCCGCGAGTTCGCGCAGCTCGGCGGCGAAGATCACCGACGCCTCATCGCGGTTGGCGTAGCACACCACCACCCGGCCGGTTCCCGCGGTGAGCACGGATTTGAGGATCGACATCACCGGTGTGATGCCGCTGCCGGCCGCCCACAGCAGGAAGTCGGCGTCCAGGTCGCGCGGGCTGAAGAGGCCGGAGGGAGGCAGCGACTCGATGGTGTCGCCGACGGAGACGTTGTCGCACAACCAGTTCGATCCGTATCCACCATCGGTGCGTTTCACCGTGACCTTGGGTGCATCGTCGGTGTGCGGGGAACTCGCCAGTGAATAGCAGCGGGCCACCGAGCCGGTCTGGTCACTCGGGATGCGCAGCGTCAGGAACTGGCCGGGCCGGTACCCGAATCGTTGACGGTGATCGGCCGGGATGGCGAACACCAGCGACTTGGCATCGGCGCTCTCCTCGATCACCTCGGTAACGGTGAGGGGCACGGCCCGGGCGGAAGCCGGCGGGCGGCTGTCGGTTTCGGCGTCGGTCATGGCCGGCAAGTCTGACCGACCGCCCCGTGCCCGCGGGGTGGCGCTACCGGTGGACGGGACAGATTCGGATGACCGCCGAATCGGATGACCGCCGAATCGGATGACCATTGACCGGGAAACGTTCGGACCCGGCGGACCCGGCGGCCCTAGCGTTCGGGAGGTGACTGCGACTCAGGACCATGTCGACGTTGTGGTGGTCGGCGCCGGCTTCGGCGGCCTCTATGCCCTGCACAAGTTCCGCGAGCAGGGCCGCTCGGTGCGCGTCTTCGAGGCCGCGCCGGAGGTGGGCGGAACCTGGTACTTCAACCGGTACCCCGGCGCGCGTTGCGATGTGGAGAGTCTCGACTACAGCTACTCGTTCTCCGATGAGCTCCAGCAGGAGTGGACCTGGACGGAGAAGTACGCCACCCAGGGCGAGATCCTGGCCTACATCAAGTGGGTCGCCGACAAGCTGGACCTGCGCTCGGGTATCACCTTCAACACCCGGGTCATCTCGGCGGTGTTCGACGAGGATGCGCTGCGGTGGACGGTGACCACCGACACCGGGGAGGTCGTCTCGGCGCGCTTCGTGGTGATGGCCACCGGACCGTTGTCATCCCCGCTGAAGCCCGACATCGCCGGGCTCGACAGCTTCGTCGGCGAGACCTATCACACCGCGCACTGGCCGCACGAGGACGTCGACTTCACCGGCAAGCGGGTCGCGGTCATCGGCACGGGGTCGTCCGGCATTCAGTCGATCCCGATCATCGCCGCGCAGGCCGCGCAGCTCTACGTCTTCCAGCGCACCCCGAATTACAGTGTGCCCGCCGGTAACCGGCCGCTGAGCGCGGAGGAGGTCGAGCAGGCGAAGGCCACCTACGCCGATCGGCGTCACAAGTCCTGGCGCAGCGGCGGCGGCTCGCCGCACGTCGCGCATCCCCAGTTGACGATGGAGGCCAGCGCCCAGGAGCGCCGGGAGGCGTTCGAGAGGCGGTGGGATCTCGGCGGGGTGCTGTTCTCCAAGACGTTCTCCGACCAGATGATCGACGCGGAAGCCAACGAGGAGGCCCGCAAGTTCTACGAGGAGAAGGTGCGCGCGGTCATCGACGATCCGGCCGTCGCGGACCTGTTGATCCCGACCGATCATCCGATCGGGACGAAACGGATCTGCACCGACACCAACTACTTCCAGACCTTCAACCGGGCCAACGTCCAGCTGGTGAGCGTCCGCAAGACACCGATCGAGTCGATCGACGCCACCGGGATCAACACCAGCGAACAGCATTTCGACGTGGATGCCATCGTGCTGGCGACCGGTTTCGACGCGATGACGGGCACCCTGGCCAAGATCGACATCGTCGGCCGCGGCGGGCAGCGCCTGGTCGACGATTGGGCCGGCGGCCCCCGGACCTACCTGGGTCTCGGGGTCGACGGATTCCCGAACCTGTTCCTGGTCTCCGGTCCCGGGGCGCCCGCGGTGCTGGCCAACATGGTGTTGCATGCCGAGGCGCACGTCAATTGGATCGCCGACGCTATCGATCACCTCGACGAACACGGGCTCGCCGCCATCGAGGCCACCGCGGATGCGGTCGACGACTGGGTCACCGAATGCAATAAGCGTGCCGAGGCGACCCTGTTCCCCAAGGCCAACTCGTGGTACATGGGCGCCAACGTTCCGGGCAAGCCGCGGGTGTTCATGCTCTTCATCGGTGGCTTCGCCACGTACCTCGACATCTGTGCCGAGGTCGCCGGCGCCGGATACAAGGGATTTTCTCTGATCAAGCGCCGGTGACACGGGTACCGGTTCGGCTGCGGGACCGGGGCACGCGACGGCGGAAAGATCGCGTGCCACCGGTCATTCGGTGATCGGGTGCGCTATGCGCCGTCGGTGAGGAAGGCCAGCACGGCCCGCTCGAAGGCGGCCTTGGCCTCGATCATCACCCAGTGCCCGCAGTTCGGGAACACATGCAGCTCGGCATTGGGGATGGTCCGCATCGGCACCAGTGCCATGTCCAGCGGACTCACCCGGTCGTCGCGGCCCCAGGTGAGCAGCGTCGGCGCCGCCACCTTGTGCATGGTGGCCCACGGCAGCGGGAAGTCGGCCGTGCGCATCATCTCCATCATCGCCGCGAACGCGGCCTTGCCGTACATGCGCCGCGCGGCCGCGAGGGTCTCGGGGTCGGTGGCCAGCTCCCAGCGTTCGGCGATCAGCTCCTCGGTGACCAATGCCTCGCTGTAGACCATCGAGCGCAGCCAGTCGACGAGACGCTGACGGGTCGGATCCTCGGTGAACTCCTGGAGCAGCCGAATCCCCTCACTGGGGCCGGGACTGAAGATGTTGGTGCCGATCCCGCCGATGGTCACCAGCTTCCCGATCCGGTCCGGGTGGTGGGTCGCGAAGTTGATCCCCACCCCGCCACCCATCGAGTTGCCGATCACATCGACACGCTCCAGACCCAGCGCATCGACGAACTGCACGGCAGCGCCCTGCGCGTCCAGCATGGGGTGGCCGCCGAAGTCGTCGCTGACACCGAACCCGGGGAACTCCAGCACCAGACAGCGGAAGTGCCGGGCGAACACGTCGATGTTGCCCCGGTAGTTCCGCCAGCCCGTGACACCCGGTCCGGATCCGTGCAGCAACAGCAGCGGGGGGCCGTCGCCGGCCTCGTGATAGCGCAGTACCCCCGAGGGGGTGCTGATTTCACGGAGGCTTTCGCGGTAATCGACTGTCATCCCACGATTCCACACGATCCACCGCAGAAAGACACCCTCGTGTTCCGGTCGGCGAGACAACGTCCCCACCCGCGGCCCGGATGGCAGGAGGATGTCGCCAGCCGCACCCCACCATGAGGAGAATCCATGCCGGACGCATCGGTGGCCGAGCCCGCGCTGTTGCGGCGCGTCGCGTTGTCGAGTCTGTTGGGTACCGCCATCGAGTACTACGACTTCCTGGTCTACGGCACCATGAGCGCGCTGGTGTTCGGGCTGGTGTTCTTCCCCGACTCCAGTCCGGCCGCGGCCACCATCGCGGCCTTCGGCACCTTGGCGGCCGGCTACCTGGCCCGCCCGGTCGGTGGAATCCTGTTCGGGCACTTCGGTGATCGGCTGGGACGTAAGTCGATGCTGGTGTTGACGATGGTGCTGATGGGCTCGGCCAGCTTTCTCATCGGCTTGCTCCCGACGTACGCGGCGATCGGCGTCGCGGCACCGATCCTGCTGGTGCTGCTGCGGGTGATCCAGGGTGTCGCGATCGGCGGCGAGTGGGGCGGAGCGACGCTGATGGTGACCGAACACGCCGAGGCCGACCGCCGCGGGTTCTGGAACGGCGTGATGCAGATGGGATCGCCGATCGGGTCGCTGCTCTCGGTCGCCGTCGTCACCCTGGTCACGCTGCTCCCGGACGAGGCGCTGCTGTCCTGGGGCTGGCGGATCCCGTTCCTGATCAGTCTGGTGCTGTTGGGTATCGGCATCTACGTGCGGCTGTCGATCACCGAGAGCCCGGTCTTCGAGGCCGCGGCCCGGTCGGCGCAGGCCACGCGCCCCCGCCTGCCGTTCCTGGAGGTCCTGCGGAAGCCGCGGACGCTGATCCTGGCCTGCGCGGTCGGCATCGGGCCGTTCGCGCTGACGGCGCTCATCAGCACGTACATGATCAGTTACGCCACCGCGATCGGCTATCACCGCACCGATGTGATGACCGCGCTGATCTTCACCTCGCTGATCGGACTGGTCACCATCCCGCTGTTCTCGGCGCTGTCGGATCGCGTCGGTCGCCGCGCGGTGATGCTCGCGGGGGCGGTCGGCATCATGGTGTACGCGTGGCCGTTCTACGCGCTGGTGGACCTGCGCTCGCAGACCTACCTGGTGGTGGCGATGATGATCGCGCAGGCGATCCAGTCGATGATGTACGCCCCGCTGGGCGCCCTGTTCTCGGAGATGTTCGGGACGGCGGTGCGCTACACCGGCGCGTCGATGGGCTACCAACTCGCGGCGTTGCTCGGTGCCGGTTTCACGCCGCTGATCGCCAGCAGCCTGCACGCGCACGGTGTGTCGCGGACGCCGTTGGTGGTGTTGGCCGCCGGCTGCGGGCTGGTCACGGTACTGGCGGTGTGGCGGATCAGCGAGACCCGCGGAACCGACCTCACCACGGTGTGACAGGAATACCGGAAGCCCGTTCACGGTCGTAGCCCTCATGGAGAACATGGATCCGATAACCGGCAAGGTCGTGGCGATCACCGGCGCGAGCAGTGGAATAGGTGAGGCGACGGCACGATTGCTGGCCGCCCGCGGCGCGCGGGTGGTGCTGGGCGCACGACGCAGCGACCGGCTCGAGCGCATCGCCGCCGAGCTGCCACCTGATCAGGTGCGCACCGTCGCCACCGATGTCACCCGCGCGGAGGATCTGCTGCGGTTGGTGGCGGTGGCCGTCGATGAGTTCGGCCGACTCGATGTGCTGGTCTCCAATGCCGGGGTGGGTTCCATCGGAGCGCTGGCCGATGGCGATGTGGCCAGTTGGTCGGCGATGATCGATGTCAACCTGCGTGGCGTGCTGCACGGTATCGCCGCGGCGCAACCGGTGTTCCGGCGCCAGGGCAGTGGGCATTTCGTCACCACGGTCTCGACGGCCGGGTTGAAGATCCTGCCGCAGATGGGCGTCTACGCCGGTACCAAGAACGCGGTCCGCACGGTGATAGAGGCACTGCGTCAGGAGTCCACCGACGGGGTCATCCGGACCACGTCCGTTTCCCCGGGATTCGTCCGCACCGAGTTCGACGGGACGGTCACCGACCCGGTGCTGCGCAACCAGATCCGGACCAACATGGATACTTTCGGTCTAGCGCCGGACGCGGTCGCACGCGCCATCGCCTTCGCCATCGAGCAACCGGACGGTGTGGAGATCGGGGACCTCACCATCCGGCCGACCGTGCAGAACTGAGCAGCAGGCTCATCCCGCCGCGGCGGCCTGCCAGTCCCGGGCCGCGACGAGTTCGGGAATCAGCGTCTCGGTGAGCAGGCGGACATCGTCGGCGTCGTCGCCCGGGTAGCGCAGGGTGGCGGTCGCCGTAGGCACCTCGCCGCCGACACCGACCACGGTGGTGCCGCGCGGACCGGTCCATTCGGCCATCTGCGCTTCCCACGCCGAACCGGCGAACACCAGCATCCGCAGGTCACTGTTCTTGGTGCGGTACACGTCGACGTGGCTCCAGTCGCCGCTCTCACAGCCGATCGCCGACCGGCGCGGGCCCTCCCGGAACATCAGCGCGCCCTGCTGGGCCGAGGACAACCGATGCGCGGGCGCCACCAGATGCGTCTCGTCGCGACCCAGCAGCAGGTCGGAAACCTCAGGTAGCCAATCCTTTTCGGCGCGCAGCAGATGATCGCTGGCGCGCGCCGCGGCGGCGACCGACTCGACCAGGGAATCGGTCGGCGTGCCGGTCAGGTGGCATTCCAGCGCCATCAGCAACGCCAGGGTGTGTTGGTAGCTGCGGCAGGCCACCCCACCGACCTCGGGTTCGGCCAGCAGTTCGACGGTCGCCTCGCACGCCGCGGTGATCGCCGAGCCGGGGGTGTTGGTCAGTGCCACCGTGTAGGCCGAGTCCTCGACGCGCCCCAGGGCGTCGAGGGTTTCGACCGAGCCGCCGGAGGCCGAGGTGGCCACCACGAGCGTCCCCGGCCCCCAGTGGGGGAGCAGTTGCGAGGAGGCGATCTCGGACACCGCGCAGATGCCCCGGGCGCGCAACCGCGCCGCGGCGACACCGGCGGCATACGCCGACGAGCCCATGCCGAGAAAGACCACCCGGGAGGTGTCGCCGGGAACCACGTGTGCCCACGGGTTACGTTGTGCCAGTGCATCTGCCAGGTCCGTCAGGACATCCGGCTTACGGGCGAGGTCGGAGGCGAAGCCGTCGGGGTTCATGAGCTCGTTTCGTTGATCAGGGCGGGCAGTGCCGCATCGGGGACATACATCCAGCGGGGTAGGTGGCGCCCGGCGTAGACGATCTCGCGCAGCACCTGCTGCAGCCGCAGCGCCGGTAGCGCGGTGTCGATGTGCAGGTCGGCGTGACCGGTCTGGGCGAGCCTGCCCAGGTAGGCGTTTCGCAGCGCGGCCCGGGCCGCCTCGTCGACCGGGGCCAAGGTGACCGGGTCGAGTTCGCCGCGGCGGGCCGCGACGATGGCCACATGGGACAGCGACTGCAGGATGCCGGCCAGATCGACCGCGGCCGGCACCGGCAGTACCCGCTCGGCGGGTGCCAGCACCGGATTGCCGTCGAAATCGGTGATGACCAACCGGTCGTCGGTGCGCAGTACCTGTCCGACGTGCAGATCGCCGTGCGCGTCCAGGATCGGCACGTCCACCAGATCCGCGAGGCTCTCCAGGGTCGCCGCGACGGCATCGGCGTGTTCGGTCAACAGGGCCGCATTGGCCGGGCCGGCCAGCGCGCGCGCCTCGGACAGCGTGGTGAAGGCGTTGTCGCGCCAGCGTCGGGCGTCGGCGGGGGTGGACCGCACCACGGTGGCCGCCAGTGCGGCGTGCAGGTCGGCGACCACCGCACCCAGGGTGTCGCAGGTGGCGGTGACGGCGGTCAGGTCACCGGTGCGCGCCGCGGCGATGAACATGTCCTTGGCCCAGGTCCAGCCGTCGACGGCACCGGGCAGGTAGCCGGTGACCGTCGCCACCAGCGTCTCCGGGCCCTCGCCGGGGGCCCAGGTCAGCACGGCCCACGGCGCCGGCATGGCGGTGAACCCGGCGGCGGTCAGGGTCGCCAACCGGCGCGGCGCCGGATGCGGCCCGGATTCCAGGTGCGTCGCCCACTTCACCACGGCCCGGTCGCCGACGATCACCGATTCGTTGGTCTGGTCTACGGTGATCGGCTGCTCGATCCCCGGGGAGTACCGGTCGACCCAGGACACCACGGTGAACCGGCCGTGCCTCGAACGCCCCGGATGTTCGGCGATGAACCGTAGGAGCGCGTCGGCGGCGCCGCTGCCGGCCGTGGCCCGCTGCCGGGCGCCATCGGGGTCGACGATCGGGACGGCCGCGAGCGCGCCGTCGGCATCGGTGACGGCCAGGACGTGCCGCGCCCCGAGGCGCAACACGTCGGTGGTGGAGTCGGCGGGCACGGTCAGTCTGCGGCGCGCTGGTCTGCCAGGCCCACGCGTTCGATGACGTCGGCCGCCCGGCCCAGCCCGTCACGTTCCCGGACGGCGGTTCCGATGTCGGAAACCCGTTGCCGCAGATCGTCATCGGCGAGGATGCGGTCCAGGGCGCCGGTGAGTTCCTCGTCGGCGAAGTGGTAGGTGGCCAGCCGCGCACCGAGGTTCAGTTCGTGGACACGCTGGGCGTTCTCGTACTGGTCCCAGAACAGCGGAAGCACGATCAGCGGCTTACCGAAATGCAGGGCCTCGGTGGTGGTGTTGTTGCCGCCGTGCGAGATCACCACGTCGACCAGGGGGATGATCCGGGTCTGCGGCAGCATCTGCGCCCCGACCATGTTGTCGGCGAGGGTGAGCTTGTCGGCCTGCGGGCCCATGCTGACGATGAACCGGTGCCGGGTCTTGCCGAGGATGTCGATCAACCGTTGCATGAGCGCGACGTCGGCCCCGCCGAGAGAGCCCAGCGACAGATAGATCAATGCACTGTCGGCTGGGCGATCGGCCATCGCGGCGGGCAGTTCATAGTCCTCGTCGGTCTCCCGGACGCTGGAATCGATCCGGGTCCACGACGGGTCCAGCGGACGCTGGTCGACGTAGTCGGCCTCGGCCGGATAGACGTAGAGGGTGGCCGCATTGTCGCGGGGCATGAACTCCAGGTCCGGCAGCGGGGCGCCGCCCTGGGCGCGCACCCAGGCGTCGAAGTCCTCCCACATCGGCCGCAGGGCACGGTCGAACTCGTCCCGGTAGGCCTGCCAGTCTGAGCGGTCGGCGCTGGGCAGACCCGAGAACGGCGGCGGCACATCGGGTCCCGGCACCTCAAGTGGGCTGCACGACATGACCCGGACGAACGGCTTGCCCGCGGTGGTCAGCGCGGGGAACAGCACGACGTTGTCCTCGACGATGACATCGGGCTGGTGTTCGGCGATGATCTCGCGCAGCCGCGGCTCGCAGTACTTCGCACCGTCGATGAGTGCCTGATAGGTCGGTTTGATGAATGACTCGAGCTGGTCGAAGGTCGACTTGGCGAACTCGGGTGCGGTCTCGGCGATGAAGTCGGTCCAGAACTGGCCGGCGTCGGCGTCCTCGTCGCCCGCGGCCGGCTCGGCGAGGTCGACGAGTTCTTCGATGAAACCGAAGGGCGCGATCTTGCCGGCCCAGGAGGACTCCGCCGCGAAGACGATGGTGTGCCCGCGTTCCCGGAGCTTGGCTGCGACGCCGATGCACTGGTTGGTGGGCCCGTAGGCGGACTCCGGCCAGAACATGATGGTCAGTGTCCGGTCGTTGGGAACGGCGTCGGTCATCATTGCGTCCTTTCGCCGTGGTCACGGCGGGGCAGGGGGTGGCCGGTTGCCACCCGCGCGTAGTCGAGGATCAGTTCGGTGGATGCGTCGGCGTCCAGGCTCGGATGACGGGCCACCATGCGGTAGCCGTAGGCGTCCTCCAATGCCACGATGTTTCGGGCGATGGTCAGTGACGGTGAACTCAGTGCGAAGACGCCCTGCGCGGCGCCGGATTCCAGGATCACCTGATACATCGCGACCTGGCGGTCGAACAGTGCGGTGAGCAGCACAGCGTAGGTGGGGTAACGTCCGGCGGCCCCGCCGAGTTCACACAGCAGCTTGACGGCCGGATCGTCGGAATCGACCGGCAAACCCGACTCGATGGTCAGCACCAGGCGCCGGTCGGGTTCGGCGATCCCTTCGATGCGGCGTAGACGTTCGTCGTAGAACCGCTCCATACCCGCGCGGTTGGCTTCGATCAGCAGCGTCTGGACATCGGGGAAGTGGTAGAGGACCGCGCCCGAGGTGAGGCCGGCCTCGGCTGCCACCTGATTGAGCTGCACGTCGGCGCCGTGTTTCATCACCGCACGCTGGGCGGCGTCGAGCAGATTCGCGCGCCGTTCGGTGCGGCTCACCGCCATCGCTTCCTCCTCCGACCATGTCGGGTGTCACTGTGCCAAAGATCCGGTCATGCAGCCAGTAGAAATTTGAACAGTTACTCAGGTTTTACATATGCACGTCGTTTGACGTGGGAAGTTACGTGTTGCCTTCTTTGAAGCTCGGTGCAACTATCGTCGTGTCATCCGTCGCTGCCCGACGGCATCCCGACGTTGAACCACGATGGAGCCCCACCATGACATCCAGCCACCACCTGCAGGACGAGCTGCGCGATGCCCAACCTCGTCCCGTGTGGTGGGAGGGTGTGCACACCGGCCCACAGACCGAACCGCTGCGCGGACGGGTGAGCGCCGATCTCGTCATCGTCGGCGGCGGGTACACCGGCCTGTGGGCGGCGATCGAGGCACTCACCGAGCATCCCGGCCGCAGGGTCGTCATCCTCGAACAGTCGTGGGTGGGTGCGGCGGCCTCGGGCCGCAACGGCGGATTCGTCTCGGAGTCGCTCACCCACGGCATCGCCCACGGTGAGGCGATGTGGCCGGATGAACTCACCGAACTCCAACGGCTTGGCCGGGAGAATGTCGCACAGATCGCAGAATTCCTGCAGCGCAACAACATCGACGCTGATCTGCGGATGGTCGGCAAGACGACCCTGGCCCGGACCCCGCACGAGGTCGAGGCGCTGCGCAACGCCGTGGCGAGCTACCTCCGCCACGGTGAGGACGTCGAGTTCCTCGACCGCGACCAGGTCCGCGCCGATATCCACACCAGCGCCTTCCTTGCCGGGCTGCGCATCCGGGGTGGCGGGCTGGTGGACCCGATGGCCCTGGTGCTGGGAATGCGCAGGGTCGCCGAGGAGATGGGGGCCCGGATCTTCGAGGGCACCGCGGCGACCGGAATCACCCGCACCGGCGGCAATCTCACGGTGCGCAGCGCCCACGGCGAGGTGGACGCCTCGCACGTCGTACTCGCCTCCAACGCGTACCGCCCGCTGCTGCGGCGGCTCGGTAACTGGATCCTGCCGGTGTACGACTACGTGCTCGCGACCGCACCGCTCACCGCGGACCAGGTGGCCTCGATCGGCTGGACGCAGAACCAGGGGCTCACCGACGCCGGAAACCAGTTCCACTACTTCCGCCGCACCCGCGATGACCGGATCGTGTGGGGCGGATACGACGCGATCTACCACTACGGCAACGCCGTGGCGCCCGAACTGGAACTGCGCGACCGATCCCACCGGCTGCTGGCACAGCACTTCCGGGAGACGTTCCCGCAACTGGCGGAGGTGCCGTTCACCCACCGTTGGGGCGGCGTCATCGATACCACCAGCAGGTTCACCCCGATCTTCGGCACCGCATTCGGCGGCCGGCTGGCCTATGCGGTCGGATTCACCGGCCTCGGGGTGGCATCCACGCGCTTCGGTGCCCGGGTGGCGCTCGATCTGCTGACCGGACGCGAGACCGAACGGACCCGGCTCAAAGCCGTCACCGGCACAGCGGTGCCGTTCCCGCCCGAACCGCTGCGCTGGCCGGCGGTCGAGTTGACCCGTGCGGCGCTGGCCCGCGAAGACGAAACCGGCCGTAGGGGAATCCTTTTGCGCACACTCGACCGCTTCGGTGTGGGCTTCAACAGTTGAGGAGTATGCGCATGACCGCAGGACGATTCCATCGGGGTGAACGAGTCGCCGGTTCCGGCACCGAGCGGATCCTGATCGATCCGGCGACCGGGGAACCGACGGCCACCCTCGTGGAGGCGACCGTCGAAGAGGCCGAACAGGCCGTCACCGCCGCGGCGGAGGCCTTCCCGGACTGGTCGCGGCGCACGGCGGGGGAACGGGCCCGGATCCTGTTGCGCTGGGCCGATCTCATCGACGCGCACGCCGCCGAGCTCACCGCGATCGAGGTGGCCGAAACCGGCAAGCCCGTAGCCGTCTTCCGGGACGGCGAACTTCCCTTCGGCACAGACAATCTGAGGTTCTTCGCCGGTGCCGGACGCTCGCTGGAGGAGACCGGCGCGGGCCTGCTCAGCGAGGGGTACACCTCCATGATCGTGCGCAGGCCGGTGGGGCCGGTGGTGGGGATCGCGCCGTGGAACTTCCCGATGATCATGGGGCTGTGGAAGATCGGGCCTGCCCTGGCCGCAGGCAACACCATCGTCATCAAACCCGCACCGACGACACCGACGAGCACGCTCTACATCGCCCAGCTGGCCGTCGAGGCCGGCATTCCGCCGGGCGTGCTGGAGGTGGTGACCGGCGACCAGACTGTCGGTGAGGCGCTGGTCGCCGATGAGCGCGTGCAACTCGTCTCCATCACCGGCTCCACGCGTGCCGGACGTCAGGTGATGTCGACCGCCTCGCTGCGCGGTGCGCGGGTGCATCTCGAACTCGGCGGAAAGGCACCGTGTCTGGTGTTCGAGGACGCCCATCTCGATGACGCGGCGCACGGTATCGCGATGGGCGCGACGTACAACTCCGGGCAGGACTGCACTGCGGCAACCCGGGTGTATGCACACGAGTCGATCGTCGATGACCTCGTCGACCGCCTCGCCGCCGCGTTCGGCGCGATCCGGGTCGGCGACCCGCACGATCCGTCGACCGATATCGGTCCGCTGATCGGCGCCGAACATCGCACCCGGGTCCACGGTTTCGTCGAGCGCGCCGTCGCGGCGGGCGCCACGGTCCGTGCCGGCGGTGTGCTCCCGGACGGTCCGGGCGCCTATTACCCGCCCACCCTGATCACCGGTGCCGAGCAGTCTTCCGAGATCGTCCAGGATGAGGTTTTCGGGCCGGTGCTGGTGGTTCTGCCGTTCCACGACGAGGCGGAGGCGGTCCGGCTGGCCAACGACTCCCGTTACGGTCTGGCATCCTCGGTCTGGACCTCCGATGTGGCGCGCGCGCTGCGCACCGCGCACGCCATCGAGGCCGGTGTGACGTGGGTCAACGACCACCTGCCGATCGCGTCAGAGGCGCCGCACGGCGGAGTGAAGGCCAGTGGGTTCGGGAAGGACATGAGCCAGGCCGCGGTGGCCGAGTACACCGTGGCGCGGCACATCATGGTCAAGCACGCACCGCGTGCTGCGCACGACTCCTTTCGTCCTTCCTGAAAACCGCTCGATCCGAACGGGGTTGTCGTTGAGTGGTTACGGCGTTTCCGCTCGGTCAGGTTTACTTCGCCGCGTGCCGGGGACTCCTTCTGCAGGCGGTTTTGTCGGTCGGCTGCGCTGGTCTCCGCCAGGTGGACTCGCCAGAGGGCGCAGTCGCGTTAAGCAACAGCGGGACCCTGAGTCCACCGCTCACCGCGGTTCGGGCGCCCCGATCCGCTACTGTTTGCTGTCGTGGGCGCGGGTGACGCAGTCGAGGTGACACCGGTAGAGCAGGCACTGGCGGGTGGCATTCCGCAGCGCGTCGGCTGGTACCGGTTCTACTTTGCCGACGAACGGTGGGAGTGGTCACCGGAAGTCGAGATCATGCACGGGTACGAGCCCGGCACCGCTGCGCCGACCACCCAGATGGTGCTCGGGCACAAGCATTCCGAGGACCGCGAGCAGGTCGCCGCGACCTTGGGGCAGATTCTGGTGACACACAGGGCTTTCTGCACGCGGCATCGGATCATCACTGTCGCAGGGGAGATCCGCGAGGTCCTGGTCGTCAGCCAGCCGATCAAGGACGACCACGGGGTCGTCGGGACCCACGGGTTCTACATCGATGTCACCCCGGGACGCGAGAAGTTGATCAGCGCGGCCGTCGCCGAGATCACCGATCAGCGCGCCGTCATCGAGCAGGCCAAAGGGGTTCTGAGCGTGGTGTACCGCATCGACGCGGACGCCGCGTTCGATCTGTTGCGGTGGCGATCGCAGGAGAGCAACGTCAAGCTCCGTGCCCTCGCCGAGCAGTTGATGTCGGATTTCAGGTGTGTCGGTGGAGGGCAACAGCTTCCCGACCGGGAGACGTTCGACAACCTGCTCATGACGGCGCACCTGCGGATCGCAGCATCCGAGGCCCGGACCGGCGACGACGCATCCGGGGCGTGACGCCCGGCGGGCATGACCGGTGAGCTACCGCGCCCGGTCCAGCCACCGCGCGATCCGCGGTTCGAACACGGCCAGCAGTACGGCGGCGGCCAACCAGACCACGGACAACACCACGGTGGTGTTCCACGCGTCGAATGAGTAGCCCTCGTCGTCTTCGGTGTGGAAGTAGGGACCGATGACACCGAACTGGATCGCCGGGGCGACGGCTATCGAGAACGCCAATCCGGTGGTGGCCCCGAATGCGCCGCGCAGCAACCAGGCACGCGGGGTGCGGCCGGTCGGCGCGGGATGATGGTGGGCCAGCAGGATCAACAGCAACATCAGCCCGATGACGACCGCCAGCACATCCCAGTCCTCACCGGCGAAGATGAAGGCGACGGCACCACCGACGGTGGCCAGCGCGAGTGCGCCGGGATCGACACGATGCTGGACGTGCAGGGCCGGGGCCGGCTCGTCATCGGCTGACATCGGCTCACTGTAAGGCTGCCGCCGATGATGCACCGGTGAACCATCGGCCGGTGGGTTTCCTTTTCGTCCGATGGCTGATCCTGCGCACAAAAGCAGGAAGCCTGCCGTTCGGGGGAGACGGCAGGCTTCCTGGGTTTTGGTGATTCAGACGCGCACTAGGCGTCGCCCTGAGCTCCGAGCACGCGCTGGATGTCCGGCTTCATCATCTGGAGCTGCTGGCCCCAGTAGCCCCAGCTGTGGGTGCCGGCGGCCGGGAAGTTGAACACACCGTTGGTGCCACCGGCCGCGATGTACTTGTCGCGGAAGCTGACGTTGGTGCGCAGCGTGAAGCCCTCCAGGAACTGCGCGGCCATCAGGTTGCCGACGTTGCCCTGCACGTCCAGTTCCGACGGGGTGCCGGTGCCGCAGTAGATCCACACCCGGGTGTTGTTGGCGACCAGCTGGTTGACGTTGACCATCGGGTCGTTGCGCCGCCACGCGGGATCCGAGGACGGGCCCCACATGCTCTCGGCGTTGAAGCCGCCGGCATCATTCATGGCCAGCCCGATCAGCATCGGCCACCATCCCTCGGACGGGTTCAGGAAGCCGGAAAGCGATGCAGCATAGATGAACTGCTGCGGGTGGTGGATCGCGTAGTTCAGCGATGCGCTTCCGGCCATGGACAGACCGACAACCGCGTTGCCGACGCGCGACACGCCCTTGGTGGCCTCCAGGTAGGCGGGCAGTTCCTGGGTCAGGAACGTCTCCCACTTGTAGGTGTAGTTCTGGCCGTTGCCCTTCGAGGGCTGGTACCAGTCGGCGTAGAAGCTGGACTGGCCACCGACCGGCATGATCACCGACAGGCCCGAGTCGTGGTACCACTCGAAGGCCGCGGTGTTGATGTCCCAGCCGTTGTAATCGTCCTGGGCGCGCAGACCGTCGAGCAGGTAGACCGCGTGCGGTCCGCCGCCCTGGAACTGCACCCGGATGTTGCGGTTCATCGACTGGGAGAACACGTCGAGGTACTCGACGGGCAGGCCCGGGCGCGAGAACGCTCCAGCGGTCGCCGAACCCCCGGCGAAGCCGATCAGCCCGGGCAGCACCAGGACCGAAGCGGCCAACACCGCCGCCCTGCGTAGCAATCCGCCACGGATATTTCTGATGAACTTCATAACGGCAACCAACCCACCTTTCTTCACGTGTTAAGCAATCGCCGTTGCTTTCTTCGTGAGGTAGTTGACCATGCACCACACCAGTCACACGCGTAACAGCGCGGCGCGCCCAGATCGCGGGTTGCTAACGATTGCGACTCGGGGTTGAGACCCTGTCGGCCGCTACCCGAACCCCGTGCCAGGGGTTTCGCCGTTACTGGGCGGAGTCCACCGCGGCCAGCACGCGCCGCGTCGTCTCCCGGCGTTCCTCGATCGCACGGCCGATCTCGTGCAGCAGCGCCGGCTTGCGCATGACGAGGGCCTCGAGCTGATCGCGTTCGATCTGCAGCACGGTGGTCTCGTCGAGCGCGTGCGCGCCGGCGAGCACCGGTTCCCGCGTCAGCGTCGTCTGGCCGAGGAAATCGCCGGACTCCAACGTGCCGACGACCACCACCGAACCGTCCTCCCGGCGGCTGACGACCCGGATCCGGCCGCCCACCACGAACGTCATCCTGGCCGGCACCTCGCCCTGAACCTGCACCGTCTCATCGGTTCCGTACCGGGTCACCCGGATATGCGGGGCGATCTCGGCGAGCTCACTCGGGTTGAGTCGCAGTGAGGTGGCCACCACGCGCATCGCATCGGCGACCCGTTCGGGACCGGCGAAGTCATCCTCGGCCTCGTCGAGATGCAGCTCGGCACGCCGCGACGCGTACCAGATCCAGCGCAGGAAGGTCGCGCGGGCCGCCCCGGCGTCGGCCGGCGACCGCAGCGGGATCGTCGTCTTGTACTCCTGCCCGCCCACGGCAACCGCTTTCGCAGTGGCGTCGGGCCGCACCTGCGGCAGGGTGCCCGCCACCCGGGCCAGCATCGCGCACACCTCGTCGGGCGCATCCTGCAGCCCGAAGACGCTGGTGACAGAAATGGAATACGCATCGGCCGGTCGGCTGAGATTGGTGAACGACGCCGCCGCCAGCACCGAGTTGGGCATGATCTGCAGACCGCCGCCACCGGTGTCGATATGGGTTGCCCGCCAGTTCACTTCGACCACCCGGCCGCGCGCCGACGGGGTGTCCAGCCAGTCGCCGAGCTGGAAGGGCTGCTCGAACAACAGCAGCAGACCGGACACGATCTGGCCGACCGCGTTCTGCAGTGCCAGGCCGAGCACGATCGAGGTGACGCCGAGCGCGGTGAACAGTCCGCCCACATCGGCGCCCCACACGTAGGACAGGATCAGCGCCAGGCCGATCGCGATGACGACGAAGCGGGTCACGTCCAGGAAGATCGACGGAATCCGCTTGCGCCAGGAGCCTTCTGGCGCTCCTTGGAACAGCGTGGCGTTGAACCCGGACAGCAGCAGGATCAGCACCATGAAGCCGAACGCGGTGGCGATCACCCGCACCGGGGTGGCCTCGGCGGACACCTCGTTGGCCTTGACCAACAACAGCAGCAGCGCGCCGAGCGGCACGATGAAGTTGCGCACCAGCCCGACTGCACCGGCCAGTCCACTTCCGCGCCGTATCAGGGCATTACGGATCTCGGTCAACACGATCAGGGCGACGGGCAGCCCGAGCGACACCCCGAGGGCCCAGTAGAACCAGGGCGTGTCCAGCAGGTCGCTCATGCCCGGTGCTCCGACAGGCGCCATACCGGCTCGGTACGACCCGACACATCGACCGCGTCGACCGGAGCGAACTGCCGGGTGTCGTTCATCGCGTCATAGACCCGCGAGGTCACGTACACGCCGGGTTGCGGCGAACCGCTCTGCACGCTGTTGGCCAGATCGACTGTGGAGCCCCACATGTCGTAGGCCAGGCTGGAACGCCCGATGAGCCCGCTGGTGACCGTGCCGGTGTCGATGCCCGCCCGCAACTTGAGCCGGTTACCGGTTTCACTGTTGAAACGATCGATGATGCGCTGCATCTCGATGGCGAAGTCCACGGTGCGCCGCACATTGTCCAACCGGGGCACGCTCACCCCGCAGCTGGCCAGATAGCCGTTGTGCAAGGTGCGGACCTTCTCCACGCCCAGACTCTCGGCCGCCGCATCGAATTGCCGGACCAGCCGGTTGACCAGTTCCAGACCTTCGCCGGCGCTCAGATCCGCGGCCAGTTCGTCCATGCCGGAGATACCGGCGTAGATCACCGTGACGTTCTGATGATCCTGGGCGATGGTCTCCTCGCCTTCGCGATACCGAGCCACCACCTGCTCTGGCATCAGCGACAGCAACAGCCGGTTGTTCTCCTGACGCTGCTCGTTGAGCAGGTCCTCCTTGATCGCGAGGTTGCGGCTCATATCGTTGAAAGCGACGGTGAGATCACCGAATTCGTCCTTGGAGTGGACCGGTACCGTGACCCCGTAGTCCCCGGAACTGATCTGCTGGGCGCCGGCTTCCAGGCGCCGGATCGGCCGGATGAACAACCGGGCCAACAGCATCGCGGCGATCGAGACGAGGAAGATCATCGCCGCCGTCGACAGCACCAGGTTGCGGGTGAACGACGACACCGGCGCGAAGGCTTCCTCGGTGTCGATATTGGCGATGATCACCCAATCCAGGCCGGGAAGGTCGACCGGCGCATAGGCCTGCAGCGCCTCATGGGCCAGGTAGTCCTCTTCGATGATGGTGCCGGTCTGGCCCTTCAACGCCCGGCGGGTGGCCTCGTCGCTGACCGGCTGCATCAGGATGTTGGTGCCCGCCTGCAGCGACTGCCTCGCGACATCCGGCGGGGTTCCGGCTTCGACGGCCCGCGTCTCGAACTCCTCGGGATCCTCCTCGAACAGCCGAGAGTTGGATCGCATCAGGCCATCCGGCCCGACCAGGAATGTTTCCCCGGTCTCACCCATGCCGGCCTCTTCCCACTTGCCTTCCATCGTCATGATCCGGTTGACCCCGGCGGTGGGGAACTGCAGCGCCAGCACACCGTCGATGCGGCCATTCGCGCCGATGGGGGAGATCATCCAGGCGGTCGGTGCGGCCGACGGCTGGTAGTTGCTGAAGTCGGTGACGCCCACGTAGTCGACGACGTTGGTCTCCAGCGCCTTGCGGTAGGCATCGGTCAGGTCGCCGCCGCTGTACGGCCCGGACAGGATGTTGGTGCCCAGATCGGCCGCCTTATAGGCGGAGTACACCACGTTGCCCCGGGTATCGAGCAGCAGGGCGTCCTCGAATTTGAACCGGTGCACGATCTGCCGGAAGAAATCGTTGAACCGGGCGTTGGCCGCCGACCACGGGCTGCCGTCCCGCGCGTCGTCGACCTTGATCGCGTCGTTCCAGTCCGGGTACGGGGCCATGTAGTGGGCCTGCAGGTACTTCTGCGCGTTCGACGTGGGCAGCATGCCCCGGACGTCGACTTCCTGGCCGGTGGCCTCGCTGGTGATCTCGGCGTACTCCGTCTGGTAATAGTCGACGATCGCCTTCTCCTGCGCCGGGGTGATGGTGGCGTCGGCGAGCTGGTCGAATCCGGCGGTGAACGCGCGGGCCGCTTCGATGGCGGTGGAGCCGCGGGTGTAGATCACGAGGGACTCGCGCAAATAACGGAACTCCGCCTCCAGCTGACGGGTCTGCGCCGAGAGCACCTCGTCGAGCCGGTTGAACGCCGCGTCCCGCAACGAACTCCGGCCCGACTGGTAGCCGATGAAGCCGACAACCAACGCCGAAAGGACGCTGGTGGCCAACAACATGACCAGCAATTTGGATTGGATGCTCATCCGGGACAGCGTGCGGCGGCGCCTGCGCGGTGAGTCCGCGGTGGGGGGCGCGACCTCGGGGCCGGATTCAGTTGTCGTCGTCATCAGTCGGGGAGCTTAACCTGGCCGGGCTGATTTGGCGCTCTGCTTAGCAAACATGGCATCGCCCGCCTCCGGATTGCGGCTAGTCTAGGAGCGATGCGCGCGGATCGTATGAAGGTGCTCATCATCGGCGGCGGCTTCGGCGGCCTGTTCTGTGCCCGTCGACTCGGTCGCGCCGATGTGGACGTCACTCTGCTCGATCGTGCTGCCGGGCATCTCTTTCAGCCGCTGCTCTATCAGTGCGCCACCGGGACGCTGAGCATCGGGCACATCAGCCGGTCTCTGCGGGAAGAACTTTCGCGGCACCGCAACGTGCGGACACTGCTCGGCGAGGCGGTCCGGTTGGACCCCGACACCCGCACCGTGACAGCCATGCGCCCGGACGAGACCACCTTCTCGTTGGACTACGACGTACTCGTGCTCGCCGCGGGGATGAAGCAGTCCTACTTCGGCAACGAGCATTTCGCCGAGTGGGCGCCGGGGATGAAGACCCTCGATGACGCACTGTGCATCCGGCAGCGGCTGTTCACCGCGTTCGAGATCGCCGAGACGCTGGCACCCGGACCGGAGCGGGACAGTTGGCTGACGTTCGCGGTCGCCGGGGGCGGACCGACCGGCGTGGAGATCGCCGGCCAGATCCGCGAGGTCGCAACCCGCACTCTGGCCAACGAGTTTCACAGCATCGCACCCGAGGATGCCCGGGTGCTGCTGTTCGACGGCGGTGACCGGGTGCTCAAGAGTTTCGCACCGGGCCTGGCCGGCAAGGCCGTCCGCACGCTGCAGAACCTCGGCGTCGAACTGCACATGGGTGTGCACGTGACCGACGTCGGCCGCGACGGGGTCACCGTGACGCCCAAGGCCGGCGGACCGGCGGAGCAGTACGCCGCGCGGACGGTGCTGTGGACCGCCGGCGTGGAGGCGGTGCCGTTCGCACGCCATGTGGCCGAGGTGCTCGGTGCCGACGCCGACCACTCCGGGCGCATCATGGTCGCTCCCGACCTGTCGGTGCCCGGGCGCTCGGAGATCTTCGTGGTCGGCGATCTCGTCGGCAGCGGAGATCTGCCCGGGGTCGCAGAGAACGCCATGCAGGGCGGGCTGCATGTGGCCGCCTGTGTGCGCCGCGACCTCGACGGTAAGCCGCGCCGCCGTTACCGATACCGCGATCTGGGGTCGGCGGCCTACATCAGCCGGGGTAACGCGCTGCTGCAGATCGGTCCGATCCGCATCGCCGGGTTCCTGGGCTGGCTGGGATGGGGGTTCATCCACATCGCGTTTCTCACCGGCGTGCGCAACCGCATCAGTACGGTGGCGACCTGGCTGGCCACCATCGCCCGCGCCGGCCGCTACCACCGGGCCTTCATGCTGGGCGACCGCGGTGTATCCGAGCAGCCCTACACCTGGTCCAAGGACGATTCGCGCTAGTCGACGATCACCCAGCCGTGCGGCGGAACGACGAGCTGCTGCACCCGGTCGACCGGCGGGGCACCCGACCCGGCGATGACCCGACCCGCCGCCGGTAGGTCCGCGTTCATCGGTGCGTCGCCGATGTTGAGCGCCACCACCAGGGAATCCGTCCCGGTTCCGGTCCGGTAGACGTAGCCGGTGTTGCTCAGCTGCAGCGCTTCGGTGGTCGCGGTGTGCAGCCATGCGTTGCGGCGGCGCAGCCCGATCAGGTACTGATGCAGCGACAGGGTGTCGTCGGGGCCGTCGGGCCGGGACCCGAACTCCGGCCGGACCGCGTCATCCCCACCGGCGCGCTCCTCCTTGACGCCGCGCCACGCCCACTCGTCACCGGCGTAGATGCTCGGTGTCCCGCCGGTGGTGAGCAACAGCACCAGTGCATGCTCGACGTGGCGGATGTCGGTCAGCTGGCTGGCGATCCTGCTGACGTCGTGGTTGCCGATGAAGGTGAGCGGTACGAAGGTCTGCAGAAATGTGTTGTGCCGCTGCAGTGCCCAGTCGAGCTCGTGGAAGTTGCCGTCGTTGAGGCTGCTCCAGATCGCCTTCCACAATTCGTACTGGGTGACCGAGTCCAGCCCGCCGGCTTGCACCTGGGTGGGGTAGTCGCCGTGGATGATCTCGCCGACGAACCAGGCCTGCGGGTGACGGCCGCGTACCTGCGGAAGTACCTTCGCCCAGAACGACGACGGCACCGCGTACGCCGCGTCCAGCCGCCAGCCGTCGGCGCCCCGGCTCAGCCAGTGGTCCATGACCTCAACGGTGTAGGCCACCACATCGGGGTTGGCGTGGTTGAGTGCGATCAGCTCACCATGACCCTCGAAGGTGGCGAATCCGTTGCGGCCGCGGCGAAACCATTCTCCGGATCCGCTGTGCAGGGCGTCGCGGTAGCGGGGGAAGTCGGTGCCGACATGGTTGAAGACACCGTCGAGCAGCACCCGCAGCCCGCGCCGGCGGCATTCTTCGATCAGCCGGTCGAAGTCGGCGTCGGTACCCAACCGAGGGTCGATACGCCGGTGGTCGGTGGTGTCGTAACCGTGTGTGCGCGAGGCGAACACCGGGCCCAGCGCCAGACCGGAGGCGCCGAGCTCGACCGCGTGGTCCAGCCAGTCGATGATGCGCAGCAGCCGATGCTGGTCCTCGGTCGGCGCGGACTGCGCCGGGAAGGCGCCCACGAAACCGAGGGGGTAGATATGCCACCAGATCACGTGACGCACCCAGTCCGGATCGGTCACGGGCGGAACTTCGCTTCGTACAGGGCACGCATCTCGTTCTCGAGATCCGGTGCCGGACCGTCGGTGACGAGACCGGGCGCGACGACGCCGATGGGCAACGGCGCGACGGGGGAGGTGGGCGTGCCCCACTGGGCGCACCATCGGCCGAGCTGTTCGGAGGAGGCGGCGTACACGATGCGTCCGAGCCCGACCCAGGCGTGCGCGGCCGAGCACATCGGGCAGTGCTCACCGGAGGTGTAGACGGTGGCGGCGGCGCGCTGTCCCGGTGTCAGGTGCTCAGCGGCCCACCGGGCGATGGCGAATTCGGGATGCTGGGTCGCATCGCCGTCCTTGACCCGGTTGTGGTCGGCGAACAGGACGGCGCCGTTCTCATCGACCAACAGAGAGCCGAACGGCTCGTCACCGCCGTCGAGCGCAGTGCGGGCGAGTCCGACGCAGCGACGCAGATGGTCGAGGTCCTCGTCGCTGATCGCCACACCGGCAGTCTACGCGGGCATTCGGTTCAAGCCCGGTGGCTCGATGTCGGCAGATGGTGCCGCCCCCCAGCACCACGCCGCGTAGGCGGCCGCGACGGCGATCGCCTCGACATCGCGGTCATTGCCGCCCGCCGAGCGCACCGGGTCCTCGACGGCACCCCGGATCATCCGGACGAGGGCGAATAAGGGTTCTTCTGCATGGCGTTCGCGCGTCATCGGGCGTCCTCTCCACAGCGGACGGCGGCACATCACCCAAGATTGTGCGAGCCCCCCGTTACCGCTTGCTACCGGCAAGAATAGGCCCTCGGTGCCGGGAATGGGCGATATGACACATTGTGAGCCAAGCAAATTCATTCAATCGCAACACGGGGACGGTTCGGCCGTGACATCCGGGCTGACATCCAGCCTGCACGCGCAGGATGCCAGCACCGGGACGTCGGCCCGTGCGCGGGCCACGTCGAGCTGCTTGGCGATGATCCGCGCCTCGGCGTCGCGGCCCAGCCGGCGCAGACATTCGTGGTATCCGTGCAGGCTCCAGACGTTTCCGGGGTGTTGGCAGGAGCGCCGCAGGGTGTTGTCCAGCCCCAGATCCGCCGCGTAGACCGCGGCGGCCTCCTCGACTCGGCCCTGCTCGGCCAGCAGCGCCCCGTAAGCGTGCCGGGTCGGCTGCATCCAGCCCCACGGTTCGTCGTAGGGCAGCGCGTCATCGAGTGCGATCGCCTGTCGCAGGAGCGTGAACGCCTCCTCGAAACGTTCTTCCCGGTAAGCGATTTCGCCGTCGAGCATGGCGATCGCGATGGCCAGGATGTCGCGGCTGGTGTTGTTGAACAGGTAGCGGGATTCGGGGATGCGTGCGTACGTCGCAGCCAGCGCCGCCTGTTCGGCGCGGGCCGCAGATAACTGGCCCGTGGCGGCGTATGCGATGCCGCGACCGTAGTGCACGGTGGCGGCGGTGGTGCAGTACAGCTCGGGGTCCTCGGGCAGGCCCAACGCGATCAACTCGTCCCAGCGGCCGAACCGCACCAGCACGTGCACCCGCAGCGGCACGAACGCCTCCAGCCAGTCCGCCATCGGCGGCGAGTCGATGGCCAGCAGCTCCGGGCTCAACTGTTCGGCGAGTTCGGTGGCGGCCTCCTCGGCGATCCGGTAGTTGCCCTCGAACATGGCCGAGTACACCACGAAGTGCAGATCGTGTGCGCGGTAGAGGGAGTAGAAGTTCAGTGGGCCGGCCTGCTCGACGAACGTGCGGTCGGCGCGCACCGCCGCCTGGTTGGCCACCACCGACGCCCGGTAGTCACCGCAGAGCACATCGATGTGGCTCGGCATGTGCTGCAGGTGGCCGGCGTCGGGGACCAGCCCACGCAGCAGGTCGGCGGCGGGCAGTGCGTCCTCCGGATGCGCCGACATCTCCATGGCATGGATATAGAGGTGCAGGACACCCGGATGGCGCCGTCCGGCCGGGCCGGCGAGTGCGGCATCGAGCAGCGCCTTGGCCTCGATCACCCGGGAGCCCGCGGCCGGCCGGCCGGTTGTGTTGTCCCACAAGGCCCATGCGGTGACGTTGAGCAACGCGTCGGCGGCCAGCGCCTGTACATCCACATCGTCGGGGCAGGTCTCGGCCACCACGGACATGGCCGCGGCATAGGCCCGGTGTCCGTCGGTCAGGGCCGCGTCGTCGAGTGGGTCGTCGGTCGGGAAACGCGCCGCCAGTGCCTCGATGAGTGCGCGCTCGGTCGTCGAGGCGTGTCCGCCGGCCGCGGCGGCGAGCTCCGCGCGGGCCCGGGCCAACGCGCCGGCCAGCTCGACAGGGTCGAAGGCATCCCACGCCTTGTTGTAGTTCGGGCCGACGGCGTAGGCGATGCCCCAGCGCGCGATGGCCAGATCGCCGTCATGTTCGAGGGCACGCTCGAAACAGCGCACCGCCTCCCCGTGGTTGAACGCGTAGGCCCACACCAACCCCCGGTCGAACCACAGCTGCGCCTGCGGCGAAGACGTCTCGACCCTGCGGGAGTAGGACCCCAGGTCGTAGTACGGCTCGCTCATGGGGCAACGATAGGTCTCCTCAGCCGTGCACGGCGACGCGTTGCCACAAACGCTGCGCCGCGGGCATCCGGACGGTGGTGGCGAGCATCGCCAGGGCCGCGCCCGTCGCGGCCCAGATCACCAGCGTGACAATCGGTGTCACGGCGCCGTGGCCGCCGAAGTACTCGATGCTGCGCAGCAGTGCGACCCCGGACCCCTGCGGCACGATGCGGTTGAACACCGTGTAGAAGCCCGACAGCAGCGGCAGGCCGACCGGCCCGGCGGCGGCCGCGTTGCCGACGATCACCAGGAATGCGGTCACGATCAGTGCGGCGACGGTGCCGAACGCGGCCGAGACCCCGGTGACCGCGCCCCCGACGGCCATCGCGTAGAGCCACAGTGCGCCGAACACCTGCCACGGATGTGCGCCGAGGGCGTCGATTCCGGTGTCCACATAGATGGTGACGACGCCGGCCAGCAGGGCCGCATACGTCGAGAGCGTGACGGTGCGCAGCGCCAGTGTCCACGGCCGTCGCACCGACCCGACCAGATAACCGAAGGCGGTGGCCCCGATGGAGGCGCCGAGGGACACGAAGATGATCGCGTAGAACTCGACGGTGCCCGAGGGATTACCCGCCGAGGTCGGTGCGATATCGGTGACCGAGGGAACCAGCCCGGCTTCGCCTGCCACCGCGCGTCCGACGGTCTCGGCGGCGGCGGCGACGCTGTGGCCGCCCCCGCCGGCCACGTAGATGTCCAGTCGGCCCGACGATTCGACCAGCGCGGCGTCGGCCCTGCGTTCCAGGACCTGAGTGCGGGCTGCCGCAGCATCGGCGACTGCGGTGACATCCAGTCCGTCCCGGTTGTCCAGGGCGTCGATCAGCTGGGCGGGCGCGACGACCGCGACGTCCAGGTGATGCAGCGTCGGTTTGGCGAAGGCGCCGGCATAGCTGGCGATCATCGCAAGGACCAGCAGGGAGAAGGTGACCATCGCCAGCGCGACATAGCGGACCTGGGCGCGGGTGACGCCGTGTCCTTCGGGTGCCGTCTGCTGGACGGTCGGTGCGGCCGCCGGCGCGCTGTGCTTACCCATCAGAACCGCGCCGCGGCGTCGGGCGGCGTGAGAAGTGCGTTGACGGTGTCGAAGGCCGCGGCCACCCGGTCGCGGAGGTCGCGGGCGTCCCGGGCCTCGGGCTCCTCCATCCAGGCGCGCAGCACCTCCATGAACCCACCGACCAGGAAGCGGGTCACCGCCTCCTCGGTCAGCCCCGCGATGGGGGTGACGGGGCCGCCCGGGCCGGTGCCGGTTCTGGCGATCTCGGCGCAGGCCGGGGCCAGCTCGGTGCGGAAGGCGCTGACCACGCGCTGGGTGACCGAACTCGGCACCACATTGCGGTACATCGCGCGGTGCTCGCCGGCGAAGTCGAACAGTCGCATGATGCACACCCGCGGGTCGCCGCCGATGTCGGCGGTGGCCTGTTCGAACGCCACCGAGAACGCGGCTGCGACCGCATCGTCACGGTCACGGAAGTGTTGGTAGAACACCTGCCGGCTGACACCCGCGCGGCCCACGATGCCCGCGACGGTGAGCTCGTCGACCGGATGTTCGTGGGCGAGTGCGAACGCCGCCTCGTGCAGGCGCGTGCGGACCCGTTCGGCGCGGGGGTCGGCGCTGTGTGTTCGGGCAGCCATGGTCACGAGCCTAAGTGACTTCGTAGACAGATGACTACGAAATATCAGGTTATCTATGACACCCGGCCAACGGCGTTGTGACCCGCACCGCAGCGCCGAGACACGCGTAGCGGTCGCGCGAAAAGTCCCTCGCGTGCCCGGTACGCGTGTTTCGCTGGAGGGCCGATGGGCCGTCCGGTGTACGCGGCGGACCGGTGCACTCGACAGCGCCGGTAGAACATGTTCTAGTTCTTGCATGTTGGACTTCACTGTCGAGGACCTCAGCGCCGAGGACGTCGAACGATTGCGTGAGATCTATCGGCCGCTGACCGAATCGGTGCGTGAACTCATCGATGCGACCATCCGCACAGACGCCGCCGCCGAGACGGTGGCGGCCGCGAAGGCGCAGATCGATGCGGCGACGGCCGCTCTGCGCAGCAAGCAGATCGACGGCCCGTTCGGGGTGCGGTTCACCGAGCAGGGCGACCGGATGCCCTGGGGCAACGCCGTGATCGGGCTACGCAACCCGGTCGCGCCGCCGTTGTCGGTGCAGCACCATCCCGACGGCAGCGTGTCCGCCGATTTCACCCTGGGCGCGGCCTATGAGGGGCCGCCGGGGCACGTGCACGGGGGAGTGGCCGCACTGATCCTCGACCACATGCTCGGCGAGGCGGCCAGCCCGGCCACCAGTCCGCGACTGACCGGGACCATCAGCCTGCGCTATCTACGTCCCACCCGACTCGGTGCGTTGCGGGTGCAGGCGGCCGCCGAGCGTACCGAAGGCGTGAAAACCTTTGCCACCGGCTTCATCTCGGATGCCGAAGGGCCCACGGTGCAGGCCGAGGGAGTGTTCATCCGGCCCAGGTGGGTACAGGACTGATCCTCACTGGCTGAGCTTGATGTCGGTGGCGGCGATGTCGGTCACCACCGTGGTGATGTTGCAGATCTCGCCGACCAGCAGCCGTTCGGCGGCGTGGTCGTCGGTCAGCAATGCCGAGGCCTCGCGCACGCTCGCGCTGGCCGTCAGCAACGCGTCGCTGTCGACGCTCCAGGGCGCCGCCGGGGTGGCCGGGTCACCGCACAGTGCCTTGACGTAATCGTCCACCGCGGCCACGAATTCGCGGTTCAGGTTGGGTGGGGGATGCGCAGGCAGGTGGGCTTCCAGAGCGGCGCACGAGGTCGTGACGGAGTTCAGTGCGGCGCGGTAGGACCGCATCCAACGGCGCAGCGCACGGGACTCGGTGCCGGTCGCGCCGGCGGTGGCCTCGAAGGCGGCGCGGGCGCTCACCGCCCGCCCCCAGGCGGATTCGAGCTGCTCTTTCGGATGATCCAGATCGTGTACGAAAGCTCTGATCACCATTGCCGCATAGTCGATCTCGGTCTTCAGCAGTTCGCCGGCGCGCTGCCGCAACCGGACCAGTGCGTTGTCGGGGATCAGCACATGGACAGCGACGGCCAGCCCGCCGCCGACCACCACCGCCAGCAGGGGATCCCCGACCGCGCCCGCGCTGGAAGCGTTACCGATGTTCATCAGGAAGACCAGGGTCCCGGCGATGGCGATGGTCACCCCGAGGTAACTGATCTCTGCGGTGAGATAGCCGCCGGCGAGGAACACCACCGCCAGCACGGCCGAGGCCGCACCGGTGGGATCGGCCAGCGAGGTCAGCAAGGCGGCCAGGGCCACACCCGCTGCGGTCCCGACGATCCGCCCGACGCAGCGGGTGTAGGTGTGGGCGGTTTCGGGACGCAGCACCATCAGGACCGTCAGCGGGATCCACACACCGTGCGGCATATCGGCGAACTTCCACAGCGCCACTCCGATCGCGGTGGCCACGACGAGGCGCAGCGTGTGCCGCAGAATCGGTGAACTACTGACCATCTGAGCCCGCACGAGACCGCTCACCGCGGTGAGCGCGTCCGGGACGCCGGTGCGGCGCAGATGCGCCACCTGGTCCGGTTCGAATTGTCCGAACCGCAATTCGACGGCCTCGCGCAACTGGGCCGACAACAGCATCGCGGCCTCCCGTCCGGGGCCCTGCACCGCGGTGGCCGCGCCGTCGAGTTGGCCGGTCGCGTAGGCCAGGTCGGAGCGGGCACGACGCCGGGCATGCGCGATGGTCACCAGCAGTTCGGAGGCGCTGTGCAGCACCCGCGCCACGGCCTCGTCCTTGTCGTAGTGCGGCCCCAGCGCGGTCAGCGATTCGGCGATCCGCTCGGGCAGGCTGTACCAGCCGCGGTAGATCGGTGGCCGCCGTTTGGCCAGCGCCTCGCTCACCGTGAATACGTCCCGCAGCCGGATCAGCGGCTCCCGGTCGATGGTGGTGTCGGAATCCACCGCGATCCGGTCGGCGTCGGCGGCCAGGGACAGATAGGCGCGAGTCAGCGCGCTGCGCTGGGTACGCCAGCGTCGTTGTGGCCACACGACGATCAACATGGCCTGCAGCAGCCCGCCGGTCAGGGCGAGCATCGCCACCGCCAGCACCGACCCGACGTCGTGCTCGGCCGGGACCGAGGTCACCATCACGGCGGCACCTGCCGCGGCCACCAACCCGGCATTGGCGCTGATGGCCCAATGCAGTCCGGCGGCCACACACCACAACGCGATGACCACGATGAAGGCGAAGGTGTTGGCTTCGGTCACCGCGCCGAGCAGCGCGGCCAGAGCCATCTCCAGCGAGACGATCACGACCGTGGGGAAGCGGCTGCGCGGGCTGTCCTGCAGCGCGCTGGCGCCGGCGACGATGGCCGCGGCCCCGGTGCTCACGGCGGCCGCCGGGGAATGCACGGCATTGGCCAGCAGCACCACTCCCAGGACGCCGGCCAGACTTCGTAGCACGGCGCCGCCGTCGTACAACGTCAGTCGCAGCTGGCGGCCGAGGGTCATCAGGCCATTGTGTCCCGACCGGCCGGTGTGTCAGGTGCGATCGCAAAGGTGTGATCGGCCGGTGATCGATTCGCCGCCGATTGTTAGGTTCGGCTGGTGGAAAAGGTGATGGTCGTGCTGCGCGCGACAAACCCCGGCGAACAGTGGTGCACCCGATTGCGGACCCGGGTGGCGACCGAGTTGTCCGAACTCGATCTCGCCGGACTGACGGTCAATGTGCGCGATGAGGTGGTGAGCGCATCGCTGATGACACTCACCACGCTGGACCCGCCGGTGTGCGCGGTGGTCAGCATCTGGACCCAGCAGTACTACGGTGCGCCGCTCACCGCGGCACTGGAACTGCTGGCCACCGAATGCCAGGAGATGGCCGCCTATCTGGTGACCGAGTCGGTCCCGCTGCCTGGCCCGGACACCGTACCGAGCGCGCACCCCCGGATTGGCCAATGTCGCGTTGCTGCGTCGTCCCGACGAACTGGACGAGGCAATCTGGTTGCAGCGCTGGCATATCGACCACACACCGGTGGCGATCGCCACCCAGGCGACGTTCGGTTACACGCAGAACACCGTGGTGCGGGCGATCACCGCGGACGCGCCGCCGGTGGACGCCATCGTCGAGGAACTGTTCCCGATCGAGGCGGTGTCGGATCTGCACGCCTTCTTCGGGGCAGCCGACGACGCCGACCTCGCCGACCGGATGGGGCGGATGGGGGCCAGCGTGGCGCGATTCGGCGCCGATCGCAACATCGACACGGTGCCGACCAGTCGCTACGTGCTGTGGACGCCGACCCTTACGCTGCAAGCGTGACCCTGTTGATCGCCGATGAGAATCGGGTACGCACGCTGACATTCAATCGCCCGGAGGCGCTCAACGCCTTCAGCGAGGCGCTCTACGACGCGACCACCGAGGCGCTGCTGGCGGCGGCCGAGGACCCGGAGGTGTCGGTGGTGCTGCTGACCGGTGCGGGGCGTGCGTTCAGTGCGGGCAACGACCTGGTCGAGATGCAGAAGCTGGTGACCGACCCGGACTATCAACCCGGCAAGCACGGATTCCGCGGGATGATCGAGGCACTTGCCGCCTTCCCCAAACCGCTGATCTGTGCGGTCAACGGGATCGGGCTGGGTATCGGCACCACCATCCTCGGCTACGCCGACCTCGCTTTCATGTCGAGCACCGCCCGGCTCAAATGTCCGTTCACCAGTCTGGGGGTTCCGCCGGAGGCGGCGTCCTCATACCTGTTGCCGCGGTTGATCGGTCGGCAGAACGCGGCGTGGCTGCTGCTGTCCTCGGAATGGGTGGAGGCCGCCGAGGCGCTGCGAATGGGTCTGGTGTGGAAGGTGTGTGAGCCCGAGGACCTGTTGGCGGAGGCTCGCAGGCACGCCGAGGTGCTGGCCGCGCGGCCGCTGAACAGCCTGCTCGCGGTCAAGCAGACGATGATGGACGCGATCCGCCCCGGTATCGCCGCGGCCAGTGAGCGCGAGAACGCGTTGTTCGCCGAACTGCTGGGGCAGGCGGCCAATGTCGACGCGCTGGCCTCTTTCGTGGACAAGCGCGGCTGAGGAGTCAGCCGACCGCGTGCACCGGGCACTCGACGGTGCGGGAGGCGGCGAGGATGGCGCGCACCGTGCGACGGCACCGGCCGCAGTCCGATCCCGCGCCGCACGCCTCGGCGATCTGCCGGGACGTGGTGGCACCGGCGGCCACCGCGTCGTGGACGGCCTGGGTGGTGGCACCGGTGCACAGACACACGAACATGCGTTCAGGCCGCCTTGCCCGTAGGCCGCGGCGAATTTGCGAACGATTCGCCTTTCGCCCCGGCCGAATACATGCCGGACGATCGGCTGAAATTACGGGCCTGAGCAAAGCGAAAAAAATCGGCCGCGGCGGGCCGTGCCTGAGCAATTCGGGGAATGGGAAAAACGACCGGACGGAACGAATGTGAATTGTCGCCGTTCACCGTTTCTGCCTCTCCGTCCGGGTCGGGGTGTGGGGCGCCGACGGCGGCTGCCCGAGAGTTAGGTCAGTGTAACCTAACTAAGGCAAGCCAGTCCATAACTAGGCCTCTGACTAGGGTTAGCCTCACCTACGGATCGCCGAAGCCGGCCGAAATTTGTCTCCGAACCGCCTCGACTGCTCTCGCTGCCACCCCTCGACTCGACTAGATTCAGACAGGCACGGCATTAGCGACACTTGACCAGCCCTCACGGTGCTTAGGAGCGACATGCAAGGCGATCCGGAAGTTCTAAAATTGCTCAATGAGCAGTTGACGAGTGAACTCACGGCGATCAACCAGTATTTCCTGCATTCGAAAATGCAAGATAATTGGGGATTCACCGAATTGGCTCGCCATACGCGGGAAGAATCATTCGAGGAAATGCGTCATGCGGAGACGATCACCGACCGCATTCTGCTTCTCGACGGCCTACCGAACTATCAGCGGCTGTTCTCCCTCCGGGTCGGGCAGACCCTGCGGGAGCAGTTCGAATCCGATCTCGCCATCGAGTACGAGGTGGTGGCGCGACTGAAGCCGGGCATCATCATGTGCCGGGAGAAGCAGGACGCCACCTCCGCGGGGATCCTGGAGGCGATCCTGGCCGATGAGGAAGGGCACATCGACTACCTGGAAACCCAGCTGCAGTTGATGAACACCCTCGGTGAGGAGTTGTACTCCGCGCAGTGCGTATCGCGGCCCCCGCAATAGCCCCGCCACGGCCACGGTTTCCCCCATGGGCCGCTCGGGTACTGCCTAACCGGTACCCGTTCCGAGGTTCCATCGGCCCGGCGTATATTAGATAGCCGAGCTAATCATTTGATGGGTCGGGGCGACCTATGGGGGAGTCAGTGACGTCCAGGGAAGCCGGAACGGCCGGAGAAGCCGGCGAAAGCAGCCCGCCGGTCAGCGCGCAACGGCGAAACATCATCTTCGTCGCGATTCTGCTGGGCATGCTGCTGGCCGCCCTCGACCAGACCATCGTGGCCACCGCGCTGCCGACGGTGGTGTCCGATCTCGGCGGCGCAGGCCATCAGTCCTGGGTGGTCACCAGCTATCTGCTGGCCTCGACGATCGCGACCGCCGTCGTCGGCAAGCTCGGCGACCTCTTCAGTCGCAAGGCCGTCTTCCAGGTCTCGGTGGTGTTCTTCTTCGTCGGTTCGGTGCTGTGCGGCCTGGCCGACTCGATGTCCATGCTGGTCGCCGCGCGGGCGCTGCAGGGGATCGGTGGCGGTGCCATCATGGTCACCGCCACGGCGGTGATCGGCGAGGTCATCCCGCTGCGGGACCGCGGCCGGTACCAGGGTGCGCTGGGCGCGGTCTTCGGCGTCACCACCGTGATCGGTCCGCTGCTCGGCGGGTTCTTCACCGATCACCTCAGCTGGCGGTGGGCGTTCTGGATCAATGTCCCGGTCGCCGCGGTGGTGTTCGTGGTGGCCACCGTCGCCATCCCGGCGCTCGCTCGGCACGGCCGTCCCGTCATCGACTATGCGGGCATCGCGCTGGTCGGGGTGGGCGCCTCGGCGCTGATCCTGGCCACCAGTTGGGGCGGTTCGGAATACCCGTGGACGTCGCCGGTGATCATCGGCCTCTTCCTCGGTTCGATCGTCGTGCTGTCCGCCTTCGTCTGGGTGGAAACCCGTGCGGCGGAACCGATCCTGCCGATCCGACTGTTCGCCAGCCCGGTGTTCACCGTGTGCTGCGTGCTGGCGTTCATCGTCGGCTTCGCGATGCTGGGGGCCATGACGTTCCTGCCGACGTTCATGCAGTTCGTGGACGGGGTCTCGGCGACGGAATCGGGTCTGCGAACGCTTCCGATGGTGGCGGGCATGCTCCTCACCTCCATCAGCAGTGGCTCGATCGTCGGGCGGACCGGGCGCTACAAGATCTTCCCGGTGCTCGGCACCGCGATCATGTGCCTGGCGTTCGTGCTGTTGTCCACCATGGATGCCCAGACCTCGGTGTGGCTGCAGTCGCTGTATCTGCTGGTGCTCGGCACCGGTATCGGGTTGTGCATGCAGGTGCTGGTGCTGGTGGTGCAGAGCACCTCGGACTTCACCGACCTGGGCGTCGCGACGTCGGGCGTCACGTTCTTCCGGACCATCGGCAGCGCGTTCGGCGCGGCCATCTTCGGTTCCCTGTTCGCGAACTTCCTCAACAGCCGGATCGGTCCGGCGCTGGTCGCCAGCGGCGCACCGCCGGCCGCGGCGGAGTCCCCGAAGGCGCTGCTGGAGTTGCCCGCCGACGTGGCGGCGCCGATCGTGGGCGCCTACGCCGATTCGCTGGGACTGGTCTTCCTGTGTGCCGCGCCGGTGGCGTTTCTCGGGTTCGTGGTGTCGCTGTTCCTCAAGGAGATCCCGCTGCGCGAGATGGAGTCGGCATCGGCCGCCGACCTCGGCGACGGCTTCGGGATGCCGGTGATGGAGACCTCCGACGAGATTCTCGAGCTTGCGGTGGGCAGGACCTTCCGGGACTCGCCGGATATCCGGTTGCGCAAGCTCGTCGACGCCCCGGGGTGTGAGCTCGACGTGGCTCGGCTGTGGGCGGCGGTGCAGATCTACCGGCACAACCAGGTGCACGGCTGGGCCTCGATCGGCTCCATCGCCGACGCCCGGCGGATCCCGCCGGAGATCCTGGAGCCGGTATTCGACCGGCTCGTCGAGACCGGGTACGCGCTGCGCACCGGGGATCGGCTGTGGCTGACCCAGGCCGGCGCCCGTCAGGTCGACGTCGCCATCGGCGCACTGGTCGCCAAACTGGTGCAGCGGCTGGCCGAGGCCCCGGATTACCTGGGCAGGCCGGACAAGTTACAGGTGGAGGCGGCGCTGGAACGCATCGCGCACCGGATGGTGCTGCAGCGGGAGTGGACCGAGGGCCGCGAACTCGTCGGCACGGCACCGACAAACTAGAACACGTTCCAATCTGCGGTCGTCCGGCGTACGCTCCGGGCATGAGCCGAATCGGAGATTTCGCAGACGACGATGCCGCGGCCTGGGTGACCAAGTCACCCGATATCGGCGTCGCGATGGCCGGTTTCACCCACGCCGTCTACAACAAGAACCGGCTGCCCATGCGGGTCCGGGAACTGGCCCGGATGGTCATCGCGCGGGACAACGAATGCGTGGTCTGCCAGAACACCCGTGACTCGGCGGGCCTGGAGGCCGGGGTCGACGAAGACCTCTACGACCACGCTTCGCAGTGGCGGACCTGGCCGGGCTACAGTCCTGCCGAACGGATCGCCGCGGAGTTCGCCGAACGCTTCGCCAGTGACCACACCGGGCTGCGCGACGACGAGGACTTCTGGGAACGCTGCCGGGCGGAGTTCAGCGAGGAACTGCTGACCGACCTCGCGCTCTCGTGCGCCATGTGGCTGGGCATGGGGCGGATGTTGCGCACCCTCGACATCGGCCAATCCTGCAAGATCACCCTGTGATCGGAGCCCGATGACGACCACTGCGGCGCTCGCGGCCGCCCTGATCTTCCTCTGGCTCGGCATGGTGCTGGCCATCTCGTTCATCGAGGCGCCACTGAAATTCCGCGCGCCCGGCGTGACGTTGCCGATCGGCCTGGGAATCGGCCGGTTGGTGTTCCGCGCGCTCAACGGCGTGGAGGTGGTGCTGGCAGTCGTCGTCGCCGTCGCGCTGGTGGTGACCGGCCCCGGGCCGACGGTGCTGGTCGCTTTCGCAGTCGCGGTGCTGGCCTTGACCGGGCAACTGGTTGCGGTCCGGCCGGCGCTGACGAGGCGCTCCGATGCCGTCCTGGCCGCCGGCCCGGACGCGGAGACTCTGCCGCGTTCCCAGGCCCACTTCGTCTATGTCGGTTTGGAGTCGGTCAAGGTGATTGCGTTGATCGCCGCCGGGACCGTCCTGCTCGCCGGCTGAATCCGATTGCGGCCGCGGCGGACACCAACGCGACCAGCACCACCAGCCACGGCCATCCGCCGTGCTCGTACACCCAGCCGGCGATCGCGCCCTGCAGCCGCCCGGCCGCCCCGATCACCGGGTCGGCCGGGTCGCCACCGGCGTGGAACAGCCGTATCTCGTAGATGCCGTAGTAGGCCACATACGCGCCGACGACGAGCAGCAGCCCTCCGCTGATCCTGTTGACATAGGGCAGGATTCGGCGGATCCGGTCGAGCAGAGCGGAACTGGCGAAGGCGGTGGAGACGGCCAGCGCACCGACGATCACCGCGAAACCGCCCGCGTACGCCAGATAGACCAGCACGGTGTCACGCCAGGACGGCGCGCGGGCCGCACTCGCGGTCACCGCCAGAAACGGGCCGACCGTGCAGGACAGCGAGGCCAGCGCGAATCCCAGTCCGTAGCCGAGCATCGATCCGACCCGTGCGGTCGGCGCCCACCGCGAACCGGCATGCACCGGTAGCGTCAGCGTCCTGCCGATCAGTAGCCAACCGCCGAGCATCACCAAGATGACACCGATCAGCACGGTGGCGAACGGAACGTACTGCTGCACCGTCGAGGCGACCGAGGCGGTCAGTGCACCGAAGGCGGCGAACACCGCCACCACCCCCAGCGTCATGGCGGCGGTGGCGGTCAGGGCGCGCCCCACCGCCCGTCCGCTGCCCGCGTCCGCCTGTATGACCAGGCTCAGATAGCCGGGCAGCATCGCGAACCCGCATGGATTGACCGCGGCGATCAGCCCGGCCCCGAACGCAAGACCGAGCAGATCGGCGTCCATCTAGGCGGTGAGCGCGGCGACCCGGTTCGCCAGGTCCTGTTCCGACATCGCCGACGTCGGGTTGTTCACGAAGGTCGAGGCCCCGTCGGGCTTCACGAACAGATAGGCCGGCTGCCAGGGCACGTTGAATCGCGCCCAGATGGAACCGTCGGCGTCGTTGAGGTTGGTGAAGCCCAGGTTGTAGCGCGACACGAAGTTCTGCATCGCGGCCACATCCGAGCGGGCGGCCACCCCGACGAACGTCACATCCGGGTTGGCCGCGGCCACCTTGCTGACGCTTGGGGCCTCCTGGTTGCAGAACGGGCACCACGGCGTCCAGAACCACAGCACCGCGGGCTTACCCTGCAGGGTGGCACCGTTGAACGGCGCCCCCGACAGGGTGGTGCCGGTGAAATCGAGGCGGTCGTCGGCCAGGGCGGCCGGGGCGCTGACCAAACCCAGCAGCAGGCCCAGGGCGGCCAGACTCAGGGCAAGCGCTCGCAGGCGCCGGGCACCGCGGAATCTGAGGGCGGGCAATCTCATGGGGGACCTCCGGTTCGGACCGGGCCCGCGGCTGGATTAGTCGGGCCTCAGCCGTTACTACGTACCCACTCGGCACCCGGTTTGATCATTTCGTGGCATTGCGGTGCGGGCAGCCTGCCTGGTCCGGTGCCTGCGCGGCGCGCATCGCCCGGACCCGGATGCGGGCGCCCCGGTGCGGCACCAGGATGACGCCCTTGATCCGCTGGCGTTCCCCAGGTGCGGTGGTGGTGGCCAGATCCACCCGGCGCAGGACTTCCCGCAGCACCACGGCCATCTCGACCTGGGCGAAGTTCGCACCCAGGCAGCGCCGATCGCCGCCGCCGAACGGTAGATAGGTGGTCGGGCCCAACGCCGCGCCCAGCATCCGGCCCGGATCGAAACGATCGGGGTGCGGATACCGGGCGGCGTCGGCGTGCACCAGCCCGATACCCGGGGCCACCATCACCCCGGCCGGCAGCAGATGCCCGGCCACCTCGGTCGGCTCGGTCAGGACACGGCCGACGTCGAAGACCACCGGCCGGATCCGCAGCACCTCCTTGCAGACCGCGTCGATATATCCGTCGGCCTCCGGGCCGCCGGTGCGCGCCGCACGGGTGGCCTTCTCCAGGATCGCGGGATGTCTGGTCAGCAGTTCCAGCGCCCAGGACAGTCCGGTCGCGGTCGTATCGTGTCCGGCGACCAGCAGGGTCATCAGTTGATCGCGCAGTTCGGCGTCGGACATGCCCGATCGCACCAGCATCGACAGTGCGTCGGGGCGATCACCGAGGTCCGGATCGGCCCTGCGCTCGGTGATCTCGGCGTAGAGCAGGCGGTCGGCCTCGTGCAGCCGATCCCGGAACCCATGCCACGGTTTGAGCCGTTGCAGGCCGGGCACGGCGACGGGCAGCGAGTTCCAGGCCCCGAGTCTGAGCAGTTTCGGCATGACGGCACGCAGCCGCGCCAACCGGTCGTCGTCGGTGGTGCCGATGACGGTCCGCAGGATGACCTCCAGCGTGATCGCCGACATCCGGGGCGCCACCGGGAATTCGGTGCCGACCGGCCATCCGGCGATGTTGTCCGCGGCGATCTCGGCCATCACCGCGGTCTGGCGGGCGACGGCCTCCCGGCCGAAGGGTGCCAGCATGAGCCGGCGGCGGTCCCGGTGCACATCGCCGTCGATCACCAGCACCGAATTCGGGCCGAGCAGGCCGGTCAGCATGGCGTTCGCCTCTCCGGCGTGATACACCGACGGGTTCCCGCCGAACACCGTCTTGATATCCGCCGGATCGGCCAGATAGACCATGGTGCCGATGGTGGCCACCCGCAGCGTGAACACCTCGCCGTAGCGGCGCCGGCACGCGGAAACGTACTGCGCCCAGAAGTTCATCATCAGCACGCCCTGCACCGCGGCCGGCAGCGGCGGGCCGGGTGGCAGTTCGGTGCTGCTCATGATTGGACCCTAGGCGGGGGCGGGACGACGCGAGACCGACTCGTCAGATCTGCCCGGTGGCGTCGTACACCCAGGACATGTCGGCCGTGGCGAAATCGGACAACCAGTTCGGCGGGGCGAACGCGGCCAGCGCACTCATGTCCCAGTAGTCCTTCCACAGGGTGAGCTTGTCGTCGACGACTTCGTGCACCGTGACGAAGCGCAGCACGGCGACCTCCCCGCTGACCCAGGTCCAGGTCTCGGAGTGCTCGTACATCACGTTGGGGCCGTCGGCGACGAGCAGGCCGTCGTGGTTCTGGTAGCCGGCCAGCGGTTCCAGCCCGATCTTGAGTCTCTTGACGATGTCCTCGGGCCCGCGGGCCGCCGCGGCCGGTCCCACCGGCATGTCGGCGTAGATACAGTCCGGGGAGAGATGGGTCTTCACCTGGTCCCAGTCGCGCGCCGACAATGCGCGCCACATGCCCAGGACCGTCTGCTCAGTTGACATGGGCCAGATCTTCTGTGCCCGAGGACAATGCGGGGGAGCGGTGCGCGGCCCGCAGGAAGCGTCCGGTGCGCTGCCGGCCGAGGAGATCGGTGGGCCGGCCGTCCAGGAACACCGCGCGGCCACCGACGAACACGGCGTTGACGGTGTCGTCGTTGCGGTTGACCATCCGGGACAGCCCGCCGTAGCAGTCGACGGCCTCCTCGGCGTAGGACTCCAGGGAATGGTCGAGCCGCTCGGGGTCGATGATCACGACGTCGGCGCGATCACCGATGCGCAGGTGCCCGGCGTCTAGGCGATACCAGTCGGCGAGCTCGCCGGTCAGCCGGTGCACGGCGTGCTCGATCGTCATGAACGGCCGCCCGGCGTTGTGCGCATCGCGTACGTGTCGGAGCAGTCGCAGTCCCATGTTGTAGAACGCCATGTTCCGCAGATGTGCACCGGCGTCGGAGAACCCGAGCTGGATGCCGGGATCGCGAGCGAGCTTCTTCAGTACCTCTGGTCGGTGGTTGGAAATCGTGGTGCGCCAACGCAAATCGCGCCCGTGGGCCAGCACCAGATCCAGGAATGCGTCCACCGGGTGCAGGCCGCGGTCCAGCGCGACCTGGCCGAAGGATTTGCCGACGACGGTGGCATCCGGGCAACCGACGATCTCGGCGTCGTGAAAATCGCGTTGCCAGACCCGAACGCCGAGCCGGTTCTCGTAGTCCTTGCGGAACTGCCTGCGGTACGCCTCATCCCGCAACAGCTCGTTGCGCTCCACCTCATCGCGCAGGTGCAGCGCGGCGGCCCCGGCGCCGAACTCCTCGAACACCACCAGATCGATGCCGTCGGCGTAGACCTCGAAGGGCACCGGCAGATGCTGCCAGCGGAAGTTGCCGCCCATCGCGTTGACCATCCGAGCCAGCGGGCCGAGCACCTTGACCGCATGCGGGTTGGCCTTGATGTCGGCCGCCGACAGCAGGCTGGTCTTGAGCGGATTGCGCAAGACTCCCAGCGACTGGGCGAGCTGCGAACCGAGGTTGAGCGGATTCGCAATGTCGGGTCCGGACTGCAGGACCCGGCCGGTGCGCCGCAGCAGCGATTTGAGCCGGCGCAGTTCGCGCGGACCGGCGTAGGTCGAGGGCAGTGTCCGGGACCGGCACGCCTCACCGTCAATCTTGTCGAAAAGCAGCTGTTGCGAGGACATTCCGACGAACCCTGCGTCGAGCGCCTCGGTCAGCATCCGTTCCATCTCGGACTGTTCGCCGCGGGTGGGACGGCGCCGCCTGCGGGTGGCCCGATCCAGACCCATCACCTTCGTGCGCATGTCGGAGTGCCCGATGAAGGCCGCGACGTTGGGGCCCAACGGCAGCGACTCCAGCGCCTGCACATACTCCTCGGCCCCGGTCCAGGTCTTGTGCCGGTCGACGGCGTCGATCACGAACTGCCGCGGGATGGCCTCGACCCGGCCGAACAGGTCACCGGCCTCCGTGCCGTCGACGTGCACGGTGGACAACGAACACGAACCGACCATGACCGTGGTGACACCGTGGCGCAGCGACTCGGGCAGTGCGGGCAGGCCGAGCACTTCGATGTCGTAGTGGGTGTGAATGTCGAGAAGTCCCGGCAACACCCATTTCCCGGCGGCATCCAGGATCTGCGGGCATCCGCTGTCATCGAGTGCCTCGGCGCTGATCGCGGCGACGTGGCCGTTCCGGATCCCGATGTCGCGTACCGCCGACGGTGCGCCGGTGCCGTCGAACCAGCGGCCTCCGCGGATGATCGTGTCGTAAGTCACTCAGCCATCAGAGCAGCGCCGGGTACGGGTGTCAACGAAAATCGTGAACAGATCGAAAAAGGTGTCTACTCGAAACCGGCGGTCGATCGGCACATACTCAAGGCCGTGACGCCCTTACAGCGCTACATCGCCGAAGAGATCGCCACCGACCACGCCGATGGGTTGTTGTCCCGTCGGGAAGCGCTGCGCCGGCTCGCGCTACTGGGCCTCGGCACGTCGGCGGCCGCAGCCGTCATCGCGGCCTGCGGCAAGAGCGCCCCGGATTCCACCACGAGCACGGCGGAGCCCGACACACCGTCCCCGCCGGCCCCTGCCGCAGCGCCGCCGGGGATGGCCACCGCCGTGCAGACGACCCCGGTGACCTGGGCCGGACCGGGCGGCGAACTGCAGGGCGCATGGGCCGCGGCGCCCGTGCCGCGCGGCGCCGTCCTGGTGATCCACGAGAACAAGGGCCTCAACGACTGGGTTCGTTCGGTTGCCGGCCGGCTGGCCGGGGTCGGGTATTCGAGCCTGGCGATAGACCTGCTCTCCGCCGACGGCGGCACCGCCACGTTCGCCGACCCCGCCGAGGCGACCGCCGCGCTGGGCAACCGCGCGCCCGCGGACATGATCGCCGATCTACGGTCCGGGATCAGCGAGGTCCAGGCGCGCACACCCGGCGCGAAGGCGGCGGTCGTCGGCTTCTGCATGGGTGGCGGACTGGTGTGGCGGCTGCTGGACGCGGGTGTGCCCGAACTGGCCGCCGCCGTCCCGTTCTACGGCCCGACGCCCGACGATCCGGATTTCGCCGGCAGCAGGGACGTCGCGGTGCTGGGCTTCTACGGCGAGCTCGATCAGCGCGTCAATGCGACCGAACCGGCCGCCCGGGCGGCCTTGCAGCGGGCCGGTCTGGTGCACGAGTTGGTCATCGAACCCGGGGCCAACCACGCATTCTTCAACGACACCGGCGACCGCTACGATCCCGGCGCGGCGGCCGACGCCTGGCAGCGGATGTTGGACTGGCTGGCGGCGCACGTCGGCTGACCGGGCTCAGCCCGTTGCCCACCCGTCGGGGCAGGATCCGTCGATGTCGGTGAACCCGTACTCGCGGGCCAGCGCGACGGAGGTGACCGACCGCTGGTTCCACCGGGCCCGGTGCTCGTCGGCGGCGATCGCGGCCACGCCCCGGCCGACGAACCGGGGTGTCTCCGATTCGGCGAATCCCGGTGGCGCGCTGGGATATCCGTCGTCGCGGCCGGCGCACAGGGCTTTGCGCCAGTCGTCCTCGGTCACACCGTAGTTGTCCAGCATCATCTCCGAACGCAGCCAGCCCGGGCTGACCGCGACGGCGGTGGCGCCGACCCGCCGCAGATCATGTCCGAGGCTGAAGGCGAGCCGGTTGAGGGCCGTCTTGGCGAGGTCGTAGAACACCGAGAGTCGAAACGTTTCGGCATTGTATTCGGTTGTCCCATCCGTTATCTCGAGCAGCAGGCCACCCGGTCGGGAGACCATCAGGGGCAGCAGGCAGTGGGCGGTGATCAGATGGGTGCGCACCCCGAGATCGAGGATCCGCAGGCCGGCATCGAGATCGTGCTCCCACATCGGCCGTCCCCAGGTCGACGGTGCGCCCTTCAGTACCTCGGCTCCCCAGATGTCGTTGACCAGGATGTCGATCGTGCCGTAGTCCGTGCGCAGCCGGTCGGCCAACGCGCGAACCTGATCGGGCACCAGATGGTCGACCTGGATCGCGACACCGCAGCCGCCCAACGTATTGACCAGTGCGGCAGTCTCTTCGATGGTCTCCGGGCGGTCGTAGTCCGAACCGCCGGATCCGCTCACGCTGCTGCGACCGGTGCAGATCACGGTGGCTCCGGCCTCGGCCAACCCCGCGGCGATACCGCGGCCGGCCCCGCGGGTGGCACCGGCCACCACCGCGACCCGGCCGCGTAGCGCGCCGGGGACCGCTGAAACCCCCATGGATGCAGAGTATGCGCGCGCAGGTCGCACCCCGTGGGCGTTCGAACACCGAATTCCACCGGGCGCACCTGTCCGAGGAGAAGGTGCCATACGATTCCGGACATGAAAGCACCCGGATTGGTCCTGCCGGTCTTGATGATCGGCGCGCTGTACGGCTCGGGCCCCGCCGTCGCGGCGCCCGAGGAGCCCGGCTGCGCCACGACCGTGTCGGCACCCCAGGTGATCGACGTGTCCGGCACCCCGATGGTGTGGGCATCCGTGTCGCCGGGGGTCTGCAACCGCGCGGAACCGCAAATGCAGGTCGCCTGCCTGCAGCGGGTGGGCAGCCCGCTGGCCCCGATGTGCGAGGAGGCCGGCGGGCCCACCACCGCGCGGGTGACCCTCGCCCCGTACGTCCCCGGGGCCAGCTATGTGGCCACCGGTCGCAGCTGCGCGAATTCGGGCAGCCCGGCGGTCATGTTCTGCCGCGCCGCCGGCCCGGTCACCGCCACACTCTGAGGAACTCAGGCCCGGTGGCGATCCGCCGCGGCCGGTAGGTAGCGCACCTCGGGTCCCGGATCGAAGCGGTACCCGCGGCCCCGGATCGTGGTGATGACTCCGGCGTATCCGCCGAGTTTGACCCGCAGCCTGCGGACATGGGTGTCGACGGTGCGACCGGACAGCGCGGTGTGCTCCGCACCCGCGGTGCCGGCCCAGACTTCGCGCATCAGCTGCGCACGCGACACCGTCTGGCGCGGATGCTCGGCCAAGAAGCACAGCAGTTCGAATTCGAGGTAGCTCAGCCGTACCGGGGCCCCGCCGGCGCGGACCTCCCGACCGGCCCTGGCGATCAGCAGTCCGTCGAACGGTCGCGACGCCGGGTCACGGTCCGGCGCCGCCGCATCGTGGGCGGAGGTGATGACCGCGGGACGGACCCGCACTCCCGGCACCGAGTCGGCGATCACCCGGCCGAACTCGTCCGCCAACTGCGCGGTGCGCGCCGGTAGTTCGGTGAACCCTGCCGGCACGTCGAACACCAGCACCACCTGCACCGCAGCGGCGGAGTCGGTGGCCGCGGGCAGGCCTGCTTGGTACACCGCGCCATGATGCCGTACCGCAGGGGTGCCTGGCCACGGTTTCCCGCGGCGTGAGTGCAACTCAGAAGGCGGGCGTCACCTGACCGGCGTACGTGGACTCGATGAACCGTCGGGTCCCGGACCCGGTCAGCAGGTCGGCAAGCGCCCCGATATCGCGGTCGTCACGGCCGGTGGGGCCGGTGACCAGATACTCGGCGTAGGCCGGGTCGGCCGTGTCGCAGTGCAGCGCGGCATGGGTGCGCACATTGCGGTCCATGGCCTGCGGGCCGAACAGGAACACCGCATCGAAATCGTCGAGTGCGGTGTGCAACGTCCAGCTGGTCAACTCCTTGAACACCAACCGGAGCGGGTTGGCCCGGACATCGGCGGTGGCGCTCAGGTGCCCGGGCGCCGGCATGCACCCGATCACCCCGAGCCGGTCGAGCATCCGCAGCGACCGATCGGCGTTCACCGGATCCGACGGCAGCGCCACTTCCGCGAACTCGGGCAGCGCCGCCAGCTCTGAGATCCGGCTGGAATACAGCCCGAAGGGTTCGATGTGGACGGGAACCACCGGGACCAGCGCGGCGCCGTGACTCCGGTTGAACTCCTGCAGAAACGGCAGGTACTGGAAGTAGTTGGCATGCAACCGGCCGGCGGCCAGCCAAAGATTGGGCTCGTCGAAACTCTCGAACACGACCACCTGCAGGTCGACACCCAACGCGGCCAGATCCGGCCGGACGTTCTCCAGGATCTCGGCGTGCGGCAGCGGGGTGGCGCCGACCCGTAGGGGCCGTAGCCCTTTCGTGCTGACCGACCGCACGCTGCTCGTCATGACCCGAAGGGTACTGATGCCACAGCCGATCGCAACGCGGGTGGCCGCGCCGAATGTGTCGGATTGTTACGGCCTTTAACGCATGGTGACCGCAGCCCTGGTCGGTCACCGGCGGCCGACCTACGGTCTGCGAAGAGCAACGTCCAGGTCGGCAGGAAGAACGGTCTCCCATGTCTGAAATCACGACGGTACCTGAGCAACTGAGCGGTCCACCGGACCAGCCCGCGCGCAAGCTGCGGGGCAACCTCGGGGTGGCGTCGATCGTGTTCATGGTGGTGGCCGCGGCGGCGCCACTGGGCGTGATCGGCGGTGTGGTGCCGCTCGGGCTGGCTTCGGGCAACGGGGCCGGCTTCCCGGCGACGTTCGTCATCTCCACCTTGATCCTGCTGCTGTTCAGTGTCGGGTTCACCGCGATGACCCCGTTCGTCACGGAGGCGGGTGCGTTCTTCTCGTATGTCCGTCAGTCGCTGGGCTTTCCGACGGGCATCGGCATCGCGTTCGTCGCGATCGTCACCTACGTCGCGATCGAGGCCGGTGTGTACGGGCTGATCGGCCCGGCCGGTATCGGTGTCGTCGAGTTGCTCGGTGGACCCACCCTGCCCTGGTGGCTGTTCGCGGCCGCGGCTTTCGTGGTCACCACCTACCTCGGGTATCGGAACATCGAACTGTCCAGCAAGGTGCTGGCGGTGCTGCTCACCGCGGAGATCGCCATCATCGCGGTACTCGACGCGGTGATCGTGGCGCGTGGGGGAGCGCACGGCCTGTCCGCCGGCATCGTGACCCCCGATGCGGTGTTCTCCGGATCATTGGGCATCGGACTGCTTTTCGCCATCATCAGCTACGTCGGCTTCGAGGCCACTGCGATCTTCCGCGACGAGGCGCGGGACCCGGAACGCACGATCCCGCGGGCGACCTATCTGGCGCTGGTGCTGATCGGCGTGTTCTACACGGTGACCAGTTGGGCGCTCATCTCGGGCTGGGGCGACGAAGCCGCCGTCGCGCAGGCCACCGACGCCGGCGGCACCTTCCTCGGTGACACCGCCGCGCGCTACATCGGGGTGTTCGGCGCCGATCTGATCACCGTGCTGTACTTCACCAGCCTGTTCGCCTGCATCCTGGCTTTCCACAATGTGGTGTCGCGTTACGTGTTCGCGCTGTCACAGCGCAACGTCCTGCCCGAGTCGCTGAGCCGTCCGCACCCCAAACATGGCTCGCCGCACAAGGCTTCGCTGTGGATCTCGGGATTTGTCGCCGTCAGCGTGCTGCTCGCGGTGCTGTTCGACCTGGATCCGGCTGGGCAGTTCTACACCTGGTTCGCCGGCGCCACGACCGTCGGCGTCGTCATCCTGATGATCGCGACGAGCGTCGCGGTGCTGGTGTTCTTCGCCCGGGACCGGCGTGGCCATTCGGTGTGGCGGGTGTGGATCGCCCCGGCGGCGGGCCTGCTCGGTCTGTTGACCGCGCTGGCGCTCATCCTGTCGAATCTCAGCGATCTGGTCGGTGGGTCCGGCGTGCTGGCCTGGGTCATCGTGAGTCTGCTCGCGGCGGCGTTCGTCGCGGGTGCCGCCATCGGGGCGCGGGTCGGCCGGGAGGGGGCCCAGGCCGTTCGCCCCGCGGATCGCTAACCGCTCGGCGTCCAGCGCACCGGTAGCCGCTTGATGCCGTGGATGAACGCCGAGAGCAACCGATCCGGTTCGCCGTCGGCGCGGACATCGGGGACCTGGCGGTGCAACTCCTCGAACGCGACCGTGATCTCGCGGCGTGCCAGGTTGGCGCCGAGGCAGAAGTGCGCGCCGCCGCCACCGAATCCCAGATGCGGGTTGGGGCTGCGCCGCACGTCGAAGCGCCAGGGATCGGCGAACCGGCTCTCGTCGCGATTGGCCGACCCGTACCAGAGGGTGACCTTGTCGCCGGCCGCCATCGGCACGCCGGCGAGTTCGGTGTCGCGGGTCAGCGTGCGGCGCATGTAGGCCACCGGAGACGACCAGCGGATGATCTCCTCGACCGCGGTCGGTGCGAGCGCCTCGTAGTCGGACCACCACAGGTCGCGTTGGTCCGGGAACCGGCTCAGCGCGGCGACCCCGTGACTGATCGCGTTACGGGTGGTTTCGTTTCCGGCGACGACGAGCAGGATGAAGAACGACGCCACCTCCGCCGAGGTCAACCGCTCGCCGTCCACTTCGGCGGCGACCAGGGCGGTGGTCAGATCATCGCCGGGCCGGGCCCGCCGATCCTCGGCCAACGCCGTCGCATACGCGCCGATATCCATTGCGACGCGCGCGAACTCGTCGAAGTCGGTGGTCAGGTCGGGGTCACCGAACCCGAGGATGACGTTCGTCCAGTGAAAGATCGTGTCGTGGTCGCACTCGGCGATACCCATCATGTCGCAGATCACCTGCAGCGGAAGTGGCCCGGCCAGCGTCGCGACCACGTCGGCGCGGCCGTCGGGATGATCGGCGACCATCCCCGAGACGAGACGGCGCGCCCGGGCCCGCACCGAATCCTCGATCCGGGCGACCACGCGCGGCGTGAACGCACTCCGCACGATATTGCGCAGCCGGCTGTGCCGGGGATCGTCCATGGCGATCATCGATCCGAAGTACTCCGCGAGTTCGGGTGTCTGATCGCCCATCGTGATGTTCGGGCTCGAGCTGAACAGATCGGGATGACGGCTCGCGTAATGCACGTCGTCGTAGCGGGTGAGTGCCCAGTGACCGGCGCCGGCCTCCACCCCATCAGCGGTGATCGGACGGTGGAAGCAGACCGGTGCCTCGCGCCGCAACGTGGCGAAGGCGCCGTCCCGGAAGTCGTCGTCACGCTGCCAGAACCGCCAGGACCCGAGGTCGATATCGGCCAACGACACCGGCTGCGGCGGCGCTCCGTTCACCCGCTGCGCGATGGGCATGGCCGTAGCTTAGAGCCGCGGGGCACCGGGCGCCGGTGAATCGGCGCCGGTCAGTCGGTGGCCGGTTCGGGCAGGTCGTGACGGACCACCCGGACGCGGCCGTGCGGCAGGCAGGCGACATAGCCGTGGTGCTTGCCGTACAGCTCCCAGGAGGTGTGCGCATCGTCGCTGCGGACGTCGATGTGCTGCCCGCCGGAGAACCCCAGGTGCAGGCTGCCGTCTGCATCCCAGTCGGCGTGCGTGCAGGTCGCCCCGGCGAAATCGAAGAGCGGTTTCTGCTCGTTGCGCACGGCGGTCGGATCGATGGTCACGACCTCCGGCTCGCCGGCGCCCGCCATGCCTCCGATCTGCGGCAATGTCAAATCCAACGGGACGGAAATGACGAGTTCGTTGTAGTCGTCCAAGTTGAGCACCAGACCATCACGGAAGGTGATCCGCTGCAGGACGTGCCCCTGGATCCACTGGTCGGTCATGTTTCCACTGTGGGCCGTTGCCGGTGCCAATTCAAGGGACGCCCAGCGGTTCGCCCGTGCTCGCACCGATCCGGATTGTGATGTCCCGAGATTGCTGGTGAACGGCGCTGGTCACACGGGGTCAGTCGGCCGGGGGAGTGCGTCGGACTGTTCGCTGACGGCCGGGGGCCCCGCTTCCGGGCTAAACTTCACGCAAAGGGGGGAGGCTCGCACACCTGGCGAGCCGGTTCGAGTTCGCGCACGAGTGAAAGGGCTGCTTTGCCCGTATCCGAAAACCAGGTCCCGGGGGTCGGCCTGCGGCCGCATTTCGAGGACGTCCAGTCGCACTACGACCTGTCCGACGACTTCTTCCGTCTGTTCCTGGATCCCACCCAGACATACAGCTGCGCATATTTCGAGCGTGAGGACATGACGCTGGAGGAAGCGCAGTACGCGAAGATCGACCTGTCCCTGGGCAAGCTGGGCCTGCAGCCCGGCATGACCCTGCTCGACATCGGCTGTGGATGGGGCGCCACCCTGTGCCGCGCCATCGAACGCTACGACGTGGACGTCATCGGTCTGACCCTGAGCCGCAACCAGCAGGCACACGTCCAGGCCGTGTTCGACGGACTGGACACCGAACGCTCCCGCACGGTGCTGCTGCAGGGGTGGGAGCAGTTCACCGGCTCGGTGGACCGCATCGTGTCGATCGGCGCCTTCGAGCACTTCGGTGCCGGCCGCTACGACGACTTCTTCGCGATGGCCTACGGCGCGCTGCCGTCCGGCGGTTCGATGCTGCTGCACACCATCGTCAAACCCAGCGACGAGGAGTTCGCCGCCCGCGGACTGCCGCTGACCATGACGAAGCTGAAGTTCTTCAAATTCATCATGGACGAGATCTTCCCCGGCGGGCAGCTGCCGTTCGTGTCGGTGGTGCAGGACCACGCCGTCAAGGCCGGGTTCGAGGTGCAGCGGGTGCAGTCCCTGCGACTGCACTACGCGCGGACCCTGACGATCTGGGCGGATGCGCTGCGCGAGCGCCGCGACGAGGCCATCGCGATTCAGTCCGAGGAAGTCTACGACCGCTACATGCGGTACCTGACCGGATGCGCCGAGCTGTTCCGGGACGGCTATACCGACGTCTGCCAGTTCACCCTGTACAAGCCGTGATTTGTGGAGTGTTACCCGGACTCATCCCGGTAACACTCCGCAAACCCGCTCAGCGAGCTTCCAGCGCCTCGCGCAGACGTTCGGGCAGCGGTCGTTTCACCCAGGTGTCGGTGGACACCACGACGTACACATTGCGCCCGCGGACGGCGACCTGCTCGATACCGTCGGTGTCCGGGGCGGACCGCAGCACCGTGAACGCGATGGCGAAGCTGGTGATGCCGACGTGGTCGCAGACGGCGTCGACGCGCACATCGTCTCGCCACCGGACCGATGCGAGGAAATCGATCTCGCTGTGCACGACCTGGAAATCGACGCCTGAGGAGATCAGTTCGGGATAGCTCACCGACACCTCGTCCAGCAGCGCGGTGCAGGCCTCGTCGAACCAGGTGAGGTAGTGGCCGTTGAAGACCACACCCTGCTGGTCGATTTCGGCGTAGCGAGGCACCACTTTCAGCGACGTCACCCGAATTACGATGCACCACAACTACGCCGGACCACAAACGGCGCCTCCGTGCCGCGCGGCTACCATCGATCTGTGATTCTCTTGCCGGCGGACCCCCGATGAGCGCGCCCACCCTGGTCACGGTCGACGACATCCGGTCGGCCGCCGAACGGTTGCGCGGCAGCATTCTGCGTACCCCGCTCATCCCGGCCGCCTGGGCGGACCCGGCCCGCCCGCTGTGGATCAAACCCGAGAGCCTGCAGGTGATCGGCGCGTTCAAGGTCCGCGGCGCATTGAACGCGATCAGCCGCATCGACCCGGCGGCACGCCGGCGCGGTGTCGTCGCGTACTCCAGCGGGAACCACGCCCAGGCCGTCGCCTACGCGGCCGCGCGCTTCGGTATCGAGGCCCACATCGTGATGCCGGAGGAGACCCCCGAGATCAAGGTGGTGCGCACCCGCAGTCACGGCGCCCGGGTCGTGTTGTGCGAAGCGGGACAGCGCGAGGCGGTGGCCGCCCGACTGGTCGCGGAAACCGGCGCCACCCTCGTGCCGCCGTTCGACCACCCGGACATCATCGCCGGCCAGGGCACCATCGGACTGGAGATCGCCGAGGACCTACCCGACGTCGCCACCGTGTTGGTTCCGGTCAGCGGGGGTGGGCTCGCCTCCGGTATCGGCACCGCGATCCGGGCATTGTGCCCGCATGCCGAGATCTTCGGTGTGGAACCGGAATTGGCGGCCGACACCGCGGCGGGCCTGCGCCGCGGCAGTCCGGTCAGAATGTCCATCCAGGAGCGTAACCGCACCATCGCCGACGGTCTGCGATCGGAACCGTCGGAGCTGACCTTCGCGCATCTGCAGCATGTGCTGACCGATGTGCTGACCGTGTCCGAAGACGAAATACGTTCCGCGGTTGCGGAACTCGCGGTGCGGGCGCGTCTGGTCAGTGAGCCCAGCGGCGCGGTCGGGCTGGCCGCCTACCGGCGGCACGCAACTCCGGCCGGCCCCACCGTGGTGGTGCTGTCCGGCGGGAACATCGAACCGGCGCTGCTCGCCGACATCGTGGGCGCCTCAGCAGCGGTCGGGGTTGACCAGGGGCACTGACACCGCGCAGCCGTGGCGCGCGCTGTGCGCCCAGGCGTCCTGTTCGGCGGCCGCCTTGAGGCGCCGGCGCCGGCCCGACCACCCGCACGTACAGCCCGCGGTGGAATCGCCCCACCCGCAGTTGAGCACGTACGCCGTGCCCGGCCCGGTGGGTCCGGTGAACAGGTCTTCGGACAGCACGGTTCTCATCGGGCAGTTCTCCTTCGCCAACCTGACCTCGGTGTCAGTGGACGTACGCGCTGCGCGCACTTCGATTCTCCGCCGAGCTCGCAGCGTTTGACCGGGTGAGCGCATCACGAGTCGGCGTAGATCCCGTCAAGCTGTGGTAACCGCCCTGCGGTCGCGCAGTCGACGCGCTAGTGCACGCCCTCCATCAGGCGGCTGATGCGGCCGGTGAAGGCCAGCACGATCAGGCCCGCCGCGATCGCGACCAGCCCGAGAATGCCGAAGTACGCGAACTCGTGGGCCGGGTCGTAGTAGCCGGCCAGCACCCCGGACATCGAGGTCCCGAGTCCGACCGAGAAGAAGTACAGCGCCATCATCTGCGCCCGGAACGCGTCGGGGGCGAGTTGTGTCGTGACCGCCAGGCCGATCGGCGAGATCATCAGTTCCGAGACCGCGAAGACCGCCATGATGGCGACCACCAGCAGCGCGGGCACGGCTCGCCCGGTGGTTCCGGCCATCGGCAGGAACAGCAGGAACGCTGCGCCCATACCGATGACGCCGTAGGCGAACTTCCGGGGTGTGGTCGGCGCCCGCCGGCCGAGCCGGGTCCACATGACGGCGAAGACGGGCGAGAGCAGGATGATCCAGACCGGCTCGATCGACCCGATCCAGTTCGACGGGGCCGTCCAGCCGAAGATCGACCAGTTCATCCGCTCGTCCGAATACACCGCCAGCACGGTGAAGATCTGCTGGAACAACGACCAGAACACCGCGTTGGCGATGAACAACGGGATGAACGCGCTGATGCGGGTCCGTTCCAGCACAGACACTCTCGGACTCTTCAGCATCAGCACGAAGTAACCGATGGACGCGACGATGATGACGCCGGTGGTGACCTGGGACAGATTGGCCAGCGTCACCAGACCGGTGGCGAACGCGGCGACGACCACGACGATCACCCCGACGAGGATCCCGACGGCCGGCAGCACACCGGAACGCGGCAGCGGGTTGGGCACCTCGCGCCCGTGGCTGCCGAGGTTACGGCGGAACACCACATATTGGGTCAGGCCCAGCGCCATACCGATTGCCGCGGCGCCGAATCCGTAGTGGAACCCGACACGGGTCTGCAACAGCCCGGTGATCAGCGGACCGATGAAGGCGCCCAGGTTGATACCGAGATAGAACAGGGTGAACCCGCCGTCGGCGCGGGCGTCGCCCTTGTCGTAGAGGGTGCCCAGCAGGGAGGACGCGTTGGCCTTGAGCGCCCCGGAGCCCAACGCCACCAGCACCAGACCCGTTGCCACACCGGTTAATCCCGGCAGCACCGCCAGCGCGATATGGCCGAGCATCACGACGATCCCGCCGTAGAACACGGTGCGCTCCATACCGAGCACCCGGTCGGCGAGCCAACCGCCCAGCACCGTGGACAGATACACCAGTCCGCCGTAGGCCCCGACGATGCCGGTGGCGGTCGCCTTCGACAGCTCCAGGCCGCCATCGGTCGCCGAGTAGTACAGGTAGTAACCCAGGATCGTCAGCATCCCGTAGAAGGAGAAGCGTTCCCAGAGTTCGACACCGAACAGATTGGCCAGTCCGATGGGATGGCCGAATATGGTGCGGGATGTCGGGTGCGCGGCCCCGATGTTCCCGGCGTGGTCCTCCCCAGTCATTACCTCACCTTCGCACGGCGACGGCGGGATGCGGATGCGGTCGGCCCGAGTCACACCCGCCCGGAGCGACGCTTGCGCGACGGGCAAATTCGAGCTCACGCGGTAACGTCGGCGGGCTTGGCATATGGCAAACCCCGACCGAGGGCAATGTCGCGCACGGGTGGGTCCCGGCAGGCTTCCGGATGTAGTGTCAGCCCGGTAACGGGACGATGACTGCAACGTCTCGATGGTCGCGCATGTGCGACCGAGGGTCCGAAGGGGTTCATGTGGACGCGGTGCTCGGCTTGTCGATGACAACTCGATCGCTGTCTGTCGTGGTGGTGGGCGGAGACCCGGACGACGGCGACGGGCACCGGGCCGGCGGTCCGCAGGACGCTTTCGAGATGGCCGTCGACGGCGCCGACGTACGGGCGGCCAGCGAGCAGGCCGCCGCCGCGGTGGAGGCGATCGCCGCGTCGCACGGCCGGCGACTGACGTCCATCGGTGTCACCTGGAGCGACGACGCGGACGCCGAGGCGTCTCTGCTGATGGAGTCGCTGACCGAATCGGGCTTCGGCAACGTCGTCCCCATCCGGCTGCCGGAGGCCACCGAGGCCTTGGCCCGGGGGATGGCCGATGTCATCGGATACCGCACCAGTGCGGTCTGTGTGCTGGAACCGGATACCGCCATCGCGCTGATCGTGCACACCGATGACGGCGCGGTGCAGACGGCGATCAACCACACGATCGACTCCGACGAGAGTCTGATCGGCTGGCTCAGCACGGTGTTCACCCGGGCCGACTGGCAGCCCGAGGCGCTGGTGCTGGTCGGGTCCGCCGGTGGCTTCGACGCGGTCCTGCCGCGCCTGCAGGAGGCACTCTCGGTTCCGGTGTTCGCACCCCCGGAGGCTCCGCTGGCGCTGGCGCGGGGAGCCGCGCTCGCCTCGACGCACAGCGCCGACCTGCCGCTGGACACCGGGTCGTTCACCGCTGGGCCCCGAGGCGGCCGGCACAGCGCAGGGGGGCGTCGTCCGTCCCCGTCGCAGGCCTTCACCGGGCTGTTGGCCGCCGGTGTGCTGACGTTCGTGGTGTCCGCCTCCGTCGCGGTCGCGGTGCAACTGTCGCCGCGCCAGACGGCCCCGCCCGAGCCGGTCGCCACCGCGGAGCGGGTTTCCGTACCGGCCCCGCCGTCCCGGGTACCGGCTCCTGTGCCGGTGCCCCCGGCCGAGGCCCCGGTCATCGCCGAGCCGGCCGAGGCCGTCGCACCCGTTGTCGAGCCGGTCGTCGAGGCGGTGCCGCCGCCGGTCGAGGTCGTTCCCGTACTGGATACCGCCCCCGTCCAGCTGCCCTATGAGGCACCCGTCGAGGCGCCCGCGCCGGCGCCGCCGCCCCAGGTGCTGGCCCCACCGCCGGTGGCGCCGCCCCCGGTGGTGTCGCCGGTGTACGAACCGCCCAAGAAGCCGCTGCTCCAGCGGATCAGGGATCGGTTGCGGCTCGGTGGGGACGAGCAGGGGCCGCCGGCGGTCATCCGGCCGCCGTCCATGGGCTGACCAGCCGAAGCGGTCGCCGGCTAACAATTTCCGGACCCGGCACGATCTACCATGTAGTCAGCACGCCAGGTCCGGAAGTCCGGAATCAGGGGAGGTTCACCGAGCTTGCGCAGAATTTTTCAGAATCTGCTGGTCGTCGCGGGGGTTGTGGCGCTGGTGTCGTCGACGTCGACGGCCACGGGTTCGGCCGCGGTCCACACCCAGGGCGCCGCGGTGGCGGTGTCCCCGGCGGCCGGTGACGTCGTCGGTGTGGCCTATCCGGTCACCGTGACCTACCGCGGACCGGTTGTCGACCGGGCGTCGGCCGAGCGGGGCATCTCGTTCTCGGCGCCCACGGTTCCGGACGGCAGCTACGAATGGCTCGATGATTCGACCGTGCGTTTCACCCCGACCGAGTACTGGCCCGCGCACTCGACCATCACCGTGCAGGCCGACGGCTTGAAGACGTCCTTCGAGACCGGCGCCCAGGTGGTCGGCGTCGCCGACATCAGCGCCTACACCTTCACCGTGAGCATCGACGGCGAGGTGGCCCGGGAGATGCCGGCATCGATGGGCAAGCCCAAGTTCCCCACTCCGGTCGGCCGGTTCACCGCGCTGGGGAAAGAGAGCGTGGTCGTGATGGATTCGCGCACCATCGGCATTCCACTGGACGACCCCGAGGGCTACAAGCTCACCGTCTACGACGCGGTCCGGGTCACCTGGGGCGGCGTGTACGTGCACGGCGCGCCCTGGTCGGTCGGATCGCAGGGCTATGCCAACGTCAGCCACGGCTGCATCAACCTGAGCCCCGACAACGCCGACTGGTATTACAACAACGTCAGCATCGGCGACCCGATCATCGTGCAGGCCTGAGGTTTTCGCGAACCGTCACGCGTCGGCGTGCAGGTTGCGCGCGGTCGGTGAGGACTCGACGGTGCCCGGATCGGGGTAGGTGCCGAGCATCCGATCCGCGGTACCGCTGCTGGTCACCGTGAACCAGTAGTGCTCGTTCTTGAAGTGGTGCTGTCGGTGATTGCGCCAGATCGACCGGTAGACGGCGGTTTTGGGTTTGTAGTCGGTGTGGATCAGATAGTGGCACCACTCGTAGCCGATGCCGAGCAGGGTGAGGAACACCAGGAACGTCAGGCCGCGGCCCAGACTGGGGAACGCCGTCAGTGCGATCGTCACGGCCAGCGGCAGGATCCACAGCAGCGACCGCCACGGGATGAACACCAACGGCAGGTCGCGCGGTTCGACATGGTGGGCCCGGTGTTCGCGGGCCAGCAGCGGATCGACTGTCACACCGGCGATCCGGCGCGGCCGCCAATGCAGGATGACGACGTGGATCACCCACTCGGCGAACGGGAACACCGCGAGCATCACCAGCGGCAGCACCAGATCGGTGCGTTGCCAGTCGCCGACCGCGATCCGGGCGCCGGCCGCGGCGGCCAGGGCGCCGGCCAGCATCCACGGCGAGGGATGGCGCAGAAACTCCCGGCCCGCCTGGGTCAGGGTGAGGCCGCGGCGGGTGCTCATCGCGGCACCTCCAAGTCGGTGAGGGCGCCGAGTAGCGCGGTGGTGGCGGGTTCCAGCAGGGCGCGGGCCGCGCCGGCCGCGGCCTCGGGATCACCGGCATCGACCGCGGCGGCGATCGCGCGGTAGGCCTCGGGCCGGTCGACCTCGGCGGCCATCATCGCGGCAAGTGCGGGCAACGCCGGCTCGTAGGTGGCCCGCAGCGTGTTGTACATCAACCGGAACGCGATGGAATCCGCGGCGTCGACCAGGTGATCCCAGAAGGTCAGAGCGTGCCGTTGCCGTTCGGTGGGATCGCTTGCGCCGTGCAGCGCCTCGATGGTGGCGTCCAGCAGGCCGGCGAGCTCCGGGCCCCGCCGGGCCGCGGCCAGCCCGGCGACCTTGGGCCCGTTGTGCAGGCGGGTCTCCAGGATGGAGCGCACCACCGCGGTGTCGAGTTCACCGGCGGAGAACAGCAGCCGGGGGAGCAGGTCGAGTCCGGCGTGCCTGCGGAAGTCGCGCACCGTGGTGGTGTCACCCTGCCTGACCTCGACCAGACCGGCGGCGGTGAGCCGTTTGAGGGCTTCCCGCACCGCGGGCCGGGACACCCCCAGCACCTCGGCCAGGCGGCGCTCGCTGGGCAGCGGGTCGCCGGGCTTCATCTCGCCGCTGAGCACGTCGGCGACGATCTGCTCGAACACCTCCTCGGGCACCGAGCGCCGGTTCACCGGTTGCAACGCCATGGGCTCAGCCTGGCAGCGTCACGGTAAGAGGTCAAGTGGTCAGACCAATTATGTACCGGGTGGGCTACTGCCCGGGGATGCCGGTGTACTCCGGGTTCGGCGGCACCGCCAGCGCGATGCCGATCCGGTTGGTGGCACCGATGAACGCCGCGATCGAGATGCCCTCCAGGATCAGGTGATCGTCGAGGCCCAGCTCGCGCAGCCGGGCGAAATGCTCCTCGCGGATCTGCTGGGGATGGTTGTTGACCAGCACCGCGAGGTCGCCCAGCGCACGTTCGCGCTCGGTGAGTTCGGCGACCTGGGTGTGGTCGATGGCCACCCGCTGGCCGAAGGACCAGTCCCCGGCGACCTTGCCCAGCTTGTTGGCGTGATTGGTGTGGCAGTAGGCGCACCGGTTCTCACCGGACACCACGGTCGCGATGACCTCGCGTTCCCGCTCGGTGAGCCCGCCGCGCCCGTCGGTGCCCAGCAGCGGCAGCAGATAGCCGTTCAACCGCTCCAGGTCGCCCTCGTTGAGCGACAGGGCGCGGAACCAGTTGGACGTCAGGCCCTCATCGCGTTGCTGCTTGGCGAAGAAGCCCTTCACGGCGGGCCGTTCCAGCTCGTCGAGGGTGGGCACCTGGAGCCTGGAGATGGCGGCCGGGGTCAGGGCGGGGGCATCAGCGGTGGCGGTCATGGGGATGACCCTGCTCGCAATGGCGTTCGGCGGCCACGGTTTTGCGCCGCGCGAGTTAATTGCCGGCGTGCAGCGCCCGGGCGGTGGCGTCGTCGGCGGGTAGGAACGCCTCGATGCTGAGTTCGGCGGCGGTCAGGTCCAGCGCGGTCCCGAAGGTGGTGACGGTGCTCAGGAAGGTGAGCACCTGCCCGTCGTCGCCGAGCAGTTCCAGCGGTACCACGACACCACCGAGATCCGCGGTCTCGTTCTGGCCGCCCGGGTAGGACTCGATCTCGGCCAGCAGAGCTGCGGCCTCCTCCGATCCGCTCAGTGCGGTTTCCCGCCGCAGCCGCCCGATCACGAAATGGCGCCACTGCGCCAGGTTGCGGATGCGCGGGGCCAGACCGTCGGGGTGCAGGGAGATGCGCAGGGCGTTGGGTTCGGCCAGCAGATGCGCGGCCACCCCCTCGATCAGCAGGTTCGCACCGGCGTTGATCTGCAGCACATTCCAATCACGGTCGACGGCCAGACACGGAAATGGATTGTAGGCGTTGAGAACTCGCTCCACCCCGGTGCGTACCGCGGACATCCCGGGATCGTCCAGCGTGCGTTCGGAATAGGCGGGGGCCAGCCCGGCCGCGAGGAGCAGCTGATTCTGCTCGCGGGCCGGCACCTGCAGCGCGGCGGCCAACCGCAACACCATGGCCCGGCTCGGCGTCGAGCGGCCGGTCTCGATGAAGCTGACGTGGCGGGCCGACACATCGGCCTCCAGCGCAAGATCGAGCTGGCTGAGACGGCGGCGCCGGCGCCACGACTTCATCAGCGAACCGAACGGCGGACTCTGTATTTGAACACCGGTCACCCAGCCAGTGTCGGCCACGAACGGCGGCGGCACCATTACCTGCCGGGTAATTGCGGCGCTGACCTCGGCGGCCCACCGTGAAGGCATGACGAACACTGAGGCCAAAGCGCCGGTGCCCGGGTGGCTTCGCATGGTCCTGCGTTGCGACCGCGCGGGTTCGTCCTGGTACATCGGCACCGGGTTCTTCTTCGCGCCGGCGTTGGCCGTGCTGTCACCGTGGCCGACGCTGACCACGGTGCTCTGGGTGGTGATCGCCCTGGCCGGATTGTGGTTGGGGCTGCTCGGTATCGCGATGGCCACCGGACTGGCGATGGTGCTGCGCCGCAACGGGGAGATCGACGAGGACTACTGGCGTTCACTGCTGGACTACCGGAACGCTCCCGGGGTCAGCGCGCCGCAGCCTGTTTGGTCGACCCCGCATAGTCGACCTGCCAGTGTTTGATGCCGTTGAGCCAGCCGGAGCGCAGTCGCTCGGGGGCGGCCAGCGGGGTGAGGTCGGGCATGGCGTCGGCGATGGCGTTGAACATCAGGTCGATCGTCATCCGGGCCAGGTTGGCGCCGATGCAGTAGTGCGCCCCGGTGCCGCCGAAGCCCACATGCGGATTGGGGTCACGCAGGATGTCGAACCGGAACGGGTCGTCGAAGACTTCCTCGTCGAAGTTGGCCGAGCGGTAGAACATCACCACCCGCTGCCCCTTCTTGATCGGCACCCCGCCCAGTTCGGTGTCTTCCAGCGCGGTGCGCTGAAATGACGTGACCGGTGTCGCCCACCGGACGATCTCGTCGGCGGCGGTGCCGGGGCGCTTGCGCTTGAACAACTCCCACTGATCGGGGAAATCGGTGAACGCCATCATGCCCTGGGTGATCGAGTTGCGGGTGGTCTCGTTGCCCGCCACCGCCAGCAGGATGACGAAGAAACCGAACTCGTCATCGGAGAGCTTGTGGCCCTCCACGTCGGCCTGCATCAGTTTGGTGACCAGATCATCGCCGGGGTTGGCGCTGCGTTCGGCGGCCATCTGCATGCCGTAGGTGATGAGTTCCACCGATGCGCTGATGGCGTCGTTGGTCGCGAACTCCGGATCCTGGTCACCCACCATCTGATTGGACCAGTGGAACAGTTTCATCCGGTCCTCCTGGGGCACACCCATCAACCCCGCGATGGCCTGCAGCGGCAACTCGCAGGACACCTGCTCGACGAAGTCTCCACGTCCGGACGCGGCCGCGGCGGCCGCGATCTGGCGGGCCCGCTCGGCGAGGTCGGCGCGCAGTTGCTCGATGGCCCGCGGGGTGAAGGCCCGCGAGATGATCTTGCGGAGGTGGGTGTGGTGCGGGGCATCCATGTTCAGCAGCACGAACTTGCCGGAGTCGATCTGGGCCGCGACGGTGCCGTCCTTGTAGCGGGGCAGGGCGGTCTTCTCCAGGCTGGAGAACACGTCACTGCGTCGCGAGACCTCCTTGACGTCCCTGTGTTTGGTCACCACCCAGAAGCCGCCGTCATCGAATCCGCCCACGCCCTCCGGTTGCGCGTTCCACCAGATCGGGGCAACCTTGCGCATCTGAGCCAATTCGTCCACAGGAAGGCGCTCGGCGTAGATGTCCGGATCGGTGAAGTCGAATCCGGGAGGAAGGTCGGGTGTCGGCATTGCGCAACCTCCGCGATAGGAATGCTGTCCTACCGCATTGCTACACCAGAGGCGTAGTCTGCGTCCTCGAGTCGGCAAAGCTTTCGTACCTGTAACGAATTGCGCGCCGGGACGGAACAACTTCACAGGAGCCCAGGAACAGTCATCCGAGGAAGGAGCGTCGGTGAGGATCGATATCGCAGCCAAGGCCTTGATGGTGGTCGCCGGCGGGTGTACAGCGCTGATGTTCGCGGCGCCCGCGATGGCCGAACCCGAGGTTCCGCCGACACCGCTGCCTCCGGTGGGTGAGACCGTCGCCGAGCCCGCCCAGACCGCCGCCCAGACCGTCGCCGCGCCCGAAGGCGTCCCGCACCTGCCCAGCCCCGACGCCCCGCCGCCGGGAGCGACCATGGATCCCAGCGTGATGGCCGGTACCGAGTCGCCGAACGTGAGCTATCTGCGCGACCTGTGGCATGCGGTACAGAACCAGGAACTCAGCGGCAAACAAGCGCTGCTACTCGGGATCTCACAGCGCAACCTGAACACCCCGATCCCGGCGCAGGCGCCCGGGCCGAACGTGCCGATCTCACCGACGGTCCCGGCGCCCGTCCCGGCTCCGGCTCCGGTGGTGCCGCTTCCGGCGCCCCCGGTCGGCTGAGCCGCTCCCGCCGCACGCTGAGAAACACGAAGTGGCTGCTCCCGAGGTCCGGGAGCAGCCACTTCGTGCGTTTCGAACGGAAAACTAAACCGACGCCGCCTCGTTGAGGTCGTTGAGCGTATTGGTCGCCTCCAGGTACTCCTGCACCCACCGCTCGATGACGGTGGAGGTCTTCTCGACCTTGGTGAACTGGCCGACCACCTGACCGATCGGGTTGAACGCCACGTCGACGGACTCGTTGGGGTACTTGTGCGTCGCGGCGACGGCCATACCCGACACCATGTACTGCAGCGGCATGCCGAGCGGCTTCGGATTCTCCGGGTTCTCCCAGGCCTCGGTCCAGTCGTTGCGCAGCATCCGGGCCGGCTTACCGGTGAAGGAGCGGCTGCGCACGGTGTCGCGGCTGGATGCCTTCACATAGGCCTCGTGCTGCACCGGGGTGTTCTCGGACTCCTCGACCATCACCCACTGCGAGCCGGTCCAGGCGCCCTGCGCGCCCAGCGCCAGCGCGGCGGCGATCTGCTGGCCGCTGCCGATCCCGCCGGCGGCCAGTACCGGCACCGGCGCGACCTCCTTGACGACCTGCGGCCACAGCACGATCGAGCCGACCTCGCCGCTGTGCCCACCGGCCTCGCCGCCCTGGGCGATGATGATGTCCACGCCGGCGTCGGCGTGCTTGCGGGCCTGCGACGGCGATCCGCACAGTGCGGCGACCTTGCGGCCCTCATCGTGGATGTGCTTGATCATGTCGGCCGGCGGCGTACCCAGCGCGTTGGCGATCAGCGTGCACTTGGGGTGCTGCAGGGCCACTTCCACCTGCGGGGTGGCGGTCGCCTCGGTCCAGCCCAGCAGCTGCAGGGCGTCGTCGTCGCTGTGGTCGACCGGCACACCGTGATCGGCCAGCACCTTCTTGGCGAAGTCGATGTGTTCCTGGGGCACAAGGTCGTTGAGCGTCTTCTTGAGGACCTCGGGATCCAGGTCCGTCGCGTCCATGCCCTCGTACTTGTTCGGGATGACGATGTCCACGCCGTAGGGATGGTCGCCGATGTGCTCGTCGATCCAGTTGAGCTCGATCTCGAGCTGCTCGGGGGTGAATCCGACCGCGCCGAGCACGCCGAATCCGCCGGCCTTGCTGACCGCGACGACCACGTCGCGGCAGTGGGTGAAGGCGAAGATCGGCAAATCGATGCCGAGCTGGTCACAGAGGGCGGTATGCATACTGCTCCTAGATTGGGCGATCGCGAGTCGCGCGACTGAAACGTGTTCTAGTTTAGTATCCCGACCGCCGATTCTGGCAAGGACGGCTGGCTTATTCGGCCGCGCGGACCTCGACAGCGTGCGAGAATGCCATTACCGTTTTTCGGAAGTTGTATTAACAGCGGCCCTATTCGCGATCGGGGAGTGCCGACGATATGAAGGACTGGCTGGCGAACTCGTTGGTGCTGGTTTCGGACTACCGGGTGCCGGACCCGAGCGCGGTCTGGCCGTTGTTGCAGCGCCGGCGGTCGGCGCTGGCCGGCATGGGTGTGCACCATGTACTGGTCTACACCTCGACGACCGATCCCGAGCGGGTACTGGTCATCCTCGGCATCCATTCCCGCGAACCCGTCCTGGATCTGCTGCGATCCCGGGTGTTCTTCGACTGGTTCGACGCCGTCGGTGTCCAGGACCTGCCCGCGGTGTTCGCCGGCGAACTGTTCGAGCGCATCGACTTCGACCACGACGAGCATCCGGCCCCGCCGGTGATGGTGTCGATGGTGACCCCGGTCGCCGATCTGGGCGCGCTCAGCGCGCACGTGCATGCCGCCCGAGACGCCTTCCGTGCCTCGGGAGTGCAGCGGTTCTGGAGTTTCCGTGCGCTCGACGACGCACACGAGGTACTGATCCTGCAGCAGATCAACGACGAATCCAGCGCCCGTCGCTGGTTGCACGACTCCGACGACGCGGCCGAGTGGTTGGCCGAGGCGGGAGTGGGCGCCTATCCGCCGGTGTTCATCGGTCAGTTCCAGCAGATGATGCGCATCGAGGGCTGATGTTCGTCTGCCTGTGCAACGGCATCACCAGTCACGAGGTGATCGAGGCAGTGGACTGCGGCGCCTGCACGACCAAACAGGTGGCGATCGCCTGCGGTGCCGGCGCCGACTGTGGGCGGTGCCGGCGCACGGTGCGGGCGATCATCGAGTCCCGGAGCGCTGGTCGCGGGACCACCACCGCCGGTCGGCCTCGGGACTGACCCGCAGGATCGGCCAGCCGTTGCGGGCCGCGGCGGTGGCCAGGCCGGGCCGCGGGTTCACCGCATTCGGATGCCCGACGGCGTTGAGTACCGGCAGGTCCTCGGTGCCGTCGGCATAGCAGAAGCTCCCGGCCAGATCGATATCGCGTTCGGAGCTGAATTCCATTACCGCTCTTGCTTTCTGGCCGCCCCAAATGATCGGCCGGACGATCCTGCCGGTCAGCTTGCCGGCGTCGTCGACCTCGAAGTGGTTGCACAGCACGTGCTCGATCCCCAAGTGCCGCGCGACCGGGCCGGCGTGCATCGTCAGCGCCGAGGAACTCATCACCACCGTGTGACCGCGCTGCTGATGGGCGGCCACCACCTCCGTCATCACCGGGAACAACCGCCCGATGATGCGCGCGTTGAACAGGTCCTCACCGAGCGCCTCCAGGTCGGCCAGTGCATCGCCGGCCAGGTAGCCCGCAGCGCGCTGCAACAGCCGGGCGAACTCCATCCGCCCGAGCTTGTAGCGGACCGAGGCCTCCAGGATCCCGGACAGTTCGCCGAATCCGGATTGGCGGTTTCGGATCCGATGGCCGGCATGCACCGTGGCGGTGAACCCGCGCACCAGGGTCCCGTCGAGATCGAAGAAGGCTCCGATCTGGGGCCCCGGCGGACTCGCGGCAATGGCCACTAGCGGGTCGGTCACTCCTCCATTGTGCGGTTCCCGCGCGCGGTGGTCACCCGGCGGGCAGGAAGGACAGGTCGGTGCACTCGGTGAGCAGGCGCGTGAGCTCCACCCGCCCGCCGGGATCCACCGTCGCCGGCAGCCGGGACAGCGCCTGCTCCGCGGTGGCGACGAGGCCGCCGATGCGGCTGCGGGTGCGGTCGACCGCACCGGACCTCAGCGCGATCCGCTGGGCATCGGCGATCCGGTCGTCGTCGGCCGCGGCATCGCCGACGATCGGCGTCAAGCTTTGAGCGTCGGCGGCGGTGGCCATCGTGAGGGTGGCGCCCAGCAACTCGGTCGGCTTCCCGCTGCGGATGTCGTCGCCGGGCCGCTTCCCGGTGGATTCGGTCGGGCTGAACAGGTCGGCGAGGTCGTCGCGCAGCTGGAAGGCCTGGCCGACGGCCACCGCGTAGCTACGCAGCGGGTCCGTGACCGCGGGCGTGGCGGAGCCGGCGAGGATCGAGCCCAGTTCGACCGGGCGCACCACGGTGTAGGAGCCCGTCTTGTAACGCTGGATCTGCTCTGCGGTGTCGGGCCGGTAGTCGCGCGCGGCCTGCGCACGCAGCTCCAGCAACTGGCCGGAGAGCACTTCCACCCGCATGGACCGGAAACACCCGGCGACCTGCCTGCGGAGCTGAGGCGGCAGCGCGGAGGTCATGTCGTCGAACTCGTCGTGCGCCGCCGACCACAGCAGGTCACCCACCAGCAGAGCCGCGCCGTCACCGAACTCCTGGGCGGCACCCCACCAGTTCCGCTCCCGGTGCTGGCCGGCGAGTGCGGCGCGCGCCGACGGCCGGCCGCGGCGCAGGTCGGAGTGATCGATGATGTCGTCGTGCACCAGGATCGCCGCGTGCAGCAGTTCCAGTGACGCGGCCAGCGCCACGATCGCATCGGTGCGCTGCGGATCGGGGGTGCCGAGCCGCCACGCGCAGAAGGCGAACCGGGGCCGCAGCCGCTTGCCACCCCCGGTCACCGCGGACAGACTCACCTGGGCGAAGCTGCTGAGTTCGGGGTCGATCAGCTGCAACTGCTCAGCAACTGCACCGGTGACACACGTGTGCAGGCGCCGTTCCACGGCGTGCAGGAAGTCGGCGATCTCAGGGTTGTCGGTCACGACACCTCATCTATTCGTGGCTGTCCGGTGTGGCTGTGAGCGCCGCGAGTCTATGGGCGGCAGCTACGCCGTGCCGGTTCGGCGCGGCGACGTTGTACGGCCCTACAGTGCCGCATCCGTCAACTGTGCGCGCCACCCGAGATCGCGGGATCGTGCTGCCGCACCGGAACATCCGTGCCCATACTTCCGGTATCCGAGAGCTTGCGAAAGGGTGACTCAGTGACATCGAGCGGTCAAACAACCTCCGCGCCAGCGGAATTGAAGCGGGAGTTTTCGCTGTGGTCGGCGTTCGCGTTCGCCTTCGCGTTCATATCGCCGATCGTGGCGATGTACGGCATCTACGGGCTGTCGCTGTCCACCGCCGGCCCCGGCTTCTGGTGGACCTTCGTCATCGTCGGCACCGGCCAGTTCATCATCGCGCTCGCCTTCGCTGAACTGGTCTCCCGCTGGCCCTTCGAAGGATCCATCTACCAGTGGACCAAACGGCTGGCCGGTGAGGTGGCCGGCTGGTTCGCCGGCTGGGTCTACATGTGGGCGCTGGTCATCATCATGGCCACCGTGGCCTACGGGGGCGCCGGCTTCCTGGCCGAGCTGGTCGGCATCCACGGCCCAACCGCGGTGCAGCAGAGCATCATCGCGCTGCTGATCCTGCTCGCCGGCACCGGCGCGAACATCCTGGGCCGGATCTTTCTGAAGACCCTGATGGTCGGCAGCATCGTCGCCGAGATCATCGCTTCGGTCGGCCTGAGCACCTACCTGCTGATCTTCCATCGCCATCACGGTCTGGACGTCATCCTGCAAGGCGTCGACTTCGGCAGCGGCTGGACCTGGGCGTACATCTCCGGCCCGTTCCTGGCTGCGCTGGCCTTCACCAGCTGGTCGATCCTGGGCTTCGAAAGTGCCGGTGCGATCGCCGAAGAAGTCCAGGAACCGCAGCGCAACGTCCCCAAGGCGATGTTGTTCTCGGTGTCGTTCATCGCGATCGTCATCGCGTACGCCTCATTGGCGGTCACGTTGGCGGTGCCGGACTTCGACAAGATCGCCTCCGGCGAGGTCAGCGACCCGGTGACCTACGTGCTCGGCGCCGCGCTCGGTGAATCCGCCGTCAAACCGATCCTGCTGACATTCGTCATCGGCTTCCTGGCCAGCTTCCTGGCGCTGCAGGCCTCGGCGTCCCGGGTTATCTGGGCCTTCGCCCGCGACAAGGTCCTCCCGGGTTCCCGGGTGCTGGCCAAACTGTCCAAGGCCGAAGCGCAGCCGATGAGCGCAATTCTGGTCACCACCGTGATCGGTGCTGTGGTCTACCTGATCTCGGCCACCGACGTGTATTCGGTGCTGGTCACCTTCACGGCCGGCGGCTACTACCTGGCCTTCCTGTTTCCCCTGGTGACCGGCCTGGTCGCCCGGTTGCGCGGCAAATGGGAACCCGGACCGTGGAGCCTGGGCCGGTGGAGCACCCCGGTGACCACGCTGGCGACGCTGTGGGCGGGATTCGCCTTCGTCAACATCGTCTGGCCGCGCACGGTGTCCGAATCGTGGTTCATCAACTGGGCCTTCTTCGTTGCGATGGGCGCGATCCTCGCCCTGGGCGTGGTGATCGTGAAGGTTCGAAAGGTCGGGCGGGCGACTCCGGACGGCGACGCCGAACCGGCGGCCGAGACCGTGAAGGAGCCGGTGTGAGCGACATCGGACAGGTAGCCGTGATCACCGGCGCCGGCAGCGGCATCGGTGCGGCGATCGCGCGGTTGCTCCGGGCGCGGGGCTGGATCGTCACCTCGATATCGCGGGAGCCGGCGCCGGACACCGATATGTGGCTGGTCGCCGACGTCGCCGACGAAAGTGCCGTGGCGGACGGGATCGCAGAAATCCGAGCACGTTTCGGCCGCATCGACGCTGCGGTCATCTGTGCCGGGCACTATGAGGAGACGCCGGCGCTGGAGATCTCACCGTCGGCCTGGGAGCGGATGCTGCGCGTCCACGTCGGCGGCCTGGCACATATCTGCGCAGCGGTGCTCCCGGAGATGCGCGAGCGGGGCAGCGGACGGATCGTCGGTATCGCCTCCGAGCGCGCCATCGGCGGCGGCAGCAACGACGCGCACTACGCCGCGGCGAAGGCCGCCGCGTTGAGCCTGCTGCGCAGCATCGCCGTCGAGGTGGCCCCGGACGGGGTGCTGGTCAACGCGGTGGCGCCGGGCCCGTGCGATACCCCGCTGCTGCCCGCCGACTCCTGGGAACGGGAGCAGGGTTTCCTCGACAGCATCCCGGCCGGACGCATCGCCTTGCCCGGCGAGGTGGCCGAATTGGTCCGCGCGCTCGTGGAGGAGGACCTGTTCCTGTGCGGAGAAGTGTTGTCGGTCAACAGCGGAACGGTGATCTGATGGATGCCAAGTCGCGGGTGCTCGTCACCGGTGTGGATACTCGACTCGGTGCGGCGGTGCGCGAGCACTTCATCGCCGGTGGGGCAGATACCTTCGGGACCTACGCGGCAGCGGGGTACGCCCCGGTGCCCGACGGCCCGCCGGAGGTGTACGCCCGACCTGGTGCGGTGGAGCAGGCGCAGGATGCGGTCGAACGGGCGGTGGCGGCGATGGGCGGCATCGATGCCCTCGTCCTCGCGCACGGACTGCCCACCGTCGCACCCCTGACCGAACTGTCGATGACGGACTTCTGGCAGCATGTGGATTCCGCGCTGACCGGAAGCTTCCTCTTCGCGCAGGCGGCGGCAACCTCGATGCGCGACAACAACTCCGGCGGACGCATCGTGCTGACCACCTCGCGTTGGCATATCGGGGGTGCGGGCCTTTCGGCGGTGGCGACCGCCGCGGGCGGGATTGTCGCTCTGACCAAAACCCTGACCCGTGACTTCGGCCGTTTCGGGGTGGGTGTCAATGCCGTCGCCGTCGGCGCGGTGGATTCGGAGTGGTCGGTCTGCGACGCGTCCGCACCGTTGCCGCCGACCGGCGCGGTGGGCTCGGTGGAGCAGGTGGCCGCCACCATCGGACTGCTCTGCCAGCGTCAACTCGGGGCAGCTGTCGGCCAGATCGTGAACGTCGACGGCGGATTGTCCAGAAATCGTGTCTGAGAAAGCCAGTAAAGCCAGGAAAGGTAGTAAATGAGCAACGACAGCGGCCGTGCCATCGTGGGGCCGGCCGACCCCCAACAGCAACCTCGCTACGCGGGCTGGACGACCTTCGCTCGGCTGCCGCGGCTGGAGGATGTCAGCAGTGCCGACGTCCTCCTGGTGGGCGTGCCGTTCGACAGCGCCGTCACCTACCGGCCGGGTGCCCGCTTCGGCCCCAACGCCATTCGGCAGGGTTCGCGGTTGATCCGGGGTTACAACCCGGAACTCGACATCAGCCCGTTCGAGGTCTGCCAGATCGCCGACGCCGGCGATATCGCCTGCAACCCCTTCGACATCGGCCAGGCGGTGGACCAGATCAGCGGGGAGCTCACCGGTCTGCTGGCCGGGGGAGCCCGGGCGGTCATCCTCGGTGGCGACCACTCGGTGGCACTGCCGTCGCTGCGGGCGGCGCACTCGGTGCACGGCCCGATGGCCTTGGTGCACTTCGACGCGCACCTGGACACCTGGGACACCTACTACGGAGCCGATATCACGCACGGATCGCCGTTCCGGCGGGCCTATGAAGAGGGGCTCCTGCTCGACAGCAATGTCCATGTCGGGGTTCGCGGATCGATCTACAGCCGCCAGGATCTGGTCGAGGACGCCAACTTCGGGTTCTCGGTCATCACCTGCCGCGATATCGACAGTCTGGGCGCCGAAGGCGTTCTGGCACGCATCAAGGAACGGGTCGGTGACGCGCCGGTCTACGTCTCGGTCGACATCGACGTCCTGGACCCGGCTCACGCGCCGGGCACCGGGACCCCCGAGGCCGGTGGCATGTCCAGCCGTGAACTGCTCGACATCGTCCGCGGTCTGGATGGCGTGAACCTCGTCGGCGCCGACGTCGTGGAGGTCTCTCCGGCCTACGACCACGCCGAGATCACCTCGATCGCTGCCGCCAACGTGACCTGGGAGTTCCTGTCCGTATTCGCAAGGAAGGTGCAGCGATGACCGCGCTGATCCCCGCCGGACCGGTGTCCTGGCCGGACGGCAAGACCTGCGCCGTGGCCTTCACCTTCGACGTGGATGCCGAATCTCCGCTGCTGACCACAGATCCGGCCTTCGCCGATCGGATGGGCTCGATGTCGCATCAGGCCTACGGGCCGCTGGTGGGCATACCGCGGCTGCTCGGCATCCTGGACGACCTGCAGGTCCCGGCCACGTTCTTCGTTCCCGGCTACACCGCACACCGGCATCCCGAGCCGATCCGCTCGCTCGTCACGGCCGGACACGAGATCGCCCATCACGGTTACCTGCACGAGTCGCTGGTCGGTGTCGACGAGGCCACCGAGCGCGCGTATCTGCAGCGCGGTATGGACGCGCTGGTCGAGGTCACCGGGGTGACCCCGGTCGGGTACCGCGCCCCGATGTGGGAGATGAACTGGCACACACCGAAACTGCTCGCCGAGTTCGGCTTCCTCTACGACTCCACCCTGATGGATTCCGATCATCCCTACGAACTCGCAGTCACCGACGGTGAATCGTTGGTCGAACTCCCGGTCAGCTGGGCGCTCGACGACTGGCAGCAGTACTGCTTCGTGCCGGACTTCTCCGTCGGAATGATCGAGACACCGGCCAAGGCGATCGAGCTCTACCGAAGTGAACTCGACGCAATGCGGGAGGTGGGTGGTGCCTGGATCCTCACCAACCACCCGTTCCTGTCCGGACGGCCCGGCCGCGCGGCAGCACTGCGGGAGTTCATCGCCGACGTCGCCGCGATGGACGACGTGTGGATCGCGAGCATGGCACAGATCGCCGAGCATGTGCGGGCCCAGCAGCTCACCCCGCGCACCCTGACCCGACCCGAATTCACGCCCACCGTAAGGAGTATCGACCGATGAAACAGGAAGCGCTCACCCCGGAGAAGCTCCGTGAGGCCTATCAGCACGTGTGGTTCGTGGTGGCCCGCTCACAGGACATCGACACACCGCAGGAGGCCCGCCTGCTCGATCACAACCTGGTGGTCTTCCGTGATTCCACCGGCGCGGCCCGGGTCACCGATCGCCGTTGCATCCATCGTGGCGGCAACCTGGCCGACGGTGTCGTCGAAGGTGACAGTATCGCCTGCCCGTACCACGGATGGCAGTTCGACGGCCAGTCCGGAGCGTGCACGGCCATCCCCTCACTGCCCGAGGGCGGCCGGATTCCGCCGAAGGCCGCGATCAAGGCCTACCCGGTGATCGAGCGGTTCGAGCACATCTGGACGTGCCTGGGAGACCCGGTCTTCGACCTGCCGAACCCGCCGGAGATCGCCGATCTGGAACTGGAATGGCGTGCGGCCGAACCGATTCACGCCGATTGCGGCTTCATGGCGGCGACCGAGAACTTCCGTGACATGGCGCATTTCCCGTTCGTGCACGCGGATTCGATGGGCGAGGTGAATCCGGTGGTCTCCGATCTCGACGTCAAGCGGGAGGGCCGCGAGGTCTGGGCGTCCTACTTCTACCAGCAGGTGCCGGATTCGGACTTCTCCGACATCGGCGACTCCTGGATGCATTACCACTCCTACGCGCCGGGTATCGCGACGATCCTGTACGACTTCGGACCGGAGACCGGCAAGCGGTATCTGGTGGATTTCCCGTCCCCGGTCAGCTACGACAAGTGCATCATCTTCTGGGGTGTCGCCACCGATCGTGACTTCCGTGGCGGCACCGTCGACGAGATCCTGGAAATCGAGACCAAGGTGTTCAACGAGGACACCCCGATACTGGGTGGCCTTGAACCCAAGGAGGTTCCGCTGGCCGGCCAGGCTGTCGAAGTCTCCGCACCCGCGGACATCTACACGCTGAACTACCGCCGGGCAACGCAATTCGCGGTGCAGGCCATCCAGGAGGCGCGCGGACTGAACACCGACGAGCCCGGGCGGAACTGATGCGATGAAGCTGCACGTCACACAACTCCGGCTGGAAGCAGACGGTGTGATCTCGGTGCAACTGCGCAGTCCCACCGGGGAGCGGCTGCCGGCATGGGCGCCCGGCGCCCATGTCCCGCTCACCCTCGGGTCGGGCCTGGTCCGGCAGTACTCGCTGTGCGGTCCGCTCGACGATCCGTACAGCTACACCGTGGCGGTGCTGTTGGTGGCCGACGGGCGGGGCGGCTCACGCGAGATCCACCAACAGCTACGCATCGGGGAGGCACTGGAGGTCGGCGAGCCGCGCAACAACTTCGAGTTGGGGCCGGCCCCGCAGTACCTGTTCCTGGCCGGCGGGATCGGCATCACCCCCATCCTGGCGATGATGGAAGCCCTGCGGGCCCAGCCCAGCCCGCCTCCGATGCGGTTGGTCTACGGCGGGCGCACCCGGACGGCGATGGCGTACCTGGACCGTCTGCAGGCATGGGCGGACGTCACGGTGATGCCGCAGGACGAGGACGGGCTGCCCGACATCGCGGGGCTGTTCGACGCCAGTCCCGCGGGCACCCACGTGTACTGCTGCGGCCCGCCGGGGATGCTGGCGGCCGTCCAGCAGGCGGGGGAGCAGTTCGCGGACCGGGTGGTGCACATCGAGCGGTTCACCGCCGACGGAAGCTCCGCACCCGTGGCGGCCGACGATGACGAGGCCTTCGAGGTGGAACTGGTCCGCACTGGGGTGACCGTCTCGGTGGGGGCGGGGGAGAGCGTGCTCGACGCGGTGCTGCAGGCGCTGCCGGACACGCCCTATTCCTGCGGGGCCGGGTTCTGCGGGACCTGTGAGACCAAGGTGCTCGGCGGTGATGTTGACCACCGTGACGATTTGCTGACCGAGAGCGAGCGGCAGGCGAACAGCACTATGATGATTTGCGTATCACGGGCTCGCTGCGGCAGCAGACTGGCCCTCGACCTGTAGCGATGGTTTCACGGTCCTAGACTCGCCTGACATGAACGCTCTCGCTGGGAGGTACCGATGACCTCAGCTGGGCGGATAGCGGAGCGCGCTGCGGCGGTCGACTGTGCAGCACCGCACGACGGCACCATGCGGCTGTGCGACCTGCTCTCGGAACCGACTCTGCAGGTCGGCGCGCTGACGCCGATCCGGGAGTCGGCGCAGCCGATCCGCTACGTCTATCCGACCGAGTTGGCCGACCCCTCGCCGTACCTGTCGGGCGGGGAGCTCATCCTCAGCGTCGGCGTACCGGTGGCCGATCAGCCGGACGCGGCGGTCCGGCGGTACGTCAGCACGCTGGCCGGTCAGGGTGTCAGCGCACTGGTGGTCGGACTCGGCGACCTGTTCGACGAGCCACCGGCGGCGTTGCTGCACGCCTGCCAGGATGCGGGCCTGCCGCTGTTGACGCTGCCCGCCGAGATTCCGTTCCGGCGGATCGTGGACTGGGCCGAATCGATGCGAACCGCCGACCGCGAGGTCGGTGCCCGGGAACGCGACCTGGGGTCGCTCCTGCGCTGGTTCGTGGCGGGCACGTTGGGGGTCGGCCCGGTGCAGAGTGCCCTGGCCGAGCATGGCCTGGCCGCCGGCCCGGTGGTGGTGTGCGCCTTCGCGCCGGACTCCCACGGTGCGGTGCACCAGCTGGTGGACTCCCACGGCGGTACGGTGGCGCTCCTCGACGACGGCCTGGTGGCGCTGTGCGCGCACACCGAGGAATTCACCGCCGCGCTGTCGGAGTCCGAGTTGGTCTGCGGCGTCGCGATGGCGCCGGACGCCCAGTCGATGGCCTATGCCATCCCGGAGGCCATGGAGGCGTTGCAGGAAGCCGTCCGGTGGCGGCGCACTGTGCACATCGACGAGATCGCCACCCTGGACGGCCTGCTGGCAGCCGTCCCGAAGGTCCGGCTGGTCCCGTTCGTGCAGCGGCTGCTGGTCCCGCTGGTCGATCACGACCGGGTGAACAATTCCCATCTGGTGTCCTCCCTGGAGGCCTTCCTGGCGCCGGGTCGCGACATCAGCTCCGCCGCCAACACGCTGTACGTCCACGTGAACACGCTGCGTAACCGGTTGGCGAAGGTCACCGAGCTCACCGGCGCCAATCCGTTCGAAGAGACCGACCGGATCAACTTCCGCATCGCTCTGTGGGCCGCGGTGAAGATGGGGATGCGCGACACCGCGGCCCGGCACGCCGCCACCGGTAACGCAGGCGCCGTGCCGCGCCGCTGATCCGTTGAGCGGGAAGCACTCCGGCGCAAAGTAGTCGCTGCGGTTCAGGGCTGGCCGGTGGGTACGTCTGTACACCGCTACACCCGCATCCGGTTCGTATGTAGGCTTGTCCAAGTGCCCTGCCGACCCCGGCCCCCGGCGGTAGTGTTGCGGTTGTCTTCAGTGCAACCGTCAGACACCGTGAGGAAACCTATTGGTTCTCTACGTATTTCGTTGCAAGTCAGGCTGCGATGTTACGGCGCAGCTGTATTCGATGAATGATCGTCCCGACGTCATCGACTGTCCCACCTGTGCGGGTCCGGCCCGCAGGATGATCGCGGCCCCGAACCTGGGCCGTTCCGGTGCCGCGATGGCACTGCAGGATGCCACCCGGGCGACCGCCGACCGGCCGGCGGTGGTGACCCGACCGTCGGCGCCAGGCCGGCGCCAGAAGGTCACCACCAATCCACTTCACCAGAAACTGCCACGAGCATAAGGAGTTTCCATGCCCGACGTCGTATTCCCGCTGGATTCCACCAAGAAGTTCACCGACCAGGAGAAGCTCGGCCACAATCGCTGGCATCCGGATATCCCGGCGGCGGTGACGGTCAAGAAGGGTGACTCGTTCCGGGTGCACTGCCGTGAGTGGTTCGACGGTGCGATCGTCAACGACGATTCCGCCGACGACATCCTCAACGCCCCCTTGACCACGGTGCACGTGCTGTCCGGCCCGATCGCGGTCGAGGGTGCAAAGCCCGGCGACCTGCTGATCGTCGACATCCTCGACGTGGGCCCGATCCCGCAGGAGGATTCCGGCCCGCTGGCCGGCCAGGGCTGGGGTTACACCGGGATCTTCCCGACCGAGAACGGTGGCGGCTTTCTCACCGAACAGTTCCCCGATGCCTACAAGGCGATCTGGGACTTCTCCGGGCAGAAGGCGACCTCGCGCCACATTCCCGGGGTCGAGTTCACCGGCATCGTCCACCCCGGACTGATGGGTACCGCGCCGTCGGCGAAACTGCTGTCCACCTGGAACACCCGCGAGGCGGCGCTGATCGCCACCGACCCCGACCGGGTGCCGCCACTGGCGCTGCCGCCCGAGCCTCAGGACGCGATTCTGGGTGGCCTCTCCGGGGATGGCTTCGTCAAGGCCGCCGCCGAGGCCGCGCGGACCGCCCCGCCGCGGGAGAACGGCGGCAACCAGGACATCAAGAACCTCACCAAGGGCAGCCGCATCTTCTACCCGGTGTTCGTCGACGGCGCCAATCTGTCGGTGGGCGACCTGCACTTCTCGCAGGGTGACGGCGAGATCACCTTCTGTGGGGCCATCGAGATGGGCGGGTTCATCGACCTGCGCGTCGACGTGATCCCCGGCGGCATGGAGACCTACGGGGTCAGCGAGAACGCCATCTTCATGCCGGGAAACACCGATCCGCAGTACTCGGAGTGGCTGGCATTCTCCGGCACTTCGGTCACTCTCGACGGCGAACAGCGCTACCTGGACTCGCATCTGTCCTACCAGCGGGCCTGCCTGCACGCGATCGACTACCTGACCAAGTTCGGCTACAGCCCGGAGCAGGCCTATCTGCTGCTCGGCGCCGCGCCCATCGAGGGCAGGCTGTCCGGTGTCGTGGACATACCGAATGCCTGTGCAACGGTGTACATTCCGACCGCGATCTTCGACTTCCCGATCGCCCCTTCGGCCGCCGGCCCGGTCAAGATCGATCCGGGCATCGGCGCGCCGCGCTCCTCGTTCAGCTGAGTCCGTCGCCGCGCGGTGGGGCAATGGCGCCCTACTGCGCGGCGTACAGCCCCTTGCCGGTGACCAGGGGCAGGTCGAGGGTGGTGCGGATACCTGGCGGCGCCGCGATCACCTCGGGGATGCTGTTGACGATCCGGCCCGCCGCGGCCAGGATCGCCGCGTAATTGTGGTCGCCGCGCGTGCTGGTCGGGCAGATGTCGACCACGTAGGACGGTTCACCGGTGATCTCGATGCGGTAGGAGCCCCCCGGTTGGGCCGGCTGGGCCCAGTCCGGGCGCAGGTCCGGACGCACCCGGGTGACGTGCTCGACGACGATGACGGGCACGCCGTCGACCATCCCGTTGATCTCGAAGCGCATCGCGGCGACCGTGCCCTCGGCGATGACGCCGGTGGCCACGGGGATGTCCTCGGGCGCCGGTTCGAGTTCGTAGTGTTCGGTGATCTCGTCGACCTGGACACCGAGGCCGGCAGCCAGCATCCGGATGGCGGTGCCCCAGGCCGCGCTCAAGACGCCGGGGAGGAAGAGCATGCCGGGTTGGTCCAGGGGATTGCCGAAGCCCATCACGATCGACATCACCTCGGTGCCGTCGTACGTGGCGTAGTCGGCGATCTCCATGGTCTTGATCTGGTCGATGCGCTGACACGTGCTCGCGATCGCGAAGGGCACCAGGTCGGTGGCGAAGCCCGGGTCCACCCCGGTGATGTAGACGCTCGAATTGCCCTGCGCGGCAGCCTCCTCCACGCGGGCGATGGCCTTGGCCGGCATGGCGCCCCACGGGAACTGTAGGCCACCGGGCGCCGAGCCGACCACGTTGATACCGGCGGCCAGCGCCGCCGTCACATCGCGGGTGGCCTCGATGGGGCGGGTGTCGCCCATGGCGCAGTAGACCAGGCAGTCCGGCTTCGTGGCGAGCACCTGGTCCATGCCCGGTGTCGCGGTCACGCCGGTGAGCACATCGAGTCCGGCCAGCGTGCCCGCGTCGACACCGACCTTGTCCTCGGTCGAGGTGCCCACCGCGACAAGCTCGAACCGCGGGTCCTCGATCAGCTGGATCAACGCCAGTTGACCGCAGTTTCCGGTGCCGACGAGTGCCACGCGAATGGGCATACGGGTCTCCTGGAGAGTGTGTGGTCCTCGCAGTATGCGGGGGCCGTGCGGAAATTGGAACATGTTCTAAGTTTCAGCTCGCTACGGTAGCCTTCCCGGCCATGGGACGCGTGGACGGAAAAGTTGCACTCATCAGTGGCGGCGCTCAAGGGATGGGCGCCGCGCACGCCCGGGCACTGGTCGCCGAGGGCGGCAAGGTGGTCATCGGCGACATCCTCGACGAGAAGGGCCGGGCGGTCGCCGAGGAACTCGGTGATGCGGCTCGATACGTCCCGCTCGACGTCACCCAGGCCGATCAGTGGGAGGCTGCCGTCGCGACCGCACTGGAGGCGTTCGGGACGCTCAACGTCCTGGTCAACAACGCCGGCATCGTGGCGCTGGGCAAGATCGGTCAGTTCGACATGGCCAAGTGGCAGAAGGTGATCGACGTCAACCTGACCGGCACCTTCCTGGGTATGCAGGCCGTCGTCGAACCGATGAAGGCCGCCGGCGGTGGCTCCATCATCAACGTGTCGTCCATCGAGGGCATGCGCGGGGCGACGATGGTGCACCCCTACGTCGCCTCCAAGTGGGCGGTGCGCGGCCTGGCGAAGTCGGCGGCGATCGAACTCGGGGTGCACAACATCCGGATCAACTCGCTGCACCCCGGCTTCATCCGCACCCCGATGACCAAGTACTTCCCCGACGACATGGTCACCGCCCCGCTGGGCCGCCCCGGCACCTCCGAAGAGGTGTCCACCTTCGTGGTGTTCCTGGCCAGCGATGAATCATCCTTCGCCACCGGCGGCGAGTTCGTGGTGGACGGCGGGCTCATCACCGACGTACCGCACAAGGGCACCTTCTGAGCGTCCCCCGTGGGTCGGTCCCCGGCGGGCAGTCGGGGCAGGGGACAATGGGCGGCAGTCTCTGAACCGGGGCGCCCAGCACAGGAGGATCACGATGGCCGACGCAACAGAACGGCAGACCCTTGCCGCCACCGGCGAGGAGCGCGGCTGGAATCGGCGGGTCGCGGACCGGGTGGACATCTACATGCGTGGTGCCGCCCGTATCCGGGTGATCTGGTCGGGTGACGACGCGCTCAGCGGTAGTTCACGGCATCAGGACGACATCATGGAGCAGTACTCCCGCGATCTGGCGACGGTGAAGGGCTGGCTGTCGCGCTGACGTCCGCGCTGCATAGGCTCAGCGCATGAGTGTGCGCGCCGGCATCGTCGTCACCGGGACCGAGGTACTGACCGGGCGGGTCCAGGACCTCAACGGGCCGTGGATCGCCGACCGGCTGCTGGAGCTGGGGGTGGAGCTTGCCTACGTCACCCAATGCGGGGACCGGGCCGCCGACATCGAGGCCGAGCTGCAGTTCCTGGCCGCACAAGGGGTCGACCTCATCATCACCAGCGGCGGGCTGGGGCCGACGGCCGACGATCTGACGGTCGCCACAGTGGCCCACTTCGCCGGCCGTGATCTGGTGCTCGACACCGCTCTGGAGGCGCGGATCGCGGAGATCCTGCGCACCCTGATGGCGGCCCGGGGCGGCGAGGTCGACTTCGAGGCGGTGATGGCCGCGAACCGCAAGCAGGCCATGGTGCCCGCCGGCGCGCAAATTCTCGACCCGGTGGGCACCGCACCCGGTGTGGTCGTCGAGCCCGGCCCCGGTAGGCCCGCGATCGTCGTGCTGCCCGGCCCGCCGCGTGAACTGCAACCCATGTGGCCGCGGGCGGTCGAGACCGCCGCTGTGCAGCAGGCGATCGCCGGGCGCACGGTCTACCGGCAGGACACCGTGCGGATGTTCGGGCTGGCGGAGTCCGGCCTGGCAGAAACGTTGCGCGAGGCCGAATCTCGCATCGAGGGTTTCGCCGAGCTGGAGATCACCACCTGTCTGCGCCGCGGCGAGTTGGAGATCGTCACACGCTATGAGTCGACCGCCTCGGATGCCTACACCGCCCTGATCGATCTGCTGCGGGACCGCTACCCGGCTGAATTGTTCTCCGAGGACGGGGCGCTGATCGATGATCAGGTCGCCGCGCTGCTCGCCGGGCGGACGTTCGCCACCGCTGAATCGTGCACGGCCGGCCTGCTCGCGGCCCGGATCGCCGACCGGGCGGGTTCGTCGGCCTATCTGGCCGGCGGTGTGGTGTCCTACTCGAACCAGGCCAAGGTCGACTTGCTCGGTGTCGACCCCGCGTTGATCGCCGATCACGGCGCGGTATCCGAGCCGGTGGCCCGCGCCATGGCCGAGGGTGCGCTGGCCCGGTTCGGCGCCGACACCGCGGTGGGGATCACCGGGATCGCAGGTCCCGGCGGTGGATCGGCCGAAAAACCGGTCGGCACGGTGTGTTTCGGGGTGGCGCTGGCCGGCAGGCCCACCCTGGTCCGCACCGTGCGGCTGCCCGGAGACCGCACCGATGTGCGGGAACGGTCCACGACGGTCGCCATGCACCTGCTGCGCGGCGAACTGCTCGCGCAGCGGTCCGGTTAGCTCGCGAACTCCGCGATGACCCCGGCGGCCAGGCCTTCGAGGGTCTGGTCGGAGGCGCGGTCATGGGTGAACAGCACCACCTGGCCGAAGCCCATGTCCTGCCACTGTCGCAGGCGCTCGGCGATCATCGGGGCGGTGCCGATCAACCCGCCTTCGGCAAGCCCGAAACCCGGTCCGCCGAAACGCTTCTCTGCGAATGCGCGGACGTCGGGCAGTGACCGCTCATCGGGGGCGAGCGCCATCACCGCCTCGACCGACATCACGATGGACGCGGGGTCGCGCCCGATATCGGCGCAGATGGATTGCAGCACCGACAGTTTGTGCGCCAATTCGCCCAGCGCGTAGGTGGGCACATTCCAGACGTCGGCGTAGCGGGCCACCAAGGGCAGGGTGTACTTCTCGCCGACGCCACCGACGACGATGGGCGGCCGCGGCTGCTGAACGGCCCCGGGCCGGATCGGCATGTCCTGCACCGTGTAGTGCTCGCCGCTGAAGTCGACGGTGCCGGTCCCGAACGCCTGGGTCAGGATCTCCAGCGACTCGCCGAGCCGGGCGGACCGGGTCGCGAACGTCCCCCAGTCCAGTCCGGCACGGCGGTGCTCATCCTCGATGGACCCGCTGCCGATACCCAACTGCAGCCGCCCCGCGGAGATCTGGTCCAGCGTGGTCGCCATCTTCGCCACCAGCAGCGGATGCCGAAACTGGTTGCACAGCACCATATGCCCGACACGTAGCCGTTCGGTGCGGCTCAGCAGCGCGGTGGCCAGCGTCCAGGCCTCCAGCGAGTCGATCTCGGGCATCCCCGGGCCGTAGAGATGGTCGTATAGCCACAGCGATCCGATGCCGAGTTCCTCGCAGCGCAGTGCGCGGTGCAGCACGTCCTGATAGGAGAAACCCATCTGTGGGACGTAGACACCGATGTCCAGGTCAGCCATGGCCGTGCTCCACCGGCCGTATCAGTTCAGCACGGGAGCCAGCCGGCGCCACTGCTCGAGCGGAAGCGCCGACAGGTCGGAGTCGAGGATCTGCACGCACACATGATCGGCGCCGGCAGCCTTGTGTTCGTCGACCCGCGCCAGGATCGCATCCTCGTCACCCCACACCACGATCGCGTCGACCAGGCGGTCGCTGACCGAATGCACGTCATCCTCGGAGAAGCCGGAACGCAGCAGGTTGTTCGCGTAGTTGGGCAGTGCCAGGTAGCTCTGCAGCCACTTGCGCGCGATGGGGCGTGCCGTCTCCGGGTCCTCGGTGAGGACGGCGGTCTGCTCGGGCAACACCAGCGGCCCGTCGCCGAGGACCTCGCGTGCGGTGGCGGTGTGCTCGGGTGTGACGAGGTACGGGTGGACGCCGCGTGAACGATCGGCGGCCAGCCGCAGCATCTTCGGTCCCAACGCGGCCAGCACTCTGTCCTCGGGAGCCACCGGCTGTTCGGCGTTGTCGAGGCCGTCCAGGAACGCCGCCGTGGCAGCCAGTGGCTTGCGGTACGTGCCAGGGGACTTGGAGTCGATCAGCGGCGCATGGCTGACGCCGATGCCGAGCAGAAAGCGCCGGCCATGTGCCGCCGACAACCGGGCATGAGCAGCCGCGACATCGGCAGGATCGTGCATCCAGAGATTGAGGATGCCGGTGGCGATCGTGACGGACTTGGTTGCGCTCAGCAGGTTCTCCACCGAATCGAGAACCGGCCCACCGACATCGGGGATCCAGAGGGCCGTGTAGCCGAGTTCCTCCAGTTCGGCCGCGGCCTCGGCGGCTTGCTGCGCGTCGCCGTACCGAAGGTGTGAACTCCAGATTCCGGTGCCCGAAAGTTCCACGTGCCGAACTCCTTTCAGAGAGTTTCAGAGAATGTCAGTGAGATCCGTGGCCGTCACGATCCCAGATGTCGAGCATGCTACGGAGGATCTCCTCGGCGAAGCCGAGGCCCCCGAGGTGACTTTCACCGGGCAGCACCGTCATCTCGGCGTCCGGCAGCAGGGACACCACGTGAACGCCGTGTTCGAACGGGACGATGTGGTCCTTGTCCCCGTGCCACCATCGCACCGGTACCTTCACCTCGTCGAGGCGGAATCCCCAGTCGCGGACGAAGTCGACGATGTCGTAGAACGGCGCCGACAGCTGTTTGCGTCCGCCGTTGAGCAGGTCGTCGAGGAACATCGCCTTGAATTCGGGGCGCGCCAGCAGTCGGCGATCGCCCTCGGGGGAGATCCTGGCGTAGATCTCCAGGACCGGCGAGCCGACCGGTGCGATGAACTTGATCAGCGTGGCGGCGGCCAGCCGGATGGGCATGCCGGCGACCTCGAGCACCGGGGCAACGGTGGAGCCGAGGTTCATCAGTCCGCTGCTGATGCCGTCGGGGCCGACGTAGGGGGCTACGCCGCCGAGCACGCCGGCGGCAACCACCCGCTCGGGCATGGCCGCGGCCGCGGCCAGGGTGTAGGGACCGCCGCCGGACAGTCCGATGACGGCGAACTTATCGATGCCCAGGGTGTCGGCGATGGTGCGGAGGTCGTCGGCGAAGGCGAGCACGTTCGGATACTGGTGGGGGGTCGACGATCCGATTCCCGGCCGGTCCACCCCGATCAGCCGGATCTTCTCCAGTTCGGCATACGCCCTGGCCTCTGCGGGGATCTGCCTGCGGGCCCCGGGTGTGCCGTGCAACCAGAAGATCGCCCGCCCCTGCGGATCGCCGAACTCCGCGAAACCGAGCCGCCGGTCCACGCCGACGGCGACATTGCCCTCAAGCTTGGGGCGCGCGATGGGAGGAACCATGCGCTGAGTGTGTCATGGATTACAGGCCTGCAATATCGCGGCCTCACCATGCGCGGGACGCCGACATGCAAGGCTCGTTCGGACGCCGGTTCCGTTGCCACCCATGCGATCGAGGAGGACTTCATGGACGATGCGATCGACCGCGGCGCGATGGCCCGCCATGGCGGACCGAACGCGGTCACGGCGGTCGCCGGCTGCGACACCTTCGAGTCCACCGGGGCCCAGATCAGCGTCACCACGTCCTACGCAATACAGGTCGACCCGGATTGTTCGGGCACGCAACCGCGCTGAGGAGATGGGGTAGTGGTGCGGATCGGAAAGTCAGGTCGTCATCGTCGGGTGCCTGCATTGCGCTCGGCCAGGGAACGCAGCTGTTTGAGGGCGAACTGCCTGCTGCGCCCGGACGGCGGCACCACGATGCCGGCCCACAGTCCCTCCGCGCCCGGGGTCACGCAGGCTTCCTTGGCGCATTGCCAGCGGCGCGGGCAGGCGCGGCACAGGGCCTTGGCACCCTCATCGGCCGTCGTTGTCCACCGGTCGGGATTCTGCGTGCACGGCGCCGTCCACACTCCGTCTTCGATCGATATCGGATACACGTCCCCCCACCGTCCCTTCCCTAGTCGGTTGGACCATACGGATGTATCGTACTTACGGTACGCCCGTATCGTCGAGTCGCGACGGAGTGAGATTGACTACGGTGGCAATTGTGAGTCCTGAGGCCGCTGCGGCGGATGGTGTGGAACCGAGCAGCATCGACAAGATCCGTACCGCGGCGCTACGGAGCTTCGCGGCATGCGGCACGTCCGCCACGACGCTGCGCGGGGTCGCCGCCGCGGCCGGCGTCTCGCTGGGGTTGGTCCAGCATCACTTCGCCACCAAGGCCGGCCTGATCGAGGCCGTCGACCGGTACGTGCTGGATGTGGTCATCACCCCGATGGCCCAGCCGGTCTCCGATCTCGCGCCCGACTCGGTCTCCGAGGTCGGGCACCGGGTCCAGCGGATAATCTCCGATCATCCCGATATCGCCGCGTATCTGGGCCGGGCGCTGGTGGACGGCAGCCAACTGGGGGCGACGATCTTCGACACCCTGTACGAGGTGGGCACCCTGCGGTGGCAGACCCGCCTCGAGCGTGGTGAGACCAGGCCCGACATCGACCTCCAGTGGGCGGTGATCAATTCCATGATCCTGGCCCTGGGCACGATCAGCATGCGCGGGCACATCGAACGGCACATGTCCGGGGCGTTCACCTCCTCGGAGCAACTGCACCGCTGGCAGGAGTCGGTCAACGGTCTGCTGCGGGACGGGCTGTTCCGTCGAGGTGACAGCCCCGAGGCGGCTGGGTGAATCAATTCTTCTCGCCGGCAACCCTTTTCCGGTAGGCCGACGGTGTCTCGCCGCAGAACTGGGTGAAGCTGCGGGTGAACGAGCTGAGGCTGTCGAAGCCGACCGCTGACGACGTCGCCTGCACCGACTGCCCGGGCGCGGCGAGCAGGGCCATCGCGCGCAGCATCCGGGCGTGCAGGAGATAGGTCCGCCACGACAGCCCGAGGGTGTCGGCGAACAGTCTGCGCAGGGTGCGCTCGGACACCGCGACCGCCCGGCTCACCTCCTCGGCCGTCACAGACGCGAGATTCTCCTTGGTGTAGGCCAGCGCCGCGGCGACGATGGGGTCCTCGGAGGTGGGCAGGCTCAGCGGGGCCTCGTGATCGAGCGCCTCGGTGACCAGGTGTGCCAGGGTGCGGAAGAACCCGTCGGACACCGCCTCGTCCTCGTCGACGCCGCGCCGCTCGATGGGCCAGCGCAGCGCATAGATCATCATCTCGCGGATCAGCGGTGAGACCGCGATGATCCGGGCCCGGTCGCCGCCGTCGGGAATCAGCTGCGGCTCGAACATCACCGCGATGGTCTTGACGTCGGGGTTCATCACCGCCTGGTGTTCGAGCCCGGCCGGGATCCAGGCCGCCTGTTGCGGCGGCAGCAGATAGTGGCCGGCATCGGTCTCCACCTCGACGACGCCGTGCAGGGCGTACTCGATCTGATGCACCTCATGGGAGTGCCAGCCGGTGATCAGCCCATCGCCCTCGTAGAGGTAACTGCCCGCAGGTGCCCGGCCCCCGCGGCGCAACTCGATCACGGGCCGGCCGGGGCTGCCCAGCTTGGCCGAAAACGTCAAACCTCTGTCCGATCGCGCAGAGACGGTCACGGATTCCGAGGGTACTAGTTAGGTATGCAGACCGACGACCTGATTCTGGTGAGTATCGACGACCACGTCGTGGAACCGCCGGACATGTTCCTGAACCACGTACCGGCCAAGTACAAGGCCGATGCCCCCATCGTCGTGACCGACGAGAAGGGCGTCGACCAGTGGATGTATCAGGGCCGGCCGCAGGGCGTCAGCGGCCTCAACGCGGTGGTGTCCTGGCCGGCCGAGGAATGGGGCCGCGATCCCGCCGGATTCGCCGAGATGCGCCCCGGTGTCTACGACGTGCACGAGCGGGTCCGGGACATGAGCCGCAACGGAATCCTCGCCTCGATGTGCTTCCCGACGTTCACCGGCTTCTCCGCCCGCCACCTCAACATGACCCGGGAAGACGTCACCCTGGTCATGGTGTCGGCCTACAACGACTGGCACATCGACGAATGGGCCGGCAGCTACCCGGACCGCTTCATCCCGATCGCGATCCTTCCGACCTGGAACCCGGAGGCCATGTGCAAGGAGATCCGCCGGGTCGCCGCCAAGGGCTGCCGTGCGGTCACCATGCCCGAACTGCCGCATCTGGAGGGCATTCCGAGCTACCACGACGAGGAATACTGGGGCCCGGTGTTCCGCACCCTGTCCGAGGAGCAGGTGGTGATGTGCCTGCACATCGGCACCGGTTTCGGCGCAATCAGCATGGCGCCCAACGCACCGATCGACAACCTGATCATCCTGGCCACCCAGGTGTCGGCGATGTGCGCCCAGGACCTGTTGTGGGGACCGGCGATGCGCAACTACCCGGACCTGAAGTTCGCATTCTCCGAGGGCGGCATCGGCTGGATCCCGTTCTACCTGGATCGCTCCGACCGGCACTACACCAACCAGAAGTGGCTGCGCCGTGACTTCGGTGACAAACTGCCCTCCGACGTCTTCCGCGAGCACTCGCTGGCCTGCTACGTCACCGACAAGACGTCGCTGAAATTGCGGCACGAGATCGGCATCGACATCATCGCCTGGGAGTGCGACTACCCGCACTCGGACTGCTTCTGGCCGGACGCCCCGGAGAAGGTGCACGCCGAACTGCTCGGGGCCGGGGCCTCGGACTCCGACATCAACAAGATCACCTGGGAGAACTCCTGCCGGTTCTTCGGCTGGGACCCGTTCAAGCTGACACCCCGCGAACAGGCAACGGTAGGCGCCTTACGTGCCACCGCGACCGACGTCGACACCTCGATCCGGCCGCGGGCCGAGTGGGCCCGGATCTACGATGAGAAGCGGTTCGCTCAGGTCTGACGCATGTGCGCAGCGGGGTTCCGGCGCACCGGACGGCGGCACGATCTAGGCTTGGTCCATGACCGATCTGGACCGTGCCGCCGCCCGCCGCGATATCGCCGACGCGTTGGTCAAGGCGCTTGACCGCCGGCACGAGGTGCTCGATGTCATCGTCGACGCCGCCGACCGGAACTCGGCGGTCGCCGCCATCGCCGACCTGCTCGGCACCTCCCACGCCGGCAGTGAAGCGGTGATCGGGCTGTCTTTCGACCGGCTGACCCGGGACTCCCGTGCGCTCATCGCCGCCGAGTTGGAGGACCTCAACTCCCAGCTCACGTTCACCCTCAACGAGCGGCCCGCCGCGTCCGCTGAAACGGTGGTGCTGCGGGCCTTTTCGGGCGAGCAGGACCGCGATATCTTCGCCGCCCGGATAGACGAGTTGCACACGGCCGGCGACGGTTCGGGCGTCCCGGCGGGCAGCCTCGACGACGAGATCTCCTCCGCGTTGGGACGTTTGGACGCCGAGGAGGCGGCCTGGTTCGTCGCCCTCGAGGGTGAGGAGAAGGTCGGCCTGGTTCTGGGTGAGCTCGTCGACCATGAGGTCGAGGTGCGCATCTGGATCCGTCCGGACCTGCGTAAGCGCGGTTACGGTACCGCGGCACTGCGCAAATCACGCTCCGAGATGGCGATCTACTTCCCGGCGGTGCCGGTGGTGGTGCGCGCGCCCAGCGTCTGACGCGGGGTTACCAGTCGACCCGGCCCGCTTCGCGTTCCACGCTGCCCGGTGTTCGTACATCGCCTTCGCCGTCGGTCTGCGCCGACCACGCCGTGCCTTCGCATACGAAGTCGCGGGGGATCGTGAGCTCGGTCGGCAGCGTCGGGAGTCCGGGTACCGACGGTAACGCCAGCGGGGGCGGCGGCGTGGCCGCGAGCACCGACGGCACATTCGCGATGGCCGGCAGCACACTGCCCGCGGCATCGCTGACGAGTGCCGCCGCGGTGGGTGCCGGGGGCACTGCCACCGCAACGGGCGCGGCGGCGTCGATGGGCGCCACCGCGGCGACCGGTACGGCGGCCTCGACCGGTATGGCCGCCTCGACCAGCGGCGCAGCGGGTGGAATATCCACCGGCGGTGCAGGTTCCGGCAGTGGCGGTGGTGTGGCCGCCTCGATCGGCGGCGCGGGAGCCGGCGCTGCTTCGGCCGGCGGTGGAGGCGGTGCGGCCTCGACGGGTGGTGGCGGCGCTGCTTCGGCCGGAGGCGCAGGAATCGGCGCTGCCTCGATCGGCGGCAGCGGCGGTGCCGCCTCGGCCGGCGGCGGGGGAGCAGCTTCGATCGGCGGGGCAGCCTCGGCCGGGACCGCCGCCGCGTGCACCAGAGGTGCCGCGGGTGTGACGGCCGGCACCGCCGCGGGCGGCACCACGACGGGGACCGGTGGCGCCACCACGGGGACCGGTGGCGTCGCCACCGGAACCACCGGTGCCGCGATCGGCGCGGCGACGGGCAGGGGTGCCGGGGCGGCGACAGCGGTATCGAGTACCGAAACGGCCTCTGCGACCGGCGCGGACGCGGCGATGGGAACGGCGCTGTCCGCCGGTGTCGCGAGCGGCGCGGCGACGGGCAGGGGTGCCGGGGGCGCGGCGACGTCCGCCGGTGGCGCAGGCACGGCGGCGGCTTCGATCAGCGGCGCTGCCGCTTCGACCGGCGCGGGCGGGGGTTCGACCGGTGCTGGGGCGGGTGTGAGGGCCTCGGTCAGCGCGGCGGCGCCGCCCTCCAGGGACTGGGGAATGATCTCCGGTGCGGCGGCCAGATCATGAACCAACTCCAGGCACGGCACCCCGGGACTGGGCTCAGCAAACGCCTGCGCTGGCAGCACGAGGACACCGCAGTACAGTCCCGCCGTGGCAAAGGATGTCAGCGCAAGGCGATTTACGGTGTGTGACATGGATTTTGCGGTTCCCCTCGGCTGACTACGAGGCGAACCTATCGCGGTTCCGAATTTGCGCAAACTGCAGATTTTGGCCGACACCGATCCGATACGAAGCGGTGCCCGTCCCGTGACTGCGACGGCCGACCATGCGGGTAATCAACCACAACACGACCCAAAAGCGTGCCGCCCGAGTTCCTTTCTTCCCGGTCCGCGGACTCAGAGTCCGGCGGCCCGTTCCAGGGCGGCCAGCGAATTCTCCAGGTGCGTCAGCAACCGTTGCAGATGCGGCACGCTCCGGCGGCAGCCGACGAGGCCGAAGTCCAGATTGTCGGCGTTGTTGGTGAGGGTGATGTTCAGGGCCTGTCCGTCGAGGGCGATCGACAACGGATAGCTTCCGTTCAACCGGGCTCCGTTCCAGTACATCGGCTCACGCGCGCCGGGGACGTTGGAGATGACGATGTTGAAGGGCGGCGGCGCCGAGGAGACGAACCCGGGTACCAGACTGAGCCCGAGGCCGGCCATCAGGAAGCCGGACAGGGCGAGCGCCTGGGTGCGCGGCAACTGGCTGAAGATGCGCTTGTTGTCCCGTGTGGACGCGCTGATGGTTTCCAGCCGCTTCAGTGGGTCGACCTCGTCGGTGGCCAGGTTGCACAGGATGGTGCCGACCATGTTGCCGCCGGCGTCCTGCTCGTGCTCACCCCGCAGGCTCACCGGAACCATTGCCACCAACGGGGTTTCGGGTAGCGCGTGCTGCTCTTCGAGGTAGGAGCGCAACGCACCGGAACACATGGCCAACACCACGTCGTTGATGGTGGAGTCGGGGACCGCGGACTTGAGGGATCTGATCCGTTCCAGCTTCCAGGACTGCGCCGCGCACCGTCGCGCACCGCCGATGGGGACGTTGAACATGGTCTTGGGTGCCTGGAACGGCAGGGTCAACTGGTGTTCGAGCAGCGCCGCGCGGGCCAGCGAGACGGTCGTCGGCGCGAGGCCGGCCACCGCCCCGGCGGCGTCGCCGACGGCACGCAACAACGACGATGCCTGACCCGAGGGGGCGGTGGTGCGCTTCTTGGTCTGCAGCGCCCAGGGCACCCGGACTTCCCGGTCCTCGGGATCGGTGGTCAGGGTGCGGATCATCAGCCGTTGCGCGGATACGCCGTCGATGAGCGAGTGGTGGATCTTGGTGTACACCGCGAAGCGGCCGTCGTCGAGGCCCTCCACGAAGTAGGCCTCCCATAGCGGGCGGTGCCGGTCGAGCAGCGTGCCGTGCAGCCGTGACGTCAGCTCGAACAGCTGCCGAACGCGTCCGGGGCGCGGCAGGGCGGACCGCCGCAGGTGGTAGTCGACGTCCACCTCGTTGTCGAAAGCCCAAGTGGCATTGCTGATTCCACCGAACAGTCGCGCCGGGTGCTTGCGAAACGTGGGCTGGAAGTCGTCGTGCTCGGAGATGGCCGCGTACAGGTCGGCGAGGAAGTCGGGCCCGGAATCGGCGGGCGGCTCGAACAGTTGCAGTCCGCCGACATGCATCGGGTGCTCCCGTGACTCGCCGACGAGGAACAGCGCATCGGTCGGCGAGATCAACTTCATACGGTCACGCTACCGACACCGGCCGTGGCGGGTCGGGGATTGCTCAGGCGGGTCGGGTGGCCACCGGTACCCGTACCGCCGGCGCCGGAACCACCGGTACCCGTACCGCCGGCGCCGGAACCACCGGTACCTGTGCCGCCGGTGCCGGCACCGCGGGCAGGGCCGCGGCCGGGGCGGGCACCACCGGCGCCGGAAGCACCGGTGGCGGGGCGGGCGGGGTCACGCCCAGGACACGCAACAGATCGGGCTTCATCGCCTGCAACTGAGAACCCCAGTAAGCCCAGCTGTGCGTGCCGTCCTTGGGGAAGTTGAACACCCCGTTGCGACCACCGGCGGCCAGATACCGCTGCTGGAACGTCTTGTTGGTGTTCAGCGTGATGTTCTCCAGGAACTGGGAGCTGAACATTCCGCCGAAGTCGCCGGCGGTGTCGAGTTCGGACGGGGTGCCGTCACCGCAGTAGATCCAGATCGCGGTCCGGTTCGCGGCCAGCATCCCGACATTGACCATGGGGTCGTTGCGGCGCCAGGCGGGGTCGTTGGTCTGACCCCACATGCTGGTGGCGTTGTAACCGCCGCCATCGCGCATCGCCAGGCCGATCAGCGTCGGCCACAGGCCCAGCGACGGGTTGACGAACCCGGACAGCGATGCGGCGAAGATGAACTGGGTCGGGTGCCAGATTGCCAGCGTCAGTGCCGATCCGCCCGACATCGACAGACCGACAACGGCATTGCCCACCGGACTGACACCGCGGTTGGCGGCCAGCCAGGCCGGCAGTTCCTGGGTGAGGAACGTCTCCCACTTGTAGGTGAGGGTTCCACCGGAGCCGACCGCGGGCTGGTACCAGTCGGTGTAGAAGCTCGACTGGCCGCCGACCGGCATCACCATCGACACCCCGGAGTCGTGGTACCACTCGAACGCGGCGGTGTTGATGTCCCAGCCGTTGAAGTCGTCCTGGGCGCGCAACCCGTCGAGCAGATACACCGCGTGTGGCCCGCCGCCCTGGAACGTGACCCGGATGTTGCGCCCCATCGACGCCGACGGGATGTCCAGCTGCTCGATCGGTAGTCCGGGCCGGGAGAACGCTGCCGCCGGCGGTGCGCTGACCAGCGAGCCCAGCACCAGCGTCGTGAGGACCGCGGACGCGCCTCGGCGCAGCCAGCGCCGCATCGTTGTCGAAGGCGTCATGCAGGCGAAGCTAACAGCCGCACACGAATGATCCTTGCCCCGACGCGGGCCGTGATCGCGTTGTTATGAAACGGTTTAACTCCAGCGACCCGCTCAGGCGGGCACCACGACCACGAGGTCGTCACCCTCGCGTTCCACCTGCATGCCGGCCCGCCGCGCCACCGTAGCAACCTTGGCCGCGTCGTCGGGCTCGGCCTTGCTGGTGGCCAGGGCCCGGGCCAGTTTTCCCTTGTGCGCCTTGTTGAAATGACTGACCACGGTGCGGTGTCCGTCGGGGTGTTCGGCCAGGACGTTGACCCGGACCGCGCCGGAGACCCGCCCGAGCCCGGCATACGACCCGGAGCGCAGATCGACGATCAACTCCTGGGCCGCGATCTCGGCGAGCACCGGTTCGAGAACCGGTCGCCACCGGGCCGCCAGCGTCGGGCGGTCGGGCAGCTTGGACCCGGCGGACAATCGGTACGGGGGCACCGCATCGTCGGCGCGCAACAGACCGAACAGCGCCGAGCCGACGGCCAGCCGGGCCCTGGCCCGGGCCGCGGCGGCGCCGCGCAGCGAGTCGATGTCGAGAGCGTCGTAGAGCACTCCGGTGTAGCGATCGATCGCGGGCAGCGTCGGGGTGCTCGTCAGGGTGGCATTGCGCTCGATCTCCGCGTCCTGCTTGACGGTCAAGCCGAGTGCCCGCCGGGAGGCGGCCACGTCGGCCGACAGCGCACCGAGCTCGGCAACCAGCTCGGCCCGCAGCTCGTTGAGCGCGGGGAAGCTGAGTTGATCCAGACGCAGTGGCGGGCCGTCGCCGCCGGATCGTTTGGTTTCCGACGGGGGCAGCAGCACGATCACGCTGAGAGGTTAGCGGAGCAGGGCCGGTGACCGGGCCCCGGCTTCGGCGGCGACCATTTCATTCCCGGGCGCGTGAATCGTCGTCGGATCGGCCACCTCGTTCATCCGCCGTGTTTCGAACATCGGATCGAATGATGCGCTCGGCTCGGCGATGCGGGACGACGATGTGCCCCGATCCCGCCGTCATCGAGCATGGTCAGCCGGTGTCTGCGGGTGCGGAGACCGACGAATTGTGTCTCGTCCGAAATGCGAAATGATCGCAATGGAGTGCATTTGGATTGAGTAGTGGCGTCGCGACAGAAGAAGTCTGCGATCATGGATATCGGACGATGCGCGGTTGCACGGCCCGGTGTATTAGCTGACGAGGTTTGTCGGTCGGCTAGATGACATGTATTCCGCGCATTGATGTCCATGATGGGATCGGACGACGACCGCCAGCCGTGGTCGCCGAAGATGACAGGGGAGCGCTGGTGACAGCTCAGGAAACCGTCGACGCCGAGGCCGGCGGCCACGACCACGACCAGGATCACGCGGACGACAGCGAGTTCGCCGTCGACGTGCGGGTGCGCGTGCACGCCGGCACCGATGAAGAGGTCGTGGGCGTGATCGTCGACGACTTCGGCGACAGCGCAGGCTATTCGGTGGACATCGGCGACAACCATATTGCGGATCCGGCTCGCCGCTGGGCGGTGCTGCTGGATTCGGGATCGCTGACCTTCGTCAACAGTGACGTGCTGACGCCGGAATAACCGGCTCAGTCGTGGTCGGGTAGCCGGCTCAGCAGTTCGTCGAGGAAGCCGCCGGCTTCGCGGCCCGCTCGCTCGATGTCCTGTGCGGCAATCGCCTCGATGAGCCCACGGTGTCTGGCGAGTCCGGCGACCGGTGGGTCCTCGGTGGTGGTGATGACACTGGCCGACACGACTTCGGTGAGCCCGCGGTAGAGCTCGGTCAGCACGAGGTTCTGCGAACTTCTCACCACGGCGAAATGCAGGTCGGCGTCGGCCCGGGCGAAATCGGCGGCCGGACCGTCGTTCTGCAGCGCTTCGCTGCGTTCCAGCAGCTGCCAGAGCTCGGTCAGATCGGCGTCGGTCCGGGCGGAGGCGGCCAGCCGTGCGCCTTCGACTTCCAGGCAACGGCGGACCTGAAGCACGTCGCGGAATTCGTTGCCGCAGAGCCGATGTAGAGCGCCGGAGACCTCGCTGGTGGCTCGCACATAGGTCCCGTCGCCTTGCCGCACTTCCAGAATCCCGCTGTGCGCCAGCGCGCGGACGGCCTCGCGCACGGTATTGCGGCCGACCCCCAACGTCTCTGCCAGGGTGGGTTCGGTGGGGATCTTGGTGTCCACCGGCCATTCGCCGGTGCTCACCGATGTGCGCAGCTGATCGATGACCTGCTCGACCAGCCCGGTGCGGCGGGTGACGGCCAGCGGCATGGAAAACCCTTTCATCCAATCATCGGATGTATGGCACGCTAGTGCAGGTGAGTCGAACCCGCCAGCAGGAGCCCGTTTTCGGGACTGCCCCATCTGACGGATCGGTGCAGTTGCGCCCGGCCGAGAGAGCGGCCGGCGGGGTACTCCTGATCGTCGCGGTCGTGCTGACCGCACTCAATCTGCGGCCCGCCATCACCAGCGTCGGCCCACTGCTCGGCGAGATGCGGGACGGACTGGGCACCTCGGCGCTGTGGGCCGGCGTGCTGACCACCCTGCCGGGTTTGTGCTTCGCCGCCGCCGGCCTGGGCGCACCGCGGCTGGCCAGACGTTTCGGACTCGGCCCGGCGATCGCGGGCGGCCTGCTCACACTCACGGTGGGCCTGCTGCTCCGGGTGACCGACGGGCCAGCTGTGGTGATCGGCGGCACGCTGGTCGCCACCGCCGGCATCGCCCTGGTCAATGTGCTCATCCCGGTGGTCATCAAAGCGTCGTTCCCGACCCGGATCGGGCTGATGACCGGGATCTACACCGCCGCGCTCCAGGGCGGCGGCGCCGCCGGTTCGGCCCTCACCCCGGCACTCGACGGAATATTCGACAGCTGGCGGTTCGCGCTGGGCGCCTGGGCGGTGCTCGCCCTGGTGGCGCTGGCCGTCTGGCTGGTCGTCATGTGGTCGCGACGCGAGTCCATGTCGGTGACGCGGACCGCCTCCGCGCCCGGGCGGTCACTGCTGCGCAGCAGATTGGCCTGGATCATCACCGGCTTCTTCGGCTGCCAGTCGATGATGGCCTACGTGGTGATGGGCTGGCTGCCCCAGGTCTTCATCGACAACGGGCTGAGCCAGGGCGACGCCGGACTGCTGCTCGGGCTCAACGCCCTGATCGCGGTGCCGATCAGCATCGTGGTGGCACCGATGGCCGCCCGACGGGCCGGCCAGAGCGGCTGGATCGTCGGGCTGGGCCTGATCGGGATCACCGGGGTCCTCGGCCTCACCGTCGCGCCGGCCGCCGCGCCCGTGCTCTGGACGGTCCTGCTGGGCCTGGGCATGAGTGTCTTCTCGCTGGCGCTCGCGGTGATCGCGCTGCGTGCCCGGACCGCCGAGGACACCGCCCGGCTGTCCGGGATGGTTCAGGGCCTCGGCTACCTGCTGGCGGGCGTCGGACCGTTCCTGTTCGGTCTGCTGCACGAGATCAGCGGGGGCTGGACGGTGCCCTGGTTGATGCTGATGGTGGTCTACATCACCCAGATCGTGCTGGGAGCGTTGGCCGGTCGGCCCCGCTACGTGTAACCGCTACAACGGGAAGGTCGGCGGCAGCCCTTCCGGGGCGGGCGGCGGCGCCATCGGGTCGGCCGGAGGCGGCGGGGGAGCCATCGGATCGACCGGCGGCGGCAGAGGAACATTGAGCGGTGCGGGGGCCATGGCGTCGGCGGGCAGTGGCGGCGGCAGCTCGGACGGCGGCGGCGGGAGGAAGCCCTCGGGCGCCGGTGCCGGGGCGGGGTCCGCCGGGAGGTGCATGTGCTTGGTGAACTGGGGTTGGAAGGCGCCTCCGCCACCGATCTTGACGCCGCCGCCCTCGCCGGACGAGACGGGCGTGCCGTCGGGCAGCGTGACAGCGGTGTGGCCGCTGTTCCAGCCGATGTTCAGGGCACCGGGCTGGGTGCCGTACCGGAAGCCCCGGGCCAGCAGGGCGCTTTCCTGATTTCCGGTGTGAAACCGGTCACCGAAGACCGGACGATTCGTGGCGGCGTTACTGACCCATGATGCCAGGCCCGAGCAGTCGGTCCCTGCGGGGCTATCCCCACCGGAGATGTACGGCGTTCCCGACACCTGGCTCACGAGCGCCAGAAGTGAAGCTACAGCAAACATGCCGACGAACGGTAACAGAGCGATTAGGGCCCGAGCAAAATTCTGTGACTGCCTTCACAATTCGGTATCGCGTACTCGATCTCGTAAAAGCCCTGGTGAACACCCTTGTCGGAGACCGATATTCGAGAGTTGCTGGACGCGTTCTGCAGTTCTCGCAAACATGTTGTGCGGCATGGTCGTCTGAGGTGTGCGAGCAACGTCATGTCACGACGAATATGAATTGTGTTGGCACTCTGGTTCGTCGGCTTCGGAGTTCGAAATGTATTGCAGCACAGCATGTTCAGACGCCATGCAACGGGCGCCGACGGCTCCGGCAACAGAAAGGTCCCCGAAACGTTGCAATCCGTTCCGGGGACCTCGGGTGAATGCGGTGCGGCGACGAGGCCTACGACCGATTCGGATTCACCAGACCCAGACCGACATGTCGTCGGGCGGGTAGTTCATGCAGACCTTGGTGGATGCCGCCACGACGCCTTTGTTGTTGAAGAAGATCTTGGCCCAGTTCGGCCAGTTCCAGGACAGCTGTTCGTAGAAGGCGTTGGTGGCGGTGTCCTCGGAGTACTGGCGGCGGCCGGCGTAGTCCATGGCGAAGAACCAGTGGATGCGGTCCTGGACGGCGCGGTGCACTTCCGGTGACTTGTTGTTGTAGTCGATCATGTAGCGCTCGTAGTAGACCGGGTTGGTGTCGCGGGTGGCGGCCAGGATCTGCTCGGCGGTGCACGGGGTGTGCAGGATCTTGTTGGGGATCGGGTAGTCGTCGGTGGCGTCGGCGGATGCGATCGCCGGGGCCAGCGTCAGGGCGGCGGCCGCCGCGAGGGTGGCCACACCCATTTTCGTGATCTTCGCCATGATGGACTCCCTACTGTGCGGTGAGCAGAACGCGCTTGTCGGGGCAGTAGTAGTTCATCGCCGCGCCCAGGAACTGCCAGGCCTGTTCGGTGCTGCTGCCGCGCTGCAGCTGATCGGAGACGAATTTCGCCGAGTCCCGGGCGTTGACGTCCACCCCGCGGTCGAGGCGTTTGCAGGCGATCTTGCCGATCCAGGCGTTGTAGTCCTTCTGCCCGTAGATGCCGTAGCTCTGCAGTTCCTTGGCGAAGGCGGTGTCCGGGTCGGCCTGCGCCGGTGCAGCCAGCACAAGTGCGGAAGCGGCGCCGGCGGTCACGATGGCCACCATGGGCTTGAACATCATCGACTCATTCCTGTGAGGAGCTGGCAGCCCCGACGGCTTCGGGTTTGGGCCACGGTGCCGGCAGCGGGCGTTCGCGCACCCGTTGCGGCCACCAGAACCACTTACCCAATAGTGCGGCGATCGACGGCGTCATGAACGCCCGGATCACCAGGGTGTCGAACAGCAGGCCCAGGCCGATGGTGGTGCCGACCTGCCCGATCACGGTGAGTTCACTGACCGCCATCGACATCATGGTGAACGCGAACACCAGACCGGCTGAGGTCACCACCGAACCGGTGCCGCCCATGGCCCGGATGATGCCGGTGTTCAGGCCCGCGTGGATCTCTTCCTTCAACCGGGCGACCAGCAGCAGGTTGTAGTCCGCCCCGACGGCGAGCAGCACGATCACCGCCATGGCCAGCACCATCCAGTGCAACGGGATGCCGATGATGTGCTGCCAGATGAGCACCGAGAGCCCGAACGCCGAACCCAGCGAGACCGTCACCGTGCCGACGATCACCGCGGCGGCCACGATGCTGCGGGTGATGATCAGCATGATGATGAAGATCAGCCCGATGGACGCGATCCCGGCGATGATCAGATCCCACTTGGAGCCCTCGGCCATATCTTTGAACACCGAGGCGGTGCCGGCCAGATAAACCTTGGAGCCTTCCAGCGGGGTGCCCTTGATGGCTTCCTTGGCCGCCTGCTTGATCGCCTCGATGTGGGCGATCCCCTCCGGGCTCATCGGGTCGCCCTCGTGGCTGATGATGAAGCGCACCGCATGCCCGTTGGGGGACAGGAAGTTCTTCATGCCGCGCTTGAAGTCTTCGTTCTGGAAGGTTTCCGGCGGCAGATAGAAGGAGTCGTCGTTCTGCGCGGCGTCGAAGGCCTCGCCCATGGCCGACGAATTGTCCTGCATCGCCGACATCTGATCCTGTATGCCCTTCTGGGTCTGATACATGGTCAGCATGTAGGTGCGCATGTTCTTCATCGTCGCGATCATCGACGGCATCAGCGCGACCATCTGCGGCATCAGTGCGTTGAGCCGCTCCATGTCCGGGATGATGGCCTCGATGTCGTCGGTCATCACGTCGATGCCGTCGAGGGTGTCGAAGATCGAGCGCAGCGCCCAGCAGCCGGGAATGTTGAAGCAGTGCGGTTCCCAGTAGAAGTAGTTGCGCATCGGCCGGAAGAAATCGTCGAAATTCGAGATGTTGTCCCGCAATTCGGCGATGTCGAGCGTCATGTCCTTCATTTTGGTGACCATCGAGTTCGTCACCGCAGCCATCTGCACGGTGATCGAACTCATCTTCTCCATGTTGGTGACCGTCGTCAGCATGTCGTCGGCCTGCTTGAGCATGTTGGCCATCATGTCCTGCTGGTACTTCTCGTTCATTTTCTGCGTGGTGCCCTGCATGCTGATCTGGAACGGGATCGAGGTGTGCTCGATCGGGGTGCCCTGCGGGCGGGTGATGGCCTGCACCCGGCCCACACCGGGCACCCGGAAGACGGACTTGGCGATCTTGTCGATCACCAGGAAGTCCGCCGAGTTACGCAGATCGTGATCGCTTTCCACCAGCAGCAGTTCCGGGTTCATCCGGGCCTGCGAGAAGTGCCGATCGGCCGCCGCGTAGCCGACGTTGGCCGGCAGGTCGTCGGGCAGATACTTCCGGTCGTTGTAGTTGGTCTGATAGCCCGGCAGCGCCAGCAGACCCACCATCGACAATGCGATGGTGGCGACCAGGACGGGTCCGGGCCAGCGCACGATGACGGCGCCGATCTTGCGCCACCCGCGGGTGCGCATGGTGCGCTTGGGCTCCAGAATCTTGCGGAACCGGGTGGCCACCGAGATGACGGCCGGCCCGAGGGTCAACGCGACCAGGACCGCGACCGCCATGCCGATCGACAGCGGGATGCCCAGCGAGACGAAGTAGGGCAGCTTCGTGAAGTGCAGGCAGAAGGTGGCGCCCGCGATGGTCAGGCCCGAGCCGAGCACCACATGAGCGGTGCCGTGAAACATGGTGTAGTACGCCGACTCCCGGTCCTCGCCCTCGGCGCGTGCCTCCTGATATCGGCCGATCAGGAAGATGGCGTAGTCGGTGGACGCGGCGATGGCCAGTGTCACCAGCAGGTTCACCGCGAACATCGAGAGCCCGATGATCTCGTGATAGCCGAGGAAGGCGATGACGCCGCGGGTGATGCCGAGCGCGACGACCACCATCGCCAGCACGAGGACGGTGGTGACGAACGAGCGATAGATGATGAGCAGCATCGCGATGATGACCGTGAAGGTGAGCATCTCGATCACCCGGACGCTGCGGTCGCTGGCGATGTGCTGATCGGCGGCCAGCGCCGACGGGCCGGTGATATAGGCCTTCACCCCGGGCGGGGGAGTGACACTGTTGACGATGTCCTGCGCGGCCTCCACCGACTCGTTGGCCAGCGCCTCGCCCTGGTTGCCGGCGAGATAGACCTGAACGTAGGCGGCCTTGCCGTCGGGGCTCTGGGCGCCGGCGGCGGTCAGCGGGTCGCCCCAGAAATCCTGGACGTGCTCGACGTGTTCGGTGTCGGCTTCCAGTTTGTCGATCAGCTCGTCGTAGAACTTGTGTGCCGCCTCGCCCAGCGGTTCCTCGCCCTCGAGGACCACCATCGCGGAACTGTCGGACTTGAATTCCTCGAAGACCGCGCCGACCCGCTTCATCGCGATCATGGACGGTGCGTTGTCCGGGCTCATCGAGACCGCGCGCAGCTGCCCGACCTCTTCGAGCTGCGGGACGACGCTGTTCAGAACCACCAGTAGCGCGATCCAGCCCAGGATGATCGGGAGCGCCAGCGTGCGGATGGTGCGGGGGATGGCGCCCCGGCGCGGGGGCTGGGTGACCGGGATGGTGTCGGTCCGCAGTTCGTCTACGCTCATGCGGCCACCTCGCAGGCTCGGGCGCCGCATTCAACGCTGATGATTCGCTCGCGTTGCTCGCTCATGCGGCCACCTCGCAGGCTCGGGCGCCGCATTCAGTGCCGATGATTCGCTCGCGTTGCTCGCTCATGCGGACTTGACCAGGCAATAGGTGTGCGCGCCGACGCCGTTGACGGTGCGCTCGTCCTTCACCTCGTCATCGACGGTGATCCGGCAGGACAGCGTGCTGCCGTCACCCTGGCCGGAGATGGTCGGGAACACCGACGGTGCGGTGGTGCTCAAGGTGATCTCCCAGGGCAGGGTGACGTTGTCGGCGCGCACCGGTTTGGCGTCCAGATCCATGTAGTTCACGTTCGCCGTGGCGCCGGGCTCGCCCCACATCTCGTACTTGACGACCTTCGGGTCGAACGGCTCGGTGTCATCGGAGGCACTGTTCTCGGTGGAGATGTAGCCCGGGCCGGTGCCGAAGAAGGTCCGCACCCGCATCACGGTGAACGTCGCCACCAGCACCACGGCGACGATGACCAGTGGGATCCAGATCCGCTTCAGAATCGTCATCGAGAATCGAGTTCCCCGCTGCCTTGTCTCGCCCCGTCGCGAACCGGCGGGAGCCGTCCCGGGCCGGTCCGGCCGGCGCCCTTGAAAATTGTTACCTCGACCACATGCCTGCTGAGGTAAGGGAGAGCTTAGCCCATATAACAGAGTGAACGTGGAGCCCGTATCCGGCGTCCGCGCCACGTCGCCTGTGCGGTCGCACGGCAAGGCCTCTACCTGCGGATTGGCCGGTTCAAACGGGGCCCCGCGAGGTGGGTGCGGCGGCGGTTTCCACCTCGGCGGCCGATCGCGGGAGCGTCTCGGCCGGGACGCGGGCGACCGACCTCGGTCCGGCCCGACGACGCACGCGTCGGTGTTGTGACGGTACCCACGGTATTCCCGAAGGTATCGATGCGCGCCTACCCTGGACTGCCATGGGGCTCAAACTGTCGATCACCGTGTCCGCCGCGCTGGCGCTCGCCGGACTGGTCGCCGCGGGGCCTGCGGCCGCCGAGCCCGCCGATCCGGCGATTCCGGTCAGCCCGTCGCTCGAGGCGCCCCCGGCCGATCCCGGCACTGCCGCTCCGGCCGCGCCCGCGAATGTGATCGACAAGGACGGCACCTACAAGGTGGGCACCGACATCCTTCCCGGCGTGTACGGCTCGGGGGGCCCGCTGCCCGAGGGCACCTGCTCATGGCGGCGCATCGCCGGCCTCACCCCCGAGGGGGAGCCGGGCGAGACGCTGGACCGCGCCTTCACCAAGCAGCCCCAAGTCGTCGAGATCAAGGCGGACGACGGCTACTTCAAGACCACCGGATGCCAGACCTGGCAGCTGACCAATCAGCCGCCGCCCGGACCGGGTACCCACCCGATGGTCGCGGCGTTGCAGTGGAAGCTCTATCTCGACACGCTCAACCGCAACGCTGCGCAGTATGACGCGAACCCGCCACAGCCTGCGCCCCCGCCGGCCGGCACGCCCTGATCGGAGTTCTCCAGCAACGTCGCGGTTTTCGCTGCTCACGCCAGACCCGGTAGCACTGTTATTCTTCGGTGGTCACCGGCTGTCTGGGCGTGGGGAGCTGTCCGCCCGGTGAGTGCGCGTCAGCGCGGATGACGATCGAAACGCGGGAAAGAGTGTTGTGCGCAGCGGAGAAATCAAGGCCCTCACCGGTCTTCGGCTCTTCGCTGCGGTCTGGGTGGTGCTGTTCCACTTCCGCCCACTGCTCCAAGATGCGGTCCCCGATCTCAGCTCCGCGCTCGCGCCCGTTCTGAACAGTGGCGCCCAGGGCGTCGACCTCTTCTTCATCCTCAGTGGATTCGTGCTGGCGTGGAACTACCTGGACCGGATGGGCCCGGCCTGGTCGACCCGGGACACCCTGCATTTCCTGTGGATGCGGTTGGCCCGAGTGTGGCCGGTCTACCTGGTGACACTGCACCTGGCCGCGCTGTGGATCATCTTCACCCTCAACGTCGGACACGTGCCGGCCGAGAACGCCGACACCCTGACCGCGACGAGCTATATCCGCCAGCTCTTCCTCGTGCAGCTGTGGTTCCAGCCGTACTTCGACGGTTCCAGCTGGGACGGCCCGGCCTGGTCGATCAGCGCCGAATGGCTGGCGTACCTGACGTTCGGATTCCTGGCGCTGGTGATCTTCCGGTTGGCGCGGGCCACCCGCGCCCGCAGCCTGCTGCTGCTCGCGTTCGCGGCGACCCTGCCTCCGGTGATGTTCCTGTTGGCCAGCGGCCAGTTCTACACACCGTGGAGCTGGCTGCCCCGCATCCTGCTGCAGTTCACCGCCGGCGCCATCGCCTGCGCGGCGGTGCGCCGGCTGCATCCCACCGAACGCACCAGGACCGCGGCGGGGGTGGCGTCAATCCTTCTGGTCGCGGCCATCATCGGCATCCTCTACTGGCTCGACGGTCATCCCATCCCGAGCGTGATCGACAGCGGCGGTGTGGTCGATCTGCTGTTCGTCCCGCTGGTGGTGACGCTGGCCATCGGGACCGGCACCCTGCCGCGACTGCTGTCCGCCAGGGCGCTGGTCTACGGCGGGCAGATCTCTTTCAGCCTCTACATGGTTCACGAACTGGTGCATACCGCCTGGATCTGGGCCGCCCAACAGTTCGAGCTCACGCTGGTCGGGCCCGGCGGTCCCTGGCTGCTCACCGCGATCCTGGCCGTCACCCTGGCCAGTTCGGCGCTGCTCTACCACCTCGTCGAAGAACCCGCCCGGCACTGGATGCGCCGGATGGTCGACGTCCGGGCCGCGGCGCCGGAGGTGAAACGGGTCGCCGCCGACCGGGTCGATTCCAAACTCTCGGCCTGACACGAATCGTTCTGCGCGCCACGGTATCTGCGCGTCGAGTAGGCTGACGCAGATTGTTCACCGAGGAGGATGTCCCGTGCGTCGTCTGACCATGCTGGTGGCCTCGGTTGCGTTGTTGGTCGCCGCGGCACCGCCCGCCCCGGTCGCCGTGCAGTTGGTGGGCCGGGAGTCCACATTGAGCCGGGTCGCGGTGATCAGCGATTCCTACACCACCGGTACCGATCTGGGCGGCCACGGCACCAGCGGCTGGCCCGCGCTGGCCTGGCAACTGCTGGCGGCGGAGGGCAAACCGGTGGCCGCCGACGTGGCGGCCGAGGGCCGCGCGGGGTACGGCGTGCGGGGCGACCACAACAGCACGTTCGGCGACCTGACGGCACGCGCGGTACGGCCCGATGATGCGCTCGTGGTGTTCTTCGGGTCCCGCAACGATCAGCCGGTCGAGGCCGTCGAAGTGGCCGGATTGGCGCGCAGCGCTTACGAACTCGCGCGGCGTAAGGCGCCGACCGCCCGGTTCCTGGTGATCGGGCCACCGTGGCCGACAGCGGATGTGCCGGTGCGGATCCTGCAGATCAGGGATGCCCTGGCCACGGTCGCGCGGGCCTCGGGCGCCACATTCGTCGATCCGCTCGCCGAACGCTGGTTCGTCGACCGGCCCGATCTGATCGCCGTCGACGGGGTCCATCCCAACGACGCCGGGCACGCTTACCTGGCCCAGCGGATCGCGCCGCTCATCGCCGCCGCGCTGCCGCCCGCGCGCTGAGCCGACCGGTCACCGTGCGGCGCGCCTGCGCGCCTTCTCCATCAACGGTTCCGGCAGCGCATCGGCGGCCAGCAGGGCCGGCCACAGACTCGGTTCGGTGGTCATGGCGCGAAAGACCAGGCCGATGGTCACCTCGTGATCGGGGCGGTGCACGACCTCGATGGCGTCGCCGGCGCGCAGCGTGCCGGGGGTGATGATGCGAAAGTACGCGCCCGGGATCGCCTGCGCGGTGAACGTCTTGATCCAGCCGTTGACCTCCAGCCACGCCGCGAACGTCCGGCACGGGGTGCGCGGTCGGGTGACCTCCAGCACCAGGCCGTCCGCCCCCACCCGCCAACGCTCGCCGATGCGGGCCCCGGTGACGTCAATCCCTTCGGTCGTCAGGTTCTCCCCGAAGACCCCGTTGCCGATCGGGCGCCCGAGTTCGGCCTCCCAGAAGTCGAGATCCTCCCGGCCGTAGGCGTACACCGCCTGATCGTCTCCGCCGTGATACTTCTGTTCGCTGACCAGATCCCCGACCAGTCCGCTGCCCAGGCCGCCGCGCATCGGTCCGGGCGGACGTACCTCGACGGGGTCGTCGGTCGGGCGCTTGTCGATTCCGGTCGGCTTCTTCTTCGTGTCCGGGTTGGTGAACGGATGGGCGAGATTGACCGTCAGCACGCTCGGCATGCGGGCCAGCCTAGTGCCAGCCGACACCGCATAGCCTGTCTGCATGTTCGTCACTCCGCGGTACGGCGACGGTGCGCTCGCCGATCTGGTCCCGTCGATACTCGCGGTGCTCGGGGTGCCGGGGGAGACCGACCGGGTGGGGCTGGGGCTGGACGGGGTGCGCAGGGTCGCGGTCCTGCTGATCGACGGCATGGGTGCGGACCTGGTGGCCGCGCGCCACGAAGTGGCACCATTCCTGGCTGCCCGGCCGACTCGCTCGTTGACGGCGGGCTTCCCCAGCACCACCGCGGCCAGCCTGGCCTCGCTGGGCACCGGATTGCCCGCGGGAGAACACGGTCTGGTCGGGTATCTGCTGGCGGTCCCCGATCACGACCGGTTGATGAATCCGCTCAAGTGGCGGTTGATGGGCGAGGGCCCGAAGGTTGATCTCCTCAAAGAGCTTGTCCCCGAGCAGTTTCAGCCGACGGCAACGGCGTTCGAGAGGGCGGTCGCCGACGGCGTGGTGGTGACCCAGGTGGCGCCGATGTATCAGGCGGGATCGGGCCTGACCAGGGCGGCGTTGCGCGGTGGCGACTTCCGGCCGTCATTTTCGTCGGGGGACCTGGTGGACGGCGTGATCGAAGCGCTGCAGGCCGGCGACCGCAGCCTGGTCTACGCCTATCACGGCGACCTGGACCTGACCGGGCATGTACGCGGGCCGGGTTCGGAATCCTGGGCGCTGGAACTGCAGCAGATCGACCTGACCATCCGGCTGATCGCCGAACGGCTGCCCGCCGGGTCAGCCCTGGTCGTCACCGCCGACCACGGCATGGTGCACGTCACCGATCCGGTCGATTTCGACCGCCGCACCGAATTGCAGGCCGGGGTGCGAGGACTCGGCGGCGAGCCCCGGGCACGACACGTGTACACCGACGCGGGCGCGGCGGCCGATGTGGCGGCCGCCTGGCGGGACGCGCTCGGCAGCGACTTCACCGTGCTGACCCGCACCGAGGTCGTCGAGGCGGGCTGGCTCGGGCCCACGGTGTCGGCTCATGTGCAACCGCGCATCGGGGACGTCGTCGTGGTGGCCAACGGCGATCGCGCGATCACCCGGTCGGCGGCCGAACCGCTGCAGTCCCGGCTGGTCGGCCATCACGGTTCGCTGACCCCGGCTGAAATGTTGGTACCGCTGTACACGATTCGTTGAGCTGCCCACCGCCGACGGCATCGTCGGATAGCGTGCTGTGCTTGTGCAGACGTTGACCGATCTGGACACCGCTCCGGTGTTCGCCATACCGATGCGCGACGGCGTGACGGTGCACGAAGGGATCCTCATCGAGGGCCCGCAGGGCTGGGGGGAGTTCAGCCCGCCGCCGGGGTGTGCCGACCACCTGCTGGTGCGCTGGCTGACCGCGGCGACCGAGGCGGGCACCGTCGGCTGGCCGGACGCCCGCCGGGGCCGGGTGCCGGTGGCGGTGACGGTGTCCGCGACGGATCCGCAACGCGCACACGAACTGGTCACCCGGTCGGGATGCCGGACCGCCACGGTCGAGGTCGGCGACCCGGCGCACACCCTGGACGACGACGTGGCCCGGGTACAGGCGGTGCACGATGCGCTCGGCTTCGATGGCAGCATCCGCTGTGACGCCAAGGGCCGCTGGAGCACCGACGCCGCGGTGACCGCGATCGCGGCGCTGGACCGTGCGGCCGCCGGGCTGGAATTCGTCCAGCAGCCGTGCCGGACCACCGCGGAGCTGGCCCAGGTGCGGCCGAAGGTCCGACCCCCGGTCGCCGTCCACGAATCCCTGGAGTCCTCGCTGGGCGACCCCGGACTCGCGGACGCCGCCGACATCGCCGTGCTGCACTGCGGCACGCTCGGCGGTGCACGGCGCGCCTTGCGGATCGCCGAGGCGTGCGGGTTGCCGTGCACCGTCACCTCGGGCGTCGAGACCAGCATCGGCGTGGCGGTGGGAGTGGCGCTGGCCGGCGCGCTGCCCGAGCTGCCCTTCGCGTGCAGCCTCGGTTCGACGTCGCTGCTCGACTCGGACCTGGTGGCGGCGTCCCGGATCCTGGCGCCGGTGGACGGCTTCCTGCCGGTTGCGCCCATGTCCCCGGCCCCGGTGCCGGAGCTGCTGACCAGGTACGCGGTCACCGATCCGGACCGAATCCGGTGGTGGCGGTCACAGCTGAAAAGCGCGATTGCACAATGAGGACATGACTTCGGTGTCCGAACCGGCGGTCCTGCTCGGGCAGGCACTCTCCCCGTCCAACCGTGTCGATCCCTACCCTGCCTACCGTGACCTGCGCGAACACGGTCCGCTGCAAATTCCGGAGATCAGCCTGACCGTGCTGTCCTCCTACGCGGACTGCGATGCCGCGCTGCGCCATCCGGCCTCGGCCAGCGACCGGATGAAGTCGGCCATCGCGCAGCGCCAGATCGCGGCCGGGGAACAGCCGCGGCCCTTCGGGCTGGCCGGCCTGGTGGACAAGCGCCGCACACCCGCCTTCCTGTTCCTGGACCCGCCCGACCACACCCGGCTGCGCAAGCTGGTGGCCAAGGCCTTCGCGCCACGGGTGATCAATCAGCTGCGAGACGAAATCGTCGCGACGGTCGACGCGCTGCTGGACACCGCCGAGGAATGCGGCGAGTTCGACGCGGTCAGCGGGCTGGCGTACCCGGTGGCGGTCGCGGTGATCTGCCGGCTGCTCGGGGTGCCCGTCGAGGACGAACCGAAGTTCGGGCATGCGTCGACCCTCCTGGCGCAGACCGTCGACCCGTTTCTGAGCGCGACCGGTGATGTGCCCGAAGGTTTCACCGACCGCATCGAGGCGGGCAAATGGCTGCGCACCTACTTCCGTGACCTGATCGAACGCCGCCGCAGCAGCCCGGGCGATGACCTGCTCTCGGCGCTGATCGCCGTCGAGGAGTCCGGTGATCAGCTCACCGAGGACGAGATCATCTCGACCTGCAATCTGCTGCTGATCGCCGGGCACGAATCCACCGTGAGCCTGATGGCGACCTCGGTACTGGCGATGCTGCGGGACCGCAGGCAGTGGTCGGCGCTCGGCGCCGACCCGGCACGGGCGCTGCGGGTCGTCGAGGAGACGCTGCGCTTCGATCCGCCCGCGCAGCTGCTGGGCCGGGTGGCGGGCGAGGAGATGACCATAGGGGAGACGGTCATCCCCAAGGGCGACACCATGATCGTGTTGCTCGCCGCCGCGCACCGCGACCCGGCGGCCAACCCGGACCCGGACACGTTCGATCCGGACCGGACCGGCATCCGGCATCTGGGCTTCGGTCATGGCGCGCACTTCTGCCTGGGGGCGCCGCTGGTCCGGTTGGAGGCCTCGATCGCGCTGACCGCGGTGACGAAACGATTCCCGAAGGCCGAACTCGGCGGCGAACCGCAATACAAGCCGAACGTGACACTGCGGGGCATGCTGTCCCTGCCGGTTCGGGTCTAGCCGACCATCAGTCCTGCACTGCCTTGGCGACGGCCACGCAGGTGGTGAGCCAGGCGGAGTTCGGTGCCCTGCCACCCCCGGTGTTCTCGGTGAGCTCCCACATCGCGTTGTGCATCATCCGCACGATCACCCAGGCCCGGGCCCGGTCGACGTCGAATCCGGCGGCGTCGACGAGCGTGTGGAACCGCCGTCGCACACCGTCGCGGACGTAACCGGACAGCTCGTCCCAGCGGTTCCACAGCATCGGGGCGATCTCGTAGTGCGGGTCGCCGGCCATCGGTTTCGGGTCGATCACCAGCCACGGTTCCCGCTCGGATGCCAGCACGTTGTCGTAGTGCAGGTCCCCGTGGACGATGGTGTCGGCGGCCCCGGTGTCCGTCACCAGATCGGCACCCAACGACAGCGCCTGTTCCACCAGCCGGTGCGGCAGGGCAGCGCTGCGCGGCAGTGCGGCCAGGTCGGCGTTCCCGGTCCGGACGAAGTCGGCGAGCCGGCGCAGTTGCGGCAGCGCGGGCACATGGATCCGGCGGTACAGCCCCGCTACGACCTCACAGGCCTCCAGATCCCAGACATCGTCGAGGCTGCGGGCCTGCAGACGTTCCAACAACATCGCCCGCCGGTACGGATTGGCGCCCAACAGCCGCACCGTGCCGTTGCCGTCCCAGCGTCGCAGCGCAAGATGCTCGTGCTCGGATTCGTCGTCGGGGAACGCGACCTTGAGCATGGCGGGCACACCGTCGCCGGTGCGTACCGGCAGCACGACCGAGCAGAAACCGTGCAGTGCTGCGCCGTCGGGCACCAGATCCCAGTCGTCGAGCTGGCCGGCCACCGACTTCGGCAGACCGTCCACCCACGTCTGCCACTGCGGCCCGCGGGCACTCATGGCGCGGACCGCGGCGGGCAGCTCGATCACCCCACCATCGTGGCACGTGGCCGTCGTGGACCCCGGGGCCCCACCGGTGACGTGATCTTTGACAGACTGGTCTGCATGGCACAGATAACACTCAAGGGAAACCCCATCAACACCGTCGGCGAGCTGCCCGCGGTGGGCTCGCCGGCCCCGGCCTTCAGCCTCGTCGGCTCCGACCTCGGCGCCGTCACCAGTGAGCAGTACAGCGGCAAGCCTGTGCTGCTCAACATCTTCCCGTCGGTGGACACCGGCATCTGCGCGGCGAGCGTGCGGACCTTCAACGAGCGTGCCGCCGCCACCGGCGCAACGGTGCTGAACGTGTCCAAGGATCTGCCGTTCGCGCAGGCACGCTTCTGCGGCGCGGAGGGCATCGAGAACGTCGGATCGGCATCGGCGTTCCGGGACAGCTTCGGCGAGGATTACGGCATCACCCTGGCGGACGGTCCGATGGCCGGGCTACTGGGTCGTGCCGTCGTGGTGATCGGCGCCGACGGCAACGTGGCCTACACCGAGCTGGTTCCCGAGATCGTGCAGGAGCCGAACTACGACGCAGCCCTCGCCGCGCTGCAGTAGATCAGTTTCGCCGCAACGGCACCGGTGGGCAGGCTGCCCGCCGGTGCCGTTTTGTTCTGCGCTTGCGAATACGCCTCGGTCCGGTTCCGGTTCGGTCACGCCCGGTTCGGCAGGTCACCGTCGGGTCACGAATGCGTATCTCATTCACGGTGTGCGCCAATTGAATTGGGCAAAGCTCGGGACAGTCGGTACAAATACTTGTGGTGGCGTCAATTAGCGCTGCCACGTTACCGACCCGAATTGAAAGAGTTGACGCTGGCGATGAGACGCTTCTGTGCTTTGGTACTCGGCCTGGCTCTGCTGTTGGTGAGTCCCGGCGTCGCATCCGCCGAACCCTTCAACACCCGTCCGGTGCGCAACCAGCAGGCCGTCGACTACGTGATCAAGCGCGCGTTGTCGCAGCGCGGCGTGCCGTTCGCCTACGGCGGCGGTGACGCCAACGGCCCCACCCGCGGTGTCGTCCGGGAGACCCCGGTCGAGGTCGATCCGGCCGCTGCCGCGATCCCCGGCGGCGTCCCCGGACTCAACTTCCCGGGATTGGCCCCGCCGGCCCCGGTGGCGGCACCGCTGATTCCGAGTGCCGCGACGGTCCCCGACCCGGCCGCCAATGTGGTGGGCTTCGACGCTTCGGGCATCGTCGTGTACGCATTCGCCGGCGTCGGGGTGAAGCTGCCGCGGTCCTCGGGCGAGATGTACAAGGTCGGCCAGAAGGTGCTCCCCGAACAGGCGCTGCCCGGTGATCTGATCTTCTACGGTCCGGAGGGCACCCAGAGCGTGGCGCTGTTCATCGGCAACGCGCAGATGGTCGAGGCCACCGACTCCGGCGTCGCGGTCTCGCCGGTGCGGACGGCCTCGATGACCCCGTATCTGGTGCGCATCATCGCCTGATCTTCACCCGCGAGCCGGGGCGCCTGCGCAAGGGGTCAGTGGACCGGAAGCGAATCGTCGCGTTGCAGGACGAAGAAGTACGGGCGTTTCGCGCCGCGGTAGTCCATCGCGCCGATGACCGTGTCCGCCGGGGCGTCGGGCACCCTGCGGAACACGTCGTTGATCGGCAGGTTGTCGTAGATCATGGTCGCGCTGTCGACGCCGCGATACCGGGTGGTGCGCAGGCGTGCCTTCGGCGTCTTGGTCCGCAACGCCGGGCGCAACGAGGAGATCGGCTGTACCAGAGACAGATTGCGCACCAACGGGATCTTCGTCGCCAACCCCAGCCCGCCGAATGCCAGCACCGGGTTGAGCGCCCACAACGCGGTCCCGCCGTCCTTCGGGAACAGCAGCGGGTGCACGGTTTCGGCGTCGAGGAACTGTTTGCCCCACCAGCCGCTGGCGGCCAGTAACCCGTCCATCGGGTGCGCGGTCGGCAATTCGGCGCCGTGCCAGGTGCCGATCATGAACTCCGGCTCCGCCGCCGGAGCGGCGTCGAAGAATTCCAGTGCCTCGGCGGTGGTGGTGGGCACGGTGGGCAGGACATCCTCGGCGAGCATGGAATCCAGCGTACTTGACAGGTGTCAAGTGCTCAATGGGGTGCGGCGCGGCCGTACTGTCATGACGTGCGCTGGATCGTGGACGCCATGAACGTCGTCGGTTCTCGGCCCGATGGCTGGTGGAGGGACCGCCACGGCGCGGTGCGCACCCTCGTCGACCGGCTGGAACACTGGGCCCGGGCCACCGAATCCGAGGTGACGGTGGTCCTGGAGCAGCTGATGTCGCCCGCGTTGCAGTCCGGCGTGATCGCGGTGCGCCACGCACCGCGCGCGGCCGCGAACTCTGCCGACGACGAGATCGTCCGGTTGGTCCAGGCCGACGGCGCACCGCAGGACATCACGGTGGTGACCTCCGACGGAGCGCTGAGTGCCCGGGTCCGCGCGGCCGGTGCGACCACCTTCCCGGCCGGCCGTTTCCGCGATCTTCTCGACTGAGTGGGTCAGCTCTGCGTGTGGAGCACTCCGTCGATCACCATGCCCAGCAGTGCTTTACGGTCGAATTTTCCACTGGGCAGGGTCGGTATCTGCGCGCCGGTCGCGATCACCCACCGGGTGGGCACCTTGTACACCGACAGGTGCTCCCGGGTGAGGCGGCGGATCTCGTCGACATCCGGATCCGGGCCCGCCGGCACCACGACGGCGCAGACCTCTTCACCCCGCTCGGGATGTGCGACACCGATCACCACACACTGCGCGATCCCGGGCAGCGCGGAGATCACCGCCTCGACTTCGAGCGGGGACACATTCGCGCCACCGGACTTGATCAGATCGGTGGTGCGGCCGACGTAGAACAATCGCGGGTCATCGGCGCGCCGGTAGACGCGGTCTCCGGTGTGATACCAGCCGTCGACGTCGAAAACCTCGGCACGCTCACGCTTGTTGTAGCCGGCCATCACCCCGACGCCCCGGATGAGCAGTTCCCCGACGACGCCGTCCGGGACCGCGGCACCGTCGTCATCGACAATGGCGATATCGGTATAGGCGAATCCGCCCGCGGTTTCGGACATGGTGCGGTGCACCGGAAATCCGTCCGGCACATCCGTCATGGCGATGTCCAGCGGACCGTCGCGCAGCATCGGCGCACCGGACAGGTCGCGGCCGGCGAAGCTGGGATGATCGCGCACCCGCTGGGTGAAGGCGGGCCAGCCGATCAGACCGGTGCCGTGCTGCTGCTCGATCAGATCCAGTGCCGTGCCGGGATCCAGCCGCGGCAGCACCAGCAAGGTGATCGACTCGTGCAGCGCGCCCATCGCCGCCAGCAGCCCGCCCACCCAGAAGAACGGCATGGCACACAGGATTCGGGGTCGCGCCTCGGAGCCGGTGACCGCGCGGATCGCGGCCGGCCAGGTCGATGTCTGCCGGACCAGGGTGCCGTGGGTGTGCAATACGCCCTTGGGGTCCGCGGTGGAACCCGAGGTGTGCACCATGATCGCCAGGTCCGCGGGGGACACCTCGGCTTCCACCGCGGCGAGGATGGCGCCGGGAACCTGGGCGGTCATCGCGCCGAACCGGGTGGCCCAACCCGATTCGCTGTCCTCGGTCAGCACGATCCGGCGCAGATACGGTGCGCCCGGCAGGACGAGTGCGTCGCGGACCTGGCCGGCGAGACCGGGCAGTGCCGTTTCCAGACGGGTTGCCACGTCGGTGCCCAGGACCTGCCCCGGGGCGATCAACGTCCCGATATCTGCCAGCCGGAGCACCTTCGCGATCTCGGCCGGGGCGTACAGCGTGCTCAGCGGGATCACCAGCGCGCCGATTCGCGACAGCGCCAGCCACCAGGTGACCCAGTCCAGGTCGTTGGGAAAGAAGAGCCCGACCCGACTGCCTTTCCCGATGCCGGCCGCCAGTAGTCGGCGTGCGATATCGGCCGACCGGGCGTCGGCCTCGCGGTAGGTCAGCGCTCCGGCGGGACTGACCACGTAGGTATCCGGCGCGCAGGCCCGGACCCGCGCGGCCAGCAGCGCGGGCACGGTCAGCGGCGACGTAACAATCTTCTGCGGATCTGTCACGTAGCGATCATCGCCGATGACCCCCGCGGATCAGTGATCGCCGTACGTGTCGTGCCATCGCCACCATTGATAGGGCGGACTCTGCGGGTAGCCGGCCGGTGAATCCTCCCAGGTCTCCTGGCGGCCGAGCGCGGTCATATCCAGGAAGCTCCAGGTGTTCACGAATGCCTCATCGCCGCGGTCGTTGATGAAGTAGGTCCGGAAGATGTCCTCGCCCTGCCGGATGAACGCGTTCGTGCCGTGCCACTGGTCGACTCCGAAATCGGTGTCGAACGCCGCGCCGGGTTCCCCGACGATGGTGTACCACGGCAGGTCCCAGCCCATCCTGTCCTGAATCCGGGCGATGTCGCGCTGCGAACCCCGGGACACGTAGACCAGCGTGGTGTCGCGGGCATGCAGGTGGCTGAGATTGCCGACGTGGTCGGCCATCAGGGAGCAGCCGACACATCCATGGTCGGGCCATCCACCGACCCCGGGGTCGGCGAACGCGCGGTAGACGATCAACTGTCGGCGGCCGTCGAAGAGGTCGAGCAGGCTCAGCCGACCGCGCGGCCCCTCGAAGATGTAGTTGTTCGGGACCAGGGTCCACGGCATGCGTCGGCGCAACGCTGCCAGTTCATCCCGGGCCCGGGTCAGTTCCTTCTCCTTGACCAGCATCTGGTTGTGGGCGTCTGCCCATTCCTGGGCGGACACGATCTCCGGTGTCTGCATGACAACCCCCTTGCGCCTGCGGCGGCGAATCTCCAACCGAGCGGGACAACATTCAACCAATTAGTTGAATTTGTGTTCTCGATCAGACCACGGGTTGCCGTTATAGTCAACAATATGGTTGAAGATCAGGTGCTGGACCGCGCTTACGCAGCGTTGGCGGATCCCACGCGCCGCCGGCTGCTGGAGGCGCTACGGGCCGGCGCCGCCCGCATCACCGACCTGGCCGAGCCGATGCCGATGACCTTCGCCGGGGTGTCCCGCCACATCGGGGTGCTGGAGAACGCGGGCCTGGTGACCCGCGAGGTGCGGGGCCGCGAGCACTGGCTGTCGTTGCGTGCGGAGGGGCTTGCCCCGGCGACACAGTGGATGGACGAGCAGGCCGACTTCTGGTCCGCCCGCGCCGATGCGCTGGCCGCGCGGCTCCGGCGGAACCGGGCGCGACATGACCGATGAGCTCGTGGTGCGGGTCCGGCGAATCATGCCGGCCGTACCCGAAGTGGTCTTCGACGAATGGCTGGACCCGGCCTCGCTTCGGGAGTGGATGTGCCCGCGTCCGACCCGGTGCGTCACGGTGGATGTCGACCCGATTGTCGGTGGTGCCTTCCGATTCGACGTCGACGACGAGGGCGTCAGTGTGCTCATCACCGGACGGTTCACGGTCATCGACCGCCCCCGACGCCTGGAATTCACCTGGACCAATTCCTATTGGGTGGACCCCACGACCGCCAGCGTGGTCGAAGTGACGTTCGAGCCGCTGCAGGATGATCAGACGCTGATGTCCATCGAGCACACCATGCTGCCCCCGGACGAGTACGAGAGCTTTCACGCCGGCTGGATCCGTACAGCCGATCAGTTCGCGAATGTCCTGGCCGAGCGGTGAACGGCGCGCCCGTGGTCGACCGAAAGTCACCAAATTAGGCGCTGAGGCGATTTCATTGGTAGGCTGGACCAGAACGTCGCATTCGTGAGGCCGGGTCTGAGTTCGGCTGAATTGCGGCCGGTATCCCAGACACTCCTCATCACGGTTGCGTCGTCAACCGTACTTCCTTGAAACGCAACAGATTTGGCGACCAGAGTTCGCCACCCAAGCCTCGGACGACACCACGTTCGTCCGTGTGAGAAGAAAGAAGTAAGAAATGGCAGAAGGAACCGTCAAGTGGTTCAACAGCGAAAAGGGCTTCGGCTTCATCGCTCCTGACGGCGGCGCACCCGACGTGTTCGTGCACTACTCCGAGATCCAGTCCGGCGGATTCCGCAATCTGGAGGAGAACCAGCGCGTGCAGTTCGAGGTCACCCAGGGCAACAAGGGCCCGCAGGCGGTTGGCGTCACCGCTCTCTAAGACTCTTCTCGGACCCCGGACCGGTCGTCGCGCTCGTATGAGCAGCGACGGGCGGATCCGGGGTTTCGTGCATTTCTGACTCTCCGCCCCGCCGGCGATGATTTTCTGTGTCCCGGGCCGTCTGCACTATGTCGGTCGCAGATCCAGGAGGACACGTGCAGCTACTGAGGGTGCAGAATTTCGCGGTTTCGCAGGACGGGTTCGGCGCGGGCCGAGGCCAGAGTTTCGAGCGTCCGTTCGGGCACGCGGATCCGCAGACCATGCTGTCGTGGGCCGGCGCGACCGCGAGTTGGCCCAACCGCACCGACCCGGGCGGCAGCCGGGGGATCGACGACTACTTCACCCGGGACTACGCCCGCAATATCGGCGCGGAGATCATGGGCCGCAATAAGTTCAGCCCGCACCGCGGCCCGTGGGAGAACCACGACTGGCAGGGCTGGTGGGGCGACGAGCCGCCCTTCCACACCCCGGTCTTCGTGCTCACTCACCACGAGCGCCCGTCATTCAGCTTGTCGGACACGACGTTTCACTTCCTCAATGCGGATCCCCAGACCGCGCTCGAGCGCGCCAAGCAGGCAGCCCGGGGCCAGGATGTCCGACTCGGCGGCGGCGCACACACCATCCGTGAGTTCCTCGACGCCGACCTGATCGACACCCTGCACGTGGCGGTCGCCCCAGTCGAACTCGGCGCCGGATCGAGGCTGTGGGAATCGCCGGACGAACTCCTGGACAGGTACCACCGCGATGTGGTCCCGAGCCCGACCGGGGTGACACACCACCTGTTCTGGCGTCGCTGACCGACCGCCCGGACGGAAAACGATGCGGCACTGGAGATGCCGTTCTGGCACCGGTGGTGTGGCGATCAGTATCGTGACCGTGATGGATTTCGACCGATCCGAAGAGACCGCCCGCGCCCGTCGCAGCCTGCGGAGCGCGCTTCGTGGACGCCGGGATCCGGCGCCCATCGCGGGACAGCGCAGGCGCAGCGCCCCCCACGTCGGAGACGTGCACACCCGTAAGGTCCTCGACCTGACAATCCGGTTGGCGGAGGTGATGCTGTCCTCCGGTTCGGGCACCGCCGACATTGTCGCGACCGCTCAGGATGTCGCGCAGGCCTATCAGCTGGCCGACTGCGTCGTCGACATCACCTTCTCCGTCATCATCGTGTCGGCGCTGCCGACCTCGGACAGCCCGCCGTTGACGATCGTGCGGTCGGTGCGCCACCGCGCCACCGATTACACCCGGCTGGCCGAGCTGGACAAGCTGGTCCGCCGCATCACCTCCGGCGGCGTTTCCGTCGACCAGGCGCACGCGGCGATGGATGTGCTCAGCGAACGGCCGCATCCGTACCCGCGCTGGCTGGCCACCGCGGGCTGGGCCGGCTTCGCGCTCGGCATCGCCATGCTGCTGGGCGGCACCTGGCTGATCTGTGTGCTCGCCGCGGTCACCTCGGCGGTGATCGACCGGGTCGGCCGGTACCTGAACCGGGTCGGGACCCCGTTCTTCTTCCAGCACGCCGCCGGCGCTGCGATCGCCACCCTGGTGGCCGTCGCCGCCTACCGGTTCGCCGGGCAGAACCCGACCGCCCTGGTCGCCACCGGCATCGTGGTGTTGCTGTCCGGGATGACCCTGGTGGGTTCGGTGCAGGACGCGCTGACCGGGTACATGGTCACCGCCGTCGGGCGACTCGGCGACGCGCTGTTCCTCACCGCGGGCATCGTCGTCGGCATCGTCGCCGGTCTTCAGATCGCGACCCTGGCGGGGATCCAGATCGAGCTGCACATCGACGCCACCCAGTCGATCATCGTGCCGAGTGGGCCGCTGAGAATCGGGGTCGCGGTTTTCGGGGCGGCCCTCGCCGGGGTGTGTCTGACACTGGCCAGCTACGCCCCGCTGCGGTCGGTGGTGACGGCCGGTATCGCCGCCGGCGCGGCGCAGGCGGTGCTGATCGGGCTGGGGCACGCCCAGTTCGGCGTGGTGTTCGCGACGGGCATCGCATCGGTCGGCGTGGGTCTGTTGGCCACGCTGATATCCATCCGGCGGCAGGCCCCCGCGCTGGTGATCGCCACGGCGGGCATCACCCCGATGCTGCCCGGGCTCGCGGTGTTCCGGTCGGTGTTCTATTTCGCCGTCGACGAACGGTTCCTGGACGGCATCGCACAGCTGCTGTCCGCGGTGGCGATCGCGCTGGCCATCGGCAGCGGCGTGGTGATGGGTGAGCTGCTCGGCTCACCGCTGCGATACCGGGCCGGACGCATCGGCGATCTCGTCCGGATCGAGGGCCCGCCGGGCCTGCGCCGCGCCGTCGGCCGGGTGGTGCGCCTGCAGCCGGCCGAGCACCCGCCGGTGTCCGCGGCGGCCGCCCCGCGGGCTCAGAGTGTGGCGCTGGAACCCGAGACGGTCGCCGAGGACGATACCGGCGCCGAGTCGCCGCGCGAGGACCCGGCAAACGCGGACGATGCCGGCGCCCCCGGCCCCGGCCCACAGCCGGGCGCCTAACGGTGACGCCATCGGCCCGGAGACGCTAGCCTTTTGACCCATGACCGTTCGACAGCGTGCCGTGACGCGCCCCACCGTCAGGCTCGCGCTGGCGTCGACCATGCTGGCCGGGAGCGCGATGTTCTCGGCCGGACTCGCCGCAGCCGAACCGGTCCCGGTGGTGCCGGTGGATCCGGGGGCGCCGCCGCCTCCCGGGCAGCCGGTGGTCATGAACCCGGATGAGCTGGTCGCCGCGCCACCGGCCCCGCCGCCGGCCGGACCGCCGCCGGTGCCCGAGATGAGCGATCCGGCGTACGGCCAGGGCCAGTCCGGTGGTGCGTTCGGCTACATCAAGGACCTGTGGAACGCCGCCCGGTCCCCAGACCCGATGGCCGCGTTCTCCGAAGCCGGGCAGAGCGGGGCCCCGGTCGGGCCTCCGCCGGGCGCCGGCCCGGCACCCAAGTTGCCCCCGGGCTATACCTCGTTGACCGACCCGTCGTCGTCGACCCCGTCGCTTCGGGTCGAAGGAACCCCGCAAATGGGCGGCCCGCCGTTGCCTCCGGGCTTTGTTTCGCTGTCGGATCCCAACCCGCCGCCGGAGGTGCTGCCCATCGGCGCGCCCGGCGCCGCCCCGGCCGACGTGCCCGCGCCCGGCGCGCCGCCACCGGGCCCGGCCCCCGCACCGCTGCCACCGACCATCATCGAGCAGGGCCCGCTGAACTGACGGCGGTGACCGGGCGTGTCAGCCCAGTCCTGTCCGCCACTTGTCGAGAACCCGCCGGTCGCGCTTGGTAGGCCGGCCGGTGCCCCGATCGCGCACAGCCACCGGGGCCGCGGTCGTCGGCGGAACCACCGGAGTCCGGTCCAGATAGCAGGTCACCGCGTCGGCGGCCCCCACCCGTTTCTGGATCACCCGTACCACTTCCACGATCCGGGTTCGATCGCCCACCAGGGCACGCACCTGGTCGCCGGGCGAGACCGTGGTGGACGGTTTGGCGACCCGGTCGTTGATGCGGACGTGCCCGCCCCGGCAGGCGGCTGCGGCGTCCGGGCGGGTCTTGGTCAGCCGCACGGCCCACAGCCAGCGATCTATCCGCGTCGACTCCATGGGTCCATCATCGTGCACCGGGGGGCTGCGCGAAGCCCGAGGGACCCCGGCCGGCCGGGCTATACCTTGCTGACGGCGAACGCGGCGGCCTCGGTGGCCATTCCGTTCATCGGGTACATCACGTGCGCCATGGACGGGATGCCGCCGGGCGAGCCGTCGCAGATGGTGTCGCCGGGGGCGCACAGTTCCAGGGTCTTGGCTTCGTACAGCGGGCCGATCTTGCCGATCGGCGCGCCGAACTGGCTCAGGAACGCATCCGAGGGATTGCCCAGCAGCACCACCGCCGCGACGTGATCGGCCACATCGTCGGGCAGCGGCTTCGGGAGCTCCGAGAGGTACTCGGGGGGGATGCCGTCCGGGATGGCGTCCGCGGTCACATAGCCGGCGACGACCGCGCCCTGGGAGAAACCGCCGAGCACCATCTTGGTGTCCGGGCAGGTCTTGGACATGGACTCGACGCGTGCGCCGGCGTCGCGGATACCGTCGACTACCGTCTGTGCGAACGCAATTCGATTACCGAAGTTGTCGCTTGCCGGATAGTTCACCGGATAGACGGCCACCGACTTGCCCGGGGTCTGCGCGCGCACAGCGTCGACGAAGGCCTGTCCGGTGCCGCCGACACCGGGAGCCTCGGAGGTGCCGCGGGCGAAGACGATCTCCACGTCGGGGCAGGGTTCGGCCGAGGCGGTCGGGACGGTGGTGCCCACCGCCATTCCCGAGGCGATCAGGGCACCGGCCCCCAGAAACTGTGCGGATCGGCGAAGACTCATGGTGGACTCCTTCGGGGACGTCGCTGGCAATTCCGCTGGCAGCCGACAGGCCTGTTGATCTGTACCCAACAGTTTTCCCGCCGAAACCGTGGAATGGTGGCGATTCGCTGAGTTGAGCCGTGAAGTCCGGTCGAGATCATCCCGCCCGTGTCAACATCTATGAGCGATGCGACTCGCGCGCGGCCCTCGCGGCGTTCCGTGGCGCCGGTCCGGGGCCTCAGGCGACCGTTGCCGACGATACGGCGCGGGCGGCGAAGTCGGCCGCCTGCTCGGCCATGCCGTTGGTCTTGTACGCGCTGTGGGCGCTGCGATCCAGACCGCCCGGGGAGCACACCGGATCGCCCGGCGCGCACAGTTGAACGGTCTTGGCGGAGTACAACGATCCCACGGTCACCGGGGGCGCCTCGCGGTCGACGATGTTGAGGAACCAGGTGTCCGGTGTCCCGAACAGCACCACCGCGGCCACGTGCGGGGCGACCGATGGCGGCATCGGTCCGGTGATGTCGGCGGGCAGTGCGAGCCCGGCCGGCACGGCGTCGAAGGTGCTGTAGCCGGCGACCGCCGCGCCCTGCGAATAGCCGCCCAGCACGATCTTGGTGTCCGGGCACGTCGCGGCGACGGTCTGGATCCTGTTGGTGGCATCGGCGATACCGGCGGTCGCCGCCCGAAAGTCAAGCGATGCCGGGTAATTCACGCCGTAGGAGTCGACGGTGTCGCTGCCGACCCGGCTGCTGAGTGCGTCGACGAACGCCTGCCCGGTCGCGCCGATGCCCGGGGCTTCGAAGGTGCCGCGGGCGAACACGACTTCCACGTCCGGGCATGGGTTCCCGGGTGCGGCGAATGCGCGGGCGGTGGTCAGGGGCCCCATCGTGGCGGCCAGGACCAGCACGATGGCGGCGAGGTATTCGAAGCGATACGAGCGGGTGGTGGCCATTTTCGATCCTTCGTCGGGAGTGATCTGAACGAGTGTGTGATCAGCATCCCGTCACCGACTCACCTGCACATTGACGCAGGCGCCACTGGTTGTATTCCTGCCAGCACTACCGCGGGGCTGATCGATGTCCCCGACGAAGGTCACCGTCTCGTGCAGCGGTGCCCGCAGGGTGCGGATGAAATCGACGTCCGGGTCCTCGTAGCCGAGGGACATCCCGCAGAAGAGCATGAGTTCGGCTGGGGGATCGAGCGCTTCCTCCACCGAGGTGCGGACCTGCGACCACGCCATCTGCGGGCAGCTGTGCAGCCCCTCGGCCCGCAGCAGCAGCATCACGGTCTGCAGGTACATCCCGAGGTCCGCCCATTGCGGCCGGCCCATGCCCCGGTCGATGAAGCAGAACAGCGCCGCAGGCGCGCCGAAACAGTCCCAGTTGGCGATGGCCGCGCGCTGGCGGGCCTCCCAATCCTCCCGCGCTATGCCCAGTGCCGAGTAGCGCTCCTTGCCGAAGCGGGACCGGCGCTCGCTGTAGGGAACCTTCAGCTCCGGCGGGTACAGCTGGAATTCCCGCTCGTCCCAGGGGTCGCCCGCCGCGACCCGCGCGACCGCGACCTTCTTCAATTGCGCCAGCGGCGCACCGGTGACGACGTAGACGTGCCAGGGCTGCAGGTTGGATCCCGACGGAGCCCAGGATGCCGCCTTCAGAACCCGCTCCAAGACCTCCACCGGTACCGGATCATCGGTGAATCCGCGTACCGCCCGGCGACTTTCGACCGCCTCGTAAACATTCACGACCGCCTGCCTTCCCATCTGTCCGGCTTCCAGCCTGCCGGGACTTGCGTGATGGGAAACCCTTGAAATCCCGTGGTCTCAGACGCGTGCGGCGACGAAGGCGGCGGCGTCGGTCACCATGCCGTTGCGGGTGTACAGGTTGTGCGCGACCGGGTCCAGACCGTCCGAGCAGACCGGGTCGTTGACCGCGCACAGGTCGAGGGTCTTCGCCGCGAACGCCGGCCCCACCGGTACGTTGGGCTGCCCGATCAGGAACAGAAAACGGTCGTTCGGCTTGCCGAACAGCACCACGGCATCTACCTGGTCGGCGACCTCGGGCGCGAGCGGGGTGGTGGTGCCGAAGGCGAACGAGTTCGGCGGGATCGTCGGCGGATCCGCGGTGACCAACTGCGCCACGGCGGCGCCCTGAGAGAACCCGCCGAGTACCACTTTGGTGTCCGGGCAGGCCGTCGCGACCTGACGGATACGGGCACTGGCATCGTTGACCCCGTCCACCACCGTCGGCCAGTTGTGGCTCGCCGGGTAGTTGACCGGGTACAGGTCGACGCTCTTCTCGCCGACCTGGCCGCGCAGTGCCTCGGTGAAGGCGTTACCGACGCTGCCGGGGCCCGGGCGTTCGGTGGTCCCGCGGGCGAAGACGACCTCGATGTCCGGGCACGGTTCGGCGGTGGCCCGAGGCGAGGGGCCCGCCAGCATGCCCGCGCCGGCCAGGGCGGCCGAGGCCAGCAGAGCAGGGACCGACCGGAACCGAATTCGCATCGTGTGTGCCTTCCTCCGTGCTGCCGACAGGTGCTGTCCGCCGATGGTAGTGACCGCCGCGGACGGCCTGCCACGGACGGAATTGACGCACGTTATTCTTCAACGGGCGCACGTCAGTGCGCCAGGCTCGGACCCAGTCGGATTGCTGCTCCGGGCTTAACCCCTCGTAACTTACGCGGGACCGCTTAACTGTAGTGTTTCTTCTGTTGCGTGCCCCGGCTGTCGGCGGCCGCGCAGGGGGAGCCGTCGTCCAGTACCGGTCCGGAAAGGCAACTCGTTGAACGCGGTCTTGGCGCGCACCGCCATTTTTCAGGATGTCGATGCGGACGCCATGACGGCGTTGGAATCCGAGGTGGAATGGATCACCTTCCGGCGCAACCACACGGTCTTCACCGAGGGCGAGCCCGGCGACCGGTTGTATGTGCTCGTCGAGGGCAAGGTCAAGGTCGGCCGACGGTCGGTGGACGGACGTGAGAGCCTGATCGCGGTGATGGGCCCGGGCGAGACGTTCGGTGAACTGGCGCTGTTCGATCCGGGGCCACGCACCGCGACGGTGACCACGCTGACCCAGGTGCGGGTGGCGGCGGTCGCGCGACAGGCACTGTCGGGCTGGATCACCGAGCGCCCCGAGATCGCTGAGCAGCTACTGCGGGTACTCGCGCGGCGTCTGCGCCGCACCAACGACGACGTGTGCGACATGATCTTCACCGACGTCCCGGGCCGGGTGGCCAAGCAGCTGCTCGATCTCGCGAAACGCTTCGGCCGCTCCGAGGACGATGTGCTGCGGGTCGACCACGAATTGACCCAGCTCGAACTCGCGCAGTTGGTCGGATCCTCGCGCGAGACCATCAACAAGGCGCTCTCGGAGTTCGCCAACCGTGGATGGATCCGCCAGCAGGGCAAGACGGTGTTCGTACTCGAACCGGCGAAACTGGCGCGTCGGGCCCGATAGGTTTGTCCGTCCCGCCGGCCACGGCCCGGAGGCTGCGGCCGGCGGACCGGCTCAGTTCGCGGCTTCGAGGATCTTGATCGCGAAGATCAGCGTGTCACCCTTCTGGATGCCCGCGGCAGGCTGGCCCTCGGCGTAGCCGTCCGCGGAGGTCATCGCGACGGCGACGGTCGATCCGACCTTCTGCCCGGTGATGGCCTTCTGGAATCCGGGGATGACGCCGTCGAGCGGGAAGTCCACCGGGGAGCCCGACTGGTAGCTGCTGTCGAAGACGTTGCCGTCGCGCCCGTTGACACCCATGTAGCAGACCGACACCGTCGCGGTCTCCGGGACGACCGGTCCGTCACCCTCCTTGAGGGTCTGCACCTGGGTCTCGGTGACACTGAACGGTCCCTCGACGTCCACGACCGGTGCGGCCGCGTCGGTGGAGCCGGTGACGGCGATGCTGCCGGTGGCGCCGGACAGCGTCCACTCGGGTGCGCCCGAGGACTCCGGGGCCGCCGACGGGCACGGGCTCGCCACCGGGGCCATGTCGGTGGCCGGGAGGTCGAACGCGTCTTCGGTCGCGGTGGAGGAGCTCGTCGAGGCAGCGCTCTGAGTGTCCGAACCGCACGCCGAGACGGTCATGGCAATCGCTGCGGCACCGGCCAGCAGCGCGATGGAGGAAGGTACGCGAGAACAATTCACCTTCGCCACGCTACCGGCGTGCCTCTTCGCGGCCGGGGTCGGCTGCGGCTTCGCGGGAAAAACGTTTGCGCACAATCGGACCTTGGCCACCATGAATAAGGGAGGGCTGCGCGGCGAGGGCCGCATGCAGCGTGAGGCGATACGAGGGGATCGCAGACAATGGGGTTTCGCAAGGGTGACGTGGTGACCGCACGTCGGCGGATCGAGGGGATAGACGTACCGGTGGTACCCGAGGGCGCCACCGGCACCGTCACCACGACCACGCTTTTCGGCAGCCCCAAGCGGGTGCATTTCGAGCTGTCCGACGGCTGGGGCGAAAAGAGTTTCCAGGTGCGCGTGCGCCGCGGGGATGTGGAAGCCGGGACCCTCAACTAGGGCTGCGCCGTGATGCCGAGGCCATGCCCAGCCAGGTGCCGGTTTCCCGCCCAGCACCAGCCGACCTTCGGGGCGCCGCGGCGGTCGGTCCCATCGCGACCCGTCCCGCCGCTGATCCAGATCGCCGGGGTCCTGGCGTCGAGACCGCGGGGTTTGGGCTTGCGGGATGCGATGGTCATGAAGCAGTGGTTGGGTTCGAGCTGCTTCGGCTCCTGAAGCAGCCAACTGATCCCTTCGTTGATGGTCAGTGGCGTCCGTCCGCGTTGTTGTAGCGCGGGAAGCGACTCGTCCGGACTCCAGTTGCGCATGTCGTCGCCGCGGTCGACGTCGTGGACCAGGTACAACGGAGCGTCCGGGATGCAGACTCCGCCGGTCGGCACGAACTCGTCCAGATCGGTCATGTCGCTCACGACGAAGCCGGTCCGGCCGTCATGACGCAGCAGCGCGGCGAGCGCGCGGGCCGACGCGAGCCGGGGATGTACCGCGAGGACGACATCGGGTCCGTCCGGTAGCACGGCCGCGTAGCCGCGTAGTTCATCGGCGCTGACGGCGGCGGCTTCGGCGACACCGGCGGCCAGTAGCAGGTCCAGTTGATGCAATAGGGACATGGGACTCCAAACGGATGACGCGGCCGGGCCTTCCGTACGCTGTACCGTACAGTGTACGGAAGAGGTGGATGATGTCCAGTGCGACTGATGGCGTGAGCGACCCGATACGGCTCCTGCGCCTGCTGTGGGACCCGGATCGCCCGGTCGGGCGATCCGGGTTGTCGCTGAGTGCGATCGTCGACGCCGGCCGCGCGATCGCCCGGGTCGACGGGGCGGCAGCGGTCACCATTCGTCGCGTGGCGACGGCACTGAACGCGGCTCCGATGAGCCTGTACTCACATGTGCCGGGTAAGGCGGAGTTGCTGGCGCTGATGGTGGATGCGCATGCCGGCGACCTTTATGTCGACGGTAATCTTCCAGCCGCACAGGATGATTGGCGCAGCGCCGCGTTGTTCGTCGCCGAACGCAACTACGACGCCGCGGTGGCCGAGCCATGGACGCTGGACATTCCGGCCGACCGGTTGGTGCCGGGTCCGGGCGCGACCGCCAAGTACGAGGCCGAACTCGCCGCCTTCGACGGCATCGGTCTGACCGATGTGCAGATGGACCATGCGTTGGCCGGGTTGCTCGGGCTCGCGTCGGCCATGGCGCGCAACCAGGTCGGACTGGAACGGGCCCGCGCGGCCAGTTTCCGTGACGACAATCAGTGGTGGCAGCAGGTGTCCCCGGCCCTGGCGGAAGCCATGCGGGGCCGCGAGTTCCCGCTCGCATCCCGGGTGGGGACGGCGGCCGCCGTGGCCGCCGACGCCGCGGCGGATCCGCGGGCGGCGCTGGTCTACACGGCCGAACTGCTGCTGGACGGGCTGGATCGGACGCGTTGACCTGCGCGTCGGGGACGTCATCGCCGAATGGGCCCCACCACGTGACGGGACGGCCCGATTCGGGTACCCGACGCCGGAACAGCACCGAACCGGAGAGGAAGTACGGGGAATATGGCCAAGGTTGATGTTTCGGTTTCGTCGGATCTGACGCCCGACCAGGCGTGGAAGTTGGCATCTGATCTGCAGCGATTCGACGAATGGCTGACCATCTTCGCGGGCTGGCGCGGCCTTCCCCCTGCGGTCATCGGCGAAGGCACGCAGGTGTCTTCCCTCATCAAGGTCAAGGGATTTCGCAACACCATCCACTGGGAGGTGACCGAATACGACGAGCCCAGCCGGATCAGGCTGCAGGGCAGAGGGCGCGGAGGGGTGCACATCGGGCTGACCATGCGGGTGGCCGATGACCGGCCCGGATCGACGTTTCATCTGCTGGCCGAACTGTCCGGGGGACTGCTGAGCGGGCCGGTCGGGGCACTGGTCGCCAAGGTGATCACCTCCGATGTGCGCAACTCCGTCCAGAACCTCGGGGCACTGCGCTGATCCCGCGGTTTTGCTCGTTTTCGGGATAACCGCGCTAATTCGTTGCCGAACAATGGTTTTCGAAGCACCCGTCAGGTAGGGAGCGTGCCCGGGTGTTTGATCTGGTGAGTGAGGGGTACACGTCGGGTACCGCGATCTGCAGCCCACCGGATCGCCGGAACCCACTGATTCGAGCAATTTCGGAGACGAGATTGCGATCTCGATCGATCGTGCCGGGAGGCGTCGTGTTCACTCACAACAAAGATCTACAGTTCGAAGTCCGGGTCACCGAGCCGGACCCGCGTTTCGCTTCGTTGCTCATGGAGCAATTCGGTGGCGCCAACGGCGAACTCACAGCCGCGCTGCAGTACTTCACCCAGGCGTTCGTGCTCAGGGAGAAGAACCCGAAGATGTACGACCTGTTCATGGACATCGCGACCGAGGAACTCAGCCACCTCGAGATCGTCGGCACCACGATCACCATGCTGCTGGACGGGCTCAACGACGATCTCAAGATCGCTCACCAGCGCTGTGACTGGATGCCCGCGGTCGCCTCCAAGACCGGCAAGGAGCAGGCGATCCACCAGGTCGCGGTCAACCCGATGTTCCTGGTGCTCAGCGGCGGCGGTCCGGATGTCAAGGACTCCGCCGGCAACAACTGGACCGGTGCCTTCATCGACGCCAACGGCGACCCCTCAGTCGATCTGCGCAACAACCTGGCCGCCGAGTCGAGAGCCAAGGTGGTCTACGAATACCTCAAGCAGTTCACCGACGATCCGGGGGTGCAGGACACCCTGACGTTCCTGATGTCGCGCGAGGTGGCGCACTACCAACAGTTCACCGCCGCGCTGAACGAACTGCCGGTCAACTTCCCGCCGGGACAGCTGCCGGGGGATCCCCGCTTCCAGAATGTTGCATTCAACATGAGCAACGGACACGGCTCGGTGCGGGGCCCGTGGAACGAGGGACAGGGTCCGTGGCCCGAAGGCATCGAATGGGATTACGTCGAGAAGCCCGAACAACAGTGGCTGGGCACCTCGCTGCGCAACAATGCCGGCGCCGAGAAGAACCCGGACGGACAGCCCGGCATCGATGCCGAAAAGCCGTTCACCCACGAGCACCACACCGCCACCAGCTGACCCGTCGTCCCGGAGAGGAGTGAGACATGGATGCGTTGACTTTCCTGCGCGAGGACCACAAGAGCGTGCTGGGCATGCTCGAGGTGCTCGACGGCGCCCCGGGAGGCACCGGAGCGGCGAGCAGTGGGCTGAAGACGATGGTGACGAACCTGGTCATCGCCGAATCCCAGCACGAGGCCATCGAGGAGCAGTACTTCTGGCCTGCGGTGCGCGATGCGGTGGAGAACGGAGACGCCCTCGCCGACAAGGCGGTGGAGCAGGAGCAACTCGGTAAACAGCTGCTGCAGCGCCTGGAGGACGGCGAACCCGGGGAGCCCGACTACCAGGAGGCGCTGCAGCAGTTCGTCCAGCTGGGCCGGGACCACATCTCGTTCGAGCAGGAGGTCGTGTGGCCCCAGTTCGAGGCGGCGGTCTCCCGGGAAGAGTTGGTGAAACTGGGCGAGAAGCTGGAGCGGGCCAAAAAGATTGCGCCCACTCGTCCGCACCCGGACACCCCGCCGAGTCCGGCCGCGCTCAAGACCGTCGGCATGGTCGCAGCCACGGTGGATCACATTCGCGATGCCGCGACCGGACGAGCGGCGGACAACCCGCCCGATCCGCAGATTCACTGAAGACCGACGGCCGTGCATCGCGGTCCGTATTGTCGCGTAGCGAATAACGTTATCCGGCAATAATTCTGCTGCTTCCACGGGCGGCGGGTCGGCGTAGGCCGGCTCGCCGCCCGACTCCTGTGCTGGCATCCGGGGCGCACCTGAGTTGCATCATTGTGACCCGCAACGAATTTCGCGAAAAACTTGATACCTTCCAGAAGAGGGGCCAGACTCGAGAAGATGGTTCACGCCCCGGGGAGTGCGACGGCATTACGGGCGGCCGGACTACGCGTCACCCGGCCGCGGCTCATCGTCATGGACGCTGTCGATCAGAATCCGCACGCGGACACCGAGGTCATCTTCAACGCGGCTCGACGACAGCTGCCCGATATCTCCCGTCAAACCGTGTATGACGTGCTCAACGCTCTGACCGCAGTCGGTTTGGCCCGCCGCATCCAACCCGCGGGGGCGACTGCCCGCTATGAATCCCGAGTCGGTGACAACCACCATCACGTGGTGTGCCGATCGTGCGGCACCATCGCCGACGTCGACTGCAGCGTGGGCGATGCCCCCTGCCTGACAGCCTCCGACGACCTGGGCTTCGACATCGACGAAGCCGAGGTCATCTACTGGGGATTGTGTCCTGACTGCGTGAAAGCGCGGACCTCCTCCTGAGTTACCTCCTGAAAACGTAGTGCAGCCTGCACACGACCGATGAAAGGCGAGAAGATGTCTGACACCTCTGATGCCCGGCCTCCGCAGTCCGGCGCCAAGACCCAGAGCAAGAGCGAATCGGAGAATCCGGCGATCGACACGCCGACCCCCAAGGCGCATGCACCGCTGACCAACAAGGACTGGTGGCCGGAACAGGTCGACGTGTCCGTGCTGCACAAGCAGAACCCGAAGGGCAACCCACTCGGGGAGGGCTTCGATTACGCCGCCGAATTCGCCAAGCTCGATCTCGACGCCTTCAAAGCAGATGTCATCGATTTGATCAGGACTTCGCAGGATTGGTGGCCCGCCGACTACGGCAATTACGCCGGTCTGTTCATCAGGATGAGTTGGCACGCCGCCGGCACCTACCGCATCTTCGACGGGCGTGGTGGCACCGGTCAGGGTGCGCAGCGCTTCGCTCCGCTCAACAGCTGGCCCGACAACGCCAACCTGGACAAGGCGCGCCGATTGCTGTGGCCGATCAAGCAGAAGTACGGCAACAAGATCTCCTGGGCCGATCTGATCGCGTATGCCGGCAATGCCGCGTTGGAGCAGTCCGGGTTCGAGACCGCCGGCTTCGGGTTCGGCCGCGAGGACATCTTTGAGCCCGAGGAGATGCTGTGGGGCCAGGAGGACACCTGGCTCGGCACCGACGCGCGTTACGGCGGCACCAACGACTCCGATCGCAAGCTGGCCGCGCCGTTCGGTGCGACCACCATGGGCCTCATCTACGTCAATCCCGAAGGGCCGGAAGGGAAGCCGGATCCGTTGGCCGCGGCCCACGATATCCGCGAGACGTTCGCGCGGATGGCGATGAACGACGAGGAAACCGCGGCGCTGATCGTCGGCGGTCACACCCTGGGTAAGACGCACGGCGCCAGCGCCGACGACGTCGGCCCCGAGCCCGAGGGCGCACCGATCGAGCAGCAGGGCCTGGGCTGGAAGTGCCCGTTCGGCACCGGCAACGCCGGTGACACCATCACCAGCGGCCTGGAGGTGATCTGGACCGGCACCAACAGCCAGTGGAGCAATGCCTTCCTGGAGAACCTGTACGGCAACGAGTGGGAACTCACCAAGAGCCCCGGTGATGCCTGGCAGTTCGAGGCCAAGGACGCCCCGGCGACCATCCCGGATCCGTTCGGCGGCCCGCCGCGCAAGCCCACCATGCTGGTCACCGATGTCTCGATGCGCGTCGACCCGATCTACGGGCCGATCACCCGGCGCTGGCTCGATCATCCCGAAGAGATGGACGAGGCCTTCCGTAAGGCCTGGTACAAGCTGATGCACCGCGATATGGGGCCGATCAGCCGGTACCGCGGTCCGTGGGTCGCCGAGCCCCAGCTGTGGCAGGACCCCGTTCCCGCGGTCGATCATCCACTGGTCGACGAGGCGGACATCGCCGCGCTGAAGAGCAAGGTGCTCGAGTCCGGGCTGGCGGTGCCGCAACTGGTCAAGACCGCATGGGCATCGGCGGCGAGCTTCCGCGGCACGGATAAGCGTGGTGGCGCCAACGGTGCCCGGCTGCGGCTGGAGCCGCAACGCAGCTGGGAGGCCAACGAGCCCTCCGAGCTCGCCAAGGTGCTCCCGGTCCTGGAGAAGATCCAGCAGGACTTCAACGCATCCGCCGCCGGCGGCAAGAAGATCTCGCTGGCCGACCTGATCGTGCTGGCAGGCTCGGCGGCGGTGGAGAAGGCTGCCAAGGACGGCGGCTTCGACGTTCAGGTGCACTTCGCTCCGGGCCGGACCGACGCCAGCCAGGAGGACACCGATGTCGAATCCTTCGCCGTGCTGGAGACGCAGGCCGACGGCTTCCGCAATTACGTCCGCCCCGGGGAGAAGACCGCACTCGAGCAACTCCTGGTGGACAAGGCGTACTTCCTGGACCTGACCGCCCCGGAAATGACCGTCCTGGTCGGCGGTCTGCGCGCCATCGGAGCCAATCACGGCGGCACCAAGCACGGCGTGTTCACCGACCGGCCGGGCGCCCTCACGAACGACTTCTTCGTGAATCTGCTTGATATGGGCACCGAATGGAAGGGTTCGGAGTCGGCGGAGAATGTCTACACCGGGTATGCCCGCGGCACCGGTGAGGTGAAGTGGACGGCGACGGCAAATGACCTGGTTTTCGGCTCCAATTCGGTGTTGCGCGCGGTGGCCGAGGTCTACGCCCAGGACGACAACAAGGCCAAGTTCGTCGAGGACTTCGTCAGCGCCTGGGTGAAGGTGATGAACAACGATCGGTTCGACCTGGACTGATCGCTCGCTGTCGAGAAGCGCGAAAGTGGTGGTGTTCGTCCCGGCGAGCACCACCACTTCGCTCATGACGGGCCGAGGAGGATGCGGTGTCGAGGCGAGCGGTGGTGTGCGGGGCGAGTATCTCCGGTCTACTGGCCGCCCGCGCGCTCGCGGACACCTTCGACTCGGTCACCGTCGTCGAACGCGACGCGTTACCCGAAGGCGTCGGTCAGCGGCCCGGGGCGCCTCAGGGCAACCATCTGCACCAGCTGCTCAGCTCGGGGCTCCGTGTTCTGGAGGAGTTCTTCCCTGGACTGGCAACCGAACTGCTCCGCAAGGGCGCTCCGGCCCTCGACACCCGCGATCTGTCGCAGGCGTATCTGGAAATCGGCGGGCACGCCCTGCTGCGGGACGGCTCGCTGGCCGACCCCGATGCGCTGAACATCGTGCTCGCCAGTCGGCCCCTGCTCGAGTCCGTCGTCCGCGACCGGGTGCGCGCCCTGGCCAATGTCGATGTCGTGGACGGGCACGACGCGATCGGGCCGGTGCTACGCGGCGGTGCGGTCGCTGCGCTACGCGTCAGCGACCGGGCCACCGGCCGTGAGCGCGAACTGCCTGCCGACGTGATCGTGGACGCCGGCGGGCGTGGCGGGCGCACCCCGGCATGGCTGGCCGATAACGGCTTTCGCCGTCCAGACGAGCATACGTACCGGGTGCAGCTGACCTACGCCACGCAGCTGTTCCGGGTGTCGGCAGATATGCATGAGAAGGTGGCCATTATCAGCCCGTCGTTACATCGGCCCACCGGCGCCGGTCTGATCGCCTATGAAGCCGACACGGTCATCTTCACCCTGATCGGCGTGGCCGGGCACCAGTTGCCGACCGACCGGGCGGGAATTCTCGCCGGCGCAGATCACCACCTGCCTGCGCACCTCGGTGCGATGCTGCGCGCGGCCGAGCCCATCGGGAGCGTGCAGCACCGCAGGTACCCGAGCAGCGTATGGCGGCGATACGACAAGCTGGCGGCGCTCCCGCACGGGCTGCTGGTGATCGGCGATGCGGTGTGCAGCCTCAATCCGGTGTACGGCCAGGGGATGACGTCGGCGGCGCTGCAGGCCCGGGTACTGCACAAGACCGTCGCCGAAACGGGGGCCGAGGAGGTGGGCCGGGCATACTTCCGCGCGGCGGCCAAGCGGATCGCCCCACTGTGGCAGGGCAATCGGCTCAACGACTTCGCCGTCACCCCGGTCGATGGATGGGCCAGATGGCCCCAACGCGTCTTCAACGCGTACACCACCCGGTTCATGGCAGTCGCATCATTCGACCGGGTGCTGACAGAGACATTTCTGCGGGTTCTGCAGGGCGTGGATTCCGGGCCGGCCCTGGTCACCCCCGGCCGGGTGGCCCGCGTCGCCGCGGGCACCCGCCGGGGGGCGAGGCGCTGCTAGCGCAGGTTAGGGCGTGCCGACACAGAGGTCCCCGACGCACGCACCGGCTCCGCCGGGTCCGGCACCGGCTCCGGCGCCCGGGACGCCTGCGGTGGCTCCGCCGGGTCCGGCTTCGGCTCCGGCGCCCGGGACACCTGCGGTGGCTCCGCCGGGTCCGGCACCGGCTCCGGCGCCCGGGACACCTGCGGTGGCCCCGCCCTCGCCGGCCCCGGCGCCGGGAGCAGGGGCCGGCGCCATCGGTGATGACGGGGCCATCGTCGTGGGCTCCGGTTCGGTTGTCATGGTGGTCATCGTCGATTCGGTCGTCGACGTCTCGGTCGAGGTGCCGCTGTCGCTGTCGGAACTGCAGGCGGTCAGCCCGCCGACAAGGACGACGCCGGCAATGGCGGCCGCGATCGGCAGACGGCGGGCGGTGTGAACGACGGTCATACGAGGCTCGTTTCTCTAGTGCGGCTGCCGTGCAGTACCGAGACTGCACGGAAGGATCGACTCCGGTGTGTTACCCGGATTGGGCCGGCCTTAAGCACGTGCTCCCGGCGGTGTCACACATCGCGATGTCCGGGCAGCAGGATGTGTTGGTGCCCTTGGCGAATGCGCCGCACCCGGTACAGGCCCGGCCTACCATGAGTCGATGGGCGAACCGGCGACCACCGACGATGGGCACTTCATCGTCATCGACGGACGCCGCTGGCGGGCCACCGATCCGGCGATACCAGAGGGCCGCCGTGCCGAGCTGGTCGCCAACCTGATGGCATGGCGCCGAGAAGTCCGCCGTACCAGGGGAACTGCGGAGGAACGGGCCGCCCGCGCCGGTGTGTCGGTACCGGGGTGACTCAGCGGCGGTGGCTGTGCAGGTCGTCGGCGGCGATCTGCCGGTAGGCCAGCCACATGTCGCGACCCAGCGCACGGATACCGGTCGCGTTGTAGTGCCGGTCGACGGCACTGTTGTACGAGTCGCGATTGCCGGGCACGAAGGCCGTCCGCGGCAGTCGACGCGGGGTGTCCTCATGCACGGCGTTGATGGCGGTGTAATCCTTGCCGCTGAGTTCCATTTCCTCGGGCACCATGCCGCCCAGGATGATCGGGGTCTGAGCGCCATAGCGGTCTCGGAGATCACCGAACAGCGTGTCCAGTTTGCGTTGATAGTCCGCGCCGGACATCAGCGGCACATCGGATTCACCCTGGTGCCACAGCACGGTGGCCACCGTACTGCCCGGGTACGCGGCCAGGGCAGCATCGATCGAGCGCACCGACTCCCGGTACAGGTTTCGTCGGGTGCGGGTGTCGGCGATGTCCCAGGTGTATCCGTTCTTCGGATGGAAGCTGGTGTCACCGCGGGCGCACGGCACCAGCAGGACCGCGCGGCCGGTCTCCTCGGTCAGCGCCTTGCCGAAGGTGACACCGAAACCGACACGCCACGAGGGTGTTTCATGGAACAGCGGATCGGCTCCGAGTACCACGGTGTTCTTGGACGGCCCGCTGTTGGCGAACTGGTGCACCATCGGGTGGGGTTTGTCGGCCCCGTCGCGATCCAGCGGGAGCCCCATGCCGAAGGCGTTCGACTGGCCCAGGATCGGCACCACCAGGTACGGCCGGTCCGGCGGCCTCACCGCGATACCCCTGTCCGCCAGCCGGCGCCGGACGAAGCTCTTGAGTTCCATTCCTGCCCGCCGCCACAGCGGCGCGTCGCCGTCGGGGTTGCGGGGCGTGCGCATGGCGAGCACAGTACCCACCCGGTTCGTTGACAGTGGCCACGCGCCGCGTACCCTACTGACTACATACGTTGTCAAAAGCTCAAAGGGGAGCGTCGATGACCATGGTCGTGTCCACGGGTATCCCGACCCGGCATCCCGCCGGCCCACGTCCGGTGCCGGGAATGATCAAGCTGCTGGCCTTCGGCCTGGGAATCCGTAAACCGTCGGATCGGAAGTGGCGCCGACTGGGGGAGCGGCTCACCGTCGGCGACGAACCGATGGACCGATTGCTGGACTGGATGGTCGACACCGGGCTGGCGCAGACCCGGCCGCTGTTCGACCGTGCGCTGCGCGAAGGCATCGCCGCCGTGCCCGACGCTCCGCAGCCGCTGAAGGACTTCTTCACCGACATCGAGGCCACGCCGTCCTGGGTCGACCCGGAGATCATCCGCCGCGGCCAACTGGTGATGCGGCGGGGCGGGGCCGACGGCATGTACGTCGCGCGTGATGTGTCGCTGCTCGGCGGCTACCAGTTCTCCGGGTTCAACAGGACCCTGCTGCGCACCGGTGCCCTGGAGAAGGGGTCGAACAAGCGCTTCGCCGAGACCATGCAGTGGGCCATGGATGTGATCGCCGAGGGCGGTCTGGAGCCGCTCGGTGGCGGATACCAGTCCACCATCCGGGTCCGCCTCATCCACGCCTTCGTGCGCAGGCATGTGGGCGCCATGCCCGATTGGCGCGCCGACGAGTGGGGTGTGCCGGTGAACCAGACCGACATGGCGGCCACCCTGATCGGCGCGCTCATCGCCCCGCCGGCCGCCAGCCTCGGCATGGGCATCCTCAGTTCGCCGCAGGACCTGGACGCCGTCGCGCACCTGACCCGCTATGTCGGTTGGCTGATCGGCGTGCAGGACGAATGGCTGCCGCACAACTTCCGGGACGGTATCCGGGTGCTCTACCACACCCTGACGGCCCTGTCGGCGCCCGACGAGACGACACGTCAACTGGCCACGCCGATGGCCGACGATCCACTGGCCTGGCATTACGACAATCTGCGGGCGCTGCGTCGCCGGATGGCGCGGGCCCAGCACCTGTCGGTGACGAGCGCCTTCCTCGGTCCGCGCGCGATGCGGATGCTCGGGCTTCCGGCCTTCGTCCCGCCGTGGTATCCGTTGTTGCGGCTGCCCGTCAATGTGGCGCGCAGTGCCGTGGACATGACGATGCCCGGCGGGATGGACCGCGCGGCGCGACGTGGAGAGCGGGAGCAACAAGCCCTGCTGCGCACCATGATCGGTGATGGCCATGCCACGATCGGAGAATCCGCGGCGCAGGTGAGCCGGGTGGCTTAGCCCACCCGGGGGTCATCGCTCGGCGCATTGCGCTGAGCTGCAGAAAATTCCGGGTCCGGCCCGTTCGTCGTCTGGGCCGGCAGTCTTGTGGGTGCTCCACCGACGCGCCCGAACCGGGTCTTGACGATCCTCGGGTCGCGGTGTTTCATCATTTGTAGGAACATTGCTCCGGTGATCATGTCGTCTGCCCGAGAAGCGGCTGTCGGAACCTCGGTGGGGGACCGCGGCCGGCGACGACGATGGTGGCATTGATCCGAATTTCGCTGTGCCCCAACGGGACCGCCGGACCCGTCAATACGAACGAAAGAGCTCTGACATGTTTGAAGACCTCGCAGGTAAGACCGCCGTCATCTCGGGTGGTGCGCGTGGCCAGGGTGCCTCGCATGCCCGGGCGCTGTCCGCGGCCGGCGTGAACGTGGTCGTCACCGATATCCGGGACGAACTGGGTACCGCCGTCGCCGAAGAGATCCAGGGCAACGGGGGCAAGGCCATCTACCGCCACCTCGACGTCCGCTCCACCGAGGACTGGACGACCGTCATCGCCGACGCCGAGAAGGAGTTCGGCAAGGTCGACATCCTGCTCAACAACGCCGGCATTGTGATGTGCGAACCGGTCGACTCGCTCAGTGACGAGAACTGGGACGCAGTGATCAACACCAACCTCGCCGGTGTGTTCCGCGGCATGCGTGCGGCGGTACCCGCCATGCGCCGTGCCGGTGGCGGCGTGATCGTCAACATCTCTTCGGTTTTCGGCGTCAAGGGCACCTGGGGCTATGCGGGCTACGTGGCCAGTAAGGCCGGCGTCGCGGGCATCACCAAGTCGGCCGCGCTGACGTACGCCGCGGACAACATCCGTGTCGTCGCCATCGCGCCGTCCTCGGTGGACACCCCGATGCTCGACGAGGAGAAGGTCATCATGGCCCAGAACCCGTACTTCGACTTCGACGAGTGGATGGCCAGCCAGCCGATCCCGCGCATCGCGACGGCACAGGAGGTCTCCGACCTGGTGCTGTACCTGGTGTCCGACCGGTCCCGCTACTGCACCGGCGGTATCTACCCCATCGACGGCGGCATCCTGGCCGGCTGATCCGCGCGGCCTCCTGCCGGCGACCCGTACCGGCAGGAGGCTCCGCACCGGGCGCGGTGACCGATGCGGGGTGGTGGTCGCCGACGCTTGCCGACATCGGAAGCCGTTGTCCCCCTTCGGTCATCGCGAGATACACCGCCGGCGGTCAGTAGAACTCGACCGTGTCGACCCGGTTGCGCAGCGGCTGCCCGTCGAGGAACCGGGTTGCGTTGTCGGCGAACAGTTCGGCGATCAGTCGATCCTCGGCAGAATTGAGCGCCGCGGTGTGTGGGCTGATCAGTACCCGGGGGTCTGACCACAGCGGGCTGTCGGTGGCCAGCGGCTCGGCGGCGAACACGTCGAGGGCCGCGAAACCCACGTGCTCGTCGCGCAGTGCGTCGATCAGGGCCGGTTCGTCGATGACGGCGCCCCGCCCGATGCTGACCAGGGTGAAACCGGGCTTGGCCGCGCGCAACACCTTTGCGTCCACCAGGCCATCGGTGGCCGCGGTGCCGGGCAGGCTGACCACGATGCCGTCCACATCGGTTGCGGCGTCGACCAGGTTGTCCGGGTGTACCAGTTCCTGCACGCCGTCGACGGGTTCGCCCGAGCGGCTGGTGCCCACCACGGTGACGCCGAGTGCGGCGAGTTTGGCCGCAACGACACGGCCGATACCGCCGAGGCCGACGAGAAGGACACGCTGTGTGCTCAGCAGCCCCATCTCCCACCGGTCGGTCCATCGGGTTTCGCGCTGCTGGCGGAGCAGGCGCGGCAGGGTCTTGGCTCCGGCCAGCAGCCCGAACAGGGCGTACTCGGCCAGCGGTTCTGCGTGCACACCGGCGGAGGTGGTGAAGGCGATCCGGCCGAGTTCGTCCGCGGTGAGGTCCGCGGCCTTGACCTGAGCGCCACCGCCGGCGGGCATGGTGTGCACCCACCGAAGATCCGGGTTGTTGCGCACCGTGCGCTGCAGCGCGGCCGGGTGCTCGTCGGGCACGCCGTAGAGCGCCTGTGCACTGTCGACCAGGTCCTCGAAGGCGCGCTGCTGTTCGGCCGTGCGCCGGAACGCCGGGTCTCCGGCATGGTCGCCGGCAAAACGCTGCGGCGGGAGCAGCGCCTCGTCGCGGGCGAAGTCGATTCGCGGCTCGCGCGCCACGATGTGGCTGACCAGTGCTTCGCTGACCGGGGTGGACGCCACGACGCGCAGGCGGTCGAGACGCGCACGGGTGGGATGTGGGGCCAAGATGACGCCTCTTCTGTGCGGAGGGGGACTCAGTCGTCCAACAGCGTCTCCCATCATGGGCGACGGGCTCGACGACTGCGTCGGCGGCAGAACGCCTCGAGGGAGTGACGCGGCGCGTATGTGGGTATACGACGGTGTCGTCTCCACCGTGAGCGGAGGTTTCCATGAGCGCGGAACCCACTTTGAAGAAGGCGTTGAGTCAGCGTCAGCTGACCATGATCGCCATCGGAGGCGTCATCGGCGCGGGCCTGTTCGTAGGTTCCGGCGTCGTCATCCGCGACACCGGCCCGGGGGTCTTCCTCACCTACGGGATGGCGGGCGTGCTGATCATCATGGTGATGCGGATGCTGGCCGAGATGGCCGTCGCCAACCCGTCCACCGGCTCGTTCGCCGACTACGCCCGCAACGCCCTGGGGGACTGGGCGGGCTTCTCCGTCGGATGGCTGTACTGGTACTTCTGGGTCATCGTCGTCGGCTTCGAGGCGATCGCCGGCGCCAAGATCATCCAGTACTGGATCGATGTCCCGTTGTGGCTGTCCGCGTTGGTGTTCATGGTCCTGATGACTGCGACCAACCTCTTTTCGGTATCGTCCTACGGCGAGTTCGAGTTCTGGTTCGCCGGCATCAAGGTCGCCGCCATCATCGCCTTCATTGCGGCGGGCACGGCGTTCATCTTCGGGCTGTGGCCGGATAAATCCGCCGACTTCTCGAACCTGACCAGTCACGGCGGCTTCATGCCGATGGGTTTCGGGGTGATCACCGTGGGCATCGTGACGGTCATCTTCTCCATGGTGGGCGCCGAGATCGCCACCATCGCCGCGGCGGAATCCAAGGACCCGGAACGAGCCGTCGCGAGGGCCGCCAACTCGGTCATCCTGCGCATCCTGGTGTTCTACGTGGGGGCGGTGCTGGTGTTGGTGACCATCGTCCCGTGGAACGACGAGAACGTAGCCGCCTCACCGTTTGTCGCGGCCTTCAGCGCGATGGGCATCCCGTACGCCGACCACGTGATGAACGCGGTGGTGCTGACGGCGGTGCTGAGCTGTCTGAACTCGGGCATGTACACCTCGTCCCGGATGCTGTTCGTGCTCGCCGCGCGACGGGAGGCGCCGTCGTCGCTGGTCAAGGTAACCCGGCGTGGTGTCCCGGCCAACGCCATCCTGGCGTCCTCGGTGGTCGGGTTCCTGTGTGTCATCGCCGCGGCCGTCTCGCCCGACACCATCTTCGCGTTCCTGCTCAACTCCAGCGGTGCGATCATCCTGTTCGTCTACCTGCTGATCGCGATCTCACAGATCGTGTTGCGCTACCGGACCCCCGATTCGGAACTGCGGGTGAAGATGTGGTTGTTCCCGGTGTTGTCCGTCCTCACCGCGCTGGGCATCGTGGGCATCCTGGTGCAGATGTTCATCGACCGGGAACTGCGGTCTCAGTTGATGCTCAGTCTGCTGTCGTGGGCGGTGGTGATCGGGCTCTTCGCGGTGAACAAGTGGTTCGTGAAACGCCGCCCGCTCGGCGGGCCGGACCGGCCGGAGTTCCCCGTCGGTGGTGCCCGCCGGGTCTTGGTGCTGGCCAACCGAACCGTGGATTCTGAGGAGTTGCGCGACGAACTGCGCCGGATGGGGACCGACCGGGAATCGACCTTCCTGGTGGTGGTGCCGGCCAGCCCGGTCGACACCGGAGCGGCCGCCACCCACGGCCCACGGGACGTCACCGAGGCGACCGAACAGGCGGCGCGGAACAGGCTCGACGCGGTGCTGGCCACGCTGCACGGTGAAAACCTGGACGCGCAGGGCGAACTCGGTGACCACCGCCCGCTACGCGCACTGGAGGACGCCGCCACCAGGTTCGGTCCGGACCATATCGTGATCGCGACCCTGCCGCCGGAGTTCTCGATATGGCACCGCTTCGATGTGATCGACCGGGCCCGTACTCAATTCACGGTGCCGGTCACCCACGTTGTCGCCAAGTCCGTTGCAGTGGAACAGGTTCGAGAGTGACCATCCTGGTGGGGTTCAGTGCGAGCGGTCAGGGGCCGGCTCCGCTGCATCTGGCGGCGCAACTGGCACGCTGCACCGGTGCCCGGATCGTGGCCGCGGCGATCGTGGAGCGGCCCTGGCCGGCCAGGCCGGACCCCGCGGAGAACGATTACCTGCAGTTCCTCAGCGACCAGACCAACGGCGTCCTGAACCGGCTGGCCGCCGAGTACCTCGGCGAGCTCGATGTGTGGCGGGTGGTGCACCAGGCCCGATCCATCCCGGAGGGGTTGACCGAGCTCGCCGCGGAGGTGCACGCGGATCTCGTGGTGGTGGGCTCGTCCTCGGCGGGGCTGCTGGGCCGCATCGCGCTTGGCAGCGTCACCGACCGGCTGGTGCACACCGCAGCGCTGCCGGTCGCCATCGCCCCCCGCGGTTATCCCGCACAGGCCGGCCAGATCCGGCGACTCACGGTGGCCTATGGCGGGCAGGCCGATGCGGTGGGTCTGATCGCGACCAGTGCGCAGCTGGCTCAGCGGTGGGGGACGCGACTGCGCATCGCCTCGTTCACCGTACGTCCGATGACGATGTACAGCGGTGCCATCGAACCAGCAGCCGAGGACCTGGTGATCAAGCAGTGGGCGGACCGGACCAAGGCCGGAATAGCGGCCCAGCTTCAGAAGATCCGATCGGTCGCCGCCGAGGTGGTGGTCGGGTCCGGGCCGACGTGGCGTGATGCGGTCGACGGCATCGAGTGGGGGCCGGGCGACATCCTGGTACTGGGTTCCGGTGCGGCTGGGCCCGCCGCACAGGTGTTCCTCGGCTCGGCGGCGGCGCGGATCCTGCGCCACGCCCCGGTGCCGACGATGATCGTGCCGCGCAGTCGGGATGCAGGCTCCTCGTAGTCGGATAATCCGGACATTTCCCGCCGGTCCGCGAGCACAATCGAACTCAGCGGAGGTGGCCTAGGGGGAATGTCATGGTCAGAACTCATACGGTGGTCCCGGGGGAGACGTTGTCGGCGCTGGCCCTGCGCTTCTACGGCGACCAGGACCTCTACCGATTGATCGCCACCGCCGCCGGCATACCCGATCCCAACACGCTCAGCGTGGGTCAGCGGCTGGTCTTTCCCGACTACACCCGCTACGCGGCGGTGGCCGGGGATACGTTGTCGGCGTTGGCGACGCGCTTCTACGGCGACGCGCAGCTGGACTGGCTGATCGCCGGCGCCAGCGGGATACCCGAATCCAGTGCACTCGGGGTGGGGCAGCGACTCGTCATCCCGGAGATCGCCAGATACCGGATGGCAGCCGGGGATACGTTGTCGGCGTCGGCATCCCGATTTTACGGCGATGCCTCGTTCTATCCGCTGATCGCCTCGGTCAACGGCATCGCCGACCCTGCCGTGATCAACGTCGGGCAGGTGCTGGTCATCTTCGTCGGACGCAGTGACGGGTTCGGACTGCGCATCGTGGACCGTAACGAGAACGACCCCCGATTGTGGTACTACCGGTTCCAGACCGCCGCGATCGGCTGGAACCCGGGGGTCAATGTGCTGCTGCCCGAGGACTACCGGACCGGCGGGCGGACGTATCCCGTGCTGTATCTGCTGCACGGCGGCAACGAGGATTTCCGCCAGTTCGACTTCCTCGGCATCCGCGGTCTGACGGCGGGGAAACCGATCATCGTCGTGATGCCCGACGGTGGGCACGCCGGCTGGTACTCCAACCCGGTGACCTCCTTCGTCGGCGCGCGGAACTGGGAGACGTTCCACATCGCGCAACTGCTCCCGTGGATCGAGGCGAACTTCCGGACCTACCCCGAGTACGACGGTCGCGCGGTCGCCGGATTCTCCATGGGCGGCTTCGGGGTCTTGAAGTACGCCGCCAGGTACTACGGCCATTTCGCCTCGGTCAGTGCGCATTCGGGCCCGGCCAGCCTGCGCCGGGACTTCGGACTGGTGGTGCATTGGGCGAATATCACCTCGGCGGTCCTGGACCTGGCCGGAGGAACGGTTTACGGCGCGCCGAACTGGGATCGGGCCCGGGTCAGCGCCGACAACCCGATCGAGCGGATTCCCAGCTACCAGAACAAGCGGATCTTCCTGGTGGCCGGGACCAGTCCGGACCCGCTCAACTGGTTCGACAGTGTCAACGAGACCCAGGTGCTGGCCGGGCAACGCGAATTCCGTGACCGGTTGCGCGCCGCCGGTATTCCGCACGAAGCCCACGAGGTCCCCGGCGGCCACGTCTTCCGGCCCGACATGTTCCGCCGTGACCTGGACGGCATCATCGCCCGATTGCGTCCCGCCGGCGGTGGGGGCCGCGCGGGAGGCAGTGTCTAGCGCGAGGCGACGACACCGACACCGAAGGTGGGACGAGAATGGACCGGTGGAGCCACTTTTCACTACTTGGGCCGGCCGCCGGCAGATGGGACCTGACCTCAGATACCCGGCCCCAGCGCATCTTCGATACGTTGCACCTTGGCGGTGAGCTGCCCGACGTGGCCGGGACGGATATCGGCTTTCAGAACCAGGCTGACTCTGGGGGAGGCGGCCGCCACGGCGTCCACCGCCCGCTTGACGACCGCCATGACCTCATCCCACTCACCTTCGATGTTGGTGAACATGGCGTTGGTCTCGTTGGGCAGACCAGATGCCCGTACCACCCGGACCGCCTCGGCCACCGCGGCACCGACGCTGCCGTCCTCGTCGCCGCCGGAGGGGCTGACGCTGAATGCCACCAGCATGATCGGCTACTGCTTGCTGAAGGCGGTCGGGCGCACCACGAGGATCACCCGGTCGGCCTTGTCTGCCGGGGGCTCGGTCAGCGGCCCGTCGTAGCGATCGTTGAGTTCAAGGTAGAACGCTCCGGTCGGATCGGGCACGATCTCTTCGACCACGCCGCGCACCTCGAGATAGCGGTACGGGTTGTCCGGGTCGATCACCGACATCGCCACGGCGGGGTTGGCCGAGATGTTGCGGAACTTCTGCCGCTTGTTGGTGTGGGTGAAGCGCAACACTTCCCCGTCCCAGGCGAACCACATCGCGTTGACCTGCGGGGCGCCGTCGGGCCGGACGGTGGCGAGGTGCCCATACAGCGGGCGTTCCAGCAGCGATTCGTAACCTTCGGGAATGGCGACCATGCGGATCCTCTCGGGAACGTTTCCGGACGGGTGAGTATGGGCAGTGACAACCTATGAGCGAAGACACCAAGGTTACTGTCGAACGAACCATCGCAGCTCCGGTCGATGCGGTCTTCGACATCCTCTCGAACCCCAACCGGCACCCGGCGCTCGACGGATCCGGATTCATCCGCAGTGTGGACCATGCCGATCGGATCCAGAAGGTCGGCGATGTGTTCACGATGAACATGCAGGGCGATCACATGGGCGGTGAGTACAAGACCGACAACCACGTGTCCGGCTATGTGAAGGACAAGCTGCTGGCCTGGAAGACCGCGCCGGCCGGGACCGAACCGCCCGGGTGGGAATGGTTGTGGGAACTGGAACCGCAGGGACCCGGCGAGACGTTGGTCCGCCACACCTACGACTGGTCGAAGGTCACCGACAAGAAACTGCGGGAGAAGGTGAAGTTTCCGCTCGTCACCGAGGATCAACTCGCTGACACGCTCGCGCGGCTTGCCGCCGAGACGTCGTCCTGATCATCGACTCTGGGCATCAGCCCAGGATCGGGAACCGTCGTTGTCGGGCCAGTTCGTCGAGAGCGGTCTGCATCACCGCCCGCACGTGCGCGTCGACCTCATCGATATCGGGGTCCTCGCCGAACTGCTCGGTCACATCGATGGGCGGCAGCACGCGCATCACGATCTTCGAAGGTAAGGGGATGTTGGCCGGGAGCACGGTGGTGAGCCCGAACGGCAGGCCGAAGGTCAGTGGCAGTGCCTTGAACCGGATCCGGTGCAGACCGAGACGCCGCGCCAGTCTGTCGCCGCGCGCCATGAACCACTGGGTCTCCTGACCGCCGATGGACACCATCGGCACGATCGGCACACGGGTCTGTAGCGCGGTGCGGACATAGCCCGTGCGGCCCTCGAAGTCGATCACGTTGGCGGACTGGGAGGGCCGGAAGGCGTCGTAATCGCCCCCGGGGAAGACCAGGACCACGGCGTCCGATCTCAACGCGGTCTCGGCGTTCTCCGGTGAGGCCTCGATGGCGCCGGCCTGCGACAGGATCGATCCCCACGGTCCCATCAGCACCCCGTAGTGCGCCAGGATGTGCAGCGGCCGGTCGTAGCCGAAGGCACCGTAGAAGGCCGGGGCGAAGATCAGTACGTCGGGGGTGAGCACTCCTCCGGAATGATTGGCGACGACCAGTGCTCCACCGGTCGCCGGCACATTCGCAATGTCCTTGACATCGGCGCGGAAGTAGCGCGACACGATCGGCCCGATCAGATTGCTGATCCGCTGCGCCATGGCCGGATCCCACTTGGCGATCTCGCTGTTGGTGTCGTCGTCCATGACGCCCCCTTCGGCCGAGGCTGTGATGCAGCACCAGCGGGATGCCCTTTCCCGCGCAGCTTCAACCGTCTGGTTCGCTGCCGCAGGATGCCGATACCGGCGCCATGGTGCGGCTCTAGCCGAATTCGTCTGCCACGGCGTCGAATGCGCGCAGCGTGTCCAGCAGCATCTGTGCGTCCCCGGCGTCCTGTTGAGTGGACACCTTGGCGGCGACGATCCCGGCGCTGCGGTTGACGTAGACCAGCTGACCGCGCATGCCCTGGCACAACACGACGTTGTTGCCCGCGCGCGGAAACCACACCTGATTGCGGTACATGCCACCGGGCATCGGGTTCTCGCCGGGGCCCGCGTCGAACGCCTGCCGCGAGTCGGGCCCGCCCGCGAGCGTGTCGGCGATCCATGCCGCCGGAACAACCTGTTGGCCCGTCAGGGAAACACCGTCATGCAGGAACAGCGACCCGAACCGGATCAGGTCGGTCAGACATGCGCTGACGCCGCCGTCGAAGAAACCCGTGCCGTCGGCGTCCACGCCGATGGTCGCGTCACTGCGAGCGCCGATGTGACTCCACAGCAGTTCCGACATCAGTGCGGGCATCCGCCGGCCGCTTGCGATCTCGCAGATCCATCCGAGGGCGTCGGTTTCACACGAGCGGTACTCGAACGGCCCGCCGTGGGCCGTCTTCTGCCGCAGGGTGAGCAGGAAGTCATACAGCGAGGACGGGGCGTCCGGACTGGTGCGCGGTGCCCAGCCGACCGCCTGGTCCAGCAGGTGTATCTCCGCGGTGGGATGAAGGTAGTTGTCCGAGAAGGCGATACCGGACCTCATGTCCAGTAGGTGGCGCACCGTCGCACCGGCGTAGCCGCAGTGCGCCAAGGCGGGAACATAGGTGGTCACCGGTGCGTCGAGTTCGATCGCACCGTGTCCGTGCAGCACCCCGACCACGGCGCCGATCAGCGATTTACTCACCGAGAACAGCAGGTGCCGGGTGTGGGGGGTGAAGCCCTCGAAGTAATCCTCGGCCAGCAGTGAGCCCCGGGCAGCGAGCGCCCATCCGTCGGTCGCGGTGCCCGCCAGGACGGCGCCGACGGTGGTGGGCGCGCCGGTGCTGTCGGTCAGACGGATGTCACCGAGTGGGGTGTCGGCCGGGTCCAACGCCGCGACCGGCCCGGTCCCACGCGAGATCACCGCGGTCGGCACGAAGTCGTCCACGTGCTGGAATGCCCAGTGCGCGTAGGGCTCCGACAGCCAGTTGGCCAGCGAGATGCCGGCCGGGGGGCTGCTCACGCGCGGGCGACCAATCGCGACACCATCGGGGTGGTCGGCGACAGCGGAGTCGAGGTGAACTGCGACTTGAGGCCGTGGATCCAGTGCCGGCAGCGCTCGGTGAGTTGGTAGTCGTCGGTCTGCAGGTGCCCGGGAGTGACGAGTACGCCGAGTTGAGCTCCGGCACAGCGAATCTCGCCCGGTGCTGCGACACGCATGTAGAAGGCCTCGGACTCGTCGAGCAGCGTCGCCCAATCATTGCCGGGGCGCGCGAATGAAACGTGCCCGTCGTCGTGCAGACGCCACACACCCGTGCGTGGGGTGGAGGTGAAGATCTCCACATCCGGGGCGGTCTCGGAGATGATCAGCTGACCCCAGACCTCGTGCTCACCGTAGCCGCGCTCCCAGCGCGAGTTGATCTCGTCGATGTCGAGTTCGTATTCGACATCCATGTACTCCAGCAGGTGGAACAGGAACAGCGGCATGTCGGCGTAGGCCTCGGTGGTCAGGTTCGTCATCGGGCTGACGCCGCTCAGGCGCGGGTTCACCTCGCCGAGGTAGAGCTCATCGGAGTCCAGGTCCTGCAGCAGGTCCACCTCGAAGTAGCCGAGGTACCCCTGGCGGTGCAGCACACTGCCCAGTTTGGCGACGATGTCTCGTGCGGCGCGCGTCTGGGCCGGCGGCATCGCCCCTCGCCAGATGTCGTTGCCGCACCAGCTGCCCCTGCCCGGGGTCACCTCCGGGTACCCGACGAGGCTCGTCATCGGGGGACCGATCACCGTGCCGTGGCGGGTCACGGTGCCCTCCAGGCAGACCTCGACGTTGCGGATGCGCTTCATGACCTTGAGGTTCTGCCCGGTCAGCCGGCCGGCGCAGTGGTCCCAGTCCCGCCGGCCGCGCACGAAGAATGTTCCACTGCCGGCGTTGCCATAGGCGATCTCGACGACGACGTCATCACCGAGCCCGGCGCTGTGCGCGAGTGCTGTCAGCTCGTCGTAGGAGCCGGCGTGGCCCATCACGTGCGGCACGCTCGGCACACCCGCCTCATCGGCCAAGCTCGTCATGACGAGCTTGGAGTCCAGGCGATGCCGCAGGTCCGCCGGCGGATGCATGACCTCGAGTCCGGCCTGGTGGGCGAGAGCTTGGGTCTCCTCGTCGAGCATCACGAAACAGGCCTTGCCGCCACGGCCGCGCTGCGCGACGAAATCGAGCGTCTCGGGATCCTGCAGGAGGTGGTTGCACACATCGCCCATGGACCCGAAATCGACGCGGTCGCGCCGGCGGGGCACGAAGACCCGCGGATGCTCACCCTCGAAAGAGTCAAAGTAGTTGAGGTAGAAGAAGTTCCGCACCCAACGGTCGATACCCAGCAGATTGAACGGGGTCGGCGAGATGAAGTACAGGGGAGTGGTGTTGTTGTGAAAGAACGCACGGACGTCTGACAGGCCGTCGAGCACGCGACCCGACTCTGGCCCGGGTCGCCCAGGTGCCTCCATTGCACCAGTGTGCGCCCGACCCGTGGCCATGTCACGCACGAAGGCCGCGGTCCCGACGTGACCGCAAACACGCCGACGGTTGGCATTCAGGCGGGTGCACCCGCCCCGAGCTGCCGCTTTGAAGTATTTCATAACGCCCATTACACTTATGGCAACTTGTTACCGTGCGGTAGAAGCAGGTCGAGTGGCATGTGTCACATCTGTGGCAACGATGCGTCAGGCGCCATAGGCGCGACGCACCGGCTGTGGGCCAATCTCGTATCAACGCAGTAGCAACACAAATAGCAAACTATCCCTGGCGTAATCCGGGTCGGGTTGGCGTTCAATCGCCGCCTGCCGATGGGCAGTCCACCCTGCCTTCTTCAGCGCCCAGGGGGACGGGGCCGTGTCCGGCGCGGGTCCGCGAAGTCCAAACCCATAGAAGTGAGCAAGACCATGTCCAAACTCGGCCGACTGGCGAATATCTTCGGAGATCAGAAACGCCTGAAGCAAATCACGTCGACCCTTCTGGTTGTCACCGGCCTCGGCGGTGCGACCGTGCTGCTTCCATCGACGCCCCAGCCCGCAGAGGTCGCCGTCGAGCAGCGGGCGCCGGAAAACGCACCCATCGCAACGCCCATACCCGATGCGCCGATGGTCGTGGCTGCGCCACCCGTGGTCGTGCCCCCCGCGCCACCGGTTGTGACCAAGGACTCCAGCGCGCAGGATATCGTCAAGGCCATCGTGGGCCATGGACGGGCGGCCGGGCTCAGCGAAGAGCAGATCAAGACCGTCATCGCCACCGCGGACATCGAGTCCAGTTTCCGCCCGACCGTGTCCGGCGGTGTGCAGGCCTACGGTGGGCCGGGAACGGCGGCCGACGAGGTCATCGGCCTGTTCCAGGAGAAGGCAAGTTTCGGCACCGTCGCTGAACGCCAAGACCCGAACCTGGCGATCACCCGCTTCATTGCGCGATTCGTCGAGGCCTACACCAGGCATGGCATAGCCGGCGACAGTGTGCAGGCGGCCACGCTCGCCCAGAACCCGCAACTGGCCAAGCGCAATGGCGGGGTGGGGACGCGCTACTACAACACCGTTCGGGCCGCGCTGAACAGGGCCGCGGACCTGTACAACCAGGCCGTCGCTCCCGCGCCGCCGCCAGTGACCTAGCGGCCTTGCCCACGACGTAGCCGGGCTAATTTCGTTGCGCCCGCGCACCGTCGGTCACGACCGTCGATGCACGTGCCCAGGGGACCGTTGGCACCCGTTCACCGTGGCAAAGTAGACTCCCCGCCATCGTCCTGTGTTTCCGGAATGGCCTCGACCAAGGAGTTGCGGCGCGCATTCTGCTAACGCAATGAGTTTGCTGAGAAAGGGTGTAGTGATCGGGTGCGGCCCAGCGGGTAGGTGTTGATGTCGACGGGTTGGCTGCTGGCAGTCAATCTCGGGTCCGCTGCGATGGCCGGCATCGGGCTGCTCTTCGCCGTGGTGTGGGTCATCGACCGCGGCCGCACCTGCGCGCTGTACTTCGCGGGTGCGATCGCGCTCTACATCATCAGCGGCATCGCGCTGTCGCTGAACTTGGCGATCGCGCTGGCGGCGTCGATTCATGGGGTCCTCTTCCCGGTGGCCATGGTCTGGCTCGCCGATGCCGTGTTACGGCGAGTCGGTGACCGGTTGCCGCGGGGGATAGCGCTGGCCTACCTCGTGCCCTCGATTCTGCTGGTGTGGTATTTCGCGTATGTCTCACCACTGTTGGTGGGGCGGATGATCACCCAAAACCTCGGCACCGCAGTGCTGTTGATGGCGGTAGCCCATCGGTTGTGGAAGCGCACACCCACCAGTGGTGCCGATAAGACTGCCGTCTCGGCGGTGACCGCGCTGTCGGTGGTCCTCGGTGGCAACGCCGTCGCCGCACTGTTGTCGAAGGTGCCGCACGAGACCATCACGGACGCAGATTGGGATGCTTACCTGCAGTCCAACCTGTCGCTGGGTGTCCGAGTCGCGGCCACGATCGTGCTGCCCGCATGTATGGTGGCGCTACTCGCCGTCACGGTGCTGGACATGGTGGAGGAGTTGCGCTTTCAGCGCGATCGTGACGAGTTGACCGGACTGCTCAACCGGCGCGGCTTCAACCGGTGTGCGGAAACGCTGTTGGCCGGCGAGGAGTTCTGTGCGCTGGTGTTGGCGGACCTGGACAACTTCAAGACCGTCAACGACACGTGGGGCCATTCCGGCGGGGACCGAGTGCTCGTTGCCTTTGCCGCCATGCTGTCCGACGCCGGTGAGGACGGCTGGGTGATCGGTCGGCTCGGCGGCGAGGAGTTCGCCGTCCTCCAGCCGGCAGTCGGCGTGGAATCGGCGGTGGCGTGGGCCGAGTCGGTCCGGATCCGGATGGTCGAGCAAGGCTTCGGACGGGACGCCGGGTCGGCCAGTGTGACAGCCAGTTTCGGTGTCGCGGCGGGCCAACCGCAAACGACCCTCACCGAGTTGCTCGATGTGGCGGACAACGCGCTGTACCGAGCGAAATCGAAGGGCCGCAATCAGACCGTCGTCATGTCCTGACCACCCCGCGGGCGGCCCCATCGCGCACGCGAGAAGGGTGAAACCCTCGTTCGAGGGTGCGAGGCGATCCTGCAGGCTAGGTTGGGCTGATGATATTGACTCTTGCGTCAGTATGTTGTCGGGTCGGCGTCGTCGCCGCACTGCTGGTCGTGGCGGCCGGGTGTTCGCACTCCGAGGGAGCGACGCAGCCGGTCGGCGCCGGCGAGATGACGGACACCGGTGCGTCATACGTATCCTCGCCGTGTCCGACACTGATGTTGCCGGGGGAGCAGGAATTCACGCTGGGCTCCGATGTTGTGTGCGGCACTCTGACCGTTCCGGAGAATCGGTCCCAACCGAATGGCCGGACGATCACACTCGCCATCGCGACGCTGCCGGCCCAGTCGCCGGAACCCGATCCGGAACCGATGGTCTACGTCAACGGCGGTCCGGGCGGTTCCATCCTGCCGTTCGGTGAACAGCTGCGGGAGTTGGGAATCAATCGCGACCGTGACGTGATCTTGGTCAGCCAGCGCGGCACCCTGCACGCCGACCCACAGTTGACATGTCCAGAGTTCGATGAGGTCACAGCAGAAGCGACGGGAACGTCGCGGCTGGATCCCGCGTTGGCTGCACGAAGTGTGGACGCAGTCCGCGAGTGCCACGACCGGTTCACGGCCGACGGGATCGACCTTTCTGCTTTCAACACCATCGAGAATGCCGCGGATTTCGCGGACCTGAGGCGAGCCATGGGCATCGAGTCCTGGCATGTGTACGGCGTCTCCTACGGCACCGATGTGGTGCTGCAAATGATGCGTGACCATCCCGAGGGCATCAGCAGCGTCGTCCTCGACTCCGTTGTCCCGCCGCAGAAAAACCTGCTCACTAACCTCTGGAGCAGCTCCGCCGGTGGTCTCAACGCCCTGTTCGACGCGTGTGCCGCGCAACCGCGTTGCGCAGCAGCCTATCCCGGCCTCGCCGTTGAGTTCTCGGCCACGGTGCGCCGACTGGCAGAAGACCCGCTGGTGGTTGATCTCCCGGCAACACCTGACCGAGCGGCCCAGACCGTCGTGCTCGATGGGTACAAGCTGGCCAATGTCGCGGTGCTCGCGAGCATGGATCCCGAGCGCTACCCGGGGCTACCGCAACTGATCCACGCGACGGCGCGCGGAGAGGGACGTGCTCTCGCCGAGTCGTTGGCGCAAGGGATGCAGGTCCCGGACACCTACAGCCACGGTCTCAAGCTCGGCGTCATCTGCGGTGAGTTCGCGCCCTTCACCACGCGGGAGGACATCGCGGCTGCGGGGCGTGCGGCATTCCCGGGTTTTCCAGCGGCGGTGCTGGAACTACAACCGCAGTTCGGTCGTCCGATGGATGACTGCGAGGTGTGGGATGTCAGCGCAAGTGACGCGAGGTTCGCCGAACCGGTCCGCAGCGAGCTGTCGGTGCTCGTGATGGCCGGCACCTTCGACGCGATCACGCAGGTCAGTCTCGCCGATGTCGTCGCCGAGACCCTGCCGAACAGTACTGTGGTGCGTTTCCCGGCGATCGGCCACGACGTTTTCGAGGAGTCGGAGTGTGGTCGTGAGGTGATGGCTTCGTTCTTGCGGGATCCGGAGTCGGTCGCCGTGGAATGCGTTGCCCAGATGACCATTCCAGAGTTCACCAGCTGACCGTCGCCGCCGGCGGCTGGGGCGCCGGTGTCAGTTTCCCCAATGGCGCGGCATCGGCATCTCGGTGACGTACGCTGCCTTGCATGTCAAGGCCCGCGGAGCAGTCGCGCCCCGAGGTCGACGCGTGGCATGGATTCGTCGACGCTCTGCGGGCGGCGGGGGAGCAGGTTGTCGCCGACACCGCGGATTTGTCCCGGGCCGAGCAGGCGGACGGTCTTCGGGCGTTGTTGAGGTCGGTGGCGAATCACCTGAGCCGGTCCGAGGTGGACCGCGACAGACCAGACTTGGTCCCGTTCAACGACTGGCGCCAGAAGTTTCTGATGGACAACCCGGACTTCCGCTACTGGGTCGCTGACATCCACGCAGGCGGGCAATACCGGATCCGCGGCAACCGCGGCGATGCCGCCTACGTGTCGATCACGGTGTATGCCGGTGCCGGCGGCACCGAAGCCCAGGCCACCGCCCGGATCGATAGCGAATCCTTGACTTTCGACGAATCCGGTACCTATGAGATCGCCCTCGGCGGGGATCGGCCGGCGACCGGCTACTGGCTGGACCTGCCGGCCGGCGCCACCGTGGTGTGGGTCCGGCATTTTCACAATGACGTGCACCGCGACACGATCGGGTGGTGCGGCATCGAGCCGGTGGCCGAACCGCCCGTACCCGCACCGATCGACCCGGACCGGTTCTCCCGTCAGCTGACCAGATTGGCGACGGCAACAAGCTATCTGCCCCAGATCTGGGCAGCTGCCACGGCGGCGGACCTGGCACAGCCCAACCAGGTCCGGCGCTGGGAGGAGATGCGCGGCGGCGCTGTCTACACCGAGCCCGGAATTCACTACCTGCGCGGCGGATGGCAGCTGGCACCGGGCGAGGCGCTGCTGATCGAAGGTGAGCTGGTGGACTGCCGCTATTGGAACATCTTGGCCTACAGTAGATTTCTCAACTCCCTCGACCACCGGCACCGCCGGGTCTCCTACACGGGGGCCACCGCCACCATCGCCGACAATCGGTACCGGTTCGTGCTGGCCGCCGAGCGCGCGGGGGAGACCGACGCCGACTGGATCGACACCGAGGGCCGCCCGGAGGGCATCATCGTGATGCGCTTCCTGCAGCCCGAGCACCCACCGCAGCTGCCCACCGTCACCCGTATGGCGCTCCGTGACATCACAGGAGCGCGATGACGCGGTGGTATCCGCCGGCCCGGACCCCCGCGGCCCAGCGGGTCTACCGGAAGGCCGAAGACGACCGGGCGGTCCATCCCGACAAGTACCGATTGGGTTTGGACGCCGTCGATCTGGTGATCGACCGGGCCTCCCGCGGCCACGGCTCCGCCGTCTTCGGTGAGCCGTCGGACTGGAAGCCGGGGCTGACGCAGTATCTGGAGTCGGCGGCCGAGGACGGCCGACTCAATGCGTTGGGCGCCAGGAACGCGCACGGCACCGCGGTCGGACGACTGCGTGCCCGCTCCGCGATCGACACCTACCTGCGCGAGCATCCCCACACCGTGCAGCGGCCCCTGACGCCGCCGATCGTCATCACCGGCGGATGGCGCACCGGCACCACCTTCCTGTTCCGGCTGCTGGGGCGCGACCCCCGGTTGCGGGTACCGCTGCCCGCCGAACTGGGTGTGCCATGGCTTTTGGCCGGCGACCTGAACCCGCGGCAGCGTGCGGAACGGATGACGGCCGCCACGGCCGGGCATCATCTGCTGCACGTGCTCAACCCGACCATGGCTGCGGTGCACGATTCCGGACCGGATCTGGCCGAGGAATGCGTGCTGGCGATGGGCACGACCCTGCACAACTGGGGATTCACCGCCACCACCCGGCTCGACGGTTATGCCCGCTGGTTGGCCGGGGAATCCTTTGCCGCGGAATACCTTCAGCATCGGCGCATCCTGCAGATCCTCGACGCCGGTGACGGCCGGCGGTGGGTGCTCAAGGCGCCGGCACACACCGCCGAGCTTGAGCACCTGATCGCGGCGTATCCGGGCGCCTGTGTGATCCAACTGCACCGCGACATCGTCGAGACGGTGGCTTCAGGGACCAGCCTGTTCGCGACCTACCGATCGACCTACAGCGACGACGTCGACGGTCACGATGTGGGACGGTTCCAGACCGCGCAGACCGAGCTGTGGCTGCGCCGCGCGGTGGAGGCCAGGAAATCCGCAGCGGCACATACCGTTACGTGGCTTGATGTGCACTACTCGGATCTGGTGGCCGATCCCGACGCGATCCTGCACCGGATCTACGCCGCCGTCGACCTGGAGGTCCCCGACACGGTGGCGATGCTCAGCGATCACCACCGCGCACTGCCTCGCGACGGGAAGGGGAAACACCGTTACGAGGCCGCCGACTTCGGCATCGACCCCGACGAGCTACGGGAACGCATGCGCTTCTACACCGATGCGGTGCCGGCGTCGGCTCGCTAGCGACGGGCCTCAGCGCGCGGCGCTGGGCGACAGGAAATCTGCTGCGGCGTTGCCTCCGAGCGTTCCGTAATCTCCAGGGCGCAGCGTCTTTTCACGTTTGGTCAGTTCGTGCTGCCGCGAAGCTTGCGAGTTGGTCGGCCACGGTGCCCCAGCCTTCGGCGAAACCGAGCTCGGCATGCTTGTCCCGGGCGGCGGGATCGGCGTGCCGCGCGACGATGCGGTAGTCGGTGCCCTCGGCGTGATCGCGCATGCTCACGTCGGCCGTCATCGCGATCGGCGCCGGGGACGCCGGACGCCAGGTGCTGTCGACGGCGTTGGTGAGCACCATCCGCTCGAACTCATCGACCACCAGGAAGCACGCGTCCATATGCGGGACGAAGGTGAGGCCGTCGTCGTCGCTCAACTGGGTCACGAACGCGCCACCCGGGCGGACCTCCAAACGTTCGACGCGGCACAGCATCGGTGACGGTATCCACCACTGCGCCAGGTTCGCGGGGTCGGTCCAGGCTTCCCATACCGCCTTGCGGGGCGCGCGGATGATGCGGTGGATGCTGAGGTCCAGATCGGGGTTCATGGCGTGTTACTCCTTGGGGTTGGTGACGAACTGCTCCAGGCGATCGGTGCGTTCCAGCCAGATGCGGCGCTGCTGAGCCAGCCAGTCCTCGACGATCGCGAGCCGATCGCGGTTGAGGTTGCAGGTCCGTACCCGGCCGACCTTCGCGGTGTGGATCAGGCCGGTCGACTCGAGCATCCGCACGTGCTTCATGAACGAGGGGAGTGTCATCGTGGCCTCGTGGGCCAGATCTCCGACGCTCGCCGGCCCACGGCCGAGCTGATGGATCACCGCGCGCCTGGTCGGGTCCGCCAACGCCTGGAAGACCTCATCGAGCTCGGCTGAATGCTGTGCCACAAGGCTTAGTATTCATCGCCGGAATACTTAGCGCAAGGGCTAAGTGTTGTGAGTGGCGCTCAGCCGAGAGCCGGCAGCTCGACCTCGTCGCCGACCGAGATCGGTCCGGAGGTCAGAATCCGGAAGACGGTTCCGCTGCGCATGTGCATTGCCCTGGCCGCTCCGGGTGCGATCCAGTCGTCCAACAGTCGGCACGGTGCTGCGATCCGTACCGCTTCCAGTTCGACGTCGCCGATGCGTATGCGGTCCCCCGGTCGGGTGGGGATCTCACCGGTGTCGACGGTGATGTTGCGCCGGGTGGCACCGGGGTCGATGGGATGGCCGAGATCGGACGCCGCCCGGTCCAGGAGTTCGCGCGATTGCACGGTGACGTGGCGGTGCTTGGCGCCGTGGTACCGGTCGCCGACGAGCCCCTTGCCGGCCTCGGCGTCCACGGTGGGCACCGAACGCGTCGGCACCTTACGTCCGGGCGCGATGTGGATGGCGACGATCTGCACGGTCAGCCAGTCTAGGTGTCATCCCCGCCGGCCCCGGATCCTCGGGGCAGCGATGACAGCGTTGGCTGAACCGTGCCCCGACAAATCGAGATGACCGAAGACGCCGCGCGTTTCGGTGATCCCCGCATTCCGGCGGAGACCATCACCTCACAGTCGCATCTGTTCCGGCTCGGTGCGTCGCCCAAGACCACGCACGACGGTGGCTGGTTCCAGCAGGGCTTCCTCCGCGGGTGCTGTCCGCCGTGCTCGGTGTGCCCGAAGACACCTTCGCCGCTTTCAGGAAGATCGATGACACCATCGTCATCCTGCGATCGTCGTGGTCGGCGCCCCGATGTTCGACAGCGATGCCATCCGCGGATACAGGATCGCCGGTCCGAGCCACCGGGTGACGAACCGGCGTAGTTCGGCGCCGTCCCGGGCCGGCCCTCCGGGGTCGGTCAACAGGGATTGCAGTGTGCGAAGGGTCATCTCGGTGAGATCACCGAGCGCGGTGCCGTCGAAGCAGTGCAGCGGCCAGTCCACGTCGAGACGGCCGAAGAAGGTCAGGCAGAACGACTTTGCGGTGTCGGAGCTCAGCGAGGTGACCGCTTCGCCCTCCTGTCGTTGGGCCAGCAGACGCTCCAGTTGGGGATCGCCCGTCAGGGTCTCGATGGCGAAGCACACACTCTCGACCACCGCGACGACGGGGTCGTGGACGCCGCTTACCTGGTCCACGACCTGATCGATGAATCCGTCGACCGCGCGCATCGCGCTGGCGATGAGCAGTGCGTCGGCGTTGGGGAAGTAACGGTATACGGTCTGGCGGGTGACGCCGAGCCGGCGGGCGACGTCGGCCAGCCGTATCGCGGCTCCGTGTTCGGTGACCACTTCGTCCACCGCGTCCAGTATTCGGGCGATGGCCTCTTCGTCGGAGGACGGTGTCGAACCCGCCCACCCGCGACTACGCATGCGCCGACTCCAGGCTGGCACCGGTGAATTCGATGGGAAGTGTTGTCGGTCCGGTCATTCCGAGCAGAGATTTCCAGGGTGCCGGACCGACGCGCCGGGGCGCGTCCAGTCGGCGGGTGAGGACCAGCAGGGCTTCGGCCAGTTCGCGGCGCGCGAGATTGGCTCCGAGGCAGTAGTGGGCTCCACCGCCGAAGGTCAGAATCGGGGGCAGGTGGTCGGTGCGTGCGATGTCGAAGCGGTCGGCGTCGGCGTAGATAGCAGGGTCGCGGTTCGCGGCAAAGGTGTTCGCCAGGACGAAGGTTCTGGCCGGGAACAGGTAGCCGCCGAACTCGACGTCCTCGGTCGCGGCCCGCGGCACGATACTGGCCGCCGGCGAGTGGCGCATGCTCTCCTCGACGGCCTGCATCGCGAGCTCGGGATGGTCGCGCAGCTTCCTCCACTGGTCCGGGTGCTCGCAGAGCACCTGCACCGATGCGGCAAGTTGGTTGCGTGTGGTATCGGTTCCGGCCATCAGGAAGCCGGCCACCAACATGCGCAGTTCGTCGAGAGTCAGTCGATCGCCGTCGCTTTCGGCGCGGATGAGTTCGGAGAGCAGGTCGCCGGTGAGGTTCACACGACGGGTGGTCACCATGTCGTCCACGTAGGCGTCGAGTTCGTTCCATGCCCGCATGATCGCGGACTCGTCGAAGTTGACGTCCGGCTGGAAGTTGAGCGCCTGGAATACCTCTTCCGTCCAGTCCGCGAACAGCCGCCAGTCCTCGCGGGGCGCCCCGATCAGGGCGCACATGATGGGGGTGGGGTAGGGGCGGGCGATAGCCGTCACGACGTCGCAGCGGCCGGCGTCCAGCACGCGATCGATCAGTTCGTTCATCACCTCGCGGATGGTGTCCTGCAGGCATGCGGTGGCACGTGGCGTGAAGGCCTTGGAGACCAGCTTGCGCAGCCGGGTGTGGGGCGCACCGTTCAAGCCCAGCAGGCTGTTCGCCATCTTGTCGTACAGCGGACCTGAGGTGATGCCCTGCGCAGCCAGCGTGATGCCCGGTGGTAGGCGGAATCGCTCGTCGCGCAGGAAGTCCCGGGCCAGTTCATAGGACAGGATCTCCGGGCCGAGGGGCCCGATGGCAATGGGTGCGCGGGCCTGCGCCGCCCGGACATCGTCGAGGATGTCGAGCGGGGAGGCGGTGAGTCCGTAGCTGAGTGTGGGCAGCCCGGCGTCGAGGACGTTGGGTGCGGTGGAGTTCATGGTCATTGTTGCCATCGACTTTCCGTCGGCGGTCCTGGCGATCTTCGGGCAGATTCGTCATGAACGTATGACCACTCCGGCCCATTGGTCAATAGCGGCGCTGAATCACGCGAACTTTCTACGGGGTGGACAACCTGGTCATACATCTATTTCCGGAACGTCCGCATGCCGACCAGGTCCCGTTATGCGGAGTCGGCCCCTGGCCTCGCGAAGGCCCGCATGACCGCAAGGCTGTCCTCGTAGGCGTGGTGGCGGGTGATCAGTCCGTCCTCGACCGTGAGGTGCAGGGCGAAGGCGGCGTCGTATCGGCGCCCGGTGGACTTGGCGGTGTTGTGGAAAGCGCCGAGCACGATGGCCTCGGAGCCGTCGACCAATACGGAATGCACTTCGGCAGTGCTCTGTTCGGCGACGTGATGATCGGCGATTAGCCGGAAATGCTCGGCGACATCGGCGCGAGTATCTCGCTGTCGGATCCAGGGGAGGCTCTCGGTGTAGTCACCGTCCGGCCAGTTGAGCTGCCAGGAGATCCGCTCGGCGTACAGCTCCGCGATCTTCGTCGGGTCGCCGGCGGCAATCCGGCGCAGCAGCTCGGTGACTGTCTCGCGGGTGTCCATGCCCGGAGTATGGCAAACGTCCCGGAATTTGACTGTTACGCGACAGGTAATCGCCGGGGACCTCGCGTCCGCGCTGTTCGGGATGGGGTTGGTGGGTGCGGCCGTGCGCTCGCCCTGACCTCAATCTGGCCCTGGCGCCTTACCGGAACCTGGCATGGTCTTGCTGATCGCGTCAACAATGGCTTCCAGTTGGCAGGCGAGGCGGTCGGGATCGGTGAAGGTGCGGTCACCGCCTGCGAGCCGGGTGAACACTCCGGTGATGAAGGTGGCGACGGCGTCCGTCTGAGCGTCCAGGAGTTCGGTGTCGGTGGTTTCGGGCTGTAGGTGTGCGATGGCCTCTTGGACCAGGGCGATCGTTCTGTTGACGACCTTTGCCGAGGCTTCGGCCAGTTCAGGATCGCGCGCGGTGTGGAGCAGGAGTTCGTGACGCGCTCGGTTGAGCGCAAGTCCGGGGCCATCGGCCTGCATGAGCGTCAGCTCGGCGAGGTGGGCGAACGGTACTCGCGGATCGACATGATGCTCGACGATCGACCGTAGGTTGGCGAGGTCGATCTCGGCGACGCGTTTTCCGACTCCGCGCAACAGCGCGGCCCGGGTACGGAAGTAGTACGAGGTGGTGCCTTCGGGAACGTCGGCGTAGCGGTCGACTTGACCGTGGCTCAGGCCGCGCGAGCCGTGTTCGGCGAGTACTTGGATTGCCGCGTCACACAGCTCGCGACGCCGCTGGTCGCCGTCGCGTCGGCGTGTCGAGGGGTTGTTGGTATCCATTTCGTTTCCGGGTCAGCGCAGTACTGTACCGCCGTCGATGTTGACGACCTGACCGTTTATCCATTCGCCCTCATCGGAGAGCAGAAACGCCACGAGTGCGGCGACGTCCTCGGGCCGGCCGACGCGGGTGCCGCGGATGCGCCGCAGCGCGGCGACCTCGAGTTCGGGCCATTGTGGCGCGTTGCGGATCGTCTCGGTCGCGGTGAAGCCCGGGGCGATGGCGTTGCACCGGATTCCTTCTTTTCCCCACCGCGACGCCACGTGGCGGGTGAGCGCGCCGATGCCGGCCTTCGCGGTGGCATAGGCGGGGCGGGTGGGTTCTCCCTGAAACGCCGCAGCCGACGACATGTTGACGATCGCGCCGCCACCGTTCTGCAACATCGCCGGAATCGCGTGCTTCATCGCTGCCAGGTAGCCGCGCAGACTCACCGTCATAACCCGGTCCCAGACGTCGAGCTCGATACCCACCACGTCGGTGTCGGCGCGGAGGGTGGACATGTCGGCACCGACGTTGAAGAGCAGGTCCACGGCGCCGAATGTCTCCGACGCAACTCGGATGAGATCGGCTACCGACGAGGGATCGGCGAGGTCGAAGGCGACCGGCACGGCCGTTCCGCCGGCGTCGCTGACGCGCTCGGCGGTCTCGACGGCTGCATCCACGGCGACATCTCCGACCACAACGCGACAGCCCTCCTGTGCCAACCGCGCGGCGGTGGCAGCCCCCAGTCCGCTGGCACCGCCCGCCACGACCGCGACCTTTCCCGACAATCCGCGCAACCCCATGGGCGTCCTCCTCGTCGTCGCCGGTTTGCCTATTGACTTTACCTCTACGTTTCTAGAGGATCCTCCTCTATAAACATAGAGGAGGCGGAGATGGCCGGTATCCACCGGAGGCGTCCCGGTGCCGCGGATCTCGAATCCGCAACTGACACACCGGCGGTCCCGCTCGGTAATGACATTTGGATGTCACCCGGCGTGTCCAACGCATATGCGGTCGCCACGGACGACGGTCGCGTGATCGTCAACGCCGGGTTGGTGTTCGAAGGGCACTTGCGTAAGCGGGCCTTTGCGGAGGTCGCCGGTCCGACGCGAAGCATCGTCATCACCCAGGGGCATACCGACCACTGGGGTGCGGTGAATGCGCTGCGTGATCCCGAGACCGACGTGGTGATGCACCGCAACTACCGCTACTGGCGCGATGACAATGCCCAGTTGATGGGCTACCGGGTGCCCAAGACGTCGTTCGCGTTCCAGAAGTTCACCGACGCCGTCGTTGAACATTTGAAGACTCTGGATCCCGCATCCATCGACTTCTCATTCCCCGAGCCCACCACCACCTTCGATTGTGATCATCGGTTCGAAGTGGGCGGTCGACGCTTCGAACTGGCCTGGACGCCCGGCGGCGAGACCACGGATTCGCTGGTGATGTGGCTTCCAGAAGATCGAATTCTGTTCACCGGCAACCTGTTCGGCCCGCTATTCGGGCATGTGCCCAATCTGATGACGATTCGGGGCGACCGATACCGTGATCCGATCCTCTACATCGAGTCACTGAACACGGTGCTGGACTACCAGCCGGAAAAGATCATCACCGGTCATTTCGACCCCATCGTCGGCGCGGATCTCATCACCGAAGAGGTGACGGCGATGCGTGACGCCATGCAGACCGTCCACGACCGCACCCTTGGACTGATGAACTCCGGCGCCGACCTGCACACCGCGATGCGGGACGTGATGGTTCCCGAGCATCTCGACATCGGGGAAGGGTACGGCAGGACCTCCTGGAACGTGCGAGCGATCTGGGAAATGTACACCGGATGGTTTCGGCACAAGTCCACCACCGAATTATATGGAGTGCCAAATGATTCCGTTGCTCCCGATGTGGTCGCCGCCGCCGGGACGGATGCCCTGGTGGCGGCCGCGCGTACTCATCTCGATGCCGACCGGCCGGTACAGGCGATCCACCTGACCGATCTGGTACTGGCCGTGGAATCGACGCACACCGGGGCGCGCGCGGCAGCCGCGGAAGCTCACGAGGCGTTACTCGCGGGCACCGAGAACTTCTGGGAGAGAGCCTGGCTCACCAAATCCATCAACGAACTGAGGGACGCTGAATGACCGTGATCGCCAACGACGTCAGCTTCGACTTCACCGGCACTCATGTGCTGGTGACCGGTGGGACCAGCGGCATCGGCCACGCCATCGGCAAGGACTTCGCCCGCGCCGGCGCCGACGTCACGGTCACCGGAACTCGGGCTTCGGCCGCCGATTATCCGGAGGTCGACCTGGCAGGGATGCAGTTTCGGCAATGCCAGATGTCGGACAAGGCCGCAATCGACGAGCTCGCGGCATCACTGGGTGATCTGGATGTGTTGGTGAACAACGCCGGTGGCCCGTATGCCGGTCAGGCCGACGAGTGGGACCCCGACGGCTATGCCGGATCGGTTGAGGTCAACTTGTTCGCCCACGTGCGACTCACCCTTGCCTGCCACGATCGACTCAAGGCCAGCACGGTGCCCGGCGGAGCGAGTGTGGTCACCACGGTGTCGATGTCGGCGTTCGTCTCGGCGGTCAACGTTCCGGCCTACAGTTCATCGAAGGCGGGGATGGTGGCGTTCACCAAGAACCTGGCCCGACGTTGGGTCGATGACGGGATTCGGGTCAACGCCGTGGCGCCCGGGCTGATCGACACCCGACTGACCCACCCTGTGCTCGACATCCCGGAGATGCTCGAGCCCGAGTTGCGCCACATCCCGATGAACCGGATGGGCATGGCCGACGAGGTCTCGCCGGCGGTGCTGTTCCTGTCCAGCAATGCTGCCCGCTATATCACCGGTACCACGATCGCCGTCGACGGCGGCTACCTGACTGTCTGAAAGTGACTGCGAAATGAATGAATTCGATTCCATCAGCACCCCCGACGACGTTCTGAAGCTGGCCTCCCGACGCACCGGACTGGTCGACATCGACTCGGATTCCTGGCGTGAAGGTCTGGCGATCGTGCTCGATGAGGTGAACTCCTCGCCGGCGTTCACCCCGGCCGGCCGGGAACGCATCATCGACGACGCAGCCAAGGCGCTGGAGCGCCGATTGAAGGTGCACGATTACATCCAGCGCCATCCCGAGGTGCTCGACACCCCGGTGGAGCGCCCCATCTTCACCCTGGGGATGCCACGCACCGGCACCACCGTCATCAGTTACCTGCTCGACCAGGATCCCAATCGCCGGTCCCTGTTGCACTGGGAATGCATGACCCCGGTACCGCCGCCGGCCACCGGTGCGTTGCGCACCGACCCACGCTGTCTGGCACTCCTGGAGGAGCAGAAACAGATCCTGGAGTTGGTGAGGGCGGCGAAGATGCCGCTGCCGCACTGGGAGGATGCCGACGGACCCACCGAGTGCATGTTCATCCACAACCAGGACTTCAAAGGTCTATCCTGGGATGCGTTCTTGGCAAGCCCGCGTTACGCACGATGGCTGATCAACGAGGCCGATATGACCAGCGCCTACGAGTATCAGAAGCGCTATCTGCAAGTACTCCAATCGAAAGCGCCGGGCACCTGGAGCCTGAAGATGCCGTCGCATTCGGTGTACATCGACACCCTGCTGCAGGTGTTCCCCGACGCCCGGTTCATCTGGGCTCACCGGGATCCCTTCAAGGCGACGGGCTCGTTGGGCAACCTGTTGACGCTTCCCAAGAGCATGGTCCTCACGCCCGAAGCCCAAGGCTCCGTCGACTGGGCGACCAACCTCACGGAACAGATGAGCCAACACGTCGCACGTCCGTTGCGCAGCCGTGAACGGATCGGTGACGACCGGTTCTTCGACATGTACTACCACGAGATGATGAACGACCCCATGGACGTCATCCGCCGCATCTACGAATGGTTGGGTGATCCGTTCGACGCGGAAACCGAAGCCGGTATGCGGAATTGGCTGGCTGCTCACCCCCAGGACCGATTCGGCCAGAATGCCTACACCCTTGACGAGTACGGCCTCACGGTCGAGGGTCTCACCCCGATCTTCGCCGACTACCTAGAGAAGTTCGACATCGAGATGGAGAGCGCGCTGTGAACCCGGCCGACCTCTACCACACTGGGCTGATTGTGGACGACGTCGACGCGGCGGCGGCGCGGCTGACCGAGGCCGCCGGCTATGAATGGACCAAACCCGTGCAATACACCCTGTCGGTGGCCACCGACGGCGGGGACATCGATGTGCCGTTCACGTTCGTCTACTCGCTCCAGGCCCCGCACCTGGAGCTGGTACAGGCGGTGCCCGGTTCGGTCTGGACCGCCGCCGCGGGGCAGGCCGCACACCACCTCGGCTACTGGGTCGATGACATCGACTCGGCGGCAGCCCAACTCGAGTCCGCGGGCTATCGTTTGGAAGCCCGGCCCAGCGGCACAGGACACTCGACATTCGCCTACTACATCGATCCGACCGGGTTACGGATCGAGATCGTCGATCGGGCAGTGTTCCCCGACTGGCCGGGGTTTCTGGACGCCATGCGCAGGGATGGATCATGACCGAATTGGAAGGCCGCCGCGTCCTGGTGACAGGTGCCGCCACCGGTATCGGGGCCGCAGCGGTCAGTGCGCTGTCCTCGGCGGGTGCACAGGTGGTGGCCACCTTCCACCATCAGCCGCCACAGACCGAGGCTGCCGACTGGCTGCCGTGCGATGTCACCGACGCGGCAAGTGTCGAGCAACTCTTCAGCACCATCCGGACCCAGTTGGGCGGACTCGACGTCCTGATCCACGCTGCCGGTGCATGGAAACCGGGGATCCCCGGCCAGATCGAACCGGCGGATCTGGATGCCGTGATGGCCACCAACTTCACCTCGACGGTCTTGACCAACCAGGCCGCGTACGGGCTGATGCAGAATTCCGGTGGGCAGATCATCAACTTCGGCTCCGCAGAAGCCGTCATGGGCAGCCCTCTGGCCGCGGGCTACGCGGCCGCCAAGGCGGCTGTGGCGGCATGGACGCGCTCGGCAGCCAGAGCATGGGCCTCCCAACAGATCACCGCGAATGTGCTGGCACCGGCCGTGGAGACCCCCGGCGCCCAGCGACTACGTGACTTCCTGGGCCCGGACGCGGCGCCGTTTCTCGATCAACAACTGCAGCAGTCGATCCCGCTCGGCGGAGGCCTGGGAGACCCACTGCGCGACATCGGCCCGGTGCTGGTGTTCCTCAGCAGCCCGGGCGCCCGCTTCATTACCGGCCAACTGATCGCCGTCGACGGCGGATTGGTCATGCTCGGCAGTTGAGCCCAGCCAGCGCTGAACCAGAAGGGATGCCGCAATGAAGGTTTCGACGGTCACCGCACCAGGCACAACTGAACTGCTCGATGTCGAACAGCCACAGCCGGGGCCGGCAGACATCCTCGTCCGTATGCGTGCCTGCGGAATCTGCGGTTCCGATGCTCTCTACATCAGCATCGGGGGAGTACCTCCACGCCAGGGGTGCACGCCGCTCGGCCACGAACCCGCCGGCGAGGTGGCGCACGTCGGGGCCGAGGTCAACGGGGTCAGCGTCGGCGACCATGTGGTCATCAACCCGATGGCCGCGCCGAGCGGGATCATCGGCAATGGCGGGGCCACGGGTGCCTTGGCTGATTATCTGTTGATCGAGAATGCGGTCCGCGGCCTCTCGTTCGAGGTCATTCCCGATCACATCCCTTGGGAGGTCGCAGCGCTCAACGAACCCATGGCGGTCGCCAGGCACGGCGCCAACCGGTGCAACCCCAAACCGGGGGACAAGGTGGTGGTGTTCGGGGCCGGCCCCGTCGGCCTGGGAGCAACCTTGGCGTTCAAGTCACTCGGTGCCGGCCATGTGGTGGTCGTCGATATCCTTGCCCGCCGGCTGGACAAGGCGCTGCAGATCGGAGCCGACGCCGTTGTCAACTCGACCGAGGAGAACGTCGTCGAACGGCTGATCGAGCTGCACGGCGAGGGCGAAGCGATGTGGCCCGGGAAGGCCGGAACCGATATCTACCTGGACGCTGCGGGCGCACCTGCCGTGGTGAACACCGCGCTGGCTGCGGCGAAACGGCACGCCACCCTGGGTGTGGTCGGGGTGCACAAGGAACAGGTGCCGATCGACTTCGTCAACATCATGAGTAACGAAATCACCGTCACCGGTTCGATGGGCTATCCCGATGAAATCTTCGAGGTGACCAAGGATCTCGTCGAGAACTGGGAGAAGTACGCGTTGATCGTGAGCCACACCATGCCGTTCGACAAGGTCGGTGACGCGCTCGAACTGGCCGCAACTCCGGGCGTGGCCGACAAGGTCGTGATCACCTTTCCGTAGGCCATCCACTCGCTCGAGGATCGCGCGTGCCGCGCGCTCGGTGAGCCGGTTCCGGGTAGCCGCGCCTAATCGGCGTCCTCGTCGTCGCGGTGTGCGGCCTCGATCACCTCGGGCGGGACCGGCTTCTGCAACCATGCCCGCATCCGCATCAAGCCTCCGGCGATGGTGCCGACGGCGACCACCGCCGCGACGAACCAGAGTGCAGTGGACATAGCCCCAGTGTCCGCCTTCGAGAGGCCGGATGGGCCGCTTTGCGCCGGGCTGAGCAGCGCGTCAGTGCGCCGGCACGGGGGTGACCGCAGTATCGGACTCGATGGGACCGGGCGGAAACAGCAGCCCACAGACCAGCGCGCCGGCGGCGAAGATCACCGCACCCCAGAAGAACGTGGTGGTGTAGCTCTCCATCGCGGCCATCGCCTGGGTCGCGGGGTTGGGTACGCGGCCCTGCAGGTAGTCCGAGGCTGCGGCCGCGGCCAGCGCGCTCAACACAGCCGTGCCGATCGACCCGCCGATCTGCTGGAACGTGCTCACCGCCGCGGAGGCGACACCGGCGTCGTCGGCCTGCACCCCGGATGTGGCGGCCGCCATCGCGGGCGCCATCACCAGACCCAGGCCGAGGCCCGTGATCACCAGACCCGGCACCACATGCGTCACGTACGAGCTGTCGAACCCCAACTGGGTGAACAGCAGCAGGCCGACGGCCGCCAACAGCATGCCGGTGAACACCGAGAGCTTGGGTCCCACCGTGGCGGTGACTTTTGCCAGAGCGGTGGCCGACACGGCCAGCGCCGCGATCATGGGCAGGAACGCGAAGCCGGTCTGCAGCGGCGTGAACTGCTTGACCGTCGACAGGTAGAACGTCAGGAACAGCAGGACGGCGAACATTCCTGCGCCGCAGACCAGCAGTGCCACGTAGGCGCCGCCTCGGGTGCGGTCGGCCAGGATGCGCAGCGGCAACAGAGGATTGGCGACGTCACGTTCGATGAGCAGGAAGATGCCGATGAGCGAGACGCCCAGGGCGATGCAGGTCAGCGTCACGGTGCTGGTCCAGCCCTGCGCTTCGGCGTTGCCCAGGCCGTACACCAGCGCGACCAGACCGCCGACGATGACCAGTGAACCGGGCAGGTCGAGGCGTGCCCGGGTCTCCGAGCGGCCCAAGGCTGGGATCAGGATGACGGTGCCGATGACGGCGATCAGGGCCAACGGCGCATTGACGTAGAGGCACCAGCGCCAGGACAGATACTCGGTCAGGGCGCCGCCGAGAATCAGGCCGATCGCGCCGCCGCCGCCGGAGATGGCGCCGAAGACGCCGAACGCCTTCGCGCGCTCATCCTTTTCGGTGAATGTGACGGTCAGCAGTGAAAGCGCTGCGGGGGCCAGCATGGCACCGAAGACACCCTGCAGCGCACGGGCGGCAATCAGCACTTCGATGCCGCCCGCCACACCACCGAGCACCGACGCGGATGCGAAACCGATCAACCCGACGAGGAACATCGGCTTGCGTCCCACCAGGTCGCCCAGGCGACCCCCGACCAACAACAGCGATCCGAAGGCCAGGGCGTATCCCGTGATCAGCCACTGCCGGGCGTCGTCGGAGAAGCCCAGATCCAGTTGGGCCGACGGCAAGGCGATGTTGACGATGGTGGCGTCGAGCACCACGACCAATTGGGCCAGCGCAATGACGCCCAGGATCAACCACTTCGACCCGCCGATGGTGCGCTTCGCGCTGGGGTCGGGCGCGCGGTGCCGACCGCCGGCGCGCGGTTCTGCCGGGCGCGTCGAGTTCAGGGTGGTCACTTGGCCTCCAAAGCGGAAAGTTTCTTCCGTTTCAATGTAGGCTATCCGGAAGCGCGTTTCCATTTCGAAGAGTGGGGTAGTGACGTGGCGTTCAGCACAGCGCGCGGGGACCGACAGCTCGACGACGTCTCGTATCCTGGCGGCGTGCTGCGCCCCGAATCGTCCGTCGACAGCGACGGGAAGACGCTGCGACGGGACGCCGCGCGCAACCGTCAGCGTGTCCTCGACGCAGCCGCCGAGGCGTTCGCCGAGGTGGGCCTGGACGTCGGCTATGAGGAGATCGCGCGGCGTGCCGGGGTCGGGGTGGGCACGGTGTACCGCCGGTTTCCTGAACGTGCCGAACTCGTCATCGCGTTGTTCGAGTCGCGCGTGGACGCGCTGGTCGACGTGGCGGACGCCGCCCTGGAAAAGCCTGACGGGCTGGCCGGTCTGCGATGGTTCCTGGAGCGGGCGGTGGAGATGCAGATCGAGGATCGCGGTCTGCAGGAGTTGGTGGCCGGCAGTTCATTTCGCGATGAACGCCTGGTGCGGGTGCGCCGTCGGATCGAACCCGCGGTGGCGAGCCTGCTGGATCGCGCCAAGCGGGAGGGTGCCGTTCGCGCCGACGTCGAGCCATTGGATGTCGGTGCGCTCATGATGGTGGTCAGCACCATGCGCACCCCGAGCCAGCCCCAACTATGGCGGCGTTACCTGGAATTGGTGTTCGACGCGCTGGCGCCGCGCGCGGAGGGCACGAGGCCACTGCCGCTGCGGGCTCCGACCGAAGCCGAGATGGAGGAGCTGGCGATCAGCATGCGCAAGGGGAATCAGCACTAACGGAAAATCGGTTGCCGCCGCGGGAACCGCCCGCAAGGGTGGTCGCCATGCAGCCTGCCCGGCCGGTCGACAAGCACGGTGATCAACCGTTGTCCCGCCAGGTGATCACCTCTTTGAGCGACGTGAGGTCGTAGCCGTCGTCGGCGGTGAGTTCGGTTTGGAACAGTGTGACGCCGGCCTCGCGGAAGGCCTCGGCGCTCTCGGCGGTCGCCCAGAGGGTCGAGCGTTCGATATCGGCGCCGTTGCGGCCGAACGAAGCCGCCAGCTCGTCGACGCGGTCGCTGGAGCGGCGGAACGCGTCGAGATCCTGAAACGCGTGCCAGATGTCGGCGTGCCTGGCCACGGCGGGCAGCGAGCGTTTGGGCCCGGTGCCGCCGATGAGGATCGGGATCTCGCGCACGGGTGGCGGAACCAGTGCGGCGAGCCGGTTTTCGATGCGGATCAGGCTCTCGTCGAACAGGTCGAAGCGGGAACCGAAGGTGCCGAAGTCGTAACCGTAGGTGGTGTAATCCTTTTCGTACCAACCCGCACCGAGTCCCAGGATGAGGCGGCCGCGGCTGATGTGGTCGACGGTGCGGGCCATGTCGGCCAGCAGGTCCGGGTTGCGGTAGCCGACCCCGGTCACGAGGAGCCCGATCTCGGCGTGTGAGGTGATCTCGCCCCACGACGCGAGCGCGGTCCAGCCCTCGAAGTTGGCGACGTCGGGTTGCTCGTCGAACATGACGGGCTTGCCGTCGACGATGGCCTTCATCGCCGGTCGGTGGAAGTGGTCGTAGCCGAAGATGACGTCGACGCCGAGGTCGTCGGCGGCCAGGACAGCATCGCGCCAGGTGGCGTAGTCGGGCGTTCCACCGGGCTGAATCTGCACGGCGACGCGGACGGGTCGGGTCATGGAATGCTCCTGAGTCGGGAAGGGGCGACTCTTGCGGCAAGTCATCGGGTGCGGGGTTTTATTCCGGATCGTGGCAGCATCGATGAGCATGACCTCGATGGAGCGTGTGATGCCGCCGATGAACGCTGATGAGCGGACCACCCTGGAGAGTTGGTTGAACTTCTACCGCGCGACGTTGGCGTTGAAGTGCGAGGGTCTCGATGATGAGCGGCTGCGGGTCGCGTCGGTACAGCCGTCGCCTATGACGTTGCTCGGGTTGGTGCAACACGCGGCGGAGGTGGAGCGGAACTGGTTTCGCCGGGTACTTGCCGGCGAAGTGGCGCCCCCTATCTTCGGACCAGGCGATCATCCCGCGGGTCATGACGGCGGCTTCGACATCTCTGGGGACGCATCCTACGGTGCCGCAATTGAGGTGTGGCAGAACGAGATCAAGTATGCGCGTGCCAACTGCGCCGAGCGTGGCCTCGACGACACCAGCGAATTCATGGGCACCTCGGTGAGTCTGCGCTGGATTTACACCCACATGATCGCCGAGTATGCCCGGCACTGCGGACATGCTGACCTGATCCGTGAACGTATCGACGGCGTGGCCGGGGTCTGACCCGAAAGGCTCACCGACTCATTGCAGGATCGCCCGCGCCGCGCGTTCGGCGATCAGCATGACCGGTGCGTTGGTGTTCCCCGAGGTGATGGTGGGCATCGCCGAGGCATCCACCACGCGCAGGCCGGCGACGCGGTACACCCGGCAGTCGGTGTCAAGCACGGTGGCGGCCGAGCGCGGCCGACCGCGGGTGTCGAAGGCGCCCATCGCGCAGGTCCCCACCGGGTGAAAGATCGTGGTGCCCAGTTCACCGGCCGCGGTCTGCAGGTCGTCGTCGCTGACCAGTTGTGGGCCGGGAAGCATCTCTTCCGGCTGGTAGCGGGCCAGGGCCGGCGCCGCCATGATCTGGCGGGTCATCCGGAGGCCGCGCACGGCGACGTCACGGTCGGCGTCGGTGGACAGGTAGTTGCACAGGATCTTCGGGCTGGTCAGCGGATCCGCGGTGGCCATCCGCACATGGCCGCGCGAGGTGGGGCGCAGGTTGCAGACCGAGGGAGTGATGGCGGCGAAGGGATGCAGGGCCTCGCCGAACTTCGGCAACGACAGCGGTTGCACATGCCACTCCATATCGGGGCTGGCCAGGCTCGGATCGCTCTTGGCGAACGCTCCGAGCGTGGACGGCGGCATCGTCATGGGCCCGGAGCGCAGCAGTGCATACTGAATTCCCATGCCCGCCCGGGTGATCCAGTTCCGGTAGAGCGTGTTGACGGTCCGCGCGCCCTTCACGCGGTAGACAGATCGAATCTGCAGGTGATCCTGCAGGTTCTCGCCGACTCCGGGCAGATCGACGGCCACCGGCACCTGATGTTGGGTGAGCAGCGCGGCGGAGCCCAGGCCCGAGACCTGCATCAGATGCGGCGAGCCGATGGCACCGGCACTCAGAATCACCTCCCGGCGCGCGCGGACGTCGACAGTCTGGCCGTCTTTGAGCAGGCGTAGACCGGTGACGCGGTGCTGGGCGGTGGTCCAGGCGCCGTGACGCTGGTCGTCGCGGACCTGGTCGTCCATCAGCAGTTGGAGAGCCTGGGTCTGGGTGTAGACGGTGAGGTTGGAGCGGTGGGAGATCGGGTGCAGGAAGGCGTCGGCCATCGACCAGCGCCGACCACGTCGTTGATTGACGTGGAAGTACGCGCTGCCGGAGTTGTCGCCCCGGTTGAACTCTTCTTTCGGCTCGATGCCCGACTCGGCGGCAGCGGCCTGCCAGGCGTCCAGGATCTTCCAGCGCACGCGGGGCCGCTCGACCCGGATTTCACCGTCGGCACCGTGCCAGTCGTCGGCGCCGCCGAAGTAGTGTTCCAGCTCCTTGTAGATATCCAGGGTCTGGCCGTCGGGGCCACCCCAGAGCCATCGGTCGTCGCCGGTGGCTTGCGCCCACAGCTCGTAATCGCTGGCCTGCCCGCGCATGTGGATCATGGCGTTGATCGATGAGCAGCCGCCGATCACGCGACCGCGCGCGTAGATGATGCTGCGGTCGGCCAGGCCCGGATCGGGCTCGGTGGTGAAGCACCAGTCGGTGCGGGGGTTGGCAATGGTGTACAGATAGCCCACCGGCACCTTGATCCAGAACCAGTTGTCCTTGCCGCCGGCCTCGATCAACAGCACCCGGTGATCCGGGTTGGCGCTGAGCCGATTGGCGAGCAGGCAGCCCGCGCTGCCTGCGCCCACGATGATGTAGTCGTATTCGGCCACAGGCCTGGTTTCCGGCACCGTTCCTCCATTGCGCTTCGTTGCGTGTCCTAGTGTGCGCGATGGCGGTCCGGGATCGGAGCATTCCCGTAGGCGCTCTCGGCCACAAGTGTGAAGTCGATCGTTCCGAACACCGACATACCGTTGTCGTGGTAGTGGCTGACGCTGGTGTCATGACCGAGAACGTGAAGATGGTGGAAACAGACACGGCTGCCGCGGATGCGGCACTGGCGGTGTGGTTGCAGATGTGGAACACGGACAGTGAGATTGCGCGTCGGATCTGCAGTGCGGATTTCCGGATTCATTTCCTGATCCCCGAGGAGGACGGGTCGAACCCGGGCGACGACGTTCTGGGTGGGGACAGTTTCGCGCAGTTCCTAGACCGGTGGCGCGAGCGGCATCCGGGTGTGGTGTTCACCGAAGTCGCGCGGGCGGTGGACGGCGCGCACGGGCGGATGCTGTGGACATGCGGGCCGGGGATGTTGTTGCGGGCGGGATCGATGTCTTCGACTTCACCGAGGATGGGCTGATTCGCGAGGTGTGGTCGGTGAACGGAACGCGCGCGCACCTGACCTGAGACCGGGAGACTTGAGCTCGTGAGGAGAGCCGAACGGTTGTACGCGTTGGTGGATCTGCTGAGGGGATCACGTCGGCCATGGTCGGCCGCTCGGCTCTCGGAGGAGTTCGAGGTGTCCAAGCGCACGATCGAGCGGGATATCCAGTCGCTGCAGCTCGCGGGAGTCCCGATCTATGCCGACCACGGGGTGTCGGGTGGGTATTCGATTCTGCGGGAACACTCGTTGCCGCCGCTGAATCTCACCGTTCCGGAATCGCTGGCGGTGCTCGCGGGGCTGGGTTTGCTGGAGACCTCGCCGTACGGTGCGGCGGCGCGTCGGGCGCGGGCCAAGGTTCTCGCAATCAGCCGCGAGGATCAGCTCGCGCCGATTGACGAGGCGTTGGCGTCGATGTTCGTCATCGATGCCCAGCCCTCGTCCGAGGCGGCGGTCGCGCTGATTCCGGAGGCGATCGCCGCGCGCCGGGTCGTCCGGTTGAGTTATACCGCCAAGGATGGTGAGACTCACACGACCCGGGACGTGGAGGCGATGGGTCTGCTACGCGGAGGTGCTGCGTGGTTGTTCGTCGGATGGTGTCGGCTCCGCCAAGGGATCCGCGGATTTCAACTGGACCGCATCCGACAGTTGGAGATCACCGATGAGGTGTTTCCCGACCGTGATTCGGCAGTATTGGAGGCGGATCTGTCGCGGTGGAGCACGCGACGGCTCGGGTAACCCGGCGTTACGCGATGCTGCTGAGAATCGCGATAACCAGCCCGCCCACAGTCAACGCCCCAACCAGCGTCGCGGCAGCGATCGCGCGGCGTCGCCGGCGCTGGCGGGCGGCGGCGAGTGCCACCGCGATGCTGACGAGGATCAACGCTGCATAGGCCGCGAGCCCCACCGTCAGCATCGCCGCCGTCCCCGCGGCGGCCAGAGTCACGTCGTGCATGCCGTGAGCCTACGACGTAGCCAGGACGAAACGACGCGGGCACCAGTCGGAAGCGTTGGGGGATCGGTGCTGGTATCCAGGCCGGGTGCCGTTTCGTTTGGCGCAATATGCAGTGCCGGAAAGGAATTGCGCCGTCGTCCATTCGCTCGTATTCCTCGACCGCTTGGGGCCGTGAAGCGGGCTATAGCAGACCGATTGACCGGCAGACATTGGACAGGGCGTTCCAGTACTGGCCGGGGGCACAGTGTTCCGCAGGACGCGGCGTTTGGCAGGTATTGGTGATGGGATCCCAAAACTGGCCGTTGACGCAGTTCAGGGGCGCTGCCGAACCGATCCCGGCACCGAACAGCGACAGGGCAGCAATGGGAGCGGCCGCAAGAACGGCGGCGGCCGAACGGACTGAGAGATTTCGCATGAGTTGATCTTGCCCGACGCCCTGGGGCCTCAAACCCGCTTAGGTCGTAATCGGCTCGAAAGATCTTTGCCTCAACAGAAGTGGGGGACACCCCGATCATTCTTTGACAGCTGTCAGAATTTTGGTTGCGTGCCGGTGACGGATCTCACAGAACGCCTGAGCGGATGTCTGGCCAGGCCCTTGGACGGCGTCGATCGAGATTGCCGTCAAATTAGGGGGAGCGGTGAACGTCTTCCAAGGCCTTAGCGGTCGGGAAGGCTATGGTGAGCACCTGACCGAGAACCGTTGGTGGCGAAGCGCTGTTTACCATCGGATCAGTCAGCGGCACGCCTGGTTGGCCGCCTCCGGCAATGCCAGAAAGGTGATCGTGGCCGACGCGAAATCGACATCGCCTGCGGGCGTCGGAACCCCATGCAGTTCTGGCAGTGCGCCCGCCACGTCCAAGGCGAGTTCCGTCCCGTTCAACCGGACACTCGTGCTTCGTGGCCGGTCCGACGACAGTGTGTAGCGTTCGCCCGCGGTCGGTATCGACAGGGTGAGTGAGGAATCCATGTCGGTGTTGATCACCAGCACCGCGACGCCACCCGGTGTGCCGCGCAGGTTGTGCGCATAGACATGGCGACCCGGCTGCGGTACGCCCGATTCGAGCACGGTTGTCCCCATCAGTTTCCGCCACAGCAAGGCACCCCAGTAATTCGGCCTGGGAAGCAGCGTCGTCTCGTCCAGCAGACCGTAGTCACTGGCCGCGAGTGTGTTGTGCGCGACGACTCGCACCTCCTGTTTCGCGAGCCGCCCGAGCTGATCGAGATAGCGGAAGGTGTCGAGGAACGTAGCCGCCCAAGGGTTCCCTCCGCACGCCGCTTCCGCTGTCTCGGTGTTCCAGAACGGTGCGCTGGGGGCGAACTCATCTCGAAGCGGGCGATAGAAGGCAAGGGTTTCATCCGTGCGCCGCAACCACTGCTCCGAAAGGGCGTCATCCGGCGAAGTGGTGGAGAGGGCTTGCGCGCCGGTATCTTCCCCACCAGCTGCCGACTCGGCCAGCGCGGCACACCGCAGCGACAACGCTCCGTAGTGGTGATACGAGAAGGCGTCAACCGTCGCAGGCCGGGACGCGGCGAGCAGATGCCGGGTGGGGATGAAACCTTCGACCCCCGCCGCGTGGATGGATACGCCCGCCGTTTCGCCGACCGAACCCGGCCCGAGGACGACCATGTCAGGCAGGACGCGGGCGGCGAATTCCCGGAACCGCCGGAAGTCGGCGCCGAAGGCCGCCGCGCTGTACCCGGGAGGCGCCCCGCCCATTGCCGCGGCGTTCGGTTCGTTCATGAACTCGGCCGCGGCGATCGAGCCGCCCAGTTCCCGCGTGTAGGCGACCCGAGAAAGGGCCTGATCCGGGGTCCAGGCCCCTACCTCGTCGCGCGTGCCGGGACCGATCGCGAATGACGTGACGATCTCCGCGTCAACTGCGTGCGCGAAGTCGACCACGCCCTGCCACTGCCGGCGTGTCAGCACCCCCGTGAAGCCCGCAGGCGGCTCGGTGGCAGTCTCGTCCGCGTCGGGGAAGTACGTGTTGTTGGCCCAGGTGCCGCTGACCCGGACGTATGCGGGGCCCAGAGCGGCGGCCAGCGTCCGCAGCCGGCGGTTCGCGAGGTCCAGCGGTGGACGATATTGCAGCAGTGCGGAATTCGTCGCCACGGCGCCCTCTGGGCCGTAAGGTGCCCAGAACTCCCCGCCGGTGACTTCGATCATCTCGATGTTGTAGGACTGGTAGCGATCATCGACCGTTCCGATGCGCTCCATGTCCGCGGGCGTCAGTGGCGCCGCCGCAGTCGACGGACCGGTTTTGGCGTGTTGTCCCATGGCGAGCCCCAATGCTGCAGGTGTCATCCACAGTAGCGCGATCTAGGCCAGCTTCGTGGGGACCCGGCCGGCTGACCAGGGCGGCAGCCGACACGAGTCCGTACCGCTGTCCCGGGGGCCGAAGCTGTGCAGCGCAGCCGAAAACGATGGGAGGAGCGGTGTCCGGCAAGAGAGCGAGCCATGATTCATCTGATGCAATGTGCAGTAGTTTAATGGCGCGCCAGCACACCTCGATGTCCCTGCGTCACGCGTCGGGCCGAGTGGGCGGGGTTTGCTGCTGACGGCGTGTAGGGGAGTGGCGGTAGGGCAGGCCACCTCTTGCTGGCGTCGAGCGCCCCGGCGCCAGTTATTCGATGAGGTCTTGGGTTGGGCGTCGTGGCGAGTCCCCGTTTCTGAGTCCACCCGGTTCTAGAGTCGGGTTTGTGTGATTCAGATTCATTTGATGCTGCAGGCCATCAGGGTGGGCGCACCTGCGGACGCGCCCGCACTCGGCCTAGACGGAGCTCGAAGAAACGAAAGGCGGAGTCAGTCGCGCGACGTGAAACACGTTGAGAATTAAACGGGTTGGTGATCTTTCATATGAAAGCAGTGCTGGACAGCCGCGAAATCGAAGTCGCTGATGCTCAAACTGCAGATGCAGGCAGAATGCTTCTGCGACAGGAACACTCGCATCTAGGAATCACACACCATCTGCGCCGCCGGAGACTAACCGCGCAGCAACGCGGCCGTCAGCGTTGGGCTGTGGGCATGGCCAGGGCGTAGGTGCGCCGATATTGCGCCGACAACGCAGCGAAATCGGAGGGTGGTCAGGTCCCGCTCAGCATCCCCCAAGGAACATCGGCCGAGCAACTCATGTAAGGATTCATTCATGAATCGGATCTGTGTTTTCTCCGGGTCGAATTTGGGTCGCCATGACCAATATCGCACATCGGCAGTGGAACTGGGCGCACTACTGGCTGAGCGTCAGATCGGTCTGGTTTACGGGGGAGCCGCCGTCGGACTCATGGGAGCAGTTGCAGATTCGGCTTTGGCCGCTGGCGGCGAGGTTATCGGGGTGATCCCACGGGCCCTTGTTGAACGCGAAGTCGCGCATACCGGTCTACAGGATCTGCGGATTGTCGATTCCATGCATGAGCGCAAGGCGTTGATGGCTGAGCTGTCCGATGCTTTCATTGCCCTGCCCGGAGGAATCGGCACTCTCGAAGAGATTTTCGAAGTGTGGACGTGGACTCAGCTTGGCGCGCACGCAAAACCGTGCGGGCTGCTCAACACCCTCGACTTCTACGACGGATTGCTGGCCTTCCTAGACCATGTTGTCGACGAGAGTTTCTTGAAGCCCGTGCATCGACAGATGCTTCTCTCGTCGGATTCACCCACCGACTTGCTGAACGGATTACTCACCCACCAAGTTTCAACGGAGACGAAGTGGATCAGTCGCGATGAACGCTGATGGCTCTGGCCCACGCGTCGGATGTGGTGCAGCGATCATCCAGGACGGTAACCTGCTGCTTGTCCGCCGCAGGCGCAATCCGGAGGCGGGTTGCTGGGGCCTCCCGGGAGGGAAGGTCGACCCGTTTGAGTCCGTGGCGGCCGCGGTGACGCGCGAGATCCGTGAAGAACTCGGCATCTCCATCGAACCGAGCCTGCTCCTATGCGTCGTCGACCAGATCGATCGTCAGGCTGGCCAACACTGGGTTGCTCCGGTCTATCTCATCGAGCGCTATGACGGCACACCCTCCGTTCTCGAACCGCAGGCGTTGTCGGCGATGCGGTGGTTCGACCTCGATAATCTGCCCGAGCCGCTGACCGAGGCGACGCGGCAGGCCGCATCGGCCCTTCGGCGTCGCACCTTGTTGAGCTGAGCCAGGGCCAGCATCTGTGTCCAGTCTCAATGTCGCTGGCGGTTGACTGAAGGGGCCGCCGGATTCAATGAGCGGCGCGGCCAACATTCGAAGTCCGCCAGCTTTTCTGCGAAGAACCGCCAGATGTAAAGAGACGGGGACACGGACGATGTTCATCGCGGCTGGCGCTATGCGATATGAGGTACTTTAGTTGACATAATGTAGATTATCGGCACAAACCTGACGTGGGCGAACGGTCCGCGTAGGCCTGTGCCTACCTGTTTGTGCAGGTGTGCCGCAGATCTGTGGTCTGTCCGCGCCGTTCCTGGCCGGGTCTCAGTCCTCTCCGGATTGCGCCCAGTCGCCCGCCCGGCTGGCTCAGGTGTGGCCATCATCGTCGCCCGCGCCGGACCGTCGCCCGAGCCGGCTGCGGCCGGTTAGGCCGGCCTGGCGACCGGGTCGTCACCATGATCCGGCGGGATGTGCCGCTGGCTGACGCCTTCTGTCCCGCCTCTCGGCGACGGGCGCCGCCGGCTCAATACGTCACAGTGACAAATTGTATCTGCGTCGCTGGATCTAATTGCTCTGTCCTGCAACGGTGTCTGCGCGTTGCTGGGTGCCGGCGCCGAGTTTCCCGTTGATACCGTGCGCCGGACTGCAATCGGTGCCGCATTCGCGGCGGGCCGTGCAGTCGCTCATTCCTGGCCGCGATCTGACGGCTTGGCGATTCCCTTCGGTGCCGAGTTGTTTCTGTCGCATGTGTTGGTGGGTCACGGTTGCGCGTGGCACGGGCATCCCCCGGTGCGACCTCCGCCCTGCCCAGTGTCGCGATTACGAAACGTCACTGTGACGAATTGAGATACATGGGCGTTGCCCCAACTGCGCAGCGCCACATTGGCTTTCGACAACGCCGTACCGGAGGAAGCGGGTTTCGGATATCTGTTGATTGGGTCGTCGTGGAGCACGCACAGCGCCGGGATCAACTTCCCCGTCCAGCCACCTCGGCGCGCAGGCGGGGTGTGAGACGCTCCTAGGTCAGTGCTACCTGGTTGAAGAACGTGTTCACATCGGCCACGAAGCGTTCGGGGTATTGGAACTGAGAGCCGTGCCCGGCATCGGGGTAAAGGATCAGTTGCGCATTCGGGATATACCGGGCCAACGTATAGGAGTTGATGGTGGGGACTAGCCGATCTTCGATTCCGTTCACCACGAGGGTCGGCTGCCGTATGCCGGCTAGCTTTGCGTATCGGTCTTGAGCTTCATCGGGTGGAGTCCCCCACGCGCCGATAGCCTCCAGCTGGGCACTGGTGGTGTGTGCGCTGACCTCCGGCTCGTTGTCGGTGGTGCGGCGGACCAGCCGTTCGAGGTAGGCCTTGCCCAAGCTTCGGCTGTGATCGGTGTGGGCGAAGAAGAGATACACCAGGTCTTCGGGCACGGGATGTGGGCGCATGCCGACTTCCTGCACCCCCGGAGTGAACCGTGCGAAGTCGCGGCCGCCCTCGGGGCCGGTCCCGACCAGAATCAGGTAACGAACCAACTCTGGGTTGTCGAGCACCAGTTGCTGTGCGACGAAACCGCCCAGGGAGAAGCCGAGGAGATCGATCGTTTCGAGTCCGAGTGCCCTGATCACGGCAGCGGCGTCGCGGGCCATGTCGGCAACATTGTTGGGCGTGGTGCCCTCGGACCGGGATACGCCGGCGTTGTCAATGGCGATCACGCGGCGGGTCTTGGCCAACCCGTCGATCAATGTCGGATCCCAGGTGTCGAGGGTCCCCCTGAAGTGGTTGAGTGCAACCAATGGAGGTAGTCCTTCGTCGCCAACCTCGCGGTAGGCGTACCGCGAACCCTCGACTTCGGTGAAGCGAGTCGGCGTGGTCGTATAGCTGTCGACGGCCATGTCTGGCAACCTTTCTTGGGATATGCGTTCGTGGTTGATTGCTGTTCGCTCGGGCTCTCGTGCCGGTCAGGGCGCCGGCGCTGTCGAGGTGACAGCGCCGCGGTCCAGGGACAGCTGGGACTTGACGTCTCGGGAGCGCTCATCGGCGAGCACCTCGGTGAGACGGTGTTCGACACCGTCGAGGGCGAGGGCGGCGACGACTCCCGGATCCTCCTTGGGTGCATCGATGTTGGCCGTCATGTCGGTGTCCATGAATCCAACATGCAGTGCGGTGACGTCGACACCGTGGCTTGCCAGTTCCTCTCGTACGACGTCGGTTTGGGCCCAGACGGCAGCCTTGGCCGCTGCGTATGCACCGAAGCCACTGGGGTGCAACCAGGCCAACACCGACAGCACGTTCAGGATGGCTGCGGGTGCGTTGGCGATCAGGTGCGGTGCGAAGGCACGGGTTACCGCCAGGGTTCCGTAGTAGTTCGTGTCCATGTCCGCGCGGATGTCGGCCATCGGCGCCGACAAGACCCCGCCGGGTGTGAAGACCCCGGCGTTGTTGACGAGCAACGTGATATCACCGGCTGCTTCGGCGGCGGCATCGATGCTCGCCTGGTCGGTGAGGTCGATGCGCAGCGGAATGACGCCGTCGAGGGTGATCCCATCGGGGTGGCGCGCCGCGGCGTAGACCTTCGCCGCGCCCCGAGAGAGCAATTGCTCGACGAAGTGACGGCCCAGCCCGCGGCTAGCACCGGTCACCAATGCCACTGAACCTTCAATCTTCATGGACTCCCCTACTTCTCGCTCGGCATGATGAGTGGCTTATCGGTGCGGAAGGCGTCCACGGTCCTGCGATCGAGATTCAGCGTGGCGGCGACGACCTCCTGCGGAGTCAGCCCCAGCCACTGGTTGGCCGACACGTCGGTGAAGCGGTCGCTGCGGAACAGTTCCAGCATCACCACTGGGTCATCGCCGACGTTCTCGAAGTAGTGGCCCATCGCGCTGGGCACGTAGCCGACGTCACCGGGGTAGTAATCGAAGGTTCTCGCCTTGCCGCTGGATCCGAATACACACATACGGGCGTGCCCGGAGATCCAGTACTGCCACTCGTCGTGGGCGGGATGCCAGTGCATCTCGCGAACCGCGCCGGGGGCCAATTCGACGTAGGCGGCGGCGATCGTCGATGCGGACGGGAAGTTGCGTGAGTCGGTGATGCGCACGCTGCCCCCGGGGACTTCGACGGGGTCCTGGGCGAGCATGCGGTGGCTCATCCGTTCGGCCGTGCCGACCGGGGACTGTGCGGCGGCGATGTCATCGACGAGGGCGCCGGGCACCTCACCGGGAAAGATGTAGCGGCTGTGCTCGATCTCGCCGGCGGTGGGGATGTTGGCGAACGAGGATTCGGGCACGGCGAAGTTCTTGGCCAGGATGTGTTTGGGGGTATGCGCGAACCAATCCGTGACCAGGAAGGTTTCGTTCTCCGAGAAGTTCCCGTCGTCGAAGACGAGCAGGAACTCGCAATCCTCCAGTGCCTGGATCGAGTGCGGGAAACCGGCGCGGAAGTTCCACAGGTCGCCGCGGTGAACGTCGTCGATGAAGTTGCGGCCGTCTGGGTCGATGGCGGCGATGCGCGCGCTGCCGGCCAACATGAAAGCCCACTCTGCTTCCCGGTGCCAGTGAAGTTCCCGATACGCGCCCGCCGTGAGTCGCATGTTGACCCCGGCCAGGGTGGTGGCCACCGGCAATTCGCGGACTGTCGCCTCTCGTGCCCAGCCTCCGTTGAGGAGCCGGTTGTGCGAGGCGGCGAACGACCACTTGAGGTTGGGCAGGCTGCCGGAGTCGGTGCTTGGGGCGCCGGGGTTCTGTACGCCGATGGCCACGTTGTCTGGGCCCAGAACGGTTGCGCCTTCGTCGCCGTCGATGGTGGGTACTGCATTGTGGGTGTTGATATCGGTGTCGGTCATGCTGGGCTCCCTTCTTCTCATCGGTGGGCCTTGACTCACTCGCAGTTAGCGCAGCGCGAGTTCGAGATGCGTATGGGGGTCTCGTGGGCCGAAGTAGCGCCGATCGGTTTCGTCGATCTCGATGTCGTTGATGCTGGCCTCACGTCGCCGCATCAGGCCGGAGTCGCTGAATTCCCACAACTCGTTTCCATAGCTGCGGTACCACTGGCCGGATGTAGCGTGCCATTCGTATTGAAACCGGACCGCGATGTGGTCGTCGGTGAAGGACCAGAGGCTCTTGCGCAATGCATACTCGTGTTCGCGCTTCCATTTCTCGCTGAGGAAGTCGATGATCGCGTCGCGGCCGGTGATGAAGTTGTCGCGGTCTCGCCATTGGCTGTCCTCGGTGTACGCGAGGCTCACCCGGTGGGCATCACGGGAGTTCCAGGCGTCCTCGGCGGCCTGGACTTTGATGATGGCCGTTGCGTAGGTGAACGGTGGGAGTGGGGCGTGCGTCTCCGGCATGTGTGCGTCCTCTGAAAGGCATTTCTGCAGTAGGTATATGCCGTGCCCGGCCGCCATGGCCAGAGCTATCGACCAATGCCCGTACTAACTACGGGTTAGCGCGACGCGGGCATTGCGGGTTCGACGGCTGCCGCCCATCCGCGTGACGCTAGGGTGCGCTGTCGAAATCCACGTTGCGCAGGTCTCGGCGCGAGGCGATCCCGAGCTTGGCAAAAATTCTGCTCAAGTGCCACTCCACGGTGCGGGGGCTCAAGAAGAGCTGCCCGGCAATCTCAGACGTGGTGTGGCCGCTGCGGGCGAGTTGGGCGATGTGACTTTCCTGCGCTGTCAGTTCCACCGCTCGCCCGGCGGGTCCGGTGTTGACCGTCTCACCGGCGACCGTCAGCTCGCGGCGAGCCCGGTCCGCGAAACCCTCGACCCCCATCGCAGCAAAGGAGTCGTAGGCTATCCGCAATTCAACTCTGGCGTCACGGCGTCGCCGAACCCGGCGCAGCCACTCCCCGTACACAAGTCGTGTGCGCACCGCGTAGAGGGCATAGCCGTGCTCCAGCAAACTTATTGCCAGTTGATAGTGGGCTTCCGCGGAGGGATCGTCTCCGGCGACCAGTGCCGCAGATCGAGCGGCGAGACCCAGGGCGGTGTCGGTGCGGCTGGCCTCTGCACGTTGAGTGAGACGCGCCAGTGCATCGGCTGCGATCTGCCCTTCCCCGCAGCGCGTCGCCGCTTCGATCATCTCGACCAGCACGTAGCCGTAGTATCCGGTGTCGTCGAATTGCGCTGCCGCAGCGCATGCCTCCAGTGCCTCGCCGTACTGTCCAAGGCTGTTGTGCAGGATCGCCTTCGCAACGAGAGCCACCGTCACCTCGCCGCCCTGGCCACGAACGGTGGCCTCGTCAATCGCTGACTGAACCAGCGTCCGACAGAGCGCTTCCTGCCCGCGGTAGGCGGCGAGGTAGGGCCGGATGGATGCCAACGGTGTCGCACCCGTCGCGGCCATGATCGCTTCGGCTTCCACGACCAAACCCGTGGCCTGGCTGAAGAGTCCGTCCGTGATGCACAACCCGGCATACTGATACAGCGCCGCGGGGAGAACATTCAATTCGCCTGCAGCACGCAATGTTTCGATCTGTCGCGCGACCAGCACCTTGCCCGCCGCGCGATCGAACAGATCCAGGCAGACGCGGTGGGTCAGGTAATGCCAGCGCGGGTCTGCCAGCCCTGCCTCATCCTCGCGCAGATACTCCTGCAGAGCCCTCCCCAACAGGGGTGCGGCAGCAACGTAACCGTCGGTCAATCGGACGGCCAGGCCATCGAGAAGCAGGTCAACAGCCCGGGGCGGCTCTTGGGCCGCCGGGGCAGAACGCGCCGCCTCGGCCACCGATCGCGTCATCACGCGATCGGTGGTGGACAGTCCTCCCTGCAGGACAACGGCATTCCCGCCACGGTCATGGGTGCACGTCGAAGTGGTCATTGTTCATGACCGTTACCCACGCACGGACAAAGTCGTCGATGAATCGCTGGTGTCCTTGTCGCGAAACCCGCCTAAGTGTCCTTGCGCCCGTGTGCGCCACACCGTCACTTCCGATCGGGACGGCGCGGCCCCGCGGACGGCGGCGGCCAGGTGATGGTGTCGCCGCTCTCGCGGACACCCCACCTTCGTTTCGAGGGCTTCCGCATGTCCGGGTGCGAATCGTTCACCGGGGTGATGGCCACCGAGACCCACACAGCCGTGAGCGCCGCCGCGGCCACGACGGATGCACCGGTCGAGATCGCCAGGACCGGGCCCGCCGAGCTGGTACGTGACCACCAGAACGCGCCGACACCGGCGACCGTCGACAACCCGGCCAGGTAGGCCGCCGCGACGCACCACCGGAACCGGCGTCGCCGCAGCGCGACCACCGAAGAGATCGCAGCGCCGGTGCCCAGCGCGGATGCGGCCAGCGGTAAACCCGCGCCTACGACCCATGCGGTGATCCCGGTCATGATCAACACCACGGATGCGGTCCACGCCACGCGACGTGCCCACAGGGGCAGATGGAGCTCCTCGAGCACCCGGTGTTCGATCTGCTTGAGGGTCGCCTCGATCGACTGGTCGCGCGACCGCAGATGGAACACGTGGCTCACCTCCTCCAGAAAAGCCTCATGTCGAGGATAGTCGCGCCCGCAAACCGCCGGGCTCAGAACTTGCCGTCGAGGTACTCCGCATAGGCCGGCAGATCCAGCTGGCCGTGCCCGGACAGGCCGATCACCACGACCTGCTCCCGTGGATCATCGGCGACGTGCGCGGCCGCAGCCGCGATGGCATGCGTCGACTCCGGAGCCGGCACGATGCCCTGGGTCCGCGCGAATTGCACCCCGGCGGCGAACGCGTCGTGCTGCGAGATCGCCACGCCCTCGACCAGGCCGAGCTCGACGGTGTGGCTGAGCGCGGGCGCCATCCCGTGGTAGCGCAGCCCACCGGCGTGGATCGGGTCCGGCACGAAATCCATGCCGAGCGTGTGCATCTTGAGCAGCGGGGTCAACCCGGCGACGTCACCGTGGTCGTAGCGGTACTCACCCTGGGTGATCGACGGGCACGCGGCCGGTTCAGCGGCCACGATCCGCGGGTTCGACCGGCCGTGGATCTTCTCCCGCAGGAACGGGAACGAGAGGCCGGCCAGGTTGGAACCGCCTCCGGCGCACCCGAAGACGACGTCGGCGCCGTCGGGTTCCACCAGCGCCAGCTGCGCCACGGCCTCCTGGCCGATGACGGTCTGGTGCAGCACCACATGGTTCAGCACGCTGCCCAGCGCGTAACGGGCCTCCGGGTCGGCCGCGGCGACTTCGACCGCCTCGCTGACCGCCATGCCGAGGCTGCCGGTGGTGTCCGGATCCTTGGCCAGGATGGCGCGGCCCGCCTCGGTGAGCGTCGACGGGCTCGAGTGCACCGTGCCACCGTAGGTCCGGATCAGATGCCCGCGATACGGCTTGGACTCGTACGAGGCGCGGACCTGCCACACCTCGACCTCCAGACCGAACTGGGCCCCGGCAAACGACAGGGCACTACCCCACTGTCCGGCGCCGGTCTCGGTGGTCAGTTTCCGCACCCCGTCGATGTGGTTGTAGTAGGCCTGCGCTACCGCCGAGTTGGTCTTGTGGCTGCCGACGGGGCTCACACCCTCGTACTTGATGTAGATGTGGGCCCCGGTGTTCAGGGCCTTCTCGAACCGCCGGGCGCGTAACAGCGGAGACGGCCGCCACATCGTGTAGATCTCCCGCACCTCCTGCGGGATCTCGATGTAGGTCTCGGCGGCCACCTCCTGCGCGATCAGCCCGCTGGCAAACAGCGGCGCGAGGTCATCGGGGCCGACCGGTTCTTTGGTCGCGGGATGCAGGTGCGGCGGTATGGGTTCGGAGAGCTCGGCCGCCAGGTTGTACCAGTGCGTCGGCACCTCGACGGTGACCAGATCCGGGTGGGCGGTGTCGAGCTGTTCGGTCATGCCGGACACCCTAACGGACTCGTTGGCCGGGCAGAAATGTGCTGGTCAACGGCATGTTGGCGCCCCTCAGGCAGTCAAGCCCGCGGTGAGCTCATCAGGCGCTATTGCCCGGTCGGGCCACACCCGCTCCATCTCGACGACCTCGCAGACGGTCTCTTGCGCAATCAGGTCGTCGTTGCGCAACCGGGTGACCGGCGCATCCGCCCGGAGCGTCGCGGCTTCCCATTCGGTGCCATCCTGCCAGTCAGCGATACTCCGCGCATCGGCTGCGGTGCGCAGGATCTGGCCCAGTTCACCACTGAGCAGTTGGCGAACTGCGCCCGCGCCGCGGTGGGGCTGAGCGATCAGCCAAGAATGGCAGGCATCGGCAACCTTGTAGAGCACGGCGTCGGCGGTTTCGGCGACCGCACAGGCATTTTCGAATGGAATGATGGCGTCGTCGGCACCGTGTAGAACGATCGTCGGCACGGCTTGGCGCCGCATCATGTCAAGAAGTGAACTCGAATCGCCGGACTGCATCAAAGCCTGTGCGGCGCCGCAGAAACCGGTCGGTGCCATGATCTTGCCCATCAGGACCACGCGAAGCATCTGCAGGTAACGCCCGACGGCCTCGACCTTCATGAGCAGCGGATCGCGGGACAGGTCGTAGAGTGCACCGGCCACCGTGTGCAGCATCTGGCTGGGTGACCGCATGACCGTCCGGACCGCCGCGTCGAAGGGCGCCCCGGCTGCGGCATCGAAAAGCAATGTCGCCAAGACCCGTTCGGGTGCCAGCGCCGCGATCTGAATAGCCATCCGGCCGCCCATCGAGTGGCCGGCGAGGACGGCTTTGTCTACTCCGAGGGCGTCAAGGGTGCGCAGAATCACCGTTGCCCGGTCGGTGAACTCGGCGCCGGGCACCGGAAGGTCATGCGTATCCCCGTGCCCCGGAGCGTCTACGGCGATCACGAGAAACCCGAGTCCGGCGACCCGGCTCAACATGCGCAGATAAGCACGGCGACCCAGCCCTAGCCCGTGCAGGAACACCAGCGGCACACCGCATCCACCAACGGACACACCGACCCGGTGACCGTCATCGAGCTCAATCTCGTGATGGCTCAGCCGAACTCTGTATCCCGCAGGGTCGCACGTCGCAGTCTCCATGGGCGCCGCTCCTCAGTTGTTTGAGGGTGGCTACCCACTGCCCATCTTCGTCAAACACCACAGGTCATGGAGGGCAAGGGAACTGGCGCAGCAAAGAGCGCTACTACGCGCCCTGCCGCACCGTGTCGAACGGTGCGTTCCCGGAGATCCGGCCGTTGATCCCGGCGGTGACGAAGTCCTTCGCCCGTCGCACGGCTTCGCTGACGTCGCTGCCCTTGGCGAGTTCGGCGGTGATGGCAGCGGCCAGCGTGCACCCCGCGCCGGCCACCCGCTCGCGCCCGACCTTGGGCACCCGCAGGATCTCGACGTCGGTGCCGTCGAACAGCACATCGACGGCCTCGTCACCGGGGAGTTCGACGCCGCCCTTGGCCACCACGTAGCGCGGGCCCAGGTCGGCGATGCGCTTGGCGGCCTCCACCAGGTCGTCCACCGAATCGATGCGCTCCATCCCGGACAGCACCCCGGCCTCGAACAGATTCGGCGTGACGACCGTCGCCAGCGGCAGGATGCGCTCCCGCAACGCGGTGTCGGTATCCAGGGCGGCCCCGGGTTCCTGGCCCTTGCAGATCAGCACGGGGTCGACGACCACGTGCCGCCAGGTCTGCCCGGCCAGAGCATTGGCGACGACATCGATGGTGGCGGGTGTCCCCAGCATGCCGATCTTGACCACGTCGAGGTCGTAGGCGGCCGTCGCTGCCTCGATCTGATCGGCCACCACCTGCGGTTCGATCGGCACGAAGCGGTGCGTCCAGTTCGCCTTCGGGTCGAACGACACGATGCAGGTGACCGTGCCCAGGCCGTAGGTGCCCAGCTGCTGGAACGTGCGCAGGTCTGCTTGCAGGCCGGCGCCGCCCGTCGCCTCGGATCCGGCGATGACGTAGGCCAGGTGGTTCACGATGTACAGGCTACAGACCTGCGATATCGGCCTCAGAGGGCGAGGCTGCGAACGATCGAGGCCGCGTGGTCGCTGCTCGCGGCCGGTCTCCGCCGTGCGCCGATTTCCGCCGGTGGTGGGCACAGCACCGGGTGTATCAGCGCACCCACGGGACCAAGCGGCTGCGTCATCCGGTGGTGGGCAGGTTCGACGTCGACTACGAAACCTTCATGACGCCGGGCGATCCCGATCAGACGCTGTTCGTCTTCACCGCCGAGGCCGGCACCCGTGGCAGATCGTTGACGCTCACAGTCCCAGCTGACTCAGGCCTGGATGATCGGCGGGACGGGGTCCCCGGTCGTCCCAGTGGAACAACCGTTCGGCATCGGTGATCGCGACGTCGTTGATGCTGGCGTGCCGGGTCTTCATCAGCCCGTCGGCGTCGAACTCCCAGTTCTCGTTGCCGTAGGCGCGTAACCATCGTCCCGCGCCGTCGTGATACTCATAGGCGAACCGGACGGCGATCCGGTCACCACCGTAGGCCCACAGCTCCTTGATCAGCCGGTAGTCGAGCTCGGATTCCCATTTGCCGGTGAGGAACTCGACGATGGCCGGGCGGCCCTGTACGAAGGTCGAGCGGTTACGCCACCGGCTGTCGGGTGTGTAGCCGAGGGCCACCCGTTCTGGGGTCCGGGTGTTCCACATATCCTCCCCGGCCCGCACCTTCGCGGTCGCCGTCTCGAGGGTGAACGGGGGCACGAGTGACGCGGTCATGATGGCTCCTCAGCGGTCGCGTTTCGCATCGATCTACAAAGCCATGATCGCGCCGGCGGAGGGTTCCTGCACATCAGCCACCGCACAGTGCAGGTCGCCGGTCTGTCACCCGACTCAGGCCGGGTCGAACAGCACCGGCACTGAGGTCGCCGACCGGAAGATCTGGCCGCGGATATGCGGATCGCTGCCGTCGGGCGCGGCGCGCGGCAGCGCCCCGTCGACATGGATCAGCCGGCCGTCCGACCTGGTCGGTTCTCCCGGCTTGCTCGCGGTGACGGTCAGTGCGCGGCCCCGAGTACCGAGGCCAACATGTCCAGCCCGGCCGTGCCGTGTCGGCGGCCGCGGTGTTCTCCTGGTGTGACGGCGGCGCGTGGAGTCTTGTAACGCCCTCCCGGGGCGGCGCGATGAACGGTGGCGGGTCAGGTGAAAGGGTCGGCGTTTCAGCGGGGAGAAACGCCGCCGGCAGCCCCTGGCTCTGCCATAGTTCAAGCAGGATATCGGGGGGAGATCAGTGACCGTTGGTATGCGAATCGTGGTCCGGCTCATCGTCGCGACCGTGTTGGCCGTGGCGGCGTTGCCGGTCATCGTTCCGGCGGCCGGATCGCAATCGTGCCCCGACATCGGCGTCGTGTTCGCGAGGGGGACCGCCGAGCCGCCCGGCGTCGGTGGCGTCGGCCAGAGATTCGTCGATTCGCTACGCGCACAGGCATTCCCCCGCACGGTCGGCGTGCACGGTGTGAACTATCCCGCCAGCAGCAACTTCACCGGCGGCACCGTGTTCAAGATGAGCGTCGTCGAAGGCGTGCGCGACGAATCGATTCACGTCCAGGGTGTGACGTCGGTGTGCCCCAGTACCCAACTGGTGCTGGGCGGGTACTCGCAGGGTGCGGTGGTGACGGCCCTGGCGACCTCCGGCGTGGTGCCGGCCGGCATCGCCCCCGGTGCGGCTCCCCTGCCATTGCCCGCCGACGTCGCCGACAATGTCGCGGCGGTGGTGCTGTTCGGGACACCGGCAGGCTGGTCCGCGGAGAAGTACGGCGCGGCGGACATCGACGTCGGCCCGGCCTATGCCGGTAAGTCGCTCGAGTTCTGCGCGCCCGGCGATACGGTCTGCTCCGGTACGGCCCCGTCCGGGTCGAGTGGTCCGCACCAGCAGTACGGCGTCAACGGAATGGTGGAACAGGCGGCTGCGTTCACCGTCAGCAGGTTGATGTAGGCCGACAGCGAGGAGCCGCCATGACGTCACCGAAGAGTTCCGCGCTGACCGGACTCGGGTTGAGTCTTCCGGTACTGGCCGCCCCGATGGCCGGCGGTGCGACCACACCGGCCATGGTCATCGCGGCCGCGCGAGCCGGCGCCATGGGCTTCCTGGCCGCCGGCTACAAGAGTCCGCAGAACCTGGCCGCCGAGATCGCGACGGTTCGGGAGGCCTCGATACCGTTCGGGGTCAACGTCTTCGTGCCCAACCCGGTGCCCATCACGGCCCAGGAGTACCGCCGCTACGCCGACGCGCTGCGTAGCGAGGCGGACCGGTTCGGCCTCACCCTGCCCGCCGACCCGGTCGACGACGACGACGCGTTCGACGACAAGATCGACGTTCTGCTGGCCGACCCGGTACCCGTCGTCAGCTTCACCTTCGGTCTGCCGCCGAAGCGGGTGATCACCTCCCTTCGACGGGCCGGGACGGTCGTGGCGCAGACGGTGACGGCGCTGTCCGAAGCCCGGGCGGCCGCCGACGCCGGCGCAGACATCCTGGTCGTCCAGGCCGTCGTGGCCGGGGGTCACTCCGGGACGTTCACCCCGGACCGGTTGCCCGAAGCGGTACCGCTCACCGACCTCGTCGCCCGGATCGGGGCCGAGACGGGTCTTCCGGTCATCGCGGCGGGCGGCCTCGCCACAGCCGAGGCGGTGTCCGGGGTCCTCGACGCCGGTGCCATCGCGGCCGCTGTCGGCACCGTCTTGCTGCGTGCCGACGAGAGCGCCGCCTCGGCCACCCACCGGGCCGCCCTGATCGACCCGGCGCGTACCGAGACCGTGTTGACCCGAGCGTTCACCGGCCGTCCCGCGCGCGGCCTGCGCAACAGCTTCATCGACCGCTACGAGGAGATCGCCCCGCTGGGGTATCCCGCGATCCACCACCTGACCAGCCCGCTGCGCAAGGCCGCCGCCGCGGCCGGGGATGCGGATCTGGTGCACCTGTGGGCGGGTACCGGCTATCGCCACGCCCGTGACGAGTCGACGGCCGCAATCCTCACGGCCCTGGCGGGTTGAACCCCGGTCGGGGCTCGCAGGCGGCGAATCTATCCACAGATTGCTAAAACAACTGGACCGCAAGCAAATCCGAGGGTACAAGGCCCACTCCGGCAGGCAAGGCAGAATGGACGGATGCCGAGCGTGCTGTGGTTCCGTCGTGATCTCCGGTTGACCGATCTGCCCGCACTGCCGGCGGCCGCCGAGGGCGATGGTGAGGTGCTCGCGTGCTTCGTCCTGGATCCACGTCTGGTGGCCTCCTCGGGTCCGCGACGGCTGCAGTTCCTCGGCGACAGCCTGCGCGATCTCCAGGACCAGCTCGACGGCAGACTGCTGGTGGTCCGGGGTGCAGCGGAGACCCGGATCCCCTTGATCGCCAGCCGGATCGGTGCGGATGCGGTTCACATCTCGGCCGACTTCTCGCCGTACGGGCGCCGTCGCGACGAGCGGGTCGCCGAGGCGCTCGGCGCCGTCGAGCTGGTGGCGACCGGCTCCCCCTACCTGGTCTCCCCCGGCCGCGTCGTCAAGGACGACGGCAGCCCCTACAAGGTGTTCACGCCGTTCTTCCGCCGGTGGCGGGAACACGGCTGGCGTGCCCCGGCGACGTCGTCGGTGACATCGGCGACCTGGCTGGACCCCGCGGACCTATCGCACCGGTCGCTGCGGCCGGCGCAGATTCCCGACCCGGGCGCGGACATGGACGTCACCGCCGGAGAGACCGCCGCACTGGCGCAGTGGAAGCGGTTCGTCGAGCACGAGCTGGAGTCCTACGACGAGGATCGAAACCGGCCCGACCTCGCCGGCACCAGCCGGATGTCGGGCCCGCTGAAATTCGGCACCATCCACCCGCGGACCATGGCTGCGGATCTGCACATGCGGTGCACCGGCGATGCCGCCTATCTGCGCGAGCTCGCCTTCCGCGACTTCTACGCCGACGTACTCAATCATTGGCCGCGCAGTGCATGGTGGAACTGGAACTCCGACTTCGACGCCATCGAAACCGACAGCGGCGCCGATGCCGACGAGCTGTTCGGGGCGTGGAAGCGTGGCGAGACCGGCTTCCCGATCGTCGACGCCGGCATGCGGCAACTCGCGCAGACGGGTTTCATGCACAACCGGGTGCGGATGATCGCCGCCTCGTTCCTGGTCAAGGACCTGCACCTGCCGTGGCAGTGGGGGGCGCGGTGGTTCCTGGAGCAGTTGGTCGACGGCGACATGGCCAACAATCAGCACGGCTGGCAGTGGTGTGCCGGCAGCGGCACCGATGCCGCACCGTACTTCCGGGTCTTCAATCCCACCACACAGGGCCAGAAGTTCGATCCCGCAGGCGATTACGTGCGGCGCTGGATTCCCGAGCTCGCCGAGGCCGACGATCCGCACCTGAAGAAGGGCCCGCGCCCGGCGGGCTACCCGGGACCGATCGTCGATCACGGTCAGGAACGCGCCGAGGCGCTGCGTCGGTATCAGGCGATGAGCGCCACCTAGGTCTTTGCGGGCTGATAGCGTCACGGAATGCAGGGTTCTGCCACCGTCGTCATCGACGCCCCGGCCATCGACGTGTGGAACGTCGTGTCCGATATCCGCAACACCGGAAAGTTCTCGCCGGAGACGTTCGAGGCCGAATGGCTCGACGGCGCGACCGGACCCGCGCTCGGCGCGAAGTTCCGTGGGCACGTCAAACGCAACGAGATCGGCCCGGTCTACTGGACCACCTGCCGGGTGACGGCCTGCACGCCGGGCGAGGAGTTCGGCTTCGCGGTGCTCGCAGGCAACCGCGCCGTCAACAACTGGCACTACCGCTTCGAATCCCGCGGTCCGTCCACCGCGGTCACCGAGTCCTTCCACATGCCCGGGCCCAAGCTGTTGGACGTCGCGATGTTCCTCCGTAAGCGTCGCAACATCCGGGACATGACCAAGACTCTGGAACGGGTCAAGGACTATGTCGAGAACGGCTCAGCGGACCCGGACCGGTAGCTGGGCGATTGAGCACCTGGCTCGAACGCCCCTCCCCCCGGGCTTCCGGTGTGTCAGACCTCGGCCCACAGCAGGCCCCGCATGAGCGCCGACTGCGGGACGTCCTCGACGGCGACCAACCCGGCCGGTGCGTCGCACACCCAGTCGATCGCATTGACCACCCGAGCGGCCGTCGAGATGCAGCCCGCATCGGTGGGATCGAAAACCGGATGGGACAGATGGGTGTTCATCTCGACCCGAGGCTCTCCCTCGATGACCACCCGGTGCACCCCGACGTGCCCATCGGGCGGGAAGTCCCATTCCGGTGCGGCCGCGGCGGTCAGCCGGTTGACGTGTTCCAGGGTGATGACGACACGCCCGTCCAGCACCCCCTCGGTGGCGAACCGCACCGCCGCCATCTGGCCCGGCGCCACCGCCATCATGGTGCATCCGATGGGGTCCGGGGTGAACCAGCGTTCGGTCCGTTGGCGGATCTCGTCGAGGGTGACACCGAGATTCGCGGCCAGGGCGCGTACCTGCGGTCCCCACAGTGACTCGACCACGCCGGGCAGGAACAGCGGCGGCAGCTCGGCCGACTCTTCGGTGCCGAAACCCATTGATGCGCCGGTGAACTCGGCATCATCGTAGTTTCCGTAGTCGAAGATCTCCTGCACGGTGATGGAACCGATACGGGTCACCAGGCTCGCCGCGGTGTGCACCAGGGTGTCTCCGGAATAGCCCGGGTCGATCCCGTTGATGTAGAGCGAGGAGTCGCCGGCCGTGCAGGCCGCCGCCAGCGGTTCACGCACCCAGTCCTCGGCGTATCGCGGCGCGGCCATCCAGACCAGCGATGTGCCCACCACGTTGATGCCGGCCCGCAGGAATCGGGACAGCTGCTCGATGGCCTCCATCGGGCGGGTCTCCGCCAGCGCGGTGTAGACCACGCAGTCGGGAGCGAGATCGATCAGTGCCTCGACGTCGCCGGTCGCGGCGATGCCGACCGGTCTGTCCAGCCCGCACAGCTCGCCGGCATCGCGACCGATCTTGTCCGGCCCGGACGCATGCACGCCGACGAGCTCCAGATCGGGACGCCCGATCAGGGCGCGCAGCGCGTGACGGCCGACGTTGCCGGTCGAGACCTGGACCACTCTGCGCATGCTCGCTCCCTCGCCCGTCTGCCGAAGCACTTACGGTACCCATGACGGCGCGTCTGGGAGGGCAACACTGCACGGTAGATTTGTAACTCCTGTCCGTACCGCGAAAGGCCGCCATGTCCTACTTCGGTGAGCTCCGGACGAACTGGCGGCCGTTGGCGGCGGCCACGGCGGGCCTGAGCGCCGGGCTCAGTCTGAGCGCATACACCAACGCCGCGATGGGGCCCCGGTTCCTCGCAGAATTCGGCTGGGACCGTGCGGATTTCGTGCTGACCGGAACGATCACCCTGCTGACCTTCGTCTTCCTGCCGGTCTACGGCCGGCTCACCGATCTGTTCGGGGTGCGCCGCATCGCGGTGGTCGGCGTGGTCGGCCTCCCGCTGTGCTGGGCCGGTTACGCACTGATGTCCGGGCCGATCTGGCAGTACTTCGCGATCAACGTCGTGTTGATCGGGCTCGGTGTCGCCACCACCCCGGCCATCTACAGCCGGATCGTGGCCACCTGTTTCGACAAGGCTCGCGGACTCGCCCTGGCCATCGCTATCTCGGGACCGCCGCTGCTGGGCGCGGTCGGCGCACCCGCGCTGGAGGTGATCAACAACGCGCACGGCTGGCGCACCGGCTGCCTGGCCATCGCCGCGACCATCGCTGTGATCGGCGCGCTGGCGCTGGTCCTGCTCCCCGCCGAGGACCCGTCGGTGCGACGGACCCGAGGGGAAGGCAAGACCGGCCACGATTACCGGCTGATCGGGCGCACCCGGGTGTTCTGGATCCTGCTGATCGGCGTGCTGCTGTGCAACCTGTACCACACCGTCACCACCAGCCAGCTCGGTGTCGTCCTCGGTGACTCGCTGAGCGGGCCCGGGACGAACGGCAGCCTGATCGCCGCGCTGATCTCCGTCTTCGCCACCGCCGTGATCGTCGGACGGTTCGTCTGCGGGGTCGCCCTGGACCGCTTCCCCGCCCAACGGGTGGCCGCCGTGGCGATGGCGCTGCCCGGGGTGGGCTGTCTGCTCGTCGCATCCCCGTGGGACGGCTTCGCGGTACTGGTGGTGGCGGTATGTTGCCTGGGCGCCGCGTGGGGAGCCGAAGGTGACGTCATCGCCTACCTGGTGGCGCGGCGTTTCGACCTGACCCTCTACAGCACCGTGTTGAGCATCCTGTCCGCGGCCATCGGCGTCTCATCCGCGCTCGGCGCGTTCATCCTGAGCCGCACCCTGCAGTTCAGCGACAGCTTCAACGGCTTCCTGGTGTTCGCCGGTGTCGCGGCGTTCGTCGGCGGGGCGTTGTTCCTGGCGCTGGGGCGACAGACCGCCGTGACGCAGACCGCCGAGCCGGTGGCGCAGTCGCCCGGGGCGAGTTAGTCCGCCGCCGGGCGGCACACCGCGACCGGGACCGGCGAGTGGTGCAGCAGGTTCAGGCTTGTCGACCCGATCAGGGTGCTGGTCAGCACGCCGTGCCCGCGGGTGCCGACGACGACGAGCTGGGCGTCGTCGAGATGCTTGAGCAGGGCCTGACTGGGCTTGGCGGGTTCGACGAACAGGCTGACCTCGACGTCCGGGTAGCGCTGCGCCCACGGTTCGACCGCGGTGGTCAGCGCGGTCCACTCCATGGCCTTCAAAGCGTCCCAGTCGACCAGGAACGGGATCGTGACGTCGCCGGGCGGCCGGCGAGTCGACCAGGACCGCACCGCCCGCAGCGGCACCTTCAGCGCGGCGGCGATTTCGAAGGCCAGGCCGACCGCGGCGTCGCTGCTCTTGTCGTCGACACCGACCAGGACAGGTTGCGTTGTCGGCGCCGTGGTTTCGCCGCGCCAGGCCACCACCGGGCAGGCCGCGCCCCCGATCGTCTTGAGCGTCAGCGAACCGACCAGCAATGCCGCTGCCGCCGACACCTCCTGCGAACCCAGCACGATCAGCCGCGACCGCGCGCTCAGGGCGTGCAACGCATCGTCGGCGGGCTCGGACGGAGCGCTGGTGGTGACCTTCAGGCCGGGCTCGGCGCGCCGCACCGCGTCAGCCGCCGCGCCGAGAATGGACTCGGCCGCCTCGTGCTGCCCCGCGATCGCCGCCGCACGCACAGCCGCCGCAGCATCGCTGAAGTTGTGACCGAGGTAGGGCATCGCGTACACGATGTGCAGGGGCGCTCCCAGCCGAGCGGCGATCCCGGCGGCCCAGGTGGCCGCTGCCACGGCACTGGTGGAGCCGTCCACCCCGACCACGACGGGTTGTGCGGTCTCGGTCATATCGACGTCCTTTCGCGGGGTCCCACCCGCTGCCCATCCTGCCGTATGACATTGGCCCTCACCCCGGCACCGGTGCACAATGCTCGGTGTGACTGGCCCGGTGTCCGACGGTGTCGCAGCAGACGGTGACGGCGGTGTCCGACCTCTCCGGGAGACGCTGTCGCAGCTGAGGCTGCGCGAATTACTGAGCGAAGTGCAGGACCGCGTCGCGCAGATCGTCGAGGGCGGTAACCGCGTCAACGGTCTCGTCGAGGCGATGCTGGCCGTGACATCCGGGCTCGATCTGGAGGTCACCCTGCGCACGATCGTGCACACCGCCATCGAACTGCTCGACGCCCGGTACGGCGCGCTCGGTGTGCGCGGCGACGATCACGGACACGAACTCGTCGAGTTCGTCTACGAGGGCATCGACGCGCAGACCCGCGCCGCGATCGGGCCGCTGCCCCAGGGCCGCGGCGTGCTCGGCCTGCTCATCGACTCGCCGACGCCGATTCGGCTGGACAACATCACCGACCACCCGGCCTCGGTCGGGTTCCCACCGAACCATCCGCCGATGCGCACCTTCCTCGGCGTCCCGGTGCGCATCCGGGACGAGGTGTACGGCAACCTCTACCTGACCGAGAAGAACACCGGGCAGCCGTTCAGCGAGGACGACGAAGTGCTGGCGCAGGCGCTCGCCGCGGCGGCCGGCATCGCCATCGACAACGCGCGCCTCTACGAGCAGTCACGCGCCCGGCAGTCCTGGATCGAGGCGACCCGCGATATCGCCACCGAACTGCTGGCCGGCACCGATCCCGGCCGGGTGTTCCGGTTGATCGCCGAGGAAGTCCTCAAACTCACCGGCGCGCAGGTGTCGTTCGTCGCGGTCCCGGCCGACGACACATCCGACGTGCTCGACCTGCTCGTCACCGAGATTGCCGGGGACAGCCCGGTTTCGGTGCACGCGGTGCCTCCGCTGCCGGCAGCCGGTAACTCCCTCGGCGAGGCACTGCGCCGGGCACTCCCCCAGCGGCGTGACGTCTTCGACGTGTCGACCGATGTCCTCCGCGAGGCCGGACCCGCTCTGGTGGTGCCACTGCGCGGCACCGACTCGGTCGCCGGGGTACTGGTGGCGTTGCGCCCGGCCGGCGCCCGCACCTTCACCGGGGATCAGTTGGAGATGGCGGCCTCGTTCGCCGACCAGGCCGCACTGGCCTGGCAGTTGGCCCTCACCCAACGTCGGATGCGCGAACTCGACGTCCTCACCGACCGGGACCGGATCGCCCGGGATCTGCACGATCACGTCATCCAGCGACTGTTCGCGGTCGGGCTGTCGCTGCAGGGCACCGTCGCGCGCGCCCGATCTGTCGAGGTGCAGGAACGGCTGTCGGCCTCGGTCGACGACCTCCAGGAGGTCATCCAGGAGATTCGCACCACCATCTTCGACCTGCACGGCGGGGCGTCGGGTGCGGTGCGGTTGCGGCAGCGTCTGCAGGAGGCGGTGGATCAGTTCTCGGCGGCCGGGCTGCGCACCAGTATCCAGTTCGTCGGACCGTTGTCGGTGATCGATTCGGCGCTGGCCGATCATGCCGAAGCCGTGGTGCGCGAGGCGGTGAGTAACGCGGTTCGCCATTCCGGCGCAACCGAACTCACCCTGCTGGTCACGGTCGACGATGATCTGGCGATCACGGTGACCGACAACGGGCGCGGCATCGATGAGAGCATCACCGAAAGCGGGCTGAGGAACCTGCGCAGCCGGGCCGAGCAGGGCGGCGGCACGTTGACCCTCGCCCCCGGTAACGCCGGCGGAACGGTGCTGCACTGGTCGGTGCCTCTACCATAGTCGTTGGTGTGCAGGCGATCCCGCTAACAATGCGGGACCTGCGGATCGGCTCGGTTACAGTCGGGAACGAAGGACTTTGGACCCTGCCGGGGTCATCCGCGTTCGACTACCGTCAACGGCAAACGTCACAGAGGAGCAGGACATGTCATCCCCAGCCGAGCAGCTCGGTATCGTCGTCGCCGTCGACGGTTCGCCGGCTTCGGACGCCGCAGTCGCGTGGGCGGCCTCCGAAGGTCTGCGCCGCAAGACGACCGTGACTCTGCTGCACGTCACCGCACCGGTGATCGCGACCTGGTCGGCCTTGCCGACGGAGCCGATTATTGCTGAGCAGCAAGAAGATTCATCGAACAAGGTGCTGGAGGAAGCCGAAAAGGTGTTCCGCGCCGCGCTCGGGGAGAACGAAACGGTCGCGGTTCGCACCGAATCGCGGCCCTCTCCGGTGGTGGGCACGCTGGCCGAGGCGTCGCGGTCGGCGACGATGCTGGTCGTCGGCAACCGGGGAACCGGCGGTCACAAACGGCTCCCGCTGGGATCGGTCGCCGCGGGCCTGCTCCACCATGCGCACAGCCCGGTGGTGGTGATCCACCAGAACGACGTCGCCGATTCGTCCGCGCCGATCATCCTGGGCGTCGACGGTTCGCCGTCGGCTGAGTCGGCCACCCGGTTCGCCTTCGAAGAAGCCGCACTGCGCGGTGTCGATCTGGTCGCGGTGCACGCCTGGAGCGATGTCGGAGCGCTGCCGATGTTCGGTCTGGACTGGCATGTCTACGAAGAGGAAGCCCAGGTGGCACTCGCCGAGCGGCTGGCCGGCTGGCAGGAGGAATTCCCCACCGTGCAGGTCCACCGCCGACTGGTCCGGGATCAGCCCGCGCACTGGCTGGTCGAGGAATCCCAGCGAGCCCAGCTGGTCGTCGTCGGCAGTCGGGGCCGTGGCGGATTCGCGGGTCTGCTGCTCGGCTCGGTCGCCTCGACCGTCGCGCAACTCTCGCAGGCGCCGGTCGTGGTGGTGCGCAACTAGCTCACCACCGGCAGTAGTTGGGCTGCCCGGGCTGGATGTAGCGGAAGTCCAGCAGCGCCATCTCGGGGCTGCGGGTGTCGGTCCGCCAGACCGGATCGGTGACGATGTCCTCGGTGGTGTGGCGGTATCCGTCGTAGGCGTAGGTCATCGGCACGCGGTGGCCGGCCCGGCCCCAGTGGTGGACCCACTTGCGGAACTCCACGACCGGCAACGCATATCCGCGCGGTGACCCGTCGTAGTGGTAGATGGTCGCGCCGAACCGGTCGTCGATGTCGAGGATCCAGACCACATCTTCCTGGTATCCCCACATCTTGATCGGATTGCTGCCCAGCAGAAGGTGATTGGACCTCTCCCCTTCGGTGCGCAGATTGCTGAACATGGAGAAGTTGCCCGCGGTGCGCAGGCCCAGATACGGCGTCATACCGATGAACAGCAGCAGGACCGGGACGGCGTAGAGCCACGCCGGAGTCCGGTTGTCCAGGATGTGCACGCCTCGCCAGGGTGGGTCGCGGTCCGTGGAGAACACCGCGGCCAGTTGCGGCCACACCGCGATGAGGACCGCGATGTCGAACAGCAGGCCGGTGAGCAGGGCGAGGTCCGGCACCGGGCGGACATGCGCGCTCCAACCGCTGAGCACCGTCACCGACAGGCAGATCCCGGCGTAACCGAGCACCCGCGACGGCGCGGACAGTCGCGGCAGGTGATCGGCCGGCACGAAGGTGAACAGCAGGGCCAAGGCCAGTGCCCCGAAATCCACGAACCCGATCAGCGCCAGCGCCGCGTGCATGGTCAGCGAGAAGGCCAGGATGCCGGCCTGCAACCGGGGCACGCTCAGCAGCAGACCGCCCCCCAACTCCCAACTGATCACCGACAACGCGGCGATCATCCCGATCACCGGTGGCAGCCCGGCCTCGGTCGGGGATCCGGCGAGCAGGATCAGCACCACGGCGGCCAGTCCGGCGGCCCCGACCCCGGCCACCGCCACCGTGAACACCCGGTTCCCCGGCGTCCCGAACCGGCCCCGCCGCAGCAGCCGGGAACCGCCGAGCACCGCGGCCACGGCGATGGGCAGCACCACCGGCACCCCCAGGATCCGGGTCTGCATGGCGGTGACGATCGACGCGAGCATGCCTGTCGCACAGGATGCCTCGGGGTCGAAGAAGTCCGAGTTGAGTTTGTCGAACCCGGCGATGACGTAGACCAGGATCAAACTCAGCCGGAGCACCGGCAGCAGGACGGTGTAGTCGGCTTCGGGGTCGGTGCGGCGCCGGATCACCGAGTACCCGAGCACCGCGATCATCGCGACGTTCAGGCACAGCATCAGGTTGACGTGGTTGGCCACATCGGGAAAGCGGAACGCCCCGAAGTAGGTTGTCGCCGCGATCAGCAACGCCAGGAACTTGCCCCGGGTCATGCCGGTGATGATCGCGCCCCCGGCGGCCAGGATGAACCCGCCGGCAAACCAGGGATCGAGCCACTGCTCGCCCACTTCCACGGCGATCGCGATGGTGTACAGCACCGAGAAGACCGAGAACGGACTCAGCGCAGCACCGTTGGACTCCCCTGCCTGCGCCATTGACGCAGCTTAACCGCGAGCCCGGGGATCAGCCGTTGTAGCGGATCTGGAGGTCGTCGGAGCGGATGGCAGGCGATTCGGTGTCGGCGGTGACCCGCACCCGGACCTGCCGGCCCTCGGGATCGACGAACGACAGCGGCGGATTCCCGTCCTGCAGATACTCATCGCCCCACTGCATCAGCGCCAGGAAGAGTGGCAGCAGGTCCTCCCCCGCCGGGGTGAGGTGGTACTCGTCGCGCGCCCGGCTTCCGGGCTCCTGATACGGCACCCGCCGTACCACGCCGGCGCTCTCCAATTGCTTGAGCGCGCGCGACACCGCCGGTGCCGACGAGCCGACGCGCTCCACGAAGTCCTCGAATCGGGTTGTGCCGTAGAAACATTCCCTAACGGTGAGAAATGTCGTCTTGGTGCTGAGCAGGTTCAGCACCTTGGCCGCCGAACAGGCATCTCCGATGGTCCAGGTCCCACGGTCCCGCAGTCGCCGCTCGAGTGTCATCGCCATCACCCCATTGTAACTAATGCTTGCGTTAGTCAGCGGGACGTGCTTCGATCTAAGTAACGTAATCGTTATTCAGATCAGAGGAGGCAGTCATGGTCGCAGTGCACGGGGCAACGGTCTTGGTCACCGGAGGGCGGCGCGGTCTCGGTTCGGCACTCGTGGACGAGGTACTCGCCCGCGGAGCGGCGAAGGTGTACTCGACCGCCCGTGAGCCGTACTCGGACACCCGCACCGGTGTCGTCAGCCTCCCGCTCGAGGTGCGCGACGAAAGGTCCGTCGCCGCACTGGCCGCGCAGGCCACCGACGTCGACATCGTCGTCAACAATGCCGGCACCCTGCTGCCCGGCACCCTGCTAACCGGCGACTTCGCCGACATCAGCAGCACCTTCGAGACCAACACGCTTGGTCCGCTGCGGGTCACCAGGGCGCTCGCGCCGGTACTGGCCACCCGGGGCGGCGGGGCGCTGGTGAACATCCACTCGGTGTTGTCCTGGCTGGCCGGCAGCGGGGCCTACGGCGCGTCCAAGGCGGCCATCTGGTCGTTGACCAACTCGCTGCGGGTGGAGTTGAGCGCCCGGGGCACCCAGGTGCTCGGCGTGCATGTCGGGTTCATCGACACCGAGATGGTCTCCGCGATCGGACTGCCCAAATCCGCACCGGCCACCGTCGCCGACACCATCCTGGACGCCCTGGAAGCGGGCGCACACGAGGTGCTGGTCGACGAGGTCACCACCGCCGTGAAGGCCAAACTGTCCGGCCCGGTCGAAGACCTCGTCTTCGCGTTCGCCCACTGACCCGCCCGCCCACTGACCCGCCCGCCCGAGGAGACACACCGCATGCCGCTCTGGACCATTCACCACACGCCTGGAATCTTCACCGACGACGCGAAGCGCGACCTCGCATCACGGATCACCGACCACTACGAGAAGGCCGGGCTACCGCGCTTCTACGTCGTGGTCATCTTCACCGAGACCGAGCCGTCGAACTTCTACGTCGGCGGCGAGCCCACCGCGGTCGGCGTGCGGATCGTCATCGACCACATCGCCCGGCACAGCACCGATTCAGCCGGCCGACATCGCATCAGCCATTGGATCAAGTCGATCATGGCGCCCTACCTGGATCCGCATCGCGGGCTGCACTGGGAGTTCCATGTCGACGAGACCAGCGAGGAGATGTGGATGATCAATGGCCTGATCCCACCGCCGGCCAACACCGACGCAGAACGCGAGTGGGTCAGGTCGAACGCCGTCTCACCCTACTGACGCGGTATCGCCGGACTGGATAACCCGCTACAGTCCACTGGCCTTGGCCGCGTGCCGGGACCGTCGGTCCGGTACCCGTGCCAATGACACGGGAATCCGCCAGTGCCGCAGTCTAATCGCCGGTCATCGGGGCCGGCGGCCTACCGATCCGTGCGACGTACGGAGCGAAGGCCACCCCGTCAGCGGCCCCGCGCTGGCTGCGCCGCCTGCGATGCCGACGAGGACGGCTGGGTCGACGGACGATCGATCACCGTCGAGTTGGGCCCGCCCACCCGGTAGCTCGCACCGCGGTGCTCGGCGGGCAGCCGGTCGCCCACCCCGGTCAGCTTGTTGCGCAGCGAGCCGGGGGTGTACTCGGTCTGGTAGGCCCCACGCTCGGTGAGCACCGGCACCACGTACTCGACGAAGTCGGCGAACGATCCCGGTGTGATGGCGTACGCGAGGTTGAACCCGTCCACGTCGGTCTCCTCGACCCATTCCTGCAGGGTGTCGGCGACCCGCTCGGCCGAGCCCACGATCCGCGGCCCCATGCCGCCGATCTCACCCCACTCGGCGATATCGCCCACCGTCCACTCCCCGCCCTTCGGGTCGGCGGACTGGAAGGCCCTGACCGCGGACAGGATGGCGTTGGAGTCCACGTTGCCGATCGGCTCGTCCAGGCCGTACTGGGCCAGATCGATGCCCATCCAGCCGGACATGAAGACCAGCGCGCCCTCCGGATCGCCGTAGGCCAGATACTCCAGATGCTTGTTGTGCGCCTCTTCGTCGGTCGCGCCGGTGATGATCGTGGTCATGTTGAAGATCTTCGCCGAGTATGGGTCCCGGCCGGCCAGCTCGAGCTCGCGGCGGATGGTCGAAACCGTCTCGCGCAGAATCTCTTTGGTGGGCGCGCCGGTGAAGATCGCCTCGGCGTTCTCGGCGGCGAAACGGACTCCGCGCGGGGACGCGCCCGCCTGGTAGATGACCGGGGTGCGCTGCACCGAGGGTTCGGACAGATGGACCCCGGGCACGGAGAAGTGTGCGCCGGAATGGCCGATGTGGTGCACCTTGTCCGGGTCGGTGAAGATCCCCTTCTCGCGGTCGCGGACGACGGCGTCGTCCTCCCAGGATCCCTCCCAGAGCTTGTACAACACCTCCAGGTACTCGTCGGCGTGGTCGTAGCGGGCATCATGCGCGGGTTGATCGGTCTGGCCCATGTTGCGGGCGGCCGCCGGGAGGTAGCCGGTGACGACGTTCCAACCGATGCGGCCGTTGGTCAGATGGTCCAGCGTGGACATCCGGCGGGCGAACGGGTACGGATGCTCGAAGCCCGTGCCGGTGGTGATCCCGAACCCGAGGTGCTCGGTGACCAGCGCCATCGCCGACACCAGCAGCATCGGGTCGTTCACCGGGATCTGTGCACCCTGCCGGATGGCCGCCTCGTCGCTGGCGCCGTACACGTCGTAGGTGCCCAGCACATCGGCGATGAACAACCCGTCGAAGCGGCCACGTTCCAGCAGCTGGGCCAGCTCGGTCCAGTAGCGGATGTCCTTGTATCGCCACGACTGGTCCTCGGGGTGCTTCCACAGTCCGGGCGACTGGTGGGCGACGCAGTTCATGTCGAAGGCGTTGAAACGGATCACTCGGGTCACCCCGCAAGTCTGTGCGAGACCGCTCCGATCGTCACCGGTTGTATTCAGCGGGATCTAATCGACGCCGTGCCGACTCGGATGTGACCGGGCCCACGGCGTTTTCGCGCCGGGGCGCGCGGCAGGCAGTGGCCCGGGACACAGGCCGGGCGGGCGTCGGTACGACTGCCCGTCGGAGGCGCGGGCGCTGCCAGCGGTTTCGGAGCGGCGTGGTTGCAGCGCTCGATCCGTCGCCGGTGGTGTCGTCGCGCTACCACATTTCCCGCGCCGATCCGAACCGCCGCGGGTGTCGGACGGCATCGGCAGAGCACGTCGGGCTCTAGCCTGAGGCGGTGAACCGTGGCCTCGACGAGCACTCCCCCGCTGACCCGAGGCCGCGGTCGGCACAGCCCAGTCATCCGGCCCTGCGGTACGCCGCGGGCCTGGTCTTCGCTCACCTGATGACCGCCGCCGAGGTGGTCGGCGTGCTGGTGTCGCTGAGCCGTCAGACCATCGTCGGCACCCAGTCGCTGCTCAACCAAACCAACCTGGTGACACTGATCGTGGTGATCGTGGTCAGCACCGTCGTGACCGGCTACGGCGCCCGGCTCAACATCGGGCCCTCACTGCGCTGGTTCGAGGCCGGTGCTCAACCGGACCTCGCCCAGCGTCGCGCCGCCATCAACATCGTCCGGCGTCAGTCCTTTCTGCTGCTGGCCGTGTGGCTGGCCGCGGGCATCGTCTTCCTGGTGGTTAATCGCGACCAGGGTGTGGCGCTGGCGGTGCTGCTCGGTGTCTCGGTGCTCTTCGGCGGGACGGCCACCGTCAGCAGCAGCCTGTTGTTCACCCAGCGCATCATCCGGCCGATCGTGGCCGCCGCGAACCGCGAATTCGAGAGCCGGGTCACCGCGCCCGGCGTGACCGCCCGGTTGCTGCTGATGTGGACGCTGACCACGGCGCTGCCCAGCGTGACCATCGTGATCCTGGTGCTCTGCCGGGCCAACGGCTGGTTCATCCCGACCTCGGCCTCGATCGACATTCCGGTGATCCTGCTGTCGCTGGTCGCGGTGTTCCTCGGATTGCGGTCGCTGATCCTGGTCTCGCTGTCGATCTCCGACCCGCTGCGCGACATTGTCGATGCCATGGCCCGAGTCGAGCAGGGCCGCATCGATCAGCAGGTAGATGTCTACGAGCAGTCCGAGATCGGCCGCCTGCAAAGCGGTTTCAACCGGATGGTGACCGGGCTGCAGGAACGGGACCGGTTGCGGGATCTGTTCGGCCGGCACGTCGGTGACGCCGTGGTGCGACTCGCCTTCGAGTCGCTGGACGCCGAGGAGGCGCTGACCGGCGAGGTACGCGAGGTGGCGATCTTGTTCATCGACGTCACCGGATCCACCGAACTGGCGATGAACCACAGCCCGAGCGAGGTCGCGGAGGTGCTCAACGAGTTCTTCCGCATCGTGGTCGCCGCCGTCGACGAACACCACGGGCTGATCAACAAGTTCCAGGGTGACGCGGCGCTGGCGGTGTTCGGGGCACCCATCGCGGCCGAGCGGGCGGCCGCCGACGCGCTGGCCACCGCCCGCCGGCTCGGCACCACCCTGGCGCGGCTGACGCTGGATTTCGGCGTGGGGGTGTCCGCCGGACCGGTGTTTGCGGGCAACATCGGTGCCCAGAACCGCTACGAGTACACGGTGATCGGCGATCCGGTGAACGAGGCGGCCCGGCTGGCCGATGTCGCCAAGTCGCTGCCCGGACGTATCGCGGCATCCGGCGCGGCGCTGGAGCGCGCGGATGACGAATCCGGGCACTGGGCCGGACACGGCTCGGTGATACTGCGCGGACGTTCCGAACCGACGTACATCTACGTGCCACGATGAGTTCATGGCCGAAGACGCCCAGGATGAAGTCCGCCCGTTCCGCATCGACGTCCCCGACGATGCGCTCGCCGATCTGGCCGAGCGGCTGGCGCGCACCCGGTGGCCGGACCCCGAATGCGTCGACGACTGGAGTCAGGGCATGCCGCTGTCCTACATCCGGGAGCTGGCCGGGTACTGGGCCGAGGGCTACGACTGGCGGGCCCGGGAAACCTTGCTGAACCGCTTCTCCCAGTTCAGTACGGACATCGACGATCTGAGCATCCATTTCGTCCACCAGCGCTCACCCCACCCGGACGCCCTGCCGCTGATCATCACGCATGGCTGGCCCGGGTCGATCGTCGAGTTCCAGAAGGTGATCGGGCCACTGACCGACCCCACCGCCCACGGCGGCCGGGCCGAGGACGCGTTCCACGTCGTCTGCCCGTCCCTGCCGGGGTACGGGTTCTCCGGCAAACCCACCAGCACGGGTTGGGGCATCGAGCGGATCGCGGCCGCCTGGGCCACCCTGATGCAGCGCCTGGGCTACACCGAGTACGGCGCGCAGGGCGGGGATTGGGGCGCGGCGGTCACCACCCAGCTCGGGCGCACCGCCGGTGCCGACGGCAGCGGCAACGGCTGCATCGCCATTCACACCAACATGCCGATCGGCCGGCCCACCGAGGGGAGCCTGAAGAACCCGACCGAGGAGGACCGGCAGGCCTTCGCGGCGATGAAGCACTACAACAAGTGGGACTCCGGTTACTCGAAACAACAGTCGACCCGGCCGCAGACCCTCGGCTACGGTCTGGTCGATTCTCCGGTCGCCCAGCTGGCCTGGATCGTGGAGAAATTCTGGTCCTGGACGGACTGCGACGGGCACCCGGAGAACGTGCTCAGCCGGGACGAGTTGCTCGACAACGTGATGGTGTACTGGCTGACCGGATCCGGGGCGTCCTCGGCGCGGCTCTACTGGGAGAGCTTCCGGGCGTTCGGGCAGGGCGAGTCGGTGGCCGTGCCGACCGGCGTCGCGGCCTTCCCGAAGGAGATCCTGCGGTCCCCGCGTCCGTGGTGCGAGCCGCACTACAACATCACCCGGTGGACCACGATGCCGCGCGGTGGGCACTTCGCCGCGTTCGAACAACCCGAACTGTTCGTCGAGGATGTCCGGGCGTTCTTCGCGACGGTACGGGACTAGCCGGGACGTCTTGCCGTGCGGCGGTCACCGATGATCCGGTAACCCCCGTAAAGCGTTGCGGCGACAAAGAAATTCACGAAGTACGCGATGTCGGCGCCATGCCAGGCGGCGGCAACCGGCCCCTGGATGAGCGAGGTGTTCATGAACGGCATGGCCGCGGCGTAGGAGAGCACGAAGACCACCAGCGCGGCGACGGCGTGCCGGCGCGGCGTGACGGCGGCCGCGACGTCGACGAAAAGGTCGGTCGCGCGGCGGGTCCGCAGCACCCAGTCGATGACGATGATCGCCACGAACGCCGGGATCCAGTACCCGATGAGCAGGAGGACGTCGAGGAACCGGGTGGCGGTGTCGGCGCTGTGTAGCCACAGGATGAGGAAGAAGGCCAGCACGGTGACCAGCACGGCCGACACCGGGCGGCGCACCCGCACCCCCAGGGTCTGCAGGGCCAGCGAGCCGCTGTAGTCGTTCATGACGCCGGACCCGACCGAGGCCAGCGCGATGACCAGCAACGCCAGCGCGCCCAGCGCCCCGCCGCCCATCACCTCGCGCACCCCCTCGGCGGTGTGATCACCGATCGCCCCGGCGCCGGCGATCCCGATGGCCTGCACGAAGATGTAGGCCAGCACGATCCCGCCGAACGTGTACCCGAAGACGCGCGCCTGCGACGAGTCGACCGGCAGGTAGCGGCTGAAGTCCGCGGCGTAGCTGGCCCAGGAAATGGTGAGGCTGAGCGCGACCGTCACTTCGAGGACGAAGGCGCCCACCAGATCCGCGCCGGTCAGCTGCGCCGGCGTGATGACGGGGTGGCCGCCGCCGGTGACGAGCTTGACCGCGAACACCACGAAGGTGGCGAACAGCACCACGGTCAGCACCGCCTGCAGCCGGTGGATGAGCTCGTAGCCGACGAAACCGACCGCGCCCTGCACCGCCAGCACGATCAGCACCGCCACCCAGAACGGTATGCCGAGCAGCAGTGCGAGCGCCTGCCCGCCGAACAGTCCGACCAGGGCGTCCCAGGCGATCGAGGACAGCCACTGCAACGCCGCCGGCAGGGGCACACCGGGGCCGAACGCCATCCGCGCGGTGGGCAGCTGGGCGGTGCCGGTGCGCGGTCCCCAGGTGGACAGGTAGGCGACCACCAGCGCGCCCAGGACGGTGCCGATCACCATCGCCAGCAAGCCGAGCCAGAAGCCGAGACCGAGCAGGATGGCCAGGGTGCCGGTGAAGACGCCGGTCATGTTCACCTGGGGTGCGAACCACACGGTGAACAACCGCGCCGGCGTCCCGTATCGGCTCTCCCGGGCCACCGGGGCGATCCCGTGTGTCTCCACGGACAGGTCGCCGGCCCCGGACGGGGACCGACCGCTGAAGGACGGCGACGTCAACGCGTGGTTCGCCGGTTTCGGATTCGATGGCTGAGAGGCCCTTGTCGCACCGCCGGTCATGCGAGTATTCGATCACGCCCCACCGGGTGTGACCCGGTCGCCCGCTTCCGATGGCCGTGCAGGTCACACATCGGCGCAGCGGATTCTGTCCCCGAGGGCGGAGAAACCTATGGATTCCATTGTCGGAATGTAAATTCGTTGCGGAATCGCTTGCGCAGGGCGCTTCGATCCGCGATTGTTTACTCACACGGACCGCAATCTCGAGAGAGGCCCGACCCTGACCGGCACCAACACCACCGCCGCAGACCACACCACCGGCGAGCACGGGGGCACCATCCGCAAGGGTGACCCCGTGATCGAGATCGACCATGTGGTCAAACGCTTCGACGACTATGTCGCGGTGGCAGACGCGGACTTCACCATCGCCCAGGGCGAGTTCTTCTCCATGCTCGGCCCCTCGGGGTGTGGCAAGACGACGACGCTGCGGATGATCGCCGGCTTCGAGACCCCGACCGAGGGAGCGATCCGCCTTGAGGGCGTCGACGTGTCCCGGGTATCCCCGCACAAGCGCAACGTCAACACCGTCTTCCAGCATTACGCGTTGTTCCCGCACATGACGGTCTGGGACAACATCGCCTACGGCCCGCGCAGCATGAAGATCGACAAGACCAAGGGCAAAGGCGAGGTCAAACGCCGGGTCGACGAGATCATCGAGACCGTGCGGCTCACCGACTTCGCCAAGCGCAAGCCCGGCCAGCTCTCCGGCGGCCAGCAGCAGCGCGTCGCCCTGGCCCGCGCGCTGGTGAACTACCCCAGCGCCCTGCTGCTCGACGAACCGCTCGGCGCGCTGGACCTGAAGCTGCGTCATGCGATGCAGTTCGAACTGAAACGCATCCAGCGCGAGGTGGGGATCACCTTCATCTACGTGACCCACGATCAGGAAGAGGCGCTGACGATGAGTGACCGCATCGCGGTCATGAACGCCGGCAACGTCGAGCAGATCGGCAGCCCCACCGACATCTACGACCGGCCCGCGACCGTGTTCGTCGCCGGCTTCATCGGCCAGGCGAACCTGTGGCCCGGCCGGCAGACCGGCCGCACCAACCGAGACTTCGTGGAGATCGAGGTGCTCGGCACGAAGCTCAAGTCGCGTCCCGGTGAGACGACCATCGAGCCCGGCGGGCACGCCACCCTGATGATCCGACCGGAACGGGTCCGGGTGTCCACCGACCCACCGACCGGCGATCTGGCTGTGGTTCGCGGCACCGTGCGCGACCTCACCTTCCAGGGGCCGGTGGTGCGGCTCTCGGTCACCGCCCCCGACGACTCGACCATCGTCGCGCACGTCGGGCCGGAACAGAATCTGCCGCTGCTGCGGCCGGGTGACGAGGTCTACACCCACTGGTCGCCGGAGGCCTCCCTGGTGCTGCCCGCCGCCGACATCCCCACCACCGAGGATCTCGAGGAGATGCTCGACGAGTCCTGACCGACCCGGACCCCGCGAACTGAGCTTCTCCGCCAACACTTGACGAAAGGCCCCGAATGTCCAACGAGATCGACCCCCGACTGCTGTCCCGCCTGGCCGCCAACCGCACCAGCCGGCGCCGGTTCATCGGCGGCAGCGCGGCGGCCGCCGCGGCCGCAGTGCTGGGCTCCTCGTTCCTGGCCGCCTGCGGATCCGACGGCGGCAGCTCGTCGGATACCTCCTCCGCCGCGCAGGACGAAGCTCTGCTGCGGGTCTCGAACTGGCCGCTGTACATGGCCGACGGTTTCGTCGCAGCCTTCCAGACGGCGTCCGGCATCACGGTGGACTACAAGGAAGATTTCAACGACAACGAGCAGTGGTTCGCCAAGGTGAAGGAGCCGCTGTCACGTAAGCAGGACATCGGCACCGACCTGGTGGTGCCCACCGAGTTCATGGCCGCCCGCGTGAAGGGGCTGGGCTGGCTCAACGAGATCAGCGAATCGGGTGTGCCCAACCGCAAGAACCTGCGGGCCGACCTGCTCGATTCGCAGGTCGATCCGGGCCGGAAGTTCACCGCGCCCTACATGACCGGCATGGTCGGCCTGGCCTACAACCGCGCCGCGACCGGTCGTGACATCAGGACCATCGACGATCTGTGGGATCCCGCCTTCAAGGGCCGGGTCAGCCTGTTCTCCGACGTCCAGGACGGCCTGGGCATGATCATGCTGTCCCAGGGCAACTCGCCGGAGAACCCGACGACCGAGAGCATCCAGAAGGCCGTTGATCTGGTCCGGGAGCAGAAGGACCGGGGGCAGATCCGCCGCTTCACCGGCAATGACTACGCCGACGATCTGGCCGCCGGGAACATCGCTGTGGCACAGGCCTATTCGGGTGACGTGGTGCAGTTGCAGGCCGACAACCCGGACCTGCAGTTCATCGTCCCGGAGTCCGGCGGCGACTGGTTCATCGACACCATGGTGGTCCCGTACACCACCCGCAACCAGAAGGGCGCCGAGGCCTGGATCGACTACATCTACGACCGGGCCAACTACGCCAAGCTGGTCGCCTACACCCAGTTCGTCGGGGTGCTCTCGGACATGACCGACGAACTGGCCAAGGTCGATCCCGCGGCCGCCGCGAACCCGTTGATCAACCCGACGCCGGAGGTGCAGGCGCAGCTGAAGTCGTGGGCACCGCTGACCGACGAGCAGACGCAGGAATTCAACACCATGTTCGCCGCTGTCACCGGTGGCTAGGTCGGTGGCACAGCGAACGCAGGGAGCATAAATGGCCGGAGTCGCAACCAGCAGCCGGCAGCGGAGCAAGATCGCGCCGTATTTGATGATCTTGCCCGCGCTGGCCTATCTCGCCATTTTCTTCGTGGTGCCGTTCTTTTCGTTGGCGCGCACCTCGCTGTCGACGTCCGGCGGGTCGGTGTACCTGCCGACGCTGACCTTCGACTGGAAGTTCTCCAACTTCATCGATGCGTTCGTGCTGTACCAGGACCAGATTCTGCGGTCCTTCGGGTATGCGCTGGCGGCCACCGTGCTCTGCCTGCTGCTGGCCTTCCCGCTGGCCTATGTCATCGCCTTCAAGGCCGGCCGCTTCAAGAACCTGATCCTCGGGTTGGTGATCCTGCCGTTCTTCGTCACGTTCCTGATCCGGACCATCGCCTGGAAAACGATCCTGGCCGACGAGGGCTGGGTGGTCACCGCATTGGGCAGCATCGGCCTGCTCCCCGATGAGGGACGGCTGCTCTCGACGAGTTGGGCGGTGATCGGCGGACTGACCTACAACTGGATCATCTTCATGATCCTGCCGCTCTACGTCAGCCTGGAGAAGATCGACCCGCGTCTGCTGGAAGCCTCCCGGGACCTGTATTCCGGTGGCGCACGCAGCTTTCGGAAGGTGATCCTGCCGCTGGCGATGCCGGGCGCCCTGGCGGGCAGCCTGCTGGTGTTCATCCCGGCGGTCGGTGACTTCATCAATGCCGACTATCTGGGTAGCACCCAGACCACCATGATCGGCAACGTGATTCAGAAGCAGTTCCTGGTGGTCAAGGACTACCCGGCCGCGGCCGCGCTCAGCCTCGGCTTGATGGGCCTGATCCTGGTCGGCGTGCTGATGTACACCCGCGCCCTGGGCACGGAGGACCTGGTATGACGACCACCGCCGCCCGGCCGGCCCCCCGCCCGGCCGGAGCCAAACCGGTGAAGGCCCGGCCCAAGTGGGGCGATTACTCGCTGCGGATCGTCGCCGGACTGGTGCTGCTGTACCTGTTCGTGCCGATCCTGGTCATCATCCTGTTCTCGTTCAACAAGCCGGCAGGCAAGTTCAACTACACCTGGCAGGGCTTCACCCTGGAAAACTGGGCGGACCCGTTCAAGTACCCGGCGCTCACCGAGGCACTCAAGCTCAGCCTCAACGTCGCCTTCGTATCCACCGCCATCGCCCTGGTGCTCGGCACCCTGTTGGCCGTCGCGCTGGTGCGCCAACGGTTCCGGGGCTACAAGGCGGTGGACACCTTCATGGTGCTGCCGTTGACCGCACCCGAGGTGGTGATGGGCGCCTCGCTGCTCACCCTGTTCCTGGACCTGTCCTGGAACACCGGGTACGTCACCATCCTGATCGCACACGTGGCGTTCGAGGTCAGCTTCATCGCGATGACGGTGCGGGCCCGGGTGCGCGGCTTCGACTGGACCCTGGAGGACGCGTCGCTGGACCTGGGCGCGAGCCCGACCCGGACCTTCTTCAAGGTGACGCTGCCGCTGATCGTGCCGGGCATCATCGCCGCAGCCATGTTGTCCTTCGCGCTGTCGCTCGACGACTTCATCGTCACCTACTTCGTCAGCGGCTCCACGGTCACTTACCCGCTGTATGTGAACGCGGCGGTCAAGGCCGCGGTGCCACCGCAGATCAATGTGCTGGCCACCGCGATTCTGGTGGCGAGTCTGCTGCTACTGGCGGTCGGAACGCTATACCGGCGCAAGAAGATCGACGCCTGAGCTTCGGTCAGGTCCGCACCGGCTCCGACCGGTTCCCGCGCACCCGTGGCCTCAGCGGGTGCGCTCCGGGAACGGGTCGTTGCCGAAGTCGATCTGGGCGGCCGGGTTGCTGACCGCGGTCACCATCCCGGAACCGATGGCGCCCTCGCTGTCGAACAAGGTGGCGGTGCCCACCGCGATTCCGGCGGCCGCCCAGTGCGAATCGGCCTGCACACCTATCCACTCGTCGCGGGGCAACCGGGCCAGCGCCACCGTGAGGTCGCCGTTGATGTAGCCGACCCCGGCGGTGCCGAGGTTGGTGACCAGACTGGTGCCCTCGGCCGCCATCGCGGCGCGCACGAACGGCGAATTGGGCTGTCCGTCCACCACGTCGATGGTGCGGTTGAGGAAGCGCTTCCGGGAGGCGTTCTGGTGGTCGGCGATGGCATCGCTCCAGCCGGCCTCGTCGCTGCCGATGGCGATCCCCCGGCTCTCGTCACGATCGGCGGGCCCGACGAACGTCGCCGGGGCCACCCACTCCTGGCCGCGGGGCGGCTCGGACAGCCGGTACTGCACCAGGGTGGCCCGCACCACCGTCACCCCGTCCTGCACCAGCTCGCACTCGGCGTTGCGTACCCGGCGCCCGTCGCGCACCAGGGCCAGCTTGGTGTGCGTGGGAACCCCGCGGGCCGCCTTGAACAGATCCACGGTCAGCCGGGACGGCAGGAACTCCGGGTCGCCGAAGCTCTCCTCCAGCGTCCGCGCCACCAACCCGACCAGGGCCGGACCGTTGAGGTGGTCGGGGCCCCAGTGGCTCTGCGCGTAGGCGCTGGGCAGGAAGGTGTCCTGCTCGGTCTGGGTGAAGTGGAACGGGCGCGCACTCATTTGCGCATCGTCGCACAGTGCCAACCGGGCCTGGCGGCCGCCGCCATCCGGGGCACGACGATGCCGTGGTCGTCGGCGTACACGATCGCCCGGGATACGAGGCGTGTGTGCGGGTGCCGTACCGCCAGGAACGGCGAATCATGTTGGGTGAAAGGACCGTTCAGCGCGCGCCGGCAAGCAGGTCGTCGGCGGGCTGGTCCCAGTGGTCCAGGCTGACCGCATGGGTGAGCGGGCGGCGCCGTAGCTTGCCGTGCCGGCCCTTCGGCCACCCGATGACGATGTGCCCGCCGAGCATCCAGTCCTCCGGTACCCCCACCGCCTCGCGCAGCAGCGCCTCCCCGCCGTAGGAGGCCCAGCTGGTCAGACAGGCGCCCAGGCCCTGCGCGCGGGCGGCGAGCAGGAAGTTCTGCATCGCCGGGAAGATGGATGCGCCCAGCAGCAGATCCGAGGCCGTCGGGAATCGTTTCTGGACGAAGAGCACCGAGGTGAACTCCTGGGCCCGGTCGTGCAGCTCGTAGGTCGCCCGGTTGTTGCGGGCGATCAGGTCGGTTTCCTGCTCGGTCGGTCTGCTCATCCCGTAGACCGGCTCGATGGCCTCCAGCGCCAGCCGCGCGGCCGCGGCGACCACTTTGCGCAACTCGGGTGAACGCAGCACGACGAACCGCCAGGCTTGTGCGTTCGCCCCGGAAGGGGCCCAGGTGGCGGCTTCCAGGCAGCGGGCCAGGGTTGCGTCGTCGACAGGCTCGTCGGTGAAACGGCGGATCGTCCGCGCCGTCGACAACACCTCCCAGATGTCACTGCTCGCACTCGCCATGTCGGCACCCTAGCGTGCGCTCATCCCATCGTGGCGGCGCCCGCCGCCGTCAGCACCTCCACGGCCTGTTTGCGGGGCATCGAGCCCAGCACCTGTGCGGCGGCCTTCATCACGTCGCCGACCAACACGGTGGGGCCGTTCCCGAGGTTGTCCAGCGCCTCGGCGAACACCATGTCGAAGGCGCGGCGAAGTGGTGGCACAACCGCATCGGAGCCATGCAATTGCGCTGCGCCATCGCCTCGGCGGCGGCCAGCGGACTCGTCAGGAACGGTGCGTACCGTGGATCGGCTCCCGCGCAGTACACCAGGGTGCCGATCTCGAGGTCCTCGGTGGCCTCGGGGATCTGGGCGGCGGCGGATTCTTCGGCGAGATCGATTGCCAGCGTTCGCGTCTGGATACCGGTCCGACTTCGGATAGTCCGCACGCCCGAATCTCGGGGCCGGGCCCTGCATTCGGTGCCGACCGCCCGTCTGCAGCTTTCGGCGGTGCCGGGAATCGCCAACACCCACAAGGTGTTCCGGGTGAACTTCGACGACGCCCCGGGGCGGAGATTGGGTGCCGCCGGGGACCAGTCCGTCGCCGCACTGCACGACGACGTGCTGGTGCTGGCTGCCGCGGATGCACTCGGTGCCGCGCAGTCGCTGCTGGACACGGCCATCGGGTACGCCAAGGACCGCCGCCAGATCGGCGGCCCATCGGGAGCTTTCATGCGGTCCAGCAGTTGTGCGGCGGCATGTTCCAGACCGTCGAGCTGGGCCGCGGCAGCGTGCTGCGGGCACTGTGGTGTTCGGCGCCCGGGATATGCAATACCCCGCCGGTTCAAGGCGAGGTCGTAGAATCGGTGGTTCCTACCGGATTCGGACACGAGAGCAGGGAGTTGATGGCCGGCCAACCGTCAGGCTCCCCGGATTCGCGCCGGATCGAGATCCTGCAGACCGCCAACGACGTGATCGCCGAATCGGGACTGCGGACCTCGCTACAGCAGATCGCCGAGGCGGCGGGCATCCTCGCAGGCAGCCTCTATCACCATTTCGAATCCAAGGAGGCCATCCTCGTCGAGTTGATCCGGCGCTACCACGCGGCGCTGGACCTCGTCGGCGAGCAGGCGCTGCGCGGGCTCGACTCCCCTGACCCGCGCCCGATAGAAGAGCAGATCGTCGGCCTGGGCCGCGCCATTGCGCGGTGTGCGGTGGCGCATCGCGCCGCGCTGCAGATGTCGTTCTACGAAGGCCCCAGTTCGGACCCCGAGCTGATCGAACTGACCAAGCAGCGGCCGGCCGGGATCCAGTCCGCCATGCTGCAGCTGCTGCGCGCGGGCCGCTGCAGCGGCTCCATCAGGCCCGAGATGGATCTACCCACGCTGGCCGACCGGATCTGCCAGAGCATGTTGCATGTCGGGCTCGACGTGATCCGGCACAAAGGCAGCAGCGACCAGGTGGCCGGCCTGCTGTGCCGCATCCATCTGCACGGGCTGGCCAGTCACGAACTCACCGACGCACAACTGGATCGTTCGGCCGCGTTCGCAACCGCCGACGAGGTGGTCAAGAGTTGGTCGGAGAACGCCGAACCGGCCGGCAGCGACAAGGCCGCACACGTCCGTGCCGTTGCGCGCAGCGAATTCGGCAGGCGTGGCTACGAGATGACCACCATCCGCGATATCGCTTCGGCGGCCGGGATGGGCACCGGGACCGTATACCGGATCATCGGGTCGAAGGACGAACTGCTGATGTCGATCATGCTTGCCTTCGGCCACAAGGTCGGCGGCGGTTGGAGCGCGGTGTTGGGTACGGACTCCACGCCGCTGGAGAAGTTGGATGCGCTGAGCTGGCTCAATATCAATGCACTGGACCAGTTCCCGGACGAGTTCCGGATTCAGTTGGCCTGGATGCGACAGTCCCCGCCCGATGTCGCGGACCCCGGCTGGTCGTTCTCGACCCGGGTGCGGCAGATGAAGACGATGCTCTCCGAGGGCATTCGCTCCGGGGAGATCCGGGTCGACAGCCCGAACGCGGACCTGCTGGCCCGCGGTGTGATCGGTGTGCAGTGGATCCCGGAGAACATCCTGCGTGAACTGGGATCCGACCGTGCCCTCACCCATTCCCGGGACACCGTGATCCGTGGCGTGGCCGTTCGGGATTAGCTTGTCCTGGTCAGCTGCAACGGCATTCGGATCGCCACCGACCTGTTGATGCCGCACGCCTCGCTCGGCTCCACGGTCTCGCTCCATCCGGTCAGCACGGACGCGTTGTAGTCGTTGGTGCGGGCCGGCCAGAAGGTCAGGTCTCTGCGGGTCGACGCCGCCCCGCTCGAGACACCGTGCTGCGCGGTGTCGCCCGCCGACCGTGAAACCCGTCCGTTTTCAACCGCTCGCCGACGCCGCGCGGGCGGGTAGGTTCGCAGGTATGAGCACCGGTGGATTCGATCCGTACCCGAGTACCTACAGCGCCGCCGGCGGGAAGCCCGGCGGCCTCGCCCGCCGCTTCTTCGCCCGCGTCATCGACGGGATCCTCATCGGCATCGTCGCATTCGTGTTGGCGTTCTTCACCGACACACTGTCCAACATCTGGGTGACCGGACTGTTCACCGGTCTGCTCACCTTCATCTACTTCGTCGCCTTCGAGGTCGCTCAGGGCTCGACCCCGGGCAAGAAGATCCTCGGGCTGTCCGTGCACGGCCCCGGCGGGGCGAAACCCACACTGCGGCAGTCGGCGATCCGCAATGCGTTCACACTGTTGCCCATCATCCCGTTGATCGGCGGCCTGCTCGGTGTCATCGCCATCCTGGTGATCGCGGTGACCATCAGCGGCAGCGCGACCAAGCAGGGCAAGCACGATGAACTCGCCGGGGGTACCCAGGTCCTCAGATGAACAGATCGAGCACCAGGACGGTCGTCATCGAGCGGCTGATCGGCGGTCATCTTCGTGATGTTCGCCGTCGGGTGGAAGTCGTCCGCGTCGGCGAACGGAATCAATCGTCATAGCATTTCAAGCAGAGCACGAAAAGATCTGCTCATATGTGGTGTCCATGGGCCATGACAGGATGTATCCGTGGCATCTACGTCCAATGTCAGCGTGCTGCATGAGAACGTGCTGACCGCGTTGGGCACCGCCGTGGTGTCCGGCAGATACCCCGCCGGGCAGGTGATAAACCTGGAGCACGTCAGCGCCGAGCACGACGTCTCCCGCAGCGTCGCGCGCGAAGCCGTGCGCGTCCTCGAGTCCATGGGCATGGTGGCCTCCCGGCGTCGGGTGGGCATCACCATCCAACCGCCGGAGAACTGGAATGTCTTCGACCCCAGGCTCATCCGATGGCGACTGGACTCCGGCGACCGTGCCGCCCAACTCGTCTCGCTCTCCGAACTACGCCGCGGATTCGAGCCTGCCGCCGCCGCGCAGGCGGCGCGGCGGGCCGACCCGCACCAGTGCCGCATCATGGCGGCCGCCGTGTCGGACATGGTGATGCACGGGCGCTCCGGCGATCTGGAGTCATACCTGCAGGCGGACAAGGTGTTTCACCGCACCCTGCTGGAAGCCAGCGGCAACGAGATGTTCCGGGCCCTCTACGCGGTGGTGGCCGAGGTGCTGGCCGGCCGCACTCACCACGGCATGATGCCGGCCGCGCCCAACCCGGCGGCCATCGCGCTGCACGACGAGGTGGCCCGGTCCATCCGCCTGCGTGACGCCGATGGCGCCGAACGTGCCATGCGGTCGATCATCGACGAGGCCGCCTCGGCGGTCGCCGATGACGGCGGCGGTGATTGACTGTCGGCATGAGCCGACCCACCTCCATTGCCCGCCGCCTCTTCGATCGGCTCGAGCCGGTGCACGCGGTGACCTATTTCGCGCCGGAGGCACGTAGCGCACTCGAGGGCCTGGGCTACCGCGGCTTCTGGATGGGCTATTTCGCCGCGCGGTCCGCGCCATTGGGCCCGGTCGCGCCCGAAGTGGTCGCGGCGCTGTTCTACAATTTCGCCCCCTCGCGTGTCGCCAAGGTACTCCCCGCGGCCTGGGCGATCGCCACCCCGGACACGGTCCTGCAGGTTCGGGCGGACTCCGCGGTGGCCGCCCTGCACCGCTACGGGTTCACCGACACCGACGCCATCGCTGCGGCCGGCGAGTTGCTGGGCAAGGCGGCGCGGCACGCCCCGGCCGAGGGGCGGCCGCTGTTCGCCGCCAACCTGGCCCTGCCCTGGCCGGACGAGCCACTGGCCCGGTTGTGGCACGCAACCACCTTGCTACGGGAGCAGCGCGGCGACGGACACATCGCCGCGCTCAACGTGTTCGGCATCAGCGGCCGCCAATCCAACGTCCTGCACGCCGCCGCGGACCGGGTGCCGCAGGAGATGATCATGCGCAGCCGCGACTACGACGAGGAGCAATGGCAGCGTCACGTCACCGAACTCGCCGACCGCGGCCTGCTCGACGGCGCCGGGGCGCTGACCCCGGCCGGGGCCGCGCTCAAGGCCGAGCTCGAGGAGACCACAGATCGCTTGGCGCTCTCGGCATTCGACGTACTCGACGATGCGGAGTTGGGCACTCTGTTCGGCGCGCTCACCCCGTTGACCCGGTTGGTGGTCGCAGCCGGCGATGTACCCGCGAGCACCCCGATGGGCCTGGACCGCAGCGACCTGGACAACGACCGTCCCTGAGCGATCCCGCTACCGGGGTGCGTACATGATCAGCCCGACCCCGAGCAGGCAGACCAGTGCGCCCGAGATGTCCCAGCGGTCCGGCCGGAAGCCGTCGGCGACCATGCCCCAGATCAGCGAGCCGGCGACGAAGACACCGCCGTAGGCGGCGAGCACCCTGCCGAAGTTCGCGTCCGGCTGGAACGCGGCGACGAAACCGTAAGCGCCGAGGGCGATCACGCCCGCGCCCGCCCACAGCCAGCCCCGGTGTTCGCGCAAGCCCTGCCACACCAGCCAGGCTCCCCCGATCTCCAGGATCGCGGCCAGCACGAACAGCAACGTCGACTTGAGCACCATCACGCGCACCACCCTGCCCTAGGGCTGGTTGCGATTCCACTCCAGCCAGCCCACACCGGTCCGGCCGTCCGCGGTGGTGACCTTCGCCCAGGCCCGCGGGAACCGACTGACCCGACCGTCGGCCGAGGTGAGCAGCACCGGCGCGTGCCCCTGGATGTCGGCGTCCACCCGGACCCCGACGGGCGCCAGCGTCAACGAGGCCGCGGCCGGCAGATCGTCGGCGGCAAAAGCGTTTTCCGCGGTGACCGCGGTGAGTTCGACCAGCGGTTGTCCGTCCTGCTGGAGGTAGCCGATCCCGATCGGCGGCACACCGGGGATACGGATGTCCACTCCGTGCAGGTGGGTGCCGTCGTCGAGGTGCAGGGCGCTCCACGTCCAGTCCATGGCCCACCAGTCCCGCACACCCCAGGAATGATCGCGTTGACCGGGCACCGCGTCGAGCGGGTACACCCGGCCGTCCACGGTCGCCGTCCCCGTCACCGTGCAGGCGATCTCGTAGCGCGGGGTCAGCCGGTACTGGTACGGGGTGCTCACCGAGGTGAACTCCAGGTCCAGCCCCACCTCCACCGGCCGCCCGGATTCCCCGCGCAGCAGCCCGGCCGGATCGTCGTAGGCCTGGCCGTGGGCGCGCAGGGTCACCCGGTAGCTCTGCAGCGGCACGGTGGGCGACAGGCCCAGGTCGATCCCGTCGGCGCGCACCCGCGCCGGGTCCGCAGGCAGCGGGGCGGCCAGGTCATTGACCGCCACCGTGGGCATACCGGGTCCGCACAGCAGCGCATTGATCCAGGACCGCTCCTGGTTCGGGATCAGGCCGAGCCGCACCCAGCCGCCGAGACCCTGTGCGGGATCGACGAAATCGAAGTACCAGCTCTCATTCCAGAGTTCCTCGTCGGTGTGCGCGTGCGGGCCCTCGTCGGCCGGACTCGGGGCCAGCGGTTCCGGTGCCGCAGCTGCGGGCAACAGCGCCACCGCGTCGGTGTCCAGCACGTGGGCGCAGTGCCGGGCCAGCATCGTCATGAACATCGCGTCGCCGCGCTCGGTCTGCTCGACCAGCATCGAGGACACGATGGCCATCATCACCCCGAAGAAGCCGGCGCGGCGCACCCCGTCCCGGACGTCGTCCAGGGACAGCGGGGAATGCTCGCCCAGTGCCTCGTGATAGGCGCGCAGCAACGCGTCGTAGTGCGTGCGGCGCACCTCGTCGGGCAGCGCGCAGCCCATGAAGTACGCGACGTCGATCAGCGCGGACCCCCGGGTGACGGTCTGCCAATCCACCACCGTCAGCGCGCGATCCGCGCCCGGTTCGCCGAACAGCATGTTGTCCAGGCGGTAGTCGCCGTGCACCAGCCCCTGCACCGCGGCGGCCTCACCGGCCAGATACTCGTCGAAGACCTCCACCAGCCGTTCGCAGACCTGTCGGTGTTCCGGGGCGATCCGGTCACCGAAGCGCTCGGAGAACCCGGCCCACAGACCCGCCAGGAGCGCTTGGTTCACCGGCGACTCCCGGTTCAGCCAGGCCGCGTCGGCCAACGCGTCGTCGCCGAGCAGCGGGCCGTGTACCCGGCCCAGCTGGGACAGCGCCAGCAGCGCCTGTTCCGGTGTGGCGCCGCGGATCTCGTCGCCCACCGTGGCGGGCGCGGCGTCGCCGAGCAGCAGGTCGAACGCCCCGGTCTCCGGGTCGTAGGCGTGGTGATAGCAGGGCGCGAACGGGCCCTCCAAGCGGGGCGCGATCTCCGCGTAGAACCGGACCTCGCGTTCGTAGAGTCCCAGCGCGAGTCCGGTGCCCCGGCTGTTCGGGTCGGCGGCAGCGACCTTGAGCACGACAGTCGGCGGTCCGCTCTCGCCCTCGGCGTAGGTCAGCGTGACCCGGTAGCACTCGCTCATCTGGCCGGTGCCGATGCGCTCGAACTCGTGTCCGGTCACGGTGCCCGCGCCGAGCGCGGCGGTCAGCCAGTCGTTGGTGAGGTCTGTGGGGCGTTCGATGAGGGTGAGGTCCACAGAGGCAACCTAGCAGTGGCGCCAATCACACATGACAGGTGTCAACTAGCTGTGACACTCGCGGGGGGTGGGCGGCACATCCAGCGCCGGATTGCGGTCGAAGAACCCGAACGGCTTCAGCCAGAAGGACACCACGTCCACCGGCATGACCGGCCAGTCCTCCGGCCGGGTGGTGTGGTGGATGCCGAAGACGTACCACAGCACCACATCGGTGTTCTCGATCGGGCGATTGGCCTTGGTCCATTCGCCAAGCCCGGTGTCAGCTACCGACTGATTGACGAATTCCCCGGCGGGCCAGCGTTCCTCGGGATGGTTGGGGGTCACCCACAGCGTATGGCCGATGACGTTGGCGCGCCGCAACACCGGAGAATCGGCGTCGAACATCGCCGGCAGCGCGCCGGTGGGCACCAGCTTGTAGGACGGGTGGGTACCGAGACCGTTGACGACGTTGGTGTTCACCACCTTCCAGCCTCGCTGGGTGGAGAAGTCGACGTCCTGTTTGCCGTCCTCCTCGGTACGCAGCGCGACATTGCGGCTCACCATCGACAGGCCGTACGGATTGTCCGGCCCGGTCGGCTCGGCATAGGACTCGGACATGTAGACGGTGTTGTCGGTGCCGTCCACGTCCAGGTCGAGACGCGCCACCAGGAAATGCTGATGGAACGGCGCATAGGTGCGCTCGTCGACCAGGGTGCCGTTGGGGCTGGTTCGGCCGGCCGGCAGCGGCGTGGTCACCATGATGCCGGTGGCCCGCACCTCGCACTCGATGTTGCCGTCCTGGTACAGCCGCCAGTACACCAGGTACTCGTAATTGGCCACGGTGACGTGGAACGACACGGTCAGCCTGCGAATCCGGCGCACCTCGGCCCCCGAGTCGTGGTCGACGTGCTTCCACAGCACCGCCGCGTCCTCCTCGTGGATGCAGATCGCGTTGGCGATCGTGTACGGCTCGCCCTTGCTGTTGTGCAGGACCGCATCGAGGTAGCGGATCTCGCCCAGGCAGTCGCACCCCAGTTCCAGTGACTGGGTCATGAAACCCAGTCCCCACTCCCCGATGTCGAACGCGGTGCGCCGGTAGTGATCGACCGAGGAGTCGCGGTAGGGCACCACCATCTCCGCGAACGACATCCGGTGCGCGATCGAGCGTTCACGGTCGCCGTCCCGATAGCGGACGGTGTGCAGCGTCATCCCCTCGCGGTAATTGAATCCGATCCGCAGCGACCAGTTCTGCCAGCGCAGCAGGTTGCCCTCCAGCGTGAAGGACGGGCCATCGGGCTGGGTGATGTGCAGAGGTTTGAGCGGCTCCCGGCGCGATGCCGCACGGATGTGCTCGGGGATGTGGCGAGGCACGTATTCACCCATCACGGCTGGGGTTTCGATGCTGCCGGTGTCCTCGACGCGCAGCAGCTCCATGCTGTTGAGATCGATGACGCAGTGCAGTCCGCTGACCAGATGCGCGTACGGGTTCATCCCCGGCCCGTCCTTGAGCCAGGTGTCCGACCAGCCGAGCCGCCGGCCGCGGAACTCGTCGGGGATGACCGCGTCCCCGTAGGTCCAGGTGTCCACGAAGACCAAGTCGATATCGGTGATACCGCGGGCCGCCAGGGCCGCCAGGAAGTCCGGGTGACTGCGCAACATCTGGTCGCACTCGAGGAACTCGTCGACGGTGAAGTTGGGCTGGACGCCAGGGAGATGCTCGAACGAAACGGCGCGGCCCTCGGTCAGTGACACCACACTCTTGTAGGTGGCGTTGGCCGTGCGGTCCAGGCACACCACGACAGCACGCCGCGGCGGGGCGGCCCCGCCGGCCTCGAAGTCCGACAGCGCGGCCTTGTCCGGCTCCGCCAACTCGATGGAGGCGTACCGCCAGCCGTCTCCGACGCCGTGCTCACGGCCCAGGATCTCAGTGACCGCGGTGAATTCGTCGGGGCCGAGGGGATCCAGCGGGTGCACCATCGGACCAAACAACCACACCCGGGGCGGTGGCGCAGCGGTTCGGTCAAGCCGCTAACGCGCGGCCAGCGTGAACCCCTGCCAGGCCCGGCGCCGGTCGGCGTCGGGGTCGTAATGAAGCCGGGTCTGCCGATCGAACACCAGCACCGCGCGCATGCTCTCGTCGTGACGCGGCCAACCCTCGCCGGGACTGCCGGTGCGGCTGAACTCACCCCAACGGGCCTGCACCTCCCGGCTGACCCGGCGCGCCGAGGCGCGGTCACCGGCGGCGGTGAGCAGCCCACCGAGCCGGGTGCGGTAGATACCGAAGACCGCGAGCAGTTCGGTGGCGTGGGTGGCCCCCATGCCCGACATGTCCAGCAGGCGGGGCGCGTAGTCGTAGCGGTAGGTGTAGGTCGGGGCGTGGGCGCTGTGCGCGTGGGAGATGTCCCAGGCGGCGGTGCCGAAGGTGAAGTCCCCGCCCAGCCGGATACACGCCGCCTTGCTCGGATAGTCCGGATAGGCGGACACGATCCGGTCCCGGGTTTCGGGGCCGGCCGCGGCCAGCAGCGCCTCGATGCTGGCCTCGTCGGTGGGCAGCAGCTTCAGGAAGCGGGTGAACAACTTGCCCTCATCGGCGTTGGTGCCGACGATCAGCGGCACCCGGTGCGCATTGCCGGCGCGCATGGCCTCGACCGGGTCCTGCGGCAACATCTCGGTACCCCAGGTGGGCCCGACCGGGAAGGCGCCCGGCATGTCCTGGCCGCCGCGGATCACCAGTTCCCGCAGCGCCGCCACCAATTCGGCCGGGCGCGCGGACATCACGGCCGCGGCGCCGTCGCGCGCCGACGCGCCCAGCACCCCGGCGAACTGTTCGGCGAATGCGGCGGCGGTCTCCGGGCCGCTCTGCATCCCGCTGGCCGGGCTCTGCGAGATCGCCTGCGCGAAAAGGCCGCGCGCGGCGGGCACCGCGAGCAGGGTGGCCACCGCGTGCGCCCCGGCGCTCTCCCCGAAGATGGTGACGTTGTCCGGGTCGCCACCGAACACCGCGATGTTCTCCTGCACCCACTTCAGCGCCAGCACCAGATCGGCCAGGAAGAGGTTGCCGTCGATCGGGTGCTCCGGGGTGGACAGCGCCGACAGATCCAGGCAGCCCAGGGCGCCGAGTCGGTAGTTGACCGACACGAACACGCATCCGCGCCGGGCCAGCGCCACCCCGTCGTACACCGGGGTGGCCGAACTACCCAGGATGTAGCCGCCCCCGTGGATGAAGAACATCACCGGCAGCGGGCCGTCATCCTCGGGGGATTCCGGGGCCACCACATTGAGGGTCAGGCAGTCCTCGCTCATCGGCTGGTACTTGCCCACCCCGAGCAGCGTGTACATCCTGTCCTGCGGTGCGCAGTAGGTGAATCCGTGGCAGTACCGCACCCCGGGCCACGGCTCGGCGGGGACCGGCGCCCGGTAGCGCAGGGCGCCGACCGGGGGCTTGGCGTACGGGATCGACCGCCAGCGGTGCACGCCGTTGCGGGTGAATCCCTCGACGGTTCCGGTGTTGATGCGGACCCGGACGGTGTGTTCGTGCATAACGCCGACGTTAGCGAAGATCGGGCCGTTTGCCGCGCCTTGGCGGCACCGCGTCGCGGCCCGCTACCCTGGCCGAATGCGGTTGCTGCTGTTGGTGATGACATCTGCGCTGGTGGCGGGCTGCACACAGACCCTGGATTCCGAACAATCGACCGCGCGCACTCCCCTGTCGGTGGCCCCACCGACCGCGACGAGCGGCACCGGTGCGCCCGCCACGACCAGCTCGTCAGCACAGCCGTCCGGTGAGCTCAAGCCCGGCGCGGACATCGGCGCGGTCATCTCCTGGATCGAGGACGGCGAACCGGCCGCGCCCGAGGACTTCGGCACCGTCACCCGCGACGGCACCGGCACCGACCTCGACGGCGGTGTCGCCTTCACCACCGACACCGTCAACTGCATCAGCACGCCGAAGTACCGGGACGGGGCGCTGGCCTGCCTGGTGGACCTCGACGACCCCCCGCCGCGACCCGCCGACGTGTTCACCGTGTGGAAGGGCAACTGGGTCGACTTCGACGGCACCGCCGTGGAAATCGGTTCCCAGCGCGGCGATCCCGGCCCGTTCGTCGACGGCGAAGGGGCGGCGCTGACCGGTGATTCCTCGCTGGCATTCGGTGACTTCCGCTGCCGGTCCGACGCCGATGCGGTGTTGTGCGTCAACTACGCGGAGCGCTCCGCGGTCCGGATGGACGCCGACGGCGTCGACGGATTCGGTTGCCTGACCGAGTCGGCGGCGCCGCCCGGCATCGGCGTGCGGCTGTCCTGCTGAGACGGAGGGTCAGCGCCAGCCGTCGGCGGCCTTCGCCGCCGCCAGCAGCGCCTCGCACAACTGCCGCAACTCGGCGCCGACGACCCCCTCCTCGGCGGCGATCGACACGTCCTCGGCCGCGCATCTGACCTGGTAGATGCGATCGGACAGGTCGGCGGCCTCCTCGGCCGTCAGGACCACCGCGTCCGCGGCCACCGAGGTGCCCTTGACCTGGGCGCGTTGTTCATAGGCGCGCTGGCGGCAGGATTGGCGGCAATACTGGCGCCGCCTGCCCAATCCGGCGTCGGGCACTTCGCGGCCGCACCATCGGCACGGCTGGGGCCGGCTGCGCCGCCGCGTGGCGGACGACCTCGGCGCAGTGGATGTACCAGGCGTTGCGGAAGTCACGCGCCGACTGTAGACCGCCGGGCCGGAGGTGCCCAGCATCTGCCGTATCCTGGTGGATTGAGTCGGGAACTCGGCATAGCTCCGCCGCGTTGACAATCCGGACTGAAATGCGCGTTTTGAAGGGAAGTTGACGATGGCTGATCGTGTTCTGAGGGGTAGCCGGCTCGGTGCCGTGAGCTATGAGACCGACCGCAACCATGACTTGGCGCCCCGCCAGGTGGCGCGCTACCGCACCGATAACGGCGAAGAGTTCGAGGTGCCGTTCGCCGACGACGCCGAGATCCCCGGCACCTGGCCGTGCAAGAACGGCATGGAGGGCACGCTGATCGACGGCGACGTCCCCGAGCCGAAGAAGGTCAAGCCGCCGCGTACCCACTGGGACATGCTGCTGGAGCGGCGCTCGGTGGAAGAGCTCGAGGAACTGCTCAAGGAGCGCCTCGACATCATCAAGACCCGTCGGCGCGGCTGACACCGCCTGACCGAACCAGTCGAGCGTGCGTGTCCGGTATCCGGACCCGCACGCTCGTTTGTTTTCTGGGCGCTTACAGCGCCGGGCTGGATGGGCGCTTACAGCGCCGCGGGCCTCGTGCTGACTCCCCTGGCCCGGTCCAGCCGCCCCCGCATACCCCACTCGGCGACCTTGAACATCGCCTCGCGGATGTTGGATCCGCTCATCTTGGACACGCCCAACTCGCGTTCGGAGAACGTGATGGGCACCTCCACCACCGTGAACCCGGCGTTGATGGCCCGCCAGGTCAGGTCGATCTGGAAGCAGTAGCCCTTGGAGTCCACCGCGGACAGGTCGATCTTCTCCAGCACCTCCCGCCGGTAGGCGCGGTAGCCGGCGGTGATGTCGTTGATGTCGACCCCGAGCAGCACCCGGGAGTAGGTGTTCGCGGTACGGGACAGGGCCAGCCGGCGCCACGGCCAGTTGCGCACGGTGCCGCCGGGCACATACCGCGACCCGATCGCCAGATCCGCGCCGCCGTCCACGGCAGCCAGCAGACGGGGCAGTTCCTCCGGGGCGTGGCTACCGTCGGCGTCCATCTCGACCAGCACGGTGTACTCGCGGCTCAGCCCCCAGTCGAAGCCGGCCAGGTACGCCGCACCCAGGCCGTCCTTGCTGACCCGGTGCATGACGTGGATACGGTCGGGATCGGCCAGCGAGAGCTCGTCGGCCAGCTGGCCGGTGCCATCCGGGCTGCCGTCGTCGACGACGAGGATGTGCACGTCGGGTAGCGCAGCATGGACCCGCCCCACGATCAGCGGCAGGTTTTCCCGTTCGTTGTAGGTAGGGATGATCACCAGCGTGCGCCGGCTGGGCGACACCTGATCGCTCATGCTGTTCCCTCGTCCTCACTGCCCTCACCGGGCTGTTCCTGTTCGGTGAGCTCGTCCTGCGAGCCGTTTCGGGTGCGCGTTCCGGCCTTTTTGCGTACGCGCACGAACCTCCCATTGTGCAGCATGGCGGCGATCACACCGGCGAGGCCGAATCCCACCAGTACCCACTGCACCACCGGACCCCAGTCGGTGGCGAAGGTGATGTTCGATTTCAGCCGCACCGCGTTGTCCAGGTACGCCGGCTCGAAGAATTCCGTGCTGGACAGGGCGTGCCCGTCCGGCGCGATCACCGCGCTGATCCCGGTGGTCCCGGCGACCACGACGTACCGGTCGTGCTCGACGGCCCGCAGCCGGGCGAAGGCCAGCTGCTGGGCGCTCATGGCGGCGTCGAAGGTCGCGTTGTTCGTCGGTACCGCCAGCAGCTGGGCGCCGTTGCGCACGGAGTGCCGGACGGCGCGGTCGAAGATCACCTCCCAGCAGGTGGCCACACCGATCGGGATGCCCGCCGCCTGCACCACGCCGCTGCCTTCGCCGGGCTGGAAGTAGCCGGCCCGGTCCGCGTAGGAGGAGAAGCGTTTGAAGAAGCTGCGCCACGGCAGATACTCGCCGAACGGCTGCACGATGCGCTTGTCGTGCCGGTCCTGCGGCCCGGTCTCCGGCTCCCACACCAGCACCGTGTTCGTCGCGACCGGGGAGGAGCGGGTGTAACCGGGCGCGGCCAGCACGGTCCCCACCAGGATCGGCGCCTGGATGGCACGGGCGGCCTCCGAGATCGCGGCGGCGGCATCGGTGTTGCGCAACGGGTCGATATCGGAGGCGTTCTCCGGCCAGATCACCACCATCGGTTGCGGGGCCCGTCCGGCCCGCACGTCCTGGGCGAGGCGCAGCGTCTCGGCGACGTGGTTGTCCAGCACCGCCCGCCGCTGGGCGTTGAAGTCCAGCCCCAGCCGCGGCACATTGCCCTGGACGGCGGCCACCGTCACCGACGGGTGCTCACCGGCGCCCACCCCGGCCTGCCGCACCCCGGGCCACACCAGCGCGGTCGCGAGCAGCACCACACAGATGCACACCCCGGGCAGCACGGCCTCCGGCCGGGCGGCGTCCGACCCGGCGGCGGGATGCGTGCGCCGCCACCACAGCACCACCTCCAGCAGGAGCGCGGTCAGGCTGAACCCGACCAGCGCCACCGCGGCCGAGACCAGCGGCGCGCCACCGATCTGGGCTAGCGGCACCAGCGGCCCCTCGGCCTGCCCGTAGGCCACCACACCCCACGGGAACCCACCGAACGGCACACTCGATTTCAGCCACTCCGCAACCACCCATTCCGCGGCGAACCACACCGGCCAGCCGGGCAGACCGCGCACCAGCACGGCCAACAGCCCGAACACCGCCGGGAACAGCGCCTGCAGCAGGGACAACGCGAGCCACGGCCCGGTGCCGACCAGACCACCGATCCAGGGCAGCAGGGGCAGATAGAAGGCGAGCCCGAACAGCAGGCCGTATCCGAATCCGCCGGCCCGGGTGGTCTGGCTGCGGGTCAGCACCCATCCCAGCAGCGCCAGCGACGGGAACGCCGCCCACCACCAGCCGACCGGCGGGAAGCTCAGGTACATCAGCACACCGCCGGTCAGCGACGCCGCGAGCCGGATCAGCCGGACGGTCAGCGCCTGCCCGGCGGCGCGCAGGAATCGGATCGCCCGGCCGTCGGGGGTGACCTGCTGCTCGGACACCTCGGCGTCGGCGTCAGCGTCGGGGGCGTCGACGTCAGGCATGCCTCACCGGTCCTCGAAGAGGACGGTGCCCCGATGGACGGTGCGCAGGCAGCGCGGTAACTCCGCCTCGTCGGTCAACTGCGGCAGCGCGGGCACCCGGGAGCGCGGATCGGTCGACCAGCGTTCGGCCTTCTCGGTCGCGGGTGTGGCCACTGCGAGTTCGCCGGCGTCCCAGATCGCGTACGAGGCGGGTGCTCCGGGGACCAGGGTGCCGGTCATCCCGTCACGCTTGCCGCCGGCCCGCCAGGCGCCGCGGGTGGCCGCCGAGAACGCGGCCCGCGCCGACACCCCACTGCCGGGGGTGCGGTGGTGGATGGCGGCCCGGACGCCCGCCCACGGATTCAGCCCGGTGACCGGGCTGTCCGAGCCGAAGGCGAGGGGCACGCCTTGGGATGCTAACAGCGCGAACGGATTGAGCGCCGCGGCTCGGGAAACCCCGAGACGCTGGGCATACATCCGGTCCGGTCCGCCCCAGTACGCGTCGAAATTCGGCTGCACACTGCCGATCACCCCCCAGGCGCCGAGGTCGGCGGCCTGCTCGGGCGACACCATCTCCAGATGCTCCAGCCGGTGCCCGCACCGTGCCACCGCGGGGCCGCCGAAGCGGTCCACCACGAGCCGCAGCGCATCGGTGACCGCGGCGACGGCGGCATCGCCGATCACATGGAACCCGGCGGTGACGCCGGCCTCGGTGCAGGCCAGCAGATGGGCGGTGATCGCGTCGGTGTCCAGATAGCTGTTGCCGCAACTGTGCGGGGCGTCCGCGTAGGGCTCATGCAGCCAGGCGGTGCGCGACCCCAGTGCTCCGTCGACGAACAGATCCCCGGCCAGGCCGGCCGCGCCGGTCGCGGCGATGAGCGCGCGGGCCTGCTCGGCGGTCTGCACGGCCTCGCCCCAGTAGCCGGTGACCTCGACGCCGTGTTCCAGCGCGTGTAGTGCCTGCCAGTCGTCGAGTCCCCCGATGTCGGGGCCGCCGCATTCGTGCACCGCGACGATGCCGTGGCCGGCCGCGGCATCGAGGGCCGCCAGTTGCGCGGCCCGGCGCTGCGCCGGGGTGAGCAGTTCGCGGGCCGCCGCGCGGGCGCGGTGGTGGGCGTCGGCGGTCAGCGGCCGTTGCGGGTCGAAGCCGGCCGCCTCGGCGATCCCGGGTACCGCGCTGCGCAGCGCGGCCGAGGCCGCGGCCGAGTGCACATCGACGCGGGTCAGGTAGGCGGGCCGGTTGCCGAGCACACGATCGAGGTCGGCGGTCGTCGGCGGGGTCGGGTCCGGCCAACCCGACTCGTCCCAGCCCGACCCCCAGATGATGCCGTCGGGATGGCGTCGTGCGTGCTCGGCGACCAGCGTCAGGCAATGCTCACGTGAGGTCGCAGACCGCAGATCCAGCCCGGTCAGGCTGAGTCCGGTGGCGGTCAGGTGGACGTGGCTGTCCACGAACGCCGGTGCCACGAACGCGCCGTCGAGGTCGATGACGTCGGCGTCCGGAAACTCCGATCGGGCGGTGTCATCGGCGCCGAGCCACACCACCGCGGCGTCGGGGCCGTCGCTGAATGCGATGGCCGTGGCGTCGGGTGCGGCCGGGCTGTGTACCCGACCGTTGAGCAGCAGAGTGGTCACGAAGGTGACAGGTTAATCGCCCGTGGTGCTGCGGCGTTCCAGCACCGTCGGTTCGGTGCCCTCGAACCCTTCCCCCGCCGCTTCGCTCGCCCGAGCGTCGACGACGTCGATCACCTCGCCGTCCACGTCGATGACCTCGCCGTCCACATAGTCGACCCGCGGGCGGTGCGGACTGCTCATGCCGGTCGCCATGTAGGTCACCCGCAGCGGAGCGGCGTTGGCCAGTCCCCTGCCGACCAGCGCGACGGCGACCGGGCGGGCGATGCGCCGGGTGGGCGGCATCAGCAGCAGGGCGCCCAGCACCGAACTGGCCAGGCCCGGGACCACCACCAGAATCGCCCCGAGTGCGACCAGGGCGCTGTCGGTGGCCAGCTCGGACGAGGACGACCGGGAGTTCAGAGCCGCCTGCAGCCGCCGCAGATGGCGCGCGACCTGCGAGCCGGCCAAGAGCAGGCCGATCATGAATGTTGCGAGCACCGCGAGCACCGTCCAGCCGAACCCGATGGTGGACACCAGGGCGACCAGCACCGCCAGTTCGACCAGCAGGTAGATCAGGAACAACCGCTTTGCCATGTCACGACAACGACCGGGAGGTGCGGCAGGTTCCTGAGCCGCGGGTCAGTTGTCGATGCGCCGCCCTAGAAAACGACCGTCTCGTTGCCGTGCCGGACGATCCGGTCCTGGCAATGCCACAGCACAGCTCGGGACAGCACCGCGCGCTCCACGTCGGCGCCCAGGCGCACCAGGTCCTCGACGGTGTGGGTGTGGTCGATGCGCACCACGTCCTGCTCGATGATCGGTCCCTCGTCGAGGTTCTCGGTCACGTAATGCGCGGTCGCCCCGACCAGCTTCACACCGCGTTCCTTGGCACGACGGTAGGTGTTCGCGCCGATGAAGGCGGGCAGGAACGAATGGTGGATGTTGATCAGCGGGGCCTCGACGGCGGCCAGGAACTCCGGGGTGACGATCTGCATATAGCGGGCCAACACCACCAGATCGACGTTGCCGCGCAGCAGTTCGAGCTGGCGCGCTTCCGCCTCGGCCCGGTTCTCCCGGGTGGCCGGGATGTGCACGAACGGGACGCCGAACGGGCGCACCTGATCGGCCAGATCGGGGTGGTTGGCGATCACCATGACCACTGTCATGTCCAGTTCGCCGCGGCGGTTACGCCACAGCAGATCCAGCAGGCAGTGGTCGGCCTTGGAGGCCAGGATCGCGACCCGCTTCGGCTTGGCCGCGTCGGTGAACCGGTATTCGATGTCGAAGGCCGGTGCGATGCGGGCGGCGAACTCACGTTCCAGTTCGGGCCCGGCGGCGGACAGGCCGGGCAGGTGAAACACGGTGCGCTGCAGAAAGATCCCGCCCTCGGGCTCGGTCGAGTGCTGATCGAGCGAGATGATGTTGGCGCCGGCCTCGGTCAGGAACGTCGATACCGCGGCGATGACGCCGGCCCGGTCCGGGCAGCGCAACAGCAGCCGGCCGATGTCCTTGTGCCGGGTCTGCTGCGGGGTCTGTGCAGGATAGCTTCCGGTCATGTCAGGCGGCCGCGCGCAGCTCCAGGGCGACATTGTTCTTCATGCCGCCGCGCAATTTGGAGAACAGGTTGAACACCTTGCCGAACAGTCCGTAACGGCGGCCGATGCCGTCGTAGACCCGGGCCACCGCGGACTGGTCCAGGATCGCCGCGGTGGCCTCCACCGGCTCGCTCTTGGGGTTGCCGGCGCGGTCGCACACGGCCAGCGTCACCCGGGGGGTGTTGCGAATTCGCTTGACCTTCCAGGACTTCGCCTGGGTGATGGCCAGCAGCCGGTCACCCTCGGGGACGGCCCAGATGGCGGTCGGCTTGGGCCTGCCGTCCTTGGTGAACGTGGTCAGCAGGATGTAGTCGGCCTTGGCGACATCGGAGAAGGTGAGAGCCATGCTGTGAATCCTATGTCGGCCGCGGGAGTGCTCAGCCTTCGAGCTCACCCTCGGTCTCCAGCAGCACCTGTTTGAGACCGTCGAGGGTGGCCGGCTCCGGGGCCGCCCACATCCCGCGGCCGGCCGCTTCCAGCAGCCGCTCGGCCATCCCGTGCAGCGCCCACGGGTTGGATTGGTTCATGAACTTACGGTTCTCGTCGTCGAGCACGTAGCTCTGGCTGAGCTGCTCGTACATCCAGTCCGCCATCACATGGGCGGTGGCGTCGTAGCCGAACAGATAGTCGACCGTGGCGGCCATCTCGAAAGCCCCCTTGTAGCCGTGCCTGCGCATGGCGTTGATCCAGCGCGGGTTGACCACACGCGCGCGGAACACCCGGGTGGTCTCCTCGCTCAGGGTGCGGGTGCGCACCGCGTCCGGGCGGGTGTTGTCCCCGATGTAGGCGGCGGGATCCTTACCGGTCAGCGCGCGGACGGTGGCGACCATGCCGCCGTGGTACTGGAAGTAATCGTCGGAGTCGGCGATGTCGTGCTCGCGGGTGTCGGTGTTCTTGGCCGCGACCGCGATCCGCCGGTACTGGCGGCTCATATCGTCGGCGGCCGGTGCCCCGTCCAGGTCGCGGCCGTAGGCGAAGCCGCCCCACGCGGTGTACACCTGCGCCAGGTCGGCGTCGTCCCGCCAGTTGCGACTGTCGATGAGCTGCAGCAGGCCCGCCCCGTAGGTGCCCGGCTTGGAACCGAAAATCCTTGTGGTGCTGCGTCGTTGATCACCGTGCTCGGCCAGGTCGGCCTGGGCGTGGGCGCGCACGAAGTTGTCCTGCGGGCTTTCGTCGAGGCCGGCCACCAGCGCGACGGCATCGTCGAGCATGGTCACCACGTGCGGGAACGCGTCCCGGAAGAAACCCGAGATACGGACCGTGACATCGATGCGGGGCCGGCCGAGTTCGGCCAGTGAGATGGCCTCCAGGTCCACCACCCGCCGCGACGCGTCATCCCACTTGGGGCGCACCCCGAGCAGTGCCAGCACCTCGGCGATGTCATCGCCGGCGGTGCGCATCGCCGAGGTGCCCCAGACCGACAGGCCGACCGAGGACGGCCAGTCCCCGTAGTCGGCGCGGTAGCGCTCCAGCAGCGAATCCGCCATCGCCACACCGGTTTCCCAGGCCAGCCGGGACGGCACCGCCTTGGGATCCACCGAGTAGAAGTTGCGGCCGGTGGGCAGCACGTTGACCAGGCCCCGCAGCGGCGAACCGGACGGCCCGGCCGGGATGTAGTGCCCGTCCACCGCCCGCAGTATCGCCGCGATCTCGCCATCGGTGCCGCGCAGCCGCGGCACCACCTCGGTGGCGGCGAACCGCAGGATGTCCGCGATCACCGGGTCGTCGGTCAGCCCGTCCACCGCGGCGGCGTCCCAGCCCGCGGCCTGCAGACCGGCGACCAGGCCGCGGGCCGCCTCCTCCGCGGCGTCGACGGCGGTGCGCTCATCTCCGCCGTCCTCGGCCAGCCCGAGCGCCTGGCGCAGGCCGGGCACCGTCTGCTCCCCGCCGAACAGCTGGCGGGCCCGCAGGATTGCCAGCACCAGGTCGAGTTCGGACTCCCCCTCCGGGGCGCGGCCCAGGATGTGCAGGCCGTCGCGGATCTGCACATCCTTGATCTCGCACAGCCAGCCGTCGACGTGCAGCAGCATGTCGTCGAAGGAATCCTCGTCGGGCCGGTCCTCCAGCCCGAGATCGTGGTCCATCTTGGCCGCGCGCATCAGCGTCCAGATCTGCTGACGGATGGCCGGCAGCTTCGACGGATCCAGCGCCGATACGTTGGCGTGCTCGTCGAGCAGTTGCTCGAGACGGGCGATGTCACCGTAGGTTTCGGCGCGGGCCATCGGCGGGATGAGATGGTCGACCAGGGTGGCGTGGGCCCGCCGCTTGGCCTGGGTGCCTTCGCCCGGATCGTTGACCAGGAACGGGTAGATCAGCGGCAGATCGCCAAGGGCGGCATCGGTACCGCAGTCGGCGCTCATCCCGAGCGTCTTGCCCGGTAGCCATTCCAGGTTTCCGTGCTTACCGAGGTGGACGACGGCGTCGGCCTTGAAGTCCCCGCCGAACTCGCCGTCCAGCCAGCGGTAGGCGGCCAGGTAGTGGTGGCTCGGCGGCAGGTCCGGGTCGTGATAGATCGCCACCGGGTTCTCGCCGAAGCCGCGCGGCGGCTGCACCAGGATCACCACATTGCCCGATCGCATTGCCGCGATGACGATTTCGCCGTCCGGGTCCCGGCTGCGATCGACGAACAGCTCGCCCGGCGGCGGACCCCAGTGCGCCACCACGGCCTCGGCCAGCTCGGCCGGCACGGTGGCGAACCAGCGCCGGTAGTCGACCGCGGACACCCGGATCGGGTTGAGCGCCAACGCCTCTTCGGTCAGCCAGTCGGGGTCCTGTCCTCCACGCGCGATGAGCGCGTGGATCAGGGCGTCACCGTCCTCGGCCGCGATGCCCGGGAACTCGCCGATGTCGATGCCGTGCGAGTCCATGGCCCGCAGCAACGCCACCGCACTGGCCGGGGTGTCCAGGCCCACGGCGTTGCCGATGCGGGCGTGTTTGGTCGGATACGCCGAGAACACCAGGGCGATCTGCTTGTCGGCCGGGTCGACGTGGCGCAGTCGGGCGTGCCGGACCGCCAGTCCGGCCACCCGGGCGCAACGTTCCGGGTCGGCGGTGTAGGTGATCAGGCCCTCGTCGTCGATCTCCTTGAAGGAGAACGGAACCGTGATGATGCGGCCGTCGAACTCGGGCACCGCGACCTGGGTGGCGACATCGAGCGGAGACATGCCGTCGTCGTTCTCCGACCATCTGGCGCGCGAACTGGTCAGGCACAACCCCTGCAGGATCGGCACATCGAGGGCGGCCAGGTGGGCGACGTTCCAGCTGTCGTCGGCTCCGCCGGCGCCCGCCGTGGCCGGAGTGGCTCCCCCGGCGGCGAGCACCGTGGTGACGAGCGCGTCGGCCGTGCCGAGCAGCTCGAGCAGTTCGGGTTCGGCGGTGCGCAGCGACGCGCAGTACACCGGCAGCGGCCGCCCGCCCGCCTCGGCGATCGCATCGCACAGTGCGCTGACGTAGCCGGTGTTGCCGGCCAGGTGCTGGGCGCGGTAGTAGAGCACCGCGACGGTCGGGCCGGCGCCGGTGTCGGCCGCTGAGCGGTCCAGCACGCCCCAGGTCGGGATGGCGACCGGCGGTTCGAATCCCTCGCCGGTCATCAACAGGGTGTCGCTCAAGAAATGGTGGAGATTCGCCACATTTTTCACGCCGCCCTGGGCCAGATAGATGTGGGCCTGCAGGGCGACGCCGGCGGGCACCGTGGAGTGCCGCATCAGTTCGGCGTCGGGCGACTGCTCCCCGGACAGCACGACGGTGGGAACCCCGCTGGCCACCAGGGCGTCGATACCGTCCTGCCAGGCGCGGTAGCCCCCGAGAATCCGCACCACCGCGATGTCGACGCCGTCGAGCAGTTCGGTGAGTTCGCGGCTCAGGTCATCGTCGACAAGCCGGGACGGATTCGCCCATCGGTAGTCCGAGCCGCTGGCGCGGGCGGTGATCAGATCGGTATCGGACGTCGACAGCAGCAGCACACTCGGCACTGACCATTTCTACCTCACCAGCGGCTTCCCGTGGCCGGCCGGTCAGTGTTCCGAACGGCTCCAGCGGCCGTACCAGGAGTCCTGATAGGGCGCGCAGATGGCGGCGATCACCAGAACCACGCCAAGTGCGATTGCGATCAGTGAAGCCATGACGTCGCCTCCTCTCAAAAGGGGGTACCGGCGGTACCGGGTTATCTGAAAACCTAGCCCGCGCAAGCACCGCCGCCCGCATTCTGTGCCGGAGCCGACAGCGCGCGCGGCGCTGTGGCCGATCTCACACCGGGCTCGTGGCCGCGCCGTTGACCTGGGCGGGCGCAGCCGGCTGATCTAGAGGCGGCCCATCTCCCGCGACATCAGCGCGTCCTCGATGAACGGGTACCGCTGGCACGCGTGTTTCTCCTCGTGCTCGAACATCGCATGGGCCTTCTCCCCGGCATGGTGCACCACATCGGCGATGCGATGCAGATCCGGGTGCGGCAGATGCGGCCGGTGAACCAGATGTGGTGTGAGATCGGACATTTCGAGTCCTCCTACATACTTTGCGGACCCACCCGACGCTGGAATGCGCCTCCATGCCGGGCAACAGTAGGACCGGGCCCAGACCCGGGACCGGGTAGTGGACTACTCGTTTTCCGGTGCCCGGTCACCGCCCCGGTCTGGCTGCGACGGGGCACCGCAGGGCTACCGTGGACCCGTGAGCCGCACCCGTGATCAGGACGCCTGCCCCGGCGCGCTGCAGGTGCACCAGGCGGCCGACGGTGGCCTGGTACGGGTACGTCTACCCGGCGGTGTCCTCTCGGCGGCGGCGCTGGAGACCCTCGCGCACCTGGCTTCCCGGCACGGCACCGGCATGCTGGAGCTGACCTCGCGGGGCAGCCTGCAGATCCGCGGCATCACCGAAACCGGTCTGGTCGCCGAGACTCTCGCCGGCGCCGGACTGCTGCCCTCGGCCACCCATGAGCGGGTCCGCAACATCGTGTCCTCCCCACTGTCGGGGCGCAGCGGCGGACTGCGCGATGTCCGCGGCTGGGTCGGCGAACTCGACGCCGCCCTGCAGGCCGACCCTGCCCTGGCCGCCCTACCGGGACGGTTCTGGTTCTCCCTCGACGACGGACGCGCCGATGTGGCCGGGCTGCGCACCGACGTCGGCGTCGTGGCCGGAGCCGAGGACGTGGCGCTGTTACTCGCCGGCGTGGACACCGGTGTCCGGTTGGCCGCCGAGGACGCGGTGCCCACCATGGTCGAGATCGCCCGCCGCTTCCAGGCGATCCGGGGAAAGCGGTGGCGCGTCACCGAGCTCGACGATCCCGGGGTGCTGCTGGACGGGTTCACGGTCACCGCCGAGGCGGGATACGACTATCCCCCTCACAGCGGTCGGCCGCCGGTGGGCTGGATCCCGCAGACGGCGGATCCCGTCGGAGACAGGGTGGCGCTGGGCGCCGCGGTGCCGCTGGGTGTGCTGCCGGCGCGCACCGCGGAGTTCCTGGCGGCCATCGAGGCGCCGATCGTGGTGACGCCGTGGCGCTCGGTGCTGGTGTGCGACCTGGCCGAGGACGTCGCCGACGCGTCGCTGCGGGTGCTGGCCCCGCTGGGGCTGGTATTCGACGAGAACTCGCCGTGGCTGACCGTGAGCGCCTGTACCGGCAGTCCCGGGTGTGACAAGTCGCTGGCCGATGTGCGGGCCGACGCGCGGCAGGCACTGGGGCAGGGCACCCCGGGTGTGCACCGGCATTTCGTCGGTTGCCCGCGGGCCTGTGGCAGCCCGGTCGGCGCCCAGGTGTTGGTGGCCACCGGGGACGGCTATGAGGAGCGCCACCCGTAGGGTGATCGGCGTGCTCGACTACACCCGCGACGCTGCGGAGATCTACCGGCAATCGTTTGCGACGATCCGGGACGAAGCCGATCTGACCCGCTTCCCCGAGGACGTGTCCCGCGTGGTGGTCCGGCTCATCCACACCTGCGGCCAGGTCGACGTCACCGACCATGTCGCCTTCACCGCCGACGTGGTGGCCAGGACGCACGCCGCGCTGGCCGCGGGGGCGCCGGTGCTGTGCGACTCGTCGATGGTGGCGGCCGGCATCACCCGCAACCGCCTGCCCGCCGACAACGAGGTCGTCTCGCTGGTCGCCGATCCCCGCGCACCGGAACTGGCGGCCACGCTGGGCAGCACCCGCTCGGCGGCCGCGGTCGACCTGTGGGCCGACCGGCTCGGCGGTGCGGTGCTGGCGATCGGGAACGCGCCGACGGCGCTGTTCCGGCTGCTCGAGCTGATCGACGAGGGCGCCCCGGTGCCCGCCGCGGTGCTGGGCGGGCCGGTCGGTTTCGTCGGGTCCGCGCAGTCCAAGGACGAGCTGATCGCGCGGCCGCGCGGGATGTCCTATCTGGTGGTGACGGGCCGGCGCGGCGGCAGTGCGATGGCCGCCGCCGCGGTGAATGCGATTGCGAGTGAGAAGGAATGAGCACACAGCGCAAGGGCACCCTGTACGGCGTCGGGTTGGGCCCCGGCGACCCGGAATTGGTCACCGTCAAGGCGGCCCGCCTGATCGGCGAGGTCGATGTGGTGGCCTATCACAGTGCGCGGCACGGCCGCAGCATCGCCCGTCGCATCGCCGAACCGTACCTGCGTGACGGTCAGGTCGAGGAGCATCTGGTCTACCCGGTGACCACCGAGACCAGCGACCATCCGGGCGGGTACGCCGGCGCCATGGAGGAGTTCTACGCCGAGGCCGCCGAGCGGATCGCGGTGCATCTGGACGCCGGGCACAATGTCGCCCTGCTCGCCGAGGGCGATCCGCTGTTCTACAGCTCCTACATGCACATGCACACCCGGCTCACCGAGCGCTTCGATGCCGTGATCGTGCCGGGCGTGACGTCGGTCAGCGCGGCCTCGGCCGCCACCGGTACTCCGCTGGTGCAGGGCGACGAGGTGCTCACGATCCTGCCCGGCACGCTGCCCGCCGCCGAACTCACCCGGCGTCTGGCCGATACCGACGCGGCCGTCATCATGAAGCTGGGCAAGTCGTACCCGGATGTCCGGCAAGCGCTTTCGGCGACCCGCCGGCTGGACCGGGCGCTCTACGTGGAGCGGGCCAGCACCGATCAGCAGCGGGTGCTCAGCGCCGCCGAGGTCGACGAGACCTCGGTGCCGTACTTTTCGATCGTGATGCTGCCCGGCGAGGCGGCCGCGCCGCGCCCGGGCGGCAGCGTCGCGGTGGTCGGACTCGGGCCCGGCGACCTGGACTGGATCACCCCGCAGGCGCGGCGCGAGTTGGCCGGCGCCACCGACCTGATCGGCTACTTTCCCTACCTGGACCGGGTCGGTGCCCGCGCCGGACAGACCCGCCACGCCAGCGACAACACCGACGAGATGGCCCGCGCCCGGCTGGCCTGCGAACTGGCCCAGCAGGGCAAGGCCGTCGTGGTGGTGTCCTCGGGTGATCCGGGTGTGTTCGCGATGGCCACCGCGGTCCTGGAGGAGGCCAAGGCCTGGCCGGATGTGCCGGTGCGGGTGATCCCGGCGATGACCGCCGCCCAAGCGGTGGCCAGCCGGGTCGGCGCCCCACTCGGCCACGATTATGCCGTCATCTCGCTGTCGGACCGGCTCAAGCCCTGGGAGATCATCGCCAAGCGGGTCAGCGCGGCGGCCGCCGCGGATCTGGCCATCGCGGTCTACAACCCGGCGTCCAAGACGCGCACCTGGCAGGTGGGCGAGATGAAGAAGCTGCTGCTCGAGCACCGTGACCCCGCCACCCCGGTGGTCATCGGACGCGATGTGGCCGGCCCGAACGAGACCGTGCGGGTGGTGCCGCTGGGTGAGTTGGACCCGGCCCAGGTGGACATGCGTTGCCTGCTGATCATCGGGTCTTCGCAGACCCAATGGCACGGTGACCGGGTGTTCACCCCGCGGACCTACCCGAGCGGACACCGGAGCTGACAACTGTCGGGAATCGTTGACAGTTGTCAGCGGCGGGGATAATGTCCCGCTCGTGCAGCCGGGCAAGGATGTCGCCGGGCAACCGGGAGCGCTGCGCCGTTCGCTGACCGACCGGCGCGCGGCCCAGCGCAGCGATCAACGCCGTGCCGCCATCCTGGCCGCCTTCGACGAGGCCTTGCGCGCCACCAGCTTCGAGGCCGTCAACATCGCCGAGGTCGCCGCGCGCGCCGGGGTGAGCCGGTCGGCGTTCTACTTCTATTTCGAGAACAAGGCCGCGGCCGTCGCCGGCCTGCTCGAGACGATGTACGACGATGTCTTCGCCGCCGGCGACATCGTCACCTCCACCGCCGGATCGCCGCGCAGCCGCATCCGTTCGATGCTGGACGCGCTGATGGATACCGGTGCCGCGCACCGCTATCTGGTTGCCGCGATGCTGGACGCCCGCGCGGCCAGCAGTGCGGTACGCGAGATCTGGGACAACGCGCGGGAGGCCTTCGTACCGCCGATCGCGGCGATGATCGACACCGAGCGAGCCGCCGGCCGCGCCCCCGACGGCCCTGCCGCCGCGGTGCTCGCCGGGGTGCTGCTCGAACTCAACGACCGACTGCTGGAACGCCTCATCCTGGGTGGGCCGCGAACCCGGGACGACCTCGTGGCCGGCGCGGAGACCATCTGGCTGCACACCATCTACGGCACGGTGATCGGAGATCAGACGTCATGAGCAACGCCATCCCCCGCAGTCCCGAGGATGTGACACCGGCCTGGCTGGGTGGTGTGCTGGGCGCCGACGTCCGCGGCATCGACATCACGCCGATCGGGACCGGGCAGACCGGTGCGACCTACCGGCTCACCGTCCGGTACGGCGGGGACGAGGGCGGGCTGCCCGGCACGTTCGCCGTCAAACTGCCCTCGCAGGATGACACCGTCCGCGACCGGGTCGCCATCGGATACCGCTCCGAGCACGCCTTCTACGCCAACGTCGCGGACCTGGTCCGGGTACCCATCCCCCGCAACTACCATTGCGAGATCGCCGGTGACGGAGCCGAATTCGTGCTGCTGCTGGCCGACATGGCACCCGCCGAGCAGGGCGACCAGATCGCCGGATGCAGTGTCGCCGAAGCGAAGCTGGCCGTGCGTGCACTGGCCGGATTGCACGCGCCGAGCTGGTGCGACCCGAAACTGAGCGACTTCCCCGGCATCGCGATGCCCAAGCCCGACGCCGGAATGGCCTCCGGCATGGGCGATGTCGCCAAGATGGCCACCGAGATCACCCTGGAGAAGCTCGGTGACCGGATGAGCGCAGACGACCGGGCCACGCTGGCCGCGTCGATGGCGATGGTGACGCCGTGGCTGATGGCCGAGACGAACCGGTTCGCGTTGCTGCACGGTGACTACCGGCTGGACAACATGCTGTTCGATCCGGCCCGCACGCAGGTCACCATCGTCGATTGGCAGACCCTCGGTTCCGGTTTGCCCACACGCGATCTCGCCTACTTCACCGGCACCAGCCTGGACCCCCAGACCCGCGCCGCCGCGGAGCAGGAGCTGGTCGCCGACTACCACGGTGAACTCTGCGCCCTCGGCGTGCAGGACTACGACCTGGAAACCTGTTGGCGGGACTACCGCCTCGGCATGCTGCAGGCGCCACTGATCATCGTGTTCGGCGTCGCATTCGCGACGTCCACCGAACGCGGGGACGACATGATGCTGGCCATGGCCGAGCGGTCCTGCCGGGCGATCCGCGAACTCGACACCCTGGCACTCATCTAGGACCGGGCGGTCAGCCAGTCCAAAGCGGCGTCCACACTGTGTACGACCTGCACCCCGGCGGGCAGGGCGGGCCTGCTCACCATGATCACCGGCACTCCCAGTTCGGCGGCGGCGTCCAGCTTGGCCCGGGTCATGTCCCCGCCGCTGTTCTTGGTCACCAGCGCGTCGATGCCGTGCTTGCGCATCAGGTCACTTTCACCGTCGACCCGGTACGGGCCGCGGGACAGCAGGAGCTCGTGCCGCGCCGGCAGCAGGTCGGCGCTCGGCGCGGTGACCGCCCGGATCAGGAACCACGCATCGGTATCCCGGAACGCCGCGGTGCCCGAACGCCCGGTGGTGAGGAACACCCGGCGGTAGCCGTTGCGGCTGACCACGGCGGCGGCCTCGACATCGGCGGCCACCACGATGGCGTCCCCGTCCGGCCAGGCCGGACGGGCCAGCACCACATGCGGCAGGCCGGCCTGTGCCGCGGCGGCGGCCGCGTTGGCGGTGATGGTGGCCGCGAACGGGTGGGTGGCATCCACCACCGCGGTGATGGCGTTGGCGCGCAACCAGTCCGCCAGCCCATCGCGGCCACCGAACCCGCCGATGCGCACCTCGCCGACCGGCAGCGCCGGGTCGGGCACCCGCCCGGCCAGCGAACTGATCACCGCGACCCGCGGATGCAGCCGCGCGGCCAGCGCCCGTGCCTCTCCGGTGCCGCCCAACAGCAGCACCCGCGCCGGCGTGTTCAATGCCGGCTTCCGCGGCGCCGGCCCGACGAGTACAGGTAGCTTTCGGTGGCACCTTCGGCGCCGAAGACGTCCCCGAGGACATCGCCGACGATGATCACCGCGGTCTTGGTGATCCCGGCGGCGCGCAACTGCTCGACCAGATCGCCCAGCGCGCAACGCACCACTTTCTCGGTGGGCCAGCTGGCGTAAGCCACTACCGCACAGGGAGTTTCGCGGGTGTAGCCACCGGCGGTCAGCTCGGCGACGATCGTCTCGGCCTGGGCGGCGGCCAGATGCAGGACCAGGGTGGCCCCCGGCGCCGACAGCGCGGCCAGCGACTCCTTCTCCGGCATCGCCGTGGACAGCGTCGCGACCCGGCTGAGCGTCACCGTCTGCGCCACCCCGGGCACGGTCAACTCGCGGCCCAGCGCCGCGGCGGCCGCCGCGAACGCCGGCACCCCGGGCACGACCTCGTAGCCGATCCCCAGCGCGTCCAGTCGGCGGCACTGCTCGGCCAGCGCACTGTAGATCGACGGATCCCCGGAATGCAGCCGTGCCACATCGAGGCCGGCCGCATCGGCGGCGGCCAGCTCGTCGATGATCTGATCGAGGGTCAGCGGTCCGGTGTCGATGATCCTGGCGTCGGCCGGGCAGAACTCGAGCAGATCCGGGGGCATGATCGAGCCCGCGTACAGGCACACCTGGCAGCGGTTCAGCAGTCGCTGACCGCGCACCGTGATGAGATCGGCCGCGCCGGGACCGGCGCCGATGAAGAAGACCGTCACTTGACCACCGCCCACTGCGTGACCGGGAAGGCCGGCCGGAACCCGGTGAACCCGCCGATCGGTTCGCCCTGATAGTGCTGGAACCGGCGCAACTCTCCCCCGATCTTCGAGTGCCACTGTGTGACAACGGCTTCCGATTCTGCGGTCACCGCGTTGGCGACCAGCCGACCGCCGGGGGCCAGATGCTGTAGGCAGGCGTCGAGCAGACCCGGCGTGGTTGCTCCGCCACCGACGAAGATCGCCGCCGGCGCACCGGCCGCCGTCACCGCCGCGAAGGCGTCGGGAGCCTGACCATGCACGTCAACTCGCACGCCGAACGATATCGCGTTGCCGGTGATGCGCTGTCGCCGCACCTCGGCGCGTTCGAAAGCGACCGCGGTGCAACCGGGCCCGCTTCGGCACCATTCGATCGCCACGCTGCCCGACCCGGACCCCACATCCCACAGCAGCTCCCCGGGCCGCGGGCCGAGTGCGGCCAGGGTGACCGCCCGCATCGCCTGCTTGGTGATCTGTCCGTCGTGGGCGAACTCATCGTCGGGCAGGGCGTGTGCGCGCCGATCGTCGGGCAGGTACCGGATACCGATCACGTTGAGATCGGCGACCGCACCGGTCCAGTCCCGCGCCACCGACCGGCGGATCCGTTCCTCAGGGCCGCCGAGCTGTTCCAGCACAACGAATTCCGAGTCGCCGCGGCCGTGCTCGGCGAGCAGGCGGGCCACCTCGGCGGGGCTGGAACCGTCCCGGCTCAGCACCACCGCCTGCCCACCGCGGCGGACCGCGGTGAGCGCCGGGGCGGTGACCAGACTGATGACCTCGGTGTCCTGCACGCTCCACCCGAGCCGGGCGCAGGCCAACGTCACCGAGGACACGTGCGGCAGCACGCGCACCCGGTCCGCGCCGTGCACCCGGATGAGCGTGGCGCCGATACCGTGCAGCATCGGGTCCCCGCTGGCCACCACGTGCACATCACCGGTCGCTTCGTCCAGGATGCGCTCGACGTCAGCGAGCAGCGGGGACCGCCACGGGCGGCGGGGCGCGGTGATGGTCTGATCCAGCAGGTCGAGTTGCCGGGGTGCGCCGTGAATGATTGTGGCGCTGCGTAGTTCGTCGGCCGAGGACGGGGCCAGGCCGGACATGCCGTCGGCGCCGATGCCGACGACGACGATTTTCCAGGCGCTCATCGCGGCAACCGCCGCCAGATCGGGCCCGGCAGAATTCTGAACACCGCCGCGATCACCCCCACCTGCCAGGGCACCCATACCGTGCGTCGGCCCTTGGCCAGGGAAGCCACCGTGGCCGCCGCCACCTGGGCCGGGGTGCTGGAGAACGGGGCGGGGGTCATCCCCTCGGTCATCCGCCCGATCACGAAGCCCGGGCGAACCACCAGCAGTCGCACACCGGAACCGCGCAGGGCATCGGAAAGCCCGCTGCAGAAACCGTCCAGGCCGGCCTTGGCCGACCCGTACACGTAGTTGGCGCGGCGCACCCGCACCCCGGCGATCGAGGAAAAGGTCACCAGCTCTCCGCCGCCGGCCCGGCGCATCGAATCCGCCAGCACGGTCAGCAGACTCACCTGCGCCACATAGTCGGTGTGCGCGACCGCGACCGCATGTCCGGCGTCGGTCTCGGCGCGTGCCTGGTCACCGAGCACGCCGAAGGTCAGCACCGCGGTGCCGATCCGACCGTGCTCGGCGACGATCGACTCGACCAGCCCCCGATGCGCGGCCGTGTCGTCCGCGTCGAACTCGCGGACCTGCACCGCGGTGGCGCCGGCCGCGCGGACGGCATCCACCTCGGCGGCCAGGTCGTGGGCACGGCGGGCCGCCAGCACGACCGGCCGTCCGGCGGCGATGCGCACCGCCACTTCCACACCGATCTCGCTGCGCCCGCCGAAAATCACGACCAGGCCCGTGTCCTTCATGGCTCAGATTATGACCTGCGCTAGCGTGGACCCCGATGGCTACATCCGGTCGCAAGGCGACTACCCGACTGACCACCGATGCGCTGGCCTTCCTGACCGAGCGTCATCTGGCCATGCTGACGACCCTGCGCAGCGACAACTCGCCGCACGTCGTGGCGGTCGGCTTCACCTTCGATCCGATCACGCACATCGCCCGGGTCATCACCACCGGCGGTTCGCAGAAGGCCGTCAATGCCAAGGAGCGCGGTATCGCGGTGCTCAGCCAGGTCGACGGGGCGCGCTGGCTGTCGCTGGAGGGCACCGCCACCGTGAGCGCCGACCCGGAGGCCGTGCGCGACGCCGAACTGCGCTACGCCCAGCGTTACCGCACCCCCCGGGTCAATCCCCGCCGGGTGGTCATCGAGGTCAAGGTGGAGCGGGTGCTGGGCTCGTCCACCCTGCTGGACCGCAGCGACAGTTAAACCGGCACCACGACCAGATCGTGCGGGCGCCGGTTCACCGGCTCCACCCCGTCCTCGGTGACGATGACGATGTCCTCGATCCGGGCACCCCACTTGCCCGGGAAGTAGATGCCCGGTTCCACCGAGAACGCCATCCCGGGCTCCAGGGTGATCTCGTTGCCGGCGACGATATAGGGCTCCTCGTGCACCGACAGTCCGATGCCGTGCCCGGTGCGGTGCACGAACCACTCGGCCAGTCCCTCGCCCGCCAGCACGTCCCGCGCGGCGGCGTCGACCGCTTCGGCGCTGATCCCCGGCCGCACCGCCGACACCGCCTCGGCCTGGGCCCGCTGCAGCACCGCGTACCGGCGGGCCACCTCGGCGTCGGGCTCGCCGAGGCTGTACGTGCGGGTGGAATCGGAGTTGTAGCCGGGCGCGTAGGGCCCGCCGATGTCGACGACGACGATGTCACCCACCTGCAGTTCGCGGTCCGAGCATTCGTGATGCGGGTCGGCGCCATTGGGGCCGGACCCGACGATGATGAACGCGACCTCCGAGTGGCCTTCGGCGACAATGGCTTCGGCGATGTCGGCGGCGACGTCGGCCTCGGTACGTCCGGGTTTCAGGAACTCCGGCACCCGGGCGTGCACCCGGTCGATGGCCGCGCCCGCGTTGCGCAGTGCGTCGACCTCGCTCGCGTCCTTGATCATCCGCAGCTTGCGCAGCACTTCGGTGGCCAGCACCGGCACCGCCCCGAGCACCTCGGCCAGCGGCAGCAGGTGCAGTGCGGTCATCGAATCGGTGACCGCGACGGTGACCGGCTCGGTGCCGGATCCGCGCAGCGCGCGCGCGACGAGTTCGTACGGGTTCTCACCGTCCACCCAATCGGCAACCGTGGCACCGAGTTCGGCGACCGCGGATTCGCGCAGCGCGGCCAGTTCCAGCCGCGGTACCACCACGGTGGGTGCCGACCCGTCGGCCGGCAGCACCAGCGCGGTCAGCCGTTCGAAGGTCTGCGCCCGCGAGCCGACCAGATAGCGCAGGTCATAGCCCGGGGTGATGACCAGACCCGCCAGGCCGGCATTCGCCGCGCCGGCCGCGGCCGCGGAGATGCGCTGGGAGTAGACCTCGGTGGGGAACAGATTGACGTCGCCGGCAGTAGCCATGCCCATAGGCTAGTGCGATGCTCCGCGATATTCGTGAACTGACCGACCAGCAGGAGGCTTACGCCGAGGAATTGCGGCGGCGCTGGGGCGGTCTGCTCAGCTACCGCTACATCGGGCGGATGTATGCCTCGATGGATCCGCGTGACGTCGAGGACACCGTCACGGTCCGTCACGACATGCGCAATGCCCGAGGCGGTCTGCTGTTCGCGGTGCTCGGCATCTCCGCGCCCGAGAGTGGTCACATGTCGGATCTGGAGGCCGTGCCCAACCCGGTGATCCACTCCTGCCAGATCCTCGATCCCGGCCGCGATGTGCGTCGCATCGAGATCGTCTCCGAGCCGCTGAAGCGCGGCCGCCAATTCGGCTACAGCCGGGCCAAGATCGTCGACGCCGACCGGCCGGACCGGGTGCTCGCGTTGATCGAGGGCCAGGGCGTGAGCATCGGCGTGCCGCCCGGGGGCCTGCAGAAGATGGAGGTCGACAACATCGAGGTGGTCGACTCCCCCGATCTCCCGCCGCTGTGGCAGGTGTTCGGCGGGTACCGGCGCGACGACGGAAACTGGGGCCTACCGGAACTGTCCGCCGAGGTGGCCTCGCCGGACGCCGCGCTGCACATCGGCCCGCAGTTCGTCATCTTGGAGACCGCGGCAGCCGATGCGGCCGGCTCAGATGTGCAAGGCATCTCCGCGCACGTGATGTTCCTGGCCCGCGGCAAGGCCGGCCCGTTCCGGGTCGAGGCCGAACGATTCGACGGCGCCGCCGGCACCGTCGCGGTGCGGGTGCACCTGTACGACGAGGGAAATGAGGACAGATTGACCACCGTGGGCTCCTACCTGTTCGGGACCGCAGCATGAGCGGCCCGGTGCTGCTGCTGGACGGCGCGAGCATGTGGTTCCGGTCGTTCTTCGGGGTGCCGTCCTCCATCACGGCCCCGGACGGGCGTCCGGTCAACGCGCTGCGCGGGTTCCTCGACGCCATCTCCACCCTGGTCACCCAGCACCAGCCGTCCCGGCTCGTGGTGTGCCGCGACGACGACTGGCGCCCACAGTGGCGGGTGGACCGTATTCCGTCCTACAAGGCGCACCGCGTCGAAGAGGCCCGCCCCGACGGCGCCCCCGACATCGAGGAGGTGCCCGACGACCTGACCCCCCAGGTCGAGATGATCATGGACATCCTTGCGGCGTTCGGAATCGCCACCGCCGGCGCGCCCGGGTATGAGGCCGATGACGTGCTGGGCACCCTGGCCGCCAACGAGCAGCGCGATCCGGCGATCGTGGTCAGCGGTGACCGCGACCTGCTCCAGCTGGTCAGCGACGAGGAGCCCGGGATCCGGGTGCTCTACATCGGGCGGGGACTGGCCAAGGCGGTGCTGTTCGGGCCGGCCGAGGTCGCCGACACCTATGGCGTGCCCGCGGCGCGGGCCGGGGCCGCCTACGCCGAACTCGCGTTGCTGCGCGGTGACCCGTCCGACGGGCTGCCCGGCGTCGCGGGCATCGGGGAGAAGACCGCCGCGACGCTGCTGGCCCAGCACGGGTCGCTGGCCGCGATTGTCGCCGCGGCAGCGGATCCGGCGTCGAAAATGCCTGCCGCGCAGCGCAAGAAGCTGCTCGCCGCGGACGAGTACATCCAGGCCGCCGAACCGGTGGTGCGGGTCGCCCTGGATGCACCCGTCACGCTGTCCACCCCGACCGATGTGCTGCCGCTGGCCCCGGCCGACCCGGGCCGGGTGGCGGCACTGGCGGAGAAGTACGGGGTGCTGTCCTCGGTCGGGCGGCTGCAGAAAGCGCTGGACAAACTCCCCTAGCGTTCCTCTCGCGAAAAGACGCGAATGGCCCCTGAAACCACTGTTCAGGGGCCATTCGCGACTGTTCGTGCTTACTTGGGGCGGCCGACCTCGTAGGTGCCCTTGTCGTCCTGGAACGTCACGGTGACCTGACGCTTGGTGCCGTCGATGCTCACCTGGCAGGTGAACGTGTCGCCCTTCTTGACCTCGGGGCTGACACCGTCGTTGCAGCGCACGTCCTTGACGTTCTTGGCGCCGTAACCGTTGGCCTCGTCGGTCAGGATCTGCTGCACGCCGGTCTGCGCGGCGTCCACGTCCAGCGTGGTGGTGACGAAGAAGCCGGGCTTCCAGAAACCGAGCACCAGCACCACCGCGATGATCACGCCGACCAGGACGCCGATCACGGTACCGATGACCGCCAGCGACTTCTTCGAAGTCTCCTCGCCGCCGGGCGCGTTGTACTGCCCGTACTGCTGCGGGTCGTACTGGCCCGGTTGGCCGTACTGCGGCTGACCGTAGGGCGGCTGACCCGGCTGCTGGCCGTACTGCGGGTAACCCTGCGGCGCGTACCCGGTGGGCTGCTGACCGTACTGGTCAGGCTGCGGATACGGCTGCTGAGGCGGCGGGTTGTAGGCAGGCTGCTGGTACTGCGGGTACTGCTGGGGGGTCTGCGGCTGCTGGTAGGCCGGCTGCTGCTGCCAGGGCTGGGCGTCGCCCGTCTGCGGCTCGGGCTGTGACGGAGGCTGCCACGCGGGCTGCTCACCCGGCGCGGGCTGCCACGCGGGCTGGTCGCCCGAAGACGGGGCACCGCCGGACTGCGGCGGCTGACCCGACCACGCCTGCGTGGGGTCAGATCCCTGCGGTCCGCTCATCGTTTCTCCTTGATCCGGGCGCGTCTTGCATCGTCGAGACCCGCCGCTGCGGATCTACGCCGCCACATTACCCTGCATCAACAGCTACGACGCCTCGCCGAATGTCGTTGAGGGCGCGTTTCGCGGTTGTCCGCAGCGCCGGTGTCGGCGCAGCAATGCGGACCTGGTCGAGCAGATCCAGCACCTGACGGCACCAGCGCACGAAATCGCCCGCCGACAGCGGGGATCCACTGCCGTTGCCGTCCGAAGCCGCCAACGACGACGCCAGGTTGCCGGTGCTGGCCCACTGGTGGATGGCGGCGACGAAACCGTCGTCGGGTTCACGGCTCTGGGCAATGCGGTGGCGCTGTTCGTCGCTGCGGATCTGCGCCGACAGCCGGCGGGTGGCCGTCAGGGCCCGCCGAATGTCCGCGGTCGGGGTCTGCAGACCCTGCGGGCCGGTCCCGTCACCGCGGGACTCGAACTGCACCGCCGAGACCACCGCGGCCAGTTCGGCCGGCGTCAGCCCCTCCCACGCGCCGTGGCGCAGGCACTCGGCGACCAAAAGGTCACTCTCGCTGTAGATCCGCGCCAACAGCCGGCCGTCCTCGGTGACCCTCGGCGTGTCGCCGGTGCCTTCGATGAAGCCGCGCTCGGTGAGCAGCACCAGGATCCGGTCGAAGGTGCGGGCCAGCGAGTTCGTCGCCGCCGCCACCTTCTGCCGGATCTGCTCGTTGTCCCGCTCGATGCGCAGATAGCGCTCGGCGATCCGGAGCTGGGCCTCCCGGTCGGGCACGTTGTGCGCGGAATGGCGGCGCAGTTGCTCACGCAGCCCGGCCAGCTCGGCGTCGGTGTCCCGGTCGACGGTCTTCTCACGCCGGGACGGCACATCCAGCCCCGCCGCCGCCGAGCGCAGCGCGGACGCCAGGTCACGGCGGACCCGGGGCTGACGGTATTCGACGCGCTTGGGCAGGGCCATCGACCCGAGCGGTGCGGAGGCACCGGAGTAGTCGGCCGACGAGATCCGGCCCGCCCAGTGGTGCTCGGTGAGGATCAGCGGCCGCGGGTCGTCGCGGTCGTGGGCGGGCTCCAGCACCACTGCGAGTCCGCCGCGGCGGCCGTGGGTGATGGTGATGATGTCGCCGCGGCGCAGCGCGGCCAGCGCCTCGTCCGCGGCGCGGCGACGATGCAGCCGCGACGCACGCGACTGCGCCCGTTCACGCGCGGTGATGGTCGCCCGCAGCCGGGCGTAATCGAGCACCGGTGAGTCCCGGCCACCGAGTTCGGCGGCGAGTTCGTCGAGCATCTTCTCGCCGCGCGCGATGCCGCGCACCAGGCCGACCACCGAACGGTCCGCCTGGTACTGGGCGAAGGACCGCTCCAACAGTTTGCGGGCCTGATCCGGGCCCATCTGGTGCACCAGGTTGATCGTCATGTTGTAGGACGGCGCGAACGAACTCTTCAGCGGGAAGGTGCGGGTGGAGGCCAGCCCGGCCACCTCGGCGGGTTCGGCCGCGCTGTCGTCGGCGTGCCACAGCACCACCGCGTGGCCCTCCACGTCGATCCCGCGGCGCCCGGCCCGTCCGGTCAGCTGGGTGTACTCCCCCGGTGTGAGCGGCGCGTGCTGTTCACCGTTGTACTTGACCAGCCGTTCCAGCACGACCGTGCGGGCCGGCATGTTGATGCCCAAGGCCAGTGTCTCGGTGGCGAACACCGCCTTCACCAAACCCGCGGTGAACAGTTCCTCGACGGTGTGCCGGAAGACGGGCAGCATGCCGGCGTGGTGTGCTGCCAGCCCGCGCAGCAGGCCCTCGCGCCACTCGTAGTAGCCGAGCACGGCCAGATCGGACTGGGCGAGATCGGCGCACCGCCGGTCGATCACCTCGGCGATGCGGGCCCGCTCGTCATCGTCGGTGAGCCGCAGCGGCGCCCGCAGGCACTGTTTCACCGCGGCATCGCAGCCGGCCCGGGAGAACACGAAAGTGATTGCCGGCAACAGGCCCTCGGCGTCCAGGGTGGCGATCACGTCGGGCCGCGACGGTCCGCGGTGCAGGCCGGGCCGGCCCTGGCGTCCCCGGCCGCGCCCCCGCGGCTGCCAGTCGGCCAGCCGGTCGGCCTCCCTCCGGTGCGCGATGTGGCGGAGCAGATTCGGGTCGACGAGCGTCTTGTTGCCGCCCGACTGGAACAGGTCGAAGAGCCGCTTACCGACCATCATGTGTTGGGACAGCGGCACCGGCCGGTGCTCGTCGACCACGACGGTGGTGTCCCCGCGCACGGTCTGGATCCAGCCGCCGAACTCCTCGGCGTTGCTCACCGTCGCGGAGAGGCTGACCAGCCGCACCTCCTCGGGCAGGTGCAGGATCACCTCCTCCCAGACCGCGCCGCGCATCCGGTCGGCCAGGAAGTGCACCTCGTCCATCACCACATGCGAGAGCCCCTGCAGTGCGGGTGAGTCCGCGTAGAGCATGTTGCGCAGCACCTCGGTGGTCATCACCACCACCGGTGCATCGGCGTTGATCGACTGATCCCCGGTCAGCAGGCCCACCCGGTCGGCGCCGTAGCGGTGCGTCAGATCGAGGTGCTTCTGATTGCTCAGCGCCTTGATCGGCGTGGTGTAGAAGCATTTGTGGCCGGCGGCCAGCGCCAGGTGCACGGCGAACTCGCCCACCACCGTCTTACCGGCGCCGGTCGGCGCGCAGACCAGCACACCGTGCCCGGCCTCCAATGCGGCGCAGGCGCGAATCTGGAAGGGGTCCAGCCCGAACGGCAACTGCGCGACGAACGCCGCCAGTTCCGGCCCGGTCTCAGGTGGCGTCGTCATCGAACAACGCCTGGGAGGACACCGCCGTCGGCGGGGCGATCGGCTCGGCGGCCGGGATCGGTGCGGCCTCATCCTCGGGCACCTCGGCCAGCGCTTCCCGTTTGGCTTTCCGCTTGTCGTGTAGGCGTGCGATCTGGATCGCGAATTCGAGCAGCAACGTCAGCGCGAAAGCCAGCGCGAGCATCGAGAACGGATCCGAGCCCGGCGTGGCGAACGCGGCGAACACGAACAGCGCGAAGATCAGACCGCGGCGCCACTCCTTGAGTTTGGCGTAGCTGAGCACCCCGGTCAGGTTGAGCATGATGATCAGAAGGGGGAACTCGAAGCTGATCCCGAAGACCAACAGCAGGTTGATCAGGAAGCCGAAGTACTGGTCGCCGGACAGCGCGGTCACCTGGACGTCGCTGCCGACGGTGAGCAGGAAACTCAGCGCGGTGGACAGCACGACGTAGGCCAGGACCGCGCCGCCGATGAACAGCACCGCCCCGAACGCGACGAACGCCATCGCGAAGCGGCGTTCCTTGTTGTAGAGGCCGGGGGTGATGAACGCCCAAAGCTGATACAGCCAGACCGGGCAGGCCATGACGACGCCGGCCATCAGCGCCACCTTGAGGCGCAGCATGAACTGGTCGAACGGACCGGTGGCCAGCAGCCGGCATTGGCCGTCCGGCGCGATGGTGGCCCGGGCCGACTCCGGCAGCGCGCAGTACGGGCCGCGCAACCATTCGCCGAGACTGGGGACGCCCAGGAAACCGTGGGTGTACCAGATGAAGCCGACGACGGTGGTCAGGACCACCGCGGCGGTGGCGATCAGCAACCGGTTACGCAGTTCGGCGAGGTGGTCGACCAACGACATGGTGCCGTCGGGATTGACCCGCGCGCGACGCTGACGCGGGTCGAGTTTCTTGAAGATTCCAGGGGTGTGCACGGACAGCCTTTAACGTCGACGCAGGCAGGCGCGCTCTAGCGGCGCGACGTCACACCGCGAGGGGACGGACGTGGCAGCGTTCAGGCCGATCGCTTATCGCCGGGATGCTCGGGCGCCGGGGTATCGACCACCCGCTCCGAGGTGACCGGGGTCGCGGGCAGCGTGGCGTCCGGTTTCTCGGCGCCGTCAGCCTGCATCTCCTTGATCTCCGACTTGAAGATGCGCATCGACTTACCCAGCGAACGCGCAGCGTCCGGGAGCTTCTTGGCACCGAAAAGAAGGATGAAAGCCGCGATAACGATCAGCCAGTGCCACGGTTGAAGACCGCCCAATTCAAACACCTCCAGAGATTGTCACCGAGTCTACTCGTCCTCGTATGCGCGAACCGCCGCCGCGGCCGTCTCCCGGACTTTGTCGGCCAGCGACTGCGGCGCCAGGACCCGCACCGCCGAGCCGAAGCCCAGCACGAACCGGGCCATCCACTCATCGGAAGCGTAGGTCATCGCCGCCTCGCACGCACCGTTCGGCAGCTCGGTGATGACCCGCAACGGGTAATAGTCGAACATCCACTCCGCGGAGCGGTCGATGAGCAGACGCGACGAGTGCAACGAGGGATCATCGGCATCGGCGTCGAACAGGGCGGTGTCCGGGCCCGCCTGTACGGCCGGCGCGGGTGGGGCGGCGGGCTCGTCGAGCACCCGCGCGTCGACGATGCGGTCGAACCGGAACAACCGCACCCCTTCCGCGCTGCGGCACCAGGCCTCCAGATAGCTGTGGTCGCTGACCAGGACCACCCGGATCGGATCCACCACGCGGCTGGACACGGTGTCGTGCGACGCCGAGTGGTACTCCAGTGCCAGGGCCTTGCCGGCCCGGGTGGCGTCCCGGACCGCCGCCGCCGACGCGCTCTCGGGCTCGTCGGCATCCTCGGCCACCGCGTCCGGTGCGGCCGCGGTGCCGGCCGCGGACTCGATCTTGGCGATGGCGCTGCGCGCGGCCTGCGGATCCACCATGCCGGGCACATCCAGCAGCGCGCGCAGCGCCACCAGGATCCCGGTGGCCTCGGTGGAGGTCAGTCGCAACGGATGCTCGACGCCGGCGGTGAACGTCACCTCGATGGTGTCCCCGGTGAAATCGAAATCGATCAGGTCGCCGGGGCCGTAGCCGGGCAGTCCGCACATCCACAGCTGGTCGAGGTCCGCGTCGAGCTGTTTGCGGGTCACCCCCAGCGCGGCGGCCGCCTCATCGCGGGTGACCCGCGGGTTGGCCTGGAAATACGGCACCATGTTCAGCAGCCGGACCAGCCGGTTCGATACCTGACTCATGCGCGATCCGCCTCCGGCTTCTCGCTGCTGCTGATGGCGCGATCCGCCTCCGGCTTCTCGCTGGGGCTCATGGCGCGATCCGCCTCCGGCTTCTCGCTGGGGCTCATGGCGCGATCCGCCTCCGGCTTCTCGCTGCTGCTGATGGCGCGATCCGCCTCCGGCTTCTCGCTGGGACTCACGAGGCACCTGCCTGGGCGCGCAGCCGGGCCAGCACATCCTCGCGCAGCGACCGCGGCTCCAGGGCGACCGCGTCGGTGCCGTAGCTGGCGATCTCCCGGGCCAGCCGGTCGTACATGCCGATGTCGACGGTGATCTCCTCCCCTGGCCGGCCCCGCCACACCCGCGGCGTCGCCGAGGTGGCCTGGCGGCGCAGCGCGGTCGCTCGGCCCTGCGCGATCCACACCGTGGCCTGCTCGCCGGTCGGGACGTCGGCGACCACCCGCTGCACGATCTGCCGCAGATTGACCCCCTCGGGCACCCGCACCTCGCCGGCCGGGCCGACGGGTTTGGCGCCGGGGGCGATGCGCGACAGCCGGAAGGTGCGGGTGTCGGCGCGGTCGCGGTCGTGCCCGACCAGGTACCACCGGCCGCGGTGGGTGACCACGCCCCACGGCTCCACGGTGCGGGTCCGGTACGGCTCGTTGCGGGACGGCCGGTGCTCGAACTGGACCACCTGGCCAGAGTCGGTGGCGGCCAACAGGACCCGCAGCACCTCTTCGGAGCCGCGCAGACCGGGCAGTGCGGCGGTGGAGGTGAAGGCCACCCCGGCGTCCTCGGAGTCGACGTCGACGCCGGCGGCGCGCAGCTTGAGCAGGGCGCTCTGGGTGGCGGTGACCATCTCCGGGGACTGCCACAGCTGCGTCGCGACCGCGACCGACGCGGATTCCTCCGGGGTCAGCTCGACCGGCGGCAGCGCGTAGGCCTTCTGGTTGATGCGGTAGCCCTCGGTGGCGTCGAACGAGGAGAGTTTCCCGGTCTCCAGCGGGATGCCCAGGTCGCGCAGCTCGTTCTTGTCCCGCTCGAACATCCGCGAGAACGCCTCGTCGCTGGCGCTGTCGGCGTAGCCCGCGACGCTCTTGCGGATCTTTTCCGCCGTCAGATACGAGTTGGTGGACAGCAGTGCGATCACCAGATTCATCAGTCTTTCGACCTTGGATGTCGCCACCCCGAGAAGCTTAGGGCGTCCGCGCTGCCACACCCGTGCACGACGGGCCGAAGAATGCGCTCACATGCTCGCGATGAGCCGTTTGACCCGCTCGTCGACCGACCGGAACGGGTCCTTGCACAGCACCGTGCGCTGGGCCTGGTCGTTCAGCTTCAGGTGCACCCAGTCCACCGTGAAATCCCGGCCCGCTTCCTGTGCGGCGCTGATGAATTCACCGCGCAGTTTCGCGCGGGTGGTCTGCGGAGGCGTGTTGACCGCGGCGTCGATCTCCTCGTCGGTGGTGATCCGGGCCGCCAGGCCCTTGCGCTGCAACAGGTCGAACACGCCGCGACCACGCTTGATGTCGTGATAGGCCAGGTCGAGCTGGGCGATCTTCGGATCCGAGAGTTCCATGTTGTACCGGTCCTGGTAGCGCTGGAACAGCTTGCGCTTGATCACCCAGTCGATCTCGGTGTCGACCTTGGCGAAGTCCTGGCTCTCGACCGCGTCGAGCTGGCGGCCCCACAGGTCGACGACCTGCTCGATCTGGGTGTTCGGCTCGCGGGTCTGCAGGTACTCGACCGCGCGACCGTAGTACTCGCGCTGGATGTCCAGGGCGCTGGCCTGCCGGCCGCCGGCCAGCCGCACCGGACGACGGCCGGTCAGATCGTGGCTGACCTCCCGGATCGCCCGGATCGGGTTGTCCAGCGAGAAGTCCCGGAACGCGACTCCGGCCTCGATCATCTCCAGCACCAGCGAGGCGGTACCGACCTTGAGCATCGTGGTCGATTCGCTCATGTTCGAGTCGCCGACGATGACGTGCAGCCGGCGGTACTTCTCCGCATCGGCATGCGGTTCGTCGCGGGTGTTGATGATGGGACGCGACCGGGTGGTCGCCGAGGAGACGCCCTCCCAGATGTGCTCGGCGCGCTGGGACAGGCAGAAGGTGGCCGACTTCGGGGTCTGCAGCACCTTGCCGGCCCCGCAGATCAGCTGGCGGGTCACCAGGAAGGGCAGCAGCACATCGGAGATCCGGGAGAACTCCCCGGCCCGGACGATCAGATAGTTCTCGTGGCAGCCGTAGGAGTTGCCCGCCGAGTCGGTGTTGTTCTTGAACAGGTAGATGTCGCCGCCGATGCCCTCATCGGCCAGCCGCTGCTCGGCGTCGATCAGCAGGTCTTCGAGCACCCGCTCCCCGGCCCGGTCGTGGGTGATCAGCTGCGCCAGGTTGTCGCACTCCGCGGTGGCGTACTCCGGATGCGAGCCCACATCGAGGTACAACCGGGCTCCGTTGCGGAGAAAGACGTTGGAGCTGCGGCCCCAGGACACCACCCGCCGGAACAGGTAGCGGGCAACCTCGTCCGGACTGAGTCGGCGGTGACCGTGGAACGTGCAGGTCACACCGAATTCAGTCTCAATTCCCATGATCCGTCGCTGCACACAGTCGAGCTTACGGGGTGGGTCTCGGTATCGGTGGGCAAGACGGGCTCGCGCCGGGACCAGTTTCAGCTCCCCGCACGCAGCCCTTCCAGCACAAAGCGCCCCCGCTGCCCGAACCGACACGCGGTGGTCAACGCAATCGGCGACTATTCGGCCGCGGGCTGATCCGCTTCGGTCGCGGGAACCAGAGCCTCCAACGCCGCCCCGGTGATCCGGCGGAACGCCCGGCGCGGACGGTTCGCATCCAGGATCGCCACCTCCATGGTGGACGGCTCCAGCACCCGCGGCTCATTGCCATTGCCTGCGGTGCGCAGTGCCTTGACCGCGATGGTGACCGCATCCGCCAGGCTGGCGTTCTCGGTGTAGGACTGCTCCAACGCCGCCGCGATCGGCTCGGTGGTGCCGCCCATCACCACGAAATGCGGTTCGTCGGCGATCGAACCGTCGTAGGTGATGCGGTACAGCTCAGGAGCTTTCGTCTCCCCGTAATGCGCCACCTCGGCGACGCACAGTTCCACCTCGAACGGTTTCGCCTGTTCGGTGAAGATGGTGCCGAGCGCCTGGGCGTACACATTGGCCAGCTGGCGGCCGGTGACGTCGCGGCGGTCGTAGGCGTAGCCGCGGGTGTCGGCGAACTGGATACCGGCGACGCGCAGCTTGTCGAACTCGTTGAACCGGCCGACGGCTGCGAAGCCCACCCGGTCATAGAGCTCACTGACCTTCTGCAACGACCGTGACGGGTTCTCCGCCACGAACAGCACACCGCCGTCGTAGGCCAGCGCGACGACACTGCGTCCACGCGAAATACCTTTGCGCGCAAGCTCGGAACGCTCACGCATCGCCTGCTCAGGCGAGATGAAGTACGGAAAGCTCATCAGCCGTTCCCGTCCGTGCGGGTCCGGTGCTCGATGACCTCGCGGGCCAACTCGGCAATCCTCGCCTCGGTCACTTCCTCGGCGCCGTCGGCGCCGATCAGCACGGCGGTCGGATAGATGCCGCGGACCAGATCCGGTCCACCGGTGGCGGCGTCGTCGTCGGCAGCGTCATACAGCGCCTCGATGGCCGCCTTCAGCGCGGTCTCGGCATCGGTGACCTGCGGATAGAGCTTCTTGATGGACGACTTCGCGAACAGCGATCCCGAACCCACCGCCTGGTAGCCCTCCTCCTCGATGTTCCAGCCACCGGCCGCGTCGAAGGACACGATGCGCCCAGCGCTGACCGGATCGGCGGCGTCGACGTCGAAGGCGACCAGCAGCGGCAACGCGACGAATCCCTGAAGCGCCGCACCGAGGTTCCCGCGCACCATGGTGGCGAGGCGGTTGACCTTGCCGCGGAAGGTCAGCGGGACACCCTCGACCTTCTCGTAGTGCTCGAGCTCGACGGCGTACAGCCGGGCGAATTCGACGGCGATCGCGGCGGTGCCGGCGATGCCGGTGGCCGCGTAATCGTCGGCGATGTGCACCTTCTGGACGTCGCGACTCGCGATCATGTGTCCCTGCGTCGCCCGCCGGTCACCCGCGATCAGCACGCCCCCGGGATACTTCAGCGCCACGATCGTGGTGCCGTGAGCCAGTTCCACACCGCCGGCGGCGGCGTGCGAGACACCGCCCGGCAGCAGCTCCGGGGCCTGCCTGCTCAGGAAATCCGAGAAGGAGGACAGGTTCAGATGGGGTGATGTGAGATCGAGCGAATCGGCGAAAGGCTTATTTGACCAGGCCGTCACTGGCCACCCTTTTGGACATACGCGCGCACGAAGTCCTCGGCGTTCTCTTCCAGGACGTCGTCAATCTCATCGAGCAGATCGTCGGTCTCCTCGGCCAGCTTCTCGCGACGCTCCTGCCCGGCTGCCGTCGGGCCGCCGGCGTCGTCGTCCTCGCCGCCGCCACCGCCGCGCTTGGTCTGCTCCTGAGCCATCGCTGCCTCCTGATTGCTCGTCCAGTTCTTTCACACTACCGGTCAACATCGTCCCTGCCGGGGATAGCGAAGCTTATGTGGTGAGCTGCTCCACCAGTTCGACCGCACTGTTCACCGAATCCAGCAGCGCACCGACGTGTGCCTTGCTCCCCCGCAGCGGCTCCAGGGTGGGAATCCGGACGAGCGAATCCCCGCCGAGGTCGAAGATCACCGAGTCCCAGCTCGCCGCGGCGATATCCGCGCCGAACCGACGCAGGCATTCGCCCCGGAAGTAGGCCCGGGTGTCCGTCGGCGGGTTGTCGACCGCGTCGAGCACCTCCTGCTCGGTGACCAGACGCTGCATCGAGCCGCGCGCCACCAGCCGGTTGTAGAGGCCCTTGTCGAGGCGCACGTCCGAGTACTGCAGATCGACCAGGTGCAGGCGCGGCGCATTCCAGCTGAGGTTCTCCCGCTGCCGGAAGCCCTCCAGCAGCCGCAGCTTGGCGGGCCAGTCCAGGATCTCCGCGCACTCCATCGGGTCGCGCTCGAGCAGATCGAGCACGTGGGCCCAGGTCTCCAGCACGTGCTCGGCCCGCGGATCGGGATCGCGGGCGTCCACCAGCTTGGCCACCCGGTCGAGGTAGATCCGTTGCAGCGCAAGGGCGGTCAGTTCGCGGCCGTCGGCAAGTGCCACGGTGGCCCGCAGCGACGGGTCGCGGCTGATCACGTGCACGGCGTGTACCGGCCGGGCCAGTGCCAGGTCGGACAGATCCAGGCCGAAAGCCGGTCCCTCCTCGATCAGGTCCAGCACCAGTGAACTGGTGCCCACCTTGAGGTAGGTCGAGGTCTCGGCGAGGTTGGCGTCACCGATGATGACGTGCAGCCGGCGGTACTTGTCGGCGTCGGCGTGCGGTTCGTCGCGGGTGTTGATGATGCCGCGCTTGAGGGTGGTCTCCAGGCCGACCTCGACCTCGATGTAGTCGGCGCGCTGGGACAGCTGGAAACCGGGTTCGTCGCCGGAGGGTCCGATCCCGACCCGCCCGGACCCGGTGACCACCTGGCGCGACACCAGGAACGGGGTGAACCCGGCGATGACCGAGGAGAACGGAGTCTGACGCGACATCAGGTAGTTCTCGTGCGTGCCGTAGGACGCGCCCTTGCCGTCCACGTTGTTCTTGTACAGCTGCAGCTTGATCGCGCCGGGGACGCTGGCCACGTGCCGGGCCGCGGCCTCCATGACACGCTCGCCGGCCTTGTCCCAGATCACCGCGTCCATCGGGTCGGTGACCTCGGGCGCCGAGTACTCCGGGTGCGCGTGATCGACGTAGAGGCGGGCCCCATTGGTCAGGATCATGTTCGCCGCACCGACCTCGTCGGCGTCGATGATCGGCGCCGGACCCGAGGACCGGGACAGATCGAAGCCACGGGCGTCGCGCAGTGGGGACTCGACCTCGTAGTCCCACCGGGTGCGCTTGGCGCGCTGCAGCCCGGCGGCCGCCGCGTAGGCCAGTACCGCCTGAGTGGACGTCAGGATCGGATTGGCCGTGGGGTCCGACGGCGAGGAGATGCCGTACTCGACCTCGGTGCCGATAATCCGTTGCATGGGGTCAGCCTAGGGGACGTGGTAAAGGCCGTGATCAGCAGCACTGGGCGCGCGACGCCGGGAGCCCGAGAGAGCGGGTGCGCCGGGCCGCCAGGTACTCCGGGCGGATGCCGGCCGCGGCGTACGGCGCGCCGAGCTGATTGTCGACCGAGTTGAACACCAGGAAGACGTTGGATCGCGGCAGTGGGGTGATGTTGGAGCCCGAGCCGTGCAGCAGATTGCAGTCGAACCACAGCGCGGACCCGGCCGGTCCGGTGAACTGGTCGATCCCGTCGGCATCCACGGCCTTGGTCAGGGTGTTCTGGTCGGGCACCCCGAACCGCTGGGCCACCAGCGAGGAACTGTGGTGGTTGTCCGGGGTGGCGCCGACACACGGATAGAAGGTGCGGTGCGATCCCGGGATCACCATCAGCGAGCCGTTGTACGGATAGTTCTCGGTCAGCGCGATGGAGCAGGACACCGCGCGCATCTGCGGCATGCCGTCCTCGGCGTGCCAGGTCTCGAAATCGGAGTGCCAGTAGAAACCGGTACCGGTGAACGCCGGCATCAGGTTGATCCGCGCCTGGTGGATGTAGACGTCACCGCCGAGGAGTTGACGGGCGACCGGCAGCACGGTGTCCAGCTGCACGACGCCGGCGACCAGCGTGCTCAGCAGGTGGGGCGCGAAGATCGACCGGATCGAACCGCCGGGTTCCCTGATGACCCGGGGGTCGTCGCTGTCGAGCTCGGCCGCCAGCCTTTCCAGTTCGTTTCCCAGCGGTCCCAACGCATCGCTGTCGACGGTGTCCGGGCGGACCAGATAGCCCTGTGCGGCAAAGTCGTTCAGTTCGGCCGCGCCGAGCGGACCGCTGCCGTCATCGCCCCACACCGTCGGCTCGATGCGTTCGATCGGGGTGATGGCGTGCTCGAGGCGGGTCGGGTACGGATCGTGGACCTGCTGCTGCAGTGCGCTCATGCTCGCTCCGCAAGCCTCGCTCATGCCACCACCTGCGGGGCCGGGTACGCGCCGGTCTCGTCGTGCACCTCGTCACCGGTCACCGGCGGGTTGAACACGCACAGCATGCGCATCTGTTCGTCGACGGTGACCCGGTGGCGCTCATGCCCGTCGAGCAGATACATGGTGCCGGGCCCGAGCGGGTGGACCTCGCCGGTCTCCAGATCGGTGAGGGTGCCGGAGCCCTCCACCACCCACACCGCCTCGACATGGTGCTGATAGTGGAATTCGCTGACCGATGCGGCCTCGATGGTGGTCTCGTGGAAGGAGAAGCCGACGCCGTCGCCGGCCAGGATGATCCGCTTCGAGCGCCAGGCTCCGGCGCTGATATCGCGCTCGGTGCCGGTGATCTCAGTGGTGGTGCGGACGATCATTGGGTACCTCTTTCCCTTGTCGGGCCGGTCGGTGGCTAGACGGTCGCGGCAACGGATTCGGCCAGGATCTGCAGGCCGGCCTCCAGATCCGAGCGCGACGTGGTCAACGGGGGCAGAAGCTTGACGACCTCGTCGGACGGTCCGCTGGTCTCCATCAACGCGCCGCGTTCGAAGGCGCTGCGGCACACGTCGGCGGCGAGGTCGGCGTCGGTGAACATCAAGCCCTGGGCCATCCCCCTGCCGCGCGCCGACACACCGTCGTACGCCGCCGCGATCTCGTCGAGGCCGGCCCGCAGCAGCAGGCCCTTCTCGGCCGTCTCGGCGGCGAATGTGGGCTTTTCCCAATAAAGTTCGAGCGCCTTCGTGGCGGTGACGAAGGCGGGGTTGTGGCCCCGGAACGTTCCGTTGTGCTCCCCCGGCGCCCAGACGTCGAGGTCGGGTCGGAACAGCGTCAGCGCCATCGGCAGGCCGTAGCCGCTGATCGACTTCGACAGGGTCACGATATCGGGGACGATGCCGGCGGCCTCGAAGCTGAAGAACTCACCGGTGCGGCCGCAACCCATCTGAACGTCGTCGACGATCAGCAGGATGTCGCGCTTGCGGCACAGGTTCGCCAGTTCCTGCAGCCACTCCAGGCGGGCCACGTTGAGTCCGCCCTCACCCTGCACGGTCTCGACGATCACCGCTGCCGGCCGGTTCAGGCCGCTGCCCGAATCGTCGAGAACGCGCTCGAACCAATGGAAGTCCTCGGTGACACCGCCGAAGTAGTTGTCATAGGGCATCGGGGTGGCGTGCACCAGCGGTATGCCCGCGCCGGCCCGCTTCATCGAGTTACCGGTCACCGAGAGCGAACCCAACGTCATCCCGTGAAATGCATTGGTGAAACTGATGATCGACTCGCGGCTGGTCACCTTGCGGGCGAGCTTCAAGGCGGCCTCGACGGAGTTCGTCCCGGTCGGCCCCGGGAATTGGACCTTGTAGTCCAGCCCGCGGGGCTTGAGGATGAGTCGGTCGAAGGTCTCCAGGAAGTTCTGTTTGGCCGTCGTGGCGATGTCCAGCGAGTGCACGATGCCGTCGCCGCTGAGGTAGTCCAGCAGAGCGCTCTTGAGCTGATCGTTGTTGTGCCCGTAGTTCAATGCTCCCGCGCCGGCGAAGAAGTCCAGGTAGCGACGGCCCTCGGTGTCGGTGACCCAGGAGTCCTTGGCGGTGGCCAGGATGGTCGGCCAGCCACGGCAGTAGCTGCGGACCTCCGATTCCACCGCGGAGAACACCGCCGGCAGATCGTCCTCAATCGGGCCGGTGGCGGCTGTCAGGGGCGTGTCGAGCAACAAGGGATGTCCTCCAAGGGATTTCGGCGTGACGGGAAACAGGGTGGGGTGCTCAGGCGAGCGGGCCGATCCGCAGCAGCGGTTCGTCCTCGTGCGCCTGATCGGGATCGAGCTGGGCAGCGGTGAAGTGCGGATGTTCGCGCAGCGGCACGCCGTGACGGCGAGCGAACGCACCGAAGAAGGCCCGCGAACTCGCATTGCCCGGCGCGACGGTGGCCTCGACGGTCAGCGGTGCATGTCCGCGCTGGGACCGGACGTGTGCGACCAGGCTGTCCAACATCGCCGCGGCCAGGCCGCCGCGCTGGGCGCGAGGGGCAACCGCCACCTGCCAGACGAACAGCACATCGGGCCTGCTCGGTGGCTGGTATCCGGTGATGAAACCGTGCAGGTCACCGGCCACTTCGGCGACGATGGACGTCTCGGCGAAATCGGTCGCCAGCAGCAGGTATGCATAGGTGGAATTGAGATCCAATACCCCGGTTTCGGCCACCAGCTCGCGAATGGGGATGGCGTCGGATCCGCGTGGACGCCGTAGTGCGATCTGGGTAGCGATCGCCGGAGTTTTATGAGCCCGAATACGTGTATCCGGTGCGTTTTGTACGCCGTTCATATTGAGTAAAAGTCACCACCGAGCAGTCATCGATCTCATTACGTTTCAAGTCTTCGGTGAGCCGAACGTATCCAGACCACAAGTTACGAATCAAGCTGTGACACGCCACATCTGGCCGACGTGATTTCTGCCGATCGGGCACTCACCTGCGTGAACGCGGTGATTGACAGAGGCCCCTGTCAAACCTGACCGTTATAGAATCGTTATCTAAACCATGATCCCCGTCACACTTGAATTCGGCCGCTTTTCTTTTCCGGCCCGCGATATTTGTGCGGCACGGCGCGCGGCTGCGCGCCGCCGAGGTGATTACCATTCGACTGCCACCAAGAGGAGGTGTCGTGCAACGCATCGAGGCACACGCATGGTTCCTGCGCCGGGGCCTGCCCGGGGTGCTCCCGCCGGGCGCGCTGGCCAGACGGCTGTGGCCGAGGGCAGCCCCTGCCCTCGCCGCCTTCGCGGTATTCATGGTCAACTCGATAGCGGTGGTGGCGCTCACCGACGAACACACCATCGACATTGCCGGCGAGCCGACCCGCGACGAATGGTTCATCCTCGCGCTGCTGGTACTGGTGCTGCCGGTGGCGGCCGCGGTGGGCTGGTGGGTGTGCCGGTTGGACAGTCTGCGCAGCCGGACGGTCGCGGCCGCGGTCGCGGTGCTGACCTCGGTGCTCGGCGCGGTGTTCGGCGGGCCCACCCCGCGGATCGGGATCGACCTCGTCTACGTCGGGGTGGTCATCGCGGTGATCCTGGCGCTCACCGCAACGGGCGTGGGGGCGATCCTGGGCTGGGCGCTCGACGCCACCGCACACAACCTGGCGCTGGCCGGGAGCCTCTTCGTACGCGCCCTGCCGGTGATGCTGCTGACCGTGCTGGCCTTCTTCAACACCTATATGTGGCTGATGGCCTCCCTCGTCAGCCGCACCCGGCTGTGGTTGGCGCTCGGCTTTCTCGGCCTGCTCGCGGTGGCATTCGTCACATCGGCCACCGTCGAACGGGTGCGGCCGATGCTGACCACCACCGAGCGGCCCAGCGGGGACGATCCCGGTCTGCGGGGCACCCCGTTCGAGGGGCTGCGTGCCCCCGAGCAACGGGTACCGGTGACCCGCATCGAACGCGTCAACGTGGTGTTCGTGCTGGTGGCCTCGCAGGTGCTGCAGGTGCTGATGGTCGCGATCGTGACCGGGCTCATCTTCTTCGTCCTGGGCCTGATCCTGTTGAGCCCGGCCCTGCTGGCGGAGTGGACACGCAACGGCTCCAGCGACGGGTATCTGCTGGGTATGACGCTGCCGGTCCCCCAGGCGCTGATCCAGATCTCGATGTTCCTCGGCGCATTGACGTTCATGTACATCAGTGCCAGGGCCGTCGGTGACGGCGACTACCGCGCCGAGTTCCTCGACCCGCTGATCCAGGATCTGCGGGTCACCCTCGACGCCCGCGACCGCTATCGACTGGCCGACGAAACCCCGGTGGTTCCCGGCAATGCATAGGTTCTGCGAATTGCGCACCAACCGGCGTTGCGGGGGCTAGCGTGCGGAGTCAACGCAGGCTCAACAGACCGTCGGCGCGCCGCGCATTGGCCTTCATGTTCATCGTTGACTCCCTGACATGGGGGTACCGCGAACAGCGTGGCGCGCCGACCTCTGCGCGGACGCGGTAGACATAGAGACGTTATGAGAGTGCTGATCGTCGAGGACGAGCCCCGTCTGAGTTCCACCCTTGCCATCGGATTACGCGCCGAAGGCTTCTCCGTGGTCGAAGCCGCCAACGGGATCGACGGTTTGTGGCAGGCCACCGAGAACGACTTCGACGTCGTGGTCCTGGACATCATGCTGCCCGGTCTCAACGGCTACGAGGTGCTGCGCCGGATGCGGGCCCGGGAAGTGTGGACACCGGTGCTGATGCTGACCGCCAAGGACGGCGAGTACGACCAGACCGACGCCTTCGATCTCGGCGCCGATGACTACCTGACCAAGCCGTTCTCGTTCATCGTCCTGGTGGCCCGACTGCGTGCCCTGGTCCGGCGGGCGGCCCCGCACACGCCGCCGGTGCTCACCGCCGGCACCCTCACGCTGGACCCGGGCCGGCGCACCGTGGCGCGCGGCGACAAGGCGCTGTCACTGACCCCGCGCGAGTACGGGGTACTGGAGTACCTGATGCGCAACAAGAACGTCGCCGTGACCAAGGCCGACATCCTGCACAACGTCTGGGACGCCCACTACGACGGGCCGGACAACGTCGTCGAGGTCTACGTCGGCTACGTACGCCGAAAGATCGATATTCCGTTCGGCACCAGCACCATCGAGACCATCCGCGGCGTCGGCTACCGGTTGGCCGCCGACCACTGATCGGTCGCCAGTCCAACGGCGGTCAGCTGAACCACCGCACGCGTCCCACCGCCGGGACGGTCCTCGATGCGCACCTGCCCGAGATGTGCGGCGACGATCTCCGAGACGATCGCCAACCCCAGACCGGTGCCGCCCGCACCCCGTGAGCGGCCCTCATCCAGACGCACGAAGCGGTCGAACACCCGGAGCCGGTCCGGTGCGGGTATTCCGGGCCCGTCGTCGCCGATCATGAGCACCACATCGGCACCGGCGCGGCGCAGGTCGACCTCGATCACCGAGGTTGCGTGCCGCGCAGCGTTATCCAGCAGATTGCGCAGCACCCTGGCCAGCGCCGCCGGGTCCCCGGTCACCCGGGCCGGGGTGATCGTGGCGGTCACCTCCAGAGCGTGCTCGCGCCGGATCCGCTCGATCTCGCCGGCCGCCAGATCGTCGAGATCCACATCGTCATGGCGGATGTTCCAGCCCTGTTCGTCGGCGCGGGCCAGCAACAGCAGATCGTCGATGAGCGAGCGCATCCGCTGCGCCTCGGGCATCAGCGTGTGCTCGGCCAGATCGGCGTTGAGCAGATCCGGGTGCGCCTGGGCGACCTCCAGTGCCGAGATGATGGTGGCCAGCGGGCTGCGCAGTTCATGGGAGGCGTCGCCGACGAACCGCTGCTGTGCCGTATGGCCTGCCTCGACGCGGGCCAGCATCTCGTTCATCGTCACCGCCAGTGCGGCGATCTCGTCCCGGCTGTCGGGCACCGGGACCCGTTCGGTCAGATCGGAGGTGGTGATGGCGGCGACCCGGGATCGGATGTCATCGACCGAGCGCATCGACCGGCGCACCAACAGGTATGTCGCGGCCGCCGACACCGCGATGACCACCGGAGCGGCCACCGCCAGCGCGGTCACCACGGTGCCCACCGTGGACAACACCAGCGGGCTGCCCTCCCCGACCACCACCGTGTACTGCGCGTCGTCCGGGCCGCTGATCGTCTGCGCGCTGAACCGGATCTGGCCGAAGGGTGAATCATGCTCGGGCATACCGATTCGCGGGCCGGTCCCGAGCGCTCCCACCGGGATCAGCGGCGAGGCCGGGGCCCCCGGGGACCGGCGGAGCACGGTTCCGTCGGCACCGATCACCTGGACCGCCAGGATGCGTGAGTCCGTGCTGAGCAGGGTGTCATCGAGCCCGTCCGGGCCACGCGCGGCGATGATCGCCGCAGCCCGGGCCACCCGCGCCGCGGCGGCATTGTCGACCTCGCTGAGCATCGATCGGTACAGCACGCCGGCCAGCACCATGCCCGTCACGCCGAGAGCGACGAACACCACACTGGCCGCGACGAACGCCGAACGCGCCGAGATCCCCCAGTTGCCGGGTCGGGCCAGTCCACGTCGCATCCGTCCACTGTGCCTTACCGGTTCCGGGGCCTCGAGGGGTTCCCTGCCCGAGCGGATCAACGTGGTCGCGGTCATGGTGGTGGCCCAGACGATTCAGGTGGTGCTGTTCACCGCCGGGCTGTTCGCCTTCTTCCTGGCGCTGGGGATCATCGCCATTCCCTACGAAGTGACCGTGCTGTGGTCAGGTGAACAGACCTGCCAGGTCGGCCAACCACCATGTGCGCCAAGGCCTGACGGTACCCATCCCGTGCCGGCAGACGCGAAGGGCCGCAGAACCGGTGGGTTCTGCGGCCCTTCACGACCGTTCGGCTACAGGTGACTACAGGTACTGGCCCAGGTTCGACTCGGTGTCGATGGCCCGGCTGGCCGACGAAGTCTTCCCGGTGACCAGGGTGCGGATGTAGACGATCCGCTCCCCCTTCTTGCCCGAGATCCGGGCCCAGTCATCGGGATTCGTGGTGTTCGGCAGGTCCTCGTTCTCGGCGAACTCGTCGACGATCGAATCGAGCAGGTGCTGGATACGCAGACCCCTCTGCCCGGTCTCCAGCACCGACTTGATGGCGTACTTCTTCGCCCGGTCCACCACGTTCTGGATCATGGCGCCGGAGTTGAAGTCCTTGAAGTACATGACTTCCTTGTCACCGTTGGCGTAGGTGACCTCCAGGAACCGGTTGTCGTCGATCTCGGCGTACATCCGGTCCACGACCTTCTCGATCATCGTCTTGATCGTCAGCGAGCGGTCACCGACGAACTCCTGCAGATCGTCCTCGTTGATCGGCAGATCTTCGGTGAGGTACTTGCTGAAGATGTCCTGGGCGGCTTCGGCGTCGGGCCGCTCGATCTTGATCTTCACGTCCAGACGGCCGGGCCGCAGGATGGCCGGGTCGATCATGTCCTCGCGGTTGGAGGCGCCGATGACGATGACGTTCTCCAGGCCCTCGACGCCGTCGATCTCGCTGAGCAACTGCGGCACCACGGTGGTCTCCACGTCCGAGCTCACGCCCGTGCCGCGGGTACGGAAGATCGAGTCCATCTCGTCGAAGAACACGATCACCGGGGTGCCCTCGGACGCCTTCTCCCGCGCCCGCTGGAAGATCAGCCGGATATGACGCTCGGTCTCGCCGACGAACTTGTTGAGCAGCTCGGGGCCCTTGATGTTCAGGAAGTACGACTTCGCCTCGCGGGAGTCCTCGCCGCGCAGCTCGGCCATCTTCTTGGCCAGCGAGTTGGCCACCGCCTTGGCGATCAGCGTCTTGCCGCACCCGGGCGGACCGTAGAGCAGCACACCCTTGGGCGGGCGCAGCGCGTACTCCCGGTACAGATCCTTGTGCAGGAACGGCAGCTCCACCGCGTCGCGGATCTGCTCGATCTGCCGGGTCAGGCCGCCGATGTCACCGTAGCTGACGTCGGGCACCTCCTCCAGCACCAGATCCTCCACCTCGGCCTTGGGGATGCGCTCGAAGGCGTACCCGGCCTTGGTGTCGACCAGGAGTGAGTCGCCGGGGCGCAGCTTGCGGGGCTGTTCACCGTCCAGCGAGGGCTCCACCACGGTGCCCTCGGGCAGGAACTCCTCGGCGATCAGCGGTTCGGCCAGCCACACGATGCGTTCCTCGTCGGCGTGCCCGACCACCAGCGCGCGATGCCCGTCGGACAGGATCTCGCGCAAGGTGCTGATCTCACCGACCGCCTCGAAGGTGCCTGCCTCGACGACGGTCAGCGCCTCGTTGAGGCGCACCGTCTGGCCCTGCTTGAGGCCGGCCGGTTCGATGTTCGGGGACAGTGTGAGCCGCATCTTGCGTCCGGAGGTGAAGACGTCGACGGTCTCGTCCTCGTGGGTCGCGAGCAGCACCCCGTAGCCGCTGGGCGGCTGACCGAGCCGGTCCACCTCCTCGCGCAGCGCCAGCAATTGCTGACGGGCCTCCTTGAGCGTGTCCATCAGTTTGGCGTTACGTGCCGCCAAGGAGTCGATCCGCGCCTCGAGCTGCTGAACGTCGCGGGCGGTACGCAACCCACTGGACTGTCCGACGGTGCCCTCCAGTTGTTCGCGCAGTGCGGCGGCTTCCCGGCGCAAACGCTCCAACTCGGCGGCATCCTCGACGGACATACCGGATTCGTGGGGTGTTCCGAAACTTTCAGAACGCTCGGACTCACTCATGTTGCGCTCCCTCCCGCACCGAATGCTGGTGCAGTAACACCTTCAACGCTACCGGCGATTGAGCCATTGTGTCTGCTCTAGGAATTCGACACACCCGCAACGCTGTTAACCTCCTTGATGAGTCTGCCCCATTGAAAGGCCCACTGTGATCTTCAAAACCCTCGCAATCGGCTTCGTAACCAGCGCGGCAGCAGCCGGCATCGTTACCGCTGCGACCGCGGGTGTGACGTCGGTTGCGTCCGGCGCCGCCCCGGCCATCACACCGGTCGTATGGGACACCCCGATGCCCCAGGCGCCCGCGCCCGAACTGCAGGCGCCGCTGGTGCAGACGCTCGCCGGGCTCGCCGGACCGGGCGGATTCGCCGGCAAGAAGGCCTTCATCGAGGGCGGTATGGGCCGCATCGAGACCATCGCCGCCGACCGTGCCTACAGCAACGCGGCCGCCAAGGGACAGTTCCCGCTGACCTTCAACGTCGTCGACATCGACGTGAACGGCCCGGTTGCCACCGCGAACGTGACCGCCACCGCGGCCACCGGCGGCACCGCCACCCAGGGCGTCACCTTCATCGCCGGTCCCAGCCCCACCGGCTGGCAGGTCTCCAAGCAGTCCGCGATGGCGCTGCTCTCGGCGGTTGGCTGACGCCACGACGATGCGCCGCCTCGCTGCGCTGCCCGCCAGGGCGGTCCTGAGCGCCACCATCTCGGTGCTGGTGCTCGGACTGTCGGGCTGCGCGCAGGAGCCGGTGCCACCGATGCCCGAACCGTCGCCGTTCTCGACGGCGACGCCCGGTCCCCAGACGGCTCCGCAGGCGCCGTTGCCGGCGCCCGAAGCGCTGACCGCCGTCCTGCAGCAGCTCGCCGACCCATCGATTCCCGGTGAGCAGAAGGTGGCGCTGGTTCAGCACGCCACCGCCGAGGACGGGCCCGCGCTGGACCGGTTCGCCAAGGCGACCGTCGACGGCGGGCTGGCGCCGCTGACCTTCCGCGCCGCGGATCTGACCTGGTCACCCACCGATTACGGCGATGTGGTGGCCACAGTCACCGCCGAATCGGCCAACCCGGGCCCCCAGGCGCCGCCGTTCACTTTCCCGATGCAGTTCACCCCGTACGAGGGGGCCTGGCAGCTGACCCGGGACACCGCCGATCAGCTGCTCGAACTGGGTCCGCCCCCGCCGCCGGAACCCCCACGGTAGGACCATGTGGATCGGCTGGCTGGAATGTGACCTGCTGCTCGGCGATGTGCACTCCCTGAAGGCGAAGCGCTCGGTGATCCGCCCGGTGATCGCCGAACTGCGCCGACGGTTCGCCGTGTCGGCGGCCGAAACCGGGGACCAGGATCTGCACCGCCGCGCCGGCATCGGCATCTCGGTGGTGGCCGGCGATCGGGCGCACGTCGTCGACGTGCTCGACGCCGCCGAACGTCTGGTGGCGGCCCGACCGGAGCTGGAGTTGCTCTGCACCCGGCGCGGGCTGCACCGCAGCACCGACGAGTAGCCGGATCAGACCTGGGGTCGTTTACGGCGCAGCGGGGTGGGCGTCACGGTGCCCGGCGCCAACTTGCGGGCGCTGATCAGGAACGCGGTGTGCCCGCGCATGTTGTGCTGCGGCCGCACCGCCAGGCCGACCACGTTCCAGCCGCGCTGCATGGTCTCCCAGGCCCGGGGCTCGGTCCAGCACTGCTGCTCGCGCAGCGCCTCCACAGTGCGGGACAGCTGGGTGACGGTGGCCACGTAGACGATCAGCACGCCACCGGCCACCAGCGCCGTGGACACCGTGTCCAGGACGTCCCAGGGCGCCAGCATGTCCAGGACCACCCGGTCCACCTGCGGGCCCTCTGAGGGGTATTCGTTGAGGTCGGCGATCCGCAGGTCCCAGTTGGCCGGCCGCTCACCGAAGAACGTCTCCACATTCCTGATGGCGTGCACGGCATGGTCGTCGCGCACCTCGTAGGAGATGACCTGGCCGGTCGGCCCCACCGCGCGCAACAGCGAACAGGTCAGCGCGCCGGAACCCGCGCCGGCCTCCAGCACCCGAGCACCGGGGAAGATGTCGCCCTCGTGCACGATCTGGGCCGCGTCCTTGGGATAGATCACCTGCGCACCGCGCGGCATGGACAGCACGTAGTCGATGAGCAGCGGCCGCAACACCAGGAAGGGGTCGCCGTTGGTGGACTTGACGACGCTGCCCTCGGGTTGGCCGATCACGTTGTCGTGCGGGATGGCGCCGCGGTGGGTGTGGAACTCGGCACCGGGCGCGAGCACCATGGTGTAGTGCCGTCCCTTGGCATCGGTGAGTTGTACGCGATCGCCGACGACGAACGGACCAGTGATTTGCACGGGGTCAGCCTGCCAGACGCGCCGCCACCGTTCCGAATCGTCGTCATCCGAAAGGTTGTCGGGAGCCGGGCTTAGGCTGCTGGGTATGAGCGCGCCAGCACCTTCGCGGACCGGTTGGCGTCCGGCCCTGTCCCCGTCACGGGCCAGCGACTTCAAGCAGTGCCCGCTGCTGTACCGCTTCCGGGCCATCGACCGGCTGCCCGAACCCGTCTCGGCCGCCCAGCTGCGGGGGTCGGTGGTGCACGCCGCGCTCGAGGAGCTCTACGCACTGCCCGCGGCCGAGCGCGGCCACGACACCGCGCTGACGCTGGTCGATCCGGCCCTGGACCGGGTGGTGGCCGAGGCCGGTGAATCGGGGCTGGAACTGGACGCGGCCATGCGCACCGAACTGCTGCGCGACGCCCGCAAGCTGTTGTCCGGTTACTACCGGCTGGAGGACCCGACGCGGTTCGACCCGCACAGCTGTGAACAACGGGTCGAGGTCGAGTTGGAGGACGGCACGCTGCTGCGGGGCTTCGTCGACCGCATCGACATCGCCGCGACCGGTGAGATGCGGGTGGTCGACTACAAGACCGGCAAGTCGCCGTCGCAGCTGTGGGCCCTGGCCGAGGCCAAGGCGCTGTTCCAGATGAAGTTCTACGCCGTCGCACTGTGGCGGTCGCGTGGTGTGCTGCCGGCGAAACTGCGGCTGCTCTACCTCGCCGACGGCCAGGTGCTCGACTACTCCCCCGATGTCGACGAGCTCCAGCGTTTCGAGCGGACACTGACCGCGATCTGGCGGGCGATCCAATCCGCGGGTAGCACAGGCGATTTCCGGGCCAGTCGGTCGAAGCTGTGCGGCTGGTGCGCCCATCAGCAGTTCTGCCCGGAGTTCGGCGGCACCCCGCCGCTGTACCCGGGCTGGCCGGAGCAGCCCGAGCCCCAGGGACGCAGCGCCCCGGAGATGGTGCCAGAGTGAGCGACTCCCACTACCGACGGCTTCCCGAGTCCGACGGTTTCCAGTTCTTCGAATCCAGCATCGGCACCGCCAGCAACTGGGACTCCTCGATCCAGCACGGGTCGCCGCCGCTGGCGCTGTTGACCAAGACGATCGAGGAGCTCTACACCGACCGCCCGGAGTTGCGGGTGGGTCGGCTCCTGCTGGACATCCTGGGCGCCATCCCGGTGGCCCCGGTGAAGGTCCGCGCCTGGGTGGAGCGCCCCGGCGCGCGGATCACGATGGCGGTCGCGGAGATGCGCGCGGTGGAGGGATCCGACCGGGTGCTGGCCCGGGTGAGTGCCTGGCTGCTGGCGGCCAGCGACACCGCGGACGCGGCCACCGACCGGTACCCACCCCTGGTCGAGGGCGCGGCCTCGGCCGACGCGCACGGATGGATGGGCGCCCCCGGCTATCTGGACACGGTGAGCTGGCGCCGGCAGCAGACGGCGCCCGGCGAGCCCGCGGTGTCCTGGATGAGTCCGCTTGTGCCGCTGGTGGATTCCGAGCCGCTCACCGACCTGCAGCGGCTGGCGATGGTGGTCGACTCGGCCAACGGTGTGGGCGCGGCGCTGGATCCCGACCGGTTCGTGTTCATGAACACCGACACCGCGGTGCACCTGCATCGGGCACCGCGCGGCAACGATTTCGCGTTGCGGGCCCGCGGGTCGATCGGCCCGGATGGCATCGGGGTGACGACGGCCGAGATCTTCGACCGGCACGGATTCATCGGCACCTCGGCGCAGACCCTGCTGGTGCAGCGGGTGCCGTGATCGAGGCGCTGCGCGGTCAGTTCGATCTGGCCTGGGCGCTGACCGATCTGCACCTGAGCGCACTGACCGAGGAGGATTTCCTCTGGGAACCCGCGGCGGTGGTGTGGACGATGCATCGCGATGCGGCCGGATCCTGGTACCCGGACTGGGCCGAGACCGAACCGGACCCGATCCCGGTACCGACCGTCGGGTGGCTCACCTGGCACATCATCTACTGGTGGTCGGCGGCCGCAGACGAGCTGACCGGCCGGCCCGCACGGCCACCCGGCGAGATCGGTTGGCCCGGCCCGATGAACTCGGTGCGGGCGATCAGATCGTTGTGCGATCGGTGGCGGCAGATCCTGGCCACGCTGAGCCACGACGATCTCGGCGCACCATGCGCTTTCCCGTGGGGGCCCGGCGGGGGCCGGACCGTCGCCGACACGGTGCTGTGGCTCAACATCGAGCTGACCAAGAACGGATCGGAGATCGGGGCGCTGCGGATGATGCGGGCCGCGCGTTAATCGAGCGGCTTGAGGTCCTGCAGCAGGGTGGGCACCAGCTCGCTGACGGTGGGATGGATGTGCATGGTCCGCGATATCGCCGTGTAGGGCAGTTTGGCGGTCATCACGTCCAGGATGGCGTGCACCACCTCGTCACCGCCGACGCCGAGAATCGCGGCGCCCAGGATCTCCTCGGTGTCGGCGTCGACCACCACCTTCATGAAGCCCTGGGTCTCGCCCTTCTCCACCGCGCGCCCGACGCGCGTCATCGGGCGCTTGCCCACCAACGCTTTCCGGCCCGAACGACGCACCTCGTCGGCGGTCATCCCGGCTCGGCCCAGCGGCGGGTCGATGTAGAGCGCGTAGGTCGGCACCCGGTCACTGACCCGGCGCGGATCATCGTCGAGCAGGTTCGCGGCCACGATCTCGAAATCGTTGTAGGACGTGTGCGTGAACGCACCCCGGCCGTTGCAGTCCCCCATCGCCCAGATGTGTTCGACATCGGTACGCAGGGTGTCGTCGACCTCGATGTAGCCGCGGTGATCGGTACGCACGCCGGCGTGCTGCAGACCGAGATCGTCGGTGTTGGGTGTCCGGCCGACGGCGATCAACGCGTGGCTCCCGACGATCGGGGCGGCGCCGGCGCGTGGGCTGACTTGAAATCCGTTCTCCAGCTTGGTGAAGCGGATGTCATCGGCGCCGGTGTGGATCTCGATCCCCTCGGCCTCCAGGATGTCGCGGATACCCGCGGAGACATCTTCGTCCTCGCGGGAGGTCAGTCGCGGACCACGCTCGATCACCGACACCCGGGCACCGAACCGGCGGTACATCTGCGCGAACTCCAGGGCGATGTAACTCCCGCCGATGATGACGAGATGTTCGGGCACCGTATCCAGTTCCAGCACAGACACATTGGTCAGGTAGTCGATCTCGGAGAGGCCCGGCAGGTCCGGCACCACGGCACGGCCCCCGACGTTGAGGAAGATCCGGTCGGCGCGCAGCGCCCTGCCGTCCATGTCGAGGGTGTGTGGATCGGTGAATCGGGCGTGCCCGCGCAGCAGGGTCGCGCCGTCCATCCCCTCGATCCAGTTCTCCACACCGCGCCGGTCGCCCTCGACGATCTTGTCCTTGCGGGCCTTGACCTTCGTCATGTCGACGGTGATCTCACCTGTGTCGATGCCGAAGTCGGCTCCGCGGCGGGCGATGTGCGCGGTATGCGCACTGGCCACCAGGGTCTTGGTGGGGATGCACCCGTAGTTCACGCAGGTGCCGCCGACGAGTTTGCGTTCGATCACCGCGACCCGTTGACCGGCCGCGGTCAGCCGGCCGGCCAGCGGTGGTCCGGCCTGACCGGCACCGACGATGATCGCGTCGAACTCGGTGACGTCGGCGGGCATCAGATCAGAGTCGCGAGAGCGACCACGGCGAATCCGCCGAGAACGGCCACGGCGTCTTCGATGAGCGCGATGGGAAGGTCCTTGCCGCCGTTGCGCTCCACCAGCGCCTTACGGGCCCGGTAGCCGCCCATGGTGCCCAGCACCGCGCCGATGACCCCCGCCCCGATCCCGGAGACCACGGTGCCGGTCTTGACCGTGGCCAACGCGCCGGTGACCAGGACGGCGCCGGCGAACCCGGCGGTGAGCAGCCGGGCCGAGAACTGCACGGCCACCGTCCGAGCCGGGGTGCTGGGGAGCTGGTCGGTGACCAGCTCGACCACCAGCAGGATGGTCAGCACCGTGACGGTGAGTGGGTGGGCCACCCACTGGGCCCAGGTGCCGTCCAGATCGATCCAGCCCAGTGCACCGCCCCAGGCGACCATGGCCGGTGGCGTCAGTGCCCGCAGGCCGGCGACGACACCGATCAGCAGGGCCAGCACCAGAACGAGAACGATCGTCATGACCACCTCCGGGCACACCGATGATTCCCGGACGCTAACACGCAGGACGACGGCAGGCCCTGCTAATCGGGTGGGCTCGGGAGCCGGTTCAGAAGCGGCAGAACCGGATGTCGGAGGCCAGGATCGCCTTGGCGCCGATCGCGGCGAGCTCATCCATGATGGAGTTGACGTCGCGTCGCGGTACCAGCGCCCGCACCGCAACCCAGTCCGGGTCGGCCAGCGGGGCGATGGTGGGCGACTCGAGCCCCGGTGTGACGGCACTGGCGGCTTCCAGAAGGCTGCGCGGGCAGTCGTAGTCGAGCATCAGGTACTGCTGGCCGAACACCACGCCCTGGACACGGGCCGCCAGCTGGTCACGGGCGGGATCGGGCTCGGCATCCGTCCGTTCGATCAGGACCGCTTCGGAGTCGCACAGCGACTCCCCGAAGGCCACCAGATTGTGCAGCCCCAGGGTGCGTCCGGAACCGACGATGTCGGCGATGACGTCGGCCACCCCGAGCTGGATGGAAATCTCCACGGCGCCGTCCAGGCGGATGACGGTCGCTTCGATTCCCCTGTCCGCCAGGTTCTTACGGACCAGATTCGGGTACGCGGTGGCGATCCGCTTACCGCCCAGCTGGTCGACGGTCCAGTTCTGCCCGGCCGGCGCGGCGTAACGGAACGTCGAGGACCCGAACCCCAGCGCCAACCGTTCCCGCACCGGCGCGCCGGACTCGGCGGCCAGATCGCGTCCGGTGATGCCGAGGTCGAGTTGCCCGGACCCCACGTAGATCGCGATGTCCTTGGGCCGCAGGAAGAAGAATTCGACATTGTTGGCCGGGTCGACGACGGTCAGATCCTTGGAGTCGGTCCGTCGCCGGTAACCGGCCTCGGACAGGATCTCGGCGGCCGACTCGCTCAGCGCCCCCTTGTTGGGTACCGCGACCCGCAGCACCCCGGCCCGCGAAGCGTCCGACATCACAGGTTCCGGTACACGTCGTCGAGGCTCAGGCCGCGCTTGAGCATCAGTACCTGAGTCCAGTACAGCAACTGGCTGATTTCTTCGGCGAGCGCGTCATCGCTCTCGTGCTCGGCGGCCAGCCACACCTCGCCGGCCTCCTCGAGGATCTTCTTGCCCAGCCCGTGCACCCCGGCGTCGAGCGCCGCGACCGTACCGCTACCGGCGGGCCGGGTCTGTGCTTTCTCACTGAGCTCGGCGAACAGGCCGTCGAAGGTCTTCACGGACCGCAATTCTTTCACGCGCCCGTTCCCGCGGTCACGCGGGTTTCACCTCGGGCGCCCGGCCGGTCACCGGGACGCCGGACGCTCCTCCTCGTTGAGCACCTCGGCGTGCATGTCCTCCAACGAGACACCCTTGGTCTCGCGCACCCACTTCGTCACGAACAGGAACGACAGCACGGCGCACAGCGCGTAGAAGCCGTAGGCCAGGCCCAGGTGATTGCGCAGTTCCGGGAAGGTGACCGTGATCAGCCAGTTGGCCGTCCACTGGCCTGCGGCGGCCAGACCCAGGGCGGCCGCGCGGATGCGGTTGGGGAACATCTCCCCCAGCAGCACCCACACCACCGGACCCCAGGACATGCCGAACGCGACCACGAACAGGTTCGCGGCGACCAGCGCGACCACGCCGGACGCGCCGGGCAGGCTCGGGGTGCCGTCGGGATTGACCGTGGCGTTGGCGAAGATGACCGCCATGGTGGCCAGGGTGACCGCCATACCCGCCGAGCCGATCAGCAGCAGCGGTTTGCGGCCGATCTTGTCGATCAGCGCGATCGCGATCAGGGTGGTGAGCACGTTGATCACCGAGGTGATCACGGTGTAGACCGCCGACTGGTCGGCGCTGAAACCGACGGCCTGCCACAGCACATTCGAGTAGTAGAAGATGACGTTGATCCCGACGAACTGCTGGAAGATCGACAAGCCCAGACCGACCCACACGATGCCGTAGACGCCGCCGGTCGGCTTCTTCAGATCCCGCCAGGACGGCTTGTCATCGCGCTCCAGGGTGTCCCGGATGCGGGTGATCGTGATCTCCAGGTTCTTCTGCCCCAGCAGCATGGTCAATACCCGGCGGGCTTCCGGAATCTTATGGCTGGCAACGAGATAACGCGGCGACTCCGGAATGGTGTAAGCGAGGCTGCCGTACAGCACGGCGGGCACCGCCATCACCAGGAACATCCATCGCCAGGCGTCCAGGCCCAGCCACAACACCTCGTTGGGCCCGCCGGCGATCCACTGCAGCAGCCAGTTCACCGCGAACGAGATGAAGATGCCCAGCACGATCGCGAGTTGCTGCAGCGAGCCCAGGCGGCCGCGGATTCCGGGTGGCGAGGTCTCGGCGATATAGGCGGGCGCGATGACCGAGGCGACACCGACACCGATGCCGCCGATGATGCGGAACACCACCAGGGTGATGGTCTCGGGGGCCAGTCCGGTGCCGAATGCGCTGATGAGAAAAAGCACGGCGGCGATCTTCATCACCGCGATGCGCCCGATCCGGTCGGCGATGCGGCCGGCGGACAGGGCACCGGCCGCGGCGCCCAGCAGCGCGGACGCCACCGCGAGCCCCAGGGCGTAGTTGCCGATCCCGAAGTCCTCCTGGATCGAGGACACCGCACCGTTGATGACCGCGCTGTCGTAGCCGAACAACAGGCCGCCGAGCGCGGCCACCGCGGCGATTCTCACCGCCGTCCGGCCGGAACTGAACCCGGAATCATCGTCGAGGAACGAGGCGTCATCTCCGCCGACCGGACCGTGTGTCATCGACTCGTCCTTCCGCAGCGCGCTGTGATGGGTGCCACATCACAATCGCACAGACGCGGTGGGTAATGGACCGTTACCCGGAGAGGAAATCAGGCGCTGCGTTCGTCCTGATCGGCGCCGAGTTCGGTGTGCACCACCCGTAGATCGTGCACTGTCAGCCCGGCCAGGGATTCGGCGTGCCGCCGGCGCGGGCCGGACGGCACCTCGATCTCATTGGGCACGACCAGAACCGCGCACCCGGCGGACTCCGCCGACGTCGAGCCCGTCACCGAGTCCTCGATCGCCAGGCAGTCCGCGGGATCCAGACCCAGCAGCTCGGCGGCCCGCAGATACGGGTCGGGCGACGGCTTGCCCGCGGGCACTTCGTCCCCGCACACCGAAACCGAGAAGTAGTGCCGGCCGATCGACTCCAGGGCCTGATCGGCCAGATCGCGACGGGTGTTGGTCACCAACGCCATCGGAACCCCGGCGGCGGTCAGGCCGTCGAGCATTTCCCGGGCGCCGGCGCACCACGGCAGGCCGGTCGCGAAGAGTCCCCCGACGTATTCGTGCAGCCAGTCCGCGGTCCGGGCCATGTCCGCGGGGTCGGGATCCAGGCCCAGGTCGGCGTACACGATCTGCATCACGGTCTCACTCGAGCCGCCGATCGTGCTGGTCCGCACCTGGGCGCTCAGCTGCCGTCCGTGTTGGCGGTAGAGCTCGTGAATGCCGAAGTCCCAGAGCTTTTCGGAGTCCACGATGGTGCCATCCATATCCCACAACACAGCACGCATGGGTGCCATCCTCTCATCGACTCCGGGGGCCCGGAAATCGAAGCTCGTCGGGGCGCGCGGCTAACGTGGTGCCATGACGGTTCTTGTGACGGGCGCCACCGGCAACATCGGCCGCAAGGTCGTGGATCGACTGCTCGAGCTGGGAGTCCGGGATATCCGGGCATTGACCACCGATCCGGCCAAGGCGAATCTGCCCGACGGCGTGGAGGTGGTCACCGGTTTCCTCGGCAGGCCGGAGACGATGTCGGTGGCGCTGGCCGATGTGGACCGGGTGTACCTGGCGCCGTACCCGCCGACGATCGGCATCACGTGCGAGATGATCGCCGCGGCCCGCGTGTCCTATGTGGTGGCGCTCTCCGGTGGCGCGCACTGGCAGCAGCATGCCGACGTGATCGCGGCGGCCGCGGTGCCGGCCATCCAGCTCGGGCCGGGTGAGTTCTGCGAGAACTTCGCCATGTGGGCCACCCAGATCGCGGCGACCGGCACGGTTCGAGAGCCCTACCCCGACGTGGTGGAGGCGCCGATCGCGATGGACGACATCGCCCGCGTCGCCGCGGCGTTGCTCGCCGCACCCGACGATGCGCACCTGGGCCGGATGTATGAGCTCACCGGGCCCGAGGCGCTGACCCGGGCCCAGATCGCCGAACAGATCGGGATCGGCATCGGCAGGCCGGTCCGGTTCGAGACGTGTAGCCGCGAGGAGGCGCTGGCAACGCTCGCGCCGGTCATGGGTGAGCAGGCGAGCTGGTACGTCGACCTCCTGGCGGCCGGCGTGCAGACACCCCAGCAGGCCAACGACCTCGTCGCCGAACTGACTGGCGCACCGGCGATCTCGATCGCCGAGTGGGCCAAGCTGAACGCGGACCGGTTCGGCTGAGCCTCAGTCCTCCGGGTTGTAGCCGAGATTGGGTGCCAGCCAGCGCTCGGCTTCGGCCAGGGTCCAGCCCTTGCGCCGGGCGTAGTCGGCGATCTGATCCTGAGCCATCCGGCCCACCACGAAGTACTGCGACTGCGGGTGCGAGAAGTACCAGCCGCTGACCGCGGCCCCGGGCCACATCGCCATCGATTCGGTCAGCTCGATGCCGGTCCGCTCGGTGACGTCCATCAACTCGAACAGGGTGGCCTTCTCGGTGTGTTCGGGGCAGGCCGGGTAGCCGGGCGCCGGGCGGATCCCGACGTACTTCTCCCCGATCAGCGCCGCGTTGTCCAGTTGCTCGTCGGGCTGGTAACCCCAGAACTCCTGGCGTACCCGCTGGTGCATCCGTTCGGCGAACGCCTCGGCCAGCCGGTCGGCCAGCGACTCCAGCAGGATCGCGTTGTAGTCGTCGTGGTCGGCCTTGAACTCCGTGATCTTGTCCTGGCTGCCCAGCCCCGCGGTGACGGCGAACGCGCCGACGTAATCCCGCAGGCCCGTTTCTCTGGGGGCGACGAAGTCGCCCAGGGACCGGTTCGGGATGCCGGCGCGGTGCTCCCCCTGCTGGCGCAGGTTGTGCAGCGTGGTGAGCACCTCGGTCCGGCTCTCGTCGGTGTAGACCTCGATGTCGTCGCCGACGGCGTTGGCGCAGAAGAACCCGATCACCCCGTTGGCCCTCAGCCACTTCTCCTTGATCAGGGTGTCGAGCATCTCCTGGGCGTCGTCGTACAGCTTGCGGGCGGCCTCCCCCGACACGGGGTTGTTCAGGATGTCCGGGAACCGGCCCTTCATCTCCCAGGCGTTGAAGAACGGCTGCCAGTCGATGTACTCGCGCAACTCGGCCACGTCGTAGTCGATGAACTCGCGGACCCCGACACCCTGGGCGGGCACCGGTGGCGTGTAGCCGTCCCACTCGATCGGGGTGCGGTTCGCCCGGGCCTTCTCCAGGGTCAGCATCGGCCGCTCGTTCTTCTGGGCGTGCCGTTCGCGCAGGGCCGCGTAGTCCTTCGCGGTGGCCTCCAGCAGCGCGGGCCGCTGCCTGTCGTCGAGCAGCGCCGCGGCGACCGGCACCGAGCGGGACGCGTCCTTGACCCAGACCACCGGGCCGCTGCGGCGCGGCGCCACCTTCACCGCGGTGTGGGCGCGCGAGGTGGTCGCGCCGCCGATCAGCAGCGGGATCTGCAGTCCTTCGCGCTCCATCTCGACGGCGAAGTTCACCATCTCGTCCAGCGACGGGGTAATCAGACCGGACAACCCGATGATGTCCGCGTCGTGCTCCCTGGCCGCGTCGAGTATCTTCTGCGCGGGCACCATCACCCCGAGGTCGATCACCTCGAAGTTGTTGCACTGCAGCACGACTCCGACGATGTTCTTGCCGATGTCGTGGACATCGCCCTTGACGGTCGCCATGATGATGGTGCCGTTGGTGTCCTTACCGGCGGCCGCGCCGGAGGCCTCCTTCTCGGCCTCGATGAACGGCAGCAGATAGGCGACGGCCTTCTTCATCACCCGGGCCGACTTCACCACCTGGGGCAGGAACATCTTGCCCGCACCGAAGAGGTCGCCGACGACGTTCATCCCGTCCATCAGCGGGCCCTCGATCACCTCGATCGGCCGCCCGCCGGCGGCATCGATCTCGGCCCGCAGTTCCTCGGTGTCGGCGTCGACGTGCGCGTCGATGCCCTTGACCAGGGCGTGCGTGATGCGTTCGCGAACCGGCAAGCTGCGCCATTCGGCGGCAGCTCGCTCGTCACCCTCTCCCGAGTTCTTGCTGTTGAACCGCTCCGCGATCTCCAGCAGCCGCTCGGCGGCATCCGCGCGGCGGTTGAGCACCACGTCCTCGATGCGCTCGCGCAGCTCGGGGTCGATCGAGTCGTACGGCACCAGCGCACCGGCATTGACGATGCCCATGTCCAGGCCGGCCTTGATGGCGTGGAACAGGAACACCGCGTGGATGGCCTCGCGGACCGGGTTGTTGCCGCGGAACGAGAACGACACGTTCGAGATGCCGCCGGAGATGTGCACCCCGGGCAGGTTCTCCTTGATCCAGGCGCACGCCTCGATGAAGTCGATCCCGTAGGTGGCGTGCTCCTCGATACCGGTGGCCAGAGCGAAGCAGTTCGGGTCGAAGATGATGTCCTCGGCCGGGAAGCCGACTTCTTCGGTCAGGATCCGGTAGGCGCGCCCGCAGATCTCCTTGCGGCGCTCCAGGTTGTCGGCCTGGCCCTGTTCGTCGAAGGCCATCACGACGACGGCCGCGCCGTACTTGCGGCACAGCCGGGCCTCGCGGATGAACTTCTCCTCGCCCTCCTTCAGGGAGATCGAGTTGACGATCGGCTTGCCCTGCACGTTCTTCAGGCCGGCCTCGATGACCTCCCACTTCGAGGAGTCGATCATCACCGGGACGCGGCTGATGTCCGGTTCGGCGGCGATCAGCTTGGTGAACCGGTCCATCGCGGCGACGCCGTCGATCATGCCCTCGTCCATGTTGATGTCGATGACCTGCGCACCGACCTCGACCTGCTGCAGCGCCACCGACAACGCGGTGTCGTAATCCTCGGCCTTGATCAGGTTGCGGAACCGGGCCGAGCCGGTGATGTTGGTGCGCTCCCCGATGTTCACGAACAGCGAGCTGTCGGAGATGTTCAGCGGCTCCAGGCCGGACAGCCGGGTGGCCACCGGGATCTGCGGCAGTTCGCGAGGCGCCTTGCCGTCGACGACCTTGGCGATCTCGGCGATGTGCGGCGGCGCGGTGCCACAGCACCCGCCGACCAGGTTGACCAGGCCGGCCTCGGCGAACTCGGCGATGTAGGAGGCCTGGCGCTGCGGAGACTCTTCGTACTCACCGAAGGCGTTGGGCAGGCCGGCGTTCGGGTAGCAGGAGACGTAGGTGTCCGCGATGCGTGCCATCTCGGCGATGTAGGGCCGCATCTCCGGTGCGCCGAGGGCGCAGTTGAGGCCGACCGCGATCGGTCTCGCGTGCCGGATCGCGTTCCAGAACGCCTCGGTGACCTGGCCGGACAGCGTGCGCCCGGACGCGTCGGTGATGGTGCCGGAGATGATCACCGGCCAGCGCCGGCCGCGCTGCTCGAACAGCGTCTCGACGGCGAAGACCGCCGCCTTGGCGTTCAGCGAGTCGAAGATGGTCTCGATGATGATCAGATCGGAGCCGCCGTCGACCAGGCCGTTGGCAGCCTCCAAGTAGGCGGCCACGAGCTGGTCGTAGGAGACGTTGCGGGCGCCCGGGTCATTGACGTCCGGTGAGATGGACGCGGTGCGGGTCGTCGGCCCGATGGCGCCGGCGACGTAGCGGGGCTTGTCCGGGGTGCTGTACTCGTCGGCGGCCTTGCGGGCGAGGGCGGCGCCCACGTAGTTCAGCTCGTAGCTCAGGTCGGCCATGTCGTAGTCCGACAGCGAGACCGCGTTCGCGTTGAACGTGTTGGTCTCCAGGATGTCCGCGCCCGCTTCCAGGTACTCGCGGTGGATGCCCTCGATGATCTGCGGCTGCGTCAGGTTGAGCAGGTCGTTGTTGCCCTGCAGCGCCGTCGGCCACTCCGTGAACCGGTCACCGCGGTAGCCGTCCTCGTCGGGGCGGTCGCGCTGGATCGCCGTGCCCATGGCGCCGTCGATCACCACGATGCGCTGCTGCAGAGCGGCGGTCAGCTCGTCGGTGCAGTCCGGGCGGATGTTCGGCTCAAGGCCTGTCACGTGCACTCCTTCCGTGGCGGAAGGCGTCCTTGACTCTGCCGAGCGTGGCGGATACCAGGGGAAACAGCCCCCAGATAACCGTTGCAACGCCTCTCGACCTTGGAAAGTCTACGTCGTCACCCGATCGACGTCCGGACGCCCAACTCGTCACCGCGATGACAGTTCGCGGGACCTGTCGGCAGGTCAACGACACCAGGGCTGGACCTGTTGCAGTCCAACGCATTTGGCCTCGACCTCGCGGGCACCGGCCTTGACGCCGGCACCGGGCATGACACGCCGGCCGAACAGGTCCGGTCGGCGGGTGTCGCGTGGGTGTCGCAAGCCGGCGGTCACAGGAACAGAGTAGTCCGGCTAGCCAAATGGATTTGTCCCGCACCGCCCTGACCACGGGGATCCGGGCCGCAAATCGCCGTGTGGCCCGCCGTGGCTCCTCGCTGCGATCCAGGGCTTACGCTGGCAGTGTGACACCGTCGGATCCGAGCGTGCCCGGCCTGCCGGAGCTGCAGAACACAGTCGTGGTGGCGGCCTTCGAGGGCTGGAACGACGCCGGCGACGCGGCCAGCGGAGCCCTGGAGCACCTGGACGCGATCTGGGAAGCCGTGACCATCGTCGAGATCGACGACGAGAGCTACTACGACTACCAGGTGAATCGCCCGGTGATCCGCCAGATCGACGGCGTCACACGTGAGTTGGTCTGGCCGTCGATGCGGATCTCGCACTGCCGCCCGCCGGGCAGCGACCGCGACATCGTGCTGATGCACGGGGTCGAACCGAACATGCGCTGGCGCACGTTCTGCGCGGAACTGCTGGCCATCGCCGACAAGCTGAACGTCGACACCGTCGTCATTCTGGGTGCGCTGCTCGCCGACACACCGCACACCCGCCCGGTCCCGGTGTCCGGTGCCGCGTACTCGGCGGAATCGGCCAAGCTCTTCGGCCTGGAGGAGACCCGCTACGAGGGACCCACCGGTATCGCCGGGGTGTTCCAGGACGCCTGCGTGCAGGCCGGGATCCCGGCGGTGACGTTCTGGGCGGCGGTTCCGCACTACGTGTCCCAGCCGCCCAACCCGAAGGCCACCGTGGCGCTGCTACGGCGCGTCGAGGACGTCCTGGACATCGAGGTGCCGTTGGCCGATCTGCCCACCGCGGCCGAGGAGTGGGAGCAGGCCGTCACCGAGATGACCGCCGAGGACGACGAGATCGCCGAGTACGTGCAGTCACTGGAGGAACGCGGCGACGCCGAGGTGGACATGAACGAGGCGCTGGGCAAGATCGACGGCGACGCGCTGGCCGCCGAGTTCGAGCGGTACCTGCGTAGGCGTGGCCGCTAACCGACCCGCTCCGGCTGCGGCGCCTGCCAGCTGCCGTTCAGCGCGTCCGGCTTGGGCCAGTACAGCCGCAACACCAGGGCGAACGGTCCCTCGGGTGCCGGCAGCCAGTTGGGTTCCTTGTCGGCCCCGGGCGAGTCGTGCTGGATCAGCAGCGTGTAGCCGCCGTCCGCGTCGGGCACCAACTGCGGCAGCATCTCCGAGTTGATCAGATACCGGTTGATCGGATTGTCCACCAGCAGACTGGACGGCAGCTCGTACATGGTCAGCGACCAGAACGCGTTGACCGGTGGCAGTTGTCCCGGCTCGAACCGGTAGGTGTAGCGCTGGGCCCCGGTCAGTGGCGCCCCGTCGGAGTCGTTCATCGCACTCGGGTACAGCGCCTCGGCCGCGGTGTTGCCGTAGATGCCCAGCACCGCGCCGGCCATCCGGTACAGGTAATTGCCGTCGAGGTCCTCGGCGGTGCCGAAGAACTGCGCCGAGCCGACCTCGCCGGTGTCGACCTTGTCCTTCTTGAACGCGTCGAACTCGGCCCAGGCGTCCGCCATGCCGTCCTCGACGGCCGTGCGCATCTCCGGGCTCAGTTTGTCGGCGTCGAAGTCACCGCCCGGCCCGATGCCGATGCGCGCGAACCGGTCCCGTAGTTCCTGTTCGCCCGGTTGCGCCGGGGCGAACCGCAGCGCGGCGTTGAGCACCTCGAAGAACTGCGGCGAGGTCTTCTGCGCCTCCGCGGTCAGCGGCGGGGTGAAGTCGATCGGCGGGGCGGCCGCCGGCGACGGCTGGTTGAGCGCCACCGACAGCGGCGCCACCTGGTAACCGGCCTGGATCGACTTGACCTCGTCGATGTCGGACGGCCCGAACAACTGGGTGCGGTACAGCACGAACGCCAGATCCGTGCCGGACCGGATGACCTCGTCGATGCCCTCGGGTTTCTCGCCCTGCCAGCCGGGCCCGGCCAGCAGGTAGCGCCCGCCGTTGTTGCCCGTGGTCCGGCTGCCCACGTACCCGACGTTGTAGGTGTAGCCGTCGACGAACTGCAGGGAGTAGTAGCGGTCCTGTTCGATCGGTGGCACCGTCAGCACCAACGGCTCGGCGCGCAGGTCCGCGCCGACGAACGAGTACGGGGTGTCCGAATTCGGGGTCTGGATCGCGGTGTCCGCGGGCGTGGACACCCGTGCGAAGTTGTGGATGGCGTTCCAGCCGCCCTTGTACTCCGGGTCCTCCTTGTCCACGAAGTAGGCGTACTGCACCCGATAGTTGTCGACCATCGGAAACCCGTAGACGTAGGCCTCTTTCGCGATCGCACGGGCCTCGTCGAGGGAGACCGGACGATCCTCGGCAGCGCTCTGCGTGGGGGTCGGATCCGGTTCCTTGGCGGCGGGACTGCAGCCGGCCAGGGCGGCGATGAGGACCATCACCGACAGCAGACGGGTCACTGCTTCTCCAATGCTTCGGTGCGTGCGCTGGTGTTGCGGCCCAGGGCGGTTGCCTCGGCGTCGAGTTCGGGCAGCAGTTCGGGGGTGAACCGCCGGATGTCGCGCTCGGCCAACGGGGTCGAGACCAGCGGGCGGATCCACCGGAACACCCCCACCCAGCGCGGGCTGTAGATCCGCTTCTTGCGGCGCTCGATGCCCTTGACGAACGCGGCACCGCATTCGGTGACCGTGGTGGTGCGCTTGAGCGGGCCGGGCATCCGGGCGAGCATCTCACGGAACGCGGCCAGGTCGGCCTTGGCGTCCTGCACCAGCGGGGTGTCGATCCAGCTCATGTGCGCGGACCCGACGTCCACCCCGAGGTGGGCGACCTCCAGGCGCAAGGTGTTGGCGAAGTACTCGGCGCCGGCCTTGGAGGCGTGGTAGGCCGCCAGCCCCGGGGCCGAGGTGAAGGCCGCCAGCGAGGACACCACCAGCACGTAGCCGCGCCGCTCGATGACCGCCGGCAGGGTGGCGCGGACCGTGTTGAAGACGCCGACGACGTTGACGTCCTGCACCCGTTTGAAGGCGGCGGGATCGACCTGCAGGACGGAGCCGAAGCAGGCGATACCGGCGTTGGCCAGCACCACATCGATGCCACCGAAGCGGGCCACCGCCGCGTCGGCGGCGCGTTGCATGGCCGGGAGGTCACGCACATCGGCCAGGACGGTCAGCACGTGAGCGTCACCGCCCAGCTCGGCGGCCAGCTCGGCCAGCGGCGCGGCGTCCAGGTCGGTGAGCACCAGTTTCGCGCCCCTACGGCGCAGCCGGCGGGCCACCTCCGCGCCCACCCCACGGGCACCACCGGTGATGAAGACGACCTTGCCGTGCAGGGAGCTCATGGCGGTCAACGTACCCGCCGTGTCGTTCCTGCAGGTGGGTGGTTAAAGGTCTATACCCAGCAAACTGTCGACGATGTCGGCGACCAGCTTTGGAGCCGACTGGTCACCGCCGCCGTAGGTCAGCGCGTCGGTACACCAGCCATCAAGAGCGGCAAGCGCTTTGGGGGTGTCCAGGTCGTCGGCCAGGTAGCTGCGCACCCGGCTCAGCACATCGGTGGCATCCGGTCCGGACGGCAGCGCCGTCGCGGCGCGCCACCGCTGCAGCCGGATGTCGGCCTCGTCCAGGATGGCCGGGCTCCAGTACCGGTCCGCGCGGTAGTGACCGGCGAACAGTCCCAGCCGCACCGCACCCGGATCGACCCCGTCGGCGCGCAACTGCGACACCAGCACCAGGTTGCCGCGGCTCTTGCTCATCTTGTGCCCGTCCCAGCCGATCATCCCGGCGTGCACATAGTGCCGGGCGAATCGGCGCTCCCCCGTGACACATTCGGCGTGCGCGGCGGAGAACTCGTGGTGCGGGAAGATGAGATCCGACCCGCCGCCCTGGATGTCCAGTCCGGTCCCGATGCGGTCCAGGGCGATGGCCGTGCACTCCACATGCCAGCCCGGCCGGCCGGCCCCGAACGGTGAGGGCCAGCTGGGTTCGCCCGGCCGCTGCGCGCGCCACAGCAGGGCGTCGAGCGGATCGGCCTTACCGGCGCGGTCCGGGTCACCACCGCGTTCGGCGAACAGCCGCGCCATGGTGTCGTGGTCGTAACCCGATTCGTAGCCGAACTGCTCGGTGGCGTCGGCGCGGAAGTACACGTCCGGGTACTGCGCATCGTCGACCACGTACGCGGCCCCGGACGCCAGCATCTTCTCCACCAGCGCGATCACCTCGGCGATCGCGTCGGTGGCGGCCACGTAGTCGCGCGGTGGCAGCACCCGCAGCGCGGTCATGTCCTCCCGGAACAGCTGCGTCTCGCGGTCGCCGAGCTCACGCCAGTCGATACCGTCGCGCTCGGCCCGTTCGAACAACGGGTCGTCCACGTCGGTGATGTTCTGCACGTAGTGCACATCGTGTCCGCCGTCCCGCCACACCCGGTTGACCAGGTCGAAGGCCAGGTAGGTCGCGGCGTGGCCGAGGTGGGTCGCGTCATACGGGGTGATCCCGCACACGTACATGGTGGCGGTCTGGCCGGGTGACACCGGGCGCACCTGCCGGTCGGCGGTGTCGTACAGGCGCAGCGGTACACCCCGGCCGGGCAACGTGGGAATGGTCGGCGCCGGCCAGGACTGCATGACGTCGACTCTAGGGTGTTCGGTCACCGATGCCTTTCGATGGTGTGGTCGTGCCGGTTGTCGCTCACCGGAACCGACAAGTTCGGCGCCGAATACATTCCCGCAATCGGCGATCCGGGTCAAAACGCGGACCGGATGCTCTGCAGCAGTGTGTCGGCCAGCTCGGTACGGCACATCAACAGGTCCGGCAGGTAGGGGTCGCGGCGGTTGTAGATCAGCGGCGCCCCACCCAGCCGGGAGGCGTGCAGCCCGGCGGCCTGCACCACCCCGGCCGGCGCCGCCGAGTCCCACTCCCACTGCCCGCCGGCGTGGATGTAGGCGTCGACGTCCCCGCGCACCACGGCCATCGCCTTCGCGCCGGCCGAACCGATCCGGACCACCTCGATATCGAGATGCTCGCGCAGCCACCACAGCACCGCCGGGGGCCGGTAGGTGCTGGCGGTGATGCGGATGGGTCCCTCGCGGCGCGGCGGTGGGGCGGTCACCGTGTCGGTGCGGTAGACCTCACCGATCGCCGGCAGCGCGACCGCGGCGTCGGTGATCAGGCCCTCAGAAGTTCCGTTGCGCTGCCACAACGCGATGTGCACCGCCCAGTCGGCGTGCCCGCGCATGGAGAACTCCCGGGTCCCGTCGACCGGGTCGACGATCCACACCCGCTCGGCGTGCACCCGGGACAGGTCGTCGGCCGCCTCCTCGGAGAGCACCGCATCGCCCGGGCGCAGTTCGGCGAGCCGTTTGAGGATCAGCACGTTGGCGTGGCGGTCTCCGGCGTCACCGAGCTCGTAGGAGTCGTAGAAACCGACCTCCTCGCGCAACGCCACCAGCAGTTCGCCCGCCTCGGCAGCGACCATGGCGGCCACGTCGGCGTCGGTCTGCGCGGCGGAATTCACCGACCCAGTATTGCTTGGCCGCCGGGCCGGGTCGCAGGGCACGTGTCGGGAAACGCTCCACGATGCGCCTCGATGGCTCAAGATGGGCTCGATCAAACCCGGATTTTCTCGAAAGGCGACCCGTTCATGACCGCACCCGCGGCGGGCGAACTCGCCCCCTCCTGGCAGCGCCGGTTCGCCTTCTTCGATCTGTACGGCCTGCCCAACTCGTCACCGGTGGCCAAGGCCGCCTACCGCACCCTGCCGTTCTGGGACAAGGTGCGCCTGACGTCGAACGTGTGGGCGCTGCTGTTCGGCTTCATCTACTTCTACGTCAAGGGCATGTGGCGCAAGGGCACCACGCTGCTGGGCATCGGCTTCGGGCTGGGGGTACTGCTCGCATCGCTGCATGCGTCGCAGTTCCTGACCCAGGTGATCACGTTCGCGTTCGCCGGGGCGATCATGTCCACCGCCAACTACGCCTACTACCTGCACGCCCGGGGCAGCCAGTCGTGGAATCCGTTCGAGGGGTTCGGTCCCCGCACCTCGATGTGACGTCCTAGAACGCCGGCCACGGGATCGGCCGGTGCCGATCCGGGGTCGGCATCACCGGATGATCCAGCAGCTCGCTGACCCTGGCCCGCAGCGCGGCCACCTCGCGGGCGGTGAGGTGCTCACCGAGTTGCTCGGCCAGCTCACCGTCGAGCTTGTCGCGCAGCCCCGCCACCGCGGCGAGCGTCTCGTCGTCGACGGGTTTGCCGGCCCAGCCCCAGAGCACGGTGCGCAGTTTGTCCTCGCTGTGCAGGCTCACCCCGTGGTCGACGCCGCGAACGCGTCCGTCCACCCCGGTCAGGATGTGCCCGCCCTTGCGGTCGGCGTTGTTGATCAGCACGTCGAACACGGCCATCCGGCGCAGCCGGTCGTCGTCGGCGTGGACCAGGGTGACCGGGTCCCCGGCGTAGTCGTAGGCCTGCAGGATCGCCAGGTAGCCGGCCGGTAACCGGCCCGCAGGCAGCAGGTCGACCAGATCGGGTCCGGCGTCCGGGTCAGCGGGTTCGGCGGCATCCTCGGTCAGCGCGTCGCCGGGTTGATCGACCCAGCGCTGCACCATGCCCGGGCCGGCCGGTCCGTCACGAATGATGGTGTACGGCACGATGTCCCAGCCCAGCGCGGCCGACACCAGATAGGCGGCGCGCTCCCGTCCCGCCAGCGTGCCGTCCGGGAAATCCCACAGCGGGGCCTCACCGGCGACCGGTTTGTAGACGCAGTGCACCGTCTGCTCCCCCAGCTGTGCCTCGCACAGGAAGGTGGCGTTGCTCGCGGAGCGGATACGGCCGATGACGGTGAGTTCGCCCTCGGTCAGTACCTGCTGCTCAGAAGGGGGGTTCATCGTCTGCCGCCCCACCCAGGGCGCTGCGCCGGTAGCCGTTGAGGCGCACGCAGATGTGCCCCTCGGGGTCCAGCGGCTCGTCGCACAGCGGGCACGGCGGCCGACCGGCCGAGATCACCCGATTCGACCGGGTGGCGAACTCCCGTGCGGATTCGGGGCTGAGGAACACCCGGACCGCGTCCGGGCCGTCCTCGGCGTCGTCGAGCACCACCGAGGCGTCGAACTCGGTGTCCGAGACGGCCAGCAGTTCCACGACGACGGTCTGGGCCTCGGCGTCCCAGCCCAAACCCATGGTGCCCACCCGGAACTCGGAGTCCACCGGCATCACCAGCGGGCTCAGATCACCGACCTCACCGGTGTCGGGCGGGATCGGGGTGCCGAAGCGCCGGTTGATCTCCACCAGCAGCGCCGAGATACGTTCGGCGAGCACTGCCACCTGCTGCTTTTCCAGCATGACCGACACCACCCGCTTGTCGTGCACCGCCTGCAGATAAAACGTGCGGTTTCCGGGCTGCCCGACAGTCCCGGCCACAAAGCGGTCGGGAGTTCGGAAGACGTGAATTGCGCGTGCCATGGCACCTTTCAAAATACCGGTAGCGGGTCTACCTCAGTCGGTGGAGCCGCCGACCACCGCGTCCCCGGACGGGACAGCACCGGCCTCGGGGCCGGGTTTGGCGGCCAATCCGGCGGTCAGCCCGTTGCCGGTGTGGTTGACGTGCAGCACGAACGGCCGGGTCTCGGTGTAACGGATGACGCTCATCGAGGCCGGGTCGGCGGTGATGCGCTGGAAGGAATCCAGATGGGTGCCCAGCGCGTCGGCCAGCACCGCTTTGATGACGTCGCCGTGGGTGCACGCCAGCCACAGCACGTCGGAGCCGTGTTCGGCGGCCAGCCGGCGGTCGTGCTCGCGGACCGCGGCCACCGCCCGGGCCTGCACTCCGGCCAGGGCCTCACCCTCGGGGAAGATCGCCGCGCTGGGCTGCTGCTGGACCACCTTCCACAACGGTTCCTTGAACAGTTCGCCGATCTTGCGCCCGGTCCAGGTGCCGTAGTCCACCTCGGAGATGCGCTCATCGACGATCGGTTGGATCCCCAGGGCCGCGGCGAGCGGCTCCACGGTGCGTTCGCACCGCAGCAGCGGTGACCGCACGATCGCCTTGACCGGCAGGTCGCCGATCCGGTCGACCACCGCCTGCGCCTGCTCGCGGCCCACGGCGTCGAGGTCGACACCCTCGGAGCGCCCGGCCAGCGTGTGCGCGGTGTTCGAGGTCGAGCGGCCGTGCCGCAGCAGGATGACGGTCATGGGGTCCTCTCGGGGATCATTGTGCGGCCCGCACCCGGAATCATTGTGCGGCCCGCACCCGGAATCACTGCGCGGCCAGTACGCCGGTGGACAGCAGTACCAGCACGGTCACCCCGAGGATCAGCCGGTAGCCGACGAACCAGTACATGCTGTGGCGGACCAGGAACCGCAGGAACCAGGCGACCGCGGCGTAGCCGACGACGAACGCGATCAGGGTGCCGACCACGATCTGTGGCCCGGTGGCGCTCATCCCCGTCGTCCCGGGCTCGAACACATGGCGCAGTTCGTAGAGTCCGGAACCGAGCACCGCCGGGATGGCGAGCAGGAAGCCGAATCGGGCTGCGGCCTCCCGTTTCTGGCCGAGGAAAAGGCCGGCGCTGATGGTGACGCCGGACCGGGAGACGCCCGGGATCAGGGCGAGCGCCTGCGCGGATCCGATGAGCAGGCTGTCGCGCCAGGTGAACTGTTCGATGGCGCGGGTCTGCTTGCCCCAGTACTCCGCGGCGGCGATGACGAACGAGAAGACGATGAGCGCGGTGGCGATCACCCACAGGTTTCGGATGTCGTCGCGGATGTAGTGCTGCAGGGTGAAGCCGAACACGCCGATCGGCACCGTGCCGATGATCACCCACCAGCCCAGCCAGTAGTCCGGGGTGCGCCGCTCGGGGTTGGTGAGTCCACCGAACCAGGCCGTCAGGATGCGGGCGATGTCCTTGGCGAAGTACAGCAGCACCGCGATCTCGGTGCCGATCTGCACGACCGCGGTGAAGGAGGCACCCGCATCGCCCCCGAAGAATGCCTCCGACACGATCGCCAGATGCCCGGAGGATGAGACCGGGAGAAACTCGGTCAGTCCCTGGACCACGGCCAGCACGATGACCTGCAGCCAGGACATCGCGGATACGTCAATCACGCGGACGACCGTACCGTGGGGTGCGTGTCAGCGTGCTGTGCGCACCGGCTCGGCTCCGGCGACCGCGTCTCGGACCGCGGCGGCTACGCTGCGCTCATCGGTGACGTCGATATCGGTCAGGCGGCGGGTCGCGGTCGCGACGATGTCCTCGTCCTGCGGTACCGGTCCGCTCAGCCGGGGCCGATACACCTCGATGACCAGGAACTGCCGGTCTTCGACGTGAAAGGAGAAGCTACGACCATCGCCGAGCGATCCGAACCCACTGGCGTGCACACCCGTGGAGATGTCTTCGATGGTGAAGTCGTCTGCCATCAGATCCGTTCCCGGCGCGACAGTCATAGCCGAACCTTACCGCCGAATTGACGTAACCGTCCGATTAGGCGTCGTTTGCCTAAACTTTGAAATCGGAACCACTGCTTCAACGAAATCAGGAGATATCGGGGCCATTGGACACGAAATCCGCATTCCGCCTTCGGATGACGGCGGTATTCGCCGTGGTGGCCGCCGTTGCATCGGGGTGCTCATCGAGCCCCTCTGATTCGCCACCACCGACTATTCCGGTTGCATTGCCGGCGGTGTCTCCGCCGGTCACCGGCGTATTGGACGGTGCGGTGCGCCCGCTGGCCGGCCCGGGTACCGCCGCCACCTTCGATATCAGTACCTCCTCGCTGGTCGTGCTCGGCCCGGCCGATGTGCTCACGGTCCTGCCGAGTGCCGGCACGTCCTACACCATCGCCCTGCCCGCCGAGGCCACCGCGCTGACCGGCGACGGCAGCGGTGAGGTGTGGCTGGCTGTGCGGGGCGGCTATCTGCGGGTGAACGTCGCCGCCGCGGCCGCCACCCCGGTCGAGGTCGAGGGCCGGGCGGACACCGACTTCACCGCCATCGCCCGGCATGCGGACGGCCGTCTGGTGCTCGGCAGCGCCGACGGCACGCTGTACACGCTGGGCTCGGACACCACGGTCGCCGCCGAGTTGAAGAAGTTCGCCCGGGTGGACGTCCTTGTCGCGCAGGACGACTCGACCGTGGTGCTGGACCGTGGCCAGACCTCGGTCACCGAGATCGACGGTGACGGGACCGGCACCGAGCAGGCTCTCCGCGCCGGTGAGGGCGCGACCATGATGGCCACCGATCCGGCGGGCCGGGTGCTGGTCACCGACACCCGCGGCGGGGCGCTGCTGGTGTACGGCACCGAGCCGCTCATCCTGCGTCAGCGCTTCCCGGTGCACGATGCCCCCTACGGGGTGACCGGCTCGGCCGATCTGGCCTGGGTGTCACAGACGGCGACCAATACCGTCGTTGGATACGATCTCGCTACCGGAATACCCGTGGAGAAGGTGCGTTATCGGACCGTGCAGCAACCCAACACCCTGGCCTTCGACGACGCCACGAACACGCTCTACGTGGTGTCCGGTTCCGGTGCCGGGGTGCAGGCGATCCCCGACGCGGCGCCGCAGCGATGAGGAGACGGTTATGACGACGGTCCAGCGAGGACGGATGCCGGTCGGATGGGCGGGTGACCTGTCCGACGAATACGACTGGGTGCCGTTGCGGCTGCCACCGGATGTCACCCGGCTCTCGGCGTCGGTGCGGTTGTCGATCGAAGCGCAGTACCGCGGGTGGGAGCTGACCCGGGTGCGGGCCTACACCGACGGCAGCCGTCGGGTTCTGTTGCGGCGCAAGAAGTCGGTTCTCGGCGAGCAGCCCGTCCTGTGATCTACCGCTATCTTCGCCAGGCCTTCTTCCTGGTCGATCCCGAACGTATTCACGGCCTGGTGTTCGCCGTCCTGCGTCTGGCCACCGGTACCGGACTCGCCCGGCGGCTGCTGCGCGCCCGGTTGGCGCCCCGCGACCCGGCACTGGCCAGCACCGTCTGGGGTGTGCGCTTCCCCGGCCCACTGGGTCTGGCGGCGGGTTTCGACAAGGACGGCCACGGCCTGGGCGCCTGGGGTTCGCTCGGATTCGGCTACGCCGAGGTCGGCACCGTGACCGCGCAGGCCCAGCCGGGTAATCCGCAGCCCCGGCTGTTCCGGCTGCCCGAGGACCGTGCGCTGCTGAACCGGATGGGCTTCAACAACCACGGTGCCGGGGCGCTGGCGGTGCAACTCACCCGGCACTCCCCCGATGTGCCGATCGGGGTCAACATCGGCAAGACCAAGGTGACGCCGCCCGAACTCGCCGTCGAGGATTACGCCGAGAGCGCCCGCCTGGTCGGTCCGCTGGCCTCGTACCTGGTGGTCAACGTCAGTTCGCCGAACACCCCCGGACTGCGCGACCTGCAGGCGGTGGCCTCGCTGCGGCCGATTCTGGCCGCGGTCCGGGAGGCGACATCCGCCCCGGTGCTGGTCAAGATCGCCCCCGATCTGTCCGATTCCGACATCGATGAGATCGCGGATCTGGCAGTCGAATTGGATCTCGCCGGCATCGTGGCCACCAACACCACCATCTCGCGGGCGGGCCTGCGCACCCCGGGTGTGGAGGCGCTGGGCGCCGGTGGGGTGTCCGGCGCGCCGGTCGCCGAGCGGTCGCTGGAGGTACTGCGCCGGCTCTACGCGCGGGTCGGCGACAAGCTGGTGTTGATCAGCGTCGGCGGCATCGAGACCGCCGATGACGCCTGGGAACGCATCATCTCCGGCGCGACGCTGCTGCAGGGCTACACCGGGTTCATCTACGGCGGCGGCTTGTGGGCCAAGCGGATTCACGACGGCATCGCGCGCAGGCTGCACGAGGGCGGCTACGCGTCGCTGTCCGAGGCGGTCGGCGCGGCCACGCGCTGACCGCCTCGGCAGTGAGCTACTTCTGCTCGTAGGTGCCGTGGATGACCGCGCGGGCGATGGCCTGGCCGAACAGGTTGAAGCCGAGGTAGGCGGGGGTGGCGCCATCGGGCAGCCCCAGGCTCTCCACCGGCAGCGCGTGCACCGCGATGTAGTAGCGGTGCGGGCCGTGTCCGGCCGGCGGGGCCGCGCCGATGAAGCGCTTGAGCCCGGCATCGTTGCTGAGCGTGACGGCACCACCGGGCAGCGGATCACCGTTACCGGCGTCGGCGGCCAGCGAGGTCACGCTGACCGGCAGGTCCGCGACCGCCCAGTGCCAGAAGCCGGACAGGGTCGGGGCGTCCGGGTCGTACACCGTCACCGCGAAGCTGCGGGTCTCCTCCGGGAAGCCCGACCAGCTCAGCTGCGGTGAGACGTCGTTGCCGCCCGCGCCCATGATCCCGCTGACCTGGTCGTTGGCCAACGGCTGCCCGTCGGTGACGGACTCCGACGTCAGCGTGAACGTCGGCAGTTGCGGAAGGTTGTCGTACGGTGACTGGCTCATCGCGCCCTTTCAGCAGTGGGTGAGAAAGTGTTCGAGGACCTTGGCCCCGAACTCTAGTGCGTCGACAGGTACCCGTTCGTCGACGCCGTGGAACAACGAGGCGAAATCCAGGTCCGGCGGCAGCCGCAACGGGGCGAAGCCGAAACACCGAATTCCCAACCGCTGGAACGACTTCGCGTCCGTTCCGCCGGACATCATGTAGGGCACCGTGCGGGCGTCCGGGTCCAGCGCCAGCAGGGAGGCGTTCATCTGGTCCACCAGATCACCGTCGAACGAGGTCTCATACGACGGCAGGTCGCGCTCCCAGGTGCGCACCACATTCGGGCCGATCAGTTCGTCGACCTCCCGTTCGAAGGCCGCCCGCCGGCCCGGCAGCACCCGGCAGTCCAGCACCGCCTCCGCGACGGCCGGGATGACGTTGGCCTTGTAGCCGGCCTTGAGCATGGTCGGATTCGCGGTGTCGCGCAGGGTGGCGCCGATGATCCGGGCGATACCGCCCAGCTTGGCGATGGTGCCGTCCAGGTCCGGTGAGTCCAGGTCGAACTCGTAACCGGTCTCCTCGGAGATGGCGGCGAGGAACTGGGCGACCGGATCGGTCAGGATCAACGGGAATTCGTGCCGGCCCAGCCGGGCCACCGCCTCGGCCACCTCGGTGACCGCGTTGTCGTCGTGCACCATCGAACCGTGTCCGGCCCGCCCGCGCGCCGTCAGCCGCATCCAGGCCAGGCCCTTCTCGGCGGTTTCGATCAGGTAGAGGCGGCGCTCACCGCCGTCGCGGCGCGGCACCGTCAGCGAGAAGCCGCCGACCTCCCCGATGGCCTCGGTGACCCCGTGGAACAGGTCCGGCCGGTTGTCGACGAGCCACTGCGCCCCGTAGGTGCCGCCGTGCTCCTCGTCGGAGACGAACGCGAACACCAGATCCCGCGGCGGCACGATGCCGTGGCGTTTGAAGTGCCGGGCGACGGCGATCATCATGCCGACCATGTCCTTCATGTCGACCGCGCCGCGGCCCCACACGTAGCCGTCCTTGACCGCCCCGGAGAACGGGTGCACGCTCCAGTCGGCCGGTTCGGCGGGGACGACGTCGAGGTGGCCGTGGATCAACAGCGCGCCGCGGTTCGGGTCGGCGCCGGCCAGCCGGGCGAACACGTTGCCTCGCCCGGGTGCTCCTGCCTCGACGTACTCGGTGGTGTAGCCGACCTCGCGGAGTCGGTCGCCCACCCATTCCGCGCAGTCGGCCTCGCCCTTGGTGGTCGCCGGGTCACCTGTATTGGAGGTGTCGAATCGGATCAGCTTGCTGACGAGGTCGACGACCTCGTCGGCGGAGCTGGCGGAAGGCACGGTCACAGTCACCATTCGTACCACCGCGTGCCCGCCGACGGGTGAGGTGACGCACCTCTTCACGGTGCTGGTTTGGGACTGAGCGCCCCTATCCGTTAGCCTTAGTCGCTCCTCGCCGACGGCGCGGAGAAATGTCCGAGTGGCGGAATGGCAGACGCGCTAGCTTGAGGTGCTAGTGCCCTATTAACGGGCGTGGGGGTTCAAGTCCCCCCTCGGACACACACTCTCTTTCGATCATCCAGTGATCAACTCTGCCAATCGTTCTGCGGCCCCGCTGCCGGGCACCGGCAGATACGCCACGATCTGGATATCCGGTGCATCCGCGGGTGTCAGCTGATGATGCTCGAGCCGCAACTCACCGACGCGGGCGTTGAAGAACCGGCGCTCCCGAGAGGCGAACCGCTCGATGCTGCTGGCCTGCCAGCCCGCCCGGAAGTGCTCACTCTCGGCGAACAGCCGGTCGATCAGCGCGGTGTAGGACGGCTCGCCCACCCGCGGCCCGGCCTCGGCCCGGAACTCCGCCAGGAACCGCTGGCTGTCGATCTCCCAGTCCGGCAACAACTCCCGGATGGCGGGATCCAGGAACACCAGCGCCAGCAGATTGCGGTCGGCGGCCGCGATCGTCTCGACGTTGGGGTACAGCGCCGCGTACGCCCGATTCCAGGCGACGATGGTCCAGGTCGGTCCGATGGCGAACGCCGGATATCCGGCCAGCGCGTCGAGGAACCGCTGGATGTGCGGCGGCGGCGGTCCGGCGTCCACGGTGGCGGCCGAGTCCGCGGTGTAGCCGCCGAGGGCAAGCACGTAGTCGTGTTCGGCGGGTGAGAGCCGCAGCGCGCGGCCCACCGCGTCGAGCACCTGTTTGGAAGGATTGATGTCGCGGCCCTGCTCCAGCCAGGTGTACCAGGTGGCACTCACCCCGGACAGCACCGCGACCTCCTCCCGGCGCAGCCCGGCCGTACGCATCCGGGGCACCGCCGGGAACCCCAGTTCGGCGCGCGGGGCGGCCTCGCGCCGGGCCCGCAGGAACTCCCCCAGCACCGCGCGCTGGCGACTCTTCTTGTCCACTCCCTCAGGGTAGTAGTGCCAGTACTAGTATCAACACCGTCTTCCCACGTAGGTGCCCGGAACGGCACGCTGTGTGTTATGGCTGAACTCAGGTCTCGCACGGTCACCCACGGTCGCAACATGGCAGGGGCGCGCTCGTTGCTGCGCGCCGCCGGCGTCGCCGGCTCCGACATCGGCAAGCCGATCGTGGCGGTGGCCAACAGCTTCACCGAGTTCGTCCCCGGTCATACCCACCTGCAGCCCGTCGGCCGGATCGTGTCCGAGGCGATCTCGGCCGCCGGTGGCGTGCCGCGCGAGTTCAACACCATCGCCGTCGACGACGGCATCGCCATGGGCCACGGCGGCATGCTGTACTCGCTGCCGTCGCGCGAGCTGATCGCCGACTCGGTGGAGTACATGGTCAATGCGCACTGCGCCGACGCGCTGGTGTGTATCTCCAACTGCGACAAGATCACCCCCGGCATGCTGATGGCCGCGCTGCGCCTGAACATCCCCACCGTGTTCGTCTCGGGCGGGCCGATGGAGGGCGGCACCGCCATGCTGGTCGACGGCACCGTGAAGACCCGGTTGAACCTGGTGTCCGCCATCGCCGACGCCGTCAACACCGAGGTCTCCGATGACGACATCGCCCGTATCGAAGAGGCCGCCTGCCCCACCTGCGGGTCGTGCTCGGGCATGTTCACCGCGAACTCGATGAACTGTCTCACCGAGGCGCTGGGCCTGGCCCTGCCCGGCAACGGGTCGGTGTTGGCCACCCACACCGCGCGCCGCGCCCTCTACGAGAAGGCCGGTGCCACCGTGATGGACATCGTGCGTCGCTACTACGACCACGACGATGCAAGCGTGCTGCCGCGGGCCATCGCCACCCGTGAGGCGTTCGACAACGCGATGGCCCTGGACATCGCGATGGGCGGGTCCACCAACACGGTGCTGCACCTGCTGGCCGCCGCGCGCGAGGCCGAACTGGACTACACCCTCGAGGACATCGAGAAGCGCAGCCAGATGGTCCCCTGCCTGTGCAAGGTCGCCCCCAACGGCCACTACCTGATGGAGGACGTGCACCGGGCCGGCGGCATCCCGGCGATCCTCGGCGAGTTGTGGCGCGGCGGGCACCTGCACGAGACCGTGCAGACCGTGCACACCGGTTCGCTGGCACAGTGGCTGCGCGACTGGGACATTCGCGGTGGATCGGCCACCGACGAGGCGGTCGAACTGTTCCACGCCGCACCGGGCTGTGTGCGTTCGGCCTCGGCGTTCTCCCAGTCCGAGCGGTGGGAGAGCCTGGACACCGACGCCGAGAACGGCTGCATCCGGGACATGGCCAACGCCTACTCCGCCGACGGTGGTCTGGCGGTGCTGCGCGGCAACCTGTCGGTGGACGGCTGCATCGTCAAGACCGCGGGCGTCGACGAATCCATCTGGAAGTTCTCCGGCCCGGCCGTGGTGCTGGAATCCCAGGAGGATGCGGTGGACGCCATCCTCAACAAGCGGGTGCAGCCCGGCGACGTCGTGGTGATCCGCTACGAGGGCCCCAAGGGTGGGCCCGGTATGCAGGAAATGCTCTATCCCACGGCATATCTGAAGGGCCGCGGGCTCGGCGCCCAGTGTGCGTTGATCACCGACGGCCGGTTCTCCGGCGGCACATCGGGCCTGTCGATCGGCCACGTCTCCCCCGAGGCAGCCGCGGGCGGCACCATCGCCCTGGTGCAGGACGGCGATCTGATCACCATCGACATCCCGCACCGCAGCATCCAGGTCGACGTGCCCGACGAGGAACTCGACCGCCGCCGCGCGGCGTTGGAGGCCTCCGGCGGCTACCGCCCGAAGGATCGTCAGCGCACCGTGTCGGCCGCCCTGCGCGCCTATGCGGCCCTGGCGCTGTCGGCCGACAAGGGCGCCGCCCGCGATATCGACGCGGTGTAGCTCAGGTCAGGGCCGCGGCCAGATACGGTGCGGTGCGGCTGGTCTTGTGCGCGGCCACCCGCCGTGGGGTGCCCGCCACCACCACCGTGCCACCCGCGTCCCCACCCCCTGGGCCCAGGTCGATGACGTGGTCGGCCCCGGCCACCACGGACATATCGTGTTCGGCCACCACGACGGTGTTCCCGGCGTCGACCAGGCGGTGTAGCTGGGCCTCCAACAGCTCCACGTCGGCGGGGTGCAGGCCGGTGGTGGGCTCGTCGAGCACATACACCGTGTGCCCGCGCTTGGCGCGCTGCAGTTCGGTGGCCAGTTTGATGCGTTGCGCCTCGCCGCCGGACAGTTCGGTGGCCGGTTGCCCGAGCCGCAGATACCCCAGCCCGACGTCGCGCAGGGTGGCCAGACTCCTTGCCGCGCTGGGTAGATCGGCCAGGAACTCGCCGGCCTCGTCCACGGTCATGGCCAGCACGTCGGCGATGGTGCGGTCCCGGTAGGTGACCTCCAGTGTCTCGTCCGAATAGCGGGCGCCGCCGCACGCCGGGCACCTGGCATAGGTACCGGGCAGGAACAGCAGCTCCACCGCGACGAAACCCTCGCCCTGGCACGTGTCGCACCGGCCGGCGGCCACGTTGAACGAGAACCGCCCGGCGCTCCAGCCGCGCCGACGGGCTTCCTCGGTGTCGGCGAACGCTTTTCGCACCGCGTCGAACAGCCCGGTATAGGTCGCCAGGTTGGACCGCGGTGTCCGTCCGATGGGCTTCTGGTCCACGGTGACCAGTCGGTCGATCACCTCGGCCCCGTCCACGCGCACCCCGATACTGGCGTCCTGGTCGATGTCGAGTAGTTCGGTGTCACCGTCGCCGCTGTCCTCGACCGGCTCGGAGATGCCCAGTTCGCGGGCGATCACGTCGCCGAGCACCTTGCAGACCAGCGTCGACTTGCCCGAGCCGGACACCCCGGTGACCGCGACGAACGTGCCCAACGGGATGTCCACGTCGACACCGCGCAGGTTGTGGAAGGCGATGCCGCGCAGGCTCAGCGTGCCTGTCGGCGTCCGGGTCGTGGTTCTCGACGTCGGCCGGGCATCGAACAGGTAGCGCCGGGTGATCGAGCGCTCGACGTCGGCCAGCCCGGCCACCGGGCCGCTGTAGAGCACGTCACCGCCCTGCTCCCCGGCACCGGGGCCGACGTCGACGATCCAGTCCGCGCGGCGCACCACGTCCATATCGTGTTCGACGACGAACAGTGAGTTCCCGGCGCGCCGCAGCCGGTCCAGCACCTCGAGCAGGGTCTCGGCGTCGGCCGGGTGCAGACCCGCCGACGGCTCGTCGAGGACGTAGAGCACGCCGAACAGCCCGGCGCGCAGCTGGCTGGCCAGCCGCAGGCGTTGCAGTTCACCGGGCGACACCGACGGGGTGCGCCGATTCAGGCTCAGGTAGCCCAGCCCGAGGTCGACCAGCACCGCGATCCGGGCCACCAGATCGGCGGCGATCATGGTGGCCACCTCGGTGTGCTCGCCGGATTCGGTGGACTCGTAGGCGGCGTCGAATTCGGTTCTGGTGGCGGCGGGTTCGAGTACATCGGCGAGCATCTGTAGTGGCAGCGCCACCAGTTCGGCGATGTTGTGGCCGGCGAAGGTCACCGCGAGTGCCTCGGGCCGCAGGCCGGCGCCGCCGCACGCCGGGCAGTCGATGCTGTCCACGTACTGCAGGGCACGGCGTCGCATCATCGCGCTCTGCGAGTTCGCCAAGGTGTGCCGGATGTGGCGTTCGGCGCTGGAGAAGGTGCCGTTGTAGTAGTACTCCGCAGTGACCGGATGCCGGCTCGGGTCGATCTCGACGGTGGGCTGCTCGTCGGTGAACAGGATCCAATCACGTTGGCGCTTGGGCAGTTTGCGCCACGGTTTGTCGATGTCGTAGCCGAGTGTGATGAGGATGTCGCGCAGGTTCTGGCCCTGCCAGGCGCCCGGCCAGGCCGAGACCGCGCCCTCGCGGATGGTCAGCGTCGGGTCGTGCACCAAGGTCTGTTCGGTGACCCGGTGGATACGGCCCAGGCCGTGGCAGTCCGGGCATGCGCCGACGACGGTGTTCGAGGAGAACGCATCGGAGTCCAGGCGTTCGGTGGCGCCGGGCGGATAGGTCCCGGCCCGCGACATCAGCATCCGCAGCAGGTTGGACAGGGTGGTGACGGTCCCGACGGTGGACCGGCTGCTGGTGGCCCCGCGTCGCTGCTGCAACGCCACCGCGGGCGGTAGACCGGTGATGTCGTCGACCTTGGGCGCGTCGTTGGGCAGCAGCAACCGGCGGGCATACGGCGCCACGGATTCGAAGTAGCGTCGCTGTGCCTCGGCGTAGATGGTGCCGAATGCCAGCGAGGACTTGCCCGATCCGGATACGCCGGTGAACACCACGAACGCGTCGCGTGGGGCGGCGACGTCCACGCCACGCAGATTGTGCACGCGGGAGGCGTACACCCGGACGTAGGTGTCTGGTTCGTCGCTCACCGTTCCATTGTGCGTGGCGGCCGGCGGGGAGGCTCAGTACACGTCGCGGACGTACCGTTTCGTCGCGACGAGTTCCTTCTTGTAGTCGTGGGCGGCCTCGGCGGACATCGACCCGTACGTGCGGATGATCTTCGTCAGCGTGTCGTCGACGTCGCGGGCCATCCGGGTGGCGTCACCGCAGACGTAGACATGCGCGCCGTCCTCCATCCAGCGCCACAGTTCGGCGCCGGCGTCAAGCATCTTGTGCTGCACATAGATCCGGTTGGCCTGGTCACGGGAGAACGCCAGGTCGAGGTGGTTGAGCAGCCCATCGGCCACCCACTGCTCCAGTTCTTCGCGGTAGTAGAAGTTCTCGGCGCGGTGCTGGTCGCCGAAGAACAGCCAATTGCGGCCCGTGTGTCCGAGGGCGCGCCGTTCCTGCAGGAAGCCGCGGAAGGGGGCGATCCCGGTGCCCGGGCCGACCATGATCATCGGGGTCGACGATTCGGCGGGCGGCCGGAAATTGGGCGAGCGCTGCACGAACACCGGCACCGACGCGGCCCGGTCGGCCAGGTGGGTGGACGCCACCCCGCCCCGGATGGCGCCCCGCGCGCTGCGGTAGCGCACCACCGACACGGTCAGATGTATCTCGTTGGGGCTGACCAGCGGACTGGAACTGATCGAGTACTGCCGCGGAGTCAGTCGGACCAGCGCGTCCTGCCATTGGACCGGGTCGGCCCGCAGGGCGAACTCCTCGACGATGTCGAGCCCGTTTCGGCCCTCCAACCAGCCGTCGAGGCTGTCCCGGCGCTTGCGTAGTTGCCTGGCCTCCCGGCAGTTCTCGGCGACGAAGCCCAACAGGTTGGGGGTGATCCGGCAGATGTCGTAGGACGAGGTCAGCGCACTGCGCAGATCGGTGTCGGCGCCGTCGACCTCGATGACCTCGTTGCCGGAGAGTCCGGTCGCGGCCAGCCAGGCCGTCACCGACTCTTGCGCGTTGGTGACGAACACGCCGAGCGAGTCGCCGACGGAATAGCCCACACCGCGCTCGGCGACGTGTTCGGAGATGTCGAAGCCGAACTGTCGCACCTCTTTCCGTGCCGACAACGGGGTGAGCCGGGTGTTGCGGCACAGCGGGGCGAGCACCGGGGCGTTTCGGTTCAGCGGCGCCGGAACCGCGGGAGCCGATGTGCCCCGGGTATCGCTGCAGCCCAGATCGGCGACCAGCTGCTCGGCCCAGGCCGCCATCGGCACCTCGTCGTAGATCTCGCAGTCGACGCGCTGCAGGGTCCGGCTGGCGCCGAGGTCGGTCAACCGGGCATCCAGGGATTTGGCGTGCCCGCAGAAGTTGTCGTAGGCCTTGTCGCCGATGCCCAGCACTGCGTAGCGCACTCCGTGCAGGGCCGGCGCGTCCGGGGATGCGAGGCGCTCCCAGAACTCAGCGCCGTTGTCCGGCGGTCCGCCGTCACCGAATGTACTGGTGACGAACACCACCTGTTCGGCGGCCGCGACGTCCTCGAGGGCGGCCTCGTTCATGGTGACCAGGCGGGCGCCGGGCAGCCGTCCGGCCAGTCGGGCGGCGAACTCCTCGGCGTTGCCGGTCTGGGATGCCCACAACACCATCGGTCCGGTTTCGTCGTCGGGTTCGACACCGGTCTCGCCGGTGGCCCGCGAGTAGGTTCCGGCGAGCAGACCGTCGACCCACAGCCGGACCTGCGCCCGCACCGGAGCCGTCGGCGGCAGCACCGGTACCCCGACGGGGTGGGCATCCAGGCCGGTGAAGAAGCCGGCCAGATAGCACCGTTCGTCCTGGCTGAATTCCGGTGCCGTGCCGGCCAGTCCGAGCGGGTCGGGCCGCTCGGTTGCGACGGGGCGCAGCCGGACCGCGCAGACCTTCAGCTCGGGCTGCAGCGAATCGGCGTCGACGGCGTCATTGGTCAGCGCGTTGACCGTGAGGTGCTCACCGTGCTCGTCGTTCCAGTGGAACGGTGCCCACACGTTGCCGGGCTGCACCCGATCGGTGATGAGGACCGGCAGCACGGCCCGGCCGCGCCGGGAGGTGAGCTCGACCCGATGCCGTCCGGTGATCCCCAGCACCGCAGCGTCTTCGGGGTGGATCTCGACGAAGGGCGCGCCGTTGAGCTTGTTGAGCTTGGCCACCTGTCCGGTCTTGGTCATGGTGTGCCACTGGTGCTGCAGGCGCCCGGTGTTCAGCACCATCGGGTACTCGTCGTCGGGAAGTTCGCGGGCGTCCATGTGCGGCCGGGCGAAAAACCTGGCGCGCCGCGACGGGGTGGCGAACGCCAGCCGGGGCCGATGCCCGTGCTCGTCGACGTGCAACGTCTGGGAAACCCCGTCGTTGAGGTACCGGATGGGATGGCGATCATGATCGTCCCCGGGCGGGCAGGGCCATTGCAGCGGCGTCTCGCGCAACCGCTCGTAGCTGGCGCCGCGCAGGTCGTATCCGGTGCGCGGGTTGGCGAACCGGCGGATCTCGTCGAAGATCTGCGCGCTGGACTTGTAGGCGAAATCATCTCCGAAACCCAGGTATTCGGCCACACCGCAGATCAGCTCCCAGTCCGCTCTGGCCTCACCGGCCGGTGGCACCGACTGCGGCAGCAGCGTCAGATTGCGCTCCGAGTTGATCATCACCGCGTCGGTTTCGGCCCACAGGGCGGCGGGCAGCATGATGTCGGCGTAGCGGTTGGTGGCGGTGTCGCGGTAGGCGTCCTGGGTGATCACCAGCTCGGCGGTCTCCAGCCCACGGATAACGGTGTCCCGATTGGGCACGCTGGCAACCGGATTGGTGCAGATGACCCAGCACGCCTTGATCTGACCGGCGGCGGCCTGCTCGAACATCGCCACCGTGCCGGGTCCGACATCGGGGCGGATGGTGCCCGGCTCCAGCCCCCACTGCTCCTCGCAGAAGGCCCGGTCCTCAGCCGAGAGCACGACGCGCTGGCCGGGCAATCCGGGCCCCATGTAGCCCATTTCACGCCCGCCCATGGCGTTGGGCTGACCGGTCAGAGACATGGGGCCGCTGCCGGGGCGGCAGATGGCGCCGGTGGCCAGGTGCAGATTGCAGATGGCGTTGGTGTTCCAGGTGCCGTGCGTGCTCTGGTTCAGGCCCATCGTCCAGCAGGTCATCCACTCCCCCGCTGCGGCGATCATCGCGGCCGCGGCACGGATGTCGGCCGCCGGGATCCCGGTGATCTCGGCGACCCGGTCCGGCGGATAGTCGGCCAGAAACGCCGGCATGGTGTCCCAGCCCTCGGTGTGCTCGGCGATGAAATCCTGGTCGATGTCCCCATTTTCGACCAGCAGGTACAGCAGCCCGTTGAGCAGCGCCAGATCGGTGCCGGGCGTGATCGCCAGGTACAGGTCGGCCCGGTCGGCGGTGGCGGTGCGCCGCGGGTCCACCACGATGAGCTTGGCGCCCGCCTTGAGCCGGTCGGCCATCCGCAGGAACAGGATCGGATGGCAATCCGCCATGTTCGCGCCGATGACGAGGAACAGGTCGGCGGACTCGAAGTCGGTGTAGGAGCCGGGCGGGCCGTCGGCGCCCAGGGATTGCTTGTATCCGGTGCCGGCGCTGGCCATGCACAGCCGGGAGTTCGACTCGATGTGCACGGTGCGCAGGTAGCCCTTGGCCAGTTTGGTGGCCAGGTACTGGGCCTCCAGCGACATCTGCCCGGACACGTACAGCGCGACGGCGTCGGGGCCGTGGGTGTCGAGAATGGCGCGTAGCCGCCGGCCCGCTTCGGCGACCGCCTCGTCCACCGGCATCGGTGTGGGTTGTCCACCCCGGGTTCCGCGGACCAGTGCGGTGGTCAGCCGGTTGTCGGTCGCGGCCATCAACTCGGCGTGGGTGGCCCCCTTGGTGCACAGCCGGCCGAAGTTGGCGGGGTGCAGCTTGTCTCCGCTGACCTTCGCGATGACGGGCAGCCCGGTGCCCGGATCCGGGGCGGTGCTCACCTCCACGCCGCAGCCCACTCCGCAATAGGAGCACGCGGTGCGGGTGGTGCCGGGTGCCGTCATGTCACCATCGTCAGCGGGCACTGTTCCGGTTCCTTTGAGGCGACGTTAGCGCGACGAAAACTGCACCTCACAGCGAGCCCCGCCCCTCGGTGAGCTCGCTGCAAGGGCAGCTCGTCCGGATGAAAATTGCAGGTCAAGCGGTGACGGCGGATTCGGGCAGCCGGCCGTCCGCGGGGCTCTGGCGGGCCGCGCCCATCCGCAGGAAGACGAACCAGGTGACGAACGCGCAGACCACGTAGAAGCCGAGGAACACCCAGAACGCGTTGGTGGCCGACTTCGCGTCGCTGACGTAGGACATCCGCAGCACGATGTTAATGAATACGCCGCCCAGTGCGCCGATCGCCCCGGCGAAGCCGATCAGTGCGCCGGACATGCTGCGCGACCAGGCGGCCTTCTCGTCCTTGCTCCACTCGTCGTGGCCCTGCGCCTTGGCCTCGAAGATCGACGGGATCATCTTGTAGGTCGAGCCGTTGCCCAGACCGGACAGGATGAACAGCAGGATGAATCCGGCCACGTAGGCGATCATCTGGGCCCCGGTCGGTGCCCCCGCCATCGAGTCGTCCAGCACGCCGGCGGCCACCAGGATGCCCGCGGCGAAGATCATCGCCACGAAGACGTACAGGGTGATCTTCCCGCCGCCGATGCGGTCGGCCAGCTTGCCGCCGAATGGACGCGAGATCGAGCCCAGCAGCGGACCCAGGAATGCGATCTGCGCGGCGTGCAGCGAGGCTTGGGCGGGGGTGTCACCGCCGGCCAGGAAGTTGATCTGCAGCACCTGACCGAATGCGAACGAGAACCCGATGAACGAGCCGAAGGTCCCGATGTAGAGGAAGCTCATCACCCAGGAATCCTTGTAGCGCAATGCTTCTGCCATGGCACTCAGATTCGAACGCTGGTTGCCGAGGTTGTCCATGAACAGCGCGGCCCCGACCGCGGCCAGGCCGACCAGCACCAGATAGATCGCGCACACCAGGTAGGGGGCGGTGTTGCTGACGGTGGCGATCACCAGCAGGCCGATCAACTGGATGAAGGGCACGCCGATGTTGCCGCCGCCGGCGTTGAGGCCCAGCGCCCAGCCCTTGAGTCGCTGCGGGTAGAAGGCGTTGATATTGGCCATCGAGGAGGCGAAGTTGCCGCCGCCCAGGCCGGCGAACGCCGCGACGACCATGAAGGTGGTGTAGGAGGTGCCCGGCTGGGCCATCACCCACAGCGTCATCGCCAGCGGGATCAGCAGCAGCAGTGCGCTGACGACCGTCCAGTTGCGGCCACCGAATCGGGCGGGCGCGATGGTGTACGGGATACGCATGAAGGCGCCGACCAGGGTGGGCATGGCCACCAGGTAGAACTTGCCGGCAGCGTCGATGCCGTACACGTCCTGCGGCATGAACAGCACCATCACCGACCAGATGGACCACACCGAGAAGCCCACGTGCTCGGCGAAGATCGACCAGATCAGATTGCGTTTCGCGATGTCCTTGCCGGGGGTCCGGCCGTCGGTGCCCTCCCAGGCGTCGACATCTTCGGCATCCCAGTGCACGATGTCTCGGTTGCGGCTTGTCTTGAGCACGAGGTCCTCCCAGCAGCGGAAACGGTTGAGAGGAAAGCTATGTGCCGGCGATGCCGCATCCGTTGCCCCGCGGTGTCGTGTTTGTCAACACCAACTCACGACGCCGCCGGGGGCGGTGGTGCGCAGCGGTACTCACGGTGGACTCACCGCGGAAATATCACCGAAACAAATCCTGGCGCGGCCGTGACCTGCCGGTGGAAATGCGTGGCCGGTCAGCCCTTCCGCCGCAACCACCGCGGGCGACGAGAAGTCTTACCAGCAGCAGCGGGGGTGGCAGCAGGCGCTTGCGGAGCGGCCGGTGGCTCGGACTCTTCAGTGGCCGAACCGGATTCGGCTTCGACGTCTTCGGCCTCGACTTCATCGCCGTCGACGTCTTCGGCTTCGGCGGTGGCAGCATCGACCGATTCGAGCACCTCGGCGACGATCTCTTCGGCCTCGGCCTCATCGGAGACGACAGATTCGACAGCCTCCGCTTCACCCGTGGACTCGTCGACTGCCGGGGTGTCCTGCTCAGCGTCTTCGGCCAAATCGGCTTCGGACTCGAGTTCTTCGGCTTCTGCTTCAGCCTCGGCCTCTTCGAGTTCGGCTTCGTCGGTGGCTTCCGCTTCGGCCACCTCGGTTTCGGCTTCGGCTTCGGTCTCCGAGTCGGCGTCCTCGTCGGCTTGGCCCTCGAGCTCTTCGGCTTCGGCCTCGGCCTCGATATCGGCTTCGGACTCAAGCGCTTCGGCTTCCACCTCGGCCTCGGCTTCAGCCGCCGATTCTTCGGTAGCGGCTTCCTCTTCGGCGTCGAGCGCGTCGGCCAGCTCCGCTTCTGCTTCGGCCTCGGCCTCGATATCGGCTTCGGACTCAAGCGCTTCCGCTTCGGCTTCGCCCTCGGCTTCCGCCACCGACTTCTCGGCCTCAGACTCTTCGGCTGCGGCCTCCTCCTCGGCGTCGAGTTCGTCGGCCAGCTCTGCTTCCGCCGACCCGTCGGCCTCCTGGTCGGCCTCGGCCACCACGAGCACTTCGGTAGCGACGCCCTCTTCGACCTCATCGGCCTCTTCGGCGGCGTCCACGACGGCGAGGTCGGGCTCCTGGGAAGCGGCGGTGCCTTCGTCCTCGTCCGCACCCGCCTCGTCCGCACCCGCCTCGTCCGCACCCGCGGCCGTGGCCGCTGCGACGACACCGGTCATCGCGCCCGCCGCGATCACCTCGGTGGCTGGTTCCTCGGCCGCGGCATCCCGATCGGCCGGGGCGTTGCCCCGCAAGCTCGCCGGATCCTCACGACCCTTGGGCGCCGCCATGATGTAGACGACGGCGGCGATGAACACGAATGTCGCGGTGAACGAGTTGACCCGGATCCCGGCGATCAGCGTCGCGGTATCGCTGCGCATCAACTCGATCCAGAACCGGCCCAGGCAGTACCCGGCCACGTACAGCGCGAACACCCTGCCGTGGCCGAGCTTGAAGCGCCGGTCCGCCCAGATCAGCAGCGCGAAAATCAGCAGATTCCACAGCAGTTCGTACAGGAACGTCGGGTGCACGACGGCCACCAGCTTCCCGGTGGACACCCCGTTGAGGGTGTCCCGGAATCCGGCGGCATCGACCCGCTCGTAGATCTCCAGGCCCCACGGCAGATCTGTGGCGCGCCCGTAGAGTTCCTGGTTGAAGTAGTTGCCGAGCCGACCGATCGCCTGCGCCAGGATGATTCCCGGTGCAATCGCATCACCGAACGCGGGCAGCGGAATACCGCGCCGCCTGCAGGCGATCCACGCACCGACGGCACCGAGCGCCACCGCACCCCAGATTCCGAGACCGCCGTCCCAGATCCGGAATGCCGCACCGAGCCCGGCGCCACCCGCCCCGAAGTAGGTCGGCCAGTCGGTCAGGACGTGATAGAGCCGGCCACCGACCAGACCGAACGGCACCGCCCACAAGGCGATGTCGTAGATCACGCCACGCTCGCCGCCGCGGGCCTCCCAGCGACGGTCACCGATGACGAGCGCGGCGACGATGCCGACGATGATGCACAGGGCGTAGGCGCGGAGCGGGACGGGGCCGAGGTACCAGACACCCTGAGCGGGGCTCGGGATGTAGGCCAGGGTCGTCACCGTCATGCGCGTACCGCCTGCCGAACGCCTTCGGCCAGTTCGGCGGTCAGGGATCGCAGGGCGGGCAACCCCTCGTCGAGCGCGGACACCAGAGCGGATCCGACGATCACCCCGTCGGCGTAGGCGCCGATCTCGGCAGCCTGCTCACGCGAGCGGACGCCCAGGCCGACTCCGACCGGGATGTCGGAGACCTCCTTGACCCGGGCCACCAGCTCCGGCGCGGCATTGGACACCGCGTCACGGGCGCCGGTCACACCCATCGTCGATGCGGCGTAGACGAACCCGCGGGATGCGCGCACCGTCATGGCGAGCCGTTCCGGGGTCGATGACGGGGCCACCAGGAAGATCCGGTCGAGGTTGTGCCGGTCGGAGACCTCCAGCCACTCGTCGGCCTCGTCGGGGATCAGATCGGGGGTGATGAGCCCGAGGCCGCCGGCAGCGGCCAGGTCGCGCGCGAACGTGTCGACGCCCTTGCGCAGCACCGGGTTCCAGTAGCTCATCACCACAGCGTGCCCGCCGGCGTTGCTGATCGCCTCGACCGCGCGCAGCGCGTCATGCACGCGCACGCCGCCGGCCAGCGCCGCCTCGGTGGCGCGGGCGATGGTGGGGCCGTCCATTCCGGGATCGGAGTAGGCGATGCCCACCTCGATGATGTCGGCGCCGGACTCGACCATCGCCGTCATCGCCGAGATCGAGGTCTCGACATCGGGATAACCGGTCGGCAGATAACCGATGAGTGCCGAGCGGCCCTCGGCCCGGCAGCTGTCGAAGACCGCCGAGAGGCGACTCGGTCCGCTGGCCCCGCTCACGCGTCCTCCATGATTCCGAACCACTTTCCAGCGGTCTCCACGTCCTTGTCGCCGCGGCCGGACAGGTTGACCACGATGATCGCCCCGGCGCCGAGTTCGGCGGCCAGCTTCACACCCCCGGCCACCGCGTGCGCCGACTCGATGGCCGGGATGATGCCTTCGGTGCGGCACAGCAGCAGGAACGCGTCCATCGCTTCGGTGTCGGTGATCGGCCGGTACTCGGCGCGTCCGGCGTCCTTGAGCAGCGCGTGCTCGGGGCCGACGCCCGGGTAGTCCAGACCGGCTGAGATGGAATGGGATTCGAGCGTCTGGCCGTCCTCGTCCTGCAGCAGGTAGGAGAACGACCCCTGGAACGCCCCCGGCGACCCGCCGGTGAACGTCGCGGCGTGCCGTCCGGTCTCGACGCCGTCGCCGGCCGCCTCGAACCCGACCAGCCGGACCGCGGGGTCATCGATGAAGGCGTGGAAGATGCCGATCGCGTTGGATCCGCCGCCGACGCATGCGACCACGGCGTCCGGCAGCCGGCCGGCCTGCTCGCGGATCTGCACCCGGGTCTCCAGGCCGATGATGCGCTGGAAATCGCGAACCATCAGCGGGAAGGGATGCGGTCCGGCCGCTGTCCCGAAGCAGTAGAAGGTGTTGTCGGCGTTGGCCACCCAGTCACGGAACGTCTCGTTGATGGCGTCCTTGAGGGTCTTCGATCCGGACTCCACGGAGACCACCGTGGCGCCGAGCAACCGCATCCGGGCCACGTTGAGCGCTTGGCGTGCGGTGTCCACGGCCCCCATGTAGATGACGCACTCCAGCCCGAGCAGCGCGCACGCGGTCGCGGTGGCCACCCCGTGCTGGCCGGCGCCGGTCTCGGCGATGACCCGGGTCTTGCCCATCTGCCGGGCCAGCAGCGCCTGCCCCAGCACGTTGTTGATCTTGTGGGAGCCGGTGTGGTTGAGGTCTTCTCGCTTCAGGAAGATCCGCGCACCACCGACGTGGGCGGACAGGCGCTCCGCTTCGTACAGCGGGGACGGGCGCCCGCTGTAGTGGCGCTGCAATCGATCCAGTTCGTCGAGGAAGGTCTGATCGCTGCGAGCCTTCTCGTAGGCCGCGGTGACCTCCTCGATGACCGCCATCAGGGCCTCGGGGACCAACCGTCCGCCGTAGGGCCCGAAATGCCCCTTGGTGTCCGGGTCGTGGCTGGTGGGTTCGGCGAGTGCGGCGCTGGTCTGCGGCAGCTCGGGGCCGGCGATATCGCCCATTTCTACAGGTTCTTTTCGTGCGAGCTCATCGGTGAGGATCAGCGGGCGGGTTTCGGGCACGACGGGTGGGCCCCGGCGGTGACCAGATCGGACACGGCGCTGCGCGGGTCACCGCTGGTGACCAGGCCCTCCCCGACGAGCACCGCATCGGCGCCGGCGCCGGCGTAGGCGAGCAGATCGGCGGTGCCCCGGACGCCGGACTCGGCGACCCGGATCACGTTCGACGGCAGCCCCGGTGCGATCCGCGCAAAGCAGTCGCGGTCCACCTCGAGGGTCTTGAGGTCACGGGCGTTCACGCCGATGACGGTGGCCCCGGCCTGCAGCGCCCGGTCGGCCTCCTCCTCGGTGTGCACCTCCACCAGTGCAGTCATCCCGAGGGATTCGGTGCGGTCGAGCATCGACTCCAGGGCCTTCTGCTCCAGCGCCGCCACGATCAGCAGCAGCATGTCCGCACCGTGCGCACGGGCCTCGTGGATCTGGTACGGCCCGACGATGAAATCCTTGCGCAGCACCGGGATCGACACCGCGGCACGCACATTGTCCAGGTCGTCGAGCGAGCCGTGGAAACGGCGTTCCTCGGTCAGCACGCTGATGACGCGCGCGCCGCCGTCCTCGTAGGCGCGCGCCAGCTCTGCCGGATCTGCAATCGACGCCAGCTCACCTCGTGACGGGCTGGCACGCTTGACTTCGGCGATCACAACGATGCCGGGCGCTCGGAGTGCGGCCAACACGTCAAGTGGTGGCCGTGCATCCTTGGCCCGCTGCTTGATATCGGCGAAGCTCACGGCAGCTTCACGGGTGGCAACGTCGGCGCGGACTCCCTCGATGATGGAGTCGAGCACGGTTGCCGAACTCATTGGCCATCGTCCTTTACCGTCGGCCGGGTTCCCCCCGGAAGGGTCCACATCGACCCCGCTTGATGTCATGAGGTTAGTCGGCTGCGCCACACCATCCGTCACCGACCCTTCTTGTCCGGATCGGTGCCCGGTTCCGGCGGGCCCGGCTCACTGGTGGGATCGCTGCCTTCGTCCAGCGCATCCCACATCATCCGCTCGGTCATGTCATCGGCGCTCGCGCCGTCGGCCGTCTCGGACCGCACCGCGTCACGGCGGGCCGCCGGGTTGGCGTAGCGGGTGGCGCCGGGCCGCGCCGTCGCCGCCGCGCGCATCAGTAAACCGGCCGCGACCAGCGCAATCACCGCCGCCACCACCGCGATGCCGGCGCCCCAGTAGAAGCGTTGGGAGCCCACCAGCGCCGAGACCGGCACCTCGGCGAGGTTCGCGCCGCGGACCGCCACATCGTGCAACACCCACTGGCTGATGCCCAGATAGGCGATCCCGGCCCCGGTCACCGCCACCAGGACGGCCACCGCCCGCAGCAGCGCGCCGCGTACCGCCAGCGCGGCGACCGCGGCGGCCAGCAGCACCAGCGCGAGCGGGACCAGCGCCGTGGACCACTCCGCACCAGACAGCGTCGAGGTCTTGGGCTGCCCGAGGCCGTCGAACGTGCTGACCTCCACCCACGGCAGGCGCGAGGCCAGCCACAGCGCCAGTGCACCGACAACCAGGAGGGCCTGCGCGATCCTGATCATGGCGTCGGGGACTGCGGTTGGGTGAGCGTCTCGGCGGCCGCGATCGCGCTCAGCACGGCCTTGGCCTTGTTGGCGGACTCGTTGTACTCGTAGGGCCCCTTGGAATCGGCCACGACTCCCCCGCCGGCCTGGACGTAGGCGGTGCCGTCGCGCAGCAGCGCCGTCCGGATGGCGATGGCGAAGTCGGCGTTGCCCGCGAAGTCCAGGTAGCCCAGCACGCCGCCGTAGAGGCCGCGCCGGGTCAGTTCGACCTCTTCGATGAGTTCCATGGCGCGGACCTTGGGCGCCCCGGACAGCGTGCCGGCCGGGAAGCAGGCCGTGACGGCGTCCAGCGCGGTCTTGTCGCCGGCCAGGTGGCCGGTCACCGTGGAGACCAGGTGCATGACGTGGCTGTAGCGCTCGATGTGGCTGTAGTCCTCCACCCGCACGGTGCCCGGCTCGCAGACCCGGCCGAGATCGTTGCGGCCGAGGTCGACGAGCATCAGATGCTCGGCGCGTTCCTTCTCGTCGGCCAGCAGCTCCTTCTCCAGGAGCAGGTCCTCCTCCTCGGTGTCCCCGCGCCAACGGGTCCCCGCGATCGGATGGGTGGTGGCCTTGCCGTCCTTCACCGTGACCAATGCCTCGGGACTGGAACCGACGACGGAGAAGTCGAGTCCGCCGTCGCCGTCCGGGACGTTGAGCAGATACATGTACGGGCTCGGGTTGGTGGCCCGCAGCATCCGGTAGACGTCCAGCGGGTCGGCCGACGTGCTCACCTCGAAGCGCTGCGACGGCACCACCTGGAACGCCTCACCGGCTTCGATGTCGCCGACCAGCTTGTCCACGATCGCGCTGTATTCCTCGACGGTGCGTTGCGCCCGGAACTGCGGCTGCGGACGGCTGAAGGTGGCCACCGCCGACGGTAGCGCCTCGCTGAGCGCGGCGGTCATCACGTCGAGCCGGGCCACCGCGTCGTCGTAGGCCTCGTCCACCCGCTCGTCGGTGCCGTTCCAGTTCACCGCGTTCGCGATCAGGGTGATGGTGCCCTCGTGATGGTCCACGGCGGCGATATCGGTGGCCAGCAGCAACAGCATGTCCGGCAGGCCCAGGTCGTCGACGGCGAGTTCGGGAAGACGCTCCAGCCGGCGCACCATGTCGTAGGCGAAGAACCCGACCAGCCCCGAGGACAGCGGCGGAAGTCCGGGCAGCGCGGCGGTGGCCAGCAGATCCAGGGTGCTGCGCAGCGCGCCGAGCGGGTCACCGCCGGACGGCGCGTCCTGGGGGGTGCTGCCCAGCCACACCGCTTGGCCGTCGCGGACGGTCAGCGCCGACGGCGCGCCGGCCCCGATGAACGACCACCGCGACCAGGACCGGCCGTTCTCCGCGGACTCCAGCAGAAAGGTGCCGGGGCGGTTGGCGGCCAGCTTGCGGTACGCCGACAGCGGTGTCTCGCTGTCGGCGAGCACCTTACGGGTCACCGGGACCACCCGATGCCCGGCGGCGAGCTCCCGAAAGACCTCACGAGTCGTGGTGACGGCCAGCGTGGCGGACGGCGAAGGTGGTTGCACGGGGTCAATCTTCCCAGACGGCCGTCAGTCGCTCGGCGTAGCGTATGCAGCCGTGACGCTCATCAAGACCGGTGACCGGGCTGCCGAGTTCGAACTGCCCGATCAGACCGGCACCCGCCGCAGCCTGACCGCGTTGCTCGCCGACGGTCCGGTGGTGCTGTTCTTCTATCCCGCGGCCATGACGCCCGGCTGCACCAAGGAGGCCTGTCACTTCCGCGATCTGGCCGCCGAGTTCGCCGCCGTGGGCGCATCCCGGGTGGGGATCAGCACCGACGCGGTGGACAAGCAGGCCAAGTTCGCCGACCAGCAGGGCTTCGACTACCCGCTGCTCTCGGATGCCGACGGCGCCGTGGCCACCGCGTTCGGGGTCAAGCGCGGACTGCTCGGGAAGTTCATGCCGGTGAAGCGGACGACGTTCGTGATCGACACCGACCGCACCGTGCTCGAGGTGATCTCCAGCGAGTTCAGCATGGACACCCATGCCGACAAGGCGCTCGAGGTGCTGCGGGCCCGCGCCCGGTGACACCGGTACTGGAGATCTGCGACGTCACCTTCCGTCGCGACGGCAAGCAGATCATCGACGGCATCTCACTGACGGTGCAGGCCGGGGAGCATTGGGCGCTGCTCGGACCCAACGGTGCCGGAAAGAGCACCCTGCTGGGGTTCTGTGCGGCCGTGACGTTTCCCAGCAGCGGCACGGTGCGCATCCTGGGCGCGCAGATGGGGCGCACCGACCTGACGGTGCTGCGCCGTTCCATCGGGCACGTCAATCCCCGGCACCGGTTGCAGTACCCGCTGACGGTCCGGGAGGTGGTGCTGACCGGGTTCACCGCCACCGTCGACACCGCGGCGCACTGGACGCCCAGCCCCGAACAGCGCCGCCGGGCCGACGAGTTGGTCGACACCGTCGGGCTCTCGGCGCGCGCGGACGCGGTGTGGCCGACGCTGTCGCACGGCGAGCGGGGCCGGGCGTTGATCGCCCGGGCGCTGATCGCCGAGCCCAAGCTGCTGCTGCTCGACGAGCCCAGCACCGGACTGGACGTGGCCGCCCGCGAGCAGTTGCTGGAAACCATTGACACGCTGGATGTTACGCATCCGGAGATGGCGTCGGTCCTGGTGACGCACCACCTGGAGGAACTGCCCACCAGCACCACGCATGCGCTGCTGATCGGTGAGGGCCGCACGGTGGCCGCCGGTGACGCGCGCACGACGGTGACCACCGAGAACGTCACCGAGGCGTTCCGGCACCCGGTGACGGTGGGGTTCTCCGACGGTCGGTGGAGCGCCCGGGCAAAAGCCAGCTCGCGGGTGATCTAACCCTCGGGTGCGCTGTTGCGCCGGCGCCGGGCCTCGCGGTGCCGGGTGACCGGTGTGGTCTCGATGACCCGGTTGACCATGATCTCCAGGAATCGGGCCGGCTGTAGCTGCGGCGGCACCACGTCATGCCGGATGGCGATGTCCGGCAGGGCGGCCAGCGCCGCGTCGACTGCGGCGGTGGCGACATCGACGATCTCGAAAAGTGTGTCGGGTTCCGCCTTTTCGACGCTGTCGACTTCCTCGCCGGCGGCCTCGGTGAGGTCGGCGTCATAGTCGATCATCACCAGTGCCACGGCGTGGTAGGCGTCGTCCTCGGTGCCGAGCTTGCCGAGCAGGTCGATCAGCCACTCGGCCTTGTCGGGCTCCGAGGACAGGATCGTCGAGCGCAGCCCGTAGACGAAGCCGAGCGCGGCCATCGGATGCCTCAGTCGCAGATTCTTGGCGTCGCCGTAGCTTTCCTCGACCCGGTTGGCGGCGTTCTTGCCGAAGCTGGAGTCCATCCGTTTGGTGCTGATCAGCAATTCGGGCCCGGTGTCCCAGTCCGACATGACCACGTCGACCTGCTTCATGTAGTGCTTGCCGAGCACGCTGGCGCTGGAACCGGCGACCCCCTTCATCGACCGGCGCAACCGCTGCTCGATGAGCAGGCGCTCCTTCTGCGGGAGCGCCTCGAGCAGGGCGGCGATGGCGCTGGGCATGATCCGCGGATCGGTGGGGCGCGGCCACACCGCATCGGCGTCGAATCCCGCCCGGCGCAGTTCGTAGGACATCCACACGTCCAGGGCCAGCGCCGGTACACCGGTGGTCGAGGGTGCGTCCAGGTACAGCGGCACCCCCAGCAGCTTGCGCAGCACCCGGAAGTCGGGCTGGAAGGTCGGGGTGTCGCCGATCTTCACCCAGGGGTTGGTATGAATCCCGCCGGGCGCGGCGTCGGCGACGATCCGGTCGAAGATGGCCCACGCGGTGGCTTTCGTCGAGGGCTCAGCGGGCACGCCGAGACCTTACCGCCCTTCTGGAGGCCAGTGAATGACGCGCCGCCTGAACCGATTCCAGATCGGCGTTCAGGGCCAGTGCGTCGTCGACGGCGTCGACCGCATCCAGCAACCGGCCCTTGCCCAGCAGCGCGGCCACGGTGCGCCGCACGGCCCGCAGTTCGTCCGCCCGTTCGGCGATCAGTTCCGGGCTGGGCACCAGCCAGCGATCCGCTTCGCGCGGTTCGATCTTGAGCACCCCGCCGCCGTAGGCGCGGCCGACCATCTCGGCGTGCAGCAGGGTCACCGAGTTCAGTGCGGCCAACGGCAACAGGTCCCGGCCCAGGGTGGCGAACTCCGAGCGCAGGTACACCCCGTGCACCGAGTTCAGGTGATGCGCCCCGGCCCGGTTGGTGACCAGCCGTGGCGTGTCGGCGTTCATACAGGTGAGCAGCAGGTCGGCCGGTGCGACCAATGGCACCAGATACCAGGGGGTGCGGACCCGGCATTTGTAGGCCAGATGCACCCCGGCGGCGTGGCCCGCCTCGACGTAGCGCTGCGCGGCCGCCGACAGTCGCCCGGTGGGCCGGAACAGGTGCACCGACTTCCCGTCGGCGCCGAGGCTCGCCAACTGCCCCGGCGACAGGGTCAGCCCGCGAAGGTGCCCGCTGCCGGGTGGGGACAGCGTCAGCAGATCCGCGGAGCGCAACCCGAGTTCGGACACCCGGGCCGGGGACAACGCGAAGAAGCCGTTGTTGCCGGTCACCATGCCCAAGGTGGTGTCACCCCAGTGCTCCAGGGTGCTGAACCGGCCGCCGTCATGCAGGGTCTGCAACTCGTCGACCGCGCGGCTGCCGATCAGCCCGCTCACCCATTTGTCCGAGGGATCGACCGGCGACCAATGACGTTGCACCAGTTCGGAAGTCAGCGACTCGGCGTTGCGGGCACGGTGGATGACGGCATGCCCGGACGGCCCGGCGCCGAATCCGTCGGCCAGCAGCAGCACCACATCGGCCTCGGCCCCGGGGAACACCTGCTCGTCGAACATCACCAATTCGACGCTGGCGAACCGGTCGAACAGGAATTTGCGTACCGCCGCGGCGTAGTTGACGCTGAGCAGCTCGGCCGGCAGCACCAGCGCCATCCGGCCGCCGGGGCGCAGGAACAGCGCGGCGTGCACGGTGAAGGCCGCCCAGCTGGAGGCCAGCGCGGACAGGGTGACCCCGGCGTGCAGCGCCGCCCGCCGGGACTGCGCCCGCTGCTTACCGCGGAATTCCTGGTAGCGGATGTAGGGCGGGTTGCCCAGCACCGCGGTGTAGCCGGGTTCGGGGGTGATGTCGAAGAAGTCCGCGGTGCGGATCCGGGCCTTGCCGCCGGCCTGGGCGACCCGGCGCCGCGCCGTGGCGGCGCTGGCCGGGTGGATCTCCACCCCGTCGAGGGCGGGCGCCTCGGCCCCGAGTTCGCGCAGCCGTTCGGTGGCCGCGACCAGGAAGGCGGCATCGCCGGCGGACGGCTCGAGGACCGCGTCCGCACTGCTGCGGATCGCCCAGTCGGCCAGGTACCGGGTGATCTGCGGTGGGGTGAAGAACGCGCCGCGCGCCTTGCGGGCCGCGGCGGTGTCGGGCGCCCGGTCGTCGTTCTTCACCAGGTCATTGTGGCCGACGGTACCGACAAGTCCCGGCACCGCATCGCCGGGGCGAGCGAAGCGACGAGGAACGGGTACGTGCTCAGTCGTCGGCCGGCAGCAGCAGATCGGCGTCGAAGCAGGTGTGATCGCCGGTGTGGCAGGCCCCGCCGACCTGATCGACCACCAGCAGCACACAGTCGCCGTCGCAGTCCAGGCGCACCGAATGCACGTGCTGGGTGTGCCCGGAGGTGGCGCCCTTGATCCACTGTTCACCCCGGGACCGCGAGAAGTAGGTCGCCTCACGGGTTTCCAGGGTGCGGGCCAGCGCGTCGTCGTCCATCCAGGCGACCATCAGCACGTCACCGGTGCCGTGTTCCTGTACCACCGCGGTGAACAGGCCGGCCTCGTTGCGCTTGAGGCGCGAAGCGATCGCGGGATCGAGGCTCATCGGACCTCACCTGGATTCGCCCTCTTCGCTGCGCTCATCGGACCTCACCTGGATTCGCCCTCTTCGCTGCGCTCATCGGACCTCACCTGGATTCGCCCTCTTCGCTGCGCTCATCGGACCTCGATCCCCTCGGCAGCCATGGCGGCCTTCACCTCACCGATCGTGAGCTCACCGAAGTGGAACACGCTGGCGGCGAGCACCGCATCGGCTCCGGCCTTCACCGCGGGGGCGAAGTCGCCCACCGCGCCCGCGCCGCCGCTGGCGATCACCGGCACCGTCACCGCCTCGCGCACCGCGTGCAGCATCGGTAGGTCGAAACCGGCCTTGGTGCCGTCGGCGTCCATCGAGTTCAGCAGGATCTCCCCCACCCCGAGTTCGGCTCCGCGGCGGGCCCATTCGACCGCGTCGATGCCGGTGCCGCGGCGCCCGCCGTGGGTGGTGACCTCCCAGCCCGACGGGGTCGGGGCGGATCCCTCGGGCACCGTGCGGGCATCCACACTCAACACGATGCACTGCGAGCCGAACTGACGCGACAGCTCGGCGAGCAGTTCCGGACGGGCGATCGCCGCGGTGTTGACCGAGACCTTGTCGGCGCCGGCCCGCAACAGGACGTCCACATCGGCGACCGAACGCACCCCGCCGCCGACCGTCAACGGGATGAACACCTGCTCGGCGGTGCGGCGCACCACGTCGAGCATGGTGCTGCGACCCGACGACGAGGCGGTGACATCCAGGAAGGTCAACTCGTCGGCGCCCGCGGCGTCATAGGCGGCCGCCAGTTCGACAGGGTCGCCGGCGTCCCTGAGATTCTCGAAGTTGACACCCTTGACCACCCGGCCGTCATCGACGTCCAGGCACGGGATGACCCGAACCGCTACACCCATGTCAGTAATCCTCCGGGGAACCGGCGGCGGCCACCAATTCGAGTATCTGCTCGTGGATGCCGGGAGCGGCCGCCAGCGCCGATTTCGATTCCGGGGTCCAGTCGGCACCGGACAGGTCGGTGACGATGCCACCGGCGGCGCGCACCAGCGTCACGCCCGCGGCGTGATCCCAGATGTGGTGGCCGAAACTGATCGCGCCACCGAGGATCCCGGCCGCGACATACGCCAGGTCGACACCGGTGGCACCGTGCATGCGGATGCGGGAGGACACCCGGCTCAGATTGGCCAGCACCTCGGCCCGGTAGCGGCCCGGGAAGCGTCCGCGCGAGTCGATGTTGAACGTCTGGATTCCGATGATCGAATCCGCGAGCGTGGTGGTGTGCTTGAGCGCCGGCAACTCGGTCCCGTTGTCGCGCACCGGGCCGCCGACGGCCGCGATGTAGCGGTTACCGGTGAACGGCAGCCAGGTCAGCCCGCCGACCGGCTTACCGTCGGCCAGCAGCCCGAGCAGGATCGCCGCCATCGGCGAGCCGGCCGCATAGTTGAAGGTGCCGTCGATCGGGTCGAGCACCCAGACCAGTTCGGAATCGATGGGGGCACCCCCGAATTCCTCACCGTGCACACCGATACCGGTCCGCTCGGTGAGCGCGGCCACCACCTGACGTTCGATGGCGAGGTCCACTTCGGTGGCGAAGTCGTTGCCCTGCTTGCGGACTGCGGAGTCGGCCCGGTGCCCGGCGACGAAGGGACCCGACGCGTCGTCGAGGACATCTGCGGCGGTCGCCAGCAGCGCCGCGAGCTTCCCGGGCTCGATCATCAGCCGGCGACCGCGCTGAGCGCCTCGGGCAGCGTGAAACGCCCGGCGTAGAGCGCCTTACCGACGATCGCTCCCTCGACGCCGCGCTCGGTCAGCGTGGCGATGGCGCGCAGGTCGTCCAGGCTGGACACCCCGCCGGAGGCGATCACCGGGGCGTCGGTGCGATCGGTGACCGCGCCGAGCAGTTCCAGGTTCGGGCCGTTGAGCGTGCCGTCCTTGCTCACATCGGTGACCACGAAGCGTGAACAGCCTTCGCCGACAAGCCGATCGAGCACCGGCCACAGGTCGCCACCGTCGGTCTCCCAGCCGCGTCCACGCAGGCGGTAGTCCCCGTTCTCCAGCTTCACGTCCAGGCCGACGGCCACCTTGTCGCCGTGCTCGGCGATCGCCGCGGCACACCACTGCGGGTTCTCCAGCGCCGCGGTTCCGAGGTTCACCCTCCGGCAGCCGGTGGCCAGCGCGGCCCGCAGCGACTCGTCGTCGCGGATACCGCCGGACAGTTCCACCGCGACGTCGAGCTGCCCGACCACCTCGGCGAGCAGTTCGCGGTTGGAGCCACGGCCGAACGCCGCATCCAGGTCGACCAGATGGATCCATTCGGCGCCGTCGCGCTGCCAGCCCAGGGCCGCATCCAGTGCCGAGCCGTACTCGGTTTCACTGCCTGCCACACCCTGAACCAGGCGCACGGCGCGGCCCTCGACGACATCGACTGCGGGAAGAAGAATCAGAGACACGTGCGATTACCTTACTTGCCTCGTCAGCCGAGGCTCTCGACCCAATTGCGCAGCAGCGTCGCGCCCGCGTCGCCGCTCTTCTCGGGATGGAATTGAGTGGCCGACAGCGGCCCGTTCTCCACTGCGGCCAGAAACGGCACCTCGTGGGTGGCCCAGGTCAGCAGCGCGTCCGGGTCGCCCTGCCAGGTCTGGGCCGCGTAGGAGTGCACGAAGTAGAACCGGGTATCGGCGTCGAGGCCGCGGAACAGCGTGCTGTCCTTCGGCGCGTCGACGACGTTCCAGCCCATGTGCGGGATCACCGGCGCGTCGAGTCGGGTCACCGCGCCGGGCCACTGACCGCAGCCGTCGGTCTCGACGCCGAACTCCACACCGCGGCTGAACATGATCTGCATACCCACACAGACACCGAGTACCGGGCGGCCCGCCGCGAGTCGCTTGGCGATGATCTGCTCGCCATCGATGTCGCGCAGGCCCGCCATACACGCCTGGTAGGCGCCGACCCCGGGCACCACCAGACCGTCGGCCTCGAAGGCCTCCGCGGCGTCGGCGGTGACGGTGACCTCGGCGCCCACCCGTTCCACGGCGCGTTGCGCCGAGCGCAGATTGCCGGACCCGTAATCCAGGACGACGACCTTGGAACTCACAGAACGCCCTTGGTGGACGGCACGCCGGACACCCGCGGGTCGGGTTCGACCGCTTGGCGCAGCGCGCGGGCGACCGCCTTGTACTCGGCCTCGGTGATGTGGTGCGGATCGCGCCCGTACAGGGTCCGCACGTGCAGGGAGATCCGCGCATTGAACGCCAGCGACTCGAAGACGTGCCGGTTGATCACGGTGTGGTAGGGCACCGACGATCCCTGGATGGTGAACTCCACCATGTAGTCCGGTTCACCGGTGTGCACGAAGTACGGCCGGCCCGACACGTCCACGGCGGCGTGCGCGAGCGTCTCGTCCATCGGGATGAAGGCGTCCCCGAACCGGCGGATGCCCTTCTTGTCCCCCAGCGCCTCGCCGAGCGCCTGGCCGAGCACGATCGCGGTGTCCTCGACGGTGTGATGGCCCTCGATGTCGACATCGCCCTTGGCGTGCACGGTGAGATCGAAACTGGCGTGGCTGCCCAGGGCGGTCAGCATGTGATCGAAGAACGGGACCCCGGTGTCGATGTCGACCTGACCGGTGCCGTCGAGGTCGATCTCCACGACGATGTCGGATTCGCGGGTCTTGCGTTCGACTCTTGCGCGACGCGTCATGACGAGGCTCCTTGTGGGGCTTGTTGTTTCGAGGCTTCGCTGCCGCCGAGGACGCCCGACGCGGCGATCTTGGCGCTCACGTCGAGCAGTACATCGTTCTCGTCGGCCAGCCCGACGGTGGTGCGCAGGAATCCGGGGATGCCGACGTCACGGACCAGTACCCCGGCGTCGAGGTAGCTCTGCCAGACCGCGGGAGCGTCGGCGAATCCGCCGAAGAGCACGAAGTTCGCATCGCTGGGGATCACCCGGAAACCCATCTCGGTCAGCGCCGCGGTGATGCGTTCGCGTTCGGCGATCAGCGTCGCGACGCTGCCCAGTGTGTCGTCGGCGTGCCGCAACGCGGCCCGGGCGGCGGCCTGGGTCAGCGAGGACAGGTGATAGGGCAACCGGACCAGTAGCAGCGCGTCGATCACGGCCGGATCGGCGACCAGGTAGCCGAGTCGGCCGCCGGCGAACGCGAACGCCTTGCTCATGGTGCGGGTGACGATGAGCTTGGCCGGATACTCGCCGATCAGCGTCACCGCGCTGGGCTGCGACGAGAACTCGCCGTAGGCCTCGTCCACGATCACCATGCCGGTGGCCGCGTCGAGCACCCGGCGTAGATCCTGCAGCGAAATGCTCTGGCCGGACGGGTTGTTCGGGCTGGCCAGGAAAACCACATCGGGTGTCTTGGCGGTGACGGCGGCGACCGCGGCGTCCACGTCCAGCGAGAAGTCCTCGCTGCGGGCGGCTTCCAGCCATTCGGTCTGGGTGCCGTCGGAGATGATCGGGTGCATCGAATACGACGGCACGAAACCGATGGCGCTGCGCCCCGGCCCACCGAACGCCTGCAGCAACTGCTGCAGGATCTCGTTGGACCCGTTTGCGGCCCACACGTTCTCGACGGTCACCTCGACGCCGGTCTGGCCGGTCAGATAGGCGGCCAGATCGGTACGCAGGGCCACCGCGTCCCGGTCGGGATAGCGGTGCAACTCGCCCGCCGCGTCGCGCACCGACGCCGCCACATCCTCGATGAGCGCCGCGGTCGGCGGGTGCGGGTTCTCGTTGGTGTTCAGCCGCACCGGCACCGCCAGTTGGGGCGCCCCGTACGGGGACTTGCCGCGCAGGTTCTCCCGCAGCGGCAGGTCTGCCAGGGTGATCTTCGCCATTGCTACCTTTCGAATCTCCGGCGTACCGCTTCACCGTGGGCAGGGAGATCCTCTGCCTTCGACAGCGTGATCACGTGCCCGGAGACATCTTTGAGCGCGGCCTCGTCGTACTCCACGACATGGATGCCGCGCAGGAAGGTCTGCACGGACAGGCCGCTGGAGTGCCGCGCGCACCCTGCGGTGGGCAGCACATGGTTGGAGCCGGCGCAGTAGTCGCCGAGGCTGACCGGTGACCAGGCGCCCACGAAGATCGCGCCGGCCGAGCGGACCCGGGCGGCGACGGCCGCGGAGTCCTCGGTCTGTACCTCCAGATGTTCGGCGGCGTAGGCGTTCACCACGCGCAGGCCGGCGTCGATGTCGTCGACCAGGACGATGGCGGACTGCTTACCGGTCAGCGCGGCGGTCACCCGCTCGTGGTGCTTGGTGGTCTCCAACTGCGCCTGCACCTCGAGATCGGAGGCATCGGCAAGGGCGACACTGTCGGTGACCAGCACGCTGGCGGCCATCTCGTCGTGCTCGGCCTGGCTGATCAGGTCGGCGGCGATGTGCCGCGGATCGGCGCTGTGGTCGGCCAGGATCGCGATCTCGGTGGGGCCCGCCTCGGCGTCGATGCCGACCTGGGAGCGGCAGATGCGCTTGGCGGCGGTGACGTAGATGTTGCCCGGACCGGTGATCATGTCGACCGGGGGCAACTCGGTGCCGTCGGTGTCGGTGCCGCCGTAGGCAAGTAGCGCGACGGCCTGGGCGCCGCCGACGGCCCAGACGTCCTCGACGCCGAGCAGGGCGGCCGCGGCCAGGATGGTCGGGTGCGGCAGTCCGCCGAACTGGGCCTGCGGTGGGCTGGCGATGACCAGCGAGTCGACGCCGGCGGTCTGGGCGGGCACCACGTTCATCACGACGCTGGACGGATAGACGGCGTTGCCGCCGGGCACGTAGAGCCCGACCCGCTCGACGGGCACCCAGCGTTCGGTGACGGTGGCGCCGGGCGCGAGCGTGGTGGTGGTGTCGGTGCGGCGCTGATCGGCGTGCACCACCCGGGTCCGCTCGATGGCGACTTCGAGGGCGGCGCGTACGGCGGGGTCCAGCTCGGTCAGCGCGGTCTGCAGCTTCTCGGCGGGGACCCGGACGGTCTCCGGCCGGACACCGTCGAAGGATTCGCCGTACTCAAGGGCTGCCGTGGCGCCCCGCGCGGCGATATCGTCGACGATCGGACGGACCTTTGGTACCACCGCGTCCACATCGACGCCGCCGCGCGGCAGCGCTGTCCGCAACCGGGCTGCGGACAGATCCGCGCCGCGCAGGTCGATGCGGGACATGAGGGATCGAGGGGATGTCACGCCACCATTGTCCCAGAGCAGGCCAAATCGAATTCGGGAGCCGTCATGTCCGCGTCGCCATCAGGGTCCAGCCGTCCGAACAGAAACGAGCACCCGAACAACGTCGCGGGCGTTCCGATGATCTTTCCGCCCTGGCTGGAGAGTTTCCAGATCAAATACATCAACCCGGTGATGACCCCGATCAGCAGGAAACTGCCCGGGTTCAGCGTGATCAAACACACGGGACGCAGTTCCGGAAAGGCCTACGAAACCCCGGTCACGTCCTACCGCAAGGGCAACACGTTGGCGATCCTGCTCGCCCACGGCAAGACCAACTGGGTGAAGAACGTGCTGGCCGCCGGCCAGGCGGACATCCACGTCTTCCGCAAGGATCTGCACCTGGTCAACCCGCGGGTGTTGGAGGCCGGCACCTCGGACCCGGCGCTGCCGTGGATCGCCCGGATCGGGGCCCGCAAGGCCGGGGTGTTCGTGGCCGATATCGCCTGATATTCGCTTGCCGGGTTCTGCGACACTGACCGCATGTCCTGGCAGGTGTGGCTGACGTTCCTGGGTGCGGCGCTCGCGATCAGTGTGTCTCCAGGGGCCGGGGCGGTGCAGTCGATGGCCACCGGCATCAACTGTGGGTTGCGGCGCGGATACTGGAGCATCCTCGGCCTGCAGATCGGCCTGATGTTGCAGCTGATCCTGGTCGCGATCGGCTTGGGCGCGGTGGTGACCAGTTCCGTGGTGGCGTTCACGGTGATCAAGTGGCTCGGCGTGGGCTACCTGATCTATCTGGCCGTGCGGCAATGGCGGACAGCGACGCGCGACCTTCGTGAGCAGATCGGCGATCCGGCGGACACCACGCGCCGGGCCCTACTGGTCCGTGGATTTTTGGTGAACGCCACCAACCCCAAGGGGCTGGTGTTCTTCCTGGCCGTGCTGCCGCAATTCGTGGTGCCCACCGCGCCGCTGTTGCCGCAGTACCTGGCCATCGGCGTGACGATGGTGGTGGTCGACCTGGTGGTGATGGGTCTGTACACCGGACTGGCGGCGAGACTGGTCGACTGGCTGCACACACCGCGCCAGCAGAAAGTGCTCAACCGGGTCTTCTCCGGACTGTTCGCCACCGCCGCGGCATTGCTGTCGCTGGTACACAAGGGCGCTGCCGCCGCCTGAATCGGCGGCGTCAGCAAACGGAATCCATTGCTTTTCAGCTTTGCTGAAGGTTGATCCCACCGGGTAAATCCGGCGTCGAACCGGATCGTTCACCACGGAGCGTGTTGCCATTCCCTGGGCTACGCGGAATACAGTTCAGCAAGCGCCGGAAACTGCGTCCCTGCGGGATCGCAGACGCGCATTCATGCTTGTCAACGAGCTTTATCAACACTCCTGCACATCTAATCACTGGCGTGTATGAATACTTTTCAACGCAACATCTCGACGCTCGGTCACTTTCCCCACTCTGCACCCTCACCGATGAAGGGACATGCCGCCATGAGGCCTGCCAATTCGACGACGGCAAAGCGCGCGATCCTCACTTCCGTAATGGCCGCCGGAATCCTTACTGCGACCGGTGTCGCCGTTATCGACACGCCGGCACCGCCCGGACCGGCCACTGCCGTCGCCGTTCCCGTCGCTCTGGCGGCGCCGACAATCCTGCCCGTCGCCACCTCGGCACCGTTGTTCACTGCGGTGGCCACTCCCAACACGCTCTACACCCCGGTGGCTGTTCCCTCGGCGCCGGTGGTGGCCAGGGTGACGGCCTCGGTCGAGATCGATGATGAGTCGGTCCCGTCGGCGACGACCCGCGACCGCACCGTGCTGCGCACGGACACCGAGGACGACCGGTCGCTGAGCGCCGGCACCCTCGCGACCCCGGCCGCCACCCTGGCCACCACCGGCGGCGGCCACGCGGTCGCGTTCGTCGTCGGTGAGGACATCCGGCCGATGATCGGCAACGGCGGCTGGCTGATCGGCAACGGAGTTGAGCCCGGCCAGAACGGGGGCTGGTTGATCGGTAACGGCGCGACCGGTGCGCCCGGGCAGAAGGGCGGCAACGGCGGCTGGTTGATCGGCAATGGCGGCAGGGGCGGCGACACGATCAACGGCCAGCAGGGCGGTGCCGGCGGAAAAGCCGGGCTGATCGGCAACGGCGGTGCCGGAGGCACCGGCCTCACCGGCGGTAAGGGCGGCGACGGTGGCCTGCTGCTCGGCATCGGTGGCAGAGGTGGGGACGGGATGAACGGCGGTCCGGGTGGTGACGGCGGAAAAGCTGGGCTGATCGGCAACGGCGGTGCCGGAGGCAACGGCCACCTGGGAGGTAGGGGCGGCGATGGTGGCGATGCGGGCCTGATCGGCAACGGCGGCAAGGGTGGCGCGGGAGGCATCAACACCGGTGTCGGTACCGCCTCCAACATCGGCGGCATCGGCGGCAACGGCGGCAACGGCGGTCAGCTTGTCGGCTCAGGCGGAGCGGGCGGCAAGGGTGGCGACGCGTACGCCACCGATCGTGCCGCGCGAGGGGCGGCCGGCGGGCACGGTGGGCGCGCCGGGCTGATCGGCAACGGTGGTGCGGGTGGAGCGGGCGGCACGGGGACGTCAGACTCCGGGCTGGCAACTGGCGCTGTGGGCGGCAACGGCGGCAACAGCATCATCGGCAACGCCGGCCGCGGCGGGATGGGGGGCTCCGCGCGGGGCACCACCGACGGGTATGCGGGCGGCGGCGGGGACGGCGGTCACGCATCGCTCGTCGGCACCGGCGGCCGCGGCGGAACCGGTGGCAATGCCCAGGCCGAGACCGGCAACGCCACGGCGGGCAACGGCGGGCTCGGTGGTCGAGGCGCGGGCATCGGGCGCGGCGGCAAGGGCGGCGCGGGCGGCGCCGCCGAGACCGACGCAGGCAATGCGTTCGGCGGGCGCGGCGGTAACGGCGGGTCCAGC